>JAJPKO010000053.1 GCA_021323655.1 Acidobacteriaceae bacterium
GAGAAGTCATAGCTGCCATCATACGGATCGGGCGACATCCAGCGACCCTGGGCCGGAGAATACTGCCGGAAGTGGGCGTCGTTCGTCGCGGTTTCGGCGTTGTAATCCAAATCGCCAAAGCGATGGAAGTCCCAGTCCGCCTCATTCTCAGAGCTTGTCACCGTACCGCCGTCACCAAAAGCTGCTGATGTAAAAACGGCCGCACTCGCGCCGCTGGCGTCGGTGTGGACGCGGTCTGTATTCACCCAGTCCTTGTGAGTAAAGAAGGTCAGCCCGGTCCCGGCGCGGAAGGCAATCTGCAGTCCGTCCCAGAAAATGTGCGACTCGGCATTATCAGACGGAGGCCCGCCCAGCGACGTGATCCGCCCCCAAGCGTCATAAACATACTCCACCGTCTGCTGGGAAGCAGGCAGTTGGATACGGATTTTATGGTTCAGCGCATCATAGACATAGCTGGCTGTATTGCCCCCATCCACCGCGGTGATGTTTCCTTCTGCATCGTACGTGTAGCTGTGAAAGCCATCGCTGGTCAGATTCCCGGCTGCATCATAGCTATACCCGCCCGCGCTGATTCGGTTGGTGCTGAGGTCGAAGGAAAGAGATGAGGTAGATCCGCTTCCCGCCGTCACGTTTTGTTGCCAGCGGTTGCCATAGCGGTCGTAGACATAGCCAAAGCTTGACGGCAGTCCGAGATTGGAAACCACCGAGGCGAGCCGACCCAAGTTATCGTAACTGTTCGCGCTGCATTCGTTCACAGATGAATCGCACATGGACGTAAGATACGGTCCCTGCCACCCACTGTCGAAGCCGTAGACCATGGTACCGCCCGAGCAATTGATCTGGGAAGAGCCCTTACAGACCCATCCCGAAGATACGCGACCTAGGCCATCATAATATTGTGCTCCGGTCAGCCCATTGGCCAGTTGCCAGGTTAGTGGCCCATTCGGCCCATATTGAATATTGGAAACGAGAGCGGTCGGGCCTGTATAACGCGCTCGCCCTCCTCCATAGGTTAGTACATCATAGTAAATTTGATTTCCATTGGTACTCTTAACGGTGGGAGTACGCCCGAGCGTATCGACAAGATTTCCATTGCTGTCGCTCGAGAAATAGTTGCCATTAGGGTCCTGTATCGCAGGATAAACCTCATTCCCGACGCGATCGTAGATCGTGATTGTTGGACTAGTTTGACTGTAGTAGCCAGTAAGGGAAATCGTATATCCGCTCGAATCAATTGCGTTCCCCGACGCCTGGACTGGTGAGCTGCTTATTTTTGAAGGGCAAATAGTGCTGGTTTCATAGTCCCAAAGTACGTTGAATTGGTGAGTTGTACCAGCGGGGTCAGTCCAAAAGAACTGATATTTCTGATCGTTAATAGTTGCCCCATATGTGTATGGTGAACCGCATTCGATCGTAGCAGCGGGGCCGGAGATTGCACCCCACGCCCTTCCGGTGCCTTGGCCAGATTGGAATGTCCACCCACCCATGGAGTTCGGGACATTGGTTGGCTGCCAAGAATATCCGCTGTTATTCACGATCTTCCAAATACGGCTGTCGTAGACCAAGCGTTCATCCAACTGGAGACGCCCACGTTGCGGATGGGTTGCAAGCGGTATTTCAATGTGAATTTCGCCATTGTTCACATTGATAAAGCCGTTCTCAATCGGAATTTGCGTGCTGAAGGTAGGATTTCCAATAGCGTAAACATAATTCTGGGCATACAACTGCTTTATGTAGATGGCAGAAACCACAAGGCAGAAAAGAGCAGCGGTAAACTTTTTCATGGCTGGTCTTTAAAACTGAAAATAGGAAATATTTACGGAAGGTTGGAGATTAGGATCGTTCAACTGCAATGTCCATTGAGGCTGCCCATTTAGGGTCTGGCTGTAGCTGAGTGGAAGAAGGCTGTCTTTAACTTTTTGGTAGCCACCATACGTGAGAACGATTAAGTATCGTTGTCTGTCCGTTGGATCAAGCTGAACTGCCGATGCACTCTTGAGCAGGAGATGAGTGGCTGGATCAAAATAGAGATCAGTAACATTAATGTCGTGCTGTGCAGCGTTGGTGGAATCATCGAACACCGGCTCCTCGGCCGTAATTCTGTGCATTGTTTTTCCATCAATCTGGACCCATCCACGATCAATGAAAGCCGCGTTGGCGGAAGGAAAAGTTGAAGCAAGTAAGCGGGGGAATGCCAGCAATCCGGCCTTAGCTGTGACTGGAGGGATTAAAAAACTCTTTCCGTCCGATTCGAGAGTTTTTCCAGTACTGCCGCTAACGCGCGTGCTGCGCGGCCCATTCGGTGTTTCTACATCGAGCCTGAAATGGTCGCCGTTGAGAATGCTCAGACTAGCCGGATCGCTATTTCCTGAAATGTCAGTAAGCCTACCTGATGCCTGCATCCCTTTCCAATCAGTGATGTTGACGGCCTCCAGATAATCAATCAGCTCCTGCAGAGCACCCGGGTCTTTCTGGCCGAGTACACCAATGAATGTTGGCGTCGGAACTGTCTGGTCTCCCGTGCCATAGATGCGAGTGAAATCCTTCTGGGCATAAACAGGTAGAGCAAGCCATAACAGCAATATCAGGTGGACTTTTTTCAGTGCGCGGGAGGACAAAGCAAGAAAATATCGCTTCCAGTTCGATCTGGTAAGCGCGGAGGGAGATTGCATAATCGATCTCCAAAGCAGAGAGCCTAACAGATGAAGGCACGTTACATGAAAAGACTCTGCGCAGCAAGAAAATATTTGAGCATGAAGGCATCGGACCACAGTAACCAAATGCAAGATAGAGCATTTACCCATGCTTGCTGATCTGAGTCTTGAGCGAAGCCGAAGGACCCGCACCGTAAGGTGCGATTTGTTGCGCATCAACAACCCACAAAGCCCCCCCTTATAATCATGGTTTGAGCCAGACCGCTGCACACAAACCAGCCGCATCCAGGGCCGCCGCCCCTGCCGTAGCTGCCGGAATTCTTTTGAGCCGCCTCATTGGGCTGGTGCGCGAACGCGTCTTCGCCCACTACTTCGGCACCTCAGCCGCTGCCGATGCTTTCCGCGCCGCCTTTCGCATCCCCAATTTCCTGCAGAACCTCTTCGGAGAAGGCGTACTCTCCGCATCCTTCATCCCCGTCTACGCCCGTCTCCGCGCTGAAGGCAAACACGAGGAAGCATCCAGGGTGGCTGAAGCTATCTTCGCGCTGCTGTTCTTGGTTACATCCGTCCTGGTAGTCGCGGGAGTCTTCGCCGCTCCATGGCTCATTGACGCCATCGCACCCGGCTTCCATGGGGAAACGCGTCAGCTCACCATCCGCCTTGTCCAGGTGCTCTTCCCCGGAGCGGCCCTTCTGGTCTTATCCGCCTGGTGCCTCGGCATTCTCAATAGCCACCGCAAGTTCTTCCTCTCTTACGTGGCGCCGGTCGTATGGAACATATCCATCATCGCCATTCTTCTCTGGAAAGGCGGCCATCTGGCTGAATCAAAACTGGCCATAGCCACCGCCATCGCCTCGGTCATCGGCAGCGGACTTCAGTTCCTCGTGCAATTGCCCACTGTCATGCGCTACCTGTGGCCGCTCCGCATACATATCCATCTCGGCTCCGAACAGGTGCGCGCCGTTACCCGCAGCTTTACTCCCGTTTTCATCAGCCGCGGCGTAGTCCAGATCAGCGCCTATGTGGACTCCATGCTCGCCAGCTTCCTTCCGCAGGGAGCAGTCGCCGCCCTCAGCTACGCACAAACCCTTAGCCTGCTCCCCGTCAGCCTCTTTGGCATGGCAATTTCCGCCGCCGAACTCCCTGCCATGTCCAGCGAGCTCGGCTCGCAGGAGGAAATCGCATCCGCTCTCCGCAATCGCCTCGCACGAGGTCTTGAGAACATCTCCTTCTTCGTCATCCCCTCCGCCGCCGCTTTTGTCATTCTCGGAGACCTGGTGGTCGCCACCATCTATCGCTCCGGCCACTTTCAGGGCCACGATGTTTCGCTCGTATGGAAAGTATTGGCCGGCTCCGCCATCGGCCTCCTCGCCTCCACCTCAGGACGCCTCTATTCCTCCGCCTTCTACGCTCTGCGCAACACCCGCACGCCACTCAACTTCGCACTCATTCGTGTCACACTCACTCTTGCCCTGGGATATTTCTTCGCTCTGCCCCTCCCCCGCATTCTGGGAGTGGACCGCTTGTGGGGCGTCGCCGGACTCACGCTTTCCGCTGGCGTCGCCGGCTGGGTCGAATTCGCTCTTCTGCGCCGTGCCCTGCATGCCCGCATCGGCAAAGTTGGGTTTTCCGCAACAAGACTGGCAAAGCTCTGGATAGCAGCTACCCTGGCCGCAGCAGCAGGATACGGCCTGAAACATATCTCCCCCATCCATCAGCCCCTTGTCCTCGGCTCCGGAGTGCTCGCGGCCTTCGCCCTGCTCTATCTCGCCCTTGCCGTCATTTTTGGAGTTGCCCCTCCCGCCCGCATCAAAAGGCCTCTTCCCCATCGGCAGAAAAGATAAAGATTGACAAGCAACTTCCGGAGACTTATTGTCATCTCGATTTGAGCTTCGTGAAAGCCTGCGAGAATGAATTCAGCCATCGTTAAAGGCTGCGTGTTTACCACTGTTCCTGTCCTGGTTTCTCTCGTCTGTGTCTTCTCCTCCTTCACCCGATCTCCCCTTTAGCTTCCGCTTCCACAACTCCCGGACTGCTCTCCACCTCAGGCCAAACTCCAAACCATGCTCTGCCATGGGGTAATCTGATAGGGTGTTCACGCCCACAGCACAAAGCAAACAGACAATTCCGGCAACCATGAAAGCCGCGGTGTACCGTGGCATCGATGACGTGAGCGTCGAAGAAGTTCCAGTACCCGAAATCGGCCCCGGCGAGGTCCTCATCCACGTCCATTCCTGCGGCATCTGCGGAACGGACCTCAAAAAGATCCACACCGGCTCGCACTCTGCACCGCGTATCTTCGGACATGAAACAGCAGGAACCATCGTCCAGACCGGCAAAGACGTGGAAAACTTCGCAGTCGGCGACCGCGTCATGGTCTTCCATCACATTCCCTGCGGCCAGTGCTACTACTGCCGCAAAAAGACCTTCGCCCAGTGCCCGGTCTACAAAAAAGTCGGCTGCACCGCTGGCTTCGAGCCTTCCGGCGGAGGCTTCGCCGAATATGTCCGCGTCATGGGCTGGATCGTCCGCTCCGGCGGCCTGGTAAAAATTCCTGACGGAGTACCCTTCGAACAGGCCGCCTTTGTTGAGCCGGTCAACACTTGCCTGAAGGCCATCGTCAACCTGAATCTCGCCGCCGATGAAACCGTCCTCGTCATCGGCCAGGGACCCATCGGCATCATGCTCGCCGCCCTCGCCGCACGCACCGGAGCCAAAGTCCTCACCTCTGACCTCTTCGCCGAGCGCCATCAGATCGCGGCAGCCTACGGCCTGAACCATCCAATTGATGCAGCAAAGGAAAACGTCGTCGAAGTGGCAAAGCGCGAATCCGAAGGGCGCGGCGCCGATGCTGTCATCCTTGCCGTCGGCGGAAATTCCCTTATCCGCTTCGCCATGGATGCAGCCCGGCCCGGCGGCCGCGTGCTTCTCTTCGCCCAGACGCAGCACGGCGAAGCCGTTATTGACCCGGCCGCCGTTTGCATGGATGAAAAGACGCTCATGGGCAGCTACAGCGCTTCGGTTGAAATTCAGGACCAGGGCACACAGCTGGTCTTCGATGGCTACAGCAAAGGCTTTGACCTGACCCGGCTCATCTCTCACCGCTTCCCGCTCCAGAAAGCGGTCGAAGCCATCGAGATCGCCTCCAATCCGACCGCCAGTTCCATGAAGGTCTTCCTCCAGCCCGGCCTCAAAGTCTGAGAAAATAGAAGATGATGGCGAACACGATGACAGCCGCCGTGCTCTACGGTAAGGAAGACCTGCGCGTCGAAAAACTCCCTGTGCCTTCCGCCGGGCCGGGCGAAATCATCGTCCGCGTCGCAGCCGCGCTCACCTGCGGCACTGACCTTAAAGTCTACCGCCGCGGCTACCACGCCAAAATGCTCAAGCCACCCATCCCTTTCGGCCACGAACTGGCCGGGACCGTCGAAGAAGTGGGCGCTGGCGTCACCGATTTCCAAATTGGCGACCGCGTCGTCGCGCTCAACTCCGCCCCTTGCGATCAGTGCTACTTCTGCAAGCGAGGACAGCAGAACCTCTGCGATGACCTCATCTTCAACAACGGAGCCTACGCCGAATACATCCGCATCCCGGCGCGCATTGTCGAAAAGAACACATTGCATATTCCCGACGGAGTTCCCTTCGAGCACGCCGCGCTCACCGAGCCGCTTGCCTGCGTCGCTCGCGGACTGGAGGAATCCAACCCGCAGCCAGGCGATTCCATCGCCGTCATCGGCGCGGGCCCCATCGGCCTTATGTTCATCCACGCGGCCCAGCTTGCCGGGCTGCGTGTCATCGCCATAGTCAAGCACGATGAGCAAATTGAAGCAGCAAAGATCTTCGGCGCAGAAGAAGTCGTCCAGATCACTGCAGTCAAGGACGTGGTCGCCGCTGTACGCGCGCTTACGCCAGACCATCGCGGCGTAGACATTGCCATCGAGGCCGTCGCCACCCCCGCCACCTGGCAACAGGCCATCGAACTGGTCCGGAAAGGCGGTACGGTCAACTTCTTCGGCGGATGTGCCGCCGGCACAAAAGTCGAGCTCGACACGAACCGTCTGCACTACAACGACATCATCATGAAAGCCACCTTCCATCACACGCCCGGGACCGCTCGCCGCGCCTTCGATCTGATTATCAGCGGCCGTTTCAAATGCCGCGAATACATCACCGGACGCGCGCGCCTCGCCGACATCGGCCAGGTCTTCCGCAAACTGATGGACCGCTCCAACGACATCAAGACTGCAATCATTCCGTAGGCCCCATGACCGCGTACGCCCCATCTGAACTCATCGAAAAAGGCTGGGCCGCTCTGCCAGCGGAATACCGCATTCCGGACCGCACGCCAACGCTTGAAGAAGCCCGCGCCTATTGCCAGCGCCTCGCTGAATCGCATTACGAAAATTTTCACGTCGCCTCCTGGTTTCTTCCCAAACGCCTTCGCCCGCACTTCCACAGCATCTACGCCTACTGCCGCATCTCCGACGATCTCGGCGATGAGGTCGGTAACCGCGAGCAGTCTCTCGCGCTGCTTGATCTCTGGCAGCAGGAGCTCGATGCCTGCTATCGCGGAGAAACACGCCATCCCGTCTTCGTCGCATTGGCAGAAACCATCCGCGCCTGCGACATCCCCAAAGACCCATTCGCCGATTTGCTCGTCGCCTTCCGGCAGGACCAGACCATCACCCGCTTCCCGGCCATGGATGACGTGCTCGCCTACTGCCGCTACTCCGCCAATCCTGTCGGCCACCTCGTGCTCTACACCTGCGGCTACCGCGATGCCGAACGCTTCCGCCTCTCCGACTACACCTGCTCTGCGTTGCAGCTCGCCAATTTCTGGCAGGACGTCACCGTGGACTACGCCAAAAACCGCATCTATTTTCCGCTTGCCGACATGCAGCGTTTCGGCGTGGATGAAGCCACCATCGCCAGCCGCACCTTTACCCCACAGTTCCGCGAGCTCATGCGCTATGAAGTCGACTACGCCCGCCGCATGTTTGAGCAGGGATTGCCGCTCATCCAGATGGTGGACCGTGACCTTGCCGTTGACCTGGACCTCTTCAGCCGCGGCGGACTGGAAATCCTCAACGCCATCCAGCAGCAGGACTACAACGTCCTTCGCGCTCGTCCGTCCATCTCGAAAACAAGAAAAGTAGCGCTGCTGCTGCGCGCCGTCAGCAGCAAGTTTCTGCGGCGGAGAGCTGCGTGACCCCATCCGTTGAACAGGCGTACGCAATCTGTCGGCAGATTGCCCGCCGCGAAGCGAAAAATTTCTATTTCGCTTTTGTGGCACTGCCAAAGCCCAAGCGCGACGCTATCTGCGCCGTCTACGCCTTCATGCGTCATGCCGACGACCTCTCCGACGATGAAAGCAGGTCCCGCGATGAACGCCGCGCCAATCTCGAAGCATGGCTTGCCTCCTGGCACGCCGCAGCGCAAGGCGCATCAACCACCGATCCTGTATTCATCGCCCTGCGCGACGCCCAGTCCCGTTTCGCCATCACAACCGAGCTCCTCGACCAGCTCGTGCATGGAACTTCCATGGACCTGCACGCTCCCTCAGCGCCGCAAAGCGAGGCCGTGCACACACTCAGGCTCGACACCTACGCGACCTTTGATGATCTGTACCGCTACTGCTACTACGTCGCATCCATCGTCGGCCTCGTCTGCATTCGCATCTTCGGATACACCGGCTCACGCGCCGAAAAACTTGCCGAAGAAACTGGCATCGCCTTCCAGCTCACAAATATCCTGCGCGATGTGCGCGAAGATGCCGAGCGTGATCGCATCTACCTGCCTCTTGAAGACCTGGACCGCTTTGGCGTCTCGGTTGAAGATCTCCTGAACCTCAAAGATGGCCACCATCTCACGCTGAACCAGCGCGAGCTGCTCGAGTTTGAGGCGCGCCGCGCCGAACAGTACTACAAATCCAGCGAAGCCCTTCTTCCTCTCATCTCGCCCGACTCGCGCCCCGCCCTCTGGGTACTGATTACGATTTACCACCGCCTCTTGCAGCGCATTGAGCATCGCAATTTCGACGTCTTTTCCCAACGCGTCTCCGTTCCCACTGTCACCAAGCTCATGATTCTCGCGTGCGGGCTGTTGCGTATCTTCTTCGCCCGCCTCCGAGGTGGGAGCTGACTATGCCCTTGCCTTCCGTGACCGTCGTTGGCGGAGGTGTAGCCGGCATCGCCGCAGCCACAGCGCTGGCCGACTCCGGACATCACGTCCACCTCATCGAGCGCAGGCCCTATCTTGGCGGACGTGCCTCCTCCTACGAGCATCCCGTCACGGCCGAAGTCATAGACAACTGCCAGCACCTGCTTTTTGGCTGCTGCACTAACCTGCTCGATCTCTACAGCCGCATAGGCGTCCTCGACAAACTGCGCTGGTTCGATGAAATCAACATGCTCGAGCCCGGCGGCCGCATCAGCATTCTGCATCCCTCTCCACTGCCCGCGCCGCTTCACGCCAGCATGGCCTTCCTGCGCGCTCACGCTTTTTCCACAGCGGACAAGCTCGCCATCGCCCGCGGCCTGTCTGCGTTCACAATAGGTCTTCCCACAGAGACAGAAGAGGACTTCGCGCATTGGCTCGTTCGCCACAAGCAAACGCCAAACGCAATCAGGCGCTTCTGGGGGCCAGTGCTCTATGCCGCACTGAATGAAGAGCTGGACAGGACTTCCGTCTACTACGCAGCAAAGGTTTGTCGCGAACTCTTCCTGCGCTCACCAGAATCAGGCCGCATGGCCATCCCTTCCGTTCCCTTGAGCGACCTGTATGGTCAGGCCATGCAGGCACTCCACGCGCGCGGGGCCGAAGTCCTCCTGCGCTCGAATGTCACGCAAATCGCATGGAACGGGGCATCGCAGCAATGGTCCGTACAGACAGAGACAGACCGCATCCACAGTCATGCCGTCATCCTCGCTCTTTCTTTTGAGGCCATGGCGAAGCTGCTGCCTGCCCTGCCCGACGCTGCAGGCAAAGAAGCCCTGGCAGCCCGCCTCGCGCAGTTTACACATGCTCCCATCGCCGCAGTACATCTCTGGTTCGACCGCGAAATCACCCCGCTCCCGCACGCCTCACTGCTCGATACCACCGTCCAGTGGCTCTTCAACAAGTCAAAGCTCCAGCCACAACGGCACACACGCGAAGGCCATTACATTGAGTTGGTCATCAGCGCCCTGCGCTCCGTCATTCCCATGCAGCGGCAACAGCTGATTGATCTCGCTCTGCGTGAGCTCACCCTTTTCTTCCCCGCTGTGCGCGAAGCAAAACTGCTCAAAGCCACCGTCACCAAAGAGGCGCGTGCTACCTTCTCCGTGCTCCCAAAGATAGACAGCATTCGCTCCACCGCCCAAAGCCCCTGGCACAACATCTTCCTCGCCGGCGACTGGACCGCCACCGGATGGCCCGCCACCATGGAAGGCGCCGCACGCAGCGGTTATCTCGCCGCCGAGGCCCTCACCGGGCAAAGCTTCCTGCAACCCGACCTGCCTGCCCGTGGCCTCATGCGTCTCTTCCCCTGACTAGCCAGCAGGAGCTCAACGGCGCCGGTCCGCCGACTCGCTGATTTACACTGACATTTATTTCATCCATGCGTGAAAGTCTTGAATTTGCCGTGGTTTGGCTTCTCATGCGCGTTCTTGGCGCACTTCCGCGCAGTGTTGCGCGTGCCATAGGGGCAGCACTGGGCGCAATCGCCTTTCACGCCGTTCAGCGACTTCGCAAGGTCGCCGAGAAAAACCTTGCATTGGCCTTTCCCAAAACAAGCGCCCGGGAACACCAGCAAATCCTGCGCAAGCTCTACCGCAATCTCGGCTGGCAGTTGGCCGAGTTCTGCCAGATGAGCAAATACACGCCCGAGAGCACACAAAGCTTCATCCGCTACGAAGGTCTCGAACACTACCTGGCGGCGCGTAGAAAAGGCAATGGCGTCCTCATCGTCACCGGACATCTCGGCGCCTGGGAGCTCTCCAGCTTTTACCACTCTCTCATGGGATATCCCATGAGCATGGTCATCCGCCGCCTCGATAACGCAAAGGTGGACTCGCTAGTCAATCACATCCGCTGCCTTCACGGCAATCGTGTTCTGCACAAAGACGACTTCGCCCGCGGCCTCCTTGCGGCCATGCGCAGCGGAGAAACCGTCGGTATCCTCATGGACACGAATATGACACCACCGCAGGGCGTCTTTGTTCCTTTCTTCAGCAAGGCTGCCTGTACGGCCTCTGGTCTCGCGCGCGTCGCAATGAAGACAGGTGCCTCCGTGCTCCCCGGTTTCATGCTCTGGGAAGAATCCGAGCAGAAATACGTTCTGCATTTTGGCGAGGAAATTCCTATGCTGCGCACCGGCGATGATGAATCCGACGCAGTCACCAACACCGCCCACTGCACCGCCGTCATCGAGTCCTACATTCGCCGCTACCCAGACCAATGGCTCTGGGTACATCGCCGCTGGAAGACGCGCCCGGAAGGCGAAACCAGATTCTATTGATCCGCCCGCAAGGTACGCCGATGGCCTTCGCAGGATGCAGAAAGCAGAACAATCCCGGGTACCCCATCCTTTCGCAGCGCGAAAGGGATGGGAAAGCTAAATCCCACCCATACACATCCTCCGCCTTCTAAATTCCAATCGGACCTCATCTCACAAAATCTTGTAACGCGCCTCGTTTCTGTATCACCATCAGTACAAAAAAAAGAGCATTGCCTTCACATTACCTTTGCAAACAGGCTGCATGGTCTCTCTTCACTGCATCTAACTAAATCAGTCGTTTGAGGAAGAGAAATGTCATTGAGAAGTAAACAAGAAGTTGCAGAGGCCCCCCTGCCTGCTGAAAAATTCCGGGTGCCAACTGCGAACGAGATGGCCGCTCGCCCCCCTAAGACCGAGAGAGAACTCCTGGTAGACCACGTGCTCCGTTTTCTCGAGCAATTCGGCTATTCAGCCGCATAACGGCTATTGCGGCGCATAACGGCTATTGCGGATGGTACGGCTGCTCCGCCAGTCTGCGCGACTCATCCTTGCGCGCATTTTGCTCATCGGCCAGATGCACAGCCAGTGCCATCTCCTTCGCTGACTCCTCCTTGCGCCCGAGCTTCGCCAGTGTCAGGCCATGGTAGTACCGTGCCGTCTGGAAGTCCGGTGCATACTGCACCGCCTTGTCCAGATCATCTTCGGCCTCCTGATACTGCTTTGCCTGAAACGCCAGAATGCCCAGGCCCGTCCATGCCCCTGCGTGCGCTGGGTCATTCGCTATCGCCTTCAGATAAAACTGTCTCGCCTGCGCGGCATCACCCGCATTACGCGCAATTTCTCCCAGCCGGTAATACGACTCCGACTGCGCCGGCTGCAGCTCCACCGATTTCTGAAATTCCGCCCACGCTTCATCCGTTCGTTGCAGCATCTGCAGCAACAGCCCATGGCCATAATGCGCTGAAGCATCTTCCGGACGCGCCGCCAGATACTTCTTCCACGCATCTTCTGAAGCCTGCATCTGGTTCAGATCCATCTTCACTCGCGCAATCGCATACAGCGTCTTCAAATCATCGGGTCGCAGCCGCTGCGCTTCTGCAAGCGTCGCATCGGCATCATGGTCCAGCTTCATCGCTTCTTCCAGCACGCCCGTGTCACGCAGCAGTTCCACATCATCCGGCACCCAATACTTCGCCCGCAAAAGATACGCCAGCGCCAGATCATTCTTCCCTGCCTTGCGTGCCGACAATGCCTCCGCAATCCCCGTCTCAACCTCACCCTTCCGCGCACCAGCATCTTGCGGATGGGCCTTCAGCACCACCTCATAAGCATCCATCTGCGCGCTCTCTGGATTCACTCCGGTCTGCGCAAATGCCGGAAGCATCAGAGCCAGAGCAGCAAACACGCCTCCCCTCAGAACGAAGGGCATTTTATCTTTGGTCCACGCAAGCAAGGCCATTGTCGTTTACCATATTATGTCTGCGTGGACTCACGATTGTCTCTCTGTCTTGCTTGCTACCTTTTCGCCGCCCACCTGCTTCGCGCACAGAATGCCCAGACCGTGCAATATCTCAAAGCCGGCACGGAGGCCATGCGCCAGGGCAATGCCGCTGAAGCGGAAAAGGCCTTCCGCGTGGCCACCGCCTCCGATCCACAATTTGCACCCGCGCATCTCGATCTCGGACTCGCCCTCCTGCGTGAAGGAAAACCCGACGACGCCATCACAGCACTAAATAAGGCCATCATGCTTGATCCCTCCGCGCAGGGCGCGCACCTGTTTCTCGGTATCGCCGAGTACCAGCGCGGCCATGTCGACCAGGCCCGTACCGCCCTCCAGCGGGAAATTGCGCAGTACCCCAAAAGTGTCGAAGCCCTCACCTGGCTCGGCATCGTCGAGCTGGCCGCCGGAAATCCCGATGCTGCCACCACCTCCCTTGACCAGGCCGCCCAGCTCGCCCCCAAAGACATCAACGTACTCGACTATCGCGGTCGCGCTCACAGCCTTGTCGCCGCCGAAAGCTACTCCCGCATGCGCGAGCTTGACCCCGACTCCTGGCATGTTCATCGCGCACTCGCTCAGAACTACGCTGACATGGACAATCCCCAGGCCGCCATTAAGGAATATCAGGCGGCCATCGCAAAGCAGCCGAAGAATGCCGATTTATACGAATCTCTCGGCGCCGAATATCAGAAACTCAGCCAGTTTACCCAGGCCGCCCAGGCCTACCAGGCTGAGCTGAAGCTAAGCCCCAATAATTCCGTCGCCCTCTATAACCTCGGCCGCATTGAAGTCGAAAACGGAGACCCAGCCCAGGGAATCGTCATGCTCCGCAAGGCCGCTCCTCTTCTGCAGGAACCCGCCCCGGCATACTTCTACCTCGGCCTGGGACTGGCAAAAACAGGACACGACGAAGAAGCCGTCATCTCGCTCGAAAAAAGCCTTTCCGGCAATCCTTCAAATTTCATTAAACAGGGAGCATACTTCCAGCTTGCCCGGCTTTATCAGCGCCTCCACCGCCCAGACGACGCGCAACGCGCCCTCAACGCCCTCAAACAGCTGAAGACCCAATCCCCCGCAGAAAAACCCCAATAGCCTCCAACCTCTGCATGCGCAGAGGAACAAACCCGATGCCTCAGGTTCACGAAGCTGACCTGGGCCGATCCATGCCTGCGCGAATCGCACTCCAAACAGAAACGCCGTCCATTCCGGACGGCGTTCCCTACACCAGTAGTAATTCCAGACTTACAAAGAAGACTCGATCTCGAAACCCCACGCTTCCAGCAACGCCTCAGGGATATATTTCGAGTTGCGGTTACGGCGCGCCCATTCACGCAGGCGAGTCGAGCGAACATACTGGTCTGGAGTAAGCTTATATTCCTTCACTACCTGTTCAAAGGAAGTCACAGTAGGCACAACCGGCCCAATAGGCTCAGGTTTGCCCCAGTTAGGATTGCCACGACGTTTTGCCATTTTCTTATTTGTACCCCTAGCAGTAAGGTGACGTGCAGAATCTCCGGCGAAGGGCAGGGACATCGTACTACCAGCAAACCCGCCGGGAAGTCACAAACTCTTTCATTTTAAGAATTTTTAATCCAAAAATCAATAGAAATCCAGCCAGGCGGGCAGACTCCCATACACTTCTTGCCCCTCCACACAAAAATAAAAAAAGGGCGCCGGAAAGGCCCGACGCCCGGGAGGCAAACCGGTGGACCGCTAGAACAGCAGCTTCAGTGACAGTTGCAGTTGACGCGGGAAGTTCTGCTGCGTGGACCCGATGGTGCCGTATCCTGACCACGCACCAGGCTGGTTTGGATTGGCGACGCTGGTATTGCGTTTCGGAGCACTCTCCGGACCACCCGTATTCGGACCGCCAAAGATCGGCGTGTTGGTCGCATTAAATGCTTCCGCCTTAAATTGCAGGTCCACACCTTCACGAATCAGGAACTTCTTTTCCAGCCCAAGCTCCGTCTGCTGCGCCCACGGATTCCGGATCGCAGTCGTGCGCGGAAGCTGCGTCACAGCCGTGTAGGGTGGGAAGGTCTTCCAGCATGAAGGGGTGGAATTGTTGATGTAGCTGCTCCATGTCTTGTGCGGAGAAAGAATGTTGTACTTTCCATTGCAGTTGTAGATGTCTCCATTCGGAAATCCGACTGGAGTTCCACCGGCGTTGCTGAATATCCAGTCAAGCTGCCAGTCATTCAGTACCTCGCCCAGTAGGCCATGCGCGTCGCCGGCGATGACTCCTCCTTTGCCAATCGGGAGACCATACAGCCCGCTGAAGGCCAGGTCCCAGGGCCGGTCACTGCCGTCAATCGCATAGTACGGGTGCGGATCTACCAGGCCCGCGCCGCCGTTGTTCAGGTAGCCATTGGCCGTCATCATCTTTGACCACGTGAACGAGGTCAGGAAGCTCAACCCTTTGGACAAAGCACCTCCGCCGGAAAGACGCTTCTCTGCCTTCACCAGCATGGCGTTGTAGTTGCTGTAACCTTCCGGGTTGGTGTAGATGTACAGGTTGCCGTTGTATTGTGGATACGGCACCATCAGATACTTTGCCTGAATGGTCGGTGTCTTCCCCATGTCAATCGTTGGAGGAAGCACTCCATAGAATGGGTTCGTCACTAGCTGGTTCAGATAGTTTGGATTGGCATGGCCCTTGTAGAAGTCTGACGCACTCAGGCCATTGAACTGCTTGGAAGCGCGGAAGTCCGTCCCGTGGTTTCCGAGGTACGTGATCTCCAGCAGCGTCTGCGAAGGAAGCTGTATCTGGATCCCCAGTGCCCACTCGTGGACGAGCGGAATTTTGCGCTGGCGAAGATCAATTCCGAAGCCTTGCCCCACAAGTGTCATCAATCCCTTGGAGTTACCCGGAGGCACGGCATAGCCATTTGGGAATGGATTGCCATGATAAAAGTCCAGCGCCGGATGCAGACCGCCATCGGGCGAGGAGTTGTAGTTTGTGCTCTGGTTCCACGCCGATGCGCCGCCCAACTCAATGCCCAGCGCTTTGCTCAGCGTGTAGCCTCCGCGCAGCAGCAGATTGCGGTTCAGCAGGTATAAGAAGCCGGCCTTCGGCTGGAAGAGTCCCCAGGTGTTTTCATAAGCCGTGAGCTTGCTGCTTGAAAACTGCACGCCTCCCATGATCGGGTTCACCATATGTGCGCCGTTCGGCAGCGTGTTGCCCGCCGGAAAGGTGATCAGGTTGGTAATCGGATTGGTGCAGGTGAAACACATGCCCGCCAGCAGCCGGTTGTGCCGCTCCACCGGAGAAGTCTCCGTGTCCCAGCGCAAGCCAAGATTAAACGTCAGATTGCTGCGCGCCTTCCAGTCATCCTGCACGTAAGCGGCGTAATAGTGGTAGCTCTCGTAGGGCGGCTGCGTATACTGCACACTGCCTCCGCTGGGATACCCAAGCAGAAGGCTAGCAATAGAAGCTCCGTCGTTATTGCCCTGGAAGGGGTCCCTCTGTGTAAAGCCCGTGTTCCAGGAGAAGTTTCCGTTCGGCTGCCCTACACCTCCGCTCACATCGTGGTACACCATCACCTCTGCGCCGTAGTGGAAGGTGTGCTGACGAAAGACCTGCGTCAGTGACGGCGAGATGTCATAGGTTTCATACATCACAGGATCGCCCGTGTTGCCGATGATGCCCGGAAAACCATCATTCAGATTGATCTCAGGAGCATAGCGGTGCTTCGTCGTGGGAATCTGCGGCATCGAGATTCCAAGCTGCTCCGGAGTAAGGCTGGCCAGACCGGCTGACAGGGTACCGTTCGGAGCGAGGTTCCACATGCGGTTAAAAGAAACACGAATGTCGCTCACCAGATTGGGATTGAACGTGTGCGTAAGGTCGAGCACCTGCGTAATGCTGGAGCGGTAATTGTTAATGTTGCCCCGGATCGCCGGCCCGAGCATTCCATTGCTGTTGCGGTATTCATGACCCGACCACCAGGCAAAAATCCCATACAGGCGCGTTGCGTCGTTAAAGTTATAGTCCACGCGCGCAATGGGCATGTTGTAGTGGTACTGGTCTGAGCCGTTAAAGACGTAATTGTTCACATATCCAGCCCGGTTCGGAGCAGGAAAAAGCTTCATGATGTTCAGGCCTATCTGGCTGATACGGCTGGCCGGAATCGTGTTGTTGGGAAACTGCTGGCGAACGTAGCCGGACGCCGGGCATCCATTGACTCCCGCAGTACAGGCCGTCGTCGTGAGCGGATCGTAAATGCCATTCTGCTTTCCGCTGACGCTTGCCAGATAATTGCTGAGATTTACATTTCCGTTTGCATCGGGAAACATATCAGGCGTAGGAACGGTCGTGACCACGCCGCCCGGCAGCACCTCGCGCCATCCCTCGTAGCTGAAGAAGAAGAAGCCCTTGTTGTTTTTCAGGAAGGGCCCGCCAATCGTTCCGCCAAACTGGTGCATATTGTGGAAAGGCTTCTTGCTGCCCTGCTGGTTGAGCTGGTAAGTATTGGCATCAAGAACAGAGTTGCGCCAGAAGTCGTAGAGCGTTCCATGGAAGTGTGGCCCTCCGCTCTTCAGGATCGTGTTCATCGCCCCGCCGCCAACGCGCCCATACTGCGCATCGTAGGTGATGGTCATGATCTTGAATTCCTGCACGGCATCAATGGAAGGCGAGATGTTCCACGTACCCGCTCCGCCACCGCCCTGCTGTGAAATAGGCGCACCGTTTAGAAAGAACTGGTTGTATGCTCCTGAGATTCCAGTAATGGAGTAGTTGTTCGATTCGTCCCACCCCCGCGTGCCCGAATAACCGCTCGCGCCAAACTGTGTCTGATTGAAGCGAACGCCCGGGGTAAGCGCCATCATCATGTAAATTTGCCGCCCATTCAGCGGAAGGTTCTGGACCTTTTCCGGATCCATCACTGCTCCTACGGAAGCATCGGCAAGGTTCAGCCCAAGTTGGTTCTCCTCGACAGCGACCGTTTCTGAGGTCGAACCAATCTGCAATGAAAAATTCACGCTGGCCTTTGTGGCTACATCAATCACCACATTCTGCTGGATCGCCTTCTTGAACCCCGGCGCTTCGGCTGTCACTGTATAGGTGCCAGGCTGCACAAACGGAATCACATAGTTTCCATTCGCGCCGCTTGTAATGTTGTAAGTCTGTTGCGGGCCCACCGCCGTAATAGTGGCTCGCGGAATCACCGCACCTTTCGGGTCGGTCACCTGGCCTGAGATGGTGCCGCGATATTCCTGGGCAAACAGAACGGCAGTTGGCAGTACCAGCGCAAAACAGAGCAGCAGAATGAATTTGTTTAAACGCTTAATTGGAATCGTTTCCATCTTCGGAAAATGGAGAACATTACGTTTCATTTTTGTTTGGCCTCAAAATGAGTGATATCAACAGCGAATGGATAATAACAACATGATTGGAATCGTTTCCAATAAAATTTTAATTATTTACAAATAAATAACTTAGTAAGGTGGAGGGCAATGTTTAGCAAGGCACACCCTGCCCAGGAAGGACTTCACAGGGTAGAATGCGCCACGCTTTTTCTAGCGGAAGAAAGACAAGTCAATCGCGTCACCCATGGCTTTGTATCCCGCATCTTTCGGATGCAGGTGGTCGCCGGAATCATAATCGGACAGAAAAGTATCTGGATGCGCCGGGTCATGCGTGACCTTGTCAAAGTCAATCACTCCATCAAATACGCCGCTCGTCCTGATCCATTGGTTATAGGCCTGCCGAATCTGTTCGCCCTCCGGGGTGGAATAGCCCGCTCCCGCATACGGTGTAAGCGTGGCTCCGAACACTTTGATCCCATGCTGGTGCGCGCGCGCCACCAGTTGCGACAGGCCGAAGATCAGATCATCTGCTGTAATGGGCTTGTCTTCCGGGCCTTCCGGCCGCTTTAGATGGCCAATATCGTTGATGCCTTCCAGAATAATCAGATACTTCACGCCGCTTTGTGCAATCACATCGCGATCAAAGCGCGCCAAAGCATTCGGGCCGTATCCATCATGCAGCACGCGATTTCCCCCAATGCCCTCATTCAGCACGCCCAAATGCGCCGTACGCCTGTCCGCCTGCAACCGTGCCGCCAGCACATCGGGCCAGCGATGGTTTGCCCCCGGTGCAGAAGCTGCGCCATCCGTAATCGAGTCGCCAAAAGCCACAATGGACGCGGCGTGATCGGAAGCGTTCGTACTCACGTCCACTCCCTTGACAAAGCACCAGGAACCAATCGCACTCGAGTTATCGGCAGTCGCGGCCGACGTGGCATCGCCCTTCAGGATGTAGTTGGTCTGGTCTGCGAATGAGTGGCACGTCATGGTGCGGATTTGCTGCTCCGGCAGGTAGACGCTCACGATGAGGTCAGACAGCGGCGCAACCTGCATCGTGACAGGATCGCTCAGAATGAATGCTCCCGCAGGAATGGTGGTTGAAGGCTTGCCGCTGAAAGTAAGGGCGTGGTCTGTTCCCTGCTGCTCCGCGCCGCCTCCGCTACCGGCAGCCACATGCGCTGCGCCCACCACCAGCGGTTCAGTGCCAAACTCATTTGTCAGCTTGATCCGGACAGCCTCTCCACCAAGGCTGATGTGGACCACATTGCGGTACGTCGAATTTGCTGGAGATACCTGCACCGGATTCACCGGATGCGGTAGCGGCGAGGCAGCCCATGTCCCGACCCAGTTGCCGGGAGTCTGCGCAAAAGCCGTCAGACTGGCCAGAGCGAAAATGGCACACGAAAGTGTTTTCTTCTGCATTCTGTTCCTTCCAGGAGAAAAATAACAGTAGGGCCAGCATAATGCACAGAACGCGCCTTCATGATGCGCAGCCGCTTTGCACCATAAATTTTATGTAAGGCGCTGCGTTCCTTGAGGGAAGAAACACTACAAATTTTCAAACACGTCCAGCGCACCAGCACATCATGAACAAGGATGACCACCATCACAACCGCCCCCGATGCGCACGCGATGAAGCTTGTCCCAGGTACGGTGTATCCGTTGCCGGCCAGGAATTATCAGCAGGCAGTCCGTCTCATAAAATAGAGCTATAGAGGAAAATCCACACACATGAAATTGAAATTGCCCGCAGGGGAATTCCGCGCCTATCTCTTCGATTGCGATGGCACCATCGCCGACTCCATGCCTTTGCATTACGTGGCGTGGAAGACCATCCTGGGCGAATGGGGCTGTGAATTTGACGAGCAGCTCTTCTACTCACTCGGCGGTATGCCGGTGCGGGAAATCATCGCTCTTCTCAACGAGCGTCATACGCTCTCCATGCCAGTTGAAGAAATCGCCCGCCGCAAGGAAGGCATGTATTACGAACTGTTGCCCCAGCTCAAGGCCGTCCCTGAAGTGCTCGAGCATATCGAGGACGCCCACGGCCGTGTCCCCTTCGCCGTTGTCTCCGGAAGCACGCGGCATTCTGTCACTGCCTCTCTTGAAGCGCTCGGCCTCGTGGACAAATTCGACACCCTCGTCTGCGCCGGTGAGTACCAGCGGAGCAAGCCGCACCCGGAATGCTTCCTGCTCGCCGCCGAACGACTCGGCGTCCCGCCGCACCACTGTCTCGTCTTTGAAGACACAGAAATGGGAATCCAGGCAGCAACAGCCGCTGGCATGGCCTCAGTCAAAGTGCCAATGCCATGGGAAAGGGCCGAAGCATTGGTCTAAATTCGTAGCTGTCCAGTAGGGATGAGCGAATAGAAATGGGTGCCCCACGTCTCGATTTTGAGACGTGGGTTTGCGGACCCTGAAAATCCATCCCCCACTCAGAACAAATCCTCTTCCCTCCAGCTGCATCTTGCAGAATAATCTCTTCCAGAGGACCGGGGCAGTAATCACCACCATTCCATCACCGAAGGCGCGCGTTCGCCGCATGGGCCTTGTTCCCCTGGTTGCGGCAACCTATTTCATGGTCTTCGGCGGCCCCTATGGTATTGAAGATATCCTCGGCGGTGCCGACTACACCAAAGCGCTGCTCATTCTGCTCATCTTTCCCTTTCTCTGGAGCCTGCCTACCACGCTCATGCTGGGTGAGCTGGCCAGCGCCATTCCTGCTGAAGGCGGTTTTTATATTTGGGTGCGCCGCGCGCTCGGTCCTTTCTGGGGATACCAGGAGGCATGGCTTTCGCTCACCGCCAGCATCTTCGACATGGCCATTTACCCCACCATCTTCGTGCTCTACCTGGGCAAACTTTTCCCCGCCGGAACAGCCGGCCACCGCAGCATCCTGTGGGAGCTGGCGCTCGTCGCCGCCTGCTGCATCTGGAACCTTTGCGGTGCTCCCGCCGTCGGCAAAGGCTCAGTTGCGCTTTTTCTTGCGTTGCTGAGCCCCTTCGCTGTCCTGGTTGTCCTCGGGTTTCTCCACCCCCCGCAATGGCACAGCCACACAACAGCATTCACCGGCGGAAGCATCAGCACCGCCATCATTGTCGCCCTCTGGAACTACATGGGATGGGACAACGCCTCCACCGTCGCCGAAGAAGTAGACAACCCGCGACGGAACTACCCTCTGGCCATGCTGGCAAGCGCTGCCATCGTGGCCATTTCCTACGTGCTTCCGGTAGCGGCCGTCGGCTACGCCGGCATTTCAGTAGAACAGTTCTCCACCGGCTCATGGGCCGACGCCGCCCGCACGCTCGGAGGCCCATTCCTCGCAGCGGCCATTGTCCTCTGCGGGACCATCAATGGCCTCGGCATGTTCAACGCGCTGGTACTTTCCTACACGCGCCTTCCCATGGTACTCGCACAGGACGGAATGCTGCCCGCCTGCTTTGCCCTCAAAAACCGCCGCAACGTGCCCTGGCTGGCCATCCTTGTCTGCGGAGCGGCGTGGGCCGCAGCATTGGGCTTTCGTTTTGAAGAGCTGATTTCCATTGACCTCATCCTCTACGGCAGTAGCCTTATTCTTGAGTTCATCGCACTGGCCGCCCTCCGCTTCAAAGAACCAGACTTGCCCCGCCCTTTCCGCGCCGGAAACACATTTCTCGCCTGCACCCTCGGCATTCCTCCGGCGCTGCTCATCCTGTATGTCATGTACGCCGCGCGCGACGAGCGAATGGCCCGCATGCCCGCGCTGCTCTTCGGTCTGCTCATCGCTCTTGGCGGACCGCTGTTCTACTTCATCTCCCGCAAACGCTGGACACAGAAAACCAATACCGCTCCCCTGTCCTCTGCCTTGCACGGCAACCATCCGCAAAACCAGTCATACTAATAAGCAGGAGTTCCGATGCCGACTGTTCCCTCTCTGCCGACGACCCTTGGTGACCTGCGCAAGAGGCAGGAATTTTCTGCAACCCGTCTCGCTGCCCGCAGCGTAAAAGACGAGCTTCGCGAAAACCTGATCGCACGCCTTCGATCGCGCCAGACCATCTTCCCTGGCATTGTGGGTTATGACGACACGGTCGTTCCGCAGATCGTCAACGCCATCCTCTCGAAGCAGAACTTCATCCTCCTCGGTCTGCGCGGACAGGCCAAGAGCCGCATCCTGCGCGCCCTCACAGCGCTGCTCGATGAGCACATGCCCTTCATTGCCGGATGTGAAATCCGTGACGACCCATACAAACCGCTCTGCAAGCGCTGCCGCGATCTCGTCGCCGAAAAAGGAGACGCTGTCCCCATTGACTACCTGGGCCGCGAAGAACGTTACGTCGAGAAGCTCGCCACTCCGGACGTGACCGTCGCCGACCTCATTGGCGACCTCGACCCCATCAAAGCCGCTCGCGGCGGTCATCACCTCGCCAGTGAACTGACCATGCACTTTGGACTGCTGCCCCGCGCCAATCGCGGCATCTTCGCCATTAACGAGCTCCCCGACCTCGCCGGAAAAATTCAGGTCGCGCTCTTCAACATCATGCAGGAGGGCGACGTGCAGATTAAGGGCTACCCCGTGCGCCTCGCGCTCGATGTCGCTCTTGTATTCAGCGCAAACCCTGAGGACTACACAGCACGCGGCAAAATCGTCACCCCGCTCAAAGACCGCATCGGTTCAGAAATCCGCACGCATTACCCTGAAACGCTCGAAGAAGGCATCTCCATCACCGCGCAGGAAACATGGACCAACCGTGGTCTCGGCAAGCTGGAAATTCCCCAGCACATGCGCGAAATCGTCGAGCAGGTCGCCTTCACCGCGCGCGAAGACAAGAAGGTGGACAAGCGCAGCGGCGTCAGCCAGCGCCTGCCCATCTCCACCATGGACCTCGTCATCTCTAACGCGGAGCGCCGGGCCCTCCTGCACGACGAATCCCTCATCATGCCCCGCATTGGAGACATCTACGCCTCTCTGCCCGGCATCACCGGCAAGCTCGAACTTGAATATGAAGGCGAAATGCGCGGCGCCGATACTGTCGTCCGCGAAATCCTGCGCACAGCCATAGCAAAAATCTTTGACAAGTACTTCACCGGCACAAACACGCAGCAAATCGAACAATGGTTCAATCTCGGCGGTACCATCAAATTCGATGACGACCAGCCCGCAAAATTCATCGCAGCGGAGTTAAAGCAGATCCAGGGCCTGGTCGAAAAACTCGCCCCTCTCGGCGTCACCTCCAAATCTGGCTCGGAACATCTGGTGGCCGCATCTGAATTTCTCCTCGAGGGCCTGTATGCGCATCACCGCATCAGCCGGACAGAAGAGCGCGCCTTTACCGCAGCCGAGAAAGTACAGCGCAGCGCAGCGCGGCAGGAACGAGAGCTTGAGCGCGAGATGGAAGAATGGACCCAGCACAAGACCCGCAGAGGATTTAACTAATCGCACCCACAAATTTTTTTCGTGTCGCGTGTCGTTTTCCGTCCGGCATCTTCGTTACTGGCATGGAAAAATTCTCTGCAAGGGGAATCTTCCAGAAGGAGCAGCAATGCCACAGTATCTGATTTTATTGCGTAATAACGGGGAGCCGTTCGACAGCCTCAGCCCTGAAGAAATGCAAAAGACGCAGGAAAAGTATTTCGCCTGGCGAAGCAAGCCATTTGCCGTAGATGGCTCTCGCCTCGATCGTGCAGGCCGTGTTATCCGAAAGAAGAACGGCAGCGTCTCTGTCTCCGACGGTCCTTTTACGGAAGGCCGCGAGGTCCTCGGCGGATACTACGCCATTGAAGCTGCGGACCTTGATGAGGCCGTCAAACTCGCGCTCACCAATCCGCATGTTGACTTCGGAACAATTGAGGTCCGCGAGTTGGTTGCCCGCCCCTCTGAAAAATAACAATGTCATCGGACGGACCCGTTGTACTGGAACACCTGTTTCGGCGGCAGGCCGGGAAAATTGTTTCATGGCTTGCCGGGTCCCTCGGCTCCGAACACCTGCAGCTTGCCGAAGATTCCATGCAGGAGGCCATGCTCCGCGCCCTCGAATCATGGTCCTTCCACGGTACTCCCAAAAACCCGGAAGCCTGGTTGTTTCGCGTCGCACACAATTACGCTATCTCTGTCTTGCGGCGCAAGGCCAGCTTCCATTCCAAAGCTGAGGCGCTCACCGCCCTGCTGGATGCGCCTGTGCCGCACATCCTTGATCCCGATCTCGAAGAGCAACTGCGCGACGATGAGCTTCGCATGATTTTCATGTGCTGTCACCCAGCGCTGCCGGAAAATGCTCGCATCGCACTCAGTCTGCAACTGGTCAGCGGCTTCGGCTCCAGCGAAATCGCCCGCATCTTTCTTGCTGACGAAAGGACCATTGCACAGCGGCTTGTCCGCGCCAAGCGCCAGATTCGAGAACAGCAGATACCGATTGCCATGCCCGGCCAGGCACAGCTTTCCGAGCGTCTGGACTCCGTGCTGAATGTGATTTATCTCATGTTCAGTGCCGGATATGCTGCACACTCTGGCGAAGAACTCATTCGCCGTGACGTCTGCATGGAGGCGCTGCGCCTGGGCCAGATGCTCGCCGCATCTTCGCTCGCCCGTCCGCGTGTCCATGCGCTCGTGGCGCTCATGGCCCTGCAGGCTGCGCGGCTGCCCGCCCGCACAGACGCTTCCGGAGATCTGGTCCTGTTAGAAGAGCAGGACAGAAACCTGTGGGACGACGCTCTGATTGCGACCGGCTTCCGCTTCTTCGACCGCTCGATTGAAGGAGAAGAAATTTCAGAATGGCATGTGCAGGCCGCCGTTGCCGCCGAATACGCCAGGGCCAAACAAACCGGCTCCATCCGCTGGCAGGCGATCCTCGAACACTTCAACCATCTCGTACAGATCAATTCGTCCCCTGTGATCGCTCTGAACCGTGCCGTGGCCATCCTGAAACTTCACGGCGCAGAGGCCGCGTTGGCTGAAATTTTGCCGCTTGAAGCGCATCCCTCCATGCGCGGATATTATCTGCTGCCTGCCATCAAAGGCCGCTTCCTGCTGGAGATGGGAAGGCCCTCGGAGGCGGCCCGCGCCTTCCATGCGGCGCTCGCCTGTGATTGCTCGGCACCAGAACGAAGGTTCCTGGAAAAACAACTTGCTCTCACAGGCTGCTGATCACCCCGCCTTCGGACGGAACACTCGCGCCGCCATCCCGGAGACGAACCTGCGCGGCAGAAATCTCTCCATCAGCACTATCCCCTTGCCCGCGCCATAAGGAATGACCCAGTGCTCTCCGCGCACCAGCCCTTCCAGCCCCCGCCGTGCCACCTGTTCCGCAGACTGGCGCCCTTTCCCAAACTGGCTGCGTGTACCCGCAATCTCATGAAACTCCGATTCCGTCGGCCCGGGGCACAGCGCACTTACTTTGATCCCATATTCAGCCACTTCCTGCGCCAGCCCCTCAGCCAGAAACCGGTCAAAGACCTTCGTCGCCGCATAGGTGCTCATATAAGGAACAGGCTGGTATGAGGCCGTCGATGCCACGATCATCACATGACCGCGCCGCCGCTCCATCATCCGGGGCAGAAATAGGCGCGTCAAATGCACCACCGCGCCGCAATTTACCTCAACCATGCGCCGCTGCCGTTCCGCATCTCCTTCAGCGAACCGGCCGTAGTAGCCAAATCCCGCATTGTTGATGAGGACTTCCACGGCCAACCCCGTCCCTTCCGTGGCGGCAAAAAGCTGCTCAGGGGCAGCCGTATCGGCCAGGTCCGCCGGAACAATCTTCGTCTCAATCCCGTATTGCCCCTGGAGGCGCAAGGCTATGGCTTCAAGGCGGTCCTGCCGTCGGGCAGTCAGCACCAGATTCGCGCCCCCCGTAGCAAGCTGCTCCGCCAGCGCAAGTCCTATGCCAGCGCTCGCACCAGTCACAAGCGCCCATTTGCCATGCAACGCATCTCGCAACAACTTTGAGCTTTGCGTCATTTTCCTCCCATTTCCTCACCCGTGTAGATGGAGGCGCCACGCGGTATAGCTCAGAATTTCATGCGCCATCCGGGAAAAAGATTGCTGCCAATCCAGGCTTCCTGTCACCGGGCGAGGAGAAGTGAACACATGGAGACCATTCTTTTCGCACAACGCATGAATGCGAAAAAGATGGGTTCCATCGCTCACAACAATGATCCGCGACAGATGGTTCGCGCGGGCAATCACCGCAAGCCGTTCGGCGGACTCGGCGGTATTGTTGCTCTGCGTCTCGGCAATAATGGCGGACTCGGGAACTCCGTGCGCGAGAAGATAATCGTGGCCTACTCCTCCCTCAGAGTGGGTATCGCCAATGTCTCCGCCTCCCAGCGTGATGACCAGCGACGCAAGACCCTGCTGATAAAGTTCGAGAGCGTGGTCCAGGCGTGCACGCAACACAGGAGAAGGCCTCCCGTCGTATTCCGCAGCCCCGAATACAGCAATCGCATCCGCGGGCCGGGCCTCATCGCGGTCTGCATAATAGCGAATCTGGCCATAGACCCAGGCCGTCCAGCCGGCAGCCCCTATGAGCGCCAGCAGGACCACACTGGTAATAACCCGCCTGCCGGAAGAGCTTCGCGTCAGGTTGGTTTCAGGAACAATCATGGTAAGGCTCAACGATGCAGCGCCAGCGCGATTTCGTGCGTTGCAATTGCCCCTTCGCGCAGAATCTGCCAGCGCCCTTTGCCCTCGGAAAGGTTCACAATTGTAGTCGGGAGACTGCGTCCCGTAGGGCCTCCATCCACAATCACCGGAATGCGGTCGCCAATCTGGTCGCGCACGCAAGCAGCGTGGGTGCATTCGGGTGCCCCTTGCAAATTGGCTGAAGTGGCCGTGACCGGCAGACCAAAGGTCTGTGTTACCGCGCGCGGAATGGCCGCATCCGGAATACGCAAAGCAACGTTGCCTGTATTGGCTGTCACTCGCAGAGGCAGCCGTGAGCTGGCCTTGACAATCAGTGTAAGAGGCCCCGGCCAGAAGCGTTCGGCCAACCGGTCAAAATTCGCATCCAGCTCGCGCGCAAGTTCATAGGCTTGTTCCAGGCTGCCAATCAGCAAAGAGAGCGGCTTGTGCTTCAGGCGCGTCTTGATTTCATAAATGCGCTCAACCGCGCGCAGATTTACTGGATCAACAGCGAGCCCATAGAAAGTGTCGGTCGGCATCCCAACCACTTTTCCGCTCCGCAGACAGGAAACAACGTATTCCACGCGCTCCGGCTCGGGCTCGTCCGGATGTATGCGCAAAATCTCGGCTGACAAGGCAACTCCCGTCAAAGAAAATTCTGATGATGGCGCGGCACGGTAGAATTTTCCCATGCCGGCAGCACAAAACCACGCGCCTGTTCGCATTGTACAAAGCCGGCAGAACGCCCGCGTAAAAGAATTGCGCATGGCGCTGCGAAAAGCCGAAAAAACCGCTTCGGGACTGGTCGCCATCGAGGGCATTCACCTCGTGGAAGAGGCCCTCCGCAGCGGCCTGCGTGTACCCACTGTCTTTGTACGCTCTGGAAGTCTGGGCTTGCTCGACGCATTACGCATTCCGGCAGAAAGCGAGCTGCTGGAGTTGCCGCCAGACATATTCTCGAGCGCGGTCAGCACGGAGTCACCTCAGCCAGTGGCCGCTCTGGTGGAGGCACCGGCATTTTCGCTCGAAGCCATCCTCTCCGTACCTGGTCCCCTCCTGCTGGTCTCGGCAGGCATACAGGACCCCGGCAATCTCGGGACCATCATGCGCTCGGCTGAAGCCTTTGGCGCCGCAGGCATTGTCACTCTTCCAGGCACGGTAAGCGTCTGGAACCCGAAGGCACTGCGCGCCTCCGCCGGATCGGCCTTTCGCCTACCCGTAGTTTCAGCCAGAGAGAATGATGTCTTCCCGTCGCTGCACTCGCGTGGGATTCGCACCCTGGCTACCACGGTCGAGGACGGCACTCCCGCACACCAGGTGGACTTTACCCAACCAACTGCCCTGTTCCTTGGGAACGAAGGCAGCGGCCTCCCGGAAAGCATCGCCCGCGCCTGCGACGCAAGCGTGACAATTCCCTGCCCCGGCCCGGTCGAATCACTCAACGCCGCCGTGGCGGCCAGCATCCTGCTGTATGAAGCAGTCATGCAGAGGAAACGTCAGGTCAACACGCTGCATGTCCTTTGAGTTCTTCCAGCATCTTTTCGCGGAGCAAGAATTTCATCCGTCTCTTCATATCGAATCTATGCAGGGTTACATATACATAGATCGTTAACAAGCCCCATGACTCGTAGAGACATGGACCTGCCCCATCTGTCATCATCAACAGATAAGCCCATGGGCCTCTTCAGCAGCACTCCCGGACTATCTTCCACACCGGCCACCGCACCTCTGGCCGAGCGCATGCGTCCGCGTACGCTCGATGAATATGTGGGACAGGAACACCTGATCGGGCCAGGCAAACCGCTGCGCATCCAGATTGAGCGCGATGACGCATCTTCGATGATCTTCTGGGGACCTCCCGGCGTAGGTAAAACCACGCTCGCCAAAATCATCGCCGAAACCACGCGCGCCAGCTTCATCGAATATTCCGCCGTGCTCTCCGGCATCAAGGAAATCAAGCAGGTCATGGCCGACGCAGAGAAGGCTTCCACCTACGGCTCGCGCACCATCCTGTTTGTAGATGAAATCCACCGCTTCAACAAAGCGCAGCAGGACGCCTTTCTCCCTTACGTCGAGCGCGGCGCCATCCGCCTCATTGGGGCCACAACTGAGAACCCTTCATTTGAGATCATCTCCGCACTGCTCTCCCGCTGCCGCGTCTACACCCTGCGCGCGCTCACCGACGAACAAATTCTCTCACTCATCGAGCGCGCTCTCAGCGACAAAGAACGCGGCCTCGGCAACTTGAATCTCACCGCCGACCGCGAAGCCCTGGAGCTGCTCGCCAACTATGCAAACGGGGATGCGCGCCGTTCGCTGAACGCCCTTGAAGTCTCCGCCGGACTCGCGCAGGCCGCGGACAACCGTATCACCACAGAGATGGCAACCGAGGCCATTCAGCAGCGCGTGCTGCTTTATGACAAGCAGGGCGAAGAGCATTACAACCTCATCTCAGCTCTGCACAAGTCCGTGCGCAACAGCGATGCCGATGCGGCACTTTACTGGCTGGGGCGCATGCTCCAGTCCGGTGAAGATCCAATGTACGTGGCCCGCCGCGTCGTCCGCATGGCCGTCGAAGACATCGGTCTCGCCGCCCCCGAAGCGCTGAACCTCTGCCTTTCGGCGCGCGATGCAATGGACTTCCTCGGCTCTCCGGAAGGCGAGCTCGCTCTGGCCCAGGCAGTGGTCTATCTCGCGCTCGCACCCAAGTCCAACGCGGTGTACGCAGCCTACGGCGAGGTCCAGTCCGACATAGAACATACGCGCGCCGAGCCGGTTCCTCTGCACCTCCGTAACGCGCCAACAGGGCTGATGAAATCCCTCGGCTACAGCAAAGGCTATAAGTATGCGCATGATGAAGCAGGCCGCGTCGCCGACATGGAATGCCTGCCCGAGAGCCTGCGCGGACGCACCTGGTACCACCCCACCAACGAAGGCCGCGAAAAACTCCTGGCCCAGCGCATGGAAGAAATTCGGAAAATCAAAGAAGCAAAGAAGTCAGAGAAAGAAAAATGACCATTGAAGTGGGAGACCGGGATACGTATGCTCGGACAACCCTTTTCAAGCCCATGTCTCAGACGAGCAACGGTGCAAAACCGCTCCTTTCAGGGCGCTCTTCATCTTTATCTTTTTAGTGGAATGAATAAACGCTTGCATGAAAAGTAGCAAAGCGCAAATTTACTTCTACGTCCGGAGATGATGAACAGGTGATTTTAGGTCGTTCTAACTTGCTGATTAATGGAGCGGGAGACCGGGATCGAACCGGCGACATTCAGCTTGGGAAGCTGACGTTCTACCACTGAACTACTCCCGCACGGTGGTGCAACATCAGTAGTAGTATAGCCCAAGCCAGAATCAAATTAATTGGCCGAGCATGGGCGCAATCTCATTCCGCCCATGACAACCCGCACAACACCGCCTCACTCCGTCCTCAACGCCTTCACTGGATCAATCGAGGCCGCCCTCTGCGCCGGAATCATACTCGCCACCAGAGCGCACACTCCAAGTGCGAGCACAGAGATCGCCAGCACCAGCGGGTCCCAGCTACTCACCTGAAAGAGCTGCGACGCAATCAGCCGCCCCGCGCCAATGGACACCGGAATCCCAATCGCCAGTCCTATCAGCACTTGCAGAAAAGCTCCGCGCAACACCAGCCGGACAATGTTTGTGCGGTCTGCACCCAGTGCCATGCGCACGCCAATCTCGCTGGTGCGCCGCTCCACCGTATAGGCCGTTACGCCATACAGCCCAATCGCCGCCAGTACCAGTGCCAGAAGCCCGAAGAGTCCGGTCATTTGCGCCATGGTCCGCTGCTGGTCGAACCTGGATGCGACCTGCTCCTGCATCGTCTGTATGCGCACGATCGTCAGGTTCGGGTCTACTTCGCTGAAGGCGCGCCGAATCTGCGGCTCCAGGTCAACCATGCTGCCGCGTAGGTCCAGCACCGCACTCTCAATCTGGTGCGAGCGGTCATCCATCCACTGCATCAGCGGATTGTCATAATGCGCGTGCTGCGCCAGCGGAACAAACATGATCGGGCGCCGCCAGTGCCCTGCTGGGTCCGTGTAGTTCGCAGTGCGCACAACCCCCACAATCTCAAATGTTGAGCTGTACTTCGGAATATCCAGCCCAAAATGGGTGCCGATAGGATCTTCCCCGGGCTTGAAGAACCTGTGCACGAATTCCTGGTCTACCACAGCAACGTTGCGCGACGACGTTGTGTCCTGGTCCGTGATTGTGCGCCCGCGCACAATCTGCTGGCCCATGGTTTCCAGATACCCAGGACTCACATGGTCCCACGAAGTGCCTCCATTATCGTTGAATTCTGGAGTGGATTGCCCTTCCCGCACCACCAACTCGCCCCAGTTGTCCACATATGGCGCGTAGCTCGCCAGAGCGGCGCTCTGCACCCCAGGGATGCGGGCGAGCCGGTCCTGCAATTCGCGATAAAGCGCATCCAGATGCTCCTGCGTATAGGTGGCAGGCGGCGGGCTCAGGACGATACTCACACGATGGTCGGTCTGGAAGCCAAGGTCCTGGTGCTCCAGTTTTTGCAGGCTGCGGATGAGGAACCCTGCTCCGGCCAGCAGAACAATGGAAAGTGTGGCCTGCACCACGACCAGTGTTTTTTGCGGAAGCGAAGTGTTGTCATGCGTGCTGTGGCCAGATCCGCGCAGGGCCTCCGCTGGATCAGTATGAGAGGCAAACCACGCCGGGGCCGTTCCAAACAGCAGGCCCGTGATGAGCGCCAACCCAAATGCAAACGCCAGAACGCTCAGAGACGGCGAAGCATCAATCGGCACATACTGCGCGCTGCGAAAAGCCACCGCAAGAATGAACTTGACACCAAGATAAGCTACGGCAATCCCGGCGGCTGCGCCGAATACTGAAAGCACCACGCTCTCCGTAAGCGATTGCTGGATCAGCCTCCTCCTTGAAGCGCCAAGCGCAAGCCGCACAGAAGTCTGGCTGCGCCGGGCCGTGCCCCGCGCAAGCAGCAGGTTGGCAATATTGGCGCACGCTATCAGCAGTACCAGGCAGCAGACAATCAGCAGAATACGCAGGCTGTCCTCGTAATTCGCCTTCATCTCACTTACGCCGGAACTGGCCGGAATCACCTTCACAAATTGCTTGGGAATCGAAGCCTTGATCTGGTCCGCAAAACTCTGCGGCGCGCTCGTGTCACGAATGAAATCCGCCTGCAGCCACTCCCGCACCATCGCGGTAAATCGCGCGGCCATACCATTTACATTCGCCCCGGGACGCAGCCTGCCAATGATGCGCAGCCATGCCGATGTTGGTTTCCTCACCAGAGAATTCTGCCCCTGTATCATCGGTTCCTGCTGCATCGGAAGCCAGAGATCGGGTGGGTTACTGCGCAAGGTCTCGCCAAAAAATCCGGGAGGAGTAATGCCTACAACTGTGAAGGGATGGCCCTCGACAATAAGGGACGAACCGACGACGGATGGGTCCGAACCATAGTCCTGCTGCCAGGCGCGGTAGCTCAGCATCGCTACCGGGGCCGCAGATGCCTGATCGTCCGCCGGTGTGATCGTGCGTCCGGCAAAGGCCCGGATTCCAAACGTCGAAAAGTAATTTCCCGTCACGAACTCGCCATAAATAGGCCGTGCCTGGCGCTCTGTCTTTTCGCGGCGAACGCTGTATTGCCACGCCCCTGCCTGAAAGGCCGTGACTTGCTCGAACTCCGGAGCGGCATCTTTGATGCGCAGGTACAACGAATAAGGAAACATGCCCCACTCATCCTGCGGTCCACCTTCCACGCAACAGTCATTTCCGCTGCCCACACGATAAAGGCGCGAGGGGTCTGCCACTGGCAGCGACTTGAGCATGACGGAATGGATCAGGGAAAAGATGGCCGTCGTCGCACCAATGCCAAGCGCCAGAGTCAGCATGGCCGTCAGCGTAAAAACGGGCGCGCGGCGCATCTGGCGCAGCGCATAGAAAATGTCTTGTCGCAGAGTTTGCATGGAAGTCCCTCTGTCTCGCTGTACGAGCACGGGAAGGGCCAGGTTCTGCATACGCTAAGTTGCTGATAACAAAGCCGAGTCCGGTAAGCCACCCCCCAAAATTCTGTTCACTTCCGGACAAGGGCTGTCCATTTCCGAACAAGAAATCCAGAAATCTTGGAGGCCCGACGAACGCCGCCGATCACGCCATTTGAGTCAAGCCTTACAAAAGTAACGGAGCATTCTCATCAATAATAGAAATAGAAGCCACACATGTGTGCCGAAAATTCCGCTTTGTACAAAACAGGGAGAGGGGGTGAGCATGGCCTAACTCCCAGCAAACAACCGGCTGAAGAATCCCTTTTTCTGTTTGCCTTCGAGTTCCCCATCCAGTCCCAGCAGATCCGGTTGCGGAGGCAGTGGCGCGCCTTCAAATGCAGCCCTGGGATTTTCGACGCACAGCCGCTGGGCGGTTTCCCTGCCGTATTTGTCCTCGAGGATCTTATATGCCTCGCTCATAATGGGAGGACGCGAGGTGAGGTTATGTGCGTCTGTGGCGATGAAGTGTACCCAATTCTTGTCCAGAAAATCGAAAGCAAACGACTGAGCAGTGCGACCGAAGCGTCCCGTCAACGATGAGGCCGTAATCTGGACCAGGCAGCCTTCCCGCAGCCACGCAACCATGCGCTCAGGATGCCGCTGAATAGTGAAATTTCGCTCAGGGTGGGTGATGATGGGGCGCAGACCCCGCACTCCCATCTCATAGAAAGATTCATTGATGGTCGCCGGGATCATCAGGTCGGCGAATTCCACCAGCAGATAAGTCTTCTGATTGATGGTGTACTTGGTTGGGTTCTTCAGCGAGTCTTCAATATTGTCATAGGAAAGATGAAAATCGCATCCCAGGCCCAGGCTGATTTTCCCATTCACGCGCTCTTCGAGCGCAGCCAGGCGTTCACGGTTGACCGCAGGGTCGAAATGGTAGCGATCATTTGCATGCGGCGTACAGACTATGTGCGTAATACCATCATTGGCTGCCATTTCTGCCATGGCCGCTGAGGTATCAAGGTCTGTGGAACCGTCGTCGAGCCCGAACAAGAGGTGGTGATGAATGTCAATCATGCGATCTTGGACCTGCTATCGAACCGCCATCTCCTGCGAAGCTGGGCCTTCTTTCACTCCAAGATACTTCACGAGCGACGCGAAGATCTTGTATCCATCAGAGGACCCAAGCAGCGGTTCTGCCGAGCGGTCTGGATGAGGCATCATGCCCAGCACATTGCGCCCCTCACTCAACACACCGGCAATGTTGCTCAGGGAACCATTGGGGTTCGCTTCGGCGGTAATTTCGCCCGCAGGCGTTGAATACCGAAAAGCAATGCGGTCTTCTGACTCCAGTCTGGCCAATGTTTCCGCGTCGCAGAAGTAATTGCCTTCCATGTGTCCGATGGGGATTCTGATGACCTCGCCCTTTCTAAGTGTCTGGGTATAGGGCGAATTGGTCGTTTCCGTACGCAGGTATACCTGTTTGCAGATGTACCGCAGCCCGGCATTGCGCATCAGGGCCCCGGGAAGCAGTCCGGCTTCGCAGAGGATCTGGAAACCATTGCAGATGCCAAGCACCGGGCCGCCTTCTGCGGCAAACTTCTTTACCGACTGCATGACCGGCGAAAACCGGGCAATCGCGCCCGTACGCAGGTAATCGCCATACGCAAAGCCTCCCGGAACGAGGATCGCATCGCAATTTTCCAGGCTCGCGGAGTCGTGCCAGAGAAACGTTACCGGCTGCTGCGCAATCTCAGAGATGACGTGATAGGTATCGTAGTCACAGTTAGAGCCGGGAAAGACGAGCACGCCGAATTTCATACTGGTTATAGGCTAACAGCTTTAGGCAGGATGTGTGGCAATTCTGTCTGCGCGCCCAATGTCGCAAATTTCGACCATCTTTTACGCTCTTCCCTGCCTCTAAATCTCAGCTCACACTTTTGCTATGGCCAGGTTCGATATCAAATCTACGGGCCGGACCGCTGGCACCGCGCTGGTGAACTGGTGGAGGGCGGTGTCGCTGGAAGCGCTCTGTGTTGCGGTCATGTGGTTGATCGGCTTGTGGCTGCTACATGTTCCACTCTTCGCCGTATGGGCGCTCATTGGCGGACTGATGGCGTTTGTGCCCAACTTTGGCGGAGTCATCGCGCTGCTTGGCCCAGTCTTCAGCATTCTTTTCAGCGGGAAAGACATAGAGCGGCTCGGCTTTGTCCTGGGACTGTACGCAGTCATCGTGATTGTAGATCAGGTCCTCATCCAGCCCGCGCTCATGAAGCGCACAGCGCGCGTCCCCATCTGGATCTCGATTCTTGCGCCCATCGTGCTGGGAATCGTGATCCCCTTCTGGGGTGTCCTGCTGGCGCCGCCCCTGCTGGCCGTGATCTACGCCTTCAGAAAACCCAAGGGAAAACAGCCCGCTACATCACTTCCGGAGCGCTGATCCCTAGCCAGGACAAAGCACGAATCAGCTCACGCTGTGTTACCGCGGCTGTGGCCAGCAGGAACTTCTTCCTTGCCGGATCAGCCTCAGTCAGTATGTGGTGCTTGCGGTAAAAATTGCTGAACTCCTTCGCAAGCTGGAAGGCGTGCTTCGCCAGATAGGCCGGTTCGGCTGTGGCAATGCACTGATCAAGGAGCAGTGATGTCCTGGCCGCGCGCAGCCACACCTGCCAGATGCCATCGCCGTCCTCTCCTGTGAGATACGGTGTTGCGTCCACTCCGGCAAAATCGGCCAGCGCCTGCTCGGCTGTGGTTCCGGCCTTGCGGAAGATACTGCGCGTGCGTACGACGGCATATTGCATGTAGGGCCCGGTTTCGCCCTCAAAGCTCAGCGCTTCATTGAAGTCGAAGGCGATGACGGTATTGCGCGTGTACTTCAGCATGAAGTAGCGCAGCGCGCCAACGGCAATCTCCTTTGCAATCTGCTCCCGCTCCTTGGCGATGAGTTCCGGGTGGCGGCTGTCCACTTCTTTTTGTGTGGCAGCGATGAGCTTGTCGATCAGATCATCGGCCTTCACGCCAAAGCCCTTACGGCCAGAGACTTCGATGTAAGGCCGGCTGCGGTCTTCGTCCGAAATTTCATAGCCCAGTTCTTCGGCGCAGCGCGGCGTCAGCGCAACCATCTCATAAGAAAAATGCGTGTATCGGCTGGCCTGCTCGGTATAGCCAAGACCGCGCAGCGCTTCGACTACATTCGCCTGCGGGTCAGCCTGACGTGAATCAATGACGTTGTAGATGGCCTGCGCTCCGCCAAAGTGCGGATGCTCCGGCTCGCCTGTTTCTGCAGAGATCCAGCAGGTGTGGTCCGCGTACTCGAAGAATTTGCGATAAGCAAAGTCGCGACCAAGCAGGCCGAATTTCCAGAGATGGTAGGCAATGTCCTTGCCCACGTAGGTCACGGTTCCGTTGGAGCGGACAATGACCTTGGCATCTTCATCCGGACCATCTTGATCTTCGGCCTGACCAGCCCCCGCGCGTTTCATCACCCAGCAGCCTTTGTTTTTGCCCTCTTCTTCGTAGTAAAGGACGCCGCTTTCTTTCAGTTGCTCAAAGGCCAGGTTCCAGAAGTGCAGGTGAAGGATCTCGCTTTCACGTGGAAGCAGGTCGTACTCAATGCCGAGACGCAGCATGGTTTCAAGGTGACGCTTGAGGATAGCGGTAGAGACGAGGTCCGCGACGCGGGCCGCATCATTTCCGCCGTTTTCAATGGCGTGGAGCGTGTCCAGACGGACCTGTTTGCGGGCCTGTTTCTCTGCTTCGTCTGCCTCATACCACTGCGAAACGCGAGCATAGAGGTCCCAGCAATAGTAGTCAATTTTTTCGCCGCGCTGCTCAAGCTGCTGCATCAGCGTTTGGACGGCCTCGAGCGAAAGCTTTTCAAGATGCATGAGGCCCACAACCACATCGGCCACCTGCACTCCGGTGTTGTCAATATAGTTCTGGACGTCCACCTGGTGGCCGGCGGCGCGCAGCAGGCGAACAAAGGTGTCGCCAAGTATGGCATTGCGCAGATGGCCTACGTGTGCAGCCTTGTTTGGATTGATGCTGGTGTGCTCCACCAGCGCATGCAAAGGAGTTTCCGGGGCGATCTTTTCCGTTCCGGAAGCAATTTCCCTCGCTGCTCTGCCGCGATCGAGCTTTGCGTTGATATATCCCGCGCCGGCCACCTCGAACCCGGCGAAGCCTTCGAGTGGAGACAGCTCCGCGATGATTTCTTCGGCGATCTTGCGCGGGGCCTTCTTCAGCAGGCGGGCCAGTTCAAAGGCAACAGGAAGAGCATACTCGCCAAACTTAATGTCAGGCGGCTGCTCGATGGCCAGGTTTTCCAGCTCAATCTGGTACTTCACGCGCAGAACATCGCGCAGGCGGTCAAGCAGTTTCCTCTGTTCTTGTAAGTACACGTGGGAAGAATAGACCAATCGAAGAAGTTGATTTTACTGCCTGATTTTATCAGGGAACAGGAGCACCACACCCGCAGGAGATGTGGGAGCGGATGCCATGTCACCCGCATTGCTCATGTTCTAAGATAAAAAGAGCACCACCTGAGCCTTTTTTCGCATGTCGAATCCTGGTAAGTATTACCTCACTACTCCGATTTACTATGTCAACGCCCGTCCGCATATCGGACATGCGTATACGACCATCGTGGCCGACGTCATTGCGCGCCGGAAACGGGCGCTTGGCTTCGATACCCGGTTCCTGACCGGGACCGACGAACACGGCCAGAAGATTGAGCGCTCGGCGCGTCAGGCCGGAATTGCTCCGCAACAATTTACCGATACTGTTGCTGCGGAATTCAAGGGTCTCTGGGACCGCATGGGCCTGAGCTATGATGACTTTATCCGCACCACGGAGCCGCGCCACAAACGTGCCGTGCAGAAGTTCTTCACCCTGCTGAAAGAACGCGGATACATCTATAAGGGCACCTACACCGGCCAGTACTGCGTCTTCGACGAGCTGTATGTGGACGCCCCTCCCGGCTCGCCATGCCCAGATTGCGGACGCATTACAGAAACGGTCAGCGAAGAGAACTACTTCTTCAAGCTCTCAGCCTTTGAGCGGAAACTGCTTGAGTTCTACGACCGGAATCCGGACTTCATCCGCCCGGAAACGCGCCGCAATGAGGTCATCTCTTTCGTGCGCAGCGGCCTCAGGGACCTCTCGGTCAGCCGAACCAGCTTCAAATGGGGCATTCCTGTTCCGGACGACGAAAAGCACGTCATTTACGTCTGGCTGGACGCGCTGGCCAACTACATCACGGCCCTCGGATGGGGCAGCGACGATGCGAAAGAGCGGGCACGCTTTGAGAAGTTCTGGCCCGCTGACCTGCACATTATCGGCAAGGAGATCAGCCGCTTCCACTGCGTCTACTGGCCTGCGTTTCTGATGGCCGCCGGGCTGCCGCTACCCAAAAGCATCGTGGCCCACGGCTGGCTGCTCTTTGAAGAAAGCAAGATGTCGAAGTCCCGCGGCAACATCGTCCGCGCAGAGACGATCCTCGAGGTCCTCGGCGCCGACGCGCTGCGCTACTTCCTGCTGAGGGAAATCGTCTTCGGGCAGGACGGCAGCTTCTCCTTCGACGCATTGGTGCAGCGGTATAACAGCGATCTCGCAAATGGATATGGCAATCTCGCCAGCCGCACTCTGGCCATGATTCAGCGGTACTTCGATGGCACGGTTCCAGGCGCTGCGGCTTGTGATCCAGGACTGTGCCAAGATGCCGCGGACTATATCGCACAGTTTGGCAAAGAGTTTGAAGCACTGAATTTCTCCCGCGCGATCGAAACGCTCTGGAGCTATATCGCCGCAGTAGACGGCTTTCTCACCGCGCGCGCTCCGTGGAAGACACATGGCGATGTGAGCGAAGAAGACCTGAAGCAGTATCGTGCTGACGTGCTCTATACCGCAGCCGAGGCCATCCGCATCATTACCGCCCTCGTCTGTCCCATCCTTCCCGATGCTGCGGCGAAAGTATGGTCGCAGCTCGGTCTCGGAGACATCAGGAAGGCTGATCTTAGAAACATCCAATGGGGGGGCCTCCAGCCCGGCACGAAGCTGGGCGAGCTTGGTCCTGTCTTTCCCCGCGCAGAAAAGGACGCAATTACACGTATGCAGGAACTCGAACAGAAGAACAACGCACAGAAACCAGAAGAGCAGAATCCCACTATTGGGCCTGCTCCGGCAGAAGCAAAAGGGGTGGAGGCGGCTGCGGGACAGGTCGCTCCCCATGCGCAGGCCAACGAGAAGATCAGCATTGATGACTTTATGAAAGTCGAGCTGCGCGTGGCCCAGATTAAGGTTGCCGAGCGCGTTCCCAAAGCCGACAAGCTGCTGCGTCTCGAAGTGGACCTCGGCTATGAACAGCGGCAGATTCTCGCTGGAATCGCCGAAGCCTATGAACCGGAATCGCTCATCGGACGCAAAGTTGTCATCGTCGCCAATCTTGCGCCGCGCAAGCTGCGCGGGCTTGAATCGAACGGCATGATCGTTGCCGCTTCTCTGGACGAAAAAGGAAAACCAGTGCTGGCCGGTTTTCTGGAAGAGGTAGAGATCGGGGCGCGCCTGAAATAGGGCGTCCCGCCTTCGACCCTAAATCCCTGGTCCCAGCTCCTGAAGAAGAAACGCGTAATCCATCGCGATTTCGCGCAGGTAATCGTATCTGCCGGAGGCCCCTCCGTGTCCTGCGGTCATATTGGTGTGCAGCAGGAGCGGGCGGTTGTCCTTCTTGAGCGTGCGCAGCTTGGCAACGTATTTGGCTGGTTCCCAATACATGACCTGGCTATCGTAAAGCGAGGTCTTGACGAGCATGGCTGGATACTCTTTGGCCTCTAGGTTGTCATAGGGCGAGTAGCTCAGCATGTACTCGAAGAACTCCTTCTCGTTCGGGTTTCCCCATTCCTCATACTCGGGCACGGTGAGCGGAAGTGATGCATCGAGCATCGTGTTCATCACGTCCACAAAGGGAACATGGGAGATGACGGCGCGGAAGAGGTCCGGCCGCAGGTTGCTGACAGCCCCCATGAGCAGGCCTCCGGCGCTTCCGCCTTCAATGGCGACACGCTTCGGGTCCCCATAGCGGTTTGCTGTCAGGTGCTCGACGATGGCGATGAAGTCGGTAAAGGTGTTGCGCTTGTGCAGGAGGCGTCCTGCATCGTGCCATGGTTTGCCCAGGTCACCGCCGCCGCGGATGTGGGCGTAGGCCATGACAAAGCCGCGATCGAGCAGACAAAGGCGGTTGGAGTTGAATCCTACCGGAAGCGAATAGCCATATGAGCCATATCCGTAGACATAAAGCGGGTTTTTGCCGCGTTCGAATGTGTCTTTCCGATAAACGAGCGAAATGGGGACCTTTACTCCGTCCGGCGCAGTGGCGAAGATACGCTCCGAGACGTAATTCGTCCGGTCGAAGCCGCCGGGGACCTCCTGCTGCTTGAGGAGCTTCGATTGTCCGGTGGCGATGTCATATTCGTAGACCGAGCTGGGCGTGACCAACGATTGGTACGCATAGCGGAAGACGTTCGTATCAAAAATGCGATTGATGTGCGGATGCGCGCTGTAGACCGGCTCAGGAAAGGTGATCTCCTGGCCCGGAGCAGTTTCAGTGCCGCTCCCGGTGAAGCGGCGGATCTGCAGATGCTGGATGCCTCCTTCCCGCTCGCAGGCCACGTAAAATCCGTGAAATAGCTCGACATCTTCCAGCATTACATCGGGCCGGTGTGGAAGCAGCTCCGTCCAGTTTTCCGGCTCCGATTTTTCAACCGGAGCGGTGACCAGACGAAAGTTGCGCCCCGTGTCATTAACGCGGATAAACCACAGCCCGTTGCGATGGTCGAGGTAGTACTCAATGTTGTCGCGGCGCGGCGTCACCAGGTGAAACTCGCCTTCCGGCGCACCAGCTGAGATAAAGCGTGCTTCGCTGGTGGTGTGGCTTGAGGATTCCAGCACGATGTATTTGCGGTCGCGCGTGCGGTCGGCCCCAATGTTGAAGCGCTCGTCGGCTTCTTCAAAGACGAGCACGTCCTGCTGGTGTGGAGCGCCCAGAACGTGCCGGAAGAGCTGGTACTGGCGCTTCTGGACTTCGTCTTCGACAGTATAGAAGAGGGTCTTGCTGTCTGCCGCCCAGACGATGGAGCCAACTCGCTCGACCTGCTCCGGCAATATCTTACCGGTTCGCAGATCTTTCACATGCAGCGTGTACTGGCGGAAGCCCTTCGTATCGGTCGAGTAGGCGAGCAGATTGCCGTCATCGGAAACGGTGAAAGCTCCGATGGCCATGAAGCTTTCGCCTCGGGCCAGTTCGTTCACATCGAGGATGATGGTTTCCTCAGCATCGAGGGTCTGGTACTTGCGGCAGTAGATGGGGTACTGCTTCCCCTCCTCGGTGCGGGAGTAGTACCAGAAGTCACCGTCGCGAAACGGGACAGAGACGTCCGTTTCCTTGATGTGGCCGAGCATCTCGCGATAAAGCTTTTCCTGAAGCTTAACGGTAGGCTGCATGACGGCCGCAGTGTAGGCATTTTCGGCTTCAAGATATGCAATGGTTTCCGGACTCTCCCGGTCGCGGAGCCATGCAAAGTCATCCACCAGAGTGCGGCCGTGAATGGTGGTTTCCTTGCGCTCGGCGCGTGCCCGTGGAGGTGGAATCTGGGTGGTCAGGGTCATCCTTTTCAGAATACCCTCCCCTCCCCCCTTTTGTATGGGGGCCTTTATTTTCAGTAGCTTAAAGGAGATGCCTTATACGGTAACGTTTATTTTCGATGGTTTAGACGTGTCTGTAATTTATGGATCAGTAAATCTGCAGATAGATGCTGGGCCGGAAGTGGTTTCACTATTCAAAAATAACAAATGCAGAGATAATTTCAGACATTGCTTGTTGCAACAAGCTTTTCCGTATCCTCCGCCAGCTTTATGTGTGACTTATTCCGATGACCGACAGCATTCTGCCGGTAAAGCCGTGCTCTGCGCGATACGAGAAATAGCGGTCGGTACGGCAACTGGTGCAGTCACCTTGCACGAAGACGTTTTCCGCGGGCACGCCTGCATCCAGAAGCTGACGGCGGTTCGCTTCCACCAGGTCCAGATGCATGCTGGGTCCGAGGTTGGAGTGGCCGGGTGCCCTGGCCGTCAGAAACAGCATGGGATATTTTTCTTTGATTGGGTCGGAATCATAGACCTCGCGGAAAAGGTCGGCAGCATAGGCAAATTGCGAGGAGAACTCATCGCAGACCTCCTCTCCCACGGCGTAGCAGCACTGGCGGATTCCAGGGCCGATGGCTGCGATCAGATCTTCGGGCCGGCTCCCAAATTCAATACGCATGCGTCCGACACCTGTCTCGGTAATGCGCCTGACTGTGCCACGCCATCCAGCATGGAAGGCCGCCACTGCGCGCCGCCTGCAATCTGCCACCAGCACCGGAATGCAGTCCGCGGTCTGGATGCCCAGCAGAAGGCCGGGTTCGGCGGTCATCATGCCATCGCCCTGCGGAACAGGTTCTTTTCCGCTGATGACATGAACGATTGCCGAATGGACCTGCTGCAGCGTGATCAGTGACAGTTCAGGAGATGTGTTCCGGGTCAAAGCGCGAAGAAATTTTGCGCGGTTGGCCAGAACGGTTTCTCGTGTGTCACCTGGAGTGAAGCCCAGATTCAGATCCCTCGATTTCTGGCCGGCAGTATAGACCCGTGTTTCCCCACCCTGGCGGGTGCTGAAGCCATGCAGCAGCCACGGAATTTGAAGCCATGACTGGCACTGTGCAATCTCAACTTTTCCGGACACGGGAGTGGCGGCAGGCATACCAACATTATGAGACAAGGCAAGGGCCCGCCTTCCAGCGGGCCCTGCTCAGAGGCATTGTGCGAGGGAAGCCATAGGATGGTGTCAACTGAGGATCCGCTTGCGCGGACAAATCAAGAGTGAACTCAACAACATTGGTGAGGTGTACTGCTTCATTTTGAAGTTGCCTCTGAGTGTTACTGATATGAATGCTGGTTTTGCCAGAAAGTTGCCTTCCAGGATGTGTGGAAAATAAATTTTGCGAGTTACGGTTGGCTGCGTGGACCGCTGACCGGTACTAGCTGAATTGTTTCGATACACTTGCAGGGTGAAACGGAGCGCCGCAACCATTTCTCTTACGATTCTGCTGTGTGGCGTATTGATCTGCCTGGTACTTCCACGCGCTGGGCGGCCCGTCGCGATTCCCAACCGAATTACATTGCCGGCAGATGGACGCTTCCATTCCGCCTTTCTGGTTCGCGCGGCCAGGCATGTGACCCTTTCCATTGGAGAGTTCCGCTACACCGCCGGGGACCTCCGTTTGCGACAGATAGACAAGAACACGGTGCAGGCACAGTTGCGTTCCCCGGTGATGCCGCAGCAGCAGGTGGTTCGTCTGGCCTGGAAAAACAGGCACCTCATGGTCCTTGCGCAATTTGTGCCCGACTTTGCGGACAGCTATGGTGACGGCACTCCCGATTTTTTGCGGCTGCACACGGAAGAAGACCGCCGTGCCTTCCGCGCCTGGTTTACGGCCATTGCCGAGCTGGAAGCAGCCAAGGCGAAAGATGCTCTTCCCGGTGAAATTGATGACTGTGCCGCGCTGCTGCGTTTTTGCTATCGAAACGCGCTACATGCGCATGATGCCGCATGGCCGGCGGCAGAGCATCTGGAGGCGCTGGGCGGACTGCCCTCGGTTGCACAGTATTACTATCCGGACACACCGCTTGGGGCATCGCTGTTTCGCGTCAGGCCGGGGCCGTTTCTGCCGGAAGACCTGACGAACGGAAGCTTTTCTCAATTTGCTGATGCGAAAAGCCTGATGCTTTTTAACACTCATTTCATCAGCCGCGATGTCCACATGGCAAGGCCCGGCGATCTGATTTTTTTTCGCCAGCTTGAGCAGAATTCGCCGTATCATTCAATGGTTATTACTGGCAGTAACGCAGATTGGGTTGTATACCACACTGGGCCGATCGGGAAGGCAAAAGGCGAGATGCGCCGGGTCGCAATGGAAGACCTGCTGCATCACCCGGATGCGCGATGGCGACCTGTGGCGGAAAATTCTAACTTTCTCGGGGTCTACCGGTGGAACATCTTGCGCGACGGAGACTGAGCAGTACCAGGTTCGTTTTCTTTATCTTCTTGCTGATGGCTCTCGCTGGCCCATGCATGCTGCGGGCCGAGCGGGCGGTTTCCTTCAACCTAAGCACCAGCCGCACGTTTTCACCAGACGAGAAGCCTTCGATCCACCTGTATACGCATGACGTAGACGAACTGGAGTTCCGTGTATACCGCATCAACGACCCGGAGAAATTCCTTTCGGGGCTGCGCGACCTGCACAGTTTTGACAATGGCCAGCCGTGGGCGCCGAAAGAACAGATTGATGAGCGGACGTGGCTGGAGCGCTTCCATGACTGGAAGCACCACCTGTGGTTTCTGGTAAGGCAGTTCTTCCGCAACCAGTTTTCATATGAGACACGCGACCTGCTGCGCGCAAAGCAGGCATCGCTGGCACACCGGAGCCGCATTGTCGGCGTGGCGCAGTTTGCACAGATCCCTCTGCTGAATGACCAGCAACTGGTGGCGCGCTGGCGGCAGGAAGTACCGCCGACCTACATCTCAGATTCGCAGGATTTGCCGATTGATCCACTGCCTGCGGGCTTTTATCTGGTGGAAGCCACCGATGGGCATTACAAGGCGTACACCGTACTGATGGTAAGCCGCATTGCGCTGGTCACCCGCACCAATGCCGGGCAGGTGCTGGCCTTTGTGGTAGACCGCCAGAGCGGAACGCCCGTTTCTCACGCGCAGGTAAAACTGGGCATTGGTGCGCAGGAGCAGGCCAGCGCTGAGACCGATACCGACGGACTGGCGGAGCTTCGCGGCCCTGCCACGCAACAGGAGCGCGACAATATCTGGGTGCTCGCGTCCGTGGGCAAGGACGTGGCCGCTGTCACGCCGGCGAGCTATGCCTTCAGCGCGATGCAGGGTAACCACTGGGCGTCGTTCGTTTACACGGACAGGCCCGTGTACCGCCCGGGGCATACCGTCCACTGGAAGGCGATTTTGCGCGAACGCGTGCAAAACCACCTGGAGCTGCCGAAAATCAGCACGATTCACGTCGTGGCATCGGACCAGGAAGACCACTCCGTTTTTGACAAGGAGCTGCCCGTTTCAAGAGATGGCACGGTGACGGGCGACATTACGCTGGCCAATAACGCTCCGCTTGGCTACTACACGATACGGCTGGGCGATGTAACGGATGCAGCGGCAGGCAGCTTCCGCGTGGAGGAGTACAAGAAGCCGGAGTACCAGGTGCGCGTGCTGCCCACGAAAGCGCGTGTACTTCAGGGCGAAACAAACCAGGTAGTGATTGATTCGCGTTATTTCTTTGGCGAGCCGGTTGCGAATGCAGATGTGAAGTACCGAATCTACCATTCACCGCACTACTGGTGGGACGAAGGCGGGCCGGATGACAATGCCGGGGGCGCTCCGGCGGTGGGTGAAGATGAGCAGCAGCCTGACCTGGATGACTCGGAGCAGGAATCGGAACGGACGGGGAAGCTGGATGCGAATGGAAAGTTGACCATATCCGTTCCGACAAAGTTCGACTCCAGCGGCAAGCAGCGCATGGACGAGGACTTCACGATTGAGGCGGGAGTGACGGACGCTGCCAACCGCGAGATTACCGGGCGCGGGCGTTTTCTGGCCACATACGGGAGCTTCCGCATCCATGTAGAACCTACCAGCTACGCAGTTCGCGCTGGCGGCAATGCAAGCTTCCGCGTGACGGCGCTGGATTACGACAACAAGCCGGTGCAGACGCAGGTACACGTGCAGCTTGTCTATCGCCGATGGGTGAACGGCAAGACCGAGACCACCAATGCCGGATCTACGAACGTGACTACAGACGCTCAGGGGCAGGCTACGGCTTCGCTCCCGGCACCGAATGCGGGCAGCGCGGAGATTGAAGCCACGGCGAACACTCCGGAACAGCGCACGGTGCGCGATTCAAGCTGGCTGTGGGTGATGGGCAATGGCGGAGAAGCCTGGTACGGCAGCTCGCAGAACCTGCAGATTATCGCTGACAAAAAGACGTATGCGCCTGGAGATACGGCGCACCTCAGCATCATCTCTGAGGAGGAAAATTTCCATGCACTGGTCGTGGCAGCCGGGTATTCGGTCGAGTTCAAAAAGGTGCTCTCTTCCGATGGCAAAACGCTGAGCTTTGATCTGCCGATTACCTCTGACTCGCAGCCGAACCTTGATGTAAGCGCGGTATTTATCCAGAACGGGCAGATGTATCAGGCGAACAAGCAGCTGAAGGTGCCTCCGGTGCAGGAGCAGTTGCAGGTGGAGATTGCTCCGGCGGGCCAGGTCTTTCAGCCGCAGCAGTCTGCCACTTACGACGTATACACGCGCGATTACCAAGGCAAGCCTGTCAGCGCTGACCTGAGCTTTGGGGTTGTGGATGAAGCGCTCTATTACCTTTATCCCGACATGAGCGGCGATATTGTGAAGCGGCTTTATCCGGAGCGATATGTTTATGCGCCGTTTGATTCTTCGCTCGAGTATTACTTCAGCGGCCGGGCGGGACTGAAATCACCCGCAATCGCGGAGCGGGAGTCACGCTATCGCCCGCAGCTTGCGCAGGTGAAGCCAGGAAACGATGTCGTGCAGCCGAAGGTGCGCAAGGCATTTCCTGACACGGCTTACTGGGTACCGAGCTTGCATACCGACTCGCAGGGTCATGCGCGCGTGAGCTTCAACTTCCCGGATTCGCTGACGACGTGGCGCACGACAGTCCGCGCTGTGACGCCTGACTCGAAGGCAGGAGCGGCGGTCAATCGCGTGCTGGTACGCAAGAACATCATTGTACGCATGGGCGCTCCTCGCTTTATGCGCAAGGGTGATGAGCTGACGATTCCGGTGATCGTCCATAACTATCTGGACCAGGCGAAGCAGATACAGCTCTCGCTTGAGGTCCATGGCCTCGATACAGTAGCGGGCTCGCCGCAGACGATCTCGGTCGCCAGCAAGGCGGACGGGACAGTGCTGTGGCGCGTGCACGCATCGCAGATTGGCACGGCCACGCTGCTGGCGAAGGCCCTGAGTACACAGGAGTCCGATGCGCTCGAAATCAGCTTCCCGGTTGGGCCTTCCGGCGTAGTGCAGAAGATCAATCAGCTTGGCTCGGTGGAAGACGTGAACGGGCAGGCCAGCACGACGATCAACTTCCCTGCGAATACAGACCCAGCGGCGCATAAGCTGCACATCGAGGTCAGCCCTTCGATTGCCGGCAGCATCTTCTCTGCGCTCGATTATCTGACGGCGTATCCCTATGGATGCACGGAGCAGACAATGTCGAGCTTCCTGCCCAATGTGATTATTGCCGAAACGCTAAAGAAGCTGAATCTGCCTTCGCGCGCAGACATGAACGATCTGGAACAGAAGGTGCGCGCCGGGCTTGACCGCCTTGTCGATTACCAGCACGACGACGGAGGCTGGGGATGGTGGAAGGAGGATGACAGCCGCGTCTTCATGACGGCCTATGTCGTCGGCGGAGTCGCACGCGCAAAGCAGACGTATGCCCTCGATGATGCAAAGCAACAGATGCTCCGTAAAGGTGTCGAGTATCTGCAAAAGGCCATTGCCGAGCACCCACGCATGGTTCCTGATTTGCGCGCGTATGTGATTTATGCGCTGACGGAAGCTGGCGCGAGCAATACCGGCGATTCACTGAATACGCTGTGGTCGCGCCGCAATGATCTGTCGGACGAAGGCCTTGCGCTTACCGGACTGGCGATGCTGCATAACTCTGATGGACGCGCTGCGCAGATTGCAAAGCTGCTTGAAGACAAGGCAAAGCGTGCTGGAACGCTGGCATACTGGCCGTCCAACTACAATCCGCTGCTTGATCTTTACTATGACAATGATGCGGAGAGCACGGCTTTTGCCATGCGCTTCCTGGCCCATGCGGACCCCAAAAATCTTCTGCTGCAACAGGCCGCACAATGGCTTGTGCTGAACCGCAACAGCGGATACTGGTGGGGCTCCACGGAGCAGACGGCGATGGTCATCTTCGGGCTTGCCGATTACCTGGCCGCCTCGCAGGAACTGAATGCTGATTTCGATGTGGAGGTGCTGGTGAATGGGCGTTCGGTCGCAAAACGCCACTTCAACTCGACCGATGCGGCCAATGGCGCCAGCCTTCAGGTAGACATTGCTGCCACAGACCTGCAGGAGCAAGGCAACATCGTCCAGGTAGTGAAGCACGGGACGGGCCGCGCATACTGGTCAGCGCAGGGCGCATATTACTCGACTGAATCAAAACTGTACCAGAAGGGCAATCTGTCCCTGAACCTTACGCGCGATTACTTCAAGCTGGTTCCTGTGCAGAAGAAAGACCAGATCGTCTATCAGCTGCAGCCGCTGAAAGGCCCGGTCTGGCCCGGAGATGTTCTTGCCGTTCACATTGCCGTCAATGGATCACCCGTGAAATACCTGATGATCGAAGACCCTGTTCCTGCTGGCACTGAATTTATTCAGAACAGTGATAGTTACCATATCGTGGACCAGCCTGATACATGGCGCTACTGGTACACGCGTCAGGAGTTCCACGATGACCGCGCTGCCATGTTCGCGACTGAATTTGACAGTCGGCACGAATCCTTTTATCTGCTGAAGGTCGTCAACCCGGGAAGCTTCAGCATCAGTCCGGCGCGCGTTGAGCTGATGTATCAGCCTGGGGTAGAAGCCACGAGCGACGCACTGCATCTTGACGTGGAGGCCAGGCAATGATCAGACCAAAGTTCCACACCGGGGTCTTCTGGCTGCAATGGATTGGAAACCTCCTGCTCATCCTGCCCTGCTTTGCGTGGCTCCAGATCCCTGATTCGCATGTCTGGCAGTTCGCGTTCTCGATCGTCTCTGCCATCGTGCTGATCGTGGCGTTTCTCTGGCTGTATTCACATACTTTCAGAAGCTTGTACAAAGCCGGGACTGCCGCGCCCGTCTGGCAGCGATGGCTGGTGCTGATCATTGTCATCCTTGTTGGCTATCTGTTGCTGCAGGGGCTGGGTGTTCTCCGCAGCCATGAGTCTCTGTACGCCGGATACTGGAACTCAAAACTCTCGGCTGGAATGCGCACCTTCTTCACCTTCCCTCGGCTGGTGAGCTGGCAGGACCACTTCTACGACTTTCTGCAATGGCTTTTCGCGGCACTCCTGCTCCCCATGGCATTTGTAGGCGCCGGATTGGGCCTGCACAATGAGCGCTGGAAGGAGACGGGCCGCGTCTACCGCAGGATTGGGTATTGGGTCTTTGCGCTGGCCGCTGCTTTTGTCGGTACGTGGCTGACGGCGCTTCTGGTTGGATGGAAGCCCACGGGTAAACCAGCAGCTGAGATCGTCAGCGTGCTCCTGCGTGTGGGTATGGCGTATACGCTGGACATCATTCTCTGGGTGTTGGTGCTTGGGGTGGTCGCGGGTTACCTTGAGACGCCAAGACCGGATGAAGACTGACATCCTGCAAAGGGTTGTTGCTGCGCAACAAATCGCATCGCAATGCGCAATGCGGTTCCTTTGCTCCGCTCAGGATGACGCGGTTTGTACGCGCATCGTAAATCCTGGTGGGGCACCCCGCTCAATGCACTGCAATTTCGCCGCCGCCACCGGGTTTATTTCGGCGCAGCAGCAGGCTCAGCGGAATCATAACCAGCGAGGCCGCGCACAGGATGAAATACATGTCTTTATAGGCCAGCGTCTGCACCTGCCGCAGCAGTTCATTGTAGATCCGGCCCTGCGCCAGAAAATCAGCGTTGGCTGACCCGGCGCTGGCTGCCAGTGTGCTGCTCATCGCACTCACCTGTCCCTGAAGGTTTGCGCTGGAAGGCGTGAGGTGCTTCAGCATCTGGTTATGGTGGAACTGTCCCAGTTCAGTGATGCCGGCATTGGTAAGAGAGATGAGAATGCTGCCGCCGATATTGCGCACAAAGTTGATGAGGCCCGAGACCTGATTGTTCTTCTCCACCGGCAGTCCAAAATATGCGGCCGTGGTAATGGAAATAAAGACAAACGGTATGGCGAAGATCTGGACGATTCTCAGCCAGGAAGCCATGCCGAAGCTCAGGCCAAGGTTGATACGTGTTGCCGTGAAGTAATAGGAGAAGGCAAAGCAGGTAAACCCAAACAGAATGATGTTGCGTGCTGGAAAGCGGCTGACCGCCTGTCCGGCGAGCGGCATCATCACGAGCAGAACCAGTCCTCCGGCAGAAAGTGACAGGCCAGCGATGGTCGCAGTGTATCCAAGCTGGGCCTGCAAAAACTGTGGCTGCAGAACGGTGGTTGCATTCAGCAATCCACCGGTGAAGAGCATCAGGAAGCAGCACGTGGCGAAGTTCCTGTTCTTGAAGAGGCGCAGCTCCATGACGGGGTTCTTCGCAAACCACTCCCACAACAGCAGCGCTGCGAATGAAACTACAAACGTGATGCCAAAGAAGCGGATGAAATCAGACTGGAACCAGTCCTTCTCTTCGCCTTTGTCCAGTGTGATCTGCAACGCGGCCATGGAGATAATCAGCAGCGTGATGCCCAAGCCGTCCACATGACGCAGGCGATTGCGATCGGCCTTGATCCACGGCGGGTCATCCACCATCCGCTGTACAAGCGTGAGCGCCAGAATGCCGACCGGGATGTTGATGTAGAAGATCCAGTGCCAGCTGTAGTTATCGGTGATCCAGCCGCCAAGGGTAGGGCCAATGGATGGCGCGAGAATGGCGACGATACCGTAGAGGGCGAAAGCCAGACCGCGCTTGGAAGGCTCAAATGAGTCGGCCATGATGGCCTGCGCCATAGGTTGCAGGCCACCGCCGCCGGTCCCTTGCAATACGCGTGCAATCAGGAGAAATCCAAGGGTTGGCGCAATGCCGCAGAGAAAGGAGCTGAGCGTGAAGATGGTGATGCAGAACATGAAGAAGTTCTTGCGGCCCATGACGCTCGCGGCCCATCCACCCATGGGCAGGACAACAGCATTGGAGACAAGATAGGCCGTGAGTACCCAGGTGCTTTCATCCTGGCTGGCGCCCAGGCTGCCGGCAATGTGCGGAAGCGCAACGTTTGCAATGGAAGTGTCCAGCACCTCCATAAACGCGGCAAGGGCCACCGTGGCAGCAATGGCCCAGGGGTTGGCACGAGGATGCCACCTTTCCATTGCGACAAGTTTGGATTGTGCCAGGGTTTGCGTCGCCATTCTTTGCTTATCTTTTCGTCAGAACTTCAATAGATGCGCCAAACAACTGTGATGACGCAAAGGATGGCCTAAAAAGCAGTGAAATTGCAAAGTATTTTTTATCGGAGTTCAGGGCACCGAATTTCTGTCTGTCGCATCGCTCACCGCCCAATAACTGGTCCGGGCAATTACATGCGCGCTGTAGTCATCATTCAGCTTTACTTCAATGCGGTGCAGGCCCGGAGTGAGGTCTGAAGGGCGAAAACTCAAAATATAGCGGTTGCGCGCATGGCTTGCCATTTCTGCAACCCGGTCCTCAAACCCCTTTTCTTTTGTAAAGGCCGCGGACTCACCACCGCTCATCACTGCCATTTCGCGCGCCGCGTTCTTTTTTACCGCAGCGACCGCCATCATAAGCGGAGCAAGCACGTTGATGCCTGCTCCTCCCTCTGCATTCCCTTTGCCCCACTCCATCAGCCCCGCCTTTGTGGGAGAAAATGTGAGGCTAAGAACCAGCGTATTGCTTGTGCCGATGCGCTCCACCAGGTCCTGCGCACTGTAGCGCTTGCTGCCGTGGTCGCGCGATTCGCTGATAAGAAGCAGAATGCGGCGGTGGTCGGGCGGCTGGTGCTCCAGCAGGTCAACGGAATAGCCAACGGCATCGAGAATCGCTGCTCCGCCATCTCCTGGACGGAGCTGCTGCAACCTCTCCGTAATTGTGCTGGTGTCGCGCGTAAAACCTTCCAGATATACAGGCTTCGAGTCAAAGACCACCAGCGCCGCCTCTCCGCGCTCGCCAGCGGTAAACAGATCAAGCAGCGGACCCAGCCGCGCATACTTGTCAAACTCCAGCCCTGCGGAGCGTCCGCGCTGAATGCACACCACAAGTGAGACAGGCTGCGCATCCAGATCATCATCCACATGAATGTTCTGCCTGACGCCGTTGTCTTCCAGCGTGAAGTCCTTCTGCGTCAGCCCATAGACAATCTCACCTGTAGATTTTTCAACCAGCGTAGGCACGAGCACCACACTGGTGTTCACACGAATAGTAGGCGGCGGCTCCGGCAGTGGCGGATTCTGCGCAGGCTGCTGTTGCCGCTGCTGAGGGGCGCTCGCCGGCTCTCCCGGAAACGGCTCCTGCGCGGCGCATGCCAGTGTGACTGCCGTGAGCCAGCAAAGGAAAGATGCCCGGCTGAGAAAAGAAAGCATTTGATTCACAGAGTAACGCATGCAGCAGCAAGGACACCGCCCCGCTCCCTTACACTAAAAGTTATGAGAACCGCACTGCAATCCGGCAACGCCGCCGGAACGGAAACCGAACTCCTCGTCGTATTCACCGTTGATGCTGCCAGCACCAAAGATGGAAAACCAGAGATTACGCTTCTGACGGAAGAACCAGCTGTGCAACAGGCCGCCGCTCCATTTCTGACCAGCGGAGAATTTTCAAGTAATCCAAATGAAACCCTGCTGCTGCATGCTCCGCAGGGACTAAAAGCGAAGCGCCTGCTTCTTGTAGGGCTGGGAAAAGCTGCGAAAGCCACCATCCACCACCTTCGCTGCGCGGCCGGAACAGCAGTACGTTTCGCCAAACAGCGCAAGTTGCGCGGACTTTTTTTCATCGCACCCGCAGGTCAGGTATTTACGGGCGCCACAGAACGGGCCATTGTGGAAGGAGCAATTCTCGCCGACTTCGATCCGGACACGTACCGCAGCGACCGCAAGGACCAGAGCGTTCAGTCGCTCACCATCATCATTGCTGCCAGCGCGGACCACAAGGCCGCCGAAGAGGCGCTGCGCGAAGGCACAGTAATTGCTGAATCGCAGAACTTTACCCGCTCGCTGGTGAACGAGCCGGGGAACCGTCTTACTCCTGCCATCTTTGGCCAGAGGGCCGCGGAAATGGCGCGCGAAGCTGGCCTGAAGTGCGAAGTATACGGCGCGGAAAAACTGCATGAACTGAAGATGGGTGCATTCTGGAGCGTTGCGCAGGGTTCGGATGAACCGCCTGCACTGATCGTGGTGACGTATGAGCCGGAAGGCGCTGCGGAAAGGCCTGTGCTCGGACTGGTTGGCAAAGGCATTACGTTTGATACGGGCGGAATTTCCATCAAACCTTCTGACAACATGGAGAAGATGAAGTATGACATGGCCGGAGGCGCAGCCATGCTCGGCGCAATGCGGGCCATCGCGCAACTGAAGCCAAAGGTAAAAGTGATTGCCGTGGTCTGCGCTACGGAAAACATGCCTTCCGGCAAGGCGCAGAAGCCGGGAGACGTGCAGATCGCCATGTCCGGCAAGAGCATTGAGATTATCAATACCGATGCGGAGGGCCGTCTCGTTCTGGCCGATGGTCTTGCGTACGCAAAGCAGCTTGGGGCAACGCACCTGATTGATGCTGCAACACTCACCGGAGCAGTCGCCGTGGCCCTTGGACAAATCAATGCAGGCGTCTTCTCCAATAATGAAGAGACGTATCAGCGCTTCAGCAATGCAGTGTCGAAAACAGGTGAGCGCTTCTGGCGTCTCCCGCTCGAAGAAGAGTACCGCGACCTTATCCGTTCCGATATTGCCGACATCAAGAACACCGGAGGACGTTACGGTGGCGCCATCACTGCAGCAATGTTCCTGAAGGAATTTGCCGAAGATACTCCGTGGATCCATCTCGATATCGCGAGTATGGCGTGGCTGGATGATGCGAAGCCCTGGATCGCCAAAGGACCAACAGGGGTGGCTGTGCGGAGCATCATCGAGTGGGTGAGGAGCTACGCTGAATAGCCGGAATAGCCGGCCCAAACGCACATTCTCGGCACCCCATACAGCCTTGTTCGGCTTGTGGGGGTGTTCCAACTAAGCGGCCGCTCGGGAACTCTGGCTCTTTCCTAATTCTTCAATGACCGCTTTACAAAATGCGGGAATGTCCTCTGGTTTGCGGCTGGTAATGAAGTTCCTGTCCACGGCCACTTCCCTGTCCACCCAGTTTGCACCTGCATTGCGCAGATCGGTTTTGATCGAAGGCCATGAGGTCATGGTCCGGCCTTTGACGACATCGGCCTCGACCAGCGTCCACGGTCCGTGACAGATTGCCGCTACCGGCTTGCCAGAACCGGCAAAACTCTTCACAAACTCGACTGCGCTCTCATCCATGCGCAGGTGGTCGGGGTTCATCACACCGCCCGGCAGAAAAAGCAGGTCATAGTCGGATGCTGAAGCGCTCTTCAGCACCTTATCTACCTTGACGGAATCGCCCCATTCCTTGAACTTCCACCCTTTGATCTGCCCCTCCTTCGGAGAAATCACCTCCGTCCTCGCGCCCGCCTTCTCAAAGGCCTTCTTCGGCTCGGTCAGTTCCACCTGCTCAAATCCATCGGTAGCGAGAATCGCAATCTTTTTTCCTTTCAGCTCGTGTGCCATGTTTTCCTCCATTGTTTCCTTCACACTAGGAAGGAGCCGCGTGCGGGGCGAGTTGCCATTTCCTCGTGCAGGCTGCTGGAAAAGTATGTAAATTTTCTGGTGAGAAAGCATCCCATCTGCCGTGAACTACAACTGATTTGACAGGAGGAACCTACGTGTACGATCTCTTTTCCCGAAAACTGACCGTGGCCGCAATCGCCGCTGCTGCTCTCATCAGCACCGCAGGATGTAAGTCCGGCAACAACAGACAGGAAAGCGTCATGCTCTCCGGAGCTGGCAGTACGTTTGTCTACCCTGTCATGACGCGCTGGATCCAGGACTATTCGCAGCAGCACTCGAATGTGCGCGTCAACTATCAGTCCATTGGCTCCGGCGGCGGTATTCAGCAGGTCAAGATGGGAACGGTGGATTTCGGCGCCTCCGATGCCGCGCTGGATGACGGCCAATTGAAGGAAATGAAGCCTGTCATCCAGATTCCCGAGTCAGCCGGACCCGTCTGCATTACCTATAACCTGCCGGGCCTGAAGGAACCACTGAAGCTTTCTCCGCAGGCGCTTGCCGCCATCTTTCTGGGCACAATCAAGAGCTGGCAGGATCCTGCCATCACCAAAGACAATCCCGGCGCGCAGATGCCCAAGCTTCCTGTCATCGTAGCGCACCGCGCGGACGGCAGCGGAACCACGAATATCTTCACGACGTATCTGTCCGCAGTCAGCTCTGAGTGGCAGTCGAAGGTCGGCAAAGGCAATTCCGTAAGCTGGCCCGTCGGAATCGGCGGCAAAGGCAGCGAAGGCGTCACCGGAAACATCCGCAATTCACCCGGCGCCATCGGCTATGTAGAGCTTACTTATGCTGAGCAGAACCACCTGCCTGTGGCAAAGATCAGGAACCAGGCCGGCGAATACATTGCTCCAACCGCGCAGGCCGCAACTGCCGCCATCAACGCATTCAGCAGCCAACTGGCTCAGGACCCGCGCAGCCCGATCGTGAATCCGCCTGCCACAGCAAAAGATGCTTATCCAATTGCGGGAATGACCTTCCTGATTATTCCCAGGGACGGCTCGGACAAGGTAAAGCGTTCTGCACTGAAAAGCTTCGTCCAGTACATCATTACCGATGGGCAAACAACAGCCGGTTCGCTCAATTACGCGCCCTTGCCCGATGGCGTAAAGCAATATGACCAGCAACAATTGCAGGAAATGACAGCAAACGGGCTGCCGCTCCAATGACCCTTGTTTCCTGCGCAAGACCTGCTCCGGTTTTGCGCAGGAACTCGTGCACCCGCCTCCGTCTCTGCCGCATCTCTCCACCATGGAATACAGACAACTTGGCTATTCAGGATTAAAGGTCCCTGCCCTCAGCTTTGGCGCAGCGACCTTCGGCGGTGGAAACGAGTTCTTCAAGGCCTGGGGACAGACCCAGGAAGATGAAGCCCGGCGGCTCGTTGACATCTGCCTCGACGCAGGGGTGAACCTCTTCGATGTCGCCAATGTTTATTCAAACGGGCTGGCGGAACAGGTACTGGGCAAGGCCATCCAGGGCAAGCGGGACAAGCTGCTCATCTCCACTAAGGCCACGTTCAGCATGGGCGACGGGCCAAACGACTCCGGCTCTTCGCGTTACCACCTTATCCAGCAGTGCGAGGCCAGCCTCAGACGCCTCGGTACGGATTACATTGACATCTACCACATGCACGGATTTGACGCGATCACGCCGGTCGAAGAAGTGCTTGATACTCTGAACACGCTCGTCCATCAGGGCAAGGTGCGCTATATTGCCTGCTCCAATTTTTCCGGATGGCATCTGATGAAGTCGCTTGCCATCTCAGAGCGTTACGGATGGGCGCGGTACGTGGCGCATCAGGTTTACTACTCGCTGGTGGGCCGCGAATACGAGTGGGAGCTGATGCCTCTTGGCCTCGACCAGAAAGTTTCCGCTCTCGTCTGGAGCCCGCTGGGCTGGGGTCGTCTGACGGGAAAAATCAGGCGCGGGCAGCCTTTGCCTCCTGTCAGCCGCCTGCACAAGACGGCGAAACAAGGCCCCCCAGTGGCAGACGAATACCTCTACAACGTGGTGGATGCACTCGATGCCGTCGCTAAAGAGACGGGAAAAAGCGTTCCTCAGGTTGCGCTGAACTGGCTGCTGCAGCGGCCGACGGTGGCCAGTGTCATCATCGGTGCGCGGAATGAAGAGCAGCTCCGGCAAAACCTGGGAGCAACGGGCTGGCAATTAAGCCCGGAACAGATTGCAAAACTGGACGCAGCCAGCGAAGTGACCCCGGTCTATCCTTACTGGCATCAGCGCCAGTTTGAGACTCGCAATCCATCGCCTGTTCCTGCCAGGAAAAAATAGCGGCCCCTGTGCCCCATCCTTTCCTTTTTGCGAAAGGATGGGCAGCGGCCTTGCGTCCTTTATTGCCGCTGGCGCATCTGCTAATGTATACGGGAACCGGAATTTCCAAAGGGACAAGAGAACGAATGGCAAAAGCAGTCTGGAATGGAAAAGTACTTGCTGAAAGTGAGACTTACGAGATGGTTGAAGGAAACATCTACTTTCCTGAGAACACCGTGAACCGCGAGTTCCTGCGCCCCAGCTCCACCACTTCAACCTGCCCCTGGAAGGGCCTCGCCCGCTACTACAGCATCGTGGTAGACGGCCAGGAAAACCAGGACGCGGCATGGTATTACCCCGATCCGAAGCCCGCCGCCCGCAAAATCAGAAACCACATTGCCTTCTGGCGCGGCGTGGAAGTCGAAAAGTAATCCCGAAGGGAGGATCACCCTAAAGGCGCATAAAAACCGCCCCGGACGCCCACATCTCGAAGAGATGTGGAAATTTGCAGGACTTAAACCACTCCCCGTGTGGCCTCCCTCCTTTGCCCGCCCGGGGACCCCAAAACGCGCGATTTCTGCGTTTTGCGGTGGGCAGCAAAGGTTGGGGAAGGCAGAATCCAGGACGTTGTAACAGCCACCTGTTCTCCGCATCATATACGCATCATATATTCGTTCCAACAAAGATCTGCCGGAATTTAGCACTGAAAATGCTATCCTGAAAATAGGGAAAGAATTTGCTCGTACTCAGCCGGTACAAGTCTCGGCCTTCTAACCCCTTATCCTACAGTACTTTACAGCAAGATCTAAATGTAAATATAGTATTTTCAATACTTTAGAATGTAGGCTTGAATGCTTTTAGCATGTATGCCTTATGGAATCAAGACTTTGCTGAATATCGGGGAGGTGGGTACAACACTGGGATCGAATAAATGTGTCACGCACGGTTGATCTAAGTCCTGAAGGATTGAAATCATCTGGACTTTGCGCAGGAAAAGAAATAAGCCCTTTTGCTGGAAGACTTTACAGCCGCCAAAAAGAATAATCTTAATGTTTTCTAGACTTTAGCGGATTGCAGCCAAGAGCGTCCGGACGTAAACTCTGTAAGGACAAGACTTTAGCTGATGTACGAGAGGTGGTACAAGACCGGACGGGCCTTCCGGGGTTTTCCTTTCTACCCTTTCGCTTTGCTAGAGTTTTCCTGGGCATCTGCCGTGCATGGCCGGAAACGCGCAGGGCGGATTTGTCACTAATGTGCAGGAGAAAAGAAGTGAGAGTTTTCCGGCACATCCTTCTAGCATGGGCCACCGTCATCATGCCCGTTTTTATTTCATGGATGGTTCGTTTTTTCTAGATTTCCCCCTGGACTGAGGAACAATTACAGGACGCCGCAGCGGCACAATGGCTGCTTCCTGCTGGGGAAAGCCCTGCTGCATCCGGCTCAGCATCTCGGTCCGGACGTAGTCCACAAAGCTCTGCATCTGCCGGTTCATCTCCTCCATGCGCTCTCGCATCTGGAGAATAATGGCGATGCCGGCGATGTTTACGCCGAGGTCGCGGGCAAGATTCAGAATGAACTCCAGCCGTTCGAGGTCTTCATCCGTGTAGAGACGGGTGTTCCCTTCCGTCCGCGAAGGTTTCAACAGCCCCTCGCGCTCGTAGAGTCGCAGCGTTTGCGGATGAATGCCATACATCTCAGCCACCGCCGAGATCATATAAGCGCCTTTTGACTTGCGTTTGGTTGGCATATGCGTCTATCTTTCAACAAACCAGCGTCCCGCCGCATCCTGGACCCGGATGCCGCCAAAACGAACCAGCCGCGGGAAGATGTTGCGAAGAAAGCCTCCACTCATTCTGTACGGAACCAGTGCTTTGATACTGTATCCACTCTGATGCTCAATCTCTACCATCACGGCATCGGTCTGGCCTTCCGGCGTGGGCTTGTCCAGAGTCACGTTCGCACCAGCGGCTGCCGCAATGATCTCGCCCTTTCCGGCGCGCTCGGCCAGCTGCCGCTCCAGAAGGTCCAGCAATAAGGCAGGATCGGCAGGCAGGTCTTTGTGCGCCGTGGTTTCGTTGTGAAGCTTGCGGTCCGGGGAGAGCGAAAATCCAATGGGTGCAAATTCGCCGTATTTTACAAGCATCCGCCGCGCATAGTTCATGATCGCGTTCAGAAGATCATTCGCGTCGCGTCGTACCTGCTTTTCGTTGATCTCCACCATTACACCCTGGTCCACATCTCCGCCCGCGGATCACCGGGATTCAGCTTGGCGAATTCCCGCAGAATCTCTTTGGAGCGCTCATCCTGCACCTGTGGAACCACGATCTCGACGGTCACAATCTGGTCTCCGCGCTTGCCTTCGCGAGTGACTGAAGGCACTCCGCGCTCGCGCATGCGCAGCTTCTGGCCGGACTGCGTGCCGGGTGGGATGCGAAGCTGTGCCCGGCCGTCAATCGTCGGGACCTCTACCTTTGCGCCCAGTGCAGCCTCGGTTACGCTCACCGGCACGGTAATGTGAATATCGTCGCCCTGGCGGGAAAAGACCGGGTTGGTTCCGGTGCGAATAATCAGGTACAGATCACCCGGAGCGCCGCCGTTCCGCCCTGCATTTCCCTTCCCGGCCAGACGGATGCGCTGCCCATCGCGCGTCCCCGGCTTGATGCGGAACTCGAGCGGCTCTGAGCGCATGACCGCTCCTTCACCGTGGCAGGTCGTGCAGGTGTTCTGTACCTTACCGCTTCCGCCACAGCGCGGGCACTGGATATTGAACTTCATCCGGCCGCCCATCTGCGTGACCTGACCGTACCCGTGGCACTCCGGGCAGGTATGCGCGCCGCCGATAGTGGCCTTGCCCTTGCAGGTGGGGCAAAGCTCCTGCCGCTGCACCTGTACGCGCGCCGATCCGCCCCGGATGGCCGTCCAGAAATCCACCGTTACCTGATATTCAAGATCGGTTCCAGGAACAGGCCCGCGCTGGCGGTCTTCACGGTTGAATATGCCGGAAAAAATGTCGCGGAAACTGCCCCAGCCGCCGGATTGGGAACTGCCTGCTCCTGCGCCGCCCACGTCCGCTGAAAAATCAGAGAAATCGAACCCACCAAAGTCAAACGGAACTTCATGCCCGCCCGCCGCTCCGCTTGGATGGGCATGATAGCCGCGGGCCGCAGCCTCTGCCGCCGCCGGGTCAATCTGGTCAGAATAGAAGCCAAACTGGTCGTAAATCTTGCGCTTTTTCTCGTCGCTGAGAATGTCATTGGCCTCAGAGATTTCCTTGAACTTCTCCTCGGCCTTTTTATCTCCCGGATTCACATCCGGATGGTATTTTCGCGCAAGTTTGCGGAAGGCCTTGCGGATTTCGTCCGCAGTGGCCGTCTTCTTTACGCCCAGAATTGCATAATAATCTTTGCTCTGTGTCGCAGGCATCGCTTACTTATCTTTATCGTATTATGCTGAAGAAACTCCAGCCAATCTCACTCAACCTTTAGATGCGCAATCTATTGTGCCGGAATCACCAGGTACTGTTCCAGCTTGCCGTCAGGCATGGTATAGGTGGTTACCCGCACCCTCTGCGGGGTGTGAGCAAACTCCACAGCGAAGACACGGAAGGTCATGCCGCCGCGCAACTCCTCGGCCACCTGTCGGAAGCTGGTTGGCCCCCCAAGCGGCTTCAGACTGGAGGAGAAGTCATCCAATGCCTGCTGGCTGAAATAGGCATTGCAATTGTCTGTAAACAGGGATCGGTCAATCTGCCCCTGCTGGAGCCCGGCAAAAATCTTCAGGGCCTGCGCTTCAGCCTCATCTGCCGCTTTGGTTTCGATGCCCAGAACCAGCGGCGTGAGCTGACGGGCAATGGCCGAGGCTGCGGGAGAAGCGTCCTGATTGGTGAGGACGGCGATGGCGGCCTTGTCGTCGGGAAAGACGATATTTTCAGAGACGAAGCCGGAAACCTCGCCGGAATGCTCCAGCGCGGCGTGGCCCATACGCGGAGTTGTAAACACTCCGAGGCCGTAGCCGGAATCCGAACCGTCCTTCAGCTTGACTGAGGTGAACATCTGTTTGTAAGACTCGGCATTCAGCAGCGACCGGTTCATCACGCTGATGTCCCACAAGGCCAGGTCATGCGCTGGCATGGCCAGCTCTCCTGCGGCAAACATCCAGCCTGCGCCTTCCTTGGGAGCAGGCCGCAGCGGCCCCAGCGCATACCGGATATAGCCCTGGGCGTCGGTGTCGCCCAGCTTCGATACGTCAGTGTTATAGACCGACTTCATTTCGAGAGGCCCAAAGATGTGCTCCTGCAAAAACTTCATCAGCGGCTCGCCGCTGACCTTCTCGACGATGAGGCCCGCGATGACAAAATTTGTATTGGAATACTGCCACTTGGTGCCAGGGTCGAAATCAAGCGGCTTTTTTGCCCAGGTATCAATGATGTACTGCGCCGTGGTGGGCTTTCGCATGGGAGGCATCAGGTAATCTTCAGGCCAGTAGTCCTGATAGCCGGAGGTATGCGAAAGCAGCATCCGAATGGTGACCTCATCGCCGCGCGTGAGGCCGGTCACGTACTTCGACACAGGATCGTCAATCGAAAGCTTGCCCTGCTGCTCGAGAAACAGAATCGCAGCGGCGGTGAACTGCTTGGAAATAGAGCCGATGGAATAGCGCATCTGCGGATCAGCTGTGGTGGGGGGCTCAAGACGCGCCTTTCCGTAGGCGTGGGTGTAGACGATCTCGCCCTTCTGCACGATGGCAACGGAGGCGGAAGGCACTCCGGTCTGCTCCAGGATCCTGGTCGCGACGTCGTCAATCCTGCCGCGCAGGTCGGGCGGCAATTTGTCTATGGTCTGAGCAAAAGCACTGCAACAACAGAGCAGAAAAGCACAGAGAAAGCGTCGCATCAGAGGTCCTCACAAAAAGTTGAAAGAACCAGCCTAGCAGAAGGCTGCCATTCGGTGCGCGGGAACGCTTCTGCGCCCTTCATTGCCATTCCCGCATCTAAATGGCATCTTTAATTAGCAGTCCTGCCCGGGAAGACCATGCCTGTAGCGCTCGATTTTTTTGTGAAATACGGTTACTTCATCCTGTTTCTATGGGTGTTGGCCGAGCAGCTTGGCGTACCGGTCCCGAGCGCGCCCCTTCTGATTACCACCGGCACTCTTACGGCGACCCATCGGCTGAACCTCGTTCTCTCGATTGTTGTGGTGGTCCTGGCCTGCCTGGCGAGCGACACCATCTGGTATTACATGGGTAAGCGCTATGGCGGCGCTGTGGTCCGGCTTTTGTGCCGCCTTTCCATGGAAAGCAACACCTGCGTGAAGAAGACGGAAGGTTATTTTTTCCGCAACGGCGAACGCGCGCTCTTGTTGGCAAAGTTTATTCCAGGACTGGGCACAGTTGCCGCACCGATCGCTGGCCAGACCGGAATGGCCCTGCGTCTTTTTCTGGCCTACGACGCGGCAGGATCGCTTCTGTGGGCGATGGCGTTTATTCTCGGTGGCCGCTTTTTTGGGGATTTCCTGAAACACCACCCCAATATCTTTCCCAGCGTCAGCCATACGGCGGGCGTTCTGTTTGTTCTGCTGCTGATCGGCTTTCTCATCTACAGATTCTTTCGTCAGCGCGCTTTTATCAAGGAAATGCGCGCGGCTCGCGTTGAGCCCGATGAGCTAAGACAGATGCTCGACCAGCACCAGCAGGTTTATATCGTAGACCTGCGGCATCCGCTGGATTACTTACCCGATCCCAGGACGATTCCTGGAGCTGTGATGCTTACGCCAGATAAGCTGGTCGAAAATACGAGCTCGATTCCGCGCGACCGCGACGTCGTACTCTTCTGTACCTGTCCCAGCGAAGCCACGGCGGCGAAGATGGCACTGACTCTTCGTAAAGCGGGTATTTTTCGCGTACGGCCCTTGCGCGGGGGCTTTGATGAATGGAAGCGGCTCGGCTATCCCCTGCAGGACATTCACACAGAAGCGATCGTCCATCCTTCCTGACCAGGGCTGCCCGGTAAAATGAAAATCAATGCGGAAACAATGGACCCTCAGCCTGCTTGCGACCGTCTTTCTCTGCGGAACCGGCGCGACCCTTCTGTGCCAGGAAAATGAGCCGGTGATTCCCCGCGTAGCTCCGCGCGCTGCAAATACGCTGGTGATGCTGCCCGATGGGTCTACGGTCCATGTAGAGCTGGCCAAAAGCGAAGCCGAACGCGAGTACGGCCTGATGGGACGTACCAGCCTTCCGCAGGGACACGGAATGCTCTTCATCCATGACCGCCCGGGGGCGTACAGCTACTGGATGTATCACTGCAAGATCGGCCTCGACATTATCTGGATGAATGCTGATCACCGCATTGTGGAGTTTTCTCCCAATACGCCGCCGTGCAGAGGAAAGGCTCGCACATGCCCATCCTATGGAGGCCATGCTACCTCGCTGTATGTGCTGGAACTTCCTGTAGGGTCCATCAAGGAACATAATTTAAAGGTGGGCCAGGTGGTCAACTTTAATCTGGGCTGAAGTTGCACCCGCAGTCCATCGGCCAGCGTCAGTTCCAGGCTGGATTCGTTGCTTACGGTAGCATTTCCGAAGTGAACCATGCAATGTTCTTCGTGCTGGGCTGCTGGTTTCACTATTCGACGAAGAAGGACTCCTCTATTATCCGTTATGGCGGACGGGAAGTGCTGCTCCGGGTCTATATTGCTGTGCGCGATGAAAACTGGCAGACCCTCCCTGTCCTGATGCACGATCTTGAAATCCAAAAAAGAAGACATCCGCTCTCTGTGCGGTATCAGGCACGCACCGTTGGACACGTTCCTTTTGCGTGGACGGCGGGAATTACCGGTGAGCCTTCCGGACGCATTGTTTTCACCACGCACGGACACGCACTTGCCGACCTCCGCAGAATATACGCAGTCGCTTAATCAAGACGGTATTTGGTTTCAGCGAGATGATAAAGGGGGCGCCAGACGAGGCGGTTGATGGTGACCACCATGAGGGCCATGATGATCGTCGCCAGAAGGAGCACAGGAAAATTACCCGAGTCGCTGGCAGCGCTGATCTGAGCACCTAGACCAAGAGTGTGGAGCGTCTGGTCTTTCAGATGGAAGTATTCGGCGATGATGGAAGCATTCCATGCGCCACCCGAGGCGGTGACGAGGCCGGTGATGAGATAGGGAAAGATTCCGGGGAGAACGACCGTTGTCCACCGCTGCCAGTTGGAAAAATGAAAGAGAGTGGCGACTTCACGCATGTCCGATGGGATGGCCATGGCACCGGCAATCACGTTGAAAAGGATGTACCACTGGGTGCCGAGCATCATGAGTGCGATGGAGCCGATGCCGAGACCCGCACCCAGCTTCATAAGACCGATGAGGATGACGGGAAAGAGCGCAGTTGCGGGAAATGATGCGGCAATCTGCGCAAGGGGCTGCGCAATGCGGGCCAGTTTTGGATTGAAACCGATGGCCACGCCAACGGGGATGGTCCAGGCGGCGGCCAGAAAGAGAGAAACGTTAACGCGGAAGAAGGTGGCAATCGCACCCAGAAAAATTGTTCCTACTTCAGAATGCGGGACCTGCTTCAGAAGCAGCATGGCTTTGAAAGCGGCAAAGCAAACCAACGCCAGAATTACGACCAGGACCAGCCAACTGATGAGCGAGGCACCTCTTCCCTTCTCCTCCGGCTGCGTTATCGTGTTTTTGCCTGCCCGGCTTCGCGCCAACGAACGATAGATGCTCTCAGTAAGCGGAACCACTGTATGCCGCTGGATGATGGCGAGGACATTGGACTGACGCAGAGCGGCCAGGACCGGAGATTTGACGCGATCGGAAGTCTCAACATTTTCAAACTTGAATTTGTCGGACCAGTCAATGACGGGACGCCATACAAACTGGTCGGTCAATACGATGATGGCGACCATGGTAAAAAGGCCATAGGTCATGGCCAGAGAATTTCCCGTAGAGGCCGCGGTTTGCAGGTAGGAACCGAGTCCGGGGAGACGGAACTGGCGATTGCCGACCGGGAACATTTCGCAGACCATGAGGAAGAACCATCCTCCGGCGACAGAAACCATGGAGTTCCAGACCAGGCCAATGGCGGCATAAGGCAGCTCAAGCTGCCAGAGGCGCTGCCAGCGGGAGAAGCGGTTGATGGTGCAGGCCTCCCGCAGCTCGCGGGGAATGCTCTTCAATGAAGAATAAAAGCTGAAGGCCATGTTCCACACCTGGCCGGTAAATATGAGCAGGATGGCGCCGAACTCGATGCCCAATTGACGGCTGGGGATGAGCGACATCATGGCCAGCATGACACCGGGCAGGAAGCTGAGCACGGGGATGGATTGCAGAATATCCAGCGTGGCAATCATCAAAGCCTCAAACCGCGGGTTATACGCGGCTATATAGCCATAAGCCACGGCAAAGAGCAGGCTCAGCAGGTAAGCGACACCGATGCGTACCACCGAGTAGAAAGCATAGATCGGCAGCATGCGAGGGGACTGCGAAATTTCCACTTCAGGGACGGCACCGCCCATCCAGTAATGTGCAATCTGCAAAACAGCATAGAAGCCTGCGAGCAAGCCGAAAGCGACGGAGAGGTCAAGGAAGAAGGGCCAGGTTCGCTCGACAGCCAGTGAGCGCGAAAGCGTATAGCGCGTCTTCATTCACCCTCGTTTCCATCCACAATCGCGGCGGTTTCTTCCACCTCCGGCAGAACGAAGCGGCGCCGGGTGGCGTCGAAGTCGAAGAGCTCGGCATAACGGCCCCAGTTGATGGCAGTCTCGAGCTGGCGCTGGGTCTCTTCTTCGCTGAACTGCTCGTCAAGCATATCGAGGAAGAACTCTTCCGGAACGGTGTGGTCAGATTTATTGCTGAGTGCGCGAGTGATCTGGCGCAACAACAGAACATGACCCAGCGCAGCTTCGCGGAAAAGTTCTTTCTGCTTGAGAATTTCCGACTCAGCAAACTCGCGGCCTTCTGCCGTGATGGATACGTCGCCTTCTTCGAGCTTGAGAAAGCCGAGCAATTGGGCGGCATCCACAATGGGCAGCAGATCATCGAGTTCAAAGGCGAGTTCATCGGCCAGACGGTAGACGTCGGCACGTCCGCCAAAATCAATGATGATTTCTAGCAAACCAGCAATGCCGCCCGGACGGGCGTGAGGAAGCATTTCATACCGCATTTCGCGCTGATCGCGGATGCGGCGACCATCCACGTGCAGACGGGGAACATCGGGTATGACATCTGGCCGGGTGAGGACGGTGTAGATGTAATCCACCAGTTGAGTGAAGGCGGCGTTCTTTTTATCGCGCGGCTGCGGCAGACCGACTTTGAAATCTGTACGCACATGACCTGGATTACGCCCAAGCACAATGATGCGGTCGGCAAGCAGAACGGCCTCTTCAATATTGTGGGTAACGATGAAGATGGCTTGTGTCGGAATGGTCTTCTTCTGCCAGAGCTCGAGGAGTTCGCTGCGCAGGTTCTCTGCCGTGAGAACGTCGAGGGCCGAAAAAGGCTCGTCCATAAAGAGGACTTCGGGCTCGACAACGAGGGCACGGGCAAAGCCTACGCGCTGGCGCATTCCACCGGAGAGCTCTTTGGGGTAGGCGGACTGGAAACCATCGAGTCCGACAGTATCCAGAATTTTGAGGCTGCGGTCTTTGCGCTCTTCTGGTTCTATCCCGCGGGCCTTGAGAGGGGCCTCTACATTTTCAAGAACGGTAAGCCAGGGAAAAAGGGCAAAACTCTGAAAGACAATGGAGACGTTGATCTCCACAGATCCGATGGGCTTTTCATGCCAGAAAACCTGACCGGCTGAGGGTTTGGAGAGTCCTGAGAGCATCCGGAGCAGGGTGGATTTGCCCGAACCCGACGGGCCGAGCAGGGCGACGATTTCCCCCGGCACAATGGAAAGGTCTGTGGGGGCAATGACCTGAATGCGGTTTTCGCTCGGTTGAGCGTAGAATTTCTCGACCTGCTGCGCTCGGATAATCGCTTCCGTCATTGCCGGCTTCCCCGTTTACATTTCTGAAACCTCAGGACGGACCGCACCTGCTCCCGCCTTCAAAAAACGTATGGAATCTGCTGTAAGTGGATAGGATTTCAGGAAGATGAAGCATCCTCCTGCTGACAGCGTATCATCTTATGAGATGGTTTTCTCCAGAGTTCATCCATTTTTCTGGCCAATGATTTGAGGAACAGAAAATTTTAACTGTCCGTAACAATGTGCGTCATAACTAGTAGCCAACCTTAAGAGAGTCGGAGAAGATGCAAGACAATAAGCAGGTAAAGCCTAGAGTCCTGGTGGCTGACGATGAACGTGTGATTGCTGACACCCTCGCGATTATTCTCAATCAAAGCGGTTTTGAAGCCACAGCCGTTTATAGCGGTGAAAAGGCGGTGGAAGCGGCGGAATCCATCAAGCCGGACATGGTCATCAGTGACGTGATTATGACCGATCTGAACGGTATTGATGCGGCGATTAAAATTCGCGCCATGCTGCCATCATGCAAGATATTGCTCTTCTCGGGGCAGGCAGCCACGGCAGACCTGCTGGATCGTGCACGCAATCAAGGACATGAGTTCGAGATCCTTGCCAAGCCCGTGCATCCGCAGGACCTGTTGGCAAAACTGAGAGGATGACCGCGTACCGGGAGGGGACAGGTTATGGACCAGTTCCGGCTTGCCTCACAGACGCAGTAACCAAACTTTACCGTCAGAGGGGTGCCTGCTTCCCTGATCTTCTACTTTTCACGAGCTACTACGAAGTCTGGAACCCACAGCAGGGCGCGCTTGTATTCAGATTCAGGCAGACCAGTCAGAGCAGTTCGCGCTTTTTCGGCGTAGCGATAGGCCGCGTTCATGGCGTAATCCACCGATCCGTTGCGGGCCAGAATGGCAAGAATCTCGTTATGTGTAACGCGGCTGAAGTTCTGTTCAGTAAGCACGGTAAAGATGGAATCGCGGTCCTGCGCGGAGCCATGTTCGAGTGAATGGATGACGGCAAGAGTGGCTTTGCCTTCGCGCAGATCGCTGGCCACCGGCTTGCCCAGGACTTCCTCGGCGGCAGTGAGATCAAGCACATCATCTACAATCTGGAATGCCATGCCGAGCGCATGACCGTATTCCCCCATCCGGGCCTCTGCTTCTCCAGTCGCGTTGGCCAGCACGGAGCCAAGCCGCATGGAGACCTCAAAGAGGCAGGCGGTCTTGCGATAAATGAGATCGTAGTACTCCTGCTCGGTGATCGGGCGGCCTAATGTCTCCATCTGAAGCAGCTCGCCCTCGACCATCTGTTGGGTCAGGCCAATCAGCAGGTCAAGCACCTTGAAATTGCGCTCTTCCAGGGCGACGCGGAAGGCCTGCATGTAGAGCCAATCTCCGGCAAGAACGCACTTGGCATTGCCCCAGGTGGTATTGGCGGAGGGACGTCCGCGGCGCGTGTCCGCGCCATCAATAATATCGTCGTGGACAAGGGTGGCCGTGTGCACCATCTCAACAACGGCGCCGAGGCGGACCATTCCGCGTCCGGAATAATCCTGGGCCCTGGCCGAAAGCAGCAGCAGCGACGGGCGGATGCGCTTGCCGCCGCCTTCACGCAGATACTCTGAAATTTCCGTAATCGCCTTGACGGAGGAGATGGCGTCATCGCCGAATTCGCATTCGATGGCGTGCAGATCATCGTGCAGAAGATCGAAGACCTCTTTCGCCGTGGTTATAGTGGTTGCGCTCACTCGCTCTCCGTTAGTTGGACCGGTAATTGGTAAACTGCATATCAATGCCGAGGTCCCTGGACTTCAGCAGGGCGATGATCTCTTGCAGTGTGTCACGGTCTTTGCTGCTGACGCGGACGGTATCTCCCTGAATGGACGCCTGCGCCTTCTTTTTCGAGTCTTTGATGATGCGAACGATGTCTTTGGCTTTTTCCGTGGGAATGCCCTGCTGAAGACTGATCTTCTGACGAACAGAAGAACCGGCTGCCGGCTCAATTTTGCCGTAGGTGAGGGCCTTTAAAGAAATGCCACGTTTGACCAGCTTCTGGCGAAGAATTTCATTAATGGCCTCCAGCTTGTATTCATCGGCGCTAGCAAGCTGGATGGCGTCAGCGCCCTCAATCTGAATTTCAGAGTGCGAGTCTTTCAGATCAAATCGGGTGCGGATCTCCTTGACGGCCTGTTCCACCGCATTCCGTACTTCCTGCAGGTCTACTTTGCTGACGATATCGAAAGAATTTTCCCCGGCCATAACTCCAGATCTCTTAAAAAGATTGCTAAATGCGCTAACTTCAGTGTGCCATGTCCGGAGGGATATTGAAAAACCGGTGGAAGTTTTCTGACGTGCGGAAAGCGACTTCCTCCACAGAAAAACCACGGGTTTCAGCCAGTTTCACTGCTGTTTGCACAACCCATGCAGGTTCGTTCCGTTTGCCGCGATTGGGAACGGGCGCCAGGAAGGGTGCATCGGTCTCAATGAGTACGCGATCGAGCGAGACCTGAGCAGCAGCATCGCGGATGAACTGAGCCTTGGGGAAGGTGATATTTCCGGCAAAAGAAATCAGAAAACCGCAATCCATGGCGCGTTTTGCGTGACGCCATTCTCCGGTAAAGCAGTGCAGAATGCCGCCTAGCCCGGTCGCTGACCACTCCTGTTCGATCATCTCCAGCATGTCGTCCCATGCGTTGGTGCTGTTGTCGGAGGGGCGACAGTGAATGATGATGGGCCTTTTGTGCGCGGCCGCAATCTCCATCTGCTGGCGGAAAACGGTTTTCTGGATATCACGTGGAGAATGATCGTAAAAGTAGTCGAGGCCAATTTCGCCGCAGGCGATGACCTCTGGCTGCTGAAGTAGCGCGTTTAGTTTGTCTATTGCTGCGCCGTCAGCAAGCTGAGCTTCGTGGGGATGAACTCCGGCTGAAGCGAAGATGCGGGGCACTTCGGGACGTCCAGCGTATTCCCTGCTGATTTCCAGTGCGCGATGCATTGTTTCAGGGCTATCTCCTATGCCAATAGACAGGATTGTGCGTACACCTGCCTGCCACGCGCGCGTGAGCATGGCGTCGCGGTCTTCATCGTAACGCGCACTGTCGAGGTGGGCATGTGAGTCTATAAGCACAGGGTCTCTGTAACCAGCCAGAAAATAACGGGCCTGAGCGTCACAGATACAATTGCCGAGGCCCACTGTACTGTATTCATGATTACATGACAGCAGCCATTACTGGGCAGCCGGACTGGCAGCCAGCACCCACTTCTTCCACATCGCGGGGTCCGCAAGCATCTTCATATAGACGCCTCCGACGACAGACCTCGCCTGGAACCCAACCTGTCTGCCATCGGTGGTTTCAAACCAATCGCTGAGGGGGACGCGGGACTGTGATTCGGTCATGTACTTGTAAAGCGGGTCGGTCAGCGCGGTGAAGTCGTCTTGACTGCCGCTGAGGGTAGCGGTCCAGACGATCCAGTCGAGCTTGGTATATGTCTTTCGATTGTCGAGCGGGAGGCCAAAGGTGTTCTGGTGCTTGAGATAAAAGGCCATCTCCTGCTGCACAATCTGTGGAGAAAAGAGATGCAGTCCGAGGACACGGTCCCAGACCAGATTGTATTTCTGGCTCCATGTGCCTGGCTGGTCAAAGGCGAGCTTGTAATGGTCTCCATCAAAGGCCATGTCCTTCCACTTTGCCGCCATCTGCTGCGCCAGCTTCCGATAGGCCAGTGCGTCCTTTGTTTTGCCGAGCATCTGCGCCAGTTGTGCGTAGCTGCCAAGCGCTTCGATGGCCTTGATGGAAAGATTGGTATTGTGCGGCAGGTGCCCGGCGAAATCATCCGTGCTCAGCTGGTTTTCCGGATCCATGCCTTTCTCCTTCAGATACTCGGCCCATTTCGTCAGCAGGGGCCAGTACTTCTGCGCAAAGGCAGCGGAGTTCTCCGCATGAGCAAGTGCATTGGTGAGGATGACGAGATTGCCGGTTTCTTCTACCGGCATCTGATCATCTTCCGTGCGCTCACCGCCGCCATAGACCTGCCCGTTTGCTAATGGATATGTTCCCAGATCGTGCGGAGCAAAGGGCCAGCGCCAGCGGGGCAGTCTGGCGTATTGCATCATCGGTTCAAGCTGCGCCTGCAATAGTTTTGGATTCAGAAGCAGGAAGAAGGGCGATGACGGATAGGTGACGTCTACGGTATCAATGCAGCCGTTGCTGAAATTTTCTTTTGAGAAGAGGAATGGTGTGCCATCTACATCGGCCACCAGCTTGTGTGCGGCAATGGTCTGCCGGTAGGCGAGAGTGGCGAGTTGCGCGTAGTGAGGACCGCCTTCTCGTTCAAGGTCTGAGGTCAACTCTCTGTCGAACTCTTCGCCTTTCCGGCGCAACTCGGGTTCGTCGGCCTCGGCCTTTTCCAGCATCTCCGCTGTCGTCATGCCATTGCGGCGCCAATAGGCACGCAGGCGCCGGTTCAGATATTCAATCGAGAAGCGATCGTCATAGGCGATCATTACGCGGCGCGATACAGTGGTGCTCCCCACGCTGCCCAGGTCAAATCGCACTGCCAGCAGTGGCAGGCCATGTTTGACGGCGCGCGGCATGTCGAGATCGTCGCTCTTCGGCAGCGTTCCGTCTTTTACGAACTGGTCCCGGGCTTCCGCACTGGTCGCCGAAGTGGCTACTCCCTGCTGCGGCGGAACGGCCACGTAGAGCCAGCCCCAGTCAATGCGCAGGTTATCACCGGATTTTTCAAGCACCGGCTGGGTGTTTGTCCCTACCCGCAGGGCCTGCATGTCGCCAATCCACTCGTGGCCCCAGACGACGGTGTCCTCGCCCGTATTGGTTGCCAACTGCGAGGTGGCGTCGAAGTAAAGGGCAACGGTGTGCTGCTGATTATCCGTGGAATGAACATCCCAGCTTATGTACGTCACTGGACGCGTGAGAACATCGAGATCCTGAGGCAGCGCGGGGGTGAAAAATGTCAGCGCAAGATGAATCCCCGCGTTTTCAAAATCGTAAATGGTGCGCGTGGGCCAGATCGCGCGCGAGACCTGTTTGAGTGCGGGAACGCCGGGAGTTCCCTCGCCCCAGCGATCTCCGCCCATAAAGCGATACGTCTTGTCGTCCACTCGTACCAGACCCATCATCTGCTGCGGAGTGCCGGTCCAGTGTCGGGTCGGGCCGTCTGTCAGATTGTCAGCAAACGACCATACGCTGAAATAAGGATCGTGCAGCACCAGCGGCGTAGCAGGCGTACGCGCGGTGATGGGTTCTTGCGCGAAGGCAGCACCAGAAGAGCAAGGCAGGAAAGCAAGGAGCACAAGAACAAGGAACGAGCGTTTGAGAGTCATTCATTCCTTATTACAGGATTTTGCTCATCGTGTAAACGCTACCACTCCCATCTGAAGGGGGCAGCGGCGAATTTCGCAATCAAGGGCTGCAGGAAACTGCGTAGCTTACTGGTCGGCCCCGAAGGTGTGTAAGCTTTTTCGCTAATGCGACCGCGGCTCCCACTTTAAAATCGGCAAGAGGCTCGCGTAATCGTCCGTCCACAAACGAACATTCTCTTTGAGCGATGAGGCCTGCGATACATTGGCTACTTCCGGCAGGGATACAAACCGCTCATTGCTCGTAATGAGCACCCATTCTGAAGCAAAGATTCCCTGCTCTTCGTTGCCGGACGAACGAACAGTCACCGCATGAAGCTCCACCTGCTGTGCCTCGCGCGCCAGTACCGGCTCGAGATTCAGGTACTGGCTGGAGATATGGAAGGCGAGAATCCCGCCGGGCGTAAGATGCTTCCGATAGAGTGCCAATGCCTGCGCGGTGAGCAGATGAACAGGGACAGCGTCTCCGGAGAAAGCATCGAGCACCAGCACATCGAATGGGCCGCTCTGGTCACGATTTAGCGAATAGCGCGCATCGCCCAGAACAATGTCGGCCTTTGCTGGAGTCTCGCGCAAGTATGTGAACAGCTCCCTTGCCAGCCGCTCCACCAGTGGGTCAATCTCAAAAAACCGGAAGGTGTCTCCTGGACGGCCATACACCACCAGAGTGCCTGTTCCCAGACCAATTACGCCGACGCGCTTCGGCCTGCCTTCGCAGCAGAGGCGCATTGCAAGGCCAACGCCTGAGTCAGGAGCATAATAAGACGCGGGCTGCATTCTCATGCCATTGCCAAACATCTGCATCCCGTGCTGGATGGTCCCGTGATAGAGCGTGCGCGTAACTTCTGCTTTCGGAGGCCAGTGCGTCTGCGTTACGCGCAGGGTCCCATAGAAGCTGCGCAACTGGACCAGCGTATCCTGTCTCCAGGCCTTTGTCTGTACCACGCCGATCCACACGAGCACTCCAACGCCGGCGATCCAGAACAGGCGCGCCAGCACGCCAAAGTTCCACGTCACGACAAGTGCGAGGACGGTGGCAAATATCAGTCCGCCGACGAGCTCATAGTTGGCGCGGAAGAGAACAGGCGCGGCGACTCCGGCGAACAATGCGCCAACTGCTGAGCCAAAGGAGACAGCGAGGTAGAAGCGCGTCGCATCGCCAGCGGCCGGACGTAGTCTGTACAGTTCGCCATGCAGGAAGAAGCAGAGGACGAACAAGGAGAAGCAGTAGAGCGGAACCAGTATCTGTACAGGCAAGGTGGTCTGCGTTCCGTAAGAGACGTATCCCAGAATGCCGAGCATGAAGGCGGTCAGCCGCAATATCAGCCATCGCGGATAGGCGCGCGGCGAATGGAACGCGAGAATGAAACTCAACAGGTATGCGATGAGCGGAAGAATCCAGAGCAGCGGAATGGCTGCAATGTTCTGGCTGAGATGACTGGTGAAAGCGCACAGCAGCAGCGAAGAACAACATGGCAGCAGCATCCATAGAAGGAGCAGCCTTGCTGGCGGTCTTGTAGTGTCTGTCTCCCTTCTTTGCGGGAGGGTGTGCCGCGTTGTCCACGCTATGCCTCCACAAAGCACGGCAAACAGAAAAAATCCGGCAGACCAGCATCGTGTCTGCGTGTACAGTGTCACGTGCGGCTCGATGAGTACGGGATACATCACCAGGGCCAGCAATGCGCCCGCATTCGACAGCGAGAACAAGCGATAAGGCACCGCCCCCAAAAAGCTGCCCGAATACCATGCCTGCAACAAGGGCGTCGTGGTGGAAAGCGCAAAATAAGGCATCCCGATCATCATGGCCAATAGCACAAACACGGTCAGGAAGGGGTGCCATGTGGCCGCCCACAGATTCAGGTGGATTTGGGCTCCCAGAGTCGCCAGCGCAGCAGCCAACAACACGATATGCGTGAACGCCTGCGTGCGAGGACGCAGGCGGGTGGCGAGCCGGTCCGCATACAGGTAGCCGATCAAAAGGGCCACCTGAAAAAAGACAAGGCACGTTGTCCATACTGCGGCCGATCCGCCCAGCACGGGCAGAAGCTGCCTGGCCACCATGGGTTGCACCAGAAAAAGCAGAAATGCGCTTAGAAAGACAACGCTGGCGTATAGGAATCTGACCTGAATCATGAAGAGACCGGAATGGTATCCAGCGTACGACGGTTGAGAGTTTTAATCTAGAAGAGATCCCCGGAAGGTACCCCTACTTTGTTGGTAAACTATTGTAAATAAGGGAGTTTGATATTTTCTCCCTCGGGGGTTCGAGCCTTCTGTGATCCCTCCCGGTCTTTGTACGGAGATACTTTATTTTCAACAACTTGCGGGGAAGTCTTGTACGGAGATTGTTTGTTGTCCACGAGTTAGCTGGCAGCAGGCAAAAAAATTGTTCCTGACCGAGGGTGGCGGTTTCCTACCCATGCGTCACCCGAGCTTCGTACCGGTGCGAGTATTCCCTATTTTTTATTTTTCTAGGAATAACAAAGATGGGCTTATTTTCCGGCCATTGCCACTAGTGCCTGTCCTGCTTTTCCTTCTTCGCGTTCTTTTTCGCAAGCTGGTTCAGGGTGGTCTGGGCCAGTTCTTTTTCGAGGGCCTTTTGGGCGCTCTTCAATGCCTGCGCCAGTGGAGAAGAATTTTTGCTGGTCTGGCTGGTGTGGAACACGTCGCCGCCATCCAGCGCGCGCCAGGCATCTGCGAGGGTAATCTCTTTGGGTGAGCGGGCCAGACGGGTACCGCCGCTCGGTCCCTTAGTGCTTTTGACCAGACCTGCTTCCTGCAACTGTAAAAAGACACGGCGGACCACGACCGGGTTGGTATTGAGTTCCTGCGCCACGTCTTCAGAGGTTTGCAGTACATCCGGTTCAGCAGCGAGCAGAAGCAAAGCGTGTACGCCGGTTGCGAATCGGGTATTGACGGCCATAGAGCCACGCTACCATAGCTCATGTCGAATTCGTATCTGAATTTGCGCGAAATACTCGTGCGACAATGAAAAATTACGACGCTTTAACGCGGCATTGCAGATTCTCATGTTCGGGAGAGGTTTCCACTTTTGCGCATTCTTTTTGTAGGAGATGTTTTCGGCAGCGCCGGACGCCGCATTGTGCATGAGCACATTGGTCACGTCATTGAAGAACGGGCCATTGATCTCGTCATCATTAATGGAGAAAACGCGGCGGGCGGCTTCGGCCTGACTCCTGCGATCGCGGACGAGCTGTTTAATCTTGGAGCGCATGTGATCACCACGGGCAACCATGTGTGGGACAAGCGCGAAATCATCGAATATCTCCAGTCTGTTCCTCCCGAAAGCCATGAACGTCCCCGGCGCGTGATTCGGCCTGCGAACTATGTAGCCGGAACGCCCGGACACGGTTTTTACCAGGGCCAGCTTTCTTCCGGGCAGGAATTTGCAGTCATTAACCTTCAGGGGCGCGTGTTTATGGGCCAGAGTGATGACCCCTTCCGCACGGCGGACGCGCTTCTGAAGCAGATCACCGCCAAGGTCATATTCGTGGACTTCCATGCAGAAGCCACATCAGAAAAAGCTGCATTGGGGTGGTATCTGGATGGGCGCGTGACGGCCGTTGTGGGCACGCATACGCATGTTCCCACTGCCGATGACCGCGTTCTGCCCGGAGGCACCGCTTACCAGACGGACGCAGGCATGAGCGGACCATATAACAGTATTATTGGCGTGGAAAAAGAGCTGGTGCTACAGCGCTTCCTTACCGGAATGCCGGGGAAGTTTGAAGCCGCGAAGGATGACCCGCGCATGGCAGCCACCATCATCGAGTGCGATGGCAAAACTGGCAGGGCCTCCGGCATTCAGCGGCTTCTTTTAGGCGTATAGCTGTTCTATTTCCACCAGGTATAACCAATCTCGAACTGCATACTGGCATTCACGCCGGGATTGCGATCACCCAGCGATGCGCTGGAGATGTGGACAGCGTTTACTCCGAAGGTCAGCGACTGGCGCTGCTTCACAAAGTAGTGGAAGCCGATGCCCGCCTGCGGAGTAAAGTTCCACACACTGGTTCCTCCCGGTTGCCCGTGCAAGACAATAATGTCCGGTGGATATTTATGGTTGGTCCAGATGAGGCCGCCCGCGCCCTGAATCCAGGGTGCAAAGCGCTTGCCCGGCTTGAAGTTCCACCGTAGGATAATGGGCGTGATGCTCAGGCCGGTAAATGTCCCACCGTTGTAAGGCAGCAGCGCCTCTCCGGTCTGGCCTTGGAAATTGTACTTTGTCCACTTCAGGTGCGGGGCGGGCGTAAACGATTGCCAATACGGCATGAATTCTCCCGCATATTCAAACTGCCCGTGCAGGATGCCAGGGAGGTGCTCGTCAGTGATGACCTTGCCGAGGCGGACGCCTGCGCTGGCGAAGGTAAAATCTGACCGGTCGCCAACGCCCACGCCTCCCTGAAAAAAGGGCCCGAGCTCCCAGGGGCGGGTGGCAAGAGCAGCCGCAGCCGGACTGTCATTGGTCGAGGCAGGTGTTCCCTGTCCATGCATGGGAACGGAAGACAAAAAAGCAGCAACAACGGCAAAGCAAACCGCAAGTCTCTTATGCATGATGATGTTCTTTGAATGCGAGCAGTAAAAGAATGGCCGCTCGTGGCGGCCTTCTTGTTCCGTTTTACGAACGCTATCCAGCGACCTCTTCTAGTTGCTTGGCGTCCATATCAAAGTTGGAATACACATTCTGTACGTCGTCGTGCTCCTCAAGTGCTTCGAGCAGGCGCACCATCTGCGAAGCAGCCGAGCCTTCCAGCTTGGTGTACGTGGAAGCGATCATTGTGATCTCAGACATGACCGTCTCAATACCGGCGTCGCGTACTGCCTGGGCGACCGCTTCAAAGTTCTGCGGCTCTGTGATGATCTCCCAAGTGTCGCCTTCGTCGTTCAGGTCTTCTCCGCCCGCCTCAAGCACAATGCCCATCAGCTTTTCTTCATCCGCGGCTTCTTTAGGAATGGCGATGATGCCCTTCTTGGTAAACATGAAGCGCACCGAGCCAGTCTCACCCAGGTTGCCGCCGTGCTTGGAGAAGGCATGCCGGATTTCACTCACCGTGCGGTTACGATTGTCCGTTGTGGCTTCCACAATGATGGCCACACCACCAGGTCCGTAACCCTCAAAAGTAATTTCTTCGTAGGTGGCTCCGGGCAGCTCGCCAGTTCCGCGCTGAATGGCCCGCTTGATATTGTCAGCCGGCATGTTCTCTGCCTTTGCCGCAGCAATGGCCGTGCGCAGGCGCGGGTTACCGTCAGGATCACCGCCGGCCCTGGCCGCAATCGTAATTTCCTTGATGAGACGGGTAAAAATCTTGCCGCGCTTCGCGTCGAGAGCACCTTTTTTGTGCTTAATGCTGTGCCATTTTGAATGGCCGGACATGGGAAACCTCGGGTGGTGTTTTTAGGATTCAGTCTGCGGCGAAATGCTGCAACAGGTATGGCTTAGAGCAATTACCGCAACAGTTAAGTATAGCAGCACGGCATCGGTTGCCAGTCCATGTATAAATTCCTCTTATAGCTTTACATAATTCTTGCAAAACACTTACGGGACTTTTGCTGCCCTTTTGCAACGATGGTCTGTTTTGAAAAATACATTCCGGTCCAGGAGGTACCTTCCCCTATGCGGATGGTCCGCTATGCTCTGATCTCCATTTTGGCCTTAGGCCCTTTGCCGTCCGCCTGTCTATGGGCACAGGCTGCTTCCCGGTTCCGATGAAATTCGTGAACTGCGCCGGGAGCTTGCTGATTTGAATGCCCGGCTTACCAGGCTGGAAAGCGAAGATGCCGCCAGTGCAAATCCTGCAGGCGACCCGGGCCAGAGTGCCGCCGCGCTGAGGACCGCGAGCTCAGCCCTGTCGAGGCAGCCTTCCACGGCCCCCGCACAGGAAAAGCCGCTTGCCTCGAAGGACCGGAATACGCTGGATGCTCTGAACGGAACCACCTTCACGCTTGGACTGGATGGCTATTACGAATACAACTTCAATGACCCCATTGGCCGTGCGAACCTGCTGCGCACCTACGATGTTAGCAGCAACGCCTTCAGCCTGAACCAGGCAAACTTTATCATGGATCACGCACCCGACCCTGAGCACGGCAAACGCTTCGGGCTCCGTTTCGACCTACAGTACGGGCAGGCCACACAGAGCCTACAGGGAAATCCCTCGAACGAGCCACGCTCCAGCATTTACCGCAATGTCTTCCAGGCGTATGGAACCTATGTAGCTCCTATTGGCAGCGGGCTCACGCTCGACTTTGGGAAGTGGGCCAGCAGTGTGGGAATGGAAGGCACCTACAGCAAAGACCAGATGAATTATTCCCGCTCGTTCTGGTTCACCTATCTTCCGTCGTACCACGTGGGCGTTCGCGCCGGTTACACATTCCGGCCGTGGCTGTCTGCGCACTACGCCACCATTAACGGGACCCAACAGACGGAAGAATTCAATGGATTTAAAGACCAGATGGTCGGAATAGGCATCAAGCCACACAAGTCTGTGGACTGGAACATCAACTATTATCTGGGCCAGGAACACCACGATTTTCAATACGTTTCGGGCAACGGCGATGGGCTTCCGTCGCAGCAGGGGATGCCGTTTGAGCCGATTCCCCATGCGCCCAAGGGCAAGCTCCATATCTTTGACAGCTACGCGAAGTGGAGTGCCACCACCCGCCTGACCTTTGCCGCGGAAGGCGATTACGTCATCAGCCGTGACCAGACATACTCTTCTCCGCAGCACGTGGATGGAGGCGTACTTTATGCGCGCTATCAGTTTAATCCACAATTTGCCATTGGCGGGCGCACAGAATACTTTGCCGACAGTGACGGCCTGTTCAGCGGCAAGTCGCAGGCGCTGAAAGAGTTCACCTTGACCTTCGATCACGCCCTGTCCAATGGATTCCTGCTGCGAGAGGAACTGCGCCGGGACTTCTCGAACCAGCGCTACTTCCTGACCGACACGCTGGGCAAGTATGACAAGGCACAGACCACGGCCACGGTTGGCATCCTCTGGTGGTTTAGCGGCAAACAGGGGGCCTGGTAAGGCGGATTGGAGATGGAATTCCGCAGCTCTCCGGCGGGGTTCCATTTTCACTTTGATGAAACCATTTCATGCTTCTTTTCCCTATGGAATAGACAAAGCCGTTACTCGAGGACGACACTGTGTGCGCTGTTCCCTCCCTTCCCCCTGACGGCCGAAATCTCACTTGAGAAAGAAGGAACCATGAAGCTGCACAAATATGGCGCGCTCGCCCTGGGCGTGCTCTTTCCCCTCTCTGCGTTCGCTGACTTCCAGTATCAGGAAACAACGCAGATCACCGGCGGCTCGCTTATGAACATGATGAAGATGGCCAGCGTCTTCAGCTCGCGCGCACGGGAACAGATGAATATACCCACCGTTTCTTCGGTGTACATCCAGGGAAACCACATGGCCCGCGTTAACCAGTACGCAATTGAAATTGTGGATCTGGACAAGGAAACCATTACAAATGTTGACCTGCAGAAGCATACCTATACCGTGATGACCTTCCAGCAAATGCGCGAAGCCATGGAGCGCGAAATGCAGAAGGCGCGCGAACAGCAGGCCAAGCAAGGCGGTAACCAGTCGCAGGCGCCGAATAACGTGGATGTTCAGTTCAATGTCAACGTGCGCAATACCGGCGCCTCCAAGCAAGTCAGTGGCGTGAATACCAATGAGGCCATTCTGATAATGCAGATGCAGGGCACGGACAAAACTACCGGACAGCAGGGCGCCTTTGCCATTACGAATGATATGTGGTTGGCTCCCAGCGTTCCAGGATACGGGGAGGTCCGTGAGTTCTACAAGAAATATGCCCTCAAGATGGGCATGGTCTTCAGCGGAAGCGGCCTTTCGCTAGCTGCCATGGCCATGTATCCCGGCATGTCGCAGGGCATGGCAGATATGGCCAGGGAAGTCTCGAAGATGAACGGTATTCCGATGCTGCAGATTCTCCGCATGGGCGCGACCGCTAATGGAGGACCTCTGCCTGCGGCAAGCGAGGCCCCGCTGCCTCCGCCGCCGCCCACTCCTACAACCGGGGAGGTCGCGAAACAAGCGGCCACATCCATGCTCACCAGCAGACTGGGCGGGTTCGGGCTGGGCTTTGGGCATAAGAAACAGCAACAGCAGCAGGAGGATTCAGCCAATGCTGCGCAGGCGCAGCCCACGGCAAGTGTTCTGATGGAAATGCAGACGCAGATGGATTCCTTCTCGACTGCCCCCATTGATGCATCGAAGTTTGCTGTACCGGCGGGGTTCAAGCAGGTCGAGCCGCAATTACACTAGAGGGGTGTCGCGGAGATGATGTTATCCCACGCCTCAAAATCTAGTCGTGCCATAAAAGCAAAAACTGCGGCACAACCCGAATTAAGCTTTATTTGCGCTCCCAGAGTTTTATCCGATCTGGGAGCGCCCTGGATTTCTCTCACTACTTCGTCAGGCCAGCGTAGAAGCCGTCCAGATCTTTCCTGAACTCCTTCAGCGCTTCAATGTTGAGGTACACCATGTGGCCGGAGGGATAGTAGGTAAACTCCACATTCTTTGCCAGTTCCGGCGTCAGCATCATGTGTGACAGGTCGTATTCCGTTGCAAAGAAGGGCGTGGCAAGGTCAAAGTAACCGTTCGCGGAAAGTACCTTCAGTTTAGGGTTCTTGCGAAGGGCTTCAGCCAGATCTCCGGCAACGTAAGGCATGGCCTGCTGGCCGCCAAAGCTGCGTCCTGTCCCTGCTCCGTGGTGGTGCCAATCCCACTCGCCGATGCTGTTGGCGCTGGGCCGGTATTCATCTGTGCTCTCGTATTTCAGTTCGCGCGAAAGATAGTCGTGCTCTGCGGCCACAAATGCGCCAGAGATGCCTGTGTCTGACGGATCATATCCCGGATATTCGCCGGCATTGTCCACATCCGTGCCTTCAAAGCGCGCGTCGTAACGGCCCAGAATGTCGCCTTCATCGCGCAGCAACTCCTTTCTGTAGCGGAACGGCGAAATCCGCAGCTTGGCTTCCTTTACATACTGCACGCTTAGCCCTGTGTACTGCGCCACCTTTGCGGCCACGGCATCCACCTGCGACTGTGGAAGCTGATCCCCCTGTGCCAATGCCTCAGAATATTCGCCACGGGCAAAGGTGCGCACATCATTCAGAAATGCTTTGAGGTCTGACGGCTTGTTTTGCAGCTTGTTGTGGTACCAGGCGATGGCCGCATAGGTAGGCAGATTCACAATGTACTGCGTGTCCATCCCTGGGGCCAGCTCGCCGTAATTCAGAATCGAAGAGAGCAGCACAATGCCATTCAACTCAACGCCATGCTCCTGCAAGACCGAGGAAAGACCAGCGGAACGTGTGGTTCCATACGATTCGCCAAAGAGTACCTTGGGCGAGTTCCAGCGCTGGTTCACCGTTATGTAACGCTGAATGAACTTATCGAATGCCTTCAGGTCCTGGTCCACGCCGGTAAAGTCTTTGGGTGTGGCCTTACCCACCGCGCGCGAATATCCGGTGAGCGGAGCATAGATAAAAACAAGATCTGTTCTGTCGAGGAGACTGTATTGGTTGGGAACAATCTGATAAGGGGCGCCACCTGTGGACGACGGGCTTGCTGTTTCCACCCGCACCGGCCCGAATGAACCCATATGCAGCCACAGCGACGCCGACCCTGGTCCGCCGTTATAGAGAAACGTCAGGGGCCGCGTTTTTGCATCCGCGCCGTCTTCTGTATAGGCAATATAAAAAATGCTCCCGTAGGGCTTGTCATCATCGTTGCGGATGAGCAGTGTTCCCGCCGTCGCCGTATAGTGAATCGTTCTGCCATTGAGCGTAATGTCGTGATGCGTGACCGAGCTTTTCTCAGGCGGAATGTTTTCCTCATGCTGCGCCTGGCCCTTCTGTGGCTCGTCCGGCTTCTTTTCCTGCGCGATGGCGCCCACCTGCGCTCCGGCCAACGAGATGCCAAGCAACAGTGACGCAAATACTTTCGAATGCCTTTCCAATGTTTCTGCCCTCCTCAAGGAAACTAATCCATTCAGGACGTATGCGCCTCTGGATTTGTTTCACTATATATCTTCATAATTCGTTCAGGACGTCTTAAGGTAGGCCCAATACAGTCATGCTTTAGAAAGGACAATCGTATGCGGCGGCTAACAAAATGGCGTCTCGCAGGCAGCCTGCTCGCCTTCGCCCTGACAGCAAGCGCTTCATCGCGGGCACAAGGCCCCTATCACGTGCAGGACAAGTGGAAGATTGGCGGCGACGGCGGATGGGACTATCTGGCCGTGGACCCGCACTCTGGCCACCTTTACATTACACGCGGAAATCATGTGATGGTCGTGGATACGGCATCCGGCAAAGTCGTGGGTGACATTCCTGGCCTGCACGGTACGCACGGCGTGGTCTTTGACCCCAACAGCAATGAGGGCTACATCAGCGATGGCGGAGGCAACGCGGTTGCTGTCTTTGATCGCTCCTCGAACAAGATTATGCAGACCATTGCCGCCGGCACCAATCCCGACGGCATGGTTTATGACCCTGCCACCCGCACCGTGTGGGCCTTTAACGGGCGCAGCAAAAACGCAACTGTGATTGATACAAAATCAAAGCAGGTGGTTGCAACCGTCGCACTTCCCGGCAAGCCTGAGTTCCCGGTCTCGGACGGCAAAGGCTCTATCTTTGTCAACATTGAAGATAAAAACGAAATTGCCCACATTGACGCAAAGACCCACGACGTGAAGGCCGAATGGCCCATCTGCGAATCACCTTCAGGGCAGGCCATAGATATCGCCCACAATCGTCTTTTTTCCGTATGCGATGGCAAGAAGATGGCGGTGGTGGATGCCGCGACTGGAAAGGTCGTCGCCACACCCGATATCGGCGATGGCCCTGACGTCGCTGCCTTCGACCCGAAGTCGGGCAATGCCTTCAGTTCCAATGGAGACGGCACTCTCACCGTTGTCCACCAGAACTCGGCGGATTCCTACAGCGTATTGCAGAACGTGACCACGCAGCGCAGCGGCCGCACCATGGCCCTTGATCCGAAGACCGGAAAAATCTATGTGTCCGTGGCAGAATTTGGTCCCCGCCCTGCAGCAACACCTGAGAATCCACGGCCGCGTCCGCCGGTGGTCCCGGGGAGCTTTACAGTCATCGTGGTGAGCAAATAGCGCAGGATAAAATGTCCTATCGTACTTCGATATGGACACGCAGGCGCTCTGGCTCACTCTGAAACTCGCCACTGTAACAACAGTACTGCTGCTTTGCATCGCAGTTCCGTTGTCATGGTGGCTTGCCTTCGGACAGGCTCGCTGGAAGATTGCCATAGAAGCCATTGCCACTCTGCCGCTCATCCTGCCGCCTACCGTCCTTGGCTTTTATCTGCTGGTACTGATGGGGCCGCGTACTTCCTTCGGACGGCTCTACATCCATCTCACCGGGCATCCGCTGGCGTTCTCCTTCAGCGGGCTTGTCATCGGCTCCATGATCTACAGCCTCCCCTTTGCCGTGCAGCCGGTCACCACGGGCTTTTCCGGCATTGGAAAGGAGCTTCTCGACGCAGGGCGCCTTCTGGGTGCATCCTGGCTGCGCATTCTCTTTCAAGTCCTGCTGCCGCTCTCGAAGCGGTCACTGTTTTCGGCGGCTGTGCTCTGCTTTGCGCACACTATCGGCGAATTCGGCGTTGTGCTCATGATTGGCGGCGATATTCCCGGCGCGACACGCACTCTTTCCATCGCCATTTACGACCAGGTGCAGGATTTTCGCTACGCCGACGCCAACCGTACCGCATTTGTTCTGCTGGCCATCACCCTTGCCGCGCTGATTGCCGCTTACAGCCTGAGAAAGCAGGCCCGCAGTGGCTGAATCCGCTTTTCTCACCGCAGAGATTTCGCACCGCATCGGCAGCTTCCACCTTGAGGCGCACTTTCATCTCTCCGCGCCCTGGACCGTGCTCTTTGGCCCCTCCGGCGCAGGCAAAAGCACCGTGCTTCGTGTACTTGCGGGACTGGTTGCTCCGTCTGAAGGCCGCATTCTGATGGGAAATCGTGTGCTGCTGGACACCAGAAGCGGCCTCACCGTTGCTCCTGGACACCGCGGCATCGGCTTTCTCACGCAGCAGCCCGCGTTGTTTCCGCACATGAGTGTCCGGCGGAATATTGCCTTTGGGCTGCACCAGCTCGCGCGCGAAGAGCGCGAGCAACGGCTCAAGGAGATGCTCGCGCTGTTTCGGATTGGTCCGCTGGCAGAACGGATGCCCTCGGAGCTTTCCGGCGGTGAGTATCAGCGCGCTGCCCTGGCCCGTTCGCTCGCGCCACGCCCCGAGCTGCTTCTCCTCGACGAACCGTTTTCCGGACTGGATGCGGAGTTGAAAGCGTCTATTCTGGATGATCTTTCGGCATGGTTAAGAAAAAGCCACACGCCTCTGCTCTATGTTTCGCACGATCTGGTGGAGGCGTATCAGACCAATGCAGAAGTGATTGTTCTGGAAAATGGCCGTATCGAAACACAAGGGCCTGTGCACGAAGTGCTCGCACCCAAACGGGAGCAGCTATTGCAGCAGATCGGGGCGCGTTGATTTCTGAGCAGAACACGCATCCGGTAAAAAGCAGCCCGCGCGTAACGTGATGGAGTTGCCACGCTCCCGAAAGCGCCCTTCAGCGCGGCGGAAGAAACCATAGGAGCGGCAATACTGTGTGCTGCGCAAACTGCAAATCCTGACTTGGGGACCTCTCGGCCGGTCCATTGCGAACTTTCTTTTGTTCTTCTTCCTTTCTACATGCCCCGATCCTTCCACGTGCCCGCTGTAAGATTCACAAGAACGTCACGCGCACAACCGTAACTTTTTCTGTCACCAATTTTTCAAGTGTCATTCATCTTCTGTTTACCTTGCGGGAGTCTGGTTTCACTACGTTTCGATAAGTAGTTCTCCGCTGAAACAAAAAACAGGAGCGTCCCAAAATGTTATTCAGAAACACACTCCTCGCCTGTGTTCTTGCCGGCTCTGTCGCGTCTACATGCCTCGCCGCACAAGATGCGGATGATGCCAGCCTCGCGCGCCATCACGCAAAACACGTATTGCTCATCAGCGTGGACGGCATGCATGCCATTGACCTCACAAACTATGTCTCGACCCACCCTGATTCCACGCTGGCCGAGTTGACACATCACGGAATCGTGTATGACAACAATGCAACCTCCACTCCCTCTGACTCCTTTCCCGGCCTTGCCGCCCTGCTCACAGGAGGCTCTCCTTCCACTACCGGCTTCTGGTACGACGTTACCTACAATCGGCGCCTCTCTCCGCCCTCCCAGACCACTCCTTATGGAATCGTCGGCTCTCCCACCGCCTGCCCCAGCGTGCAAGGTACCCAGATCGGCTTTGACGAAGAGATTGACCGAGACTACACCAAACTTAACGGTGGAGGAGGCATCAATCCCAGGTGGCTTCCTCGTGACCCCGCGCGCGGCTGTGCACCCGTCTATCCCCACGAATATCTGCGCGTAAACACGGTGTTTGAGGTCGCCAAAGCCGCCGGGCTTTACACTGCCTGGTCGGACAAGCATCCTTCCTATGAGTGGGTCAATGGTCCCAGCGGCAAAGGCGTAGACGACTTCTACAGTCCTGAGATCAACTCCATCCCAGTCGCCCTGCCCGGAATCCCCGGATGCGACCCGCTTCCAGACCCAGCCAATGCCACCCCGAGCAATGCATGGACCGACAGCATCCAGAACATTCAGTGCTACGACACACTCAAAGTGAATGCCATTCTGCATGAAATTGATGGCAAAACCCACGACGGACGCGGCAGCGCTCCTGTTCCCGCCATCTTTGGCATGAATTTTCAGGCTGTCAGCGTCGGCCAGAAGCTCAAAGGCAACGGCTACTATGACGTTACCGGAACACCCAGCGTCGGCCTGGCAAGCGAATTCGATTTTGTGGACCAGTCTCTGGGCCGCATCGTCTCTGAGCTTAAACAGCGCGGTCTTTGGGGCTCGACCGTTATCATCATCGGCGCAAAGCACGGCCAGTCGCCGATTGATGCACAGAAAGTCACGAAAATTCCCGGCAGCACTCCGCAGAATGTCATCGGCCCAGCCTATGCTTTCGACATTTCCGATGACGGTTCGCTCATCTGGCTCAAAGATCCTTCGCTGATCGCCGATGTGCTCCCCAACCTCGCCACTCCCTCCGCACAGGAGCAGCTCGGCATCCAGGAGATATTTGCCGGAACCTCACTCCGCACCCGCTGGAACAATCCTGAAAGCGACGAGCGTACCCCAGACATCATTCTCAAGGCCAATACAGGAGTCATCTTTACCGGAGGCTCCAAGATCGCCGAACACGGCGGACTCAACGAAGACGACTACCATGTCGCACTACTTATTTCCGGCGCCGGAGTCAAACACCGCGTGGTAAAAAGCCCAACCAGCAACCAGCAGGTCGCGCCCACCATTCTTCAGATCCTTGGACTCGACCCCAACAAACTACAGGCTGTGCAGAAAGAAGGCACTCCTGTCCTGCCATTCCTCCAGTAAACAGGCGACTGCCGGTTTCACCCCTGGTGTCCTCTTTAAGGACACCAGGGCGTGAAACATCCTTCCCCTGTATCTTTCTCAGTCCATAAACTCCTCTTTTCGCCGCCAATTTTTCTTCGCACTCGAAAATAGAAAACCAACCCCTGCCAATAGAGCTACAATGAAAGATGGCAAGAATGCAGGACCAAGTACAGCCATGGCAACCATCACAACACCTCCACAATCAGAAGTCCCTCGCATGGCCAACGGCCATGCAACGCCAGTGACCAACCTTCACGAACTCATTACAGAAAGCCCGAATGAAGCATCCCAGGGCTTCGATACCAAATCCGCGCTGGAAATCGCGCGCATCATCAATCACGAAGACGCGAAAGTGGCCGCCGCCGTCAAAAAGGCGCTTCCAGAAATCGCCCTGGTGATAGATGCCGTTGCCCGCAGTCTGCGCGATGGTGGAAGGCTCATCTACATCGGGGCCGGCTCCAGTGGACGCATCGCCGCCCTCGACTCCTGTGAATGCCCTCCCTACTTCTCCAACTCCCCGCAGCAGATCCAATACATCATGGCAGGAGGCCCCAAGGCCCTAGCCTCCCCGGTCGAGGTGAATGAAGACTCAGAGGAGCTCGGCCAGCGCGACATTGCCCGTCGCCGCCCCACTCGGAAGGATGTGGTCATCGGCCTTTCCGCCAGCGGACGCACCCCCTACGTCGTCTCCGCTGTGGCCTATGCCCGCGCCCGGGGAGCCAAAACCGCCTGCATCACCTGCAATCAGAACGCACCGCTTTCCGGGGCTGCAGATATCGCCATCGTGGCTGAGGTCGGTCCTGAGGTCATCTCCGGCTCCACACGCATGAAGGCCGCCACCGCCCAGAAAATGATCACTAACATGATCACTACCGGAGCAATGACCCGCCTCGGTTATGTGTACGAAAACCTGATGGTCAACGTCCACATGCAGAACTCAAAGCTGGTTGAGCGTGGTATCGGCATCCTGATGCGCGCCTGCAATGTGGACCGAGAGACCGCCGTGCGCACCATCAAGTCCGCCGGACGCAGCGTGCCCGTCGCCCTGGTTATGCTCAAAGCCAATGTGGACAAGCCCGAAGCTGTACGCCGCCTCGCCCGCTCAGATGGCAATGTCCGCCGCGCCATTGAAGATACAGTGATGGATCTCTAACACTTTCAGGATTGATTCTGCCTTTACGCATGCGCCCCATCTGGGCGCATTTTCTTTCACTACTGCCGGACGGCATGCCCGGTCCTCGCACAGCAAAGAGTGGAAAGCATTTCAATTCCACGCATAGACGCGCACATAATCCACCAGCATCTCCTGCGGAAAGTGGCTTGAAGCATCCGGAGGTCCCGGCCATTCCCCTCCCACCGCCAGATTCAGCAGAAAAAAGAACTTCCCCGTATCAAACGGCCACACCGCGCCCTGCGGCAGGTCCTTCGGCGTAAACGTCGCATACACATTTTCCGGACGGTCCACATAATACTCAATCTTCCCCGGCGACCAGATCAGCCCAAACACGTGAAACTCATCCCCAAAGGGACGACCATCCGGCAACGTATAAGGCAGCCCCATCTTTTCTCCCGTGAACCCGGTCCCGTGAATCGAGCCATGGATTGTACCCGGCTCTTTGCCGATATTCTCCATAATGTCTAGCTCGCCGCAGGTCGGCCACTCCACCTTGTCAATGTTGTCACCGAGCATCCAGAATGCGGGCCAGAACCCTTGCCCCTTCGGTACCTTGATCCGCGCTTCAATACGGCCATACTGAAAGCTCTTCAGCCCCTGCGACTTCAGCCGCGTCGAGGTGTAATGCCCGTGTCCATCGCTGCGCGCCACAATGTGCAGAACGCCATCCTTTACAAAAACATTGGGCTGCGCCGGATCACACGGTGTTTTCTTCGACCCATACGCGCAATAATCCTCGAGTTCCTGGTTCCCCCACCCGCTCGCGCCGGTCTCGTATGTCCAGTTGGCCGGGTCCGGAGCCGCCGTGCTGCCGTTAAATTCATCACTCCACAGTAGTTTTTGCTTTGCTGCCTGTCCCATGACTGGATAGGCGGACAGCACCACAACCCAAAGTACCGCCAGAAAACGCAACATAGGCTGAATCCTCGTCCCCGGTCAAAGTATCATAAGGATATGCTGGTCAATTTTCCTCCGCGCGAGTCTGTCTCAGAGGAGCAGATCGCGACCCTCGTAGACACCTTCTATACCCGTGTCCGTCAGGATGAAGTCCTCGGCCCGATCTTTGAACGCGTTATCGGCGACGAGTGGGCACCCCATCTGGAAAAGATGCGCGCCTTCTGGTCCTCGCTGGTACTCGCCAGCGGGCGCTACAAAGGCAACCCCATGGTGGCGCACCTGATGATTGCTCCTCCCATCGGCGCGCGGCATTTTGACCGCTGGCTGAACCTATGGCGCCAGACCACTGCGGAGCTGTTCCCGCAGCCGGTGGCCTCCATCTTCGTGCGCAAGGCAGAAAGCATGGCCGAACGCCTGCTTGAAACCATCGTCCAATACCAGACGTCTCTGGGCTTCAGCCAGAATTGATTCCGGGTGCTCATTCCTTTGCGCTGCAAAGAGTGGGCGCTCAACGCCGTATCCGAGCTTGGGAAGCCAGCCACAAACGCCCCTCCCGCGATCCCCACGTCCTCCAGGAAATCAGACCGGATATAACGCCGAGCGTCCACACTTTTTTGCCCATCAGGTCTAATCTATCGGCAAAACGAAACTCTATTTCTTCATTTCAGTTGTCTGAACGGAGTGATGGAGAATGAACTGCTTCCACAGGCAGGACTAAAGCCACCAGCAAAACCAGTGTCTTCAAGTATTCTGTAACAAGCGCGAACCATGAAAGTCTTCGTCACAGGTTCTACCGGATTCGTCGGCAGCCACATCGCTAAGGCGCTTGCTCGCGAAGGAGCACATCTCCACCTCCTGGTCCGGCAGAACAGTAATATGGCAAACCTCTCGGGCATGCACGCACCGCCCTCCTTTGCGACGTATACGGGCGACCTTCTCAACCCCGAGTCGCTCCGCCCCGGCATTCGCGGATGCGATTACGTCTTTCACGTCGCCGCCGATTACCGCCTGTGGGTGCGCGACCCAAAGCAGATGTACGCGGTCAATGTGGATGGCACGCGCGAGCTGCTGCGCATCTGCCGTGAAGAAGGCGTGAAGCGCGTCGTGTACACATCCAGCGTTGCTACCATGGGCTTTAAAAAAGACGGCACCATTGTGGACGAGAACACGCCTGTCTCGCTTGCCGATATGGTGGGCCACTACAAGCGCTCCAAGTTTCTCGCCGAACAGGAAGCGCTCAAGGCTGCCTACGACGGGCAGGAAGTGATGGTGCTGAACCCCACCACGCCAATTGGCGCAGGAGACATCAAGCCCACGCCCACCGGCCGCATCATTGTGGACTTTCTGAAGCGCAAATTCCCTGCTTACATGGACACGGGCCTGAACCTGGTTGATGTTGAAGAGGTCGCGCAGGCCCACATTGCAGCCATGACTCGCGGTACGCCAGGCGAGCGCTACATTCTGGGCGGAGAAAATCTTACCCTGAAGCAGATCCTCGACAAGATGTCGGCCATTACCGGGCTGCCCTCACCCACTGCAAAAGTTCCGCATATAGTGGCCCTCATCTTTGCCTTCTTTGACGAGAACATCACCGGACGGATTCTCGGCAAACAACCGCGTGCGACGGTTGAGGCTGTGCGCATGGGCAACAAAAAAATGTTCGCTTCTTCCGCCAAGGCCGTGCGCGAGCTGGGCTTTAAACAGGTGCCCGTCTACCAGGCATTGCGCGCTGCCATTGACTGGTTCCGCGCCAACGGATACGCCCCATGAAACGCATCAGCATTATCGCCGCATTGCCCGGAGAACTGAAGCCGCTCGTTGCAGGATGGCAAAAGCAGGGCGCCTTCTGGACAGGGAGCATCGGTGACAGCACCTGCCTGGCGATTGCGGGAGGCATGGGTGCAAACGCCGCAACCCGAGCGTGCGAATTGCTTTTGCACGAAGGCCCTCTCGATGCACTGGTCTCTGTTGGATGGGCCGGAGCACTCTCCTGCGGGCTGAAGCCTCCGCAGGCACACACGATTGCCGAAGTTGTGGACGCGCGCACTGGAGAGCGTTTTCCAACAGACGCATCCCAGGGGCAGCGCCTTCTTAGCTCAGACCGCGTGCTACTTTCGCATGAAAAACGCTCTTTCGCAGAACGCTTTCAGACCCCGCTCGTGGATATGGAAGCCGCAGCCGTCGCCCGCATTGCCCAGCAGCAGAAGCTACCGTTCTACTGCTTTAAAGCCATCTCGGACGGATACACTGACAAACTCCCCGACTTCAACCGCTTCATTGGCCCTGACGGCCAGATGAGTATGGCATCCTTTGCTGCCTACACTATTTTTCATCCGCAATACTGGGGCGCGCTCATGCGCCTGGGAAAAAACAGCAGCGCCGCCGCCAGAAATCTGGCTTCGCTCATCACCCAGACCCTGTCAGCCAGGTAGCTCTCAGAGGTAGGGACAACTACCGGGCGTGCGACTGCGCGGACTCAAAGATCACCTGGCCTCGCCTTACTGTATAGGCGATCCTGGCAAAATTGCGCACATCTACGGCGGGGTCAGCTTCAAGCACCACAAAATCAGCATCCATGCCTTTTGCTACTCTGCCCTTGCCAGGTGCATGGAAATATGTGCTGGGATTGGTGGTCAATGATGCGAGTATGTCTCGCCACCCCATGACCCGGCCCATGAACTCATATTCCTGGGCTGTGTCGTATTTGGAGATAAAGCCCACATCCGTGCCAAATAAAACCGTGCCGCCTTCGGCGAAGTAGGATCTCAACTCGTCCACTCCGGCCTGCACCAGCTTGTTCTGGGTAGCAACATCAGGCACTACCGTCGTCCACAATGTGAGCGTGGGGATCAGCGCCGTGTGCTGGCGCTTCATCTGTTCCAGTTCAGCAGGCGTGTAGTGTCCTTCGTTCGGAATTGTGTGCGCCAGTATGTCCACTCCGCCGTTCAGCGCGTTGTCCACACCAGCATAGTTCTGGGGATGTGCAAACACGGGCTTGCCCTGCGTATGCGCTACATCCGCGGCGGCCTTCACGATGTTCAGATCCATATTGATGACCGGCTTATTGCCCATGAACGCTCCGGCAAAGAGCTTGATCCCATCCAGCCCCATGTCCAGATATTGCCGCGCCATCTGCTCAGCTTCCTGCGGCGTGGCCGCCTCAGGCAACTGCATCTCCGCCGGGAGATATACAGGATGCCCGCCTTTGGGGAAGATGTCTCCGGCCATAAGAATCTGCGGCCCGGGAATCTCCCCCGCTGCAATACGCTTGCGCAAAGCCAGCGTGTCCTGTGGCATCGAACCAAGATCCCATACCGTCGTAAATCCCCATTGCGTCAGCATTTCCTGCATATGCGCCTCAAGCTTCGCAGCGGGAGCGGAGGCGGCATGATCCCACACCGGCTCGGTAAAATGCACATGGCTGTTCCAGAAGCCAGCTACAACCACCCTGTCTCTGCAATCAAGCCTGGTTGCCGAGCTCGACTTTTTTTCGCCCGTACTTCCGGTAGCGACAGCCACAATCTTTCCGTCGCGGACCACTACTGTAGCATTCTCAATGGCTGGAGCGGCCGGCGATGGATAGACCTTCGCTCCCGCGCAAACCAGAACATTGCTGCCCGATGCAAAAGCAGGCAGTGAAGCAGCAACAAACACAAAAGTGAGTACTTTACTGACCATCGCAAATCTTTCCTCCCATGGAATCTATGCTCCGATTGTTTCCTTCTTTAGCTTCTCCGCCCGCCCCGCACTCAGGTGTCTGCGAACCGGCATGTCGTAGACCACCATCACCGGGTAAGCAAAGCACGTCATCACCACGACACCACTGCTCACAATTGCGACCGTTTGCAGAGTTCCCGGCTTGTGGCTGTAGTAGTAATTCACAAACATCCATATGACGGAGTAATGCGTCATGTACAACGAATACGAAATGTTTCCGTAAAGCACGCAAAGTGCCTTTGCCCGTCCCGTAACCGAAGTTCCCGTCCCCAGCGCCACCAGAAACGGAAAGTAAAATAAGACTACGAGGCATTCAGCCACCCAGTTCCATCGAAAATATGGCATCAGCAGCGCAGCCAGCAGTAAAATCGTCAGGCTGCCGAACCCGAGTCTCGATTTGATCCTCCAGTTGGAGCGATACACCAGCAAGCCAACCAGAAACGAATAGGCCACGCGAACTCCGCCGTCCCGGAATAATGGACCTCCCAGCCGCCGGCCAGCCAGCTGGAACGATGGCCAACGTAACAAAGCGCAGCGCAGCGAACACAAGCATCACCTGCAACAATCGCCGCCCGATTCTCCAAAGAACAAGCGCATAGAAAATATTGGCAATGTATTCCCAGAAGAGCGACCACGCGGGAGCGTTGAAGTTGAAGAGATTGCGTCCTCTCTCGGGTATCACCGGAAAAGAAACCAGCAGAATGGAGGTAAGAAAAATGAGCGCTATCTTTCCCGCACTGTATGCGTGCTGAACATGAGTAAACGGGTCAAACAGAAAGGTGAAGAGACCTAGAACCGAACCCAGCACTACAACAAGAGGATGCAGCCGAATCGGATAAAGAAAAGAGGCCCACTTTTGGGCCTCTGGCCATAAGTCGAATTGACCTTTCAGGACTACTGCACACGACTAGATGACCCAGTCCACCTTTTTATTCCGACGGTAGAGGATTGCCCTGCTGCGTAAATAGATTCGCCAGTTTGCTGGCTTTACCATATGTCTGTAATGTCTAATCCGCCGGGCTAAACCATGTTGCGTTCTGAGGCCTTTCATTGCAAGGCAAAGCTCAGTCATCCTGTGAAAACAGACCTCGGGAGAAAACCATGTTTCCCATTGCTGACGGGCACGAATTCCCATTCCTATAGCACGGTCTCTCATCGCTTCCAGTAATTCGGGCACGCGCTCCACTTCTGCTTCAGGGACCCGAATGGAAAAGGAGTCCCAGTCCACTCCGTCATTTGGCACCCACTCGTCGGAAAGGATGATACACGCACGGCCAACTTTCATGGATTCATAAAGACGGATACTCCCCGGCCCACGTCCACGCGGACACAGGCTGAACAGCGAATCGCCAATGGAGTCGGCATAGCGCTGCCAGAACACCTCTTTTTCTTCCCTGGTACCGTGATATCGAATCCGGTAGCTTTCCTTCGATGTATCCATTACATGGATGTCTGGATGATTGTAATGGAGGAAGCTTTCCCGCACAGAATGCGTATTAGTAGATCCCACAAACGACGCCAGGTATTTTTCGCTTCCTTTAACGGGGCGATGCCCCAGGTAGGGATTTTCCGGCAAAATATAGTGCCAGGAACGCGTATGCTCTCGAGAGTAGTATTTCTTTCTGAGAGAAGGATAGATCCCGGGTAATATTGGCCAGAAATCGTCACCCCAGTCGTAGAGAAAACATTTTTCGGGGTAACGGCGGTAGACAGGATGTGCTCGTACTACTTCGGCAAACATGCCGCATGTGCCCATTTCCACAAAGAGAACAATCTCAGCTTCTTCGGCGTCATTCGTAACCGTATGTACATGAAATGGATCGGCGGCAGCGCTCTTTTTCAGTGCTTCGAGCGCGTAGTGCGTATTCGGGTCATACTCCTGATGTTCGTAGACTGAGACCAGAAATACTTTGGCCATACATTCACGAATGCCCTCTCATGAATCAGGCTTATGCGCGAACCGCTGGAACCACAGTTCGCGCTCTCGCCTGTCATGCTTTATACACCAATCACACCACAGAGTTCCTTCACAGCATCCGCGCTCTTCTTCAGTGCCGCGGACTCTTCCTCGGTCAGCTTGATCTCGATGATCTGCTCCAGACCACGCGCGCCGAGCTTGCATGGAACGCCAACGTAGAGGCCATTGATGCCGTACTCACCCTGCAGATAAGCAGCGCAGGGAAGGATCTTCTTCTTGTCCTTCAGAATGGCCTCCACCATCTCCACCGTCGCCGCCGAAGGCGCGTAGTAGGCGCTACCGGTCTTGAGATACTTCACGATCTCGGCACCGCCATCGCGGGTCCTCTGCACAAGCGATTCAAGTCTTGATTTTTCAATCAGTTCCGTGATTGGAATTCCAGCAACGGTTGAATACCGGGGCAGCGGAACCATCGTGTCGCCATGTCCGCCCAGAACGAAGGCGGTCACGTTTTCGACGGACACCTTCAGCTCCTCGGCAATGAAGGTGCGGAAGCGGGCCGAATCGAGCACGCCAGCCATGCCGATAACGCGCTCACGGTTGAATCCAGACTGCTTGAACGCAGCCTGCGCCATGGCATCGAGTGGGTTCGAAACGACGATTAGGATGCAGTTCGGCGAGACGGCCGCGACCTTGCCCACCACATCGGACATGATCTTGTAGTTGGTCTGCAGCAGGTCATCGCGGCTCATGCCTGGCTTGCGCGGAATACCGGCTGTAATCACAACGATGTCGGAATTGGCCGTATCGGCATAATCATTGGTACCAATCACATGGCAATCGCGCTTCTCAATCGGCATGGCTTCCAGAAGATCAAGCCCTTTGCCCTGCGGAATGCCTTCCACCACGTCAATCAACACAACATCGGCCAGCTCTTTGGAAGCAATCCAATGCGCTGCCGTTGCGCCAACATTTCCAGCGCCCACGATTGTTACTTTTTTACGCATTACTTCTCCTTGTTCAAATATATTGTCGTCCTGAGCGAAGTCGAAGGACCTGTTATCGTGTCCCGTCCAGCTGGCTACATGTTTTCGATCATGCGTGTAGCAAACTCGCTCGTCTTTACTTTTGTTGCGCCCTGCATCTGCCGTTCAAAGTCGTAGGTCACATATTTCTGCTGGATAGCCTTCTCCATCGAAGACTCGATGAGCTTTGCCGCTTCGGTCCATCCCAGAAACTCAAACAGCATGACGCCGGAAAGCATGACCGACCCAGGATTGATGACGTCCTTGTCTGCGTACTTTGGCGCCGTTCCATGCGTTGCTTCAAACACAGCAAAGCCATCGCCAATGTTCGCACCCGGTGCAATGCCGAGTCCTCCAACCTGCGCCGCGCAGGCATCGGAAATGTAGTCGCCGTTCAGGTTCGGGCAGGCCAGCACACTGTACTCTTCCGGACGGATGATCACCTGCTGGAAGATCGAGTCAGCGATACGATCATTGATGAGCACCTTCTTCTTCCACTGGCCGTTTCCGTGTGACTTCCCAATGGAATCGAGCACGCCTTTTACTTCCGCGTAAAGGCCCTTGCGAAACTCTTCCGAACCAAACTCAAGGCCAGGCTCAATCAGCGCTGCATTCTGCTCAACCGTCAGCCCCGGATTGGCTTCCATATTGCCCAGAATCCAGCTTTCGCGCTCCGTTACTACGGCATCGCGGAACTCCTGAACAGCCACTTCGTAGCCCCACTCGCGGAAGGCGCCTTCTGTAAACTTCTGAATATTGCCTTTATGCACCAGCGTGACCGACTTACGCTGGTTCTCAATCGCATATTGAAGGGCAAAGCGCACCAGCCGCTTGGTCCCGGTAACCGAGATCGGCTTGATGCCAACGCCAGAATCTTCGCGGACCTTCTTCTTGCCGCCTTTCAGCATGTCATTGTTCAGGAAGTCAATCAGCTTCTTCGCGTCGGCGCTTCCCTCTTTGAACTCAATCCCGGCGTAGACGTCTTCGGTGTTCTCGCGGAAGATCACCACATCCAGCTTTTCCGGATGCTTTACCGGACTAGGCACACCCTGGTAGTACTTCACCGGACGAACGCACGCATACAGATCAAGAATCTGTCGCAGTGCAACATTCAGCGAGCGAATGCCGCCACCCACAGGCGTAGTCAGAGGCCCTTTGATGGAGACGCGCAGATCGCGCGCAGCGTTCACTGTGTCATCTGGAAGCCAGGTGTTGAACTTCCGGAATGCCTTTTCGCCCGCATACACCTCGAACCATTTCACCGAGCGCTTGCCACCGTAGGCCTTCTGAATGGCCGCATCAAAAACGCGCTGCGAGGCGCGCCAGATGTCGCGGCCTGTGCCGTCGCCTTCAATAAATGGGATGATGGGGTGATCAGGAACCTGATACTTTCCGTTTACATACTCAATCGGTTTTCCGTCCTGAGGCAGGGGCTTGCCGTTATACGTGGTCTGCATCTTTCTGGCTGTCTCCAAGTAAGATTAAAAGATGAGGAATTGCAAAGGATGATCCACTTTTGAGGCTATCATCCGCAGAATACGAGTGGCAATTTGTTGTACCGCAGGCAAGGCTTTATGGATGGATGATCCGGTGCAGGTCTAATGAAGGTGCCTGAATTCCTGTCTGGCTCAGCATCACATGAACCTGCCCTCGATGATGCGTCTGATGGTTGAAGAAATGGCTGACGGCCACTGGCGCTGGTTCGAGAATCAGACGCCCCCTGGAGTTGGTGTACTCAAAAGCCCGATCAAAAAATTCGGGGGCAGCATCCTGAAAAAACTCTTCGATATGGCAATCCTGCTCCCCGCGTGCAGACCTCAGCTCACGGAAATCCTCGAATAAAACCGTGTCCAGTGCCGGCGTCGTCTTCCCTTCAGCATGAAACCGCGCCATCCATATCTGGTCCGCAAGCAGCATGTGGTTCAGCAAAGCATGAATGCTGCCAAATGACCCAGCGCGCTGTTTCCTGTACTCCGCCACAGGCAGCGCGGAACAGCATTCATAGACTCTCGTTCGCAATCCGGTTATAACGGGCGAGCATCCTGAAATGAGATAGAAGGTCGGCCATACGCTCCATTGTGCCGGAAACACAGGTACAATTCTCACGGAAACGTTTCCATGCGCCTGATATCAGCCTTCGCTTTCCTTTGCGCCGCCCTGGTCTTTCCAGCTTTCGGCTTCGCACAGTCTTCACCCACCCCCGTTCGTGTTGCCATCATCGGACTTGAACACGGTCATGTCGCTGGATTCCTGCATCAGTTCCCTCTTCAGCATGATGCCGAGCTGGTAGCCATTGTGGATGCTGATAAAACTCTGACCGCGCGCTACCAGCAGCAGTTCCACCTTGCCCCGAAGCTGTTTTACAACACGCTGGATGAGGCGGTTGCAGCGACGCATCCAAAGGCCGTTCTTGTGTATACATCCGTGGGCCAGCATCGCCGCGTGATTGAAGAAGCCGCGCAGCATGGGTTAGATGTAATGGTCGAAAAGCCGCTCACCATTTCGCTGGGCGACGCACTCGCCATTCAACACACAGCGGAGCAACACCATATCCATGTGCTGGTGAATTATGAAACTACGTGGTATGCCAGCAATCGGGCCATCTACGACGAGCTCAATGCGGGCAAGCTGGGCGACTTACGCAAAGCCGTCATTCACGACGGTCATGAAGGCCCAAAGGAAATCGGCGTTCAACCAGAATTCCTGAAATGGCTTACCGATCCCGCGCAAAACGGAGCAGGCGCCCTCTATGACTTCGGCTGCTATGGCGCTGACCTGATGACCTGGTGGATGCACGACGAAACGCCACTCAGCGTTACCGCCGTTGCGCAAACCGACAAGCCGGGAACCTATCCGCATGTGGATGATGATGCAACCATCATTCTCCAATATCCTCACGCGCAGGCCGTGCTCATGCCTTCCTGGAACTGGACATTTTCACGCAAAGACTCCGAAGTCTACGGCACCAAAGGCCAGGCCATGACCGTTGGGCCAGACAAGCTACGGATTCGCTATATCGGGGACAAGCAGGAGCAACAAGTGGAAGCGCCGCCGCTGATTCCGCCGCAGGACACTTCCCTGCACTATCTGGTCGCCGTCGAACGTGGTGAACTGGTGCCCAAAGGCGACCTGACCTCGCTCGATACAAACATCATTGTGATGCAGATTCTGGACGCGGCCCGGGAATCAGCCCGAACTGGACGTACCATCACCCTGAAACGGCTCGAATGAAAGATGCATGGACCTATACAACTTGGTATTCGCAGGAGGAAGGCCAATGAACAGCAACCCCGTGCAGCTGGTCACAGGAGGCGGATCCGGAATTGGGGCAGGCATCGCGCAGCTTTTTGCTGAACGCGGATACACCGTCATCATTGCAGATCTCAACTCCAAATCCGGCGAGAACGTGGCGCAGCAGATTCGCGATGCAGGACAGAGCGCAGTGTTTCGTCAGACCGACGTGCGCGAGCCTGGTTCAGTCAAAGAGTTGTTCAGTTTGTTGAGAAAGACCTCGGCCGGTTGGACTGCCTCTGTAACAATGCCGGAGTGGAACGATATCTGCCTGCGGAAAAGCATACGATTGAGGACTTCTCCTTCACTGTCAGCACAAATTTCTTTGGCCCATTCCTGGGCATCCACTATGGCTTCCACCTGTTGAGGACCACGAAAGGAAACATCGTCAACATTGCCTCTGTTCAAGGTTTCGCTACGGAAAGAAACGCGTCAGTCTATGCCGGAACCAAGGCAGCGCTGATAGGCTGGACTCGCGGCCTGGCTCTTGATTTTGCTCAATACGGCATTCGCGTCAACGCCGTTTGTCCTGGCGCGGTCTATACACAGATGTTTGTGGATGTATTCGCAACAGATTCTTCCGCTGACAGCACGCTCGCACGAATGGAGCAGATCATACCGCTGCAGCGCATTGGCCAGCCGCGTGAGATTGCTGAGGCCGTCTTTTTCCTCGCATCTCCTGCAGCGTCCTACATTACTGGCTCCAGCCTGGTGGTAGATGGCGGCCTGCTCGCAAGGAACGCACTGTAAAGATGAAGTGCAAACGGCGATGGCCCTCGCGAACCTTCCGCGCGTCCTTATTCCATTCTGAGTGCATGCATCGGTTCAGTGTTGGCCGCACGCCGGGCCGGGACGACAGCGGCGATAAAAGCAGCGGCCAGCAATACGACCGTGGTCGTGCACAGCACCAGAGGGTCATAGGGCTTGATGCCGAAAAGCTGGCTCGACAGTGCCCTTCCGGCAACAATCGTGGCCGGGATGCCGATCAGAAGTCCGATGCCAACCTGCAGGAACGCTCCCTTGAGCACAAGCCGGAGGACAGCGATGCGGTCCGCGCCAAGTGCCATGCGAATCCCGATTTCGCTGGTGCGCCGCTCCACTGAGTAAGCGGTGACGCCATATAGTCCAATGGTGGCAAGTGTCAGCGCTACCAGTCCAAAGAGTGAAGTCAGTTGGGTAATCATGGCCTGCTGGTTAAAGTTGCCCTTCACCTGGTCTTCAAATGTATTAAAGTCTATGACCGTAAGGTCAGGATTGACCTGTGCGATGGCACGGCGCACCTGCGCTTCGAGTCCGGGAACGAAGCCGCTGGTTTCAATTTCGAGAGAGTCCATTTTAGAGTGGGAGACATTCTCGAAGGTATTCATGTCGGGATCGTTGTACTTGACCCACTGATGCGCTGAAAGAAAAAACATGGGACGGATCTTTTCCGTCGGACTCCAGTATTGAGTGTCCTCCGTAACTCCGACGATCTGGAAGGTCCCTGCATGCTGCGGCCCATCAATGCCGAAGTGCTTGCCGATGGCGTCGCCGCCTTTCAGAAACTTCTTAACAAAGGTCTTATTCACCACGGCAATCGGTTGGGAGATTGCCGTATCTGATTCGGAAATGCCGCGCCCCTGAATGATTTTTGTTCCGACGGCGTCAAAGTAGTCCGCGCTGGCCCTCACCCATGAGGCGTTGTTTTCATTGCTGCCCGGCGGCGGAGGCGCTTGCCCCTCGATATAAACTCCTGTGCCCCAGTTATTACCCTCCATCGGACTGTAGAGGGAATACGCAACCCTCTGCACGCCCGGAATAGAAGCAAGAAGATCTTGGAGCTGGCGATAGAAGGAGTCCATCTGCTCCGGCTTGTAGCCCGCCATTTGCGGATCAATATGGACGATGTAGCGGTTCCGGGTTTCAAAACCGAAGTGTTGGTTCTGCATATTGCGTAAACTCTGGGTAAACAGGCCAGCGGCGCAGAGCAGCACGAGCGAGATGGCTGCCTGAAACACCACCAGAGATTTTTGCGCGATCGTACTTCCCTTCGCAGTGGTGCGGTTGGCACCACGTAAGGCCTCGATTGGATTGGTATGCGCCATCATCCATGCCGGCGCCACTCCGAAGAAAGCGCCCGTGAGCAGTGAGACAACAAAGGCAAAGCCAAGTACCGGGAGCGAAGGCGTGGGATGAATGGGAACAAAGCTCTTCTGAAAGGCAAGATGCAGGATGAGCTTGGAACCGCCATAAGCTACGGCCAGTCCGGCGATACCTCCCAGAATGGCCAGCACAATGCTTTCCGTCAGTGCCTGTCGGATGAGCCTGGAACGAGGCGCTCCTAATGCCGAACGAACGGAGGTCTGCTGACGGCGGGTGGCGGTGCGCACCAGCATCAGGTTGGCGAGGTTGGCGCAGGCGATCAGCAATACAAAAGAGGAGATCCACATCAGCAGATGCAGCCCGTCTTTGTACGCATCGCGCATGCTTTGTACGCCGCTCCCTCCGGGCGTGAGGTGCAGGGTCTGCTTCGGAATAAGGGAGCGGTCGCGCTGTTCGATCTTGCTCTGGGGGCTTAACATCCACTGGCGTAACTGCACCTGCATCTTCGCTTCGAGTGGTTTCAGGTTCGTTCCGGGCCGGATGCGGCCAATGACGTTGAGCCAGTCAAGATCAGGGCGGTCAAGCACAGCCATCACACCGTCAATCTGTGGTTCGCTGGAAAGCGGAAGCCAGAAAGCGGGCGGATCATTCGCGAGTCTGTCGCCGTAAAATCCGGGCGGTGTAACACCGATGACGGTGTACGGGAATCCATTGATCATGAAGCTTGCGCCGACAACAGAAGGGTCTTCTCCGAATTTCTGCTGCCAGGTGTGGAAGCTCATCACGACAACGGGAGCAGCGCCTTTTTGATCATCCGATGGGCGGAAGAGGCGGCCCGCGTAAGCCTGGATCCCAAACGTATCGAATGCGTTACCTGAAACAAATTCGCTGATAAAGCTTTCAGCCGGGTGGCTGCTTCCCTGACGGCGCACGCTGATCTGATCACGCCCGGACTGAAAGGCTGCAAGATTCAGAAACTCGGGATTGTTGTCGCGAAATACTTTGTACTGGTCAAAGGAGAAAAGAGACCAGTCATCCTGCATGCCGCCATTAATGCAGCAATTCTCCTGGTCGCCAACGCGGATAAGTTCTTCCGGCTTTGCGACGGGAAGAGACTTCAGAAGGACCGCATGGACCAGGGTAAAGATGGCGGTTGTAGCGCCGATGCCGAGGGCCAGGGTGAGAATGGCGGTGACAGTAAAGCCTGGGGCTTTGCCAAACTGCCGGATGGCGTAGCGAACGTCCTCAAAAATGGCCTGCATGCATCTCCTTACGTGGGCGGCGGCCCATCTGTTCCAGAAAGGGGCAAAAAGAGTGGAAGGATCCCTGTTTTGTTCTCACGGTAACTATATTCGACAGGGCCACAATTTATGCAGTTTTTATGGAGAAAGATGGGTCAGGTCTATCCGGAGCAGCGTCAGGTGTGAGTAAAATATCTCATATCCCGAAACAATCCAGCCGATAAGGTACGCAACAGCTCTGTATCCGCCTGTGTATTAGTTTCACCCTCACCTGGAGTGCAGTATGAATCAGCCCCTCTCTCGCCATGTGCCATGTGCTTTTGCGATGGCATGCGTAATTCTCTTATTGTGCCTTGCTCCGTCAGGAAAGGCGCAGACCGCAGGCGCGATACCCAGCCTTCATGCTTCAGCTCCCCTGGCCGATGGCACGCCTGTTGTACGCCAGACTCCGGCCTCGGCCGTGAGTTCACCCCGGCCATTTTCGCGGTTTGCCTTTGGTGGTGACATCTCAACCCTTGGTATCCACCTTCAAACCGCAACCTATCTGACGCCGCATTTCAATCTGCGGGCAACCGGAAGCATCTTCGGTCTAACGGAAAACAATCTCTCCACCAACGGATTTGATGTGGATGCGCATCTGCACCTGAGTTCCGCCGGAATGTCGCTGGACTACTTCCCTTTCCCCGCGCATGGCTGGCGCATTAGCCCCGGGCTGCTCTTTTACAACGGCAGCGGAGCAGAGGCGACCTTTCAGGCCCAGCCAGGCACAAGCTTTTCGCTGAATGGCTATACCTACTATTCGTCCGCCTCAGACCCGGTGCGGGGCGCCGGAAACGTAGGTCTTCATTCGACAGATCCAGCATTCACCATTACAACTGGCTGGGGCAATATGATTCCCCACCACGGCCACTTTTCCTTTCCGTTTGAAATTGGAGTGGCGTTGATTGGCGCTCCCAAGCTGAATATGGCTTTGACTTCAGGCCAGGTGTGCAATAGCAACGGACAGAACTGCGTCAATGTCGCCACTGACCCCGACGTTCAGGCCAATCTTCAGGCCCAGATCGTGAAGTACAGGAAAGACCTGGAGCCGCTGAAGACTTATCCGATCGTGTCATTCGGAGTGGCATACACGTTTCAGCGGGCCAGATAAGCTGCATTCCAGTTGTGACGCTCCATCACCCCATCCCAACGACTACCAGACCGGCGGCGGTTCCTGCAAAGGAGGCAGCGGAGGGAGTGGGGGTTCCACCATGGTCGCGACTGGCTCTTCTTCCGGAGGCTCAAGCCGGTTCCCCAGCTCCGGGTAGCGCGAGCCAAAGAAATACACGGCATACGATTCTTTCAGCACGGCCACTGTTCCGTAAATCGCAATCATTACCACAAAATAAAGAAGCAGCAGCGCCAGCGCCATGATCGCTGCGATGACGATAAATCCTACTTGCAGGGCAATTCCACCGTGCCACATGAGGTGATAGAGAAGCAGCCCCAGCAGCACTCCTCCTGACCCAAGAACAAGCAGCGCAATTCCCAAAATGATGACCAGCGCCCAGCTCAGACCGATCGAAAGTACGAAGCGCAAAAGCAGATAGCCCAGAAACGTGCCGGGGCCATCTTTCAGAAGTTCAAAGAAGCGCCGGAAAGCAGCCTCGATCGGCGCATCGTCAATGGCCATCGGAGGCAGCACAAAATCCTGCAAAACGGTATCTACAATCACCCACAGGAATGCAAGAAGCAGCATAACTCCCATGAGCGGAAGCATGGCCGCAAACATTGGAAAAGGATTGGGGTTCGGACCCTGTACCGCCATACCGCTGATGGTTTTCACCATGCGCACGAAGAGCGGCCCCAGGGCGATGACTGCGACCACCAGAAAGACCAGGGACGCAAGGACCATAACACAGAAATAGCGCCACGTTTGCCGGCCATATTTTGCCCATGCCCCACGCACGCTGCCCTGCTTGTAAACCACCAGATCAAACAGCGTGAAGCGTAGCCGGCATAAAAAATAGATACATCCAACCCAGACTGCAAACCCGACAAGCACAAGAATGGCGAGAATGACAATCCCGGCAACCGTGCCAATTCCAGGCTGCCATGCGGCAAAGTCCATCGTGCGCTGGTGGCGCGAGGCGGCCATGCTCGCGGCGGCCTGCGCACCCTGCGCGGGGTACGAAATCAGAACGGAGTAAAAGGTCGGCTGTGTCAGTGCGGCCACCAGAGCAATCTTCAGGAAAAATCCAAGGCGAAATGGGGCAAACAGCACCTCCCGTGTGCGGCGGAAGGCCGGGCCAATGCAGTCAGTCGGTGAAAGAATTTTCATTTTGCAGATGAGGGTATGGCATTCCGGGGGTGCCGGGCAATCGGGATTTTCAAGGCATGATTATGGAGCCTCCGCCCCGTGCGCAAAACGTCGTGACGTTTACAGCAAATTCAATTAACTGCGCGATTATAGGCAGCAGCCATATCCTACATCTGGTGCTTGACAGTGACCATTACTAGCAAATACATTGCGTGTGCTGATTGGAAACGATTCCAATGAGCGCCTAAAACATAGCACGTTTTACCAACTGAAAGCAGCCGTACCCACTTTTCCCCCTTAGGAGGGTTTTATGTTCATTCGTTGGAGGACGCACCTGACGCTATTGCTCGCAGTAGTTTTCGGAATGTCTCCGATACTGCTGGGGCAATCTGATTCGGCATCCATCTCAGGCACAATTACAGATTCGGCGGGGGCCGTGGTTCCCCGCGCCACCGTCACCATCCGCAATGAGGCTACCCAGGAATCACGCACAGCCACATCCAATGATGCTGGCTTCTACACCGTTTCCAGCCTGCCTCCAGGCATGTACACCATTCAAATCGAGGCCCAGGGCTTTCAAAGCTTTGTTCAACAGCATACGCATCTTGACCCCAGCATTGGTCTGCGCGTAGATGCGGCCCTGAAAATCGGCAGCTCTTCCACAACAGTCAATGTGGTCGCCAATGCCAACGTCGTCCAGACGGAAACCGCCGCTGTGGGCCAGTTGGTCACACGACAGCAGGTGCAGGCCATCCAGCTGAATGGGCGTAACCCCATCTATCTCGCCCAAATGGAGCCGGGCGTTCGCCGCGGCAATTCGATGTCTGCCTTTGGCTTTGGGCTGGACAATCCTTTCAACATCAACGGTTCGAATTACCGCGAAAACAGCCAAATATGGGACGGCGCCCCCATGGTGCGCAGTCGCGGCAATGGCACCAGCGTAGGCGTCGCTGACGTGGATTCGACTTCAGAGATGCAGGTCCTTACCGCCGCCTATCCGGCAGAGTATGGCCGTTCATCCGGAGGGCTCATCCGTATTGTGCCGCGCAGTGGAAGCAGCGAATTTCATGGCGCGCTCTTTGAATACCTGCGCAATTCGTTCTTCAACGCGAACACCTGGGTACGCAAACTACCCACCAATCCTGAGAACATCCGGAACCATCCGCAGGCATTCCGCTTCAACCAGTTCGGCTGGAACTTCAGCGGTCCGGTCTACATTCCGGGACTGCACTTCAACGAAGGGCGGAAAAAGCTGTTCTTCCTTGCCGGGCAGGAATTTCTGCGCTATCGGCATGACGACACCGTCACCCGAAAAGTGCCGACCATGCTCATGCGGACCGGAGACTTCAGCGAACTGCTGAATCCGAGCAACATTTTTTATGGGAAAGCTGTTCAGCTTGTAGATCCCAACACCGGCCAGAATTATCCTGGCAACGTCATTCCACCAAGCGAGCGCAGCGCCAATGGTCTGGGACTTCTCAATGCCTATCCTGCGCCGAACGTCAGTAACCCCAGCTACAACTGGATAGATGCCGCCATCTACCCTGAAGACCAGCGCAAGGACACGCTGGTGGTGGACTACATCCCCGCCGATAATCATCACCTGCGTTTTTCGCTGCTGAATTACAACTACGACAGCGTCTCACCGCACTATGGCAACTTCAACCGCACTCCTCAGGTCTGGCATCGCCCCAACCAGGTTGCGGTCTTCCATTACACCTGGACGATCAACTCCACGACCGTAAACGATGCTTTTGTTTCCGGTAGCGCCGACCACGTTCGTATCGGCTATAACCTGTCCAAGGGACTTTACGACCGCACAAAGTACGGCATCAACTATCCGTATCTTTATCCCGCGGGCGACAAGGAAATCCCGAACAAAATCCCGACCATCAATATCGCCAACTTTGACACGCTGGATGGCGGCCCTTACCCATCGCACTCGGGTGGCGTTGTCTGGGACTTTGGCGACAGCCTGACCAAAGTGCTTGGCAAACACACTCTCAAGGTAGGGTTTCTCTATGAGCGTGAAAGCCAGAACGATTTCGACCAGATCAATGTAAGCTCCACCACCCCGGGCGCCACCAACAACCAGAACGGTTTATTTCGCTTTACTGACACACATGGAGGAGCGCCTACTTCCAATGCCGCCGTCGCCAACGCTGCACTAGGCATGTTCGACACGTACGGCGAAATCGGAGTCCGCTCCTACACCATTTATCTGAGCAATATGTATGAGTACTTTGCTCAGGACACCTGGCGTGTTACACCTCGCCTGGTGATCGAGTATGGCATTCGCCACAGCATCATGTTGCCGTACTACGCCAAGTGGGGAAACCAGTCCTTCTTTTCGCCCGCTGTTTATGATCCGGCCACCGCGCCCGCGGTTGATCCCAACAGCGGCTTCGTTTCCGGTTCAAACCTGATGGACGGAATTGTGATTCCCGGCAGCGGCTTCCCCAGCTCTGCCAAAGGTCACGTTCCCGACAGCATCCTGAACAACAGTTACTACAAAACACTCTTCCACGGCTTCGACCGCGGCTACAATCCTGTCGTCTGGACCAACATTCAGCCGCGCGTCGGTATTACGTTTTCGCTTGATCCGAAGACCGTCATTCGCGCTGGAGGAGGCCGCTTCTTTGACCGCCTCGGCGTGAGTGACACTGTCCACCTCGGCGGAAACCCCCCGTTCCAGCCCTCCGGCACAGTCAGTTTCGGCTCCGTAGACAACCCGGGCGGCATAGGAACCAACAATTACCCCATCAACATGACCTCCTACGCCTACCACTTCCCTTCTCCGGAAGCCTGGTCATGGACGGTCACCGCCGAACACGAATTTCCTGAGATCGGCATTTTCACGTTGGGATATGTAGGTCGGCGCGGTATCCACCTGCAGCACATGGAAAATCTCAACCAGTTGCTCCCCGGCACGCTGATAGCGGACCCGGTCAAGAAGCCGGACATTCTTCGCCCGTATCAAGGGTATTCCGTCATTCAGCAACAGGTCAACGACGGCAGGTCTATCTATCACTCGCTGCAGGCCGACCTGCGGCGGCGCGTAACGCATGGCCTGATGTTTGGCATTGCGTACACGTGGTCCAAGAGCCTGGATTCTACTTCGGACGCAGGCAACAACATTCCCAACTACTTTGACCCAATGGAGTACTGGGGACCGAGCGACTACGATACCCGTCACATCGTCGTAGCCAATTACGTCTGGGACCTTCCCTTCGCCACCCACGCATCCAACTGGGCCGTCCGGAATGTCTTCGGCAAATGGCAGCTCTCCGGTACATCCCAGTTCCAGAGCGGTTCGCCGTTGTCTATCTCCACTGGAGACGACTTTGCCGGCGTCGGGCCTGGTTCCGGCAATCAGCTCTGGGTCAGGACTGGGTCAGTGCAGCTGCTGAAGCAGAGCGCGCCCAACAACTCCAGGAATGCCTACTGGTTCAACAAGTGGATATTCCAGAAACCCACTGCCGGAACCTTTGCTCCGCGCGAAACCCGCAACCAGGTCTATGGTCCAGGTTTCCAGAGCTGGAACATCGCCATGCAGAAGGTGTTTCCCATCATTCCTTCACATGAGAACCACCAGCTCATCTTCCGCGGCGAAGCATTCAACTTCACCAATCACCCCAACCTGAGCAATCCGGACACCAATCCGACCAGCAGCACCTTCGGAAAGGTGACAACCAAAGGCAACACGTATGCCTCTGACCGTCAATTGCAGTTCAGCCTGCGTTACCAGTTCTAAAAACAAACCTGTTGAAGGCGCGGCCGGTTAATGGCTGCGCCTTTTTTGTTTTGGATTGGAATCTCTCTTGCTCACCACGCCGTTGCCAGATACTCACCAAACCAGTCGCGCGCATCCGTCCAATGGTCGAAGAGATGAAAGCCCGCGCGCTCCAGCATTTCGATCACATCTTCATCATGGAACTTGTAGCTGTTTTCTGTGTGGATGGTTTCTCCCGGCTGAAAGCCGATTTCAAGATCAAGCGCAGAGATCAAAACACGCTGCGCTACCAGACTCTCAAGATGCATCTCGATACGCGAAGACTTTTCGTTCCAGATGGCGCGATGCTGGAAGTGCTGCATCTCAAAGTTTGCGCCAAGCTCCCGGTTTATGCGTACGAGGACGTTAAGATTGAAGGCGGCCGTCACCTGCGCGGCGTCATTGTAAGCCGCGAGTAGCGGGCGCTGGTCCTTCACCATGTCCACTCCAAGCAACAGCTTGTCTCCGGGCTTTAAGGGTTCGCGAATGTCGCGTAAAATGCGCAGCGCATCGGCTGGTTCAAAGTTTCCAATGCTGGAGCCGATGTAAAGCACGAGGCGGCGTTCGCCTCTGGTCTCCGTGTGGCCCATTCCATTCGTGTAATCGGCGACGCGCGGCGTGACAGAGACGCCTGGGATTTCTGATTCGAGGCGATGTTTGGCTTGGGCAAGCGGGGTCTCACTCACATCAATCGGGTAGTAAGCGACCGTCTTTTGTCTGCGCACCACGGCGGCCAGCAACAGTCCGGTTTTAGTAGCGGTACCTGCACCAAGCTCAATGACCGCAAGGCGCTCACACCTTGCCGCCGCAGAGATGATCGCATCGGCATGGTCGCTCAGAATGGACCGCTCGATGCGTGTGAGATAGTACTCCGGAAGTTCCGTAATCTGCTCAAAAAGTTCCGAGCCGCGCTCATCATAAAAGAGCCACGGGCTCAGCCGTTTGGGAAATGCTGTCAGTCCGGAATAGACCTCTGACCCCACAGGACTGTATGCAGCCGGGGTGAAATGCGGTGTTGCTGAAAGAGCGTTCATGAATCCTCTAAATTCGTTACTTCTGCATTAAAGGCGGGTGCCCCAAACCTCGATTTTGAGAGGTGGGTTTGCAATGCCTCTCACCGATAACTCAGCACTAAGATGCTGTTTTCTTCATCCGGATACATCGGATGCTTCTATCAATCTGCCAATCGGATGCCCGAAAACTGCCAGCGCGTGGCTGGCGAGAAAAAGTTGCGATAGCTGGCCCGGATATGGTTCTGTGGAGTGACGCAGGATCCACCGCGTAACACCATCTGGCTTGACATGAACTTGCCGTTGTATTCGCCCAGCGCTCCCGGTAGTGCGTGGTAGCCGGGGTAGCCCAGATACGCGCTGGCAGTCCACTCCCATACATCGCCATACATCTGTTCTGATGCCGCTGCCGGATGCAGTATGCCGCATTCCAGCAGATTCCCTTTCACCGTTTGTTCAGATGCGACGGTCTCCCATTCGGCTTCCGTGGGCAGGCGCTTCCCTGCCCAGCGCGCATAAGCATCGGCTTCAAAGTAACTCACATGGCATACAGGCGTCTGCTCCAGTTCAGAGAGCGGAACGTTGCCGCGCAAGGTGAAAATACTCCACGGCATCTCATCGTTTTCGCGATGCCAGTAGAGCGGAGCGCGCCATCCCTGCAACTGCACCGCCAGCCAGCCTTCTGACAGCCACAGTTCCGGGCGCTGATAGCCCCCGTTTTCCATAAAGGCGAAGTACTCCGCGCATGTCACCGGGCGCGATGCGAGCGTGAACGGACGGAGATAGACCTGATGACGCGGCAGCTCGTTATCGAAGCAGAAGCCTTCTCCCCGATGGCCGATCTCGACAAGCCCGCCGGGATGCTCGTGCCAATTCAACATGGTTGTCGTCGCAGAAATTTTCTCCAACGGAAGATCGAGGTACGCAGGATGCAGCGGATTGGTCCAGAAGGCGTGCTTGATGTCGGTCAGCATAAGCTCCTGATGCTGCTGCTCATGATTGATCCCTAAAATGACCCTCTGTTCAATCTCTGGCGACGGCTCTTCTCGCAGCAGCTTTCCGAGCGCAGAATCTACGTGTTTGCGATAAGCGAGGATGTCTTCCATCGAAGGACGCGAGAAAACGGCGCGCAGCTTCTTCTCCGGCTGGTCAGAAACGGAGTTGTAATAGCTGTTAAAGAGCCAGAGAAAATCAGGATGGAAGGGTCGATAGCCGGGAGCAAATTCACGAAGAATAAACGTTTCAAAAAACCAGGTGGTGTGCGCCAGATGCCACTTGGCAGGGCTTGCCTCAGGGCAGGACTGCACCATCATGTCCTCGGGTATGAGCGGATCACAGAGCATCTCGCTCCGCGACCGCACACTACAATACTCAAGCGCCAAAGAGTGGGTGATTGCTGCCGCCTGACTCATCCGGCCTCCTTCCTTTAACTTAGAGAGATTTTGCTGCCTGGTGTTGCCCGCTGGATGGAAAGATTCTACCGAGGCGGTTCAGGGTTCTTTAAATCTTTTCTGGCCGCTCCCATGGATGAGACTTCAGGGGCTGAATTTCCGTCTAGATTGGCAGCCCATTCTTCTCTTCAGGCAGGCCTACCATGAAAGTCCGTGTTCTTTTCGCTCTGGTTTTTCTCAGCTTGATGTCATTCGCCTTCGCGCAGCAGGAGGGCGGCCCGCAGCGCGGCTTCTTTGGAAATGGCATGCGGGGAACGGTCACTGCGATTTACGGCAATGAATTTACTGTCAGAAATGAGCAGGGTGAAACCTGGAAGGTTGAAACCGGGGCCAACACCCGCTTCATGAAAGACCGCCAGCCTGCAAAGGCGTCCGAGATTCACGTAGGTGACATGATCGCGGCGGCCGGCGAGCAGAACGAGCAGGCCCACACCCTGGGTGCTGCGTTCCTGATTGTTCTGGATGCCGAAGCAGTACAGCGCATCAAGCAGATGGAGGCGGACTTCGGAAAGACCTGGACGGCGGGCAAAGTCAAGGCAATCAACGACCTGGTGCTCACGGTGGAGCGTCCGGACAAGAAGACCCAGACCATCGCCGTAAACGAAAACACCTCGTTTCAAAAGCATCGTGAAAGCATCACGCTGGCCGACATCAAAGTCGGCGACATGGTAAGTGCGCGAGGCGCGCTCCAGAACGGAAACTTCGTCGCAACCGTATTGAATGTCATAGAGCCGCGCGGCCCGGGTCGAGGTGGTCTTGGAAATAATCCGGAAAATGGCCCTCAGCAGTCGCCGCAACAGCCCCAGTGAATCTATATCTATGAGGAGAGCCTGCGTGCGACGATTGCTGCCAATCTGCCTTCTGCTCGCCTTTTCTCTCTGCCCTGGACAAGCGCAGAATACTTCTGCTGGTGGAATCATCCACGGCTCCATCAGATCGGGAAGTACGCCACTGCCCGGCGTGAGCATCACTGCAACCAATACGCTCACAGGCAAAAAGTACAGCACCGTCACAGACTCGACCGGAGCCTACACCCTGAATATTCCGCAAAACGGGCGCTACGTGGTGCGCACGGATTTTGCCGCCTTTGCTGCGGAGACCAAAGAAGTGCTCTTTAACGCCACCGCTGCTCATAATCAGCAGGCGGACTTTGCCCTCACGCTCGCCTCTCGCGTGCAGCAGCAGGAAGGCACAAGCCAGGTAACGCAGGCCATACGGAGCCTCGGCGGCCCGCAAAATCTCAGCCTTGTGAACGCAGCCTCTGGACTCATTCAGGCAGGAAACGGCAATGCTGCTTCCGACACTTTCCTTCCGTCGCTGGCAAACAATTCTGATTTCTCCAACGAATCCGTCGCCGTAAACGGACAGGGTGGCTCCACCAGCCCATTTGCCGGAATGGACATGGGCCAGATGCGCGAGAACATGGAGAACATGCAGTTCGAGCAGTCGCTCTCCCAGACTCCCGGTAGTGGCGGCGGAAAAGGTGGCACCGGAGGTTTCGGTGGCGGCCCCATGTTTTTCGGAGGACCGCGCGGCGCGCGCAACAACTTCCGCAACTTCAAGTTCAACCAGCCGCATGGCGCTATCTTCTGGAACGGCGGCAACTCTGCATTGAATGCCGAGCCTTTTTCTGTTCGCGGAGCGCCGCTGAATCAGCCCGCTTACAGCTCCAACCACTTTGGCCTCACCTTTGTGGGCGCGCCATACGTCCCCAAACTGCTTGAGAATGACACGAAAGACTTTCTCTTTTTCATGCTCTCCGGCAATCGCACCTCCTCTCCCTTCAATCAGTACGGCACCGTTCCTACCAGTGATGAACGCTCCGGAAATCTGTCATCTCTGGTCAACCAGCTAGGCCAGCCGATCACCATCTACGATCCGCAAACCGGGCAGCCGTTTCCGAACAACACAATTCCATCCCAGCGCATTGCACCGCAGGCAGCAGCACTGCTCAATTACGTCCCACTGCCCAACCTGCCCGGACGCACACAGAACTACCAGCGCATCAGTACCTCGCAGAACAACACAACGAACGTCGGCGTACGCTACATGCGCAGCTTTGGACAAGGTGCCGGGTCGCCCATCATCGGTATGATCCGGCAATTTATGGGGCAGGGTGGCAATAGCTGGCGCCAGAGCATCAACGGCAATTTCAACTACAGCCATAATGCCTCCGACGAGATGAACATCTTTCCTCAGTTAGGTGGCAAGGAGCAGATGCACGATTACTCCGTGCAGGCGGGCTACTCTCTCAGCAAAGGACGGCTCGTCAATAATCTCACCGTTGGCTGGAACCGCAGCAACACCCAATTGACAAACTACTTCACCAACACCACGGACGTTGCCCGCCAGCTAGGCGTCAACATATTCAACGGAGAAGCGGCCTCTCCGCTCAATTATGGCCTTCCCAATCTGGCGCTGAACCAGTTCACTCAATTCAAGGAGCAACAGCCCAACTTCCACGTGAACCAGACCATCTCGATCTCTGAATCCAGCTCGTGGATGCACAAAAAGAACAACTTCCGCTTCGGCGTAGACTTCCGCCGCGTGCACCTGGACATGATTGGCGCCACGAGTAACTCTACCGGGACCTTCTACTTTACCGGGTATTTCACACAAGCCCCGGGCACCAACCCGAACACCAGCGGAGCGCTTGCCACCAGTGGCTCTTCTCTTGCCGACTTGCTGCTTGGCCTGCCTCAGCAGACAGCTCTGCAAGCGCCTTATCAGAAGGCATATCTACGCGAGAATGTCTTTGAAGCTTATTTTCAGGACAGTTGGCAGGCACTTCCGAATTTCACCGTACTGGCCGGTCTGCGCTATGAATATTTCTCGCCCTATTCAGAAAAGAACGACCGGCTGGTAAATCTGGATGCCGGCAACAACTTCACATCGGTCATTCCCGTGTATCCCAATGGCGTGGGTCCATACTCGGGCAGATACTCCCGCACGTTGATTGAACCGGAGCACCTCGACTTTTCTCCGCGCATTGGTTTTGCATGGCGCGCAGTCAAAAACACGGTCGTACGCGCGGGCTATGGCATTAACTTCGCCAATGGACAGTATGTGAAGTTCGTTCAGAACTTCGCCTTCCAGCCGCCCTTTGCCGACGTACAGACCAACGAAGCCACTTCAGGAGCGGACATCACTCTGGCCAACGGTTTTCCCGGCGCACAGACCATCGGCAACTATGCCGTCAATAAAAACTATCGTCTGCCTTACGTCCAGGTGTGGAACATAGATGTGCAGCGCACACTGCCGCTTGGCATTGTTCTCAACGTAGGCTACAACGGCTCCAAGGGCACGCGCCTTGATATCGTCAGCGCACCCGGACGTACGGCCACCGAATCCCTGAGCGGCTACTACTATGACTGGGAAGACTCCATCGCGTTTTCCAACTACAACGCGCTGGCCGTGCGCCTGCGCAAGCGTATGCAGAACGGCATTGCCCTGGGCGCCACCTACACCTATTCGCACTCCATTGATAATGCCAGCTCTATTGGCGGCAACGGCGGGACCGGTTTGACCGTCGCGCAGAACTGGCAAAACCTGCTCGCCGAAGAATCCAACTCCAGCTTTGACGTCCGGCATAACCTGCGCGGCGATTTCGTCTATGAACTCCCCTTCGGCCCGGACACGCACCTGCTCACCAGCGGCAATTGGCTCTCGCACACCCTGGCAAATATCTCCGTTTCCGGGACATTCCAGTTCGCAACCGGCGAGCCGCTCACGCCTGCATACGCAGCCGCTGTGGCCGATGTGGCACGTGGCAGCGCAGGCTCACTGCGTCCGGACCGCGTAGCAGGGTCTTCCATCACACAAGGCGGAGGCTCCTTGCGCAACTGGTTCAACCGCGCAGCCTTCGCTGAGCCTGCCCGAACATACGGCACCGCATCGCGCTACTCAATTCCAGGCCCGGGAACTGTGTCGTTTGATGCATCGCTATCCAAAAGCATCCGCATGGGCGACTTCCGCAATCTGGAACTGCGCGCCACCGCGGAGAATGTGTTCAACACTGTGCAATATGCAAGCGTGGATACGACCCTCGGCTCTGCCACCTACGGACAAGTAACCTCCGCAGCGCAGATGCGCCAATTCACCTTTATGGGCAGATTCCGCTTCTAGGGAGGGCAAAATTGCTGAATAAGACAAAAATAATTGTCATCCTGAGCGAAGCGAGGGACCTGCTTTTTAAGTCCCGAGATTACATTGTCCGCTACGCATTGTGGCCATCAAGGTCAGCTAAAAAAGCCGCTCCTTCGAAGGGGCATGGCTTCATTCGTACCGATGACTGCCCAGCAATCACGATTATGCCGTGCCGCACATCAATGAAAATTCTCGCAACAGTACCGCTCCTCCTCTGCGCCACGCTTTTGCCGCTCCATGCGCAAACGGATCAGGACAGACAGCAGTCCCAGTCCTTCACCCTCAAAGTGAACAGCGATCTGGTGCTGACCAATATTGTTGTCCGCGACAAAAAGACAAGCCAGATCGTAAAGAGACTCACAAAGAATGACTTCTCCATTACGGAAAACGGAAAACCCCAGCAGATTACAACCTTCGATTTTGAAAGCGTAGATGAGGCCGCTGCACTGGATGAAGCAACCATCAGCGGGAAGTCTGGAAACATTGTGCTGGGTAAATCCGGCGTCATCTCCGAAGGTGCGCTTCGCGACCACCGCCTTGTGATTCTCTTCTTTGACCTGACCTCAATGCAACCGGAAGATGTGGAGCGCGCGCAGGATGCGGCCCGTAACTACATCAACAAGCAGATGCAGGCAGCCGACGTGGTCGCGGTTGTCTCGCTGGACACGTCACTTTCGCTCGACCAGGACTTTACCCAGAACAAACAGCTCTTGTTGAACGCGATCAACCGCTACTCCGGCGATCAGACGCAGGGCTATACTCCGGGCGCAACCAGCACAACCAACCAGACCGAAGACGCAAGCTCCTACACTCCCGATGAGAGCGAGTACAACGACATCAACACCGACCGCGAGCTCTATGCCATTGCTTCCATTGCGAAGTCTCTGGACTACATTAATCAGAAGAAGGCGCTGCTGTACTTTTCTGGTGGAATCTCGCGCGATGGAATTGAGAACCAGGCATCCCTGCATGCTGCCATCAACGCCGCCGTGCGGTCGAATATGTCCATCTACAGCGTGGATGCGCGCGGCCTGCAGGCCATTTCGCCGTTGGGGGACGCAACCACGGGCAGCCTGCGCGGAACAAACGCCTACAATGGCGCGGCGCTCCAGAACAATCTCGATGCAAATTTCAACTCGCAGGAAGTCATGGCGAACCTCTCATCGGACACTGGTGGCAAAGCACTCTTTGACTCGAATGACTTCGCCCCCGCCTTTCAGCAGATGCAGCAGGACACTTCTGCCTACTACGTCATCGGTTACCGCTCCACAGACACGCACCGGGATGGCGCCTACCGCCGACTCTCGATCAAGGTCAATCGCGCTGACGTGAAGCTGGAGTATCGCCACGGATATTACGCTCCCGCAGACTTTAAGCACTCGACCAAAGAAGATCGTGAACGCGAACTGGAAGAACAGCTTGCCAGCGATCTCCCCGCGACGGATGTTGCCGTCTACCTGCAGGCACTCTACTTTCGCCTGGATGAAAACCGCAACTATATTCCGATTTCGATTTTGGTTCCCGGTTCGCAGATCCCGTTTGTGAAAGGCGGCGATCGCGACAAAGCCACTCTCGATATTATTGGAGAAGTAAAAGACGCAGCCGGACATCACATTGGAGACGCGCGCGATACGGTAAAACTCGCAGTGGACCAGTCACAGCAGGTCCGGCAGAAGAACATTCAGTACTCCACCAGCTTCACCTTGTCCGCAGGAAAGTATCACCTGAAGTTTGTGGTCCGCGAAAACGAAACCGGGCGCATGGGCTCATTTGAGACTGACATCAACGTGCCCGACCTGCGCAAGGCCCCGGTGAAACTCAGCTCTGTGGTTTTGGCCAGCCAGCGCATTCCGGCAAACAAGAAGTCAGATAACCCGCTCGTGCAGAACGGGCAGGAACTGGTGCCGAACCTGGCGCACGTCTTTCGTCAGGACCAGCATCTTTATTTCTTCTACGAGGTCTACAATCCGGCAAAGGCAGCGGGTGCTCCATCCAGCGATGCAGGTAAACCATCGAAAAAAGACGCGCAGGCAGCGGCAATTCCTGTCCGCGTCATGACCAGTATTGAATTCCTCAGCAATGGGCTGAAGGTATTTGAAACACCTCTGGTGCAGGCCACCCAGTTAAACGAACCCGCGCGCAATGCGGTAGCCTTTCAGTTCGATGTTCCACTGGCTGAACTGAAACCCGGACTCTACACCTGCCAGGTCAACGTGATTGATGATGCAGGCGGGAGCTTCACATTTCCCCGAATGGCGCTGCTCGTGCGGGAAGGGGCGAGCGCCCCACAGCCCGTGGCAACGCCTTCGCCTTCCGGACGATAAGTCTTTGCAGGTGTACCGGGCTTGAGGTAGAAGCACCGACCTTCAGCCCCGGCCCGACAATTTTTCCTCAGTTTTATCCCCATCTCTCCAGGGGCAATGCCGGCAACCGGAGCCGCAGCAATAGCCGCGTTTCAAATGGTATGCCTCGGTAAAAACAAGATATGAACCATCCATATAGTAGTCCTCCCCTTCCACTACGGGCGGCTGCGGATCAGACTGTGGGAGGCTGCTCATACTTTGATTCTCTCAGAGAGAGCAGAAGCGGAGAAATCACCGGCGCAGACTGCGGCATGCGATTCGCAGCAGCAGACCCAAGCGGTGTTAACACGCTCTCGTCCAATGTCACTTTGTTCCCCGCAATCGCGGAGGTGCGTTCACCCGGCAGGACAATCCCGATCAGATTGAGAGGGTCGGCCGCGGCAATGGTGACGGGTTCATGCTGAATTCCGCTGCGACGTGCTTCGCGCAACGCTTCGAGTGCTTCCGGAAGAGCAAACTGCTCACCGTTGAAGCTGGTAACAAACCGGCCGCCGCGCACTTCTCCGCGTGCTTCCATCCTGCGTAGAATGCCGAGCATATCGCGCCATCGCGGAACAGTTGTCTCGCATTCCAGCAAGTCGCGAAAGACCACGCCATAGCGGCACAGCAGCATGCGACAGGCCGACTCAATTTCCTTCTCCTTTTGCGCCGGAGTCTGCTCGCTCTCCGTGCGGAAGAGGCTCCAGCGGCCTGCCGCGTGCTTGGTTTTCCGTCCCAGGTGGCGGCGCGGATCAATCAACATGCGCAGGCTGTCGAAGCCATCGGCCGTCACCAGTCCTGCCGCGACAAGCTCCCATAAGGCAAGGTCTATTTCAGCCGCCGGAGCGCCCAGTCTGCGCACCAGATCACCGGCAAACATCGCGCCCTGCGACGAAAGCGCATCCCGCACTTTACCGGCAAGCTCGCTCAGGCAGGCATTCAGGCAGGTCTCTGGAATTTGCCGTTGTGAAAGGCACAAATCCATCCACAGTGCCTCTTCACGAATAAAAAAGGTGATTGGCGCCATACTCGTGGGCACAACGCGTCGCGGCCCGCCCGATTCCACCGAATGGAACGCCGGATGAGGAGAGATACGTCCCCATCCAACTGCACCGGAAAGGCACAGAGCATCGAGCCAGCGGGGATCGTATCCTGCAATGCGCTGCGGCAGAATGGATCGTTCCCACTCGATGGCAGGCGCTTCGAAGCCTTCCAGCTTGCGCAGTGCTTCGAGCAGTCCGGCTTCTCCGCTCAGCTGCGTTCGAGGCGCAACGTGTTGCCAGCGCAACAGCCATTGCATAAAGATCGCGGTTGACACCGGTTCTACCTGCTTCCGCAGAGAAACGAGCGTCCTCTTGTGAATGCGCTGCAATAGGCGCCGCTCGCACCACTCCACGTCCTCGTCTGCAAGTGCTTCAATTGGGCCGCGCCCTTCAAAGACTCCGCGCAGGATGGTGCCTGTCATTTCAAGCCGCAGCATCTGCTTCCAGATTTCGCCCGCAGCAACGCCAAGCTTTTCTGCAAGACTGCGGGAAGAAACCGGGCCGAGGATCGAGAGCCATCCTTGCACAGCTTTACGTAGTGCTTCATCGCAGTCTGCAACGATCTCAGATACGTATTCCGGATGCGAGCTGAACCGCACAGCCGGAAACAGCGCAGACAAATGCTGTAGCCGCTCCGCCGCACAAAGATAGCTCCGCGCATCTGCTGTCGCAACGGTTGCTCTTCTCTGTCCTTCCAGACGAGCAAAGAAGACATCCCAATCGCGGGCGCGAGGATCAGAAAGGATCTCCTCAGGCACAATTACCAGAGTGCACAACAGATCATGAAACTCATGCTCATCGCGCACGTCAGGCCATGCTTCCTCGCGCACCGAGGCGATGGCCTCCGGAGCGAGCCTGCCCGCCTCGCCCAGCAGATTGTCGGGCAGGATGCCGCGCATATTTACGGCACGCGCACGGCGCTCCTCCAGTGGAGCATCGTCCAGATATGCATACGGATTGGCGTTCAGCATTTCATGGGCGAAATGCGAAGGGATGGTCGTATCCACCGCAACACAGCGGATCCTGCCAGAAAGCATATCGGCGAGAACACGCTTCAGACCCTCAAGGTCCATGGCCTCGCCCAGCACGTCCTTCATCACTTCGCGGATGAGCGGGTGGTCTGGAATGACAATATCGCCTTCAATATTTTCAAAGCATGCGGCGGCCTGGGGAAAGACGCTGGCCAGAAGATCGTCGCCGCGCGTGCGCTGGATCTGCGGCGGAATACGCTTGCCGTTTCTGTAGCGAAGCAGTTGCAGGCTGCGCGCCGCTGTCCATTTCCAGCGCGCCTTGAAGATAGGCGATGCCAGCGAGGCCTGTTCCAGTAACTCAGTGACAGTCTGCTCGGTGAGAAACTGGAAGACATCACTTAACGGAAAACTGTGCTGCTCTGCGAGTGAGATATTTAGGCCGTTGTCGGTGGCGGCAGCCTGTAATTCGAAGTTGAATCCGCGGCAAAAGCGCTTGCGCAGCGCAAGGCCCCATGCTTTGTTGATGCGCCCGCCAAATGGAGCGTGCAGGACCAACTGCATTCCGCCGCCTTCATCGAAGAATCGCTCCGCAACGATGGTAGTGAGGGATGGCACCGTACCAAGCACCGAGCGTCCAGCAGCAATGTAGCCAATCAGTTGCTCAGCGCCGGAATCGCAGGCACCGCACTCCTGCTTTAGCCATGCGACGGTTTCCGCCACCTCAGGGTTTGTCTGGCTGATATATCCGGGAAGAACGTTCTTTGTACGACGGTCTATCTCTTCGCGCAGATCGGAAACAAACTGCGACAGCTCGACGGTACGCTGCGGCGCTTCTCCGCGCCAGAATGGAACTGTAGGCGGCTGCCCCTGCGCATCGGAGACAATGACGCGTCCTGCGCTTTCAACCCGTTCGACGCGCCAGCTTGTATTGCCCAGCAGGATGATGTCGCCAGCGGATGATTCAACGGCAAAATCTTCATCAAGCGTGGCAATCTGTACACCTTCTGGCTCGGCAATTACAGCGTAGAGCGAAGTGTCAGGAATGGTGCCGGCATTGGAAACTGCGGTGGTACGAGAGCCTCTGCGTGCCTGGATTCGGCCATGCACGCGGTCTCGCAACAGATAAGAGCCATAGCGGCCGCGGCTGGCCTCAATGCCATCAGTGAGAAGGCATACCAGTTCTTCAAACTCATTGCGCGCCAGCGAGCGGTAAGGCTGTGCGCGGCGCAGCACTTCATAAAGAGCATCTTCTTCCCACGGCTCAGCGGCGCAGGCGGCGACCATTTGCTGCATCAGTACATCCAGCGGCTTCGGAGGAATTTCCAGCTTGTCGAGCACGCCCGCGCGCATGGCGCGAATCGCCGCCGCCTGTTCTACCAGGTCATCGCGCGTGGTTGCAAAAAAGCGGCCTTTGGGAATGGCACCACGCCAGTGCCCTGCACGGCCTACGCGCTGCATCGCCACGGCGATGGCGCGCGGCGAGTTGATCTGGCACACCAAGTCCACGTTGCCGATATCAATGCCGAGTTCCAGAGATGCCGTTGCAACCAGCAGGCGAATCTCGCCCTCTTTCAGCCTGCGCTCTGCTTCCAGGCGCAGCTTGCGAGAGAGACTTCCGTGGTGTGCCGCAACATTCTCTTCTCCCAACAGCTCGCCAAGACGAAAGGCAAGCCGCTCAACCATGCGGCGCGTATTCACAAAGACAAGCGTAGAACGGTGCTCCAGGGCCAGCTCGGCAAGGCGCTTGTGGATGCCGTCCCATATGCTGTTGCTGGCCACGGCGCCGAGTTCTTCGTCAGGAATTTCAATGGCCAAATCAAGTTTGCGCCGCTGCCCCACCTGCACAATCTCGACCGGATGCTCACACCCTCCACGAAGAAAGTCGGCGACGAGTTCGATGGGATTCTGCGTGGCGGAAAGACCGATGCGCTGCGGAGCTATACTTTGTCCCGTCAGCCATTCGCCAATCGACAGGCGATTTTCGCCGCGAACGAGCGCGTCCAGCCGCTCCAGCGTGAGTGCTAGGTGCGCGCCGCGCTTGTCATCCGCCATGGCGTGGATCTCGTCCACGATTACCGTGCGCACATGTCGCAGGTTCTGGCGGCTCTTCTCCGCTGTCATCATGATGTAGAGCGATTCCGGCGTGGTGACCAGAATGTGCGGCGGCTGTTTGAGCATCCTTTGCCGCTCGACGGGCAGCGTGTCACCGGTGCGCACGGCGGTGCGAATCTGCGGTCCAAGATGGCCCCGCTCAAGGGCGAGCTGCTGAATTTCCAGGAGCGGCACCTCCAGATTTTTCTGGATGTCGTTTGAGAGTGCCTTCAGCGGTGAAACGTACACGACTTCTGTCTGCGGCCCGAGCCTTCCTTCAAGTGCCTTGCGAATGAGCTGATCTATGCAGATGAGGAAGGCCGCGAGCGTCTTGCCTGAACCAGTTGGGGCGGAAATGAGTGTCGGTTTTCCGGCCAGAATGTGAGGCCAGCCCTGTTCCTGCGGCTCGGTGGGCGTGCCAAAGCGGCGCACAAACCACTCCTGCACGATGGGGTGTGCCCAGGCAAGGGTCTCGGGAACAGAAACAGACTGCATTGACCTATTCTACCGCGATTTTCGTTTTCTCTTCGCCGTGGCTAAGACAGAAACATACAGTCACCGTATGAAAAGAAGCGGTAGCCAGCCTGCACTGCATGGTTGTAGGCCTTCAGCACCTGTTCCCTTCCTCCAAAGGCGCTTACCAGCATCAGCAGTGTGGACTTTGGAAGATGAAAGTTGGTAAGCAGCGCATTTACCAGGCGGAACTCGAATCCCGGCGAAATGAAGATGTCCGTTGAGCCGGAGTGCGGCCCCAGTGGCAATCCTTTTGCTCGGAGAGCGCAATGCTCCAGTGTACGGACGGTTGTTGTTCCCACAGCCACAATGCGCCTGCCTTCGCTCTTCGCATGATTGATTGCGGATGCGGCCTCTTCTGACAGCGAATAGCGCTCGGTGTGCAGGTGGATATCTTCCACTTTTTCAACGCGGACCGGCTGAAATGTCCCGAGCCCCACGTGCAGGGTGATGTAGACAATCTCTACCCCAAGATTGCCAATCTTCTCTAGAATTTCCGGTGTGAAGTGCAGGCCCGCGGTCGGGGCGGCGACGGACCCGCGTTGTTGCGCGTAGACGGTCTGGTATCGCTCGCGGTCGGACGCCTCGTCATCGCGATGAATATAGGGTGGCAGCGGCATGTGACCCAGTTTTTCGAGTACGCCATAAAAATCTGCGGTCGGCTCAAAACGCAGGACCCGCTCGCCAAACGCGCCATGTTCGATGACTTCAGCACGCAAATCCTCATCGCCGAAGGTCAGTATTTCTCCTTTGAGGACTTTGCGTCCTGGACGCGCCAGCACGCGCCACTCCCATTCACTGATCTGTTCAGTCAGTAGGATCTCCACGCTGCCGGTGACCTTATGCTGAGGCTGTGTGTGCAATCCGGCACGGTGCGCGAAGAGGCGCGCCGGAATCACGCGGCTATTGTTCAGCACCAGAAGATCGCCCTCGCGCAGCAGCGAAGGGAAATCACGGAACACGCGATCTGCAAAGGCGCCTGTTGCGCGATCAAGCGTAAGCATCCGCGAGCCGGCACGGTCTGCGAGCGGCTGTTGTGCGATGCGCTCTTCAGGCAGATGGAAGTCAAAGTCGGAAACCAGCACTCTTCTGATTTTAATGGCGCAAATACGATAGACTTCTTCTTTACTGCGCATCATGCACTGGAAGCTTGCACTTGCGATCGGCTCCTGCGCCCTGCTTGGGCTCAGGCATGGTTTTGATTACGACCATCTTGCCGCTATTTCAGACATTGCAGCCATGCAGCGCTCGCGCTTTGAAGGCATTCGGTTGGGCGTGCTCTATGCGCTTGGGCACACCTTTACTGTGCTGACGCTCGGAGCGTTGGTCATCCTGCTGCATCTCTCGCTTCCTGCGCGGCTGGATGCGTGGACTGAACGGATTGTTGGGTTCACGCTGATCGTTCTCGGACTGTTGGTTGTCGCAAATCTTGTCCGGAAACGGCAGCACCCGCATTCGCATCATGCGATGGAAAGCCGATGGGCACTGCTCATTGATGCGGTGTGCCAGGCCGCATGGCATGTTCGCCGCATTTTCCAGGCTGGCGCTCCAAGGCCAGGACCATTCCGGTGGAACTACTCAAGCGGCACAGTGTTTTGCATCGGCATTCTGCACGGTCTTGGTGCTGAAACACCCACGCAGTTGATGCTGTTTCTGCTGACGGCCAGCCTGGGAGGAACGACGCTCGGGCTGCTGGGGCTGCTGGCCTTCGGCCTTGGGCTGGTGGTAATGAACACGATCATGACGGCTGCATTGAGCGGGATCTTCGGCACTGGAAAGGCGCATCCGGACTTTTATCGCATCATTGCCGCTGCCGGCGCTGTTTATAGTCTTGCGATTGGATTCATTTTTCTATTTGGTGCTTCTGAGCGGCTGCCTTCCATCAGCGGATAAAATCAGGCCCGCTTTTCCATTCTCGCTGTAACCTCATCGAGCCGTTGCAGCATGTGTCTCGTTCCCGTTTCCATCCCCGATTGCAGATGCCTGTCGCGCGCCTCTTTCGAGTGATGGAGAATCGTATGAGTAAGTCTGGTTCCGCTGCCGGTTTTCTCAAAGGTGATCGTCGTCACCCACTGCGGCCTTCCGAATTGCGGCACATCATAGCATTCGGTGTATACGAGGCGGCGGTCCTGCTCAATCTCCTGATAAACGCCCTGAAACGGATGTACGCTACCATCGGGCATTTCCATGACCAGATTCCAGTGTCCGCCTATACGCAGGTCAATCTCGCATCGCGTGACTGTGGCGCTCTCGCAGCCCCACCAGACCTGCAGGTGTTCAGGTTTGGTCCACGCTTCAAACAGCAGCCGGGGAGAACGCTGGAAAACGCACGTGAATGCGATTTCGCGGTCAGAGGGAAGGCTCACCGCAACATCAATTCCGTTTTTTGCGAGCATGTTTCTTCTTCCCCTCAGGCTCCATCGCGGCCAGATAATTGTCCAGCCGGCTCATACTGCGCGTCCAGAATTGCCTATATTGCTCCAGCCATTCTGTCACTTCTTTCAGCGGTGCGGCTTCCAGACGGCAGGGTCTGCGCTGCGCCTGACGGCTGCGGCGAACCAGACCGGCGTGCTCCAGCACTTTCAGATGTTTGGTAATGGTTGGCGCACGGAGAGAGAACGGTCGAGCCAATTCGCTGACTGAAGTCTCTCCCGATGCAAGTCGCGCAAGGATGGCCCGGCGCGTAGGATCAGACAAAGCCGAGAAAATCGTGCTGAGATGATCGCCCGTCAAATTTTTTGGTCCTCCTTGGTTATTGTTCACTGCCCGGCATCGGCTTCTCGTGGATCACCATCCAGGAAGTACCAAAGCGATCTCGAAGCTGTCCAAAACGCGACGCGAAGAATGTCTCCTGCATAGGCATGTAAATCTCTCCGCCCTCGGAGAGCAATCCATAGATACGTTCCGCCTCCGCATCGCTATCCACGCTGAGCGATAAATATGCACTGCGCATACGTTCAAAGCGATTGGAAGGAACGTCGCTGGCCATGATGTAGTTATCGCCAATGACGAGCCGCGCATACAGGATGCCCTTGACGGCCCCATCCTGAGTGGCGCCGGAAGTGGGGGCCTCATCGTGCTTCATCATGGCAACGATTTTCCCGCCCAGATGCTTTTCATAAAAGCTGAAAGCCTCAGCGCAATTTCCGCCGTAGTTGAGGAAGGTCCTTATTTTCATTCAATTCTCCAATTCAATTAATTTTGCTAATCGGCTAATTAGCCATACGGTAAAATAAACCACCACAGGAATGACGTTGTCAATATCACGAACAAAAAAATCAGACTGCGGCAGTATGTGGCTTTACGTTCTCGCGAATGAACTGAATGATGCCGTCCAGCGAGGTTCCGGGACCGAAGATCGCGCTGACTCCCTGTGACTTCAGAAATGAGATGTCCTGTTCAGGGATGGTCCCCCCAACAACGACGAGAATGTCAGCGGCACCGCGTTCTTTCAGAAGAGACGTAACCCGCGGGACGATGGCGTTGTGGGCTCCGGAAAGGATGCTCAGGCCGACGCAGTCCACGTCTTCCTGAATGGCGGCATGGACAATCATCTCCGGGGTCTGGCGCAGACCCGTGTAGATGACCTCCATCCCAGCGTCGCGGAGGGCCCGGGCGATGATTTTTGCTCCGCGGTCGTGGCCGTCCAGACCTGGCTTTGCGACGAGTACGCGGATTGGAGTAGTGCGCTGCATGAACTCGAAAGAATAACACAGGACTGAGGGCCCGGCTTTGTGCCCTGTTCCTCACCTACATCTCACGTCTGCCCTCCAGCGCGCGGGACATGGTTACCTCATCGGCGTATTCAATGTCGCTTCCTGCGGGTACGCCTGTGGCAATCCGCGTAAGCCGTACCCCTGAAGGACGCAGCATATCGGCAAGATAGAACGCCGTTGCTTCGCCTTCTACCGTCGGCGAAGTCGCAAGGATGACCTCATCTACATGGCCCTGCTGTACGCGGGAGAAAAGATTGTGGGTACGCAGGTGCTCCGGCCCCACGCCATGGAGCGGCGACAGAGTTCCGTGTAGAACATGATAAACACCGTTATAGCTGCGCGTCTTTTCGACAGTTGCGATATTTGTGGGCTCCTCCACTACGCAAACCAGCCGCTGGTTACGTGTAGGGCTGGCACAGTATACGCACGGATCAATGTCTGTAATGTTATTGCAAACGGAGCACAGCTGAAGTTTTGCTTTAAGGTTCTGGATGGCCTTGGCCAGGGCTTCAGCGTCCTCATTGCTGGAACGCAGAATATGAAAGGCCAGTCTTTGCGCGTTTTTTGACCCGATGCCGGGAAGCTTGCGCAGCTCTTCAATAAGCTGCGCCATAGGTTCTGCAAAGCGTGACAAAGCGATACCTCATCGCTGTTTTAACAGGATTGAACGCGCTTTGCCACGGCCCGGGGGAGAAACCGCTACGCCTGCCTCTTTTCTACCGGAATCTGGATTTCCGTCACATACGACTCATCATCCTGACGCACCGGCTGCGAGCAATAGTGATACACCTCACGAAACGGCCCAGCCAGTTTGTACTGGTTCTCTTCCACCCATCGCAAAAGGTTTCTGTATGCTTCGTCGAGTCGGTTGTAAGCGCCATGATGCATGTAGCTGGCGACCGTGGCGCTGGGCAGTTGGTACATCTGTGCTGTTCCGTAGGCGGCTAAAGGGGCTTTCAACAGAAAACCGGCCTCGGCATCCACACCTTTTTCTTTGTGCTCGAGGTCGTGCCAAATGGCCACAGGCATGCCCAGGGCGCATCCGCCGCCAATCTGGGCCATGACTTTCGGATAGAGCATTCCAACAGATGGATAGTTTGAAATGACTTCACGAATGGAAACGATCCATTCCGGAGGTACTTTTTTGACTACGATATCGGACGGCATGGTTGACTCCTGTTCGATGAAATGAATGAGTGTCTCTAACCGGGAGAAGCGTTCCTGCTCTTCACGTACGCGGTCATGCTGCTCGGCACGGCGCAGCATCATCATTCCGCGAAGCTCCTGCGGCGTGACGTTACTGGCGAGCGCCCGGCCAATCTGCTCCAGCGAAAAGCCCAGGTCTTTCAGGGCAAGAATTCGGTGCAGGCGAGGCAGTTGCTGGGCCGAGTAATAGCGGTACCCGGTCCATGGAACTACGTGCGCAGGCTTGAGCAGTCCTGCTTCATCGTAGAAGCGGAGCGCTTTGACCTAAATGCGCGTAAGCGCAGAAAACTCACCGATCTTGAACACGAGTCAGTTGTAAGGCCTCCAGTCACGGAGAGTCAAGCCATGTTCTAAATATTTCTCAGAACAGTCCGGGAGGAAGATTCAGTCCGCCCAGCATAGAAGAAGCTGCCGATTTGATGGCTTCATCGGCGCGGCGGCCTGCTTCGTTGCATGCTGCGGCAATCAGGTCTTCGAGCATCTCCACATCTGCTGTGCTGCCGCTCAGGCTGGCAACAGCGTTTGGATCAATCGTGACTTTTAGTACCTGTTTTTGTCCGTTCATCTTTATGGTAACGGCCCCGCCGCCGGATGACGCTTCAACGATGGTCTGGCCCAGTTTCTCCTGCATCTGCTCTTGCATTTGTTTCGCCTGGGCCACCATTTCCTGGAGTTTTAAAGGATTGATCATTCCATTTACCTCTACAACAAATGTTGGGATGCACCTGTAAGCGCATTACGCACTGCAAAGAACGCTGGAGTCGGCTTGTACTCTGCATCAAAAGGCAGGCAGCGCTGCGGCTGACCGTCGCTGCGCGGATTCTGATGGTTGAGCCAGGTGTATTTGCCGGTGATGCCCCAGGTGAGCACCGCGGTAACATTGGGCTCAGCCAGCATTGTACGCAGGTAATCACCGTAGAGATGCGCAACCGCAGCGTCGCGCTCGGCCATGGTGCCTTGTACCTTGTGGTCAGAGATGTCGAGCTCAGTAATGAAGACCTGCAGGCCCATGTCATGCAGTTTCCGCACGAACTCGCGCAGGCCATCGCCGGGCGCCTTTACTCCTGCGGTCAAATGACTCTGGATGCCAACAGCATCTATGGGTACATTGCGCTTCTTCATGCCGCGAACCATATCCAGCAGCTTTTCGCGCTTGAGTGCGTCCTCCGGGTAATCGAGCTCGATACCGTAATCGTTGTATGCCAGCTGCGCCCTCGGGTCCGCCTCTCGTGCAGTGTGGAAGGCCAGGTCAATGTAATCTGGCCCAGCGAGTTCGAGCCAGGGTGACTTGCGCAGTCCGTCCGGACGGCCGTCTTTGAGGTTGAGGGCCTCATTCACAACGTCCCAGGAGTGCAACTTTCCGGCGAAATGACCGGCAACGGCGCGAATGTGTTCGGTGAGTATCTGACGCGCGTTGTTTTTTGTGACGATGGATTGGAACCAGTCCGGAAGCCCTTCATGCCAGCAGAGATTATGGCCGCGCACCCGCTGCCTGTGGGCATCGGCAAAGGCCAGAATAGAATCAGCCGGAGCAAAATCATATTTGTCCGGGGCAGGATGGACGGCGTGCCACTTCATCGCATTTTCTGCGACAAGAAGGTTCTCCTGCTCAGCCACGGTGTGCGCATACTGCGCTTCATCGCGGAGCTTCTCTGGCGCAACTGCGCAGCCAATCAGCAGACCGCGCGCATCGGCATACGCACGCAGCGAATTTGCGCCGCTAATGTTTTCTTCAGCGCGCAGTGGCAGGAAGCTCACCAGCCCCATGCAGGCTGCTCTCTGTAGAAAGCCGCGACGAGTCGCGCGAAAGTTCATCGTTCTTCATAACCCCGTGAAGAAAGTTTCTTCAAGCTTTCCATCTCGCCCGTCCACCGCAGGAAGCGTAACAGCGCCCATTTCTGCTGCCATAAAAAGTGCAGGACTTCCTTCGTCTGGAGACTCTCGGCTTTTTTCCCGGAATACGTTTCGATGCGCCACTTGAGATACTCGCTGCGCCATGGCCGGAGGCGGTGGCCGCGCGTAGCGTTCCAGAGAAAGCGCAAAGCAGCAAGCATCAGAAGCATGATACTGCATTTCTGATTGCCGTATTTCCGTGCCTTCCATACACTGTCAGCGATGGCGATTCCGGCACGAACACTCGGAGAACTCAAGCTGCAGGTGCGCGAATCGCTGATTACGCGCGCCCTGCAATTGCCCATTCAGCAATTTATTCATACGCAGGGCGTAAGCAGCGCATTTCTGTTGGCTGCCGCGGTCATCGCACTCATCTGGGCGAACTCGCCATGGAGCGCTTCCTATGACCATATATGGCATGTTCCTCTCACACTTTCGGGGTTGCGGCTTCCCATCCATGAATGGATCAATGATGCATTGATGGCGCTGTTCTTCTTCCTGGTGGGAATGGAGATCAAGCAGGAGCTTGTGCATGGAGAGCTGGCCGACCTGCGCCGCGCTTCCCTTCCCATCTGCGGTGGGCTGGGAGGAATGATTGTTCCAGCCCTGATTTACGCTGCACTGAACCACGGCAAGGCGGGTGCGCATGGCTGGGGTGTTCCCATGGCGACAGACATTGCCTTTTCACTCGGCGTGCTGGCGCTCGTGAAAGGAGTTCCACCAGAGCTGAAGGTCTTCCTGCTCTCGCTGGCGATTGCCGACGATATGGGTGCAATTGGCGTAATCGCTGTCTTCTACACCGACACGCTGCACTTGAATTATCTGCTGATTGCTGTTCTGCTGATTGTCATCATTCTCCTGTGTCGCAGGATCGGCATCAACCGACAGATTTTTTACGCCACGCTGGGGGTCGGAGTGTGGCTGGCAACTCTGCGCTCCGGCATCCATGCCACGATAGCCGGAGTGATCCTCGGGCTGCTGGTGCCGGTTACGTCCAGTGTTTCGTTCGGCCAGTTTGGTGAGGTGTGCGGCGGAATGCTGGAAGACTTTAAGCAGGCCCGCGCGGCAGATGATACGGCCCGTGCCAGCCGACAGCTTGGCGCAATGGAATATCTGATTGCCAGCACCGAATCGCCCGCCGATCGCATTACACGCAAGCTCCACGATTGGATCGCGTTTCTCGTTTTGCCATTATTTGCGTTGTCCAACGCTGGCGTGACATTTTCTGTCACCACATGGAAATCGTTGCTGCACAGTCCGCTTGCCTGGGGTGTGCTGCTCGGGCTTCTGATTGGCAAGCCGCTTGGCATCACCGGCGCCTGCTGGATCGCCGTGAAGCTGAAAATCGCACAACTGCCCGGCACAGTGCAATGGAAGCACATCGCCAGCGTGGGTACGATTGCCGGAATTGGATTCACTGTCTCGCTCTTTATCAGCGCGCTCGCCTTTCCCGATCCCACGCAACTGGATGCTGCCAAGACCGCTGTCTTGACCGCATCGTTACTGGCCGGCGTTTGTGGTTATTTCGTACTGGGTCGCACTGCGCGACGCGGATGAAAGGCTGCGCTGGCCCCGACATCTTTGTGATACCGGGGCCGGCCCATTATGGATGCACACCTGTCTGGTAGTTCAGCGCGGCGAGTGCAAACTTGTACTGGTAGCGGGCGTTCGCGTCGCCAATGGCAGCTTCAGTCTGCTGCAATTGTGCCTGACTCAGCTCCACAATGGAGCTGAGACCGAGCTGATACCTGGTCTGCGCAAGGTCGAGGCCCATGTTCGCTTCTTTGAGCAGTTGCCGCTGCACAAGCACTTTTTGATACGCAGTATTTGCACGCAGCCATGCCGATTGCACATCCCGCACGATCTGGTCGCGAAGGTCGCGGGTCTGTTCGGCGGAAGCCCGGGCCCGAAGCTCGGCCTCATGCGCTTCTGCTGAATAGCGGAAGCCGTTGAAGATAGGAATGCTGACATTTCCTCCAATAGCACCATACCAGTCCGAAGTAAAGTACTGGTTCGATCCCAGCGGTGTCTTTCCCACGACACCAAGCGCGCTTATTGAAGGCAGCAACTGTTGCCACTGCGCACGCGCAAATTTCTGGTCGGCCTCATGCCTTAAGTCAAGCGCCTGCAGGTCAGGCCGCTGCGCAAGTGCCTGCGCCTCCAGAGAAGATTCGTCCGCAGGAAGCGCCTGCAACTGCGCCGTCTCTTCTATCAGATCGTAATGCTGATGCGTATCCGACCCGAGTACCGCAGTCAGGCTGGCAATGGCCGTGTCGTAGTTGTTCTGTGCCTCCAGTTGCAGGAGCTGTGCCTGTGACAAGTTGACCTGCGCAAAGCTGAGGTCCAGATCAGACTTCAACTTGCTTTTTGCCAGCTGTGTCACCTGGTCAGCAAGTGTCTGTCGTGCCTGTACCGTTTGCTTTGCAACGTTCAGTGTGGTCTGCGCTTCCAGCGCGTTATAAAAAGCAAAGTCGGTTGCCAGCAGGACCTGCTCACGCGTAGCTTCGGCGCTCGCCTGCTGCGACTTTTCCATAAGACTTGAAGACGCAACCAGATTGTGAGTACGTCCAAAGTCGGTGATGAGCTGCTCAAGCTGTACGCCCATGCCTGCGTGTTCCAGCAGGCGCGACGCCGTGAGCGAGCCGGTGGAAATACGGCTCGCTTCGTTGGCTTCAACAGCAGTAAAGTTGCCGTAGGCATTTGGCAGCAGCGCCGAGCGCGTTTCGCGCACAACCTGATGCTGTGCCAGCGCGAGCAGATGCGCCACGCTCACGCGCGGATTGTTTCTGAGCGCAATCTGCTCAGCCTGTTTGCGTGTGAGACGGACAGTCCCACTCGCTGTCTGATTTTGCGCAGTCTGAGGCGGCCCCGCCAAAGAAAAAGATGACTGTGGAGCTGAGGAAAGGGACGACTGCGCCCATGCGCAGGAAGTGATTAGAACCACAAGTACAAATAGCTTCTTCATGCCGCCTCCTGCTCTTCTTTGCGATGAATCAGCAGATACACACAAGGCACAATGTAGACGGTAAGAACAGTGGAAACAGCAAGCCCTCCGATGATGGCGCGAGCGAGCGGCGCATATTGCTCACTACCCGGCTCAAGTGCCAGCGCCATAGGAACGAGCCCAAGGAGCGTTGCCAGCGTCGTCATCAGAATCGGTCGCAGACGCACCTTGCAGGCTTCACGTAGAGCATCGCGTAAAGACATGCCATCCTTTCTTAATGTTCCCGTGAACTCCACGATGAGAATGCTGTTGGAAACAGCGATACCGGTCGTCATCAGCACACCCATCAAAGACATGACGTTCATCGTAGAACCCGTCAGTAGAAGAATGAGAATGGCCCCTGAGATGCCAGGTGGCACGGCAAGCAGAATGACAAGGGGATCAGAGAACGATGCGAACTGGGCCATCAGGATCAGGTAAACGAGGACGACAGCGAGAAGCAATCCAAGGCCGAAGCTTGAAAATGATTCCTGCATATCGCGCACAGTCCCACCCATTGAGACCATCGTGCCCGCTGGCTTTTGTATTCCAGCGAGCACGCGTGTTACATCGCTGGCAACACGCGAAAGGTCTTCCGACCGAGGCATAACATAAACATCAAAGACGCGCCGCAATTGGTAGTGGTCCACTTCAGTGGGAGTATTGATCTGTCGGATGTTTGCGACCGACTCAAGCGGAGTGGTCTGCCTTACGTCCGGCGAGCGCAGCGGAATCTGCCTGAAGTCAGTCAGGGTCTGGATCTGCGATTCCGGGTACTGGACCGTAAGCATGTAGCTATTGCCGCTTTTCGGATCAATCCAGTAGCTGGGGGCAACCATGCCATTGGATGTAAGGGCGGTGATGACGTTGTCCACCACACTCTGCGGAGTAATTCCGGCGAGCGCCGCATGTTCGCGATCAATATTCAGCTCTAGTCCCGGATAATCCAGGTCCTGCGGAACGAGCACGTCGCTGACGGAGCCGAGAGTGCGCATCTGCCTTGCGATTTCCTGCGCAAAATCGTAACTGCGTTGAAGGTCGTTCCCTAGCACCTGGATGTCAATAGGCGCTGGCTTGCCTTGGTTGACCACGGAGTCCACCAGCCCGCCCGCCTGAAAGTACGCGCTCACTTCAGGGAAATCATTCGCAAAGCGGCGACGAACTTTTCCCATATATGCATAGCTGCCGATTTTGTGATCTTCCTTTAGATTTACCTGGATGAAAGCAGTATGCATTCCGGAGTTCGATGTGTAGATGGCGGAGAGGTCCGGCGTAATACCGATGTTGGAAACGATCATATTCAGATCATGCGGTGACACGATGCTCCGTATGTCGTTTTCCATACGGGCCACATATTCATCCGTCAACTCAATGCGCGTTCCCGCCGGGACCTTCACATTTACAACAAATTGTCCGGGATCCGTGCGAGGAAAGAAAGCTTTGCCCATCAGTGGATAAAGCGCGAGTGTTAGCA
>JAJPKO010000047.1 GCA_021323655.1 Acidobacteriaceae bacterium
CGCTTTGCCAGTGGTCCCCATGGCGACCACTGGCAAAACAACGTCAACCAACAACCTTCCTAAGTTCCAAGGAAGATCGAAAGTGCGAAACTTACTGGACACTACCTGGACACTACCGCCATCTCTGCGACAAGAAACCGGTAGGATTCGATTGCTCTTCAGCTCTGTTCCACGATTGCACACAGGAGGAATAGTTTTTTCTGTAAATGATTGATTCTAAAGTGGCGGAGAGGGAGGGATTCGAACCCCCGATACCCGTAAAGGTATGCCTGATTTCGAGTCAGGTGCATTCAACCGGGCTCTGCCACCTCTCCGTTTGGAAAGCAGATATTTTGATTGTAGCAAACAAGCCGAGTGAACTCAGGAGCATGAAAGCAGCATATCTTTATACAGCTCAAGATAGCTGTCAATGGCACGGTCCAGGGAAAACCTGCTCAGGTTTTCCCGTCCTTTTTGCTGCAACTCCGGGAAGCGCGAAGCGTTTTCCAGGATAATTCTGGCAGCTTCTTCAGGCTGGAGAGGATCAACATAAATGGCCGCCTCTCCCGCAATTTCCGGCATCGGCGGACGGTTGCTGGTAATTACAGGACAGCCACATGCCTGCGCCTCCAGAAGTGGCCAGCCAAAACCTTCCTCAAGCGAGGGAAAGAGCAGCGCCAGCGCGCCGGAGTACAGGGCCTGCAACTCTTCATTGGAAACATCAACCCGTTCTACGATGGCGTGCTGAAGATTGTAATTCTGGCAAAAAGCACGCATCTCTGGCGTCCACGACTTGCCTGCCATGATGAGTCTGGTGTTCTGGAATACAGCGGACTTCCTGAGTTCAGCAAAGATCTGCATGACACCAAGCCGGTTTTTGTACCAGAGATTACCCCCAACATGCAGCAGATATGTTTCTTCGGCTGCGATTCCGCTCTTGGCCTTTTCAGCCGCTACCGCTTCCGCAGAGCACCGCGAGTAGTTCCAGTTAAGAGGATGATGAATCACCCGCGTTTCGGGCTTGGCGGTGGGGGCCAGGGACTGTACATCGTGAAGTGTTTTCTGAGAGACGCATACAATGTTTCTGGCTTTCACCAGATTCGCAGCAATCCAGCGTTGCAGGACGCGCCCTGTTTGCCCCACGTGAACACCAGCATACTTGCCCTGCGCGGAAAATATGGCGATAAGATCATGGCAGGTAATCAGTGCTGGCTTCTTCCCTGCACATTTCAGATACATCGAGTTGGAATGATCGCAGATATGCACGATGTCGGCGGACCTGGCTTTCCGGCGTAAAGAGAACGGAGCAAGTATGTATTTATCGAAGTAGCCCGCCCACTTGTTTGCTGCGCCATGAAAAAAACGGAACCCGCCCAGGACAACAGGCGGGTGTTCTGTTTCTACTGAAATTCCGCGCGCACGCAATGCTGTGGCCAACATTGCAGAATAGCGGAGCATGCTTTCCTGCTGATCAGGTAAATAATTTGCGATGAGCAAGACCTTCATGGGCAGAGAATTGTGCGGCCATTCACCGGCTTACAGTGAAATGGCCTGAGAAAATCTCAGGCCATGAATGAAGGTTTAGCGGGCCACAGTTGCCAGCATCTGGCTTTCAATCCACTCGTATGTCTTGCGCATACCATCACGCAGACGGATAGAAGGCTCCCATCCGAGATACTTGAGGATTTTGGTGTTGTCACTGTTGCGTCCGTTTACTCCCTTCGGTGCATCGAGCTTGTAAGTCCTCTTCAGCTTGACGCCTGCGATCTCTTCCACGATGTCCACAAGCTGATTGATTGTGACCAGCTCATTGCTGCCCAGGTTAATCGGCTCGTGAATGTCGCTTTCCAGAATGGCCTGTGTGCCTTTGGTGCAGTCATCCACATACATAAAGCTGCGCGTCTGGTGACCATCGCCCCAGATTTCAATCTCATGCTTTCCGGAGATCTTTGCCTGGATGACCTTGCGGCAAATGGCAGCCGGTGCCTTTTCACGTCCCCCATCGTATGTTCCGAAGGGACCGTAGACATTGTGGTAACGGGCTACGCGGGTCTGCAGACCAAAATCTTCTTCAAAGTGGCGGCACATGCGCTCGCTGAACAGCTTTTCCCACCCATAACCATCTTCAGGCAAAGCCGGATATGCATCCTCTTCCTTGAGTGGCACTACATCGGGCGTCTTCTGTTTGTCACCGTTGTAAACACAGGCCGAGGAAGAATAGAAGAAGCGTTCCACGCCGGAATCGCGCGCAGCCATCAACATGTGTGTATTGGTCAGCACGCTCAGCATGCAAAGGGCCTTGTTGTTTTCGATAAAGCCCATGCCGCCCATGTCGGCAGCCAGTTGGAAAACCACCTGTGTTCCCTTAGCGGCCTTGTAGCAGTTTTCTTTGTCGCGGAGGTCAAGGACCAGATTCTCAACGTCCTTCGATTTCTGGTACCACTCTTCCAGAGGCTTCACGTCAACGGCGCGCACAACATTCACGCCATTGTTCTGGAGAGCCTTCACCAAATGCCCCCCAATAAATCCACCTGCCCCACAAACTACAACTTTTTCATTTGTCAGTTTCATTGTCTTGGCTCCCTTGATTTGGCCATGTGCTCTGCTCGAGCCATGACACTGTTTTTCTATTTCCTGCCTAACCGTTATGGCAACTTGGCAAAAACTGGATCTTTTTCGTGCATCCCGGCTGCCCTGCCTACACCTAAATAGGTAAACCCATACTTCCTCATGACTGCGGGATCAAACAGGTTCCGACCATCTATAACAACTGGATACCGCAATATGCGCGAAAGCCTGTCTAGGTCCAGTTCGGCAAACTCGGCCCAGTCTGTCAGTACCAACAGCGCGTCAGCATCCTGGGCTGCCTCATAAGAGTCCTTGGCATAGGAAAGTTCTTTTGAGGCCGGAAGCACCTGACGGGCCTTCTCTGCCGCAGCGGGATCATAGACCGAGACGACGCACCCCTCATGCAGAAACATTCTGATGAGATCAATGGCAGGAGATTCGCGGATGTCATCCGTGCCTCCCTTGAATGCCAAACCAAGGACACCTAGCTTCTTGCCGCGGAACGTCCAAAGTGCAGAGCGTACTTTCTGGAAAAAGCGCTTTTTCTGCTCGGCATTGACCTTTTCCACTTCGGAGAGGAGACCAAAATCAACGCCCAGATGTTCGGCAACATAGCGAAAAGCAGCCACATCCTTCGGAAAGCAGGAGCCACCGTAACCAATGCCAGCTTTCAGGAACTTGTGCCCGATACGGCCGTCAGAACCGATTCCTTTCGCCACCTGTTCAATGTCTGCTCCTACAGCTTCGCAGATATTCGAAACAGTATTGATGAAGGAGATTTTCATGGCCAGAAATGCATTAGATGCATGCTTAATGATTTCCGCTGCCTTAGTGGAAGTTTCAAGCAAAGGAGCAGGCTCTGACGTCATCCGCGGACCTGGGACCGCATCCGCTTTCTTGTAGTAACTCCCTGAGATCAGCGGCTCATAAATGGCCTGAAGAATCTCAGCTGCGCGCCCGCTGTCCACTCCGATGACAATGCGGTCAGGATGGAGAAAGTCCATCACCGCTGTTCCTTCGCGCAGGAATTCAGGGTTGGAGGCCACATCAAACAATTCGTGCGGAACGCCATTGCGCATCATGATCCGGCTGATCCACTCATTCGTGTAAACCGGGACCGTGCTCTTTTCCACGATCAGCTTGTAGTCAGTGATTGCGCGAGCAACTTCGCTGGCAACCGCATCTACATAGGACATATCTGCGTGGCCGGTCTGGCTTTGCGGCGTGCCAACGGCGATGAAAAGTGCGTGCGCCTGCCGCGTTGCACCCTTCAGGTCGGTCGTAAATTCAACAGCGTGATTGGCGTGACGCTGAAGCAGCTGCGGAAGATATTCTTCGTGTATGGGTGGAATACCCTGGCGAAGAAGAGCGATTTTGCTCTCGTCGCTGTCTACGCAGATGACGCGGTGCCCCAGCTCGGCAAAGCAGACTGCCGTTACCAACCCTACGTATCCCGAGCCTACAATGCCAATTGTCAATTGTTCTCTCATATGCTGAAACTCTCAGAAACCAGATACTGTTTTCGGACAGAACTTCGCTACCACAAATTTCGTGAAGCAGCTACGGAAGAGAATTCTTTATCAGATGACTTGATATATAGTTCGTGCAAACAAACAGGCAGGACTATATTGTAGCTGTTTTTGCTTGAAAAACGAAGTTATTTTAAGGTGAATGGCGTTCGCCCTGCTATTACGGCTCGGTTGCATTCTCCGTGCCGCCTTCTTGATCAAGTAAAGGATTGTGGTGGCGGGGACGCCTACCATTGTATTCTTTCATTACTGTTTCACCCGTGGACAATCTGCCCCTGTTGCTTAGTTTGTATAACTTCCGCGCATCCAGATGATCCTCCAGATCCAATCGCAACAAGCGGTCCTCTCGCTTCCTATCCATCGTACCTTTACCTCTGAAACTAGCTTTGTTCCGCCCAACTCCAGAATGCACTATGTCTGGAGAAAGTTTGGTCCCGGCCCCCAATGTTTTGATCTCAAACAGTGCTGCTCCGTCTGAAATTGAATAGTTTTTCGCCCAGATGTTCCAGTTTGTCCAGTTTTGGGTATCTTGGGCCTGGCTCATCGTCTCCGCTATCGGTAAAGAGAAACGATGTAGACTGCTTGTTTCTGAAGGAACATCCAATCGTGTATGCGTTCTTCTCTGCGTCGTATCCGAGGAAAAAAGATAAGGTGAGTTCAGAGTGTCTTTATTGCTGAAACCAGCTGGAATATTGGGGCTCTGGCCTGGAATGATTTGGGGCAGGCTTGGAGAAGATTGTTGCCTGAAAAATGGTACACCGGGCGACACCTGAGAAGATTGCAACGGGCTGATCTCGGGTTGGAACGAAACGCTCATGAGCCTTTCTGTGGAAACACTGAACCCGGAAAGCTGAAAATTGGTATTAGTAGAAGCTGGATGCGGAACGAGCAAGGATGCTGACCGCCTTGTTTCATGGGTGGGAGCACGCACGGCGAACATGTAAGGCGGATAGTAAGAACGCGCTCCAGTCATCTGCAGGACGTCTTTCGCTGCATCACTCTGGGAATTATCAAAAAGACCTGGTACGGTCACTGTCCGGTCCATGTTGGGACTCATTGTGGTCAACGTAATATCTGCGCCGATGGAATCTGTCCCCATCTCACGTGCATTCGGGTTTGTTAGATCGCTGGCCCCGGCTTCCACCTCAGTGGAAGTAATTGGAGCAAACCCTGAGTTGCTTCCATTCGAATTAGTACCGAGCGACTGAGAAATAGGACCCGAAACGGACGTCACATCAATCTGGGCAAGGCAAGGACTCGATAGCAGCACCAGAGCTGAAATGCTGAACGCAATGTTCCGAACGATAGGATTCACGTACGACCCTCCCTCCTGTTACATCACCGAAGGTGTCAGATTCTCGCGTAGCTTTCCTGCGCCCTTAACGCCCTTCTTACGAATACATGATATACATGCATCAGACCGATAATAATCAGAACATAGGCAGGGAAAACCCTGATGATATGACCGACAAAGTCTTCCATAGACTGTTCGTTGCTGTGATACAAACTTGAGCCAAACAGAAATATAGAAAAGATATTGCAATACAAATTCCAGCCCACCTTCTTCAATACCAGAAGATATATGAAGAACACTCCGAAGACACCAGCGGTGATGCCGCCCCATCCAAATATAGCGTACATTTCGCCGCTAAAAGGCAGAGTAGGATAGTTCCCCTTTGAGTAAATGGGAACATATCCTTCTCGGACCAGAATCGTGTCAGCAATTGTGTCCGTGGGTTTGTTGGGGGCCAAGAATTTTGGCAGGTTGGCCTCAACCGCAGCTAATGCCAAATTCTTGTCTATTTTGTCGCCAGCATCAGCGGCGGCAATTACAGGATCAATTTGCTGTACTGAAGTGAAACGTGGTAGTAAGACATTCGCCTTAGGGCTGCCAAAATAGTGGTAATAGTTATTGGAACTCTCTGCTCTCGCGGCGAAGAAGGAAAACCTGTCTGGCTGGAGCAGAAGTGGAAGATAGTATTCCATCAGATCCACTTCCTTGGTCAAGCTCGCCTCTCGTAATTGTAGTCCACGTAATATGTGAATCAAAGGCGCTACCAACAGAGTGAAAAAGATTCCGCTAACAATTAGAAAAGTAGCATAGCGTCTCGGAAGCTTACGCGTGAAAAAAATAATAGTCGAAAAAAAACACAGCCAGGGAACAGCGGTCGCTTCTTTTCCATCAGCTAGAATCCCCAGAATTGTTGTAAATACCAGCATGAAAAATAGCGTCAGGTCTAAAAATTTTCTGCCGTGACTCGTGATTGCCAGATAGGCTGTTCTGGCAATAATTCCCATATAGGCCAGAGATCCGAGAAAGGCAATCGCTCCATAACTGCCCCGAGATGTTAATCCTTTACCTGCGACAATACGGAGCAGCAGTAAAACGGAAGCGCCAACAAGAAAACAACTCCAGGACAAGAACATCAGCGCTCCTGTGTCCTCTGTTCGACTGAAGATAGGCTTCCCTACATTCGTCCATAGCGAGAAAATGATCGCAAGCAGCATCATAAAGGAGCTGATTGCTTCTATCAGATAAGAATCCAATGGAGCATACAAGTAGGAATCCACCGGTTGTCCATAAAGGGTCTTGACGACGAGAGCTATGCCAACATGCCCTAGAACATATAGGAGACACCACAAACCCGCTAGATTGTACGCACCAAGCAGATAAAACCCCGCGAGGCCGGTTGCCATCGCGAAGAGCGCTAAGAAAAGAACGGAAAAGTTCGCACCGATCCCTATTTGCGCGATTGCAGTGCCAGCCATGATCACCGACAATACCATCGCTATTACCTTGGTGGATTTAGCAGCACTCTGCTGGGACGCGGTTATCATCACTCCACCTTCATCAAAAGCTATGGCCATAGATGGCCAGCCCGCTGGCTGTTGAGATAGCAGCCTCAATTCCACGATACGTCAAGGTTTTACTTACACTCGAAGGAACAAAAATTATGTCTCCATCTGTGACTCTCAGATCAGCCTGTGATCCGTTCGTTACATGCTTCAAATCCAGGTCAATCTCTTCACGGCCATCCTGCGTTTTGCGAATTAATTTGACCTTGCTCATCGCAGCTGTCTTGTCCCATCCGCCAGCCAGTGAGAGAGACTGCATCACAGAAATAGGCGTATTGTTGTCAATCAGAAAACCACCAGGTTTAAGAACATCGCCAATTACATAGACAATGCCGGCCTTGGCCACCACGATTGTATCGCCCGGGAGAATGACCGGGTTCTCCTGTGCCGAGATCTTCCCTGGCCCTAGTGTCAGGACGATATTTTCTGGATGGTCCGGATCATTCCTGTGAATGATGGACACTGCTTTTCCTGCTGTGGGCTGCAATCCTCCAGCAACGGAGATCATATCCAGCAGCCTGCGCGTCCCAAGCGTGGGATACACACCAGGGGTGCGTACCTCGCCCGTGACCGTCGCTCCCTGTGAAGCATACTCGGCAATAAATACTGTCACATGCGGATCAAGCATCAGGTGGCGCGTGCGCAACTGCTGCTCAATGGTTCTGGCCGCATCAATTGTGTTCAACCCGGCAATATGAATACGGCCCAGGACCGGCAGGTTTACATCTCCGTCCTGGCTGACACGCACTGAGGAACTTAGTTCCGGGGTGTCAAACACTACGATACTTAAAAGATCGCCCGGGCCGATGGCGATGCTCGGGACTTGAGCGTTCTGCCCCTCCGCGGCCGTTTGACCGGAAAAGGCCTGGTGCTGTAAAGCAAGTGCAATCACAATAAGAAACAGGACTACTGGTTTATTTTTCACTCTTCTCCACATCCTGTACTCCGTAACCTGCTCCATATCCCTCATATCCATAATCGTAGCGCTTGGAATAGGTGTAGTAATTTTCAAGACGAAGGTCTACATCGTTCACCACTGTACCCAGTAACCGGGCATTAACCCTGAGCAATTGATCACGCACTTTCAGGAGTGCCTTCTTTCTCGTCACTCCTGCGCGTACCAGAACAAATACAACGTCCACATGCGGCGCCAGGCTTAACGTGTCTGCCACCGGAAGGACCGGTGAAGTATCGAGAATGATGTGGTCATATTCCATGCGCCATTGCAGCATCAAGTCTTCCATGCTGCGCGAGGCAAGCATCTCTCCGGGGTTTGGTGCAATAGGGCCGCGAGTAAGCACCGTCAGGTTCGGCATGTCTGGAAGCGGGTGCTCGTACGCCTCTTCGCCTGATTCGCGCGCCAGCAATGTAGATAAACCCGCCCGGTTAGAAGTCTTGAATTTCAGGTGGAGTGTTCCTTTGCGAAGGTCTGTATCCACCAGAAGAACGCGGGCATTACGACGCGCAAAAGAGATGGCCAGGTTTGCGGCGCAGGTAGATTTCCCTTCTGCAGCGTAACTGCTTGTCATCAATATGATTCTTGGTTCACGGTCGACCGAGGAAAGCAAAATGGAAGAGCGTAACGTCCTGTATCCTTCTGCACCTATTGAATGCGGCTCATTATAAGAAACGATCTCAGCGGGAAGACCGCTTTTGTGGACTGCCGCGGCAGTCTCAGGCGACAGTACTGCAGCTTTCCTCTGTGCTCCAAAGTGCGGAATGACCGCCAGAGAGGGTAAGCCCGAGAGCGCTTCGACATCTTCCGATGTCCTGAGAGTGTCATCCAGAGACTCCATGACCAGCGCGATCAGAATCCCGAGTAGCAAGCCGCCGGCAAGCCCCACTCCCAGGTCTACTCTTTTCTTTGGAGAAATAGGCCTTGCCGGTTCTGTGGCTCTGTCAATCACATCAATATTGTTGGAATTCAATCCAGCAGTAATGCCCGCTTCCTTCAATTTGGTCTGCAATGCGTCATACAGGTCAGAAGCTGAATCCGCCCCGTGCTTCAGAATGTCAAACTCGGCTTCTGAAGCATTGGTACGATATGCCTCCTGCTTGATCTGGTCGAGTCGTGAGCGCAGAAGGTTTTCCGTGCTTACAGCAGCGTTATATTCTTCTTGAAATTTATTGGTGAGATTGTTGATCTCCGTGTCTATGTTTGACTGGACCGTAGAGAGTTGTTTTTCTGCCTCTTTCAACTTGGGCCATTCGGAACCATACTTGGCCTTTAGTTGGGCATACTCAACCATCAGCTCGCTCTGCTGCTGGCGCAGCGATGTCAATGTAGTGCCCGGCGCCACGGAAGCGAGCAGTTCTGGATTTCGCGTCTGCGCCAGTTTATACCTGGCTTCCTTCACGATGCGGTCTGCTTCGGCTTCTGCTAACTGCTGGCTGACAGTACGCAGGTTTTCAGCAACCAGACTGTCTCCATCCACTGTCATTCCGACAAGATTATTGTCCCGCTGATATTTACTGACCGCTTGTTGGGCTTCCTGCACCTGTGTTTTTAATGCGCTCAACTGTCCGGAAAGCCAGTTAGATATCCGGCTTGTGCCTTCATAACGGGCCCGCAGGTCTCGTTCCATATATGCGTCCACAATCGCATTCGTAACACTGGTAGCCACTTTCGGATCAGGGTTGCGGAACTTGACCTGGACCAGGTTTGTCCCTGGCAACACCATAATTTTGAGATTGCCCGACATGGCCTCAAGAAGGGCGGCGCGTTGTGCAGGGGTCAGGGTGCCGGTGTATGGGTTCTTACGGAAGACATTTGAGAAGGGTTTCTTATGATACAGGTCCAGAGAATGAATCACATTCAATAGCACCGTATCGCTGCGCATGATCTGAATTTCAGTTAGTAATCTCTCAGAGGCAGAGTCTTCGCCGATCAGGCGTTGCTGGATCAGGTTGTTGATACCAATGTTCGTAGACCGGCTCAGATCAATGTCTATATTGGCCGCAGCCTCATACTGAGGGGTAGATAAAAATGCGACGGCCAGGCCCAGAATCGTTCCAAGAAGAATGAACGAAATGAATATCCATCTGCGCTTCAGGACGATCTTGCGTAAATCACTTGGCGTCAGGATAGATCGTTCCGGAGGAAGATTTCCAATTAGCCCTGAAGGCATTTCATGTTTCGGTGTAATAGCTTGCCCTTGCATTCCGGGTCATACTCCTTCGTCAACTTGCTGTTTGCATGCTGGCGCGCTCCCATAGACGGGATGGAAACTAGGGGAGACAAGCATCCCAGAACGTAAGCCAAAGAGTTTTCAACACATCTCCGAGACCAACCTGGGGGGCGGCTGTCATTTCTCCGATGGTTCCTAAGGAAATCCTTATAAAAATCTCCTGTCTTAGGGACACCTATACTCTATCCAAATGTCAGATGCGTGCAACGTTATATTTCAGCAAACACAGAACAACAGGTTCAGTCTTAGGTGCGCATAAACGTGAGGCTGGATACAAAACTACCTGACCGGGTGGCAGGACGCACAACCTGTGGGCCGTCATAGGGGCAAATACCTCACCCTGATCACACACCTTCACAATAATGAACCGCGTGGCCTCAGGTCAACCTCAAAAACCTCGGCCCTGCAGCTTTCTATGTTAAAGAAGCAATAAAAAAGGCCGAAGACAGCGCCTCCGGCCCCCAGCAATTCTCTTGTTTTGTTACTTTTGCGAATAATCCACCTTTAGCGCCAGAATTTCATACGGATGAATTGGAACTGTCAGCCTTCCGTTTTCCACAGAAAGACCGGGTCCCTCCGGCTGCTCCAGCAGGTTGGTCTCTGTAGCCGAAGTTGCGCCAGAAGGCAGTGTGACCTCTACATTCGCTTGCTTCCCTGCCCATTCGTACATATGCAGGACCAGCGCGTTCGAGTCCTCGGCCTTCTTCATCGCCGTCAGAACCACGTTTTCTGGCTTCACGGTGACAAAGGAGTGCTCCAGCGGAAGTGTTCCAGCGTGTGCTTCCACCTGCACGGCCTTTAGCTTGTAGTTGTAGTCATAGCCATGACGTACCGTCAGCGCCTGCTTCCAGTCTCCGCCATGAGGATAGAGCGCGAAGCTGAAATGCTGGTGCCCGCGGTCTGCATCCGGATCAGGCCATGTCGGGGAGCGAAGCAGCGAGAGCCGCAGCACATTTCCGGCATCGTCATACCCGTACTTGGAATCGTTGATGAGGCTGAAACCGTGCTGCCCATCGCCAAGATCGGCCCAGCGTAGCGCCGGAACCTCAAACTGTGCCTTGTCCCAACTGTTGTTGCGCGTAGTCGGACGCTCAATGCTTCCATAAGGAATCTCGTAGGTCGCCTTGTCGCTCGACGCCGCCAGCGGGAAGGCCGCCTTTAGCAGAATGTGCGTCTCGTGCCAGTCAATGTCGTTAACGATATTGACTTCGTCCGAATATGCAGCGAGCTGGATCTCCTGCACAAACTTCGAGTTCTGCCAGTGCCGTGTCACGCGGACCGAGGCGCGCGCGGGCCCCTTCTCCACCAACTCGACCGAATCTGCTTCGGTCAGCTTTGCCGGAGGAACATCCAGCGTACCCGGATCAATGTTCCATGCGTCGTACTCTTTCGGAAGGTCTTTGAACGCCTGGAGTTCATTGCCGCAGGCGCCAGAGGCCAGCGACTCGAAGTTCGTCTTCTTGTCGAAGATGCTGGTAATACACCCCGTCGTCTTGTCCACCGTCACGCGCAGCAGTGAGTTTTCAAGCGTAAGGCCGTTCACCTTCAAATCGCTCGTGAAGGCCTTCTCGCCCGGGACCACGTGCAACACGGCATAACCCATGGAAGGCACGTTCTTCGCCAGGACCAGCAGCTTGTAGGTGTTGGTTGACTTATCGCTCGAAAGCACCAGCGATGGCAACACCTGGTTCTTTGTGTCCAGAACAGAAACGCCGTTTGGTGTAGCATTCGGCATCTGCACTGAAACTTCAAACCAGTCCGAGCGCTCCCATGCCAGCGGATTAAACACCAGCACCGGAACGTCGCCCGCGGCCTTCGTGTTGATACGCGCAGCAATCGTCTTCAACGAGTCCTGAGAAATCTTGTCCGTCTCCAGATGCGTCTTGTCGAACTGCTCCTGCGCTTCTTTGTAAATGATGCCGATACCCGAACCGGCCGCCAGATCATGGAAGTCGTTGAAGGTAATTGTCCTCCACGCATCCGTCAGCTCATCGTTGGGGTAGCTTTTTCCATCCAGCCACGCCAGCGAAGCATATTTTTCTGCGTTCAATGCCCACATTTCGCTGTGGCGCATGTTCCACTTGTGCTGGGCCTGGGTAGTCATCACGCCGCGATGGTACTCAAAATACATTTCGGTCTTCCATGTCGGGATCGCGATCTGTCCATTGGCCGGTGTGGGAGGCGGCGTGTAGCCCTTCATCATCTTGAAGTAGTCCCACTCCGGTGATTCCGGAGCAATCTGCTTCTCAACCGTGCTGAAGTAGCTCTGCGCTGTTCCAAACTGGTAATTCGGGACAATCTTGTCCGGCTGCGCCCAGTGCTCGCCCTCATCCAGAATGGCGCGGGTCGGACCGCCGCCGTGATCGCCAATGCCGTAAAGGTCCATCATGTTCAGCATCCCCGGCGAACGCTTGCGGGCCACGGCCATGTCATCAGAAAGACGAACAGGGTTGAGGTTGCCATTGGCATAATCGTGCGGGAAGTAGGTCAGCACCTTACTGCCGTCCGGCGACTCCCACCAGAAGAGCTTGAACGGAAGCTGGTTGGTGTCGTTCCACGTCATCTTCTGTGTGACGAAATAGTCAATGCCGGACTTCTTGTAAATCTGCGGCAACTGCCAGTTATAGCCAAAGGAGTCCGGGTTCCAGCCGATCCGAACGTCTACTCCGTACTCCTGCTTGTAGAAGCGCTTGCCCAGCAGGATCGAGCGGGCTGTGGCTTCACCGGATGGCATGTTTAGGTCAGGCTCGACCCACATGCCGCCCACGATCTCCCACCGGCCTTCCTTGATGCGCTTCTTGATCTCATTGTTGATGTTCGGATACTTGGTCGCCATCCAGTAGTTATAGGCGGCAGCAGACTGTGTGTATGTATAGTTCGGATATTCGTTCATCAACTGCAGCGCGGTCGAAAAGGTCCGCTTTACCACGTCCACTGTTTCCGTCCATGGCCACAGCCATGCAGCATCAATGTGCGAGTTCCCGGTCAGATGGAAAGTGGCCTGCTTCAACAACTGTTTCAGCGATTCCAGATCGCTCGCCGCTGCCTTCAGTGAAGCATCGAATTTGGACTGGTCAGCGGAATCCAGTGCTTTCAGGTCCACAGCGTGGATGGCCTTCTCTAGCGTCGCTTCATCGCCCTGCTGGTTCGTCGAAAGGCTCGGGACCAGCACCGCGGCTGAGAGGAACTCCTTACGTAGGTCGTCGGGATTGGGCCGGTCTTCAGTAAAATCAATCTTGAACTCGGCATTGCCGAAGGTCTTCTGGTCCACGGTCTGCATCAGCTTGACCGCAATCAGTATCTTGTCTCCGGGTTTCGCCTTGTCCACCAGAACAATCGGCTCCAGATCATCACCGAGAGCCACACGATTGCCATTGAAGTAGATGATCTGCGGCATGGGGCCATTGGCCGAGGCCTGGAAGCGAAACCAGATCCGCGTTCCGGTCAGGTCATATCCATGCAACGTCTTCGGCACTTCAACCCAGCGCCGAAACCAAGCCGCTTCTCCCGAGGCCTTAAATCCCGGTCTCACCGTCTGCCAGCTCGAATCATCGAGATTCAGGCTTTCTCAGTGCGGAACATCGCCCGCATGGAACTTCCATTCCCCCGCATCCAGATGGTCCAGATCGCCAAGGCGTTCAATCACTGCCTGCGAATCCGAAGGCAGCGACTTCACAATCTGTCGAACGTCCTGCGCCCAAACCGCGGAGGAAACAAACATGGCAGCAAATGCCACTCCCCGCCCTATTCCAATCTTCACCTGCAAACTCCTTGCTCTTGATTCCGCGCAGTATTCTCCTCAGCAAGGGCGAGAAAAACTGCCGGGTAGAGACGGATGGATTATAACCCTTAAGGGCCCACAAGTGGAAACGTTCCCATCGTTCAGGCTCAGGGTGCAGCGCCTGATCAGCTTGCACTCTGTACGCTCTGCCCTGTGCCCTGTACCCTGTTACTAGCATGAAGCTCCAATTTCTGCCTGCACTTCTAGCTCTTGCCACTTCTGTGGCTGTCGCACAGGGAACGAAGCTCTGGACCCAGCAGCGCTTCGACGAATTTGAAAAAGGCACGCCCAAAGGTGTGACCATCCGCAGCAATGGCCTGCTTGAACCCGGGCCGGAAGGCCGCCAGATTGCGCTTACTCCTTCTACGTATATCTGGGCCATTGCGGCTGACTCCGCAGGCAACGCCTACACCGCAACTGGCTCTCCTGCCACGGTGCTGCGCGTCGCGCCCGATGGCAAAGTCACAAAGCTGTTTTCGAGCAAAGATCTCACCGTGCAGGCTATCGCCGTCGCCAAAGATGGCACAGTCTACGCGGGCACCCTGCCTTCAGGCAAGGTGTATAAAATTCCGGCTGGCGTAACTGATCTTGATGAAACCAAAGCAGCCGTTGTCTTTGACCCGGCACAGACTGAGGCCAAGCCAAAATACATCTGGGCGCTCGCATTCGACAAAACAGGCCTCCTCTACATCGCCACCGGAGGTCCTGCCGGAATCTATCGCGTACATCCTGCCGGAGCAGAAAAACCAGAGCTTTTCTTCAAGAGCGACGAGCAACATGTCCGCGCCCTGGCTTTCGATTCCTCTGGAAACCTCATCGCAGGCTCAGACGGCAGCGGCCTTGTCTATCGCATAGACCCAAACGGCAAAGGCTATGTGCTCTATGACGCGCCGAAGCACGAAATCACCTCACTCGCCATCAGCGACAACGGCACCATCTATGCTTCAGCTGTAGGTGGCAAGGGGCAGACCACGCTTCCGCCGCTTCCTGTTCAGGGACAGCCTTCTGTATCCACCACGATTACATTTGTACAGCCCGGCTCAGTCCAGGCCTTTAACGGCAACACGGTAATTCCTGACGGTTCTGAGGTCTACGCGATTCCGCAGCATTCAGCCCCGCGCAAAATCTGGACCGACCGCGATGACATTGTCTACGCGCTGCACTGGACTCAGCAGGGCCTTCTCGCCGCGACCGGAAACCGGGGCCGTATATACCGTATTCAGGACAACGGCGACTACGCCGACATCGCGCACCTTGAAGCGTCTCAGGCCGTAGGCTTTGCCGATTCCGCGCAAGGTCTATACGTGGGCACAGCCAATACGGGAAAGGTATACCTGCTCAGCCATGGCCCGGCAGGTGAAAGCTCCTACCTGAGCGATGTATTCGATGCAGGCGTCTTCTCGCAATGGGGTCGTGCCGAAGTAGATTCCAGCGCCGCTAACTACGAGCTTTACGCTCGCGCCGGAAATATCGAGAACCCGGAGCGCGCATGGAGCGACTGGAAGAAGATCACCCCAAACAATGGCCCGCTTGGACTCGAACAGGCGCGGTTTCTGCAATGGAAGCTGGTACTGCATCCCGGTGCTTCGATTGGTTCCGTCGGTATCAACTACTTGCCGGTGAACGTTGCTCCCGTCATAGACGAGATTGCTGTCGTACCCGGTGCGCGGGTCAACGCACCACCACAGCCGACGCAGCAGAACCAGACTGTGCCCATCAGCTTCAATGAGCCGTCGCGCCCTGCCGTTCAGTTCAATGAATCTGGCCGGGAGCCGCTCACAGGAACCAGAGACAAGTCCGCTGTCACAGTACGATGGGCCTCCCACGACGATAACGGCGACGAAATGGTCTATGCCCTTTACTATCGCGGTAACGGGGACAAAGAGACCAACTGGCAACTGCTGAAAGACAAGATCAACGAGCGTTTTTATACCTTCGACGCTTCAGCATTCCCCGATGGCGCCTATCGCCTGAAAGTTGTTGCCAGTGATGCGCCATCACACAATCCGAGTGAGGCCTTGACAACAGAAAAGGTCAGCGACCGCTTTGTGATCGACACAACACCGCCATCGCTTTCTCCAATTGATGCTCATCTGGTGAATGGGAAAATCCACGTAGTACTTTCCGCCACCGATGCTACAAGCCCCGTTGCGCGCGCTGAGTACTCCGTAGATGCAGGGCCATGGCAATATGTCGAGCCAGTCGGCAAGCTCTCCGACTCCCTGACTGAGCACTATGATTTCGACGCACAAATTCCCCCACGTCAGCCCGGTTCTGCCGCGCCCGAAAACCCATCCGAGCACCTGGTGACCGTGCGCGTCTATGACCGCTATGACAACGTGGCAGCAGCAAAGGCAGTCGTCCGGTGAAGTTTGAGCTTTTCGTCGCCGCCCGATATCTGCGCGCCAAGCGCAGGCAGGCGGTTATCGGTGTTATCACCGCCATCTCTGTCATCGGAGTGGCCGTGGGAGTGGCCGCGCTCATCATCGCACTTGCCATCACTAATGGGATGAGCCGTGACCTGCGCGAACGCCTGCTCAGCTCGACCGCGCATGTCTCGCTCATGCGCATCCAGAGCGACGGCATCCGCAACTGGCGCGCGCTGACGGACAAGTTGCGCAAACTACCTCATGTGACCGCAGCCGCCCCCGGCCTCTATGAGCCTGTGCTCATCTCGCGCGGGGCGCTTTCCGGTGGAGCGGAGATCAAAGGCATTGTCCCCAGCGAAGAGCGCACCGTCAGCGACCTGCTCTCGCGCATCACACAGGGCAGCGCCGCGCCGTTATCCAATCCGGATCCCTCGACACCTGCAACAGATGAAGCCAATCGCCCCACTCCGCCCATTGTCGTCGGCTACGATCTCGCTGATTCGTTGAATGCGAAGGTAGGCGACACTGTGATGGTCACCAGTCCGCAGGGCGAACTCACACCATACGGACTCGTGCCCAAATACCAGCGCTTCCGAATTACAGGGATCTTCCACTCCGGCTTCTACCAGTACGACTCCAGTTTTGCCTTCGTTCGCCTCACCGACGCGCAGCGCCTGTTCGATGAGCCCGACTTGGTCTCCATCATCTCCTTCAAAGTGGACGACCTCTACCACGCCGACCGCATCGGCAAAGAAATCGAAGCCGCCGCAGGCCCCGGCTTTGAGACCACCAACTGGATGGAGCAGAACCGCGAGCTCTTCCGAGCGCTCAAGCTGGAACAGATCGTTACCTTCATCGTCATCGGGCTGATCGTCTGCGTTGCAGCGCTCAATATCCTCATCGCACTCACCATGATGGTCATGGAGAAGACCAAAGACATCGCTGTGCTTATGTCCATCGGGGTCAAGCCTGAACAGGTGCGCCGCATCTTCCTCATGCAGGGTTTTCTCATCAGCCTGATTGGTACAATCATCGGCCTGGTGCTGGGGTATGCGCTCTCATGGGCGGGCGGACACTACCGCTTCATCCATCTTTCCGCCGATATCTACTCGATTGACTACCTGCCGTTTGCCCCGCGTATCCGCGACGGCATCGTCGTTGCTCTGGTTTCGCTGGGCGTTTCGTTGCTGGCAACGCTATATCCTTCGTCATCAGCCGCACGCGTGCTTCCAGCAGAGGCGCTACGCTATGAATAAGTAAGCAACCAGCCATCATCTTTTCGACTCGAACAAGCGAATGTTTGCTCGACTTAAAACTACCCCCATAGTCTCTCGTCATGAGCGAAGCGTCGAAGGCGTGCAACCGAACTCGCTCGCCAGGTGCCCCATCCTTTTGCGCCTCTTCTACGCAAAAGGATGGGAAAGTGCGGCTCTCGCCGAGCGTTTTCTGGTTTTCCTCCTGGGCCTGCTCCTCTTCACACAGCCGATCTCCGCCTACTCCGTCCTCACACATCAGCAGATCATTGACCTCGCCTGGGAACCGGCTATCAAGCCGCTTCTGCTGGTCCGCTACCCTAATACCACTCCGGCGCAATTGCGCCTGGCACAGTCCTACGCCTATGGCGGATGCGAAATTCAGGATGCTGGCTACTATCCTTTCGGGCATGTCTTCTTCAGCAACCTCACCCATTACGTCCGCGCAGGAGACTTTGTCGCGAGCCTCATCCGCAATGCCAGAAACGTAAATGAGTTGTCTTTTGCTCTTGGCGCGCTCTGCCATTACATCGGAGACAACATCGGCCACCAATACGCAGTCAACCCCGCAACGGCCATCGCCTTTCCCAGGCTCGCGCTGCAATACGGCCACTCCATTACCTACGATGAAAGCCCACACGCTCATGTTCGGACCGAGTTTGCCTTAGATGTGGACCAGCTGACGAAACACCATTTTGCACCCACCGCGTATCTGGACCGCATCGGCTTGCGCGTCTCCGGGGCGCTCCTTGAACGCGCGTTCTATGAAACCTATGGCCTGCACCTGAGCGAAGTGCTGGGCAACAAGCGCCGAAGCGCGACAATCTCGTCGTATCGCCACTCCGTCCGCAACTTTCTTCCCGCTTTCGCAGAAGCTGAGGCAGTGGTCCACCGCCATGCCTTCCCTGCCGGCCTGGACACACCCGAATTTCAGGAACTGAATCAGCGCATCGCTGAAGCCAGCAGGCAGAATAGCTGGGAGCCCATGCGCCGTACCCCTGGAATAAAAACACATCTGCTGGCATGGGTCATCATTCTGGTGCCCAAAATCGGCCCGGCGCAGGACCTGGCCATCAAGATTCCCACACAGGAAACGGAAAATAAGTACGTCGTCAGCGTAAACCGCACGCTGGATACCTTTGAAAAGCACCTCAACAATCTTCGAACAAATCCGGCGCAGACCCCGGAGGCCACTCTGGACCTTGAAAATCGTGATCTCGATACGGGCTACGTGGTCCAGCCCGGTGGCTATCCCCGCACCGATAAAACCTACGCCCAGCTGCTCAATACGATCTCCCGGCATCCCGACCGCCCTGTCCCCTCGGGCCTGAAGCACGATGTCCTCGCCTACTATTCCAACCCCGAATCGCCCATCACTACCAAAAAAGACCGCAAGGCATGGCAGCGCGTCCAGCAGGAACTCACCCAGCTCCAGACCATGCCGGTGGTCCCGCTGAAATAGGGCCACCCGGAAGATTCAAAAAGATTCAAAAAATTACGGCGATGTTTTGGCCCATCAACTGCAACTATTTCCCGGTGAACGAAGCGATACCCCCACTCAGCTGTTGAATCTAAATACACAGAGAGAAAAATCTACAGTGTCAAGTCTTTCTTTTTGGTGTCCAACAATGATAGAGGTAGTTATGGGAACTCCATTCGCCAGCCCGCAGAGCTTCAGCGCAGCGACCGCCGCGATGGGTCTGAGTCCTCTGGCCGCTTCGGCACATCCTTTAGTTAAAGTAGAAAATCTGCGTAAGGAATACGCAACCGGCCGCGGTCGGCTGGTTTTGTTTGATGGCCTGAGCTTTGAAGTCCGGCACGGAGAGTTCCTGGCCATTGTGGGCCAGTCCGGTGCAGGAAAAAGCACACTTTTGCACATCCTCGGCGCTCTTGATGTTCCTACTAGCGGTGACGTATACTGCGCCTCAACTCCATTGAGAAGTCTGTCACCAGGACAAGCCGCAGCTTTCCGTAACCGGGAAGTCGGCTATGTATGGCAGTTTCACTATCTTCTGCCGGAGTTTACCGCGCTTGAGAATGTCGCCATGCCCCTCCTCGCCCGGGGAATATCGAAGGCCGATGCCTTTGAGATCGCGGCAAAGTGCCTGCGCGATGTGGAACTCGGGGACCGGGCCAACCACCAGGCGGGAGAGCTTTCCGGTGGCGAACAGCAAAGGGTCTCCCTTGCGCGCGCGCTGGTAACGCAGCCCAGATTACTTCTTGCTGATGAACCAACTGGGGATCTGGACAGTCAAACTGCTGATACTGTATTTTCACTCCTCCAGCAGTTGCATGAAAGGGAGCATCTGACATCGGTGATCGTGACCCACAACATGACTCTGGCACGGCGATGTCACAGGATTTTGCGGCTGGAAAAGGGCCGCATGGAAGAACTGTCTCCGCAGCAGGTTTAGCGGAGAGTTGAGTAGTACCGCAGTGGGAAGGAGGTCAACTGGCATCCTTCCCAAAGGCCGTCTTCACCGGGGCCAGTTTTCGATAGGTGAAAGCGGCGAGAAGGGCCGAAGGCACTTGCGTTTTGCGATTAAGTCCTCTTAGCAGAAGGACGCCGGAATATCCGGGCTTCGACAAACACAAATGTCTTCTCAGGGGAAATATGTTCGAACGCTATACAGAAAAGGCACGTCGCGTCATCTTCTTTGCAAGATACGAGGCCAGCCAGTTTGGCTCGCCCTATATTGAGACCGAGCACCTGCTGCTCGGCCTGTTGCGTGAGGACAAGGCGCTGACCAACCGCTTTCTCCGCTCGCACGCTTCCGTGGACTCGATTCGTAAGCAGATCGAGGGCCACACCACCATCCGCGAGAAAGTATCCACTTCCGTCGATCTGCCTCTCTCCAATGAATGCAAGCGCGTGCTGGCCTACGCTGCTGAGGAAGCAGAGCGCCTCTCGCACAAGCACATTGGCACCGAACACCTCCTGCTCGGCCTTCTGCGCGAGGAAAAGAGCTTTGCCGCAGAGATCCTGCACGAGCGCGGCCTCAAGCTCGTTGCCATCCGCGAAGAGCTGGCCCGCACTACTCAGGAAAAGGCCCCGCAGCAGCAGCGCAATCGCGAATCCAGCCTATTGGCCGAGTTCTCGCGCGACCTCACTCAGGCCGCCCTCGACACCCAGCTCGATCCGCTCGTAGGCCGCGATGCTGAGCTCGAGCGCGTCGTCCAGATCCTCTGCCGCCGCACCAAGAACAACCCGGTGCTCATCGGCGAACCCGGCGTTGGCAAGACCGCGATCGTCGAAGGACTGGCCCAGCGCATCGCCGACGGTGATGTACCCAGTTTCCTCGCCGACAAGCGCGTGCTCGCTCTCGACCTGTCGCTCATCGTCGCTGGCACAAAATACCGCGGTCAGTTTGAGGAGCGCCTCAAGACCATCATGAAAGAGCTGATGGAAAACCAGAACTGCATCATCTTCATCGATGAGCTGCATACTCTGGTCGGTGCCGGCTCTGCCGAAGGCTCGCTCGACGCGGCCAACATTCTCAAGCCCGCCCTCTCGCGTGGCGAAATCCAGTGCATCGGAGCCACCACGCCCAGCGAATACCGCAAATCCATCGAGAAAGACCGCTCGCTCGAACGGCGCTTCCAGGCCGTCAAGGTTCCGCCGCCCAACGAAGAGGACGCCGTCAAGATCATCATGGGCATTAAGGACCGGTACGAGAAGTTCCACGCCGTCAGCTATACCGATGACTCGATCCAGTTCGCGGTCTCGCACTCAAACCGCTACATCTCTGATCGCTTCCTGCCCGACAAGGCCATTGACCTGATTGACGAGGCAGGTGCGCGCGTCAAGCTGCGGCAGACTTCCCTGCCCGAAGAAATCACCGAAGTCCACAAGCGGATCAAGTTCATCGTCCACCGCATGGACTCGGCCATCGCCAACCACGAGTTTGAGAAGGCCCGCTTCTACTCCGACGAAGAACGCAAGGAGCGCGAGAACCTGCGCGCCCTGCGCGACAAATACCACCTCGATGACTCGGCCGCCGGCATCGTCACCCGCGAGGACATCGAAGAGGTCGTCAGCCGCTGGACCGGCGTCCCTGTCACCTCCATTAAGGAAGAAGAAACCCAGAAGCTGCTGCGCGTTGAAGAAGAACTGCACAAGCGCGTCATCTCGCAGGACAAGGCCATCTCGGCCCTGGCCCGCGCCATCCGCCGCTCGCGTGCCGGACTCAAATCGCCGCATCGCCCTATAGGCTCCTTCCTCTTCCTCGGACCGACCGGCGTTGGCAAAACTGAAATGGCGCGTACTCTGGCCCAGTTCCTCTTCGGCTCAGAGAAATCGCTCATCCGCTTCGATATGTCGGAGTTTATGGAGAAGCATTCGGTCTCCAAACTCATCGGCTCGCCTCCGGGATACGTGGGCTACGAGGAGGGTGGTCAGCTCACCGAGCGTGTCAAGCGTTCGCCGTACTCGGTCGTCCTGCTCGACGAAATCGAGAAGGCGCATCCGGATGTCTTCAATATCCTTTTGCAGGTCTTCGAAGATGGTCAGCTCACCGATGGCCTCGGCAATACCGTGGACTTCAAGAACACCATCCTCATCATGACCTCGAACATCGGCGCGCGCCATCTCCAGCGTAAGCAGGGGCTTGGCTTCCAGAGCGATCGCGAAGAGCTGGTCATGGAAAAGGTCGAAGAGCTCGTCAGGAACGAGGTCAAGCGCACCTTCAACCCCGAGTTCCTGAACCGCTTGGACGAAATCATTATTTTCCAGGCACTTACGGATGCAGACCTCATCCAGATTCTCGAGTTGCTCGTCCAGCAGCTCAATACGAACCTGGCCCAGAAGGCCATCACCATCTCGGTCACCGACGAGGCCAAGAAGTGGATCCTCGAAAAGACCGTCGTGGACCGCACCTACGGAGCACGTCCGCTGCGCCGCGCCATCCAGCGCTACGTAGAAGACCCGCTCTCCGAGGCCCTGATCGCCGGACAGATTACCGACCGTCCGGCTTTCATCGAGGTCTACCTCGACAACAATCAGCTCTTCTATCGCCCTGTGGGGAAAGAAGGCGAGCTGAAGACCGAAGGCGCATTGCTCTACAGCAACTAAGCCGTTCTTCTTACTTAGGTAAAAAGCCCCGCAAACCAGCGGGGCTTTTATTTAAGAAAACCGCGTTCGCCGCCAAAGCAGCCAGCCACATCCCGCCGCTGCCACCAACAGCACTGCGCACAGCGCCGCCACCCAGGCAAAGTTTATGGCCAGCCCCGGCACGCGCACCTGTAGACCAAGCCACAAAAACACTGCAACCGCTCCGGCCACAATCAAAACGTCCCACCAGGGCCGACGAGATTTTTCTTCACCGTGCAGAGAGCCAAGTTGCGCGGCCACGCACTCTTCAAAGCTCAGGCCGTACTTCTCGCACTCGCGGGAAATCGCATCCCGTCCGGAAGCCTGCTCGCACGCCGGAGCGGCCGCGGTGCTGATGAACATCGCCCCCAGAATCATCAGTGCAGAGCCAAGCACAACCAGCCAGCGGCTGGTGCCTCCCACATGCGCCAGTTCCCCAAACACCAGCGCTCCCCACGCCAGGCCCCAAAGCTGGTTTGTATTGGAAAGCGGAATTCCCCGCCCAATGCCGATATACTTCGTCGCGTACTGCTGAAACAGGTCGCCAACCACCCAGCAGAAGCCCCCCAGAAAGATCCAGAAGACCACATGTCGCGCCGCGCTCAATTCTGCGTGCAGTTGCGAAACACCGCCGCCAAAGGTCGCAGCCAGCAGCGCCATGGTACCCAGTTCCCCAACGGTAAACACCGTTACAAACGACAACGGGTTCATCCCGCTGATATAGGCCTTCCGGTACGGAACATACATCGTCCCCCACAGCAGGCTGGCGCCGAACGCGGCTACGATCCCATGCACCGCCTGCGCATGCAGCGCTCCGGTGTGTTGCACGGTGACATAGCCCAGCAGCACTGCCGCTACCACAATCGTCAGCGCACCGCCCAGCACACGAGACACGGTGCGAAACCCGGCACCCCGCATTTCCTGAAAGAGCAGCCACCCCCAGAAAATCCCGATCAGGCTGTTTGTGTTCCACAGCGGAAAGGCAATAGAAAGCCCCACGTCGCGGATGGCAAAAACCGTCAGTGTGTTCGCTACTGCCCACAATGCGCCTGCGAACACGGCCCAGACAATCAGATGAGGCCGCGTAAACAGATCACGGAAAACATAGTCCGTGCCCTTCAGTAGCGTTGGGAGCGTCCAGCGCGCCACAAACACGCCCAGCACCATGGCCAGCGATATCGCAAACGGAGAGATCCCGATATTCACCAGCTTTGTCGGCGCTTCTGCCCCGCCCAGCCAAACACCGGCAGCCAGTCCGCAAACCACACCTAAGCCGTGCATGGAAGCGGCTGCCGTTTGAGGTTTCGCTGTTAATAAATCATTCTTCATGGAAGCCACTGCCGCCCTGAAATTGTGCCCTGATCCCTGTCAATGCAGCCACGCCAGCAGCACTATTCCCAGCGCCAGCACACACGCCGGCACCCAGAACTGCACGTCGGTCAAAATCGCTTTCAGCATTTGGATACTGAGCCTAATGGCATCGCAACCACACTGTCAAAACCAGCATGACAGCCCATGCTTCGCGCTCTTATATAATGCATCCCATAGTGGGAGGAGCGCTTCGCCATGCACACCATTTCTCCGGAAAGGCCGCTTGAGCATCTCGATGACTGGGACGACTTCGTCGCCAGCCGCTACAAGGAAGGCAAGTCGCAGGAACAGTTCCGCAACTATGACGCCGAAGCAAATCCCGGAGTGGCCGAATTCTACCGCCTGAACCACACCAACCAGACGCTCGACTTTGTTCTGAACAAGAAGAAAGAATTTCTGGCCCTGAATCGCGGCAAAAAGAGCATCTGGGAAGCCGCTGAGTACCTCAATACGCTAGTAGATGACAGCGACCCCGACACCGATCTGACACAGATCGAACACCTTCTCCAGACCTCCGAGGCCATCCGCCGCGATGGCCACCCGCGCTGGATGGTGCTGACCGGTTTCATCCACGATCTTGGCAAAGTCCTCTGTCTGTATGGCGAGCCGCAATGGGCCGTCGTCGGCGATACTTTTCCAGTAGGCTGCGCCTGGGCCGATGAAATTGTCTTCCCCGAATATTTCAGCGCCAATCCCGACAGCAAAGTCCCCGAATACCAGACCAAATACGGCATCTATGAACCGCACTGCGGACTCGACAACGTTCATCTCTCCTGGGGACACGACGAGTACATCTACCACGTTGCCAAGCCATACCTGCCGGAACCCGCGCTTTACATGCTCCGTTACCACTCCTTTTATCCGGCGCACAGGCACGGGGCGTACAAGCACCTGATGAACGCGCAGGATGAGGAAATGTTCGAGTGGGTGCGCAAGTTCAATCCATACGACCTCTACTCCAAGGGCCACGCTAAACCCAATCTGAAGGAACTGAAGCCCTACTACGACGACCTGATCGCCGAGTACTTCCCGGAAAAAATTGACTGGTAAATCAGACGACAGTTCTCTCCCCGTGCTCGACATTCTGACGAGCACAGGGAGGAAGAATCTGAAATCTCACACCTGCCCCATGTCTTGAAAAGACCTGGGATAAAACTCCATCAGATAACGCGCCTCACGCTACGCAGTTTCCTGAATGAAAGTTCCGTTCCTTGAGTGCCAGTGTGATTGGATAGCGATGCTGACTTTCGCTATAGCAGATCAACGTCGCTCCGCACCCGCGCTCACCAGATTCGCAAAAATCCGGTAAGCCCCCGGAACGGCCTCAGTCATCTGCCGATAGAGCGCATAAGCAACATAGATATACTCGCCTTTGCCATATTTCGCATAAAGCAGACCGCCCTTCTGCGGGTCCTGGCCCGGATCATGCGTCTCCGTCAGCGCCGTGTAGCGCGGGTCCCACGACTCCATAAAATCATGGCCACGCTCCTCCACCCATCCGTTGAAGTCAGCTTCGGTAATGCGATTCGGCCAGGACATCAATGGATCGCTTGGATCAAGAATCGTGACCGGCGATTTCTCATCCACCACCTTCTCCGGTGATCGTCCCATTTTGTATGGAAACGGCCCAAAGTCATGGTCATACTCCGGGCTGTTGTATTGCACAATCACTGTGCCGCCGTTCTTTACATAATCCAGCAGGCGTCCAGTAGCCAAAGCCAGTTCCGGTCGTGCCGCATACGTGCGGATGCCAAGCACAATCACGTTGTACTGGCTCAAATCTCCGTGCAATACTTCATCCGCATTCAGTAGATGCGGATGAATCCCGATCTGTTCCAGTGCCTGCGGAACATCGTCACCCGTGCCCATGATGTAGCCCACCTTCAGCCCCGGCGCCACTTTCACATCCACGGCACGCGCGCGATACGTTGCTGGACGGTAATAGTAATAGGGCCGCAGCCCAGGGTAGCCCACCTGCTGTACACCCTCGCTGAACTCGTAATTTCCGCTTCGCGCCACAGCTTTGATGTTGTATACCGCATCTCCGCTGAGCGCTGCCGGATGCAGCGTAAATGTAACCGTCACAGGATCATTTGCCGGAAGATGAAACTTCTCCGTCGTCGGTTCAGCAGCCCAACCTGTGGGAAGCTCCAGATGCAGCTCGCCATCCGCGGAATCCTGCTGCTCATTGGTCAGCGTCACGTGCAACGGAAAGGACCTCTCGCCAAGCGGAATCGCTCCCGCCGGAGCAGAAAAATTTACTGAAATCTGCGGCAACACAACCAGCGGCTGATACACCGCACCCGGCCCATGCTCCCAGTGCACCGTCTGCACTACCTGCCCAACGCGCACAGGCACGCCGTCGTAATCAAACTCCGCCCATCCCTCCACCGGATATGGCGCAAACGAGCGGTTCAGCCAGCGCTTGTCGCTGATGTTGTAATAAGGCTGCTCAATAGAAGGTCTGTAGAAGTATGGCCGCGTGACAAAAGCACTGCGCGGTACATGCACTTTAAAAAGCATGTCCGCCTCAGACGAACTTGGCGTATTGGGTCCAGTCACGCGCTCGACAGGCCACTTCTCTCCTTCCGGAGTCACAAGCCACGTCTTAGCCAGTCGCAGCTTGCCCGCAGGCGTCCATGGTTCAGCACTGGCTACATGCAGCCGCACGTTGAAATCCATGCCCGGTGTTGCGTGCAGAAAGGTCATCTGCGCAGCCGACCCGAAGAAGGGATTGCGGTCGGCCTCCATGCTCGGCGTAACCAGGGCTTTTGCCTGCAACCCAAGCGCCTGCGCCAGGGCCGTATTGAACTGCGCCAGCTTGATCTCAAGCTCGTGGTTGACATTAGCTTTATCGTCTGCGCTCAATGCGCTCGCATTCACTGCATCCATCAGCTGCTGCGTCTTCAGGTAGCCATCATGCAAAGCAGGCAATATTTTTGACGGATCAGAAGGAATATACGAGTACAGCGCGCGCGTCACGGCACTGTTGATCTCTCGCAGGCCATCTTTCAGAAACTGCGTATCACCATGTGCTAGGGAAGCAATGCCCATGAGCGAAACATCAATCCCATCAAAAAAAGAAGACTCATGCTCGCTCGTCTGCACCCGCGAGCCGTAGCGGTGATACGCAACATTGAAAGGCCCGGGCAGTGGCGGATTTCCGCCCCCGTTCTGAGATTTCTGCAGCGCCCAACCCTCACGTGCCATTTGCACGTATGAGCGCCCCAGCACCGGATCGAACGCCCCCTCAGGAATCTCAACATTTGTCTCCGGCACATCATCCATCCACGTGTCGTTCACATAATCGCGCAGGTGGAGCGGCGAGGACTTCCCCGTCGCATAGTCAAACATGCGTTTGTTTGCGCCTTCTCCGCTGATGAAAAATCCTGGCACACGCTCATACACCTTCAGCGGTGACCACGGCCGCAGCCCTTCAGCAATCTGGTCAGGAAAGACATTCGGATCACCCGCGGCCTTAAAGACCTCCTGCGCCATCTCTCCCGCTACCTGATGGTGCCCGTGCCCATCCGTCACATTTCCGGTGAAAACAGAAGTAACCACGAGCGGCCGGTTCAGGCGCACAGCGCGCACCACGTCATACAGAACGCGATCATGCCCCCACTGCTGAAAGGCGTCATCTATGGTTTTGGAAAAGCCATAGTCAGCAACGCGGCTCCAGTACTGCTCCGTTCCGCTGTATTCATCAGCCAGCAGTAGTTCGTTGGTACGAATCAGGCCCAGCGCATCATATGTTTCACCGGACATGGCATTCTGGCCGCCCTCGCCTCGCGTCAGCGTCAGCATGGCCACACGCGCGCCTGCTCCGCGCGATTCCAGCGTGAGCATCCCGCCATCTTCATCATCAGGATGCGCAACGATCATCATCACGCTGGCCCATGTCTGGAGCTTACGCAGCGTTTGCCACAGCCCGTCTGCTCCGCGGTCTCCCGGTAGGGTTTGTGCATCAGGCGTGGCCGCAATCTGAGTGGCCCACGGAACAGTCTGCGCCTGCGCAGCAATGGTCGCAGCAAGCGCAACAGTAGCAATCTGCTTGAGTCGTCGGCTGAGTGTCTGCATCGAATCGGCTAGTGTTTCCAGTGTACAATCCATCCACCGCGTTGACTTTTAGATGAAGATCGAACGATGACGTCGCAATTGAAACGCCAGATCGGCCTCGGCAACGCCATTTCGCTGAACATGATCAACATGATCGGCGTAGGCCCCTTCATTACGCTGCCGCTGGTCGTCGCCGCCATGGGCGGCCCACAGGCCATGCTCGGTTGGATACTCGGCGCACTCATCGCCGTTTGCGATGGTCTGGTGTGGGCCGAGCTGGGCGCGGCCATGCCCGAGGCTGGTGGCTCCTATGCCTTCCTGCGCGAAATATACGGGCGCGACGGCGCAGGCCGCTGGGTCTCATTCCTCTACATCTGGCAACTCGGTTTCAGCGCGCCGCTTTCCATCGCTTCCGGATGCATCGGCCTTGCGCAATATGCAGCATATCTATGGCCTGTGCTGAACACATCTGTTCCTGTACTTCCGCATCTGCGCTGGTCAAGCGTGGCCGCAGCAGCCACTTGTCTCTTTGTGCTGGCTCTTCTCTACCGCAACATCAGTACCGTTGCGCGTCTTGCGTGGGTGCTCTGGGCCGGAGTGCTCTTCACCATCGGCTCCATCATTCTGGCAGGACTTACACACTTTCACGCATCGCAAATCGCCATGCCGCAAAGCGCGTTTCATCTCGGCCCCGCCTTCTTTCAAGGGCTGGGCGCCGCCACACTCATCGCAACTTACGACTACTGGGGCTATTACACCGTCTGCTTTCTCGGTGGAGAAACCCGCGACCCTGGACGCACAATTCCACGCGCCGTATTGCTTTCCATCGCCATTGTCGCTGCGCTTTATCTCGCCATGAACATCAGCGTCCTCGGCGTCATTCCATGGCAGGAACTCGTAAAGCAGGGCGATGGCCGTTACGCAGTCGTTGCCGCGCTCATGCAGCGGACCTTTGGCCCCACAGCCGCGCGTATTTTTGCGGCCCTGGTTATGTGGACGGCCTTTGCCTCTGTCTTTTCGCTGCTGCTGGCCTACTCGCGCGCGCCCTATGCTGCCGCGCTCGACGGCAACTACTTCCGCTCTTTCGCCAGGCTGCATACCCGTCACGGATTCCCAAACATCTCCCTGCTTGCACTCGGAATCGTCGCCGCTGTCTTTTGCTTTTTCGATCTCTCGCGCGTCATCGCCGCCCTGGTGGCCATCCGCATCCTTCTGCAGTATGTATTACAGCAAACGGGAGTCATTTTCCTGCGACTTCGCCGGCCAGACATGCAGCGGCCTTTCCGCCTCTGGCTCTATCCTCTGCCGCCGCTCTTCGCGTTGGCTGGCTTTCTGTTCATTCTTTTTTCCCGAAAACAAGCCGCACGCGAATTCATCTACGCCGCCATCATCGCCCTCACAGGCAGCATTCTCTACTTCGCGCGAGCCTATCGGCGCAAGGAGTGGCCCTTTTTGTGACCTTTCCCCTCGTACTCCGGTCTCATCAGGTAGAAACTGCCTTCTTTCAGCACATCGAAACATCGTGCACCATGGCTGAAGGCGATACTCTAATCTGGTACAAGAAAAGCAGGTCAAGCGATGCTCATCCTCAAGCCCGACGACATTCCCTCCTCAGAAATCACACCCAGATCGGCCTATCTGAACAGACGGCAATTCATCGCTGCCGCCACGGCCGCAGCAGCAGGAACAGCCTTCGCAAAGGCCAGCACTGAAACCACAAAGCTCTCTACAATCAAGGGCCCGCTTTCCACCACTGGCGAAGACCTCACCCCCTTCGACTACATCACGCACTACAACAACTTCTACGAGTTTGGCGTCGAGAAGGGCGATCCAGCAAAAAACGCATGGCGTTTGCAGACACGCCCATGGACCATCACCGTCGAAGGCCTCGTCAGCAAACCAAAAACATTTGATATTGACGACCTGCTCAAGCTCCGCCCCCTCGAAGAACGCGTCTACCGCATGCGTTGTGTCGAGGCGTGGAGCATGGTCATCCCTTGGGTCGGCTATTCACTCTCAGAATTCATCAAGCAATGCGAGCCGCTGGGTAAAGCAAAGTATGTTCAGTTCCTCTCCCTCGCCGATCGCAAACAGATGCCTGGTCTCAGCCAGTCTTCCATCAACTGGCCGTACTCTGAGGGCCTTCGCATGGACGAAGCCATGCACCCCCTCACGCTCCTCTGCGTCGGCCTCTATGGTCAGGTGCTACCCAATCAGGACGGCGCGCCCGTCCGCATCGTTGTCCCGTGGAAATACGGTTTCAAGTCCGCCAAGTCCATCGTCAAAATCCGCTTCGTAGATAAGCAGCCGCACACCGCCTGGAACGACGAGGCCCCCAACGAATATGGCTTCTACTCCAATGTCAATCCCAACGTAGACCACCCGCGCTGGAGCCAGAAATATGAACGCCGCATCGGAGAGCCAATCTTTAAGCAGCGCCGTGCCACCCTCATGTTCAACGGATACGCCGACCAGGTAGCCAGCCTCTACAACGGCATGGACCTGAGAAAGTATTACTAGTGGACTTCCGCAATAGTAGTGGAGAACCCCCACGTCTCGATCTTGAGACGTGGGCCCTGCAGGTAACATCATCTCTGCGACAGTCCACTCAGCGAAGAAATAATTTGTCAATCAGAACAAAGCGAAGGACCTGCTTTTCCATATGCCCAACCGCGCCATCATCTTCCTGAAAGCCCTTGCGCACATCGCCTGCCTTGCTCCTGTCGCGTGGCTCGTTTTTCAATTCTGGCGCGCCAGCACCACCGCTCCGGACGCACTCGGCCCTGACCCCATCGCCGCCGTCACGTTCTTCACCGGAAAAGGCACGCTTCGTCTGCTCGTCCTTACGCTCGCCATCACTCCCGTCCGCAGGCTCATCCCAAAGCTCGGGTGGATCATACGCTTCCGCCGGATGCTTGGCCTCTATGCTTTCTTCTATGCCTGCCTTCATCTCGCCACCTACATCTGGCTCTACTCCAATTTCAGCCTCAGCGCCATGCTGAATGACATCAGCCAGCGCCGCTTCATCACTGCCGGACTCACCGCCTGGCTCCTGCTGCTGCCCCTTGCGCTCACCTCCACAGCCTGGGCCATTCGCAAGCTGGGTGGCAAACGCTGGCGCAGGCTCCACACGCTCGTTTATCTTGCTGCCATTGCCGGAGTTGTACATTACTGGTGGGGCGTCAAGAGCGGCGTCCGCACTCCGCTGGAAATCACCATCGTGCTCGCGGTCCTGCTTCTGGCCCGGCTGGCGTTTCGGTTCATTCCTCAAAACAAATCCCGCGCCGTCCAGCCAGCGCAACTATAAGGCGTAAACTGCGGTCTACAGAAATGTCAGGAGTACTTCATGACGCGTATCTCTGCCTTTTTGCGGATCTTTGCCATTGCACTTCTTCCCTGCCCGATGCTTGCGGCACAAAGCGCGCCACATAAGGCCGCTGCAAGGCCCCAGTCCACGCGCCCGCTCACAAACGAAGAAAAAGCGCAGCAGGTCCTCAATCGCTTTACTTTTGGCCCGCGTCCTGGTGAAGTAGCTGCCGTCACCAAAGAAGGATGGGAAGCATGGTTTGAGCGGCAACTGGATCCGGAAAGCATTCCCGACACGGAACTCAACAATCGCCTCGCCGCCTACCCTGCGCTCACCATGCCGCCGGCTACGATTGCCGCAACCATGCCCGATGGACAAATGCTGCGCCAGATTAAAATGGGCAAGCAGCCCATGCCGAAAGATCCGATTCTCGCCGGCGCCTTTGAAGTCGCACTCGCCAGGTACGACCAGCAGCAGGCAAAAAAGAATGACACTCAGGCGCCGCCGCCCATAGACATGCCGCAGCAGAACAAGCAGGAACAGCTTGCTTCAGCGCAGATGCTCGCCAGCCAGGTCCTGGGCTACCCCAAAAACATGCGCATGCAGGCCATCATGAAGCTGCCCGTCGAGCAGCGCATCACCTTGTGCCGCGACGCCGCTGGGCCACAGCGCAGTCTTCTACTCAATGACTTCACTCCGCGCGAGCGTGAAATCTTCTACATGATGGCGGGCGGTGGCGGCATCGGCGTCGTCCAGAACGAGCTGCAGCAGGCAAAAATCCTGCGTGCCATCCTCAGCGAGCGCCAGCTCCAGGAAGTTATGACCGATTTCTGGTTTAACCACTTCAACGTCTTCATGCACAAGAACGGCTTTGAGGTGTACTACCTGCCCGACTACGAGCGCAGCGCCATCCGCGCACACGCTTTGGGCAAATTCAAAGACCTTCTGCTCGCCACAGCCGAGCATCCGGCCATGCTTGACTACCTCGACAACTGGACCAGCATCGGCCCTGACTCTCTTGTCGCCCAAAAACAAAAGCAGCGCCCGAACCAGAAGAAAAATGATCAGGGCCTGAATGAAAACTATGGCCGCGAAGTCATGGAACTGCACACCGTCAGCGTCAATGGCGGATATACTCAGGCCGACGTCATCAGCCTCGCCAAAATCCTTACCGGCTGGACCATTGATCACCCGCAGCAAGGCGGTCCGTTTGTCTTCGACGAGCGCAAACACGAACCAGGATCCAAGAAATGGTTCGGCCATACCGTCAAGGAAGATGGCTTTAACGAAGGCGTGCAGGCATTGACATGGCTTGCCGCACAGCCGCAGACTGCACACTTCATCAGCTACAAACTAGCGCAGCGTTTTGTCGCCGACGTCCCTCCGTCAACGCTGGTAGACCGCATGGCCAGGACCTATCTCTCTTCTGACGGAGACATCAAGCAGGTACTGCGCACTATGGTCCACTCGCCAGAGTTCTGGTCGCGGGCCAACTATCGCAACAAGATCAAGACACCGCTTGAGTTTGTCGCCTCTGCCTTCCGCGCCACAGACACGGACCCGTCCAACCCAGGCGTTCTGGTTAGTACCATCGCGCGCATGGGCGAGCCTCTCTACCAGATGCAACCGCCCACCGGATACCCAATGACCGCTGACCACTGGATGAACTCCGCCGCGCTCGTAGACCGCCTGAATTTCTCCATGGCTTTGGCCAACAGCAAACTCGGTGGAATGAAGTTTGACGCGCCTCACCTTCTCGCCGCCGGATTGCTTGCCCATCCTGTTGCCTCACCTGGGCTTCCGCACACAGAATCCGTTTCTCTCACGCAATCCGGCACGCACGCAAACGGACAGGACGAGGCCCTCGCCCTCATGGAACAACTACTGATTGCAGGAGACGTCTCAGCCAAAACAAACTCAGTCATCAAGGACCAGCTCGCCCAGGCCCAGCAGCAGGACTCGGCCCAGCAACTCGATGCAATGACCGCACTGATTCTCGGCTCTCCCGAATTTCAAATGCGATGACCAATGCGAATGCCCCACATCCTGAAAGGATGTGGGCTTCTTTCACCACTCACTTCACACACGACGAACTTCCTCGCAAATCCTGCCCTAACAATCTCGGCATCAAAAACTGAAAAAACGTGTCCGAATCCGAGCTGAGACACACTTGGACATTCGTCTTCCCCGGACGCTCCCGCGTAAACCCTTGCCCATCTACATCAACATGCATCTTCGTCACCGGACACAACTCCGGCTTGATCGTATAAGCAGCCGCCATCACATCAAACAGCGTCGGTGTAGTCTGGTGCGTAACCCTCTGCCACTCCGCCGTAAGCACCTGAAGCGCATCCGTCAGAGGAGTGCTCACCGTCGTCAGCATCTCGCGCTTCGTTTCATCAAACTTCAGTTGGGTCGAATCGAGCGGCATCATGTAAATCGGCACACCAGACTGGAACAGTTTCTGCGCTGCTGCAACATCCATGGCAATGTTGTACTCGGCATCCGGTGCTGTTCCAGGCGGTCCATATCCGCGCCGGATGGCCCCACCCATCATCACCACTCGCTTCAGTTTTTTAAAAGTGGCGGGGTCACGCTTAATTGCCGCGCCTATGTTCGTCAGCGGAGCTATCGCAATCAACGTAATCTCTCCAGGGTTCTTCCGGATCGCATCCAGCAGAAAATCCACGGCATCGCCATGCGCATGCGAGACACCCACCCGCGCCCACACTTCCTGCGAGAAGGCCGTTTTGCTCGCGGTCTTCACTCCTGTCAAAACAGGAACATCGCTTCGACCGGCGTCACATAACAGGCGGTCCAGCATACGACTGCGCAGCTCAGTATCGCCCCATGCCGATGTAATGCCGAGGACCTTCATCTCCGGACTCGCCAGCGCGAGCGTCACCGCAAAAGCATCATCAATATCGTCTCCGATGTCCGTGTCAATAATGACCTTCTCCGGAGCAGTCTGCGCAAACACACGCAGTGAAAAAGCACACACCAGCAGCATCAAAACCATAAACCTGTTTTTCATGGTTCCTTCATAGTACAAACACCTGCGCCTTTGCCATCTCACCACCTCAGGTGGCACAATAAACGGTTTGCCTGAAGGAGAGTTCATGGGAGCTGCCACAGTGGCCACTGATCTTCGGATTCTTATCGAAGGCCCTCACGTCCACCGCAACCTTTCCACCCCGCAACTGGTAGAAACCTCCATCGCTCGCGGAGAAGCCAGCCTCGCCGCCAATGGCGCACTCGTCGCCCTCACCGGAGCGCGCACCGGACGCTCGCCCAAAGACAAGTTCATCGTAGAAGACGACATCACCCGCGACCGCATCCACTGGGGCAAAGTCAACCAGCGTTTCAACTCGGAAAAATTCGATGCCCTGCTCGAGCGCGTCATCCGCCATATGGCAGAGCGCGATCTTTACCTAATGGATCTCTATGCCGGAGCCGACCCCACCTATCGCCTGCCCATTACCGTCATTGCCGAATACGCCTGGCACGCACTCTTCGTAAAGCAGCTCTTCGTCCGCCCGCAACCTTCTGAACTTGAAAACCACGCCGCCGAATTCACCGTCATCGCCGCGCCTGAATTTGAAGCCGTCCCTGAGCGCGATGGCACAAAATCCAGCACCTTCATCCTCGCCGACTTTACCCGCAAAATTGTCCTCATCGGAGGCACAAAGTACGCCGGCGAGATGAAGAAATCCATCTTCGGCGTCATGAACTTCCTGCTGCCGCAGCGCGACGTCTTCCCCATGCACTGCTCGGCAAATATTGGCGCAAACGGCGACACGGCCCTTTTCTTCGGACTCTCCGGCACAGGCAAAACTACACTCTCCGCCGACCCCGCACGCCGCCTCATCGGAGATGACGAGCATGGCTGGAGCCCTACCGGTGTTTTCAATTTTGAAGGCGGCTGTTACGCAAAGTGCATAGACCTCTCAGAAGAAAAAGAGCCGCAGATCTACCACGCCATCCGCTTCGGCACCGTTCTTGAAAACGTCGTGATTGACCCAACGACACGGATGCCCGACTACTCTGACATTCGCTATACCGAAAATACTCGCGCCGCCTATCCCATCGAGTTCATTGAAAACGCCGTCATTCCCGGCATGGGCGGACACCCCAGGAACGTCCTCTTTCTCGCCGCCGATGCCTTCGGAGTTCTCCCGCCCATCGCCAGGCTCACGCCTGACCAGGCCATGTATCACTTCCTCTCCGGATATACCGCCAAACTTGCCGGAACGGAAGCCGGACTCGGCAGCGAACCGGTCCCCGAATTTTCTACCTGCTTTGGAGCGCCGTTCCTTCCGCTCGCCCCTCGCGTTTACGCAGAAATGCTGGGCCGCCGCCTTCGCGAGCACAACGCACAATGCTGGCTGGTCAACACCGGCTGGACAGGCGGCGCCTTCGGCACAGGCAAGCGCATGAGCCTCAAGTACACTCGCGCCATGGTCCACGCCGTCCTCGATGGCACCTTGGCAAAGGCCGGCTACGTCACCGAAGATGCCTTCGGCCTGACCATTCCGACCTCCTGCCCTAACGTGCCCAGCGAAGTCCTGAACCCGCGCAATGTCTGGGCCGACAAGCAGGCCTATGACAAGCAGGCGCGAATGCTCGCCGCAAAATTTGAAGAGAACTTCGCAAAGTTTGACGCGCCAGAGAATGTCCGCGCCGCCGGCCCCAGAGCGTGCAGATAAGCGGGACCCTCAGTGCCCCGCGTACGCGGTCTTCATGTATTTCTGCGCCTGCTGCCCCTGCACCGTGTCGCTTCCCAGGGCCATCACCGCCTGATACTGCTCCTTCGCTTTCGCGCGGTCATGCATCAGGTCATACACCTCCCCGGCAGCCAGCAGGCAGCGGCGCTTCAGCTCCGGACTCGTCGTCGGCTGAAAAGCCCCGTTCCGGTAGGCATCCACCGCATCGGCATACATCTTTTGCCCACGCAGGCTGTCGCCAAGCCCGAAATACACCAGCTCCAGATGCGTCGCCGGAAAGTACCCGTTCTTTTTCGAGAGGTCCACAATTTCGCGATAGCTGGCAATCGCCGTCAGTCCCTGCCCCGCATCCTTCTGCAGGTTCGCGACCTCCAGCCGAAACAGAAAGTCCCTCGGATATTGCGTCACCAGCGACTGAGCAATCTGCGTCGCCGCCTGATACTTCGCCTCGCGCCGCAGAAAGAGCATCATGCACGTGCGCGCTTCCACTGTGCTGATCACGCCCCGCGCCGCCGCATCGTGCAGCATCTCCATCCCCGTAGCTTTTGACCCGTAGATCCCCGCAAAGCCAATCAGAATCTTAAACGGAAGGGGCAGCGCTCCAACCACGTACTCATACACGCCCACCACCAGCTTGGCGTCCACATAGTTCGGATCAAGCTGCAGCACCCGGTTATGGTCGTTGCGGCCGGAAAGCGCCAGATGCAGCGCCGGCCCGAAGCTGCGCTCCACCATGGCCATATACGTGGCCTCCAGGCTCTTCGCCCATCCCCGCGCAAACAGCGCATTTGCATCGTTCTGGTTGGATTTAAGCTGCGCGTTTGCCTGTCCAATGGCCTCATTCGCCAGTGACTTGATCTGGTCACGCACCTTCGGGTCTTCAACAACCGTATGCTTTCCCGTCAGAAAACCATCATTCGCATAAAAGGTCGTGTCCAGCAGGTCCAGCCGGAAGAGCTCTTTGAACAGGGTCGCGTAAAGCAGGTAGTCCGTCGCAATGGGATCATTCGGGTGCTCCCGCTGTATTTTTTCAAAACGCGAAATTGCCCCGTCGTAATCCATAATGTAGAAGCGGTCAAACGCCTCTCGCACCTGCGGATCTCGATTCAACGGATATGTATCTACCGCATCGGCGTAAACGGAAACCGTCCCGCATAAAAGAAAAAGGCAGACAGCTGCCTTCCATAAGGAACATGAGCGAAAAAACATCATCCGTCTGCAATCTTAGACGAAGATGCGCCTTGTTTTGACAAAATACATCCGCCGGGAGCCTGTAAAAGGTCAGGAGGTTGTACCTGGGAAGTAGCGGCTGATTGGGGGCCTGGGCTTGATAGCGGCGGACCCATTTAGCTGCGGTCTTTTCGCTGAGCCGGAAGGCGGTTGCAGCCGCCTTCCGGCTCTGGCTTGGTTCAACAACAAATTTGGCTGGATTGCTCTCGATTGTGCACGGTGAGTCGGGCATTCTGGCGACAGTCCATTCGAGGTCTCCTTGAAACTGGATTAATCAGCTTCTCCGATCCCCTTCGAATGGGTACCTTCTTGAAACCTCACATCTGCCCCGTCCTTCACGCAGCAAAGGGGAGCAGACCACAAATATCTCCCAGAGGCTGTGCTTCGTAGAGTTGTCTTCCCGAATGAAAGATCACTCAAACGCCCTCAAAATCTTCACAACCCCCGCGCGGAACTCCACCGGAGGAGTCAGCAAACTCACCACCAGATATCCAGCCTCCTCAAATCCAAAAAACGACCCCGGATGCACAGACACACCACGCTCGCGGACCAGTTCCATCGCAAACTCTTCATCGCGTCGCGTCGCAGGAACGCGTAGCACCACATACCATCCCGCATCTACATCCAGCCGGGAAACCATCCTCTGTTTCGCCAGCAACTCGTCCAGCACCCGCAGATTTCCTGTAGTCCGCTCCGAAATATGCCGCTGAATCCCATGTCGCAACTGCATCCAATGCGGCAGCGCGCACTGCACTGGAGCGTTCATGGACAGAAACGTGTCCGCAATCACCTCCAGTCGCACCAGCGCCTCCACCAATTCCTGCTGCGGCCCCGAAGCGGCAATCCACGCCGCCTTCATCTGCGGCAGCCCAGCAATCTTGCTCATCCCGCTCAGCACAAACGTAAGTGCCGAATGCGGCCCCACAGCAAAGCTCTGCCCCCCTGCATCCGCCAGCGGATAGTCCAGAAACACCTCATCCACAATCAGTGCCAGACCATGCTCCACACACACTTCTTCCAACTGCCTGCGCTCATGCAGCTTGGTAAAGTGCCCCGTCGGATTGTTCGGGTGCACCAGCACAATCGCCCGCGTGCGTGCAGTCATCCGCCGGCACACATCTTCTACATCCAGGTGCCATCCGTAGTCATAGAACAGCGAATATGGCACAAGCCGCACATCATCCAGCGCCGCCAGAAAATCAAAAAGCGGATAACTCGGCTGCGCGATAAGCACTTCGTCTCCCGCATCACACAGCAGGCGAAACACATAGCTGTAGGCTTCGCTCGTGCTGGTCGTCAGAAATACCTGCTCCGGTCCCACTTCTGCCCCGTGCTCACGGTAATATCTGCAGACCGCCTCTCGCGCCATCGGCATCCCGCGCGGATTCGGTTCATACTCCAGTGCCTCCGGCGCGCTCAGCGCACTTAGAATCGCTGCGGCATCATATGCAAATCCGCAATGCGTCGGATTGGACACCGTCAGGTCTATCAGCGCCAACCCCGCCTGCTGGCGTTCCCGCAGAGCACGCGCCAGATCGCTCTCTGTTGTCTCCCACGCCGTACGCGTGGAAAAACGCATCTTCATATACCGCATAATAGAGACAGAGGACATTGCATGGCGATTCGCGCTGTTATTTTCGATTACGGAATGGTCTTAAGCCAGCCCCAGGACCCCACCGCACTCAATAACATTCTTGTCATTACCGGACTTGACCGCGAAACCTTCGACCAGCACTACTGGACGCACCGCCATACCTACGACTTGGGCAAGCTCAGCGGCCGCACCTACTGGCAACAGTTCGCCAAAGACACAGGCATCGAGCTCACCCCAACTGACATCGAGCGGCTCGTAGAAAACGACGTGCTCATGTGGTGCACCATCAATGAGCCGATGATCGCCTGGGCCAAATCACTCGCCGATGCCGGCCTCCGCATCGGTATCCTCTCCAACATGGGTGAAGAAATACTCAGCTATATGCGGCAGGAATTCGCCTGGCTCGGCGACTTCCACCACCACACCTGGTCGTGCGAACTCGGCATCGCCAAGCCCGATCCAGCCATCTACATTTACACCTGCGAAAAGCTCGGCGTTCCCCCGGCAGAGGCTCTCTTCTTCGATGACAAATTGGAAAACGTCGAAGCCGCACGCAAAGTCGGTCTGCAAGCGCTCCAGTTCAGGAACATCGAGCACCTTCGTCACGACCTCGCTGCCCACGGCTGGCTTTCTGGCTTTCCTGTCCCCGGGGAGGAGACGGAAAACGTCGCCAGCGCCTGATCAGGAAACATCCTGCAGCTTTCACCGATCCTGCGCATCCCAATGAAGAGGAGACCAGCATGGCTGGAGAAGACCGCATCGTTCGCGACAATCTGATCGAGTTCCTGCGTGGCGGCAGCGCACATATGGACATCACCACAGCGCTCAAAGATTTTCCGCCCGCCTTGTATGGTGCAAAACCCAAAGGAGCGCCGCACACCGCATGGCAGCTCCTGGAGCACATCCGGATCACCCTGCACGACCTGCTCGATTTCTGCACAGTCGCCGAATACGTTGCGCCGGAATGGCCTAAAGAATACTGGCCGGAAGCCCACGCTCCTGGGTTCCCGAGCCAATGGAAGGCATCCCTCAAAGCGATTCAGGAAGACCTCGCCGCCTTTGAAAAACTGGCAGGTGACCCCACATCGAACCTCTATGCGCAGATACCATGGGGCGAAGGCCAGACTCTGCTGCGCGAAATCCTTCTGGCTGGTGATCACACCAGCTACCATCTGGGACAGCTCATCCAGCTGCGCAAACAATTAGAAGACGCGAAATAAAAACAGCGTTGACGAGCACTACTGTAGTTAAGCGGGGCTGGTCTCAGTCAAGCAGGATCAGCCCCTGAACTCAGAACTTCACTTGAGGCGCTTGGCGAGAAGCCTCGCTGGCCTGGAAGTAATCATTGTCCGGCTGGAACCCGGCCATTCCCGCCCAAATGCTGTTCGGAAACTGCCGGATAAATGTGTTGTAGTCCTGAAGTGTCTGGTTGTAGCGCCGGCGTTCTACCGCAATGCGGTTTTCTGTCCCTTCAAGCTGGTCCTGCAAAGCCAGAAAATTCTGGTCCGCCTTCAGGTTCGGATAGTTTTCAGACAGCGCAAGCAGCCGCCCAATCGCTGAATCCAGTTGGCCGTTCGCCGCAATCTTGTCCTTAGGATCATGCGCATTCAGCAGCGCCGCACGCGCATTGGCAATGTCTGAAAACACCGTTTCTTCGTGCTTCGCGTACCCCTTCACTGTCTCCACCAGGTTAGGAATCAGATCGGCCCGCCGCTGCAGCACCACATCTACCTGCGACCATTGCGCATGGATCGCTTCCTGCTTGGCCACCATCTGGTTCTTGGCGCTTACATAGCTGCCAAACACCAGTAGGCCGGCCAGCACAATCACAACAACAATCGCAATCGCAACCCACAACCCGCGTCTCATCATCGGGAAAATCTCTCCTTGCTAAAACCGTTGTTCCATTGAGAGAGTACCACGCCACTCCCGCTCTCTCCTGTGTGATCCGGGAGCAAGCGAAGGACCGCTTTCCTTCGCAGAATTAAGATCCCGGACTTCCAACCTTTTACGTCAACAAAAGGTTAGAAGTCCACAAATCCAACGTTTCCATCCAGGTGAAATTCAGCTTTTCTTTGCAAACGCGATCACCAACCGGTGTCCCTTGCTTTCGCGCAGCGAAAAGAAGGGGCATCACCAAACGTCCACTCTTCGCACCGTCACCAGCTCCCACCGGCGCCGCCCCCTCCCGTGCTGCCACCGCCCCATCCACCAAAGCCACCACCGCTATCGCCGCCTCCGCCGCCGCCCCAGCCACTGCCACCTCCGCCCCAGCCGCCACGTCCACCTCCACCCAGAAACATTCCCAGCAAAAACCCAAGCAGCCCCGAACCACCCGCCCTGGCCAGAAACAGGATCACGAGAAAGACGATGACGCCAAAGAAAATCAACTGCCCCAGGGTAAGCTGTTGCGCGTGTTGCTCACGCGCCGCGGGCCGTTGCATCGGCTGCAGCGCCACACCCGCATCTTTGGCGATAATCTGCGCAATCTGGTCCACCGCCAGAGAAACCGCATCGTCATAGTCCCCCTGCCGAAGATACGGCACCATCTGCCGGCCAATCACGCCCGCGCGGGAATCCGGCAGGATCCCTTCCAGGCCATACCCCGTAGCGATCCAGTACTTGTGGTCCTCAACAGATAAGAGCACCAGCACACCGCGGTCTTTCTGCCCGATCTTCCACTTGTCCCAGAGTTCAACCGCATAATCCTGAATCGCCTCACCTTCCAGGGACTTGATCGTAACCACGGCAATCTGCGCATTCGCCTGGTGGTCCACCTGCCCGCACAGAGCGCTCAGTTGCTGCCTCGTTTCAGGCGAAATTACATTGGCAAAATCGCTTACGTAGTCGGTCGCCGGGGGCAGGTCTTTCACTGCCTGGGCTTGGAATGGAAGAGCGCCAAAAAACAGCGCAAGACAGGCAAGTCCTGCCAGCAAAGCTGCGAAACGCCTCGCATTTCGTCCTGAAGTTTTCATCGCGATGCCAGGTCTTGTCGCCGAATCTTTTACCACGGAAAAGGTTTGGCGCATTGCCACTTTATTCTACCCGTCTTGTGCAAACCTTCACGCAAAGGTCTACACTTGGCATCGAAGGAGGGCCGCCATGCTCCGCCGTCTTTTCACGCTCGTGCTTGCTTTCTCTCCTCTCCTGTTTTTCGCCCATCTGGCTGCGCAATCCCCCAAAGACCCCCTGAACGATGATGAAATAGAGCAGGTCCGCGAATACGCAAATCAGCCTAACGAACGGCTCAAGCTTTATCAGAAGTTCATTGATCAGAGAATCGAAGCCATCACCCGGCTGAGCAGTGATAAGAAAGCACCAAACCGCACCGCCGAGATCCGCGCCCGTATGGAAGAATTCACCTCCCTCGTAGATGAATTACAGGACAACCTCGACACCTACGACCATGATCACGCCGACATCCGCAAAGCCCTGAAGTCCCTGGCCGAAGCAAGTCCAAAATGGGAACCGGCTCTGCACCTGCCGGAAACCAGCCCCATCTATGACTTCGACCGCAAGTCCGCCATCGAAGCCGCCACAAGCGCCGTGGACCAGATCAAACAGATCCAGAATGAACAGGAGAAGTACTTCATCGAACACAAAGACCAGGCAGGCAAGAACGGCACCGGCCCTCAAGGCTATTGACACTGCTGATAAACTGGGATTTAGGTGTGCGCTCACGGCTTCCTCCCCGCGCAACTGTTGCTGTTGCAATGCTGGGTAGCCTCAAATCTTTACGGAATACCTCAACATTTTGCAGCATAACAGGGCGCTTGGGATGCCATATATTTTTCGGGCGCAAAATCATGCTGTCTAACTTATTTGTTTCAATAAGATAAACAAGAGCATGAAAGTAAAACTTTCCTGCTAATCGCCTAAACGATGGAAAATAAACAATCCCCGTACGGAATAATCCCTGTAAGCGATTGAAACTAAACGATCTCCGTACAAAACAGGGGAAGGGGGTGTCTGTCAGCGACCAGACCTTCATGCAGGCTGCACTTCAGGAAGCCCACCTGGCGACCACCGCCGGAGAAGTTCCCATTGGTGCTGTTGTCGTCCTCAATGGCGAGATCATCGCCCACGGACAAAATCGTGTTCTCCGCGACGTGGATCCCACCGCGCACGCCGAGATAGTAGCCATGCGCGCAGCAGCTTATGCCGTCGGAAACTACCGCCTTCTGCATTGTGAACTGTATGTGACGCTCGAACCCTGCGCCATGTGCGCCGGAGCCATGACCCATGCCCGGCTCTCGCGGCTTATTTACGGTGCCTCAGACCCCAAGGCGGGGGCCGTTGAATCCGTGCTTCAGGTCCTCAACCACCCGAAGCTGAACCACAAAATGGCCGTAACCCCCGGCATTCTGTCAGCAGAATGTGGCCAACTCCTGAAGGATTTCTTCCGATCCAGACGAGAGCAGGCCCCGGCGGCCAGGGCCTTGTAGACTCTTAGTCTTCCCGCAGCAAACTCGGCTCCTCGGGAGCACGCAACCGCACGACGCGATCAATCGTATAAGGAGCACGGTGGTTGGTATGGTAATGCCGCACCTGCAGCTCGCCCAGCAGACCAATAGCCAGCACCTGGATTCCGGCCAGGATCAGTACCCCGGAAATGACAAAGAGCGGTCCATGCTGGTCCATCACATGTTGGTTGGTGAAGAGCTTAAGCAGTAGAAGGAAGAACGCCACAGCTCCGCCCGCCAGCATGCTCAAAGCGCCAAAACCGCCAAAGAAGTGCAGCGGACGAGTCATGTACTTGAGCAGAAAGCGGATGGTGAGCAGGTCAAAGAAGACCCGGAAGGTCCGGCCAATGCCGTAGTGCGACTTCCCTTTTTCACGATGAACATTCCTAATAGGAATTTCGCAAATGCTCGCCCCGTACCACGATGCCAGTGCTGGGATAAAGCGGTGCATCTCGCCATAGAGCGGCACATTGTGAATCACTTCCCGGCGATAGGCCTTGAAAGTCGTGCCAAAGTCATGAATGTCCACACCAGAAAGCTTCGCCATCAGCCAGTTAGCACAGCGCGAAGGAATGCGGCGCATTATGAAATTATCAATCCGTTCCTTGCGCCATCCGCTGACCACGTCGTAACCCTCGGCAAGCTTTCCCAGAAATTTCGGAATCTCATAGGGATCATGCTGAAGGTCCCCATCCATGGCCAGAATAAACTCACCCTGGGCATGGTCAAAACCAGCCGCCAATGCCGAGGTCTGGCCAAAGTTACGGCGCAGCTTGACCACCAGAACGCGGCTGTCCACTGCCGCGATCTCTTCCAGCAGCTTGTAGGTGCGATCACTGGAGCCGTCATCCACAAACACAAGTTCAAAGCTGTCGCCTACCTGCTCCATAACAGCCTTGAGCCGGTCGTAAAGGGCGGTGATGTTGTCTTCCTCGTTGTGGAAAGGCACGACAATGGAATACTTTGGCATATCCATATCATTATAGACTTCTGGCAGGAGAAATCCGTCACTCCCATCTCCGGCCAGGCCAGGCACTGTTCTTAGAACATGATTTTCAGTGCCAGCTGGATCTGCCTTGGGTCGCGCGCATTCGCGATCCTGCCAAAAAGCGAACTTCCCAGGCGGAGGCTGGAAAACGCGCTTGCCGGGGAACCTTGACCAAGATTCGTATGGTTCAGCGCATTGAAGAACTCGGCACGGAACTGCGTCGTGACCCGTTCGGTAATGTTTGTATTCTTAAAGATAGAAGCGTCCCATCGCTCATTTCCCGGGCCTACAATGGTTCCGCGCCCCTCGTTCCCGACGCGCGCTTCGGTCGCCGGCACAAGCTTAAACGCAGACGTATTAAACCATTTGGATATCTGGTGCGGAGCATTCATCTGCGGATTACCAACAATGTCTGGCCGCGCGCCGGAGTTGGTATTGCCGCAAAGCCCCAGACCGGCCCGGTCCTGGCTGCAACTCGAGGCCGTTGCCGTATAGTGGCGGCCAGAGTTTAGATAAACGATGCCGGAAAGCTCCCATCCACCAAGCACATGACCAGCAAATCCTGTCTGGTGCTTATAAAACGGCAGATCATACACATAGCTGCCGGTGAAGACGTGCCGTCGGTCAAAGTCTGAATTACCGTAATCTCCCCGCAGATTATATGTGTTCTGCGCCGAACGGTAATCGCCAGACGCCGTGGTGAGGTCATGCGACCAGGTGTAGTTCAGCACCACCAGTGAACTGGCGCTGAACTGCTTTTGAAATTGCATTTGCAACCCGTTGTAATTCGATGTAAATACGGTCGAGAAGAGGTTGATCGCGTCAAACCCCCTGTAGGGCCGAACATAATTGAGTTGCTGATAATCCAGTCCATTAAAGGTGCAGGGCGCTGGACGGCCTGCGCAATAGCCAGGAATCTTTGTGAAATCAAGCGCGTGGGGCATATTCACGTCTACTACCCCAATCAAATGTCTTCCGAGGTTTCCGTAATATCCGATGTCAAACACCGTGCTTGGTGTCAGTTGCTGCTGAACATCCAGATTGAACATCTGGGAGTATGGCAGCTTCCATTCCAGCGGATTGGGGCCCCATACCGCTGGCGGATTGTAGTTAACAAAGGTAGTACCGCCCGCCGGGTTGGAAAGGTTCGTGTTGTAAATGTTCGCCGTGTTTGAGACCGAAGGATTCGACTCCTGCGCGTTCTCATGATTGTTCACTGCCAGCGAGTCGTAGAAAATTCCATATCCTGCCCGCACACTCGTTTTTCCTTTGCCATAAGGGTCCCAGGCAAATCCGATCCGCGGGGCAAAGCCAAGATGGGGTGTAGGCACAACCGCATCTCCGTAAGGAGAATTGTGTCCGCCCTGAATCAGCCCGGGCAGCTTCGATATATCCACCACGCCTGTGTACAGCCCGTCCGTTCCGACAGCAGGCGCGCTGCTTGCGTTGTATAACCGGGCGTCAAACGTACTGAGCAGATTATTTCCATACGTCGGCGACATGAACAACGAATACCGTACCCCGTAGTCAATCGTCAGGTTGGGACGAATGCGCCATTCATCCTGGCCATAGAACTCAAGCTGGTGTTGGTGAATGATGTAGTGGAACTCATTCTGCGCCTGGCTATAGTTGTAGACGCGCCCCAGCAGGAAGTTGGCCCATTCCTGCTCAAAGGTGCCCGGGTCATTCGTAGGGCTGGTATTGGCCGTAATGCTGAAAGTCGCCGAGTTATTTGAGTTCTCGTCCTTGGTGTAATAGTTGTAAGTTCCACCAAATTTCAGGGCGTGCAGGCCGGTCTCTTTTGAAAGATTGTCGAAAATGGTGTGGTTCTTGTTGTAGTCGCGATACGAACCAAATCCATATAAACTCTGCCCGCTGCCATCAGACAAATCAATAAACGGCACAGTAGCAGCCGAGGATTTATAGGGCAATGTCGGATTGATGTCTGGTGAATTCTTGCTCGCCATCGTACCGACCGGATCGCTTAATACCGCGCCCCAGGCAAACGCATACCCTGTTTCATTCAGAAATGTTGGAGAAATTGTCCATGTAGCGTGCAGCGAAAGGTTCCGTCCGGGAGCATTCGTGCTCGTAGACGCCACGTCGGGAAGAGGCACTCCTGTATACAGGCCAGAAGGCTCATACGTCGGAATGGAATCATCTGTATAGCGGCCAAAAATTGTGAACCTGTCGCCAAAGTTCTGGTCTATGCGTACCGCTTCCTCGCGGAAGTTGTACTGGGACCGGCTCGCAGTGACCAGTGTCTGGTCTGGCTGGTTCGGTGCTGGCAGTTTCGAAAAGATGTCTTTCACATAGGCCGCAGCAATTGGATTAATGTTGGTGACCTGCGTACCGGTCGCAGTACAGTTGCCCGCAGAATCAAACGCTACGCAGACAGGTACGGGCATCGTGCCCTGCTGTTCAGCAGCAGTAGGAATAATCGCGCTGTGAAAAGTTGGATAAACATAAAACCGGCGCCATTCCTGCGAGTAAAAGAAGAATGTCTTCTGCTTCACAATAGGGCCGCCCAGCGTAAAGCCAAAATCGTTCCAACGCAAGGGAGCGCGTTTGTTGGGCAGTCCCTGCGCCAATTCAGACTGCTTGTAAAAGTATTCGTTGGCGTTCAGTACATCATTCCGGAAAAATTCATAGGCATCTCCATGAAATTGGTTCGTGCCGCCTCGTGTAATCACGCTGATTTCTCCCGAGGAAGTGCGCCCATGCTCTGGCAGGTAATTTGCTCGCAGGACCTTAAACTGGGCAATGGAATCTATACTCGGATAGTTCAACAGCGTGAGGTTGGCACCGCGGTCGAAATCGTCTGCACCATCAATAAGCCAGTTGTTCTGGGTGGGCCGGTTTCCATTAATGGAAATGTTGATCTGATTGGAAAACCCTGTCGGGTTGCTCGCCCCAACATAAAGTTGGTCGGTGGCCATATCCGTCGTAACGCCCGGCTGCAGGGGCACAAGTTGCACAAAGTTCCGCGACAGCACCGAGAGCTCGCGTATCTGCGTCCCGCTGATGAGTCCCTCAGCCTGTGGACCTTCCAGATTGATTTGCGCCGTACTCTCCTGCACATTGACTGTTTGTTGGGCCGTACCTACCTTCAATTGCAGGTCCACCACGCGGCGGTCATTCACATTCAGGGCGATGTCGCTGGCGGTCAACGTCTCAAAGCCAGGCGCCGATACGGTAATTTCGTACCGCCCCACCGGCAGCAGCGCGGCAGCATAAGAACCATCTGCACCAGTCGTCAGTACGCGCACTACCGCATCCTGCCCCATGTTCCTGATCTGCACGGTTGCGTTCGGCACGACCGCGCCAGATGGGTCATGGACGATGCCCCGAATATCTCCGGTAGTGTTCTGGGCTGAAAGCAGAAGCGAACATGCCAAAATGACCGCGAATACACTCAAACTCCGTAAACTTTTTTCTTGCATGGCCTCCTCCAAATTTGCCTGCTCATTTTTGTGCTTTATTCGTCGAATCAGAAACTGTTATAGATGACTAGATTTCCTGCTGAATGGGAACAATAATCGCACGAATGAAAATAAGCAAGGAAATTTTCTGCTGACACTACGCAGTCAGCAGCCGCCGCATATCTTCCCCCATAGAGGAGACAAGCCATATAAAGAAACCCCTCACATCCACTGGTTTGGAATTCCAGCGTCCGATTTTGCGCGCGCTGCCCGCGTTTACAAAACCATTCTGGGAAATACGCGACCCAGGGGGCAGGCCGCACGCCATCTTGTTGAGAAGCTGCAGGTCTCACATCGCACCATTTATCACGATGTGCAGGCAGTCCGCGTCTATACAATAAAAGTTAGGACAGCCTGAAACAGGCGTCTGTAAGCAGAATATTCATGCAAATTTGGAGCTTTTTCCGCATCTTGCGGTTCCTGGACCGTTCTTTAAATCGCGCCGTTCTGCGCCCTGCCCTTTTTGACGGAGCAAGCGCATGAGCCGCCAACCGGTAGCCGTAATCATCGGCGCAGGCCCTGCTGGCCTCACAGCTGCGCTCGAATTCGTTCGCCGCTCCGACGTGCGCCCTGTTGTGCTTGAAGCCAGCCACGAAATCGGCGGCATCTCCCGCACCATTCGGTTCAAGGGCAACCGCATGGATATCGGCGGCCACCGCTTCTTCTCCAAGTCCGACCGCGTGATGAATTGGTGGACCGAACTGCTGCCTGTCTGCGCAGAAGAAGATGGCGAGCATTCCGTCCGCTATCAGAACAAGGAGCGCACCATTACCGCCGCCACCGCTGCCCCTGATCCCGACCGCGTCATGCTGGTGCGCCCGCGCAAAAGCCGCATCTATTTTCTGCGCAGCTTTTTTGACTATCCGCTCAGCCTGAATCTGCGAACCATACGCCAGTTAGGCATGCGGCGCATGTTTAGGATCGGCGCGGGATATCTGTATGCTCGCCTCGCTCCCATTAAGCCGGAAGAAACACTGGAAGACTTCCTTATAAACCGCTTTGGAACCGAGCTTTACAAGACCTTCTTCCAGTCGTACACAGAAAAAGTATGGGGTGTTCCCTGCGGCCATATCAGCGCGGCCTGGGGTGCGCAGCGCATCAAGGGCCTCTCTCTGCGCTCCGCCATCACACATTTCCTGAAGAAAACTTTTGCGCAAAAAAAGCCGTCAGACATTACGCAGAAGCAGACCGAAACCTCGCTTATTGAAAAATTCCTCTATCCCAAATTTGGTCCAGGGCAACTGTGGGAATACGTGGCCGAATTAGTGGCAGAAAAAGGCGGTTCCGTAGAACTGGGCTGGCGCGCAAATAAACTTTACACCTCCGGCAACCGCATCACGGCCGTCGAGGCGGTCAGCGATGCAGGCGAAATCCGCACCATTGATGCCGACTATGTCTTCTCTACCATGCCTGTGCGCGAACTGGTCCGCGCATTGGACGCACCTGTTCCAGATGAAATTCGCGCCATCAGTGATGGCCTGGTCTACCGCGACTTCATCACCGTGGGACTGTTGGTCAATAAGCTCACAGTCACTGAGCCGGATGGCTCTCCCTTAAAAGACACCTGGATCTACATCCAGGAACCAGACGTTCTCGTAGGGCGCCTGCAAATCTTTAATAACTGGAGCCCCTACCTGGTGGCTGATCCGAGCAAGGTCTGGATCGGCCTCGAATACTTCTGTTACGACACGGATGAACTCTGGCAAATGCCCGACGAAGCCATGAAGCAATTCGCCATTTCTGAGGTGGAAAAAATCGGTATCCTGAAGGCTTCCGACGTTCTCGACGGCCATGTTGTGCGCGTTCCCAAGACCTATCCAGCCTACTTCGGCACCTATGACCGCTTCGATGAGATCGTCAGGTATATGGAACGCTACCAAAATCTCTTTCTCGTCGGCCGCAATGGAATGCACAAGTACAACAACCAGGACCATTCCATGCTCACGGCCATGACAGCCGTAGACCAGATTCTCGCCGGGCAGATAGACAAGTCCGTCCTCTGGAAGATCAACACCGAGCAGGAATACCACGAAGAAAAGTGAGGGGCGGGGACATCAAAAGAAAAGTGCCAACCGCTGGCCTCTCTTCCCCTCCTGCGTGTACACTGCTTTGTTTTTGAAGGGAAATCATGGGCCACTACAGCACGCTCCGCACGCACACAGAAGAAGCCGTCCTCACCATCACCCTGCATCGTCCTGAGCGCCGCAACGCGCTCAATCCGGAGATGATCTCGGAACTGACGCACGCGCTTGAATCCGCCGATCGTTCGCATGTAGGCGCCATCATCCTCACCGGTGCCGGGACGGCCTTTTGCGCCGGCCTTGACCTCGACCACCTGCAGACCCTTCACGCCCGCACCGTCGAGGAGCACCGTGTGGACTCAGAAAACATCGCCCGGCTGCTGAAAGTGCTGTATGACCTCAGCAAACCAACCATCGCTGCCGTCAATGGGGCCGCTATTGCCGGAGGCATGGGTCTCGCCACGGTTTGCGACTTCACCTTTGCTGTTCCTGAAGCAAAATTCGGATACACCGAGGTGAAAATCGGTTTCATTCCCGCGATTGTTTCCGCATTTCTCGTCCGCCAGGTAGGAGACAAGATTGCTCGGGATCTGTTGCTTTCAGGCCGCTTGTTCAAGGCCGAAGAAGCGCATCGCCTTGGGCTGGTGAACCGTGTGGTCAGCGAACAGGACCTTCTACCCGAGGCCCATTTGCTCGCGCAGTGCCTTACTCGCAACAGCCCCCAGGCCATGCAGGCTACCAAGCGCCTGCTGAACAGCTATTCAAAAGACCGCTTCGACGCAGAACTCAAAGCAGCCATAGCCGCCAACGTGGACGCACGCGCCACCGAAGACTTCAAGGAAGGCATCCGCGCATTCCTGGAAAAGCGCAAACCCGATTGGCCCAGCAGAAAAAACATCCTTTAAGGCACATTCATGCGGGAAACTCCAATCCATCAATCGGCCGGAGTCATTGCCTTCGCAATCAGCTTGGTAGTGCTGAACCCCTCGACGGTTGGGACAATTTTGACCCGTCCTCCCCAGGAGCGCACTTCTCTTGCTCCCACTACAGTATCTTCGTCGTAATCCCCGCCCTTTACAATCACGTCTGGCCGCAATGCTTCAATCAAGCGCAAGGGTGTGGGTTCCTCGAAACAAATGACCGCATCTACAGCTGATAGGGCAGCAAGTATCCGCGCTCGCTCCCGTTCTCCAACAATCGGCCGGGTCGGCCCTTTCAGATTCGATACGGAGGCATCACTGTTTATTGCAACAATAAGCCTGTCGCCTTCACGGTGAGCGTCCTCCAACAACGTGATGTGACCAATATGTAGCAGGTCAAAGCATCCATTTGTAAAGACGACCTTCTGCCCGGCAGACCTCCACGCTAAAACCCGCGTCTGCAAGGCATCGAGAGTTAATACTTTTTCTTCAGCTTGTAATTCAATTTCAGGCATAAGGCTGTTAAGTAACTCATTACGATTCACCGGCACCGTTCCTACTTTGCTGACGACAATTCCCGCCGCAATATTAGCCAGTTGGACAGCGATTTCCATATCGAGTCCTCGCGACAGTCCCAAGGCCAGTGTGGCAACCACCGTGTCCCCCGCGCCAGAAACGTCAAAAACTTGTCGAGCCATCGCCGGCGCAACCGATCTTGAGTCTTTTCGCAGCAGGGCTATTCCTTTTTCACTCAGGGTCGCAATCAGGTATTCAAGATCAAATGTGGAGACGAGTTTCTGGCCAGCAGTCAAAAGCTCATCCGTGCTTTGCCGTGAAATGCCTGTAGCAATGGATAGCTCATTGAGATTAGGACAGATTGTTGTTGCGCCACGATACCTAGAGAAATCCCGCTGCTTGGGGTCTGCCAATACGGGAATTCGGTGCTGCCTCGCGATTTGGATCGTCCTTTGGCAAACTTCTTCCGTGAGCACTCCCTTGGCATAATCTGAAAGCACAACCGCGTCGGCTGCCGATATGGCGTGCTCCAGTTTCTCCAGCAGTTCGGTATACACCTGACCCGGATACTGATCTGTCCTCTCTGTATCCAGCCGCAACATTTGCTGGCTGCCTCCCAGAATTCGCAGCTTCGAAGTTGTGGGGTGTCCTGGCACCGTGATTGCCTCGGATTGGATTCCGGCCTTCTGCAGTAATTGCTGAAGCCCTTGGCCATCTGCATCATCGCCGACGAATCCGAACAGAGTAGCTTGCGCACCCAGGCTCGCAACATTCATCGCGACGTTGCCGGCCCCTCCTGGCTGTTCGCTGCGTCTTGATGCCCGCACTACAGGGACCGGGGCTTCGGGGGAGATACGTTCAACATCGCCCCATACATAGCGATCCAGCATCAGATCACCAATCACAAACACGTGAGATCCAAACCAGTTATTTTCAATCAGCTGAACAACACGGTGCAGGTCCTGAATCATCTTGAAACAACTTCCTCTTTTGCTGGATAGTTCTCACAAATGCTGGCTTCAATCCAATCACAAAGCATGTGGCCACAAAGAATGTGCGCCTCCTGAATGCGCGCAGTATTCCTGGCTGGGATACAAAGGGCGGCGTCCGCTAACCCTGCCATAATTCCGCCACCGGTGCCGGTAAAGGCAACCGTAAAAGCTCCGGAATGACGGGCCGCCTTCAGAGCGGCACATACATTTCCGCTGTTGCCGGAAGTGGAAATTCCAACCAATACATCACCTTCCCTGCACAAGGCCTCTACTTGCCTGCTGAACACCTGCTCGTAGCCATAATCATTGCCGATCGAAGTCAGTACTGAGGTATCGGTCGTCAGCGCAATGGATGGCAGACCTCTGCGTTCGCGTCGAAAACGTCCTACTAACTCTGCGGCCAGGTGTTGCGAATCAGCCGCACTGCCTCCATTCCCACACCATAAAACCTTTTTCCCCGCCAGAATAGCGTTCGTCATCACTTCCGCAATTCGCTCCAGAATCGGCTGCTGCCCCCGCAGCTGTTCAATCACGGAGAGGTGCTCCGCAATGGCATGGCTAAAAATCGAAGTTGAATCAGGTTTCATGACTGTTTGACTCCAGCGAAGAACTGCGAATGGTCGCTTTTGCTATCATACTGTGTGGGTCTTCTTCATGACTATGGTTCAGGTCGCGTGAATCACACTCCACTTCCCACAATGCAACTTCGGTATGTTTTTCTCGATCGTGATGGTGTCATCAATCGCAAGCCGCAAGAAGGAGAATACATTGACCGATGGGACAAATTTCAGATACTTCCCGGCGTTGAATCAGCCATTGCTGGCCTGAACCGCTCTGGCCGCCAAGCGATCGTGGTGACAAATCAACGTGGTATTGCTCTCGGCCTGTACACGGCGCTCGATGTCGAGGCAATCCACAATCGGCTTCAGGAGCACCTCCGGAGACATAACGCTCACATTGATGCGTTTTATTTTTGCCCCCACGACAAAAACCAGTGCAACTGCCGAAAGCCCAGGACTGGCATGCTGGAACAGGCATTTCACGATTTCCCTGAAGCATCGCCTGCAAACAGCATCATGATTGGCGACTCCATCTCGGACATCCAGGCCGCGCGTGCTTGCGGCATGCCTTCCATTTTTATCGCAGGAGATCCGGCAACACAAAAACCAGGGGCAGACCAGGCCATGCTCATGGCCGATTCCACTGCTGCTTCCCTTTGGGATGCAGTAGACAGGTTCCTGATCTGAATATACCTACGGCGCTTTACGGACTGGCTCCGGAAGCATTCCAAACATGCGGTCTAATTGGCTGATAACCATCTCCGGTGTGATCTCCCGCATACATCCCACACTCTGACAAGAGGCATAATGACGGCCATCATAACAAGGACGGCAGGAATAGCTTTCTCCTCCCCAGATTGCCATTGCGTTTGCTCTCCGGGGAAGAAAGTTACCTGGATTAGTGGGGCCAAAAAGAGCAATCAATGGAGCGTGGCTGATGCCCGCCAGATGCATCGGCCCCGTGTCATGTGAAATGACTGCATCACATGTATCGCAAACACTGATCACTTCCGGTATGGAATTGCCAATGCAGTTTATTACCTGGACATGTTCAAAATGCGGCAATACCCAACTGTCCTCCGGTCCTCCGAGCAGAACCACTTCCCACCCTCTTTCACACAGCTTTTGTGACAACGTCGCATAAGACTCTACTGGCCAACGGCGCAGTGTTTGCTGAAAATGAAAATTTGATGCGCCTCCCGGAACAATGGCTACTCGTCGTTGTAGCAGCTTTGCAGGCAATGAAGAAACAGGCAAGCGATCTGGCCTGCAAGGTTGAAGACTCTGGGGTCTGCACCCATCTTCGCTCTCCAGCAAAATGCGAGCAAATTCATCCGTATAACTACGTCCCGGTATCAGTGTCGTCTGCCTTGACTGTTTTGACAAAGCAACTTTGCGCTTGGCGTGAACTGGGAGTGTCAGTACAGAATACCGTCGGTCATAATAAAGGGTTGCGCAAAGATCATATTTCTTAAACGCAAGCCGGCCCCATAGCCGGGCGATATTGAGCAGCCGCTGTGTAGGTGTTCCAACGAGTATCGCTTTGTCATCTACTGGAATCGTTGTGATCCACGAATAACAGTTGAGCAGTGACTGGACTGCCTTTCCACTGACCCAATGGATGTCATATCCACGATCAAAAAGTTGACGGGCAGCGGGAATTGTCATGACAACATCCCCGATCTGTCCCATTCTTACGATAAGTGCTTTCTTCCGGCTCAAAGCAATTCTCCAGCCAACAAGAACCCAGCTTTTGTGCCGCCGGATCATCCCATGCAGTACTTGGTTTTGTTATTGTTCTTAACCAAGCCATTCACCATGGATGACTTGTTTAGCGGCCATAAGAACGTCATCAACCTCTATGTCCCACATACATGCACCTTCCCGTTCAGCGGTGCATTGATCAGGTATCTGCCTCTTGTAGCTATTTATGCACGGACTGCAAAGCTGTTTCCTGGCGTATACATATGTTGAACGCACGCCGACAGGTGCCCAGCAATCAGGAGTATTGGGGCCAAACAGGCCCACGGTTGGAGTAGCCATCGCAGCCGCCAGATGCATAATACCTGTGTCTGCACTAACAAGCAAATCGCACCGCCTGAGGACAGCACAGGTGCGCTCGATTCCACCCAATTCAATGGCTTCTACCATTTCTCCTGAAAATCGGCCTTTGAATTCTTCTATGAATGATCGCTCGCTTTTCCCTCCCGTCAACAAAATTGTCAGGTTCGGTTGTCGAGCGACCATGGCAGATGCCAGTTCGACAAAACGAGCAACCGGCCAGCGGCGATATTGGGCGCTTGGCCCTACTCCAAGATGCATGGCTACAACTGGAGCACTCGTCCTGACTCGAGATTTCCACCACTCATGGAGCCACTCTTCTGTGGAACGGGACACAGGTAAGGGCACCGTCATAAGTGGTTGAGGCAATCCAGGGTCTAATATTCTTCCCATCCTGACGAATGCAGCCCACATCGATTCGTTTTCATTTAGTTGGACCGGCTGCGTAAACATCTTTTCTCTGTTGTTCTGCTCCGAAGGAACGAACCCTAAACGAATCGGAGCAGATGTGGCGCGCGTAAATAAGGCCGTCAGCAACGAATGCTGCTCAAAATCAAGGACTGCGTCGTAGCGCTGCCGCCGTACTGCTATAAGGACCTTTATCGCTTTCAGAAGACCATCAGATTTCGGCGAATATCTGAATACATTCTGCCTACTACCACATGTCATTGTTTCCGCAGTCCGCTCTTCCACGAGAAAGTCAACTGAAATTTGCGGGTTGCGTTCTTTAAGGCGATCCATCAGAGAGCGCGCAAGCACCGCTTCTCCCATCCCACCGAATTTGAGTACCAGAATCCGTCGAGGACTGCAGCCAACTGGCAAACTACCTCTTTCCGGAAGCATCTTGGCTATAAAAGCTACCATCTTTTCAACAAGTGCATGTATCAGACGGTAACGGTAAGAAAACAGATTCATAACATTCACTACATCCACAAAAACTCTATCAGCAGGCCTTCACCGCATCATTGAAAACAAGGCGTTTTGATAGTGCAGGAAAACATAGCTGCCTGCTTCCTCGGAATAGTAAAAAAGGCCCCAGATAAATTGGGTAAAATAAAAGCCGACAATTAAACATGCACACCAAAGCGCTCGCATCGTGTGTCTTTGCCTTTGGACGATAAGCGGAAAGATGACAATCTGAAAAATCAGAAAAAAATAAGCTATTCTCGATATGTCCGCAAATGAGCGGGTCAAATTAAGGACTATTACACCCACCACAAATAGATTTACGAAAATGTGGGCATCATCTTCCTTTTCAAACCTGCTGCCCCAAAAAGAGAACAGGCCAGCCATCAAGGTGTAAATAAGCGATTTTAATAATTGGCCGGATTCCGTAAGCTGGTTTTCCATTTCCAGGAACATATTGAAATAGCCTTGATATTTTCCCGGCAGAAATGGATAGGCCAAAGCATGAATACCCGCTATCACTACCGATGTAGGGATCAAAAGACTAATTGAAACCAGGAACAAGTGGTACCAGGTAGAATGGCGTATCTTTATAAACTTGTAGAATACAGCAAAAACGACCCAGTATATGATTGCTGAATAGTGAAACGTAATAGACAGAATTGCAAAAAATAAGACCTTCACAACCTTAAACTTTGTTTCTCGATTTATTATCAGGCTCGTAGCATAAAATGCAATTGCTACAGCACTGACTTCCCTCATTTCTACAAAAAGATTCAAAAAACATGATGGAATAAGCACATACAATAACAACGACAGCTTATGCTTAATCGTGTAATTTACTATGCCTGAATAAACAAATGTTATGGTAATAAACGAATAAATAAAAAATATGGCGTGATAACCGAAGTTAAGGCGATTAAATAATTGCGACAAATAAACGAATGACGGCTCAATTGCTAGAGAATTTTCAGAGCCTATATATTCATACATGGCCCTGTATCGTTCCATGTCGGGAGTCATGATCTCCCTGAAGCCCGCAAAGCCAATTAACAACAAAAGGATCATCCCTGTAGTCAATGATCTGACTTTAAGCAGGTCATCATGATATGCGAGTACTAAATAAACAAGTAACAATACAGCGTACGGCACCAGGTGACTCGCATTGTCTATATAAAGCTGCATGATCAGATTCGGCTCAGGCTGGTGTTCACTGAATATTGCCCCATGTAATTGGCTAGCGGCGGCCTTCACAAAGGCATTTTTAATCCCTCTAGAATGGCCGCGCGCTTAAGCGTCCAGGCGCTCTTTTTATCCATCCTCATTAAATATCTGCTTAACAGATAGCCATAGTAGGTGGCAGCCCAAAAGGCGGCGGGTATAGCAGGAAGATGTTTGCGGATAAAATATATCCGGTTGCGGGTACAATACCGCATTGTAAATGGCGAAGCAGCCCCTCCCGTTAACGAGCTGACCTTATGAAACACTTTAGCGCCGGGCAAATACTTAATCTCAAGGCCCGCGTTACCCGCCCTGTACATAAAATCCGTGTCGTCTGAATACACAAAGTAGGCCGGATCCATCAAGCCGATCTGATCAAAAACACTGCTTCTGACGAGGACGCAACAGGTCGGCGCATACGTAATTGTGCGGACTTCTTCAAACCTGCCGCTGTCCCTCTGGTCAGATCCATAGTGCTTCACTCTATATCCCAGCCACCGTTGAAAGTACCCTCCAGCTGCCCAAATCTGTTGTGGGTTATCATGGTACAGGATTTTCGGAGTAATCATTGCACACTGGTGCTCGACCAGCCCCGATTGCAGCTGGGCAATTAAATTTCCATCAAATACAGTGTCATTATTCAGCAAAAGAACATACTCGCAACCTGCTTCCAGCGCTTTTCGAATTCCCTGATTGTTCCCTTCAGCCACACCTATATTCGTTTCGTTGGGAACCAATACCAGAGGAAGATCGCTCCGCTGTTTGCAGATAGCAATAGTATCGTCTTTAGACGCATTGTCTATAACATAGACAACAAAATCAGAATAGGTCTGCACTGCAATTGAATCTAAGAACTCCGGCAAAACGTCAGCGCTATTATAAGTTACAGTAACAACGCCAATTTTCCCCGGCCCCATCTTGGAGAAGGAATTCGCCATGGATATGTCTTTGTTACCCACGCAAAAGCCCTCTTTCTTTCATCTCTAGCAATGATTGATCATAACCAGAGTGGCCTGGAGCAGATTCCATTGCCCATTCCAGGAATGCCACCAGGCCCTTTGAAAAGTCCCACTTTGCTTCATACTGTAATGTCGCCCACGCTTTCGACGAGTCTGCAAGGCCATGCCGTATGTCACCATCCCGGAAGGCCCCCGTAACACGAATCTCCGATCGACCACCATAAAATGCATTGATCTGTTTTGCCGCCTCTAACACCGTTGTTCGTTGGCCCGAACCCACATTTAAAGAGTGGCAGCCATTTAAGTCCGATATGACGCTTCTTACTGTTGCGTCTACTACATCTTCAATGTACACAAAATCGCGGCTCTCCAGCCCATCTTCAAAAACCTGTATGGTCCTGCCCTCGCGGGCCAGGTTGGAGAAAATAGCCAGAATGCCGGTGTAGGGGTTTTGCAACGATTGACCCGGCCCAAATACATTTTGGTAGCGCAAAGCTATAGAAGGGATTCCAAGCACCTGGCCAAACATGAAGACCATTTGCTCCTGCACCTGCTTCGTCAGCCCATAAAACGACGATGGCTGAAAAGGAGCAGTTTCTGGCGTCGCAATCGAATCACAAGGACCGGAGCAAACTGGACACACTGGGTCGAAAAGCCCCATTTCTTTGTCTTTAGCGGGGCGCGATGACGGGTAGACAAGACCATGGTCTGGACAGCGGTACGCTCCTTCTCCGTAGATGGCACGCGAAGAAGCCACAACAATTCGTTCCACCTTGGGGCCGGCACCACGCACCAACAGGTCAAACATCATTGCAGTTCCAGTCAGATTCGTACGCTCATACCGCGCGACCTCATACATGGACTGCCCCGTACCTGTCTCCGCCGCCAGATGCACTATGCCCTGCGCATCCGTAAGCGCAGTTTTTAAGGCCGTCATGTCCGCAACGTCCCCCCGCACCAGTCGTACATGGGGGCGCAAATCCGGAGACAGATCTTGAACTCCGCCGTGAATCTGCGGAAGAAAATTGTCCAGTATAGTGATTGAGTGACCTTGTTTAAGGAGGGCCCGTGTCAGGTGTGTGCCGATGAAACCGGCCCCGCCCGTTATTAAGATATTCATTGGCAGTCTTGTCGTATATTATCAAAATTCATGACGCGTGGAGCCTTCTCCCCACCCTCGGCATCACTCCGTACAATAAGAAGCACAAACATCATGAGAAAAGCACTTCATCTGCTTCACCTTCCCTGGCATGACAGGTTGAACGCTCTTCATGGTATGTGTGTGCAGTTAAAGACAAGTCTGTATTACTCGCTCGTGTTTGGCCACATTGGACGTCAATGCAAAATATACAAACCACTGCTGCTTTCAAACCCGAGATTTGTTTTTATCGGAAACAATACACTCATTCGTGCAGGAGCAAGGATTGAAACCATCGTTCTCAACGAGAGTGATCCGCCATCATTGAAGATTGGCAACAATGTAAATATCGAGCAAAATGCTCACCTCATCTGCGGCAAGGGCATCATCATCGAAGACAACGTAAGTGTTGCTCCCAACTGCGCAGTCCTTGATACAAAACATCCATTCAAGGATGTTACCGACCAGACCAAACTCGGAGATCGAATTGAACCCGGATCGAGACCTATCATAATAGGAGAAAATTCATTGATAGGATTTGGCTCTATCATTCTCCCCAACGTCCGGATCGGCAGGAATTGTATTATCGGCGCAAATAGCACCGTCAGACATGATGTGCCTGACTTTTGTGTTGCAGCTGGAAATCCAGCCTCCATTGTCCTTCGTTACGACTTCGAAACTCAAGCATGGGTGTCAACTCAACCCTCGAACTCGGGCCCCAACGTGACCGCATGAGAGTTGCTTTGGAGCAGGCTGGCAGAGACTGTAACAACCTGAGCAGGCAGAATCTGCTGAATACAGTGCGGTCCCGGAAAGGAACAAATTGGATCACACGGGGGAACAGGCTTCTCAGGTTGAAGCACTCTTACATTTGGACCGCATGGTCTGAACCGTTCCGGCGAATGAGGATGGTCTTCAGCAAATGTGGACGGGAATGGGCTGATTACAATCGTTGGTACTCCAAGCGCCCCGGCGACATGCGCTGTCCCCGAGTCCATTCCGATGAACAATTTGGCGGTGAAAAGCAGCCCAGCAAGCTCTTGAAGATTGGTTTGTCCTGCAATAGATTGCGCACATCCTGGCGTAAGTTGCGCTAGTTCTTCACATCTGCGCGCATCCCCAGGGCTACCCACGATATAGAAAAACAATCCAGTCTGCTGATATAGTTTTTTGATCACCTCAGCTAAAGAACTGTTTGGCCATACGTTGTATGGATTGGTCGCACCAGGAGCAATCACCGCATATGGCTGGTTGCCTTGCCTATTTTCTAGATTCAATTTCTTGAACAGTTCCGCGGCAGGTCTTTCCTTTGCAAGTCCGATCAGAGACTGCATTGGGCGGCATGAGATTGCTTCGGCATCAGTCTCCAGGGGTGTAAGGTTTGCCCTCTCCAGCAATCTGACATTTCGCACTGTTTCGTGCTCATGCTGGCCACCTGTAGCAACTCGAGTCAGGAGAACATTAACGGCTTCGTCTCCCCCATCCACTGAGCCGGAATATCCAATCCGCTCTCGCGCCCCTGTCAGATATGCCAAATATACTGCTTCAGACGTCAGTATTGATCCCCAGCGTGGCGCAATTGCAAGATCATATTCGTACTGCATGATCTCTCGACGGTACAAAAGAAGATTTCTGAATATGCGCTTGTATACACCAGGAATTGCAAATTTTGATCTGTGGGAACCACAGATAAAGACATTCTTAATCCCAGGAACGCCGCTTAGCAGATCACAAGCGCCACTGCCGCACGCTATGTCTATACTCGCCTGTGGCCACGTTTTATGGATCTGCTCCAGCAGAGGCAAAAGCAATACCATGTCCCCGACGCTTGAATAGGGATGCGATATAAATATTCTTTCAAGCCTGCCCGAATGCCGATGTTTAGGTTGCCGGAGCAGTCCCAACGTACGCAACGCACTTACCTGAAAAGCAAATACACGCGGCGAAATAGGAGAATATACAAGCTTTTTTGCAAAACGTCGGATGAGAAGATAAAGGAACTTCATTGCATTTCGCATTCCGCACTAGGCTTCCATTTGGTTCAAGAGCCTCAAGGCCGCGATGGTCTGCGGGAAAATGAGAATGACTATATACGACACAATCGTCCCTAAAATGACACCCGTGGAACCAATCCGCTGTACAAGCCAGATTGAGAGCACAAGATTGACAGCAGCAGATGCAAGCGAACACCAGGCCTGCATTCGGGTCTTTCCTTTTGCAACCAGCACTGTGGCTGTATTGTTCATAAATGTGCTGATCAATATCCACACACACATCAAGACCATCAGCATCTCACTTGGAACCGCAGCGTTGGTGGCCCACACTCGAATGATCCAGCGTCCAGCGAAAACAAAGACAACAGAAAATCCGAATGCTGTTCCCATTGTGATCCACATCGTGCGACGAAAGGTCTGGCGCACCCAGGCGATGTCTCCGCGCTCAAAGGCTTCACTGAAAGCCGGCCATAATGCAGGAATCAGGAAAGTCTGCACGACCGCGGCGTATCCTACCAGACGCCAGGCCACGCTGTATGGGGCCACCTCCGCCGGACCAAGATAATGAGTAATCACAAGATTATCGCTGTTAAAAACAACCAGCCCTGCTATCTGGAGGAGAAAAAATTCCGTGCCCAGTTGCATCATGCGGCGAGCAGCGGTACGGTCCAGATGCTCTATGCGGGGGCGCAGCCACGGTTTATGAATGCTGATCAGCCATAGCAAACAAAGCAGATCGGCTCCCACCAAGGCCCCCACTGAACCAGCGACCATGGCCGTGAGGCCTGCGTGAATTTTCACCAGCAGAACAAGAATACCTAGGTTGGCAACGCCCCCGATCATGGAAAACAGATTTGCAGTGCGCAGTTCCTGATATCCGCCAAGTATCTTCGTTGCCAAACGCGACGGCAAATCGATCAGAAATATCACAAATGCTGCAGCTACCGCATGCGACACTGTTTCCGGCTGAATGGCAGAAGAGATATGAAAGAACGCCCCCCAGTGGAGATGCGGCCACAGTCCCCAGCCAATCAGGCCCAGCAGTCCTGCCACGCAAGTCATGACAGCTAATGCTGTTGTGGTGTACCGGCTCGCATGCTCCTGGTCATTCCGTGCATATGCTTCTGAAATGAAATTTGTGAGAGAGTTCGCAATGCCGAGATCCAGGACCAGCAGCATTGTAAGTGCCAGTGTGATTGTGGTCCAGATGCCAAAATTTTCGGCCCCGAGATAACGAATCGCGATCGGGATGGCCAAAGCATTGACCAGTACCAGAACGCCCTTGCTCAATGCGGCCGAACCTACTGCTTCAAAAAGGCGCCGGGTGCGTTTAGTCCGTTCATGCGAAACAGGAGCGCCCAGAGAAGACAAGGTGGAGGGTTCTGACATAATCAATTCGGGCCTGGGTGGTGGGCCTGATTCAGACCGTTGATGTTATTGTAACCAAGTGTCCCTGTGGCCCTGAAAAGTTAACTTTCCGCCAACGCAGCTTCTCGACGCGCTTTCTCGCGCTCGAAGTACCGTTCCATGAACTTCGTGTCGAATTTCCCTTGCTGAAATTCCTCGTCCTGAAAAATTCCCCGATGCAGCGGAATTGTGGTGTGGATACCTTCAACCACGAACATATCGAGAGCGCGGCGCATCCTTGCCATCGCTTCTTCGCGGTCCGTGCCATACGTAATCAGCTTGGCGATCAGCGAGTCGTAATACGGAGGCACAAATCCCTCAGAATACTGCGCCGTGTCCACCCGGACACCATTGCCACCCGGCACGTTGAAGGCCGTAATCTTGCCTGCAGAAGGCGTGAACTTCTCAGGATGCTCGGCATTGATGCGGCACTCAATCGCATGCCCACGGATTGTGACCGGATCAGGAACAATGCTTGCCAGCTTTTCGCCCGATGCGATGCGCAACTGCGCCTTCACCAGATCAATGCCGGTGATCATCTCCGTCACCGGATGCTCCACCTGGATGCGCGTGTTCATTTCGATGAAGTAAAGTTTCCCATCCTCATCCATCAGAAACTCGATCGTCCCCGCATTCTGGTAGCCGACAGCTTCAAGCGATCTCTTCAGTGTCTTGCCAATCTCCTCGCGCAGCTTCTGGTTCACCTGCAAAGAAGGAGCTTCTTCTATCAGCTTCTGATGGCGGCGCTGAATCGAACATTCACGCTCGCCCAGCGACATCACATTGCCATGCTCATCGGCCAGCACCTGGAACTCAATGTGGCGCGGGCGCTCGATGAACTTCTCCATGTAGAGGTCGCCGTTGCCAAACGCATTCGTCGCCTCGGTGTGTGCGGCATGAAAGAGTCCCGGTAGTTCTTCCGCCGAGCGCACCACACGCATTCCGCGCCCACCGCCGCCAGCCGAAGCCTTCAGAATCACCGGAAAGCCTACCGACTTCGCCCATTCCAGCGCCTCTTCTGCCGTTTGAATCACACCATCCGATCCGGGAAGAATGGGCACCTTGGCCCTCTTCATCGCCTGGCGGGCTTTCTCCTTCTCGCCCATCAGGCGGGTCACCTCCGGCGGAGGCCCGATGAATTTGATGTTCGACGCGCGGCATACCTCGGCAAAATTCGCATTCTCGCTCAAAAGCCCATAGCCCGGATGGATCGCATCCACGTCCGCAATTTCTGCTGCGCTGATGACCGCCGGAACGTGAAGGTAGCTCTCTGCCGAGCGCGGCGGCCCAATGCAGATGGCCTCATCGGCAAAACGCACGTGTAGAGAATTGCGGTCGGCTTCGCTATAGATGGCAACGGTGCGAATGCCCAGCTCCTTGCAGGCACAAATCACTCGCAGCGCAATCTCGCCTCGATTGGCGATAAGAACTTTCCGAAACATAAAGAATCCGTGCTCGTATTAGATTGTTGTTCGATAGTTACCGCGGCTTCAGAGCAAATAACGGCTGTCCATACTCCACGGGCTGTCCGTTTTCTACCAGGCGCTTTACAATTTCGCCCGCGGCATCGGATTCAATCTCATTCATCAGCTTCATGGCTTCGATAATGCAGAGCACCTGCCCTTTCTCAACCACGTCGCCGACCTTGGCAAAGGCAGAAGCTCCCGGCGATGGCGATTCGTAGAACGTGCCCACAATGGGCGACTTCACAATGTGCAGCGAAGCATCTTCGCTCTCTGTGGCCGTCGGCGCCGGTGTGGGAGCAGCAGACGCTGCCGCGTGGACTGTAGGCAGCGTGGTCGGGACCACAGCAGGTGCCGCAACCAGTCCTGCCAGGTTGGCAGGAGCGCCTTCCTGAGCGAACTTGATGCGCACCTTCAGGTCACCGCGCTCCAGATCAAATTCGCCGATCTTACTTTCCTTCAGGAACTCAATCAGTTCCTTCAGCTCTTTCATCTCGTCTGCATTCATCTTTGTTCTTCTCACTTGCCTCAGTGCATCATAAACGAATCATCGCCTTCGGAGTGGGTGTCAGGACTCTCGCGCCGTTTTCTGTCACGGCCACCATGTCCTCAATGCGAATGCCGAACTCTCCTTCAATATAAATACCCGGCTCGATGGTAATCACCATGCCCGGCTCCAGCACCTGCTCCTGCTTTGCTGCCACCCGCGGAGACTCATGGATCTCAATCCCAACGCCGTGCCCTGTCGAGTGGGTAAAGTACTTCGCCAGCCCTGCTTTGCGCAGCACCTTCCGCGCAGCCTCATCAACCTGGCCGCAGGTCGCGCCTGGGGCCACAGCAGCTACTGCCGCCTCTTGCGCCGCAAGCACGGCCTCATAGGCTTCCAGCTCTTTTCTTCCCGGCTTGCCCAGATACACGGTCCGCGTCATGTCCGAGCAATAACCATTGTGAATAACACCGAAGTCCAACATTATGAAGCCATTGCGGGGTAGCTTCTCACTCGTTGCGCGTCCATGCGGCAGTGCCGACCGCTTGCCTGAAGCAACGATCGTCTCGAATGACATGCCCTCCGCCCCCAGATTGCGCGCAAAGAACTCGAGCGTCGCGGCAATCTCCACCTCTGGCACGCCCGGCTCCATGTGCGGCAGGACCGACTCAAAAAGCTGGCATCCCAGCAGCGCAGCTTTTTCCATCAGCGCCAGCTCGTCCGCATCTTTTACCATGCGCAGCTCTGCGATCGGCCGCCTCTCCAACGGCTGAAAGAATGTCTGTTGCCGGCGCCGGACAATCGCTTTGCGCATAAGATCCAGCGATGAGACCGTAGTGGAGGCAGGATCAAACCACGCCTTCTTCATCCCGGAGGATTGCAGCCACGTACACGCCTCGCGCAGCGCAGATTTTTTTTGAACTACCACGCGTGCGCCCTGCGTCTCCAGCCGCGCCTGCGCCGTGTAGCGCCCATCGGTAAACATGGCCGCACGCTTTCCCGTCACTGCAAGCGCGGCGTTGGATCCGGTAAAGCCGCACAGATAGCGCACATCCGGCAGATGTGTCACCAGAACAGCCTCAATCTTCTGTTCCCGCATTTTCCGGCGCAATGCGCGTAAACGCTTCTGATAATTCATCTCTCACCAAGATATCAGGGGAGACTCGCCGTCCAGCCACATCTGCGCTTTGCGTGCCTTCCTGCGCATGCGAGAAATCTCGCGGCCTGTTTCGCTCCCCAATGATCGCTTGCGACCCAGGCGAAGCAGAGGGAAGAAACGCCGGGCCCTGAAGCCTGCCCCTGCGCCCGGGCCTGGGCCTGTCCTCTATACTTTTCTTTTGCCCATGAACCGCATCCATGCCAGATTCGTGCTCTCGGCCACTGCTCCTGAGCACTTTCCTCAACCCACTGTTCCTGAGATCGCTTTCCTCGGGCGCTCCAATGTCGGCAAATCGAGCCTGCTGAATGCTCTGCTCGGGGCCAGGCTGGCCCACGTTTCATCCACGCCCGGACGCACACGCGCCATCAACTTCTTTTCCATCACCGACTCGCCCCAGCGGCAGCAGCCGCAGATGTATTTTGCTGATCTGCCTGGCTACGGCTACGCGAAAATTTCCAAATCTGTCTCCGCCGAATGGCCCAGCTTCATCGAGCCTTATCTCGCCGAGCGCCCCACCCTCTCGCTATGCCTCTGCCTGGTGGACAGCAACATCCCTCCACAGAGCAGCGATGCCCAGCTCATCGCCTTCTTAAAAAACACCGGCCGCCGGCCCCTCATCGTCGGGACCAAATCCGACCGCCTCTCAGGAAACGGCCGCGTCAAAGCCATCTCAGCTTTACGCGCAGGATTGCACGTTGAAGACCTGCTTCTGTGCTCCTCCAAAACCGGCGCAGGCCTCAAGGAGCTCTGGGCGGCCATCCACTCCGCCGTAGCGGAGGCAGTAACCTCGCGCCACATTAAACGCTAAGAGTCAGTCCCCGATACAAACTCGCCATCTGCTCCAGCGAAACTGCCTCGGCCCGCGCCTGAACAGAAACTCCTGCTCCGTCAGCAGCACCGGCAATCTCTGCCACACCGTACCCCGCGGCCCGAAGATTGTTCAGCAGCGTCTTGCGCTTCTGTGCAAAGGCCTTCCGCAAAAACGCAATGAACCCCTCCGCTTCCACGCCAAGCTCTTTAAATCGCGGAGCAAACGTCAGCCGCAATACGCTCGAATGCACCTGCGGAGGCGGCGAGAAGGCCCCGGGCGGCAGCGTCATCAGCCGCTCCACCTGCGCATACATCTGCGTCGTGGCAGAAAGCAACCCATAGTCGCGCATTCCAGGAGCGGCCGCTACACGCTCCGCCACCTCCCGCTGCATCATCACCACCGCACGTGAAATCGCCTCGTGATGCCGAAACAGATGCAGCAGAATGTCAGACGTGATGTAATACGGCAGGTTTCCCACCACCATGAGCTTGCTCTCGCCGCTGCGCAGTGCAGACAAATCCACAGTGAGAATGTCCTGCTCCACAATGCGCACATTCGCCTGGGTAGAAAAGCGCTCCCGCAGGGCCGCTGCCAGCTCGGGATCCAGTTCCACCGCAACCAGCTCGCCTGCCCGCTGCGCCAGGATCTCCGTAATGGCTGCTTTGCCAGGCCCAATCTCTGCTACGGTCGTTGCAGAGATATCGCCCAGCGCCTCCACAATGCGTCTTCTGGCGTTGGCGTCAGCGAGAAAATTCTGTCCTAATTTTGCTTTCTGAGGCATCTTATCTAAGTTGCTGTATCGATGAGTTTAGACTTCTTTCATACAAAGAAGGAGACCGCCGCACCCATGCACATCGTCTTTGCCGCGTCAGAATGCCTGCCCTTCATCAAGACCGGAGGGCTTGCCGACGTCATCGGCTCCCTACCGCGCGAAATCGCAAAACAGGACCACCAGGTCACCGTCTATCTGCCTTTTTACCGCCAGGTGCGCGACCACGTTCCTGAAAAGAAAATCGTCATCTCCAGCATCACTATTCCATTTCAGTATTACAACCGTTTTGCCGCCGTGGTGGACGGCGGAGAACGCGATGGCGTGCAGTTCTATTTCATAGATTGTCCTGAGCTGTTCGACCGCGAAGCGCCCTACGCCACTCCCGCCGGCGACTACGCTGACAACTGGGAGCGCTTCGGCCTCTTCTGCCGCGCTGTGCTTGAGGCCAGCAAGCAACTCGGCGTGCCAGACATCTTCCACGTGCACGACTGGCAGACGTCCCTGCTTCCCGTGTATCTGCGCACTGTGTATTACTTCGACCCGGTCCTGCGCAACATCGGGACCGTGCTCACCATCCACAACGCGGGTTATCACGGTCTCTTTCCGCCCGTCACCGTCGAGCGCCTCCTCCTGCCGTGGGACATCTTCACTCCAGAGAAGGTCGAATTCTTTGACTCTTTCAATTTCCTCAAAGGCGGAATCGCCTACGCCGACATGATCACCACCGTGAGCCACAAGTACGCTGAGGAAATCCAGACCCCGGAATTTGGCCACGGTCTTGAAGGCCTTCTCAGCCGCCGCGCCTCTGACCTGCGCGGCATCCTCAACGGAGTGGACTACACCAAGTGGGACCCGGCCACCGACGGCAAAATCGCCGCGCACTACTCAGCAGACGACCTGAGCGGCAAGGCCGAGTGCAGGCGCGACCTGCTCCACGCCTTCGGCGCACCCCAACTGCATGAAGACACGGCCGTGCTCGGTATCGTCTCCCGCCTCGCTACGCAGAAAGGCTTTGACCTCACAGCGCAGATCATCGAACGCCTGACCTTTGAAAACATCTTCCTCGTCGTACTCGGCACCGGAGAACCATATTACGAAAATCTCTTCCGCACCCTGCACGAGCGCTTCCCGGAAAAGGTCTCCGTCCGCATCACTTACGACGAAATCCTTGCACACAAAATCGAGGCCGGATCGGACATCTACCTCATGCCCTCGCGCTACGAACCCTGCGGCCTCAATCAGATTTACAGCCTGAAATACGGTACCGTCCCCGTCGTCCGCGCCACCGGCGGACTCGACGACACCATCGAAGAGTGGGACCCGGAAAGGCACACTGGAACAGGCTTCAAATTCCAGAATTACTACGCAGACGATTACTTCAATGCCGTCCAGCGCGCCCTCACCACCTTCCAGGACAAGGACGCGTGGCTCGACCTCATGCGCAACGGTATGAAGCAGGATTTCTCCTGGACCAGGCCCGCGCAGGAATACATCGAAGTCTACAAAGAAGTGGCCGGAAGGCGCAGTTAAACGGAAAAACTCTAAATTCGGTAGAAGCATCGGCCTTTAGGCCGGTGGAAACAGAACCATAAAACAGGGGCTTCGGCCCCGGATGTCGCGCACCATTGCAGAACACTCATGCCACAAACCACCATCACTGTCCGTGTGCGTTATGCCGAAACCGACCAGATGGGCGTCGTCTATCACGCAAATTATTTCGTCTGGTTTGAGATGGGCCGCGTCGAGTTCCTGCGCCAGCTCGGCTTCGAATACAAGCAAATGGAAATCGCGGACGACTGCCATCTGCCAGTCATCGAAGCCACCTGCCGCTACAAGGCCCCGGCCCGTTACGATGAGCTGCTCACAATTGAAACGCGCCTCTCGGCCTTTCGCTCCAGCGTTGTGAAATTCGCCTACCGCCTGCTCCGCGATTCACCGGGCGGCAAGCAACTCCTGGCTGAGGCCGAAACGACCCACGTCGTCGTGGATGGAACAATGCAGAAGCGTCCCCTGCCCGAAAAATATGCCGTTCCGCTTCGAGAAGCGTTGAGATAGGCACTCCACAGAAACGATTTGAACGGGTACACTGTTTGCGCCGAAAAAAATGAACGCAGGAAAGGACATCTGATGAAGTTCTCTCTCGCCCACGCAACCATGCTGGCCGCCGCAACGCTTCTCTTCGTCACAGGCTGCGAAACAGGACGTACCCACAAGTTCCATGCCACATGGCAGGCCGTATCGGATGAGACCACCACCGGAAAACCGCAGATGGCGAATGCCGCTCCTGCCACAGGACAGCCTCCCGTCCCCGGCTCACCCACCGCCGCTGGCGCCAACGGGCTTCAGCCAGCCCGCGACAGCGAAGCCCGCCTTGGCCCCGGTGCAGAAGAAGGCAAGCCCATCCCCTTCAACCGCCAGCGAAAAGATTCGTTCCAGAAGCAGTAAACTTTACAAAATCAAGAAAGAGCGCGAATCACTGAACCTGTTGCCGCAGTCGATATCCGTCACGGGTTCGAACGCGGTACTTGTCCATCCCTTTGCCCACCAGTTTCACTGAAATCGAACGCCACCCCCGATTGGAATTCGGCTGCGGATAGTAGCTGATCGAATACAGATGCGCCAGGTCTTCGCGAATGGAGCCAAACGCCCGCTTCTCATCTTCCCAGTTCCTGGCAAAGTAGGCCTTGCCACCCGTCGCCTTGCTCATCCGTTCAAAGACGGCTGTCGAAACAGGATCATTCTGTGCCTGCGCTGTGCTGACCATGTAGATGATCGTTCCCGTGGACTGCGCCAGTTCCGCCACGTCCTCCGGAGGAACTGAGCTGGCATTGTCCGGCCCATTGGAAAAGACCACGATCGCCTTTCTCCCGCGCAGCGGGACCGTGTCCTTCACCGTCAGCAGCAGAGAGTTATAAAGCGCGGCATCATCTCCAGCCACCGTACTGCGCACCCCCTGCATGATGGCCCCGCGGTCCGACGTAAGCATCGTCGACCGCGACAGGTCGCGGCTGTAGGAGTAAAACGCTACCTTGTCCACGCCCTCAAGCGACCGGATAAAGTTGGCAATCGCATCCTGCGCAAATACAAACCCGCGGTACATGTAGTTGCTGGTATCGAAAAGAATAAAGACATTCGCCCCCGCCAGAGAACTCACAGGAGCGCCGCTGATTGCGCTGTCAGTAAACTTCATCGCCGTCGTTCCAGCGGAAGGATCAGCATGGTTGCTTTGCGCCACAAGGCTGTTCGCTGGCGGAGGAGCATTGTTCACCTTCACCACCGGCCCGTTACCTTCTTCAAATGTCGCAATCCGTTCAGGAATCTTGTCTTCAAGCACCTGAAAATTTTCCGGACGCAGCCCGGTAACGTAGTGCCCCTTGCGGTCCGTTACCGCCACATTCAGCTGCACCAGCACAACATTTACCAGAATGTGTGACGGGTCTTCCTGTGCAGCAACAAAGTTTCCGCTCGTTCTGCTGCCCAGAAAGAGGACTGAAAGCAAACCCAGAGAGAGAAGTCCTTTCATTTTCATAGAGCACCTGTCGCCGCATTCCTAGTGGGTAGAATTCACGTTCGCTACTTGCACCGCATTGTTTTTCTTCAGCCTGAACTCAGCGCCAGCTTCCTGCATCGCACGCGCCACTGCCGGCCAGTCGTCCAGATCTGTGGCAAATATCTTTGCCACCATATGGCTCGTCAGATCGGGCACTAGTTCATTCAGCATTGCCGGAGAGTAACCCGCCTCATCTGCGAGCCGTGCCCAGTACAAATTGCTTGACTCCCACGACTCTCCAAACAGGCGGTAAGAATAGCCTCCGAACACTGGAAACGGTTTTTCATTCAGCAGTTCGCGCCTGTAATTCCCTGTCAGTGTAGGGTGAGGCACTCCGAAGTCTTTTGAAATCTTCTCGAGGTTCGTATCTGCCGGGTCTTTCTGGCAAAGCGCAGCCAGCTCCTGGCTGACCGGCCCTGTAGCGGCCCCGTCTGCGGGAAATTTCTTCATAAATCCGGCAGCCAGGTAAAAATCATCTGCCGGCAGTATCGGAGGCCGCAACGCGTCCAGAGCTTCGGGACGCTGTAATGCCTGCTCTACCTGCCATACACGCTGTGGCGACATCCTCTCCGACAGCACCTCGACCACCTTGGCGCGAAGCGATGGATTCGATGCCGCAGCCCGCAGGATCTCTTCGCCCGCTTCCTGGTAAAGCGCAACCGCATGCAGCTCACGCGGACTCACTCTCCACCAGCGCGACAATGTTGCATCCACCAGCAGATTCGGCACCATTTCCTTCCAGATCAGCGCCTGCACATTTTCCGGCGAGATAAAGTCTTCTTCCACCGTCGCCAGCGCATAAGGCAGGTCAGCCAGCGACCCCATCAGATAGGCCCCTCCGCCCGCAGGCGTCCCTACGCCAATCAGGTCCGGAGGTCCCCACAGCTGGTCTGCGCCAATAATCGTGATTCCGGCAAAATCATGCGACCGCACGAACAGAGGGTTATTGTGCAGGATCTGCGCGCCCGGCGGCTCATAGTAGGCATAGTTCAGGCCCACCAGCGTGTCTCGCAGGAATGGAGCAAGCTGTCCCCGCGCCGCTTCCAGTTGCGCCGGAGAAGGTGACGCCTTGATCAGTTTCGCCAGGTCTGTCTTGGCCTGCAGCTCCGCGTGACGGCTGCTGTACACCACCGGAGACCACTCCACCTTTTCACTCTTGGTAAAGATAGGTCGCGGCAGTTCAAAATCTTTCAGCTGGTTCGCCAGCGCCAGCATCCGCTCGCTGTCGCCCTTCCCCTGCGCCATCTGGTGCAGGCCATCGCCCAGCGCGAACAGGGTGTCCAGTGAAGCCAGACGCTGGTCATCCAGCACGGCATTCACCTTCGCCGCCATGTCGTCGCGCACACGCCGAGCATCCGGCGTCTCTTGCTGCGGACCTGCCAGCAACGCAATCACATCGTTCTGCGAGTACTCCGCATTTCCCGTGGCCGCCAGCATCAGCCCGTTCAGCGAATTACGCGCCGCATCAAAAAGCTGCGGTGAGCTGGATATCTTCGCAAACGGCCCGACCACGCTCTGCCACGACGCGCTCATCTTCGCCGCAGGAATCTCTCCCTGCCGTGCCATGATCTGCCAGAGCCCTACATTGGCCTGGAACGCGCCCAGCGTATTCGCACGCAGCGAGGGATTCGATATCTTATCAATCGTCTCTGCTACATTCACGAAGTTGAAAATAGAGGTATCATCCAGTTCCGGAAATTCCGAGAAAACCGGGTACCAGCTCTTGAACTGCGAATACTTGTTCGCAATCAGCCGCACCGCGCCGTCCGAGAGACGCTTGTCCTGTCCCCGTCCCGCATCAATCTGCGACAGCGTCAGATAAATCTGCACCGGTCCTCTGTCCGTTTCCACACGCGAAAAAGCAACCAGCCCTTCCAGCAGTTGCTCCGGGCTGTTCCAGCCGCGCGACCGGTGCGCCCAGTCACGGACAAACTTCGTTTCGTCTCGCTGGTTCAGAATCTCCTGCCAGATCTGCAAATTTCCCGGAACATACGGCTGTCCATTCTGGTCCCACCTCAGTTGGCTATACAGAATCAGCAACTCTGGGCCTTTTCTGAAAACACCTCTCGTGGCCGCAGGGTCAGGACCAAGTGAACGATAGGCTTCATACAGGTGTTTCAGCCGCGCAGGCTCTGTAAGCCGCGCCTGCTGCCCTGCATCCACACGCGACAGAACATCAAAGTAAACCGCCAGCCAGCCCTTATCACGCGCTACCAGATGGCTGACGAAATCTCCCGGCGAATGCGGACTTGCACCCACCAGCTCTTTCCATCCCTGTTCCGCGCTGGTGCCTCCGGGGACCAACACGCGCCCACCGCGGATCGCAATCTGGCTGCCATAAAAATCAAGCACTGCCGCGTAAGGAAGCAGCCGCTTCAATCCCGGCGAATGCCGCAGTGCCTCCCGTGTCTCAGCGTCATTCTTCGCCAGTGCCGAATAGAGTCGCGCCACGTCCGGATCATGAATCAGCACATCCAGCAGGTCCGTCATGCCCTTCTTTCGCCACGCACTGATGCCCGCCCAGTCGCTCTCATGGAAAAGTACCGGCACTCGACTTACCGGATACGCGTAGAAAAACGGCTTGTCCTGCTGCAGGTCCTGCTCCAGTTGCGTCAATGGAAAGCCGGAATCAATCGTAAGAAACGCGCGCTCCGGATTCGCCGTCATCAGGTACGCGCTCTTCTGGCCGCAACTGCCATGGAGCTGATACCCAAGCACCTGCAGCAACTCTCTTGCCTGGTCGCAGTTCGCCATATGGATCGTGCCATCCGGCCCTGCCATCGCCTCCAGTTCCCTTGCCTGGTGCACATAACGGTCAAGCAGGCGCAGAAACTCCGTTTCCGCGCCATCTTCATGGCCCCGCAGGTATACATTTCGCGCCAGCAGCGGCACTACATCCTCAGGCTGTATCTTCTGGCTGATGCCTGCCATTCGCAGGAACGAGCGCAATGGCCCGGGAATGGTAATCACATCGCCCGGAGGGGCCGCTAACGTTTTGCTCGCCGGCTCCGTCTCAGGATTAGGTGTGGTGGAAACCTGCTGCGCGGACGCGTAGCAGCACAGGGACACAAAAAGCGTGACAAACGCCCGGACGCATAGATGAAACCGCATGGCCCAACGCCCCTTCCAGGACTTTTGAGAGCAGCCGAGGGAGTGTGCAGACAGCGCCATCCAATCCAGGAGACACTGCCAGTGGCCTTCTGAATTCAGGATTTAATTTATGCGACTGTCTCGCAGTCCTTTCCTTGTTCGGAGAGCATAATACCATTCACGTCAACCATCCACGTGAGTTTCAGGCCACTCTGATTTTGTAAGACGAACAACGCCTTTCAGACAGCTGTAATCTGGCGTGACTTGGCAGCGCAGAAGACGGCCATGGGTAAAGATCATCACCCCAGCACGACAATCGGCTGAAACAGCGTTCCCGCAATCCGGCGCCCGATCGCAATCAGCCTCGTCTGTCCCTCAAATACCTTCACCAGTGCGGATTGTGAAAACTCAGGAAGATTCACCGCTACCCCATTCCGAATCCTGCTCGCGGAAAAAACATCAGCCGTAACGGAGGGTAAATCTGGCAGAAGCGTCCTCGGATGAGGCATTCTTTCGCTCAGCGCCCCCTTGGCCGCCAGTGCCTCTGCTTCTGCAAGCCCGATGGCATTCTCTATCTCGAACGGCCCTGCCGCAATGCGGCGCAGACTGGCCAGATGCCCCCCGCAGCCCAGCGCCCGCCCAAGTTCGTGGGCCACACTCCGCACGTATCCGCCTGAAGAAACCGTCATGAGAAATGCCGCAATGTCCCCTTCGAACGAAGTGATTTCAAATCTGTGGATCGTAATCGGGACCGGCTTGAGCTTTGGCTCTTCTCCGGCGCGCGCCAGTTTGTACGCAGGCTTTCCCGCAATCTTTTTGGCCGAAAACGGAGGCGGCATCTGTTCGACTTCCCCCTGGAAACGCGAAGCAGCAGACCGCACCTGATCGAGCGTGAGGAAAACATCAACGGCACCGCCAGCCGGCTGACCTTCTGCGTCATAGGTGTCTGTCGCAAATCCAAACCGAATCGTGCCGGTATAAGTCTTTTTTAAAGGGCCAAAGAATTGCGCCAGCCGGGTAAATTTCCCCAGCAGAAGCGGAAGCACCCCCGTGGCCATCGGATCCAGCGTCCCCAGATGGCCAATCGAGCGTTCACCCGTAGCGCGGCGCACGCGGGCCACAACATCATGCGATGTCATACCCGTAGACTTGTCTACAATCAACAGCCCGTTCACCTGATTACTATAGCTGTCCAGCTGTCCGCGCCCTGTGGAATTCAGAACCCGTTCTGCGTGCGCTCGCGCACCAGCGTCAGAAACTCATTGCGCGTATTCTGCTTCTGGAAGACTCCAACCATGGCCGAGGTCACCGTCGAGGAGTGCTGCTTCTCCACTCCGCGCATCATCATGCAAAGATGCCGCGCCTCAATCACCACGCCCACACCCTGCGGTTGAATGGTTTCCTGAATGGCATCAGCAATCTGGCGTGTCATGCGTTCCTGCACCTGCAAACGCCGGCCAAACACCTCGACAAGACGTGGGATCTTGCTCAACCCGATGACCTTGCCATTCGGAATATAAGCAACATGGACCTTCCCGAAGAACGGAAGCATATGGTGCTCGCAGAGGGAGAACATCTCAATGTCCTTCACGATCACCATCTCGTCGTAATCCACATCGAAAAGCGCTCCGCGCAGGATCTCCGTAGGGTTCTCCCGGTAACCCTTCGTCAGAAACGTCAGTGCCCGCTCTACGCGCTCCGGCGTGCGCAGCAGCCCGTCGCGAGTGGGGTCTTCATCAAAACGGCGCAGAATTTCCCGGTATATGTCCCGTGTAGATATGTTTTCAAGGCCCGCTTCCATCGACTTGCGAATCACTGCCGGTTTTGCCATGTCTGTTCTCTTCCTTGTCTCGCTCTGCGCCCGTCCACTGGATACTCAAAGAAGTTATTGCTGGTTTCCTCAATCCGAACGCGCACCACCTCTGCTTCATCGAACGCGGCCTTCAGCAAGCGGTATACCTCCATACATAGATTCTCCGTAGTTGGCACGCGCTCCTGAAAAAGAGGGTCGAAATTCAGATTGGCATGGTCAAAGCGCCCGACTACTTCCCTCTTCACGCACTCATCCAGGTCCACTAGATTGCACACCATCCCTGTTTCCGCTGCTACCTGCCCGCCTACCGTCACTTCAATCACATAATTGTGCCCATGCCCATGCGGGTTATTGCACTTGCCGTAGATGGCCTGGTTCTCTTCCGCGCTCAATCCATTAGAATGCAGCCGATGCGATGCGCTCAATCGGTAGCGCCGTGAAAAATACGCCCTCATGGCTCACCATAGTAGTCGGCAAAAAGGTCCGGCATCTCATACACGCGCACCCTGTGCAGCCTCGCCCCGGGAATCTTCCCCTCCAGCCGCTTCCACACTGCAATGGCAATGTTCTCGGTCGTAGGAATGGCCCTGGCAAACTCGGGAACTTCTTTGTTCAGGTGCCGATGGTCATAAACGCTCACCACTTCGCGCTCCATCACGTCCTTCAGCTGCTTCAGGTCCACAACAAAGCCCGTGCTCCCGTCCACATCTCCGGCCACCGTGACCTCCAGTGTGTAGTTATGCCCATGGCCGTTCCTGTTGGCGCACTTTCCAAATACGCGCTCATTCTCTTCCGCAGACCACGCGTCGTTCCAGTAGTAATGCGATGCGGAAAATTCAGCTTTTCTGGTCAGTAAAATCATCGTTGATTCAGCATCCCAAATCTGTCGTCCACAGCAGAGTCCAAGGCCAGACATCGCTTCTTACCAGGTTCCGCCCGCATACTCTCTGCCCTTCCAGACTACGCGTTTCGTTACATAATGGTCGAACCAGCTCCGCCACAGCAGCCAGATAAACAACGGCAGCGCAAACACACTCAGCAGACAATCGCCCAGTGGAAAATTCGACTTCATCACACGCCGGTAAAAGCGCACCAGCGTCCGTAGCCATATCAACAGAATCAGCAATCGCGCGGTCAACCACGGCATTGCAGGACTCAGTGGCCAGCGGAAATACCACGCCAGCACCGGTAGTCCACACAGCAACAGCACATCCAGCACCTTCCAGGCCGCCGTCGTTAGCGTGTTGCTGAACAGCAGCGCCAGATTTTTCCTCCAGCCCTCGCACATCTGCCCAAAGCTGCGGTACATTCGCGTGCTCAACGCGTCAGGAGCATAGCGGAAGCGCAGCCCCAGCTTGCGCCGTTTCACCGTATAGGCAAGGTCCACGTCTTCCAGAATGGACTTCGCCACTGCCTCATGACCGCCAATCTGGAAATAAGCGTCGCGCCGCACCAGTAGAAACTGCCCATTCGCCGCCGCCACTCTCGATTCCGGATCAGACACCTTCGCCGGAGGATATGCCAGCGCCAGCTCACTGAAGACCAGCGGCATCAGCGCCCTCTGCCAGAAGCCGGTAACAATCTGCCGTGGCGAATAGGAAAGCATCGCCACTTCATGCTTTTCCGCCTCATGCAGAGCGCGTCGCAGGTCGCCCGGCTCGTGGACCGTATCAGCATCCGTAAACAGCAGCCACTTCCCTTGCGCTTCTCTCGCCGCCGCCCAGACGGCGTTCGCCTTGCCCGTCCACCCCTTTTCCGGTGTGGGAGCACTCAGCACCGTAACGCCGCTATGACCTGTCGCAATCTCCCGTGTCCTGTCAGTCGAGTGGTCGTCCACCACCAGAAGCTCCCAGTCGCGGCCCAGCATCCAGCCTTCTTCAGATTGCGGCACCAGCGAATCCAGGCACGCGCCCAGACAATCTTCTTCATTTCGCGCAGGGACAATAACCGTAAGTTCCAAGTACGCTCCCGTATTTATTATAGAAATGTGCAAAGCCAGTCACGTTTTCAGCAGATGCTCCATGCCTTGAACAGTCCTCGCACATGGATATTTCTGTGTCTGCTCCTGACGATCCCGACTGGCTGCGACCGCGGCTCCCATCCTTCTCAGCTCGCAACCAGCGCTCCCGACTTCACCATCACCGACGGCCCGCAAACCATCCATCTCAGCGATTACCGCGGCAAAATCGTCGTCCTCAATTTCTGGGCCTCCTGGTGCGCGCCTTGTATTGAAGAACTGCCCTCATTGAATGCTCTGCAAAAGCAGATGCCCCAGATCGTGGTCCTCGGCGTAAACTTCAACGACGACCTCGCTTCCTACCATCAGTTCCTCACCGACCACCACGTACAGTTTCAGACCATCCACGACGAATCGCAGCGCAGCAATCTCGCCTTTGGTACGACCCGCCCGCCCGAGACGTACATCATTGATTCCCATGGCATAATCCGCCGGAAGTTCATCGGCCCCCAGGATTGGACCAGCCCCGAAATCATAAATTATTTGAGAAATCTTTCTTAGACTGCCGCGACTGCCAGTAAGTGCTACACTCGCCCCTATGAGCGAAGATAAACGCCGTTCCGGTTGGTTCTGGTTTCTCGTTGGTGGCGGACTGTTTGTTGCCTTTATCATTGTGGTCGGGCTGCTCGGCTATGCTGCCGTGAAAGCAGTCGGAGGAGACACCAGCTTTTCCGATAACAGCATCGGTGTCATTGATATTAATGGGGTCATCGTCTCTGCCGACAAAACTGTGGACCAGTTGCGCAAGTTCGATCAAGACGACTCCATCAAGGCCATCATCCTGCACATCAATTCCCCCGGCGGAGGCGCCGCCGCATCGCAGGAGATTTACAACGAGGTCCTCCACATTCGCAATGAAAAGAAGAAGCCCGTCGTCGCTTCCATTGAAAGCATGGGCGCCAGCGGGGCCTACTACATCGCCTCCGGCGCAAACAAAATCTATGCGAATGACGCCAGCATCGTCGGTTCCATCGGCGTCATCATGGAATGGACCAACTACGGCGACCTGCTGAAATGGGCCAAAATGAGGCCCGTCATCATGAAGGCCGGATCACTCAAAGACGCCGGCTCCCCTGTCCGTGAAATGACCCCGGAAGAACGCGCTTATTTCCAGGGTTTGCTCGACAATATGCATGCCCAGTTCATCCACGATGTCTCCCAGGGACGTGGCATTCCTGAAGCCACTCTTACCCCCCTCGCTACCGGACAGGTGTGGACCGGCCAGCAGGCCCTCCCCCTGCATCTGATTGATAAACAAGGTGGCTTTCGCGACGCCTTGCTCGATACAGCTAGGCAGGTGGGCATTTCCGGCGAGCCAAATGTGGTAAAACCCCCGAAAAGAGGCCCTTCTCTGCTCGACCTGATCACTACGGATGCAAGCGACCTCTGGCCCAACCCGGAAAAGTTGCTTGAAAAAAATGCAGGCTTCTATTTTCTTTGGAAATAGGGGTAAATTTGTTGCATCTATTATAGTTAACAGGCGTACTCTATTTCTTTGGAGCGAGACTGGCCATGACGAAAGCAGATTTGGTGGAGGAAGTGACCCAGCTAGGCGATCTGACGCGGCGGGACGGTGAGGTCATTGTAGACACAATTTTTGAGTCCGTGATTCAGGCGCTCAGAGCGGGAGACAAAATCGAAATACGCGGATTTGGCAGTTTCCGCATCCGCCAGCGCAAGCCGCGTACCGGGCGCAACCCCAAAACCGGGGCCAAAGTGGAAGTCCCCGCCAAACGTGTCCCTTATTTCAAACCCAGCAAAGAATTGCGCGACCTTGTAAACCCGAAGGATGAAGCAGCCGCTTCAGGGCCATCCGCGGAATAACGGACGCCTTTCCACCATACCCACCCTTTCAACAAGTGAAGGGTGGGGTTCCTCCTCTGAAATGTTCGCGACTCCCTGTCACCTGCGCATCGCAGAGACCTCTTACCCAAACTCGCGTTCCACCGCAGCCGCCAGCACCGCATCGCATCCAGATAGCGCACCGGAGCGCTAGGGCCGCTCAGCTCCGCAAAAGCATTCAGAGCAGGATTGTGCCGTTCAATCTGGCGAATATGTTCTTCAGCAAGCCCAGGTGCCGATATCTTCTTCTCGCGCAACAGCTCTAGCTGTTCCACGGCAGGCAACAATGTCACATTTAATAGCAGGTAGCAAGAAGGCCTATCAGGGCCATTCATTGGAGCGAATCAATTCACACTCAGGTCACCATCCACATCCACCACCAGCGCATCTCCTTCTACCTGCATGGAGTGGATCTTCAGACGGTCGAGCTTCAGGTCGTATCCCGTGCTTTGCAAGGACTGCGCCAGGACTTTTCGCAGTAAGTCCGCAGCGTTCACCTTCATACTCGATGGCACTTTGTGGCTGAGAAATGGCATGAGCACAAAATTCAATTCACGCGACTCACTCAGGCGCTCAATCCGCGCATCACGAAAGCCAATCGTCTCCCCCTCCGCATCCGGCAGCAGCGAAACATCCGCATCAGGAGAAAGCCCGAAGCCAATGCACGCGCCCCGCAGATGTGTCCCCAACCTCGCGCTGGTATGGACATGAACAACGATGCGGTCCCCGGAAAATGAGACCTTCGGCGAATCAGCATAGACATAACAGGCAGAGTTGCTGCCACCCTTGATGTAATAGCGCCCGTTCGGCCCGTTAAAAAGCTGCACCTTCAGCGTATGCTCCAGGGCCTGCGCTGAGATCTTCAATTCAACCGCGTGGAGATGCAAAGGCAGGCACAACAGAAACAGCAGGGCGAGAAAGCGGCTTTTCATTCCTTCTCTTATTCTAGTGGACTGTCGCAACGAACCCGTTACTGTTTTAGTAGACTACTGCGACCGGCAGATATCTCCCTCTCCCCGTTGCGCTACACTAACAATCTTGCTGGTACACTGTTGAAAGCAGCCGATACCATGGACTCAAATTGTCCCTTCAAGTCGCTTCTTACAAACACATAATTTGAGTATCGAAAGTATTCTCGAAACCTGTCCGGATTGGCTGCGCTGATGCCGGTTTTGTTAATGAGATAGGTACTGTATCCTAAATTCCCCAACCAATCATGAGCGTGTCTTAAAGTCGATCCGGCATAGCGCCAGCCCTCTCCATATTCAAATTGGCCAAAGCGAATCCGGCGATTGTTGAATAAATCTTTGGCTCCTCGCAAGACATAGAAATCGAATCCTTCGGCATCAATTTTCAGGTAATCTATCTCATCCCATCCTGCCTGTGCCAATTCAGCATCAAGGGTTGTGATCTCAACCTTTCGCGCTAAAGCGTTGTTTGATACGGCCCTAATTAGGGATGAAGTCTCTCCGGCTGCCGGCTCTTCATAGAATTCCATCTCTCCAATGCTGTCGCTGACAGCCTTCCCGATGATCTTCAGGCATCCATTGGAAGCAAAGCGCTTCGTTAATGCGGAGACCGCTGAACCTGATGGATCAAACAGAAGACCATGCGCGCCAGGCGACTGCGCCAGGAGAGATGCCGACCATTCGCCCTGATTGGCGCCTACATCTATAAAGCGGTGAATCTCCTTATTTAAGGAACAAATCAGTTCCGCTTCACCTGTCCTTTCCATTGTCGGATTATCTATTCCATGGGCCCGCGCAATCACAGCCTCACACTGATTGTGTAATTTTTCGATTATTTTGAGACCAGTTTTTGAGTGCGCAATGCAGGAATGCACGGAGCCTAACATATATCTGAAAATGGGCATGCCTAACAATATGGAACATAACGGATTGTTCCAGCAACATTGATAACAAGACATGCAGCAGCACCGGTTCCGCAGTTCGTTGCGGCCGCAGTCATTCCGACCAGCGCAGGGCCTCTTTTTCCAGTAATGCTGCCAATTGGCGCATCTCTTCCGGCACTCTGGCAAACTTTTGCGGACGGGAACGCTGTCTCTTCATACAAAAAGTATGCCCCGGTTTCGACCGGGGCATAAGCAACAACGCATGATATGTGTCTTGTTAGAACTGGTTCCACAGGAACTGGTTGTAGACCTCATGGTGGAACTGGACTTCCGGCGCCTTGACGTAGGTGCCCAGCAGCCGCGGGCAGCGATCAGCTGAAGCCTGCTTCAGATCGGCAAAGCGTGCCTTTACATCCTCGCCCAGCAGCTTCGTTGTCCAGGTGGCATTGCGGAAGTTCTCTATCGCCGTATAGATGTTGTCAGGCAGGTAGCGTTCCGCCTGGCGCAGGTTGGCAATGTTTGCAGTCTCGCCTTCCAGTCCCGACTTGAAGATTGAGTAGAGCACCAGGTACGGATTCGCATCCGGAGCAACCGAGCGCACTTCCACGCGCATGCTCTTTTCATTGCCAATGGGGATGCGGACCATGGAGCCGCGGTCCGTGGCCGACGCCTTGATCTGGTTCGGCGCTTCAAAGTGCGGATCAAGACGGCGATACGCATTGACGCTCGAATTCAGCAGCAGGCAGATATCATTGCCGTGCGTCAGAATGCGGTCCACAAAGTCCCATCCAAAGCGGGAGAGGTTTTCCTCGCCCTTCGGGTCCCAGAAAAGGTTCTTGCCATTTTTGCTTATCGAAACGTTCGTGTGCATGCCGCTTCCGTTCACGCCAACAACCGGCTTCGGCAGGAAGGAGGCAGTCAGCCCGAGCCGGGTTGCAACCTGGCGACAGACCAGCTTGTAGATCTGGATCTGGTCAGCAGCACCCAGCACTTCACCATAGCCGTAATTGATCTCAAACTGTGAAGGTGCAACTTCCGGATGGTCCTTCTCGTTCTCAAAGCCCATCGCGCGCAGCACTTCAGCTGTCGTGTCAATAAAGGTGCGCAGCGGATCACCAGGCAGCGAATGGTAGTAGCCACCAGTGTTTACATATTCAAACTTGCCCGTCTCAGGAAAACGGCGCTCCGCATCGGTCCCGGCAAAGATAAAGCCTTCAATTTCATTGGCTGCATTGAGCGTATAGCCCTCTTTTTTATGCAGCCCTTCCGCAAAGCTCTTGAGCAGGCCGCGAACATCGGCAGCATACGGCGAACCGCCCTTATCAATCACATCGCCAAAGACCAGCACCTTGCCAGGACCAAAAACATCCGCGGGCGCCCAATAAAATGACCCCCAGTCAATGCCGAGCCGCAGGTCGCTCTCGCGCTGCGCGGTAAATCCGCGAATCGAGGAGCCGTCAAAGGTCAGATTGTCGAAGCTCTTGATCAGGAACTTCTTGTCATAGTCCAGCATGTGCAGGCGCCCTTCAAGGTCGCTGAACAGCACTGTGACTGCTTTGATTTCCTTCGTATCGGTGAGGTACTTAAGGCGCTCTTCCTGGATCTTTCCAGCATCAACGCGCTTTTTGCGCTGCTCTTTGGCCTGCAGGTTTTTTTCTTCCAGCTCAGCGTATGAGAGCGAAAGGAAACTACGAAGTTCGTTGGACATGCTTCTCCTCTGGATGGGTCTGACCGAAGTCCATCTTTGTCATTGGTTCGGTTGTGTGTATGGCAACAGGGTAACGCCGTCCTTATAAGAAATCTTTAGTATCAGAAAAAGTAATAAACAGCATAGAAAATATTTATGCAGACACATCAACACAGCCTTAATCTGTCATCCTCGGACGAAGCCGAAGGACCTGCTTTTGCGATGCTGGCGCTTCTGAAAATCCCAGGTGCTCCATCCTTTCGCAAAGCGAGAGGGGGCACCACAACTGCCGTCAGCCCGCCGAGCTCCGCTCAATGAGCATCCACAGCAACTGGCTCGCGCTTGTCCGCAAAAACATTCCCCATCCTGCGGACCTGTGCCCCCACACCGCGCAGCTTCTCTTCAATATGCTCGTATCCGCGGTCTATGTGATACACGCGGTCCAGAATGGACTCCCCATCGGCCACCAGCGCAGCCAGCACCAGCGAGGCCGAAGCGCGCAGGTCAGAGCACATCACCGCAGCAGCCGAAAGCGGCGATTTGCCGCGCACCGTCGCACTGCGTCCATCTACCTTGATGTTCGCGCCCATGCGGACCAGCTCCAGCACATGCATAAAGCGGTTCTCAAAAATGTTCTCAGTGATGACCGAAGTCCCTTCCGCCTGCGTCGCCAGCGCCATATATTGCGCCTGCATGTCCGTCGGAAAGCCAGGATACTCTTCCGTAGAAATATCGGCAGCCTTCAGGTTCCCTTCGCTGCGTACACGGATCTGGTCTTTACTCAGCACATCAATGCGCGCCCCGGCCTCTTCCAGTTTGCTGATCACAGCGCCCAGGTGCGCGGGATTGCAGTTCGAAACACAAAGGTCACCGCCGGTAATCGCGCCCGCAATCAGAAAAGTACCTGCCTCAATGCGGTCCGGGTTGATGCGGTGCTTCGCCCCGTGCAGCTTCTCCACGCCCTGCACGCGAATCCTCGATGTCCCCGCGCCTTCAATCTTCGCGCCCATCGCATTCAGCAGTGCGGCAAGGTCAGTCACCTCCGGCTCGCGCGCGCAGTTCTCCATCACCGTTTCGCCTTCGGCCAGAACAGCGGCCATCAGCAGGTCTTCCGTCCCCGTAACGGTGATCTTGTCAAAAACAATGTTTGCGCCCTTCAGCCGGTCAGCGCGCGCCTCAATGTATCCATGCTCGTAGCTGATCTTCGCGCCCATCGTTTCCAGCCCTTTGATGTGCAGATCAATGGGGCGTCCGCCAATGGCGCAGCCTCCGGGCATCGCCACGCGCGCCAGACCGGTGCGGGCAACCAGCGGTCCCATCACCAGCGCCGAAGCGCGCATGGTCTTCACAATCTCATACTTGGCCACAGGATCAGAAAGCAGCCGGCAACTGATGCTCGTGCGGTGCTGCGCGCGTCCATACCCAAGCTCAACCTCTGCCCCCATCGAGACAAGCAGCTTGCGCTCCGTCTCAATGTCCCGCACCTGCGGAATATTTTCAAGGACCACCTCGTCCTCGGTAAGAATGGCCGCCGCCATACAAGGAAGGGCCGAGTTCTTGGCCCCGCTCACGCGAATAGTACCGATCAGAGGATTGCCGCCGCGAATAACAAACTTGTCCATAATGCCTTGGATTAGTGTAAATGGGACCCCGATGAGGATACACAAAGGAATCAGAGGAGATACCTCTGCCTGCTCGCATCTTTTGTGTTATTCCAGCACTGGATCAGACAGTCGAAGCACAAAAAAGCAAGGGCCCATCAATCCGCCGCCAGGTTCAGATCACGCCGCGTGAAGACCCACGAGGCCGCTCCAAACCAGATCGCGGCAGCGATAAGCGTCAGTACTGCATCAAGCCACACGTCAGCTCCAGCCCGCTTCGCAGCTGGGCCGGAAATCAATGATGCAAACAGCCTCGATGCTCCCGGAAAACCGAAAGAACCCGCATATGTGGCCAGCGCCACGCAAAGAACAGACACCAGGGATGCGATCAATTGCGGCAGCAGCACCGACCATAAAATACTCACGGCTCCCGCCCAGGCGCCAAGCAGCAGTTGCAGCACGGCCATTTCGAACACCTCGTTCCATGGCTGGTGTGTGGAGCGCGCCAGCATCACTCCGGCCAGCAGAAACCCGCTGGCATACAGAACAAGCGGCAGCCACGCCGTCACCAGCAGCGCAAATAAATACACTGGGCGGCTCACCGCCCGCGAAAGTACTGTGACAATGCGTCGCGAGCGCTGCTCATTGCCCAGCAGAGTGCTTCCGGTCACAGCGACGAGCGCCAGTCCGGCAAAGCATTCCTGATGCAGCATCCAGAGGACGTCGTCCGGATCGGGTGTTCCAGCCGCCAGCAGAATTGCGGCCATAATGAAAGGCCATAGCGCGAGCAGCAGAAAAAGCCAGCGGTTCTGCCACAGAAGACGGCGCGCAATCGGCCCCACGCTTCTCATGCTTCTCCGCTCCCTCCATCACTCCAGGAAAGAAACAGCTCTTCCAGTGTGCGGCGCAGCGGCGTAACGCTGATAAGCTCGGCGCCTGCCGTCCAGGCATGCTCAATCAGTTCCCGCTGTCTCAGCACAGGGACAACATAACGGACCACCTCATCTTTCGCCTCACTCGCATAGGGCTGAAAATCCCTCAAAATCGGACCGCGTACCACAACTTCTGACCGGCCGCTCTCTTCCAGAAACTGCTCCATCTGGCCTTCCCGCAACAGTTTTCCTCGATGAAGAAAAGCAATGCGGTCGCAAATCTGCTCGACCTCAGACAGTTGGTGCGAGCTGAAGAAAATGCTCTTGCCCTCCTCCCGTGCCGCGCGCAAAAGCTCACGTACCTCCATCACCCCAGCCGGATCGAGCGCCGAAGTAGGCTCATCCAGAATCAGCACCTCCGGATCATTTACCAGCGCCTGTGCCAGTCCGAGCCGCTGCTGCATTCCACGCGAGAACTTCCGCGCATCCTTCCCGGCAGAGGACAAATTCATCCTCGCTACCAGCTCGCGCGCCCTCTCGCGCAGGCGCGGGTTTCGCATCCCATTCAGCTTTCCGGCAAACTCGATCGCGCTGCGCGCCCCTTCAGCATAGAAGGAAGAAACATCGGGCAAATATCCGACGCGTGAGCGGACAGCAGTATCTCCAAATGGCTTGCCGAGAATCGCGCCACCGCCCGACGTGGGCCTGAGAAATCCAAGCGCAAGATGAATGGCCGTGGTCTTCCCCGCACCGTTCGGCCCCAGAAACCCAAGTATCTCTCCCGGATGCAGAGCAAGCGTCAGCCCATCCAATGCCCGGTGCCTGCCAAAATTCTTCGTCGCCTGCCTGAACTCTAGCGCTGCGCTCACAGCGGCATTGTCTCATGCGTCTGCGTGAAGATGTCTTTGTACAGCGCTGCGGAGACCGCGCATAACGAAGAAGGAGAGACCATTCTCATGGCCTCTTTCCTTACGCGGGGGCTGCCGTTTTAAAAGCTCAGCTTCAGACTCAGTTGCACCTGTCGCGGCGGGTTCGCGCTCGAGAGCGTTCCGAAGCTTGCATTGGAAGCATTCGCAGGCAGACATGCAGCGGCAATCGCCACTATCACGCATGCGTACCTTAAAAATGTCCTGATGCATTGCTTCACTGTACCGCCCTCTCGCGAAACACAATCGTTTTCTTATCTTTTCCGCAGGTTTACTGATTGCGGACTATAGGAGTAAGTACAGGGACGTAAAAATGACTGTCAATGAATCAGGCAAAAGCCCATACCGCTCAGTGGTACGACGAGCATTTTGCAGAATGACATACCGCATTGCGAAACATCAGGTCGGATGGTCCTTGGCTACAACTTCGCAACTTCTTCCGCCATCATCTTCGCAGCCAATTCGCAGGCGGCGCGGTCTACATCACGATGTGTCACAATACGCACTGCGTTTCTGTTTACGATTCCGGTAAGCACGCCGCGATGCTTCAATCGCCCCACCAGCTCGCCAGCTTTTTCTTCGGCCTTGAGCGTAAAGATCACGATATTGCTCTGCACCGTCGCCAGATCAAGCTTCACCTGCGGCAGCGCAGCCAGATGCTCCGCCAGGAACCGTGCATTCGCATGGTCTTCGTGCAGGCGCTTCGGCATCTCTTCGAGAGCAATCAGCCCCGCGGCGGCAAGAACGCCCGCCTGCCGCATGCCTCCACCCAGCGCCTTGCGGATCATCCGTGCGTGCTCAATGGTCTTGCGGCTGCCCACCAGCACAGAGCCTGCCGGCGCACAAAGCCCTTTCGACAGGCAAAACATGACCGTGCTGAACCCGCTCGTCAGCTCCGCAACCGGAATACGCAATGCCACCGAAGCATGAAAGATGCGCGCGCCATCCAGATGCAGCGGGATCCCGTATTCCCGCGCACCGTTCCATATCTCGCCAAATACGGTCAGCGGTGTGATCGTACCGCCAGCCATGTTGTGCGTGTTTTCAAGAGAAATCAACCCAGTGGGAGCATTGTTCACGCTGGCCCGCTTCAGTGCCGGTTCAATGTGTTCCCATGTCAGAATGCCGCGCTCGGCAAACACTGTCCGCAACTGGCAGCCAGAAAATGAAGCCGCCATCGCCATCTCCCAGTCCACAATGTGCGCGCGCGATTCGCAGACAATTTCCTGTCCTGGCTGCGTGAGGACCTTGATGGCAATCTGGTTTCCCATCGTTCCGGTCGGGACAAACAGCGCCGCTTCCCGCCCAAAGATGCGGGCCGCGCTTGCTTCCAGCATGTTGACCGTCGGGTCTTCCCCGTAAACATCGTCTCCCACTTCAGCGGCAGCCATGGCTGCGCGCATCGCCGCGGTGGGCTTAGTCACTGTATCGCTGCGCAGATCAATCATGTGTTCCGTCATAAAATTTCTCAGCTAGCCAATTGTGGCAATGCTTCCGGCCACCAGCGTAATCAGAGCATCGGCCAGAGGCTCGGCCAGTTCGCGCTGATGGGTTGTCAGCACAATGGTCCGTTGCTGTTCTTTCGTCTTTTTCAAAAGCGCCAGCATCTGGTGCGCGCTGCTCATGTCCATGTTTGAGAAAGGCTCATCGAGCAGCAGCAGGTCTGGCTGTGGCAGCAGCACCCTGGCCAGCGATGTCCGCTGTCGCATGCCCTGTGAGTACTGACCCACCGGCCGCTCCAGCGCCGGATCCAGTCCGACAGACCGCAACACATCTTCCCCGCTCAGGCAAGGCCGCGTGCGGTACAGATCAGCAAAATATCGCAGGTTCTCCATCGCTGTGTATTCGTCATACAGCATTGGAGCATGGCTCATATACCCGATGCGGTCGCGCGCCTCTTCCGGGGCAACGCCAAATACCTTCACCGTCCCATACGAAGGCCGCAGCAATCCAGCCATCACGCGCAGCAGCGTAGACTTCCCCGCTCCGTTTTCGCCCAGCAGAACATAGCAGCGCCCCGCCTCCAGCGTGAGCGAGATCTTTCGCAGCGCGGCAAATCTGCCGTACAGGCGGGAGACATCTTCAATCTGGACAGTGGGAGCCATTCGCAGCAATCAGTTTACAGGGACAGAAACCCGTCACAGGAAGCGCAGCTCAGGAACGCCCGGCAGATGTCCGCACTCAGCTCCGTAGTGATAGAAGAGCCGCAGGCCCTCCAGGCAGTCCTCATCCAGATGGTAGTGAATATTGCGCGTCAGATAGGCGCGGATCGTCTCCGCTGGGACCGGCATTCGTGCTGACCATTCCGCCACCAGGTCTTCTGTATGGGCAATACCGTGGTCGCGTGATTGCTGAAAGTCCCGCACAACCTGCTCGCGGGGGATCTCCATGTCGCGTACCGCCCAGAAGGCCGAGACCCAGGCCGTTCCCGTCAGCTTGCGCCACTCACGCCCCAGGTCAAGGTACTGCAATCGTTCGCCTGTGCGGCGCTCACGCTGCTCGCGATCTTCCAGTGCAAACAATGCCGGATCACCAATCAGCAGCGCGGCATCGGCCACCTTCAGCATTGCGTCCAGATCCGGCACATGCGGCACGAACTCCGCCTGTGGGTTCCAGAATTTATGGAAGAGAATGCGCGTGTAGGTGGCCGATGTGCGCGATGAAGTATCGAGGGCAACCTTGCGCGCGGCGCGTACCCCGCCCGGGTCCCTCACCACCAGCACAATCGAGCGGATATCGCCGAGCGAAGCAATCGCGCACCCGGGAATGATCTTCCACGTTGGCGATGAGGCATAAGCTGCAACCGGAACAAGCCCGATATCAGAGGTCCCCCGCGCCAGCTCATCCGCGCAGCTTGCGGGCGTGGTCTGGTGAATCACATATCGCTGCGCCAGTTCACTCTTCGCGGGCTCATGTTCAAAGTCCCACATCAGAGGCGCAGGATTCAGAAATTGAATGGCAGCAATGCGAAAAAGGCTCACCGACCAGTGTAACAATTCCGCTATGCAACCGTTTCCATAAGTAGGTAGAATGGCCGCAATCAACATCACAACAGAAAGTGAGACCTTTCTACGATGCTGGACCGCAGGACGTTCATGAAGTTTACTGCCGCCACTGCCACCACAACTTATCTGAAGCCTCTCTTCGCGCAGGCCCAGTCTCCAGCACGGCGCTCGCCCAATGACAACATTCATCTCGCGCTCATCGGCGCAGGCATTCAGGGCCAGGGAGACACCCACACTGCCCTCCAGGTGCCCGGCGTCAAACTGGTCGCCGTGGCCGACTGTTATGACGGTCGCCTGACCCACGCGAAAGAAATGTGGGGGCAGGACGTCTTCACCACTCGCGATTATCGCGAGATCCTCGCCCGCCCCGATGTGGATGCGGTCCTCATCGCCACACCGGACCACTGGCACAAGCAGGCCGCGGTAGATGCGATGAACGCCGGCAAGGATGTTTATCTTGAAAAGCCGATGATCCACATCTATTCCGATGGCCCGGAGATCATCGCTACGGCCCGCAAAACCAACCGCATCCTTCAGGTCGGCAGCCAGCGCGTCAGCTCGGTGGTATACGCCAAGGCAAAAGAGCTTCTCGCCGCCGGGACCATCGGCAAGCTCAACATGGTCAGCGCCTACTGGGACCGCAATTCCTCCATCGGCGCCTGGAACTACTCCATCCCTCTGGACGCTTCCACTCAGACCTGCGACTGGCCGCGTTTCCTGGGCACCGCACCCAAAATTCCCTGGAACGCCGAGCACTTCTTCCAATGGCGCAAATGGAAGGCCTACGGCTCCGGCGTGGCGGGCGACCTCTTCGTGCATCTCTTCAGCGGAACGCACTTCATCACCGGCGCAAATGGCCCCACGCGCGCCTATGCTACCGGCGGCCTGCGTTACTGGAAAGACGGGCGCGACGCATACGACGTGCTCCTCGCGCTCTTTGACTATCCGCAGGAATTCAACCTGGCCCTGCGCGTCAACTTCGTAGACGGCGGCGAGGAGAGCGAAGGCTTCCTCTTCACCGGCTCAGAAGGGCAGATGGCTATCGCCGGAAACGCCGTGACCGTGACCCGCGTCCCTCCGGCCACCGAACCCGGCTACACAGTTTCCACGTTTGCAGATGCGATGCAGCAGGAATACCTGAAGCAATATCGCGAAAAATATCCCATCCAGCATTTCTCCGGTGAGGTCCCCGCCGCTACGCAGAGATTTGCCGCACCTGAAGGCTACTCTGACAGCTACGACCACTTCCACAATTTCTTCAATGCTGTCCGCAACCGCACGGCCGTCGTCGAAGACCCCGTCTTCGGCTTCCGCGCTGCCGGCGCAGCCCTTCTGTCCAATCTCAGCGTGGAACACGGCAACGCCGTCCACTGGAACCCCGAAGCCATGAAACTGGAGAAGGCATAAGATGAAAAATCGTTTCCATCTTCTTCTGCCCTTGCTGGCCCTGCCTCTGCTGCTCCCCGCGTACGCACAGGAGCCGGGCAAGGCCACTGAATTCCGCAAACCTGATCCGGGCAATGGCCCCGGCGGGCAGCAGCGCATTGCATTTCTCTCGCACCGTCTCGGCAACGACCATGCCGAGGGCATTTCCCTGCTCGACATGAACGGCGATGGCTATCCTGACCTGCTCAGCGGCGCCTACTGGTATGAAAATCCAGGCCCCGACGGCGGCGAATGGAAGCAGCACCAGTTCCGCACCGTCGGCATCCATAACGAATTCGTCTCCGACTGCGGCGAATGGATCGTGGACGTGGACCACGATGGCCTGCCTGACCTCGTCACCACTGGATGGATCACCAACGGCCTGTGGTGGTACAAAAACCCCGGCCCCGCTGCCACCAAATCCGGACAGATGTGGAAGGCCGAAAAAATCACCGACAGCTACGATACCGAGGGCGGCGCCTTCGCCGATATTAATGGCGATGGCAAGCCTGACGTGGTACTCGCGCACTACAACCGCGCGGGCGTCATCTGGGTGGACTTCTCAAAAAGCAAGCCCGTGGTCCATCATCTGGGCGGGCGTGAGCAGGACGGCCACGGCATTGGCGTGGCCGACATCAACGGCGACGGAAAGGCCGATGTGCTGACCACCCATGGCTGGTTCGAGCAGATGGATGCCGATAAAGACCAGTGGAAGTGGCATGGCGACTGGGACCTCGGCGACACCGGCTTCCCCATCATCGGCTACGACGTAAACCACGACGGCAAGCTCGACCTCATCTTTGGACAGGGCCACAGCTACGGCCTCTACTGGCTGGAACAGGCGGGCACCTCATCGCACCCGTTGTGGATTCGGCACACGATTGATGAGTCATTCTCGCAATCTCATGCGCTCCTGCTCACAGACATAGATGGCGACGGCCAGCCTGAGCTGATTACCGGAAAGCGCTATCGTGGACACTCCGGAAACGATCCCGGCTCCTACGATCCGGTGGTCGTCTATGCCTACAAGCTTCCCACGCGGGCCGAGCTCGCAAAGGTCAAGCCCTACTCCGGCAAGACCGTTCAGGCACAACACGCTCAGGGTATCGGCGACACCATGCGTGTCTCCGTCCCGGAAGCGGATCCGCTCTTCACCCGCTATGCTCTGTCCGTGAATGGCACAGCCAGCGCTGGAACCCAGTTCATCGCAGCTGACCTGGACAAGGACGGCGATATAGATATCGCCAGCGCCGGAAAACTCGGCGTCCACGTTCTGGAAAACCTGAAGGTGAACAAAGTGCCCAAAGCGATCCGCGAAGAAACCCAGCCGCTCCTCCGCAAATGGCCCTTCCCCGGTGAGGGTCCTGAAGTAGAACAGGAAGACGGCCCGAACCAGTAAAGCCTAAAGTCAGGGGGACGATACCCACTCTCCTCCTGACTTCCCAAGCCTATCCGCAGCCAGGGGTTTGTGGAAAAATTGCTGTCAAGCTCTCCTTGCTCCCATTCTCATCTAAGTCCAACAAAATAAGATGTTTATTTTTTCAGCCATCTGCCGGTTATTTTCGTCTCATTTGGTATCCTGAACTTAACAGCCGATTTCCATCGCCGCCCGCGCGATAGCCGGACATCTTCACCGAGACCCCCTCATAAGTTATTGAAAACACTAGGTCGAACCTAACCCTATCAGAATCAGTAGCTTAGCAGGGGATGATCCCCCGCTAAGTTATTGAAAACAAAGGAATCTCAAAAAGAAGAGGGGAGGGGGAGGGGTATCGCTATTCCCGTCCCGTGGTGGCCACGTACACAATTCCTGAAAGAATGCTGGTCAGCACAATCCACGCCATCTGGTACCAGTAGAAAAAGGGAAAACCCCACAGTTCAGGAGTGCGGCGCGCATAGATCCCCGGAAACATCAGGGCCAGGGCAGGGACCACCAGAAGCCAGTACCACAGTGCGCGGCGCGATTTCATGCTTCCGATTCTATCCCGGAAGCAAACAGATCGTCTTCCGCCGGATACCACAGCTTCTTCCCCTTCACTCGCGCAAACCGCGTAAGCTTGTGCGGCTCGCGGCGGCTGTGACCCTTGGCGGTGTAGTAGATGTCTTCGACTTCGATTCCGCGGACCAAAAGCGCATCCGCCACAAGCGAGCGATGACAGCGCCAGGGCACGGCCTCGGCGCACATGATCGCCGTATGCTCCTGCGGACTGGCCTGCAAAAGCTCATCCATCGCTGCCTTGAATTCCGCTGTCTGCATGTAATCGGCATATCCGCGAAAACTGGCATTGCGCCAGCCGGTGTTGATCGTATCTTTCCGCGCGTGGCGCAACCCGCCCAGTGACTTCTGCCAGCGATACGCAATACCCGCGTCCTGTAAGGATGGTTCGAGGTCCTCCTGCGCGAACTGCGGATTGTGCCGCGACTTCGGAATCGTGCGGATGTCCACCAACCAGCGCACGCCATTCTCTTTCAGGATGGCGACGAAAATCTTAATGGGCAGTGTGGAATGTCCAATCGTCAACATGTTCCGTGCACCAAAGACAGGCAGTTCAGGTTCTTCCCCACCCGGCCAATCGTACTTTCTGTCAGATGCTTCGTTGTAATATCAGGAACATACGGGACGGGATACACTCGCTGAGACCTGTTGAAGACATTCGTATTCTGCCTTGCCGTTTTGATGGCTTCCAGTTCCAGCGCGCAGACGATTCTGGTACAGAACACCATTCCCGGAAGCGCTGGCCCAATGGCTGCCCGCGAAAAAAACTGCACCCTTAAGCGTATCGCCGCAGATAAACGGAACACGGGAAATGACCGTCGCTGACACCCAGGCCGTCGTTGAATTTCCTGGGCTGCATCTCTGGAAAAAATTGCAGCAGATCATCCAGTCGTTGATGGTGCAGCATGGACAAGGATGCGGCAATTTCATACTGCTGGTTCATCACCAGGAATGCATAGAGCAGCGCTGTTTCATGGGGGAAGAACAACGCATCGGAAAGGGTCACGGGCGAGTAGTCATACGGGAAATAGATGTCATGGAAATGCACGTAAACATCTTTGGCCAGACGCGGCAGAATTTCCAGAATAATCAAATTGACTTCGCCAGCTGGGGCCAGCGTATGACTCGAGTCCACAAAGAAGAAGTCGCCGCTGTTTACCCAATGGGCGCATTCCGCTCCGACTTCCTGGAGCTTTTTGCCTATGAGCTGAATGTGGCCTGATCTCGCCTCCGTTTTGAGGAACTCATCCGGATATGGCTCAATGCATGTGATTTTTGGCGCATAGCCCTCGTCACGGGCAGCCATAAGACAAACTGCGGTGGAAACCCCGCAACCGATCTGCACGATGTGGCTGGGCCGCATGGAGCGCACAAAACAGTAGAGCAGGTCGGCCTCCACTTCGCCAAATCCTTTGTCCATCCCATTCCATTGCAGAGCATTTTTGTGGACTCCAAAATGCTTCAGCTGGTCGCGGTATTTGCGGGTACATTCATCAACCCATGCCACCTGCGCATCCATATCTGAGGCGATGGACTGGAAACTCCGCGGTGCTCGCCAGTGGTGGGACTTCCTCAGGTCATGCAGGTCAGGTATTTCTGAGTAGAAGTGCCGCGGCAGAATGTCGAGTTTACAGCGCTGGCCCAGCTCAAAGGTGGCATGCAGCAGGTGCTTTCTCTCATTCTTCAGGAACCGTGAAAGGGCGGGCATAAAAGTGTGTCCTCTGGCTCGAGATGACAACTGGATCCCGGTTTCAATTCGCATGGAATGCTATACGATGGGGCCATTGCAAGGTATGAGTTTTTCTTCTCATTTCCACGCAGCAGTTATGATGAAGGATTGCCTTTTGACGAACATGATGCTGCTCTCGTTCATTCTCGGATCTGTGGCCGCCTTCGCTGATATATTCGGTGGCCTCGTCCTCGTGCGCTCCAACTGGGAGAAGCGCTATCTGCGTTACTTTGTGGCGATGGGCGCCGGATTCATGCTCGCCGTGGCGTTTCTGGAGATGCTGCCAGAGAGCATGCACTTTTCCGCAAAATGGGCGCCCGTACTCGTCCTGGGTGGATATTGCATCGTCCATCTGCTGGAACACACGATTGTTCCCCACTTCCACTTCGGCGAAGAAACCCACCACGACGAGTTCATTTCGGCGCACACCAGCTACTCCGTACTGGCCGGGCTGGCAGTGCATGCTCTGTTTGACGGCATCGCGATCGCCTCAGGCTTTGTGCTTTCGGGCCGGCTGGGATGGCTGATCTTTATCGCCATTTTCCTGCACAAGGTGCCGGAAGGGTTTACCGTCGCTTCCATCATGATGGCCTCAGGACGCGGGCGCACAGCCGCCATCTTTGCCGCTGCGATCCTGGCCACCGCCACTCTGCTGGGAGTCGTCGTCATCAATGTCCTTCCTGCGTGGGTCGAAGCGGGACTGCCGCTCTCTGCCGGAGTGGCCATTTATGTTGCGGCCACGGATCTGGTCCCGGAGGTCAATCGCGAACCCGGGATACGGATGGCGCTGATTTTCTTTGCTGGAGTTCTGCTCTTTCTGCTGCTGCAGTCACTCTTGCCAGCCATGTAAACGCGGTAATACTCCAAAGTCATCATCTTTGCCTGGAAACAGAAAACTATTTTGCGCACCAGAATTGGAGGATTTTTCTTCTTTTCTGGGGAAGAGTAGATAAGATGCAGGATAACTAGGACCCTAAAATCCATTCGCATTGAAGCTGCTCGCATTGACGACGAAGAGAAAGCCCGCGTCCCTTGCCCTGTGCTGCATTTTTGTGTGGCTTGCAGGCGCTCTGCTTTTTGGGGGATTCTGTTTCCTCACAGCGCCTTCTTTTAGGCCCGGCACTGGGCTGAGCCTGTTTCATCCTGCAACGCTGCGCGACGAGCTGCACAATACCTGGATTTTTGTCGCAGTATTTGCGTCCTTGGGAATAGCTGGGTTCCTCTGGGTCCTTATAGAACACTGGCGGCAGCAGATGGCGTGGACCTGGCAGGCGGCGCTGCGAATGGCATATCTGGAAGGCATGCTCTTTGCCTGCACACTTTTATACGGGTTAGGTACCAACGGCGTGATTGCTAGAAAAGCTCCATCTTCGGTGACGATTTCAGACGTGCTTGGTATAGCGGTTGTCCTCGCACTTCCCTTCGTGGTGTGGAAACAATGGCGCGTGGAAGATAACCACAGATCCTCCAGCATTTTTGGACTCGAGAGCCGGCCAACAGCCGAATCGGGCACTCAGCTTGAGAAGCCCTTACAGCCGCAACCTGTGAAGTCTCCCATTGTGAAAACAGAGGAGTACCGTCCCATGACTGCAAGGCCAGGTTTCCGCGAGCAGTTGTCCGCGCTAAATGCAAGCTGGCAATCCATTGAAGGTTCCAGCAAGGAAATTGAGCGGTGGTTCCGCCAGCAGCAGCAGCGGGTGGTGGCACATCTGGAGCGGCGCGCACCAGGGAACGAAACGGCAGAAATGCTGGATGGCAATTTTGTCGAAGCAAGAATACAAAATGTGGATGCCGAGTGGGCGAGGATCCAGCAGATTGTTCACGAGATGGGTCGCTGGCTCGAAAACGCTCCACCTGTAAACCAGCTGGAAAAGAACGTGAAGGTAGGATAAGCCCGGAACGATGAACGCTGATCGTCCATCTGGATTTTCATTACGAACGCGTCCACTCTACATCGCCGGGGGTGGTATTGCACTCGGCTTGCTGTTTGCCGGAACACTCGCCTCCGGAGCATGGAATGAACCCAGCATCCCCGTCGGCGACCTTGTGGCCCAGGATGCGCTCCTGAGCGGCGTGGTACACATGAAGGGCGCGGACTTTACCGTCTACAGCGGCGCCCGCATTCGCGCGCTCAACAGCAGCGTGGATATGAACTTGCAACGCGGCGGAACCATTCAGCTCTGTCCCCGTTCTGAAGTGCAGGTCATACGCTCCTCCGAACATGCTCCGGTTCTGCTTGCCTTTCAAAGCGGTGGCGCCGTTGTGCCTTTTGAGATGCGCCCGGGTGATGTGGCCATGACTCCCGACTGGCGAATCGAATTTCAGGGTCCGGAAGCATCGCGCGGACAACTGAGCATGAGCATGAATGAAAATGGCGGTCTTTGCTTCCACTCCGACGCGCCACAAGAATCGCATTTCCACATCAGTCAGTTGAGCGGCACTGCCGACTTCAACATGGAAGGTTCGGGCGGAGCACACTTTTTGAATGGTGTATTCCGCAAAGATCCATCACCGTGCAGCTGCGAAACTGCTCCGGTGAGCGCATCATCTCCTCCCGTCACGACAGTTGCCGAAGAAGCGCCACCCTCTTCCGGCGCACAGCCTACAGAGGTGCAGAAGCCCGCACCCGTGAATACGGTGGCTGAGCCTGCCCCCATTCAGCCGGTGGTTCCGCTCAAAGTAAAAGTCCGCAGGCACCCACAGGATGTGGTCGGATACGTAGGATCAGCGATCCACTTCCTCTTTGGCCGCTAAACCGGACTGCTGCCACAGCTTATACAGTCCCCACGCGGCCACAGTGCTGCAGTCCCGAATGGTGCCGTCCAGCAGCATCCGCTCAAATTCCGCGATGGTGTATGAGTGCAGTGTCAGGTCGTGCTCTTCCGGATCAAAGTCAGTGCCGACATGCTTGAGTCCACGCGCCAGAAAGACGTGCTGCTTCTGGTTGGCGAAGCCATAGGCAATATAGAGAGTGCCGAGGTAAGTCATCTCCTCAGCGTCGAAACCAGTTTCTTCGCGCAGCTCTCCGCGTGCCAGCTCTTCTGGCTGTACGTCCGCGGTCTCCCACCCGCCCTGCGGCAATTCCAGACAGTGTTGCTGGATCGTATAACGAAACTGCCCGACGAGATAAACACGGTCACCTTCCACCGGAATAATGACGGCACAATCGTCCTTATCTACAACGCCATAGATGCCGCGCGCCCCATCGTCGCGCTCGATTTCATCTTCCCGGAGACGCAGCCAGGGATTGCGGTAAACTTCGCGAGTGTTCAGTGTTTTGATGCTCATGAGATTCAAACTGTATTCTGCCATGCAGATACTCAATCTACGAAAGACCACGCGGATTTCTATCTAAAAAAATGGGGCTGCCCTCGATGAAAAGAAGTAGCTTTTTGCTGTCAGTAGCGCTCGCTTGCTCATTGCTTTCTGCCATGGCGCAGTCTGCAGATGACCAGATTGCTTCCCGCCGCGCCCAACATCTGCAGCACGGCATTAACGCGAGCATGTGGTTCGCCCAGTCGCCGGGAAACTATTCCGTGGAGCGTCTGCGCTCCTTCACCACCGCCGATGATATTGCGCTGATGCACCAGCTCGGCTTTGACCATGTCCGCCTGAGCATTGACGTGCAGCCGCTCGAAGACTGGCTGAGAAATCCGCAGACCAACACCGCATTTGTGACCGAGTTGGACCGCGTTATACGCGAGATGACGGGCCAGCAGCTTGCCGTCATCGTTGACGTTCACCCGGAAGATGATTTCAAGCAGCGGCTGCTCCACGGCAGTGAGAGTGTTGAAGATTTTGCGCGTCTGTGGCGGGCACTGGCAACGCACTTCACTTCTACTGATCCGGAACTGGTCTTCTTTGAAATTCTGAATGAGCCGGAACAGGACGATCCCTATCGCTGGCAAGGAATTGAAAGCTACATTGCAGAACAGATTCGCCAGGTAGCGCCAAAGCACACCATTATCGCAGCTGGCGCGCACTGGTCCGGATTGAGCGACCTGCTCACACTGGAGCCCATCGCCGATCCCAATGTGATCTACACCTTCCACGACTATGAGCCATTTCCCTTCACGCATCAGGGAGCAACATGGACCTCATCCCAGGTGCGCTCGCTGCGCAATGTTCCCTATCCTTCCACGCCACGGAACGTACAGCAAAATGTTGACCAGGAAGCGACACTGGCCGCGCAATACTGGGTCGCCCTGTATGGACTCGACCAGTGGAATGCACAGCGCATAGACGTGACGCTGGCCTTCGCGCAGAAGTGGTCCGAGTTGCACCACGCTCCCGTGTATTGCGGCGAATTTGGAGTGCTGCGCGATTATGCAGACCCTGCCATGCGCGCGCAATGGTTGCATGACATGCGTACGGCAATGGAGAAGCACCACATCGGATGGGCCATGTGGGACTACCAGGCAAACTTTGGTGTGGTAACAAAGAAGAACGGCAAGGCCGTGCCTGATCCTGAAGTAGTCAAGGCGCTGGGGCTGAAGATGCCGTAAAGGAGAACACCTGGGCCGGAGTGACTGCCAGGTGCTGTACCATTTCCTCGAATGCAACTCTCGGCAAGCGAAGTCCTGCATACCTTCCATCGTGACGAAATATCGCTCTTCCTGGGCGCGACCTTCGCCACAGTGGGGCTGATTTCCTTTGGTTTTCTGCTGGTCCGGCGCAGGTTTGATGCTCTGCTCTTCTGGCTGGGCCTCTTTGCCTTGCTATATGGCGGACGGCTCTGGATGCAGGCCCAGCTGATGTCTCTGATGGTGCCGCCGTCGGAGTGGTTTGACAGGCTCAAGGCCGCCACGAATTTTCTTGTGGCCATTCCTGGGTTCTTCTTCTTTCAGGCGACGCGCTTCCTTGGCCGCTTGAGCGATTACATCGCCTATATTTCAGCCTTTGTTCTTTCGGTGCTTCTTCTGGCCACCTTCTTTGGCGCACCGCTGAACGCCCTTTATCTCGTCAATAACATTGTCGTCATTGCCGCCCTTTTTCTACTGCTCTTTCAATCTTTTCTTACAGCATCTCCCGGGAAGGAACTCGTAGTCGCCCGCAATGGCCTTCTGGCATTTGTCGCTTTTGCTTTGTGGAACAATATCGGGAATCTCTTCGGCCTGTATCCCGATACAGAAAAATATGGATTTGCCATCTTTCTGGCCTGCCTCGGTTACGTTGCCGCTCGACGCGCACAGGAGCGCGATCAGCAGCTCAATGAAATCCAGAAAGAGCTGGAAATCGCCACCCGCATTCAACTTCCCATTCTGCCTGGCGAGTACCCACCCTCCCGGTACTTCCGCGTTGCGGCGCGATATGTGCCCATGCGCTCTGTTGCCGGCGATTTCTATGATTTTGTAGTGGCCGGCGAGAAGCAAACTGGTCTTCTGATTGCGGATGTCTCTGGTCACGGCGTACCCGCCGCTCTGATCGCTTCCATGGTGAAGGTTGCGGCTTCCTCTCATAAGGAGAGCGCCAGTGACCCGCCGCAATTTCTTTCCGCCATCAATACGACGCTGTGCGGCAATACGCAGAACCAGTTTGTGACCGCGGCCTTTGTGCACCTCGATGCGGAACGCCGTGAGCTTCGCTACGCCGCTGCAGGGCATCCTCCCATGCTGCTTCTGCGCGACGGGCAAATACGACAGATTGAAGAAAATGGCCTGATACTCGCGCTTTTTCCTGCCGCCACCTATGCTTCGGCCACTCTCCCCCTCCAGCATAGAGACCGGATTGTGCTTTATACCGATGGAGTGATTGAAGCAACGGATCGAAATGCAGAACAATTTGGCCAGGAGAGGCTCGCAGCACTCTTACAGGAAACTCTGGCCAGTTCTCATCGAACCGCGGCTGACCACATCATCACTGCTGTACAAAATTGGGCGGTTGCGCAGGAAGATGACCTGACGGTGATTGTGTGCGACTACGTTGAGCAGATTTAAAAGCGGCCGATGAGTTCTTCACCGGTCGCTTCTACATTTATTCACTTACGCTTGTGCAGCTGCTTCCTGCAAGACCTCTTCCCTTACCTCTTCATCTTTCTTTTCTTCAGCTCTGGACCTGGGCAACGCCACGGCCAGCACGTCCTCAATGCGCTTGGCATAGTGGATGGTCACGCCGTCAATCTGGTCGGGGGTCAGGTCTTCTTCCACATTCAGCTTGTTTTCTGCAGGAAGAATCACGTCTTTCACACCCGCCCGTTTTGCCGCCAGAAACTTCTCCTTAATGCCGCCAACGGGGAGCACGTTTCCGCTCAGGGTGATCTCGCCCGTCATCGCCGTCAGCGGATGCACCCGCGTGTCGGTCAGCAGAGAGACCAGTGCGGTTGCCATGGTTACGCCCGCCGAAGGGCCGTCTTTCGGGATCGCTCCCGCCGGAACGTGGATGTGCAGATCAATCTCCTTCATCAGGTCATCTTCCAGACCCAGAGATTTTGCATTCGACCGTACCCAGGTCAACGCAGCCTGCATGGACTCCTGCATGACCTGGCCCAACTGGCCTGTCATCGTAAATCCACCTTTGCCCTTCATCTTGTTGGCTTCAATAAAGAGCACATCACCACCAGACGGGGTCCAGGCCAGTCCTACGGCCACACCGGCACGTTTGGTGCGCTCGGCAATCTCGGTGTCCACGCGGACCTTGATGCCGCCTAGAAACTCGTGAATGATTTCCTGGGTGACGACCAGCTTTTCCATCTTCCCTTCCGCAATGCGGCGCGCCTGCTTGCGGCAGATTGTCCCGATCAGCTGCTCCAGCTTGCGCACACCGGCTTCACGCGTGTAATGACGCACGATGTAGGAAACAGATTCTTCCGGAAATTCAATGTTTTCCGGCTGAATGCCATTTTCCTTGATCTGCCGCGGAATCAGATAGCGGAATGCAATGTGCCGCTTCTCTTCTTCCGTATAACCCTGCAGCTCAATGATCTCCATGCGGTCGAGCAAAGGAGCGGGCATCGTGTCCAGCATGTTTGCAGTGCAGATAAAAAGCACCTTTGACAGATCGAACGGCTGGTCTAGATAGTTGTCGCGGAATGTGTTGTTCTGTTCCGGGTCCAGAACTTCAAGCAGCGCCGATGCCGGATCGCCACGGAAGTCGCGCCCCAGCTTGTCTACCTCATCCAGCATGAAAACCGGGTCGTTTGCCCCCGCCCGGCGCAGGTTCTGAATGATCTGGCCAGGCAACGCGCCAATGTAAGTGCGACGATGCCCGCGCAGCTCGGCTTCATCATGCATTCCGCCCAGCGAAATCCGCTGGAACTTGCGGTCCAGAGCGCGCGCGATGCTGCGGCCGAGTGAGGTCTTTCCCACTCCCGGAGGTCCTACAAAGCAAAGAATCGGCCCCTTCATGTCCGGTTTCAGGCGCCGCACGGCCAGGTAGTCCAGAATGCGGTCTTTCACCTTCTTCAGATCGTAGTGGTCCTCATCAAGGATCTCCTTGGCCTTGGCGATGTCCACTTCGCCGCCTGACGACTTGGCCCACGGTAACGCCGCCAGCCACTCAATGTAGTTACGCGTCAGCGAATAGTCCGCCGCCATGGGAGACATGCGCGAAAGCCGGTTCAATTCCTTCAGGGCTTCCTTCTTTGTCTCCTCCGGCATACCTGCGGACTCAATTTTCTGACGCAGTTCCTCAATGTCCTTCTGGCTCTCGTCCTGTTCGCCTAATTCCTTCTGGATGGCCTTGAGCTGTTCACGCAGATAGTAGTCGCGCTGCGACTGCTGCACCTGGTCCTGCACTTCAGACTGGATCTTATTGCGAAGCTGCTGGACTTCGATCTCCTTCACCAGGTGCTTGTGCAGCTTGTCCAGACGGGCGTGAACATCCGAGGTTTCCAGAAGCTCCTGCCGGTCCGGCGTGGCCAGAAACGGCAGATTTGCCGTCACAAAATCGCTGAGCCTTCCGGGATCATCCATCTGCGCTGCAATCGTGGAAAGCTCGTCAGAGAGCGTGGGCGACGCGGCCACAATCTGCTGAAACTGCTCCAGAATATTGCGCTGCAGCGCCTCAAGCTCTGGCCCAGGCTGCGCAGGAACATCGCGCACAGGGTCAACATGCGCCGTCATAAACGGCTCAACTTGTGTAAATTCGCCCAGCTTAACGCGTTCCGTGCCTTCGGTAAAGACAAAGAGGCTCTGGTTGGGCATCTTGACCACCTTATGCACGGTAGCCATGGTCCCGAACACATGCAGATCAGCAGGCTGGGGCCTGTCCTGGTGCGCGTCTCGCTGCGCCACCACAACGATGGTCTTTTCCTCGCCCAACGACTGGATCAGTTGGATGGAGCTTTCGCGGCCCACTGTGAGCGGCAGCACGGCATGGGGAAACAGGACTGTGTCCCGTACCGGAAGGACAGGCAGCACCCTGCCTTCATCGCGGCCCTCGCGCTGCTTGGGGTCGCTGGGATGGATTACGCTGAGAAAATCGCTAGCCATGAGTGTCTTCTTATCAGATTATATGATCTGATTATGATGAATTTGATTCATTCTCTTGGAAAAAGTTGCAGGCGCTAGCTCAAATTGAGCCACCCTACGCCCTTTCTCCGTTGGATGCACGCTCTTGCCGTCCTTTTGGTTCCCCCTCTGGGTATCGGCAGATGTGGTCCAAATCAATCGGCTCATCCCAGATGAATGCCGGAGCAGTATTTCCCTAATTCCTTGACCATGGAGCAGTAATCTGAAAGCCGATGGATGATTGCATCCATGCGGGTCTCTGGCGTCAACTGATAATCCACATAGAAGACGTACTCCCACGGCCTGCCCTGGACCGGACGGGACTCGATCTTGGTCAGGTTCGTCCCTTGCCCGGCAAAAACCTGAAGTGCAGCTACCAGCGTTCCGGGCCTGTTCTCCACGGTAAAAGCCAGGCTTACTTTGTCTGCTCCCGGCCCCGTCTGAACTTCCTCCCTGCGGCGCACCAGAAAAAAGCGGGTGTAGTTTTCCTGATTGTCCTCTATTCCCGGCGCCAGAATCTGCGCGCCATAATGCTCCGCGGCCCGCGAACTGGCGATGGCCCCGGACTGAGTGTCCCCCAGTTCCATCAGGTGTTTCACGCTTCCCGCCGTGTCATAGAAGGGCGTAGCCTGCATCTCCGGATGCTTCAAAAAAAAAGCGCGACATTGCGCGAGCGCCACAGGGTGTGAATAGACCCGCCGGAGCTCTTCCATTTTTGCCCCGGGAGCAGCAATCAAATTGTGGCGTATACGCAAAAGACCTTCGCGTTCAATGGCGACCGGATGCTGCAGCAGGAGATCGTAATGTTCGGTCACCGGCCCGGCAAGACTGTTTTCAATCGGAATGACCGCGGCTTCCACTTCGCGCTCAACCAGCGCGCGGAAGACATCGGCAGAAAGTGCACAGGGCAGAATGGTTGCCTCATGCAGCATTTTTCCTGCGGCTTCATGGCTGAATGATCCCGGCTCTCCCTGGATGGCCACTTTCATTTTTGAGTTCTCCTTGCGACTGCTTGAAGTTTTGCGGCAACCCGGATGCCGTCAAGCGCACCATACCACACCATAGGAGAACAAAGCTTATGCTCTGGACGATTTTTGTAATTCTTCTGGTGCTCTGGCTGGTAGGGCTGGTAAGTTTTCACGCTATTGGGTGGTATATCCACATTCTGCTGGTGATTGCACTCGTAGTGTTGCTCATCCAGCTCATTAGCGGCAGAAGGGCCGTCTGAATGAAAGGAGAACGTCATGAACAAGGACCGGGTCAGCGGAAAAATTGATCAGGCGAAGGGCAAAGTGAAGGAAAAGGTTGGCACAGCGCTGAATGACGAACGCATGGCAAACAGCGGTGTTGCTGACCAGGTGAAGGGCGCAGCAAAAGAGGTATGGGGCAACGTAAAGGACGCAGCCAGAGATGCGGCCAGAGACAAAGAGGAGAAGCATCATCGCGAATCCGCCGAGACACGGCAGCGCATCATGGACAAAACAGACGAAGTAAAAGACCAGGCGAACCGTAAAATTGACGAGTTTAAAAAGTCCGCCTGATTCCCGATTCCGTAACCACAGGGCGCGGGCCTCTCCCTAAGGGGCCCCCGGCGCCTTTTTAGCGCCTGGCAAGAATGTCTGCCGCAACAAAGATAAAAAAGACAATAGAAATAATGCCGTTCATTGTGAAGAAGGCGGCATTGAGCCTGCGCAGGTCTTTCGGCGAGACGATGAGGTGTTCATAAAGCAGAAGCACTGCAACCACTATGATGCCGGCAAGCGCAATCGCTCCCAGCGAGAACAGTTTCACCAACAGTAGCAGGAGGCCCAGCGTAATGGCGTGCAGAACGCGTGTTACCCAGAAAGCCTTGGAAATCCCCATCGCAGCGGGCAGGCTGTATAAACGATGCGCCCTGTCATGCTCCGCATCCTGACAGGCATAAAGAATATCGAACCCCGCAACCCAGAAGAGCACCGCCACAGTAAGAATAAGGATCCGCAGGTCCAAAGTCCCGCGAATGGCAATCCATGCCGCCGACGGAGCAATCCCCAGAGATAGTCCAAGTACAAGATGTGACCAGCGCGTAAATCGCTTGGTGTACGAATAGGAAAGCACAATCGCGAGTGCTACAGGCGAAAGCAGAAGGGCCAGCCGGTTTAGTTGCGCAGCAGACAGCACAAACAGGCCCGCCATCACCGCCGCAAATACTCCTGCAAAACTGCGCGAGAGGAGCCCGGCAGGTATAGCGCGGCTGGCGGTGCGCGGATTTACCGCGTCCAGATCAGCATCGGCCCAGCGGTTAAAGGCCATCGCCGCAGAACGCGCCGTGACCATGCAGACGATGATCCAAAGCAGCTGTACCGGGCGGGGCCAGCCATGGGCCGCGAGCATGGCTCCGGTAAGCGCAAAAGGCAGCGCAAAAACAGAGTGTTCCCATTTGATCATTTCAAGCGTTGTGCCAACGCTACGCAAAAAAGCCATTGTTCGGTGCAATGCTCCTCATTCCTAGTTTAAGGCACAAAATAAAACGGCCCCGCACAAACGCGGGGTCCGCTCTATGTCTGCTCTTCCGAGAAAGCTATTTCTTTTCCGGCTGGTTGGCCACTTGCAGGTTGTTGGTGACGCTGAAGACACCAGGGACGGAGTTGGCACGGATTCCGGCGGCATCTTTGTCTGCCTGATTGTCTACCTCACCATATAGCGTCACATGCCCATTCTGCACAGAGATGCGAATCGGCTTGCCAGGATCAATGGCGTATTTATTCAGGCTCGGGAAGCCATACACAGCACGGAAGACCGCAATGCGGATACGATCATCCATGGGCGAAACCGGGTCCACCTGAATGTCATTGATCACGTCTTTCACGCCTTTGGTGTTGGCCGCTACTGCGACTGCGGAATCTGCATCCACCGGGCCATAGGCATGTCCGCCCAGCGTAACAACGCCATTCTGTACATTCACAGAAATGGCATTGAACGCCGTCGTGCCATAGCCCACGCGATCATACTGAATCGCTTTCAGCAGTTTCTGTTGGAGCTCCTGATCTGAAACCTCAGGGCCGGCAACTTCGATGTCATTTTCAACGCCCTTCACGTTCTTGATGCGATGCACACGCCGGTCCGCATCCGCCTTGGTGTCGTATACATCCACCGTGCCGGTGAGGGTCACAATACCATTCTGCACGTTGACCTGAACGTTTTTGAACTTGGATTTGTTGAGCGCATTGTTCAGGACATCCGCTTTAATCTGTGTGTCCTGTGAGTTTTGCGCAACAGCAACGGCAGAGTGGGGCGCCATTGCTGAAGGGACGGCCACGAGCAAAGCCGCGGCCAAAGCTGGGACAAGACTGCGTGATACTTTATTCATGTCAATCTTTCTCCTGGCTGGCTGCGCTTTTACCTTCTGGCACGACTAGGGACCAAAGCCGAATCAAAGGCAGCCTGAGATGAACTACGCACACATTGTAACTACATTCGATGCAGCAGCGGCCTATTTTTTGCCCTGGGCGCACTCAACGATAACGCCGATGCACCTTGAACAGAAGGCTGAAGACGCCTGACTCGTCGCGCACCGCAAGGATGGACACCGTTGGAGTCACATTGACCTCGGCCTGGATAAGCTGCTGTGCGGTTGAATTGATGTTCGTGGCATAGGTCAGGGTCGCATTCTTTGAGACCTGCTGCGAAACCGTGATACGGGCCGTAGAATTCCCTATCGAGCCCACCCATGAGGGATCAATCTTCACGCTGCCACCGCCAAACAACTTCTGGATACGGCTGCTCAGGGTTGCGTTCAGCGCGCCGCCCAGAATCGCGTCTGCCGTGGTGTTGACTCCCGCCTGCTGTGCCTGCATGGAATAAATTTGCTGCTCTTCCTGGGTACGCCCCATGGCCAGGAGCGAAAAGATGTCCTGCTGCGTAAGCGGCGGCTCAGAGCGGAAGGTAGGACTCAGATTGCTGGGTGTGCCATGCACCCCGATCGTAATGTCGTAGTCTTCTACACGGGTGGTGGCGTCAATGTCAATCACCGGCTCAATGCGGACCGGATTGCTGAAGAAAATCTCGCCGTGCTGGAGCTGGTATTTTGTTCCGGCAAAGGTAGCGCTGCCTTCAGTGATGGTAATGCGCCCCAGCATAGAGGGCTGCGCTACGGTCCCTCGAACATGCAAATCCACGTCTCCTGCCAGCTTCGCGTAGGAGTTCTGGAAATCAAGCTCCGGAGACGAGGTGATGTGTATGTTCAACCGGACATGATTGGAGAACGCATTTGGATCAGGAGGAGGCGCTGTATTGGACGAAAGGCTACTGAAGCTGGCAAAATCCAGGTTCGGGTTGATGGTAAAACGTGTCAGCTGAACATTGCCGCTTACCACCAATGCGCTCTGCGTTCCCTGCAAACGCAACTTTGTATCAATCATCGAACTGATGCCAGCCGGGTATCGAATACGAATGTCTTTCCCCGTGGCCGTCAGGTCCGTATAAATTCCCTGCTGATATGTAACATATCCGGCTACTTTTACCTGCCCACCGCCCGTGGTCCCCGTCAGGTTCTGCACCTGGAGCCTGCCTTGCGTAAATTGAAGGGTCCCGTTCAGCTGGTTGATGCCGTTCGGAAAACCCTCCACGCTCATCGCAACATTCGTCAGCTTTACCTGCCCGGTCAGATCTGGATTTTTGAACGTACCGCCAGCGTTCATCGAGAACGTGACCTCTCCAGACGAGGAGATATCGGAGCGTAGGGTCTGCAGCAACGCCAGATTCATGGAACCCTGCGCCTGAAAGTTCATTGGATGGCTGTCCTCGAAAATTCCAGCCTCGCCCTGCGCCCGCAGGTCCGTGTTGTCTCCTGTAATGTGAATGGGATCGAGATGCAGATTACCGTTGCGAAGCTGCGCATGCAGCGGTCCCTCGCTTCGCAGTGGGACGCCAGCAAGAGAAACGGCAAGCTGGCTGATCTGGGCATCTCCCTGCATCTGGCGCGGCATACGCAGCGGCCCTGAAACCGTGAGCATTCCTGCAATGGAGGAGTGCCCACGCACACTGTCCACGTGAAACATCTCAAGGAACGGATCTATGTCCACATTGGAGAGCTGCGCCTGCGCGTGGGTCAGGTAGTCGCCCGAGAGGGCCGTCTGCCCGCTGATCTCCAGTTGTGCCTGCGCCAGATGTCCGGTCGTGGTGTAGATCAGTTGGCCATTGCTGGTGTGCGCCGTCAGGTCCACCGCCCCATTCAACTGGTTTCCGACCACGACGTGGGTCAGGTGCGCATTCACCTGCAAATTCGGCGCAGCCACCGTGCCTGACCCATTGGCCGTGAATACAAGCTGCCCCGTCACCGGCACACGCGTGTTCTGCAACCGCTCCATGTGCGAAAGGTCGAACCCTTTCCCTTGCGCTGCAAACTGGAATTGCTTTGTGCGGATGTGGTATCCGCCTTGCGCCGTCAGCTGCCCGCCATTTTCAAGCAGCGTCAGCTTTGTGGCACTCACCTCATCTCCGGCAAAGCGTAGATCGGCGGTCAGGCTGCGGTATGGCTCGCCATAAATCTTGCCTCCGGCAACTGAAAGATGTCCGCCTCCATTCAAATCGTCCAGCCTGCCCGCAGCATGCGCACTCAGGTTTACTGTTCCCGTCGTGTTGGGTATGTTACGGCCCGACATTACGATTACGTCTGCAAGCTGAGCGTCCTTGACTGTAACATCTGCCTCAATCGCTGACTCCTCATCAAAAGACGGCCTGTGACCGCTGAAGTGATGCGCATGCAGCTGGCCTGAGGCGTGGATGATTGTAGTTCCACGCGTAAGTGTCGCCTGCTGGACCGCAATCAACCACTGTGAATATTCGGCATCCGTCACCAGTGAATCCCAGTGCAGCGTCTGGTCAGCGAGCAAAAGGTCAAAATTGCTGGCGGTCAAATGCCCCTTTGCATCCGGATGACTCAGTGTTCCGGAAACCGTGCCATGGAATTGCGCCTGCCCATCCAGACGCACGGGCAGCGCCTGGACGCCTCGCTTGCCCTGCGCTGCTACTCCCAGCGTGGAAAGCGCCTTATCAAACTCGCCCAGGTTCGTGGTTTCAACATTCACCAAAAGCGTAGAAGTGCGGCTGAGCGGATACACGCCAAGGCCGCCGCTGACGTCAAAGCGCGACGCCGGCGTATGTGCCTGTAATTGCTTTACCTGGACCGTGCCATTGCTCTGGAAGTACGTTGCGTCTACGATTCCGGAGAGTGGCACCTCGCCTGCTGGAGTCTGCCTGGAAGGCGTAAGTGTCACGTTCGCCCTTCCCCGCAAATCAGAGGCATCTCCTGTCCAGTCTACGAATGTGTCACCGGCTACCCATGTATCGAACCCAAGGTCCTCGTAATGTGGAGGAGCAACCATCGCCATGACGGGCTGCAACGAAAATCCGGCAATCTTTGCCCGAATACTTCCTTGCCGCACCCGTCCATCCATCCAGTGGGCGATCCGCATCTCTGCATTCACTACACCACCGCGATCCAGCTTTACACGAATGTTCGTCAGTGCCAGGTCATCTTCCGTCATATGCAGCGACATATCAGCATTTGCGCCGCTGACGTGGACCGAACCGGTGTGGTACGCGGCCCCGGCCACGCGAACAAGCCCATTCATCAGGAACTGCTTTCCGATCCCCTGCCCTTTTATGTCCAGCGCTGCAATGCCGCTGTCTACTCCCGGCACAGGCTCCAGCGCCATCACTTCGCGCACGTCTACGTTGCCCTGGGCGGTGAACGTCCAATGCGGGGCCGCAAAATCTTTCACTGAAGCCGTGGCCTGGAGCGCCTGACGGCCAGTCTGTAAACGAAACTGCGTCACGTCCAGCGTGTTCCGTCCTGCATCGGCAGAAAGATCTAGCTGAGAGCGCACCGGAGGCCGAATGCCCCGCTGCGCCACGATGTCCCCCGCGTGCAGCGCAGCCAGATAATGGTCATTGGCAGGCGAGTACGTCACTACCGCACCTAAATTATTCGCGGAAAGGTCAAAGGGCAGCACGCGTTGATTGATCAGTGCAACACCATCATGAATTTCTATTCGCCCCACCTGAAGATCAAAAATCTCATCTTTGATGGGTTTGCCGGTGTGCTGCGTCTTGGGCCGCGGCTGGTTCGTTAATCCATCCGGATAAACAATCAGATGGATAGCCGGTTTATCCGCTTCAAGGTAGTTCAGGTCTATCTTTTTTGTGCCGAAGAAAGACAGTATCTTCACCCGCACGTAAATTCGGTTCACATGCACATAGGGTGCTTCGTTGGCAGCTTCCAGGCCGTGGATCGTCAATCCATCAGCCTCAAAGGCAAGATGACGCAGCGACCAGCGAAACGCCTGCAACTCAACCCGTCCGCCAGTGGATTGCTCCAGAACTGCCACCAGCTTTTCCCGCACAAGGTCCTCAAATTGCGGAGTGGATGCGTACCAGACCGCGGCGCCGACGATCGCCAGCAGCACCGCAGCAATGATAAGCACCACACGCAGCCAGATGCGGCGGCGCGCCGGAGAAGCAACGGGTTCGGTGCTCATGCTCCTCCTCCCGTGTCGTCATCAGTGCCCGTGCTCTTGCCATATTTTGGATCGAGGACCTGCACACTGCCCTGTTCGCGCAGGCTCTGGAGCCAGTCTCTCAACTGCGAATTGACCTGCTGCTGGAGCAGAATCTCGCGAATGCGCGGAGCAACACTCTCCAGCTTCGGGGCAGGCTGTTTGGACTTTGCAAAAGCGGGAAGAAAATTGTTCTTGTAGTAATTTTCAATGTCCTGGCGGCCGATGTGGATGCTAACGCCAAAACGCTGATCAATAAATTTCAGTATTTCAAGCCGCTCTTTCCATCTGTCGTCCACTTCCTGTTCGGTCAGGCCACTCTTCCGCAAAAACGCCTGCCATCCGGCTTCCGTCGTGCAGTGCATCGGGCCGCATGCCGGAATCTGGTGGCGCAACTCGTCCAGGCTCTTCCGCACCTCCTCATCGCTCACAGAGTAGTTGATGCCATTCTGTTCCTTCATCTGCCGCAGAATAAGCGTCCTCGTAATCAGCCGCTGCGCGGCGCGCTCCTCCGTGTTCTGGCTTGCTGGCACTGAAATAGGCTGAAGGACAGAGAAGCGCATCTCTTCCCGCACATCGCTTTCCAGCAACACATCTCCGTTAATAATGGCAATCACGCGGTCCAGCACAACCGGCTGAGTGGCTATCTGCGAAAAAGCAGGGGCGCCCATGCAGCCGGAGAGCACGATCCCCGCCATCACAACTCCGCAATGTTTACGCCACGCCATCAGAATGCCTGCCCAATGCTGAAGAAGAAATTAAAGTGTGGCGCCTGTCCGATTCGCGGAACGGGGCCACCGGAATAATCAATAATGATGGGGTAGATCGGCGGATTCAGGTTGTAGCTGAAATCCAGGCGCAACGGCCCCACAGGCGTGTGATACCTTACCCCCAGCCCGAGAGCATGTGAAAAATCATTAAAGCTGCACGTGCCCGCTCCGCCCGTGCTGGAGTGCTGATGCGGCACAGACTGGTCTGCTTCGCTCGTGTCTTTGCAGGTATAACTGTGCGGCTGCTTAATGCGAAACATGCTCGGCCATATGTCAGAGGAATTCTCAAAGACATTGCCCATATCGTGGAACAGCACAAACCCGAGAGCATTGCCAACATACGGCAGCGTTGGATTCGGCATGCGAAGCTCGGTGCTGTTTACAAACGCGCCCGCTCCTCCAATGGGATAGCCCGTCAGCGAATCTCGCGGCCCCGCCGAATTAATACCAAAGCCACGATGCGACTGTGCGCCGCCAGCATACAGGCGCTCCGGAAGAGGAATCAGCTCATACTTGTCGGCTCCATACGATCGCTCAACCCCAATCCGGGTGCTCCGCGCCACTACCCATTTGTTCTGCTTCCCAAAGGAGTAGTAACTGGAGTTCGTTGCATCAATGCGATTAAAGTTCGCCTGCGAACCAAAGTGTGAATCGGCCCACGTGTCTTGGACCGTGTTGTAGGTGCCCCGCGTCGCATCCAGTGGCGTGGGCACGCGCGTGTCCCTCAGCCATGTAATGCCCGGCCCGCCAACGCGTACCGGCTGCGATACCAACGGAATCTCATTCGGAGCCACCTGCACGCTGTTCGGGTCCACCTTCACGCGGCGATAGCTCCATAGATAAATCAGCGTGTTCGGCTTGTTCACGTGGTGCGTCACGCGCATCGAGGCTTCCAGGCGGGATGCCGCATAGGTTGTCAGGTCCTGCGCGTTGGTGTAGCCGCCGGAGAGGATAGCATCGAATTTTGGATTGTCGAAAAGATGCGGATTCGAGAATATCGTCTGCACCCGCTGCTCCAACGTGCCATAGGTGGTGTTCAACGAGATGGATTTATCTGTTCCACGAAGATTGATGCGTGACACATTGAACAGAAATGCCGGACTTACGCCTGTCTTGCCATTCGGACTGCACGTATATGTGGACGGGTTGATGCCAAGCTGAATCAGTTCCTGCGGTGTGATGCTCTTGCAGTTCGTTTGCGGGTTCCCCGTCTGCGCCTGGAAACCAAACCCATAGCTCACGTCCCATCGCCGCGCCTCAGTAAATTGCACCAGCACATTCTTGCGCAGCTCATCACCGCCCGGATTCTGCACCGCCGTATTGACCTGATTAAAGAGCGTCAGGTCATACAGGCGCCGTTGCGTATCCAGCAGTGCTGACTGGTCCAGCGGATCACCAGGATGCAGCAGGACGCGGTCTTCCACCGTGCTCGGACGCGTGTAATGCAGTCCTGAAATCAGCACGCGATTCACAAACACCTGCTCGCCTTCTGTCACATCCATGGTTACATCCATGGTGTTCGGCTTCGTCGTAGAGCGGTGCTGCGTCACCTGCACCTGGGCCTTATCAAAGCCATGGCTCAGGTAATAGCTCAGGATTGTGTCGCGATCGTTATTGACGTTCGCTGCCGAGTAGGGCTGCCCGGATTGTGTATTCAGCAAGGGAGTCAACTGGTCCCGCGGGATTTGCTGTGCGCCCTGGATCTCATAGTTCCCCAGCCGCATCTGTGCCCCTTCTTCAATTCGGTAAGTCACCGTCATCAGGTCTGTCTTCAGGGGCTGTCCGTTTGGTGCCGTATCCACGTCCTTGATCTCCGGCGTGACTTTCACGTCAGTAAAACCATTGCTCTGGTACAGGGCCTCAATACTACTGGCATCCGCCTGTGCCAGCGCGTAGCTGTACATGCCATGCCGGTTCACTATGTTTGCAGGAACAACACTCAGCCGTTGCCGAATCAGGTCGCTGTCAAAGTACTTATTGCCCGTAACGTGTACCGCATCCACGCGATGCTTGCTTCCCAGCGAAACATGGAAGGTAATCACAGCGTGCCGCGGATCCACCTGCTGCTCGGAATGTGTGACCTTTGCGTCAAAGTAGCTCTGGCGCTGGAAGTAATCGCGGATGCGGCGGTCTGCCTCATTCAGCAGGTCCTCATCCACCGTGCCTTCTTCATAGATAGGGACCAGATTCTTGATCTTGCTCCGGCTGAGCGATGCTCCCTGCACCTGGATCTTCACCAACGGTCCACGATTGGATGTAAAGCCGTAATTTAAATGGTTCACAGGAGGCTGGTAGTCCCGCGAATCCAGCTTGATGGTCGCTTCCAGACGGTCGTTCTTCTGGTAGTTCTTCCGCAGGCGGGTCAGCGCATTGCTTACCGTATTGCGCGTGACCTTCGAGCCTTCTTTCAGCTTGCCCGTTTTGCGGAACTTCTCAACGCTCATGCCGCTGTCACCCTGCACGGTCACATCGCCCACACGCGCCTGTTTTCCCAGTTCAATCTGGAAAGCCACATTTACCTGAGAATTGGGCTGGTCAATGCTGGTGCTGGCAAAGATCCGCGCAGCATAGTAGCCGTTTTCTTCCAGCGTCTGCCGCAACTGCAATTCGGCCTGTTGCAGCTTGTCGTCGGAAAAGACTGTTCCCGGATTCATGCGCGTCGAGCGCTCCAGCACGCCGGAAAGCCGTTCGCTTTTTACGCCTTCCACCGTAATGCGGCCGATGAAGAGGTTGGGCGTCCCATCAAAAATAATCGTGACGGCGTTCCCACGGCGAATTCCTTCAACTTCGATCGTCTTGTACAGGCCGGTCTCATACAGGCGGCGCAGGCTCTCCCTCACCTTGTCAGGGTCCAGCGGCTGATGGGGCTGCTGGGCGAGCTTCTGGACCAGCGGTCCCAGACGGTCTGCATCAATTCCCTTGAACTGGATGCCGTCTATCTGGAGCCCTTTCCACGTGCGCAGCGTATCGCCCGCCTGTGCGTCACTCTGCCCTCCTGCCCAGGTTGCATCAAACAACGTCAGGACCAGAAGGCCAATCCAGCAAATTCTCCACCAGGATTTGCAGCTAACGTCCAATCAGCCTCTCTTCACTCAGTCTTGCGGCATCGCTAAAGGCCCATTCACAACCCGAGCACGCCATCCACTCTTATACTAATTAGGAGACGGGAAATCATCCGATGCTTTTGGCGCAGTTTACCGAACGTTATTCCCGCCAGGTTCTCTACCCCGGAATTGGGGAAGAAGGCCAGGCAAAACTGGCCCGCTCGCACGTCGCTATCATCGGCTGCGGGGCCACCGGGGCGGCCGCCGCCAGTCTTCTGGCCCGCGCCGGAGTGGGCACTCTCACGCTGATAGACCGCGACTTCGTCGAGGAAAGCAACCTCCAGAGGCAGGTGCTGTTTGATGAAGCCGATGCGGCCCAGTCTCTTGCCAAAGCAGAAGCTGCCCGCCGGAAAATCTCTAGCTTTAACAGCGAAATCACCGTACATGCCCATGTCGCTGACCTGGTGCCAGGAAACATTCACAACCTGCTGTATGATGCAGCGATTGTTCTGGATGCAACCGACAATTTTGAGACGCGTTATCTGTTAAATGACTACGCGGTGGAACAGAACAAGCCGTGGATTTACGCCGCCGCCATTGGTGCTTATGCCGTCACAATGAATGTGCTTCCAGGCGAAACCGCGTGCCTCGCCTGCATCTTTCCTAAACCGCCGGGCGGCACGGTAGAGACCTGTGATACTGCAGGCATCCTGAATACTGCCGTCAATCTCGCCGCCTCCGTGGAAGCCACCGAGGCCATCAAACTCATCGTCGGCGCGCGGGAAAAAGTCCGCCGCAGCCTTCTCTCATTTGATCTCTGGACAAACGACCGCTCTGAAGTCCCCACTCAGCACCCCCGTCAGGACTGCGAAGTCTGCCAACAGCGCAATTTCGCCCATCTCCGGGGAGAGGGCCGGCCTCACATCACACTCTGCGGACGCAATTCCGTACAGATACACGAACGCCACCGCCCGGTAGACTTTGTAGAGATGGAGCAGCGCCTTCGCCCTCACGGCACCGTGCGGCATAACAATATGCTTCTGCGGTTTGAATACAACGAGTATGTCCTCACCATCTTTGCCGACGGACGCGCAATTGTTCAGGGCACAACAGATGTGGCACAGGCCCGTAGCCTGTACGCGCGCTTCATCGGATCCTGAAGGCAACCCTTGCTGTCCTGACTGGCGTCCAACTCATAGTTTCCAAACCAGATTTCCAAAAACAAGCGTCATGAATCTTGTTACGCCATCAGGAACCTGCAGTGGATTGACGGAGGCCGCAAAGTATGGAACTTTTACGACAGGCAGAGTGCGAATGAACGCAGAACCTCACCATGCAAAAATAGTTCAACATATGCGCCGCAATCCCCCCATTGAAGGAGAAGCAGAAGCCATCTCCCGCGCCCAGGCCGGCGACTCAAAGGCCTTTGAGACACTGTACGCCCTGCACAAGCGGCGTGTGTATTCCTTGTGCCTGCGCATGCTGGGCAATGTAGCCGAAGCAGAGGACCTTACACAGGAGGCCTTCCTTCAGCTCTATCGCAAGATTGGCACCTTCCGCGGTGATTCCGCCTTCTCCACATGGCTGCACCGTCTCGCCGTCAACGTCGTGCTCATGCACCTGCGCAAAAAAGGACTGCCGCAGGTTTCTCTCGAAGAGGCCCTGGAGCCTTCGCAGGACGATGGACCGCGCAAGGACATCGGCGAGCGGGACCTGATGCTCTCTGGCTCCATTGACCGTGTCGCCCTCGAGCGCGCCGTCGAAAATCTGCCCCCGGGATACAGGCTCGTTTTTGTGCTGCACGATGTGGAAGGCTACGAGCATAATGAAATTGCTGAAATGCTGGATTGCTCCATTGGCAATAGCAAGTCTCAATTGCACAAAGCGCGAATGAAATTGCGCGACCTTCTCCGCTCCGGCGAACGCAAGGAGTCGTTGGTATGAGCAGCCGCAATCATCAGCAAGACAAGGAAACCATGAACTGCGCGGAATTTCAGGCGAAACTACCCGAGCTGTTTGAATCGGGTGTAGATGTAAGTAACGATCCGCACGTGAAAGCTGCGAAAACTGCGCTGCCCTGGTGCGCGACCTTGAATATATCGCATCCCAGGCAAAGCTCCTGCTTCCCATCCATGACCCGAGTCCAAAGGTATGGGAAAATATTCAGTCTGCTATTCGCGGGAATGACGGCCCGAAAGAGCCAGTCGGCGCAGCAAAAAGACTCTGACCCACCAGACGTGCGTCTTTGTTCACTGCGTTTTGGCTGCCTTTGCTGAACGCAGTGCGATACCTCCCAGGATTGCCACAGCTGCCACCAGAGCTACCCACAGCAGCGCAGGGTGCTTTTCTGTGAATGGGCGCGTGTCCGGGCGCGGCTCATATTTCTGGTTTTCTTCTTCCGGTCCCAGCGTCGCCTCTGCGGGGTTTTTGTCCGGCTGAAAAAGCCGGGCGTAATCATACTGCGGAGGGCTCAGCGCCGCATCGCCATAATAGACCGTGTAACTCGCCCCCGGTTCAGCGTCAAAGCATATCCCCTGCTTTTGCATCTCAAGCCGAACTGTATTCAGCGCCAGCGGAAGGTCATCGCCATTTTCAATCCTCACCGTCCATCGGGAAGTGAATTTTTCGCCTGCATTACCCACATCTATGGCAAGGCGCTCATCATCAATTCGACGGCCCGCCCGCAAAATATGGACACGCCGAATTTCGCCCGAATAGATCGCGGCAGGATTCGCCTTCTTCTCCTGCTCCGGCACAACCTCGATGCTCACATAGCGGCTGAAGTTGGCCACACCCTCCGCCGGCACGAACTCCACTCTGTCTACAGGAACATGAGGCGGAACTGAAAATTCGATCACCGTGTCGCGGTCCTGCTGCTTCATCTGTTTTGATTCAGCGACCATCGCATACGCGGCACCCTGCAATGCCTCCCGCTCAATCGAGAGGCCGGACACATCCGCTGGCTTGACTGGAGCACTGATGCGAAAGTGCAGAAAACGAAAATCAGAAACCGGCAGATGCAACACCATGCTGCGGCCCAGCTTTTGCCCCGTGAGATCAAAAATTGTGTAGGAACCGAGGTCCGTTCCATCAGAAGCCTGCTGCGTCTGGCTCCCTGTTACATTCACAGTTGCGATAAAGTCCTTGCGCGAGACCTCAAGCTGGAGCGCGCTGTAGCTTTGCTGCGGCATTTCTGCGTCAAACACAATCTCGCCACTCCGGTTGATGCCCAGGTTCAATACCTCAAGACTTGCATGCTCCGCCAGCCCCTGCGCATAAACGCGCAGAGCATAAGGAATCTCCTGGCCATCACGGTAGAGGCGCAAGTCGGCCAAACCAGGAGCAGCATGCGCAAAGGCCGTCACATCCAAAGCCGCGCAAGTCTGCTTTTGCCCGGACACGGGGCCGCCGTTTACCGGACGCATGTAACGGAGAAAGCGCTGCTCTGGCTGCACAAACAGCAGCAGCAGCGCCAGCAAACGGGCGCTCATTCTTTCGCCTCTCCATGCCTGCGCAGGTTCAGCCAGTCACGCTGATACGCAAAACTAACTGCGAGCAGCAGCGCTCCCAGCCCCAGAAAGCTGAGGATGCGATATCCCTGGCTCAACTGGCTCGTGTCCACCAGAAACACCTTGCCAATGCTTCCGGCAATCAACGCCAGCGCCTGCCACCGCAGAAAGGCTGACTTCCTCCAGAATCCGCTGGCGAGCAGCACCGCTCCAAACAGCATCGTCCACGCCGAGTAGGTAAATTGCGCATACATTCCGTGCTGATGAAAATCCCTCCACCCCTGGCCGCCTGGGACCTGGTTCCACCAGTAGGAGTGAATTTCCAGGCAAACCGCAATCATAATCAGCACATTCATAACAATCACCGCGCCAGCCGCAATCCCGCTCCAGGGCACACTCTCTGCCTGCTTCTCCGGCACAGCCTTGGCAGCAATCCATGCAGAAAAAGCGAAGGCCGCAATACCCACAAGATAGGTGGCAAACCGCGCATTGAAAATAACAGTTGTGGACGCAGAAGTATTCAGCCCAATTAGCGAGCAGAGACCGAGCGCCAGTGCCCCCAGCGACAACACTCGCAGCAGCAACAATCCCAGCCTGCGCGACAGCCACAGCAGCACGACTCCTTCGCCCAGCCACCCTATCGTGATCCAGCGGCCATGCGCTTCCATTGGAATCGCAATGGTCAGGAAAATGACTGCAATCGCCAGGTGCAGCGACGACAGCACAACAGGCTTTGCCGTTGCTTCGGTCCTTGCAGGAAGCTTCAGCAGCAGCAAATAAAACGCCGCAAAAAAGACCGCCGTCCACGGCTGCGCCCAGCGGCGGCCAGCCACATCCAGCAGCAGGTAAAACTCAAGAAACCCAAGCGCTGCATTCGCCAGCGGCAACAACACCAGAACAATATTGTCACGGGTTGAAAGATGCGTCGCATTTGTCGCCTGCATACCGCGCAGCAGTTTCGGAGCTACCGCAAACAGCAGAAAAAATGCTGCTGTAAAAAATGCAGTAATCGCGAATTGCGAATCACTATAAAAACGGACGGACCACGCCACAAAACAAAATACTGTGCCTACAAAGGCCCCCAGCAGCAGGCGCGACCACGGACGCAGTGCAACCAGCACCAACACCGCAATGTCCAGCAGTAACAAATAGCTGAAGAGCACCATCTCGTGGTTCTCTCCCGTAGAAAGAAGCAGCGGAGTACCAAAGCCGCCCACAATGGCATACAGCGCCAGAAGTTCAGCACCCTGCACCCAGCACATGAAGCCGTTCCACGCTGTCACCAGCACCATGCCTGCAAATGCCACGCCGGAAGAAATCAGATGGTAAAGCTCATACGCTGCCCAAAGATCCAGGTACAGAATGCCGCTGCCAATCGCTTTCAATGAATAGGAAAAAGCCGGATAGCCCTTGCTGCGGAAACGCTCAGACCAGACAATAGCTCCGACCCCGGCAATCAACCCAATCAGAATGCGCCCGAGCGGCCCAATCCAGTGATTATCAATGGCAAATTTCAGAAACCACGCCATCCCAATCAGAACAGCGAGAATCCCAATGCGATTGAACCATTGCGAGCCAATGCGGCTTTCCAGCGAACCGTCCATAAGCCTGGCGTTGCGCACAGGTTCTGCCACAGCAAAGGAAGGCTCACTCACCGTTTCCGTCTGCTCCGGGAGCGCCCCTGCCTGTACCTCGGCCACTGGAGCAGGTTTCACTTCCGCTGTCTGCTGTCCTACAACCTGTTCCAGACGCCATACACGTGCCGTTAATTCCTGTACCTGCCGGCTCAGAGCTTCAAGTTCATCAGCCATCCCGTTCAATGTATCGCATGAAACGAAAACAGGGGCCAAAAATTCGGCCCCTGTCTCCACACCAAGTCTAATTAGTAGGTAAGTTTCAATCCGAACTGGATGATGCGCGGCTGGAAGGTGCTGGTCACCTGGCCACCCGTGCTCGGAGTACCGCCATGGATTGCGCCCACAGGAACAGTCGCTCCCGGCGCGAACGTACCTGAGACGGTACCCAGCGTACCGCCCAGACCACTGCTGGGCAGGTAATAGTTCGTGTGGTTGAAGATGTTGTAGAACTCTGACCGAAACTCCAGCTTCATGCCTTCAATCGGCAGGCTGAATGTCTTGTTCGCCGCCAGGTCGGTCTGGTAAAACGCCGGGGTCCTTCCTGGATTTCTGGAAGAATTTCCAAAAGGGCTCAACAGGTTTCCAGCCGCGTCCTTTGTGGGTGGCAGCACAAATGCCGCATAGTTCACATACTGCACGTATCCAGTACCCGGCAGCCTTGATTTCTTGACCAGCGGCTGGCCCGGCACACGGTTCGGGCGATAAAGGTTCGCGCCGCGATAGCTGGCCGTGATCTGCTGCGAAACCTGGTTCGACGAGCTCGGCGAGTACGTAATGTTAAACGGAGTGCCCGCCTGCATCGTATTGATCCCGCTGATCTGCCATCCACCGAGAACAGCATTCACAAAGCCGTTCGCATCAGACAAAAACGCACGGCCGCGCCCGAAGGGCAGTTCGTAAACCAGGCTGGTAATGTTCGCAATCGGCAGGTTGTAGTCCGACTGTGAATAATCCGCGCTGAGGTGCGTTCCATCCTGTGGAGATGGCGTATTGCCTTCGAGTGAGGCGCTGGCGTTGTCCAGCGAATGCTCCGAGGTAAATGAATTCAGCAGCGTCAATCCTCCGGTAAAGCGCTGCTCATAGCGCGATTGCAGCGAATCAAAGTGCGAATAGAAAGCGTTCAACGCTTCGGTAATATCCGAAGGCCAGTTCGCAAATGGTCGCGTCGTAAAGTTGGTGGAAGGAATTTTCTGATTGGCATTCAGGAAACCCTGTAGCTTTACGCCATGGTTCCCAACGTAAGCCACGTCAAAAACGATGTTCTTTGCAAGTTGCCGTTGCACGCTCACAAAGTAGCTCTCAACGTAGCTGTCGCTGGTATTTTTCGGGATCCACGTAATATTGTCAGTCGCCGCATTGAACACCATCAAAGACGAGGGAAAGCCCTGATCAATCGTCACAAAGCACGAAGTGGCAGGTGCGCCAGCCGGGCAATGCGTTGCGCTCGAAGGCTTCACCGCCTGCGATCCAACAGCGGCAAACTGCGCCTGCGGCGCATTGATGCCCAGGATGTCTCCAGACCCCGCGCGCGTGTAGTGAACAAAGCTCACGCCAAAACCACCATGTACCACCGTCTTTGCATCGGGCGACCAGGCAAAACCAATGCGTGGCCCAAAGTCGTTCAGATCAGGATTCACCAGCGTGCTGCCATACACTCCACCCGCTTTCACCGGAGTAATCCCATTGCCGGCAACCGCGTTCGGATTGATCGTAAGCACAGTCTGCGAAACCGGATCGAAGTTGGAAATATAGTTGTGCTGTTCTGAGTAGGGCGCGCCATATTCCCAACGCAACCCATAATTCAGCGTAAGCTGCGGCGTAATCTTCCAGTCGTCCTGCGCATACACGTTGTCCATCGTCGTGCGCAGGTGCGCTACAAAATAATTGGCCAGCGCATAAGAAGACGGCGTCCCAAAAAGGAAATCGGCCCAGTAATTGTCGGCAACTGGAGGGCCGGAGCCGGTGTTTGTGTAGTCTGACGTGAAGCCGAATGCGCCATACAGCGGATTGTTGTCATTCACCGCCATCCAGATGTGCTCATATTCGTAGCCGAACTTCATCGAGTGCTTGCCTTTCACCCATGTGAAGTTGACCTTTGGATCAAGCAGCGCCGGGTTCTGCCACTGCGGATTCGTGCTCTGGCGTCCGAACGCGCTGAAATTCGTAATGCTGGTCGAAGGCAGTCCGCCAGCCACCACAGGGTTGGAAGGCAGACCGGGAATGGTGATGGAGTGGTCCCCGATTGAAAGCGTGTACTTCCCTGCTTTTGTGCGCGAAACTCCCAACCGTGCCTCCAGCACTTTGTTCGAGCCAAAAAGATGTGTATATCCAAGCGCAACCTGCTGGTCCAGAATCCGGATCGTTCCGTTCGTCTGCCCGTCCAGAGGCAGCGGCAATGCAGGATAATTCACGCCCGTCTCTTTCCTGTCGCTGATACGCAAAAACCAGGAACTCGATGCGCTCTGCTGCCAGTCCAGGCGAAGGTCGCCTTTGTCGGAATTGTCCGTAAATGGCACCAGACGGGAATAATCGTTCGACGCTACACCGGTGGACGGAGATCCCGCGACTGGCAGAGGAATCTGCCGGAAAAACTTGACCACCTGCAATGAGATCGGATTAAAGTCGCTGTCTGGAATCTGCTGGCCTTTACCGTAGATTTTTCCTGTAATCGGATTCTTCACCGGAACCACCAGAATTCCGTTCAGCTCATTCTGCGTAGGCAGTGTAAATGCGCCGAGAGGCTTCAGCGTCTGGCGAAAGCCCTCATAGTCCAGGAAAAAGAAGAGCCGGTTCCACAGAATAGGCCCGCCAAAATTCATTCCGAACTGGTTGCGGTTAAATGTGGGCTTCTGGAACGGCACCGGTCCCAGCGTCCCCGTCAGTGTGGGCTTAAAAAATCCAGCCGCATTCAGGTCCGTATTACGAATGAACTCATACAGCATGGCATGAAAATTGTTCGTGCCCGACTGCGATGCCACATTGATGGTCGCTCCGGAAGAACGCCCATATTCCGCATTTTCGTTGTTCGTAACAATCTGCCACTGCGAAACCGAGTCTGGCGGAATCGCGATGATCTGGTTATCAAATCCCTGATTGCTTTCGCCGTAAGCATTGTTGTCCAGGCCATCCAGCAAAAAGTTATTGAAAACACTGCGCTGTCCGTTGATGTTATAAGATCCGGCGCGCGTCAGGCTGTTCACAGAACTGGTGAGCGCCGCAGTCGGTGCCTGTCGTGATCCGGTAACCAGCGCAAGCAGATCAGAATAATTCCGGCTCACCAGCGGCAGCGCCGCGCTCTGGTACTGCGTAATCACTTGCCCGCGCTGGCTGGATTCAGTTTCAAGCTGCAGCGCAACATCACTCACTTCTACCGTTTCCTGCGCCTGCCCTGGTTGCAGCTTCAGATCAATGCGCTGGCGGCTGCCAACAGAAAGCGTAATCTTCTCTGCCACAGCATCAGAAAATCCCGGCATCGAAGCCACTACCCGATACACCCCTACGCGCAGCGACGGAATTTCCCAGTTCCCACTGCCATCCGTCGTCGTCTTGTTTTCGATTCCTGTAGCCGTATTGGTAACAACAATCGTTGCACCGGCAACATTCGCGCCCGTTGAATCGTGGATCGTGCCCACCAGACTTCCATTATCAAACTGCGCACGGGCAGCACAGGGAATCAAAAGAACAAAGCCCGCCAGGAGCAGGCAAAACTGGCCAAACCTGTTGGATTGCATGCGCTTACCTTAGCGCCCCAATGAAAACAGCTTTTAAATGCTCTGTAAACAACAGGTAAATGCACGGGGACCCTAACTGCTCAAAATCAGCAGAAGCCAGGGTTGCTCCGTCTGCAACCACATGCTGCCGCAGTCTGCTCCGCACCAGTAAAAGCCGCGGCCCGCCCGGGGACTCGTGTCACAAGCCTTCTTTTTGCCTCCGCTCTATGACTTTGCGAATCTAATATCACCATGCGGATTGCATTTTTAGGAACAGGCCTGATGGGGAGCGCCATCACTTCGCGCCTCATCGAGAGTGGACACAGCCTCACCGTCTGGAATCGGACCGCCTCCAAAGTAAAGCCGCTCGTTGAAAAAGGCGCTGCCTCTGCAGCTTCTCCATCGGAAGCAGTTCGTGAAAGCGAAGTCGTCTTCACCATGCTCATGGACGACCACGCCGTAGTGGAAGTGGTCCTGAACGGGGACCTGATTGAATCCTTACCCAACGGCGCGGTCCACGTCTCCCTCAGCACCCTCAGCGTGCAGTTGTCGCAGCAGCTTACCATCGAGCACTCCGTGCGCAAGCGCACCTTTGTGGCCGCGCCTGTCTTCGGGCGCCCCAACGTTGCAGCTGAAGGCAAGCTCTGGACGGTCGTAGCAGGCAGGCCCGATGCCGTTGAAAAAGTACGCCCCTTGCTCGAAACCTTCAGCCGCGGAATCACTATGCTGGGCGACAAGCCGTACAAGGCACACGCCATGAAAATCGGAGGAAATTTCCTCATCACCGCCATGATTGCCTCTCTCAGTGAGGGCTTCGTCTACGCCGAATCCCAAAGCATTGACCCCGCCCAGTATGCTGAAGTCGTAAACTCCGCCCTCTTCCGCTCACCCTTTTACGAGGCCTACTCCGGCGTGATGCTCCACCCTCCCGATGTCCCCGGAGCTACCGTCGCTCTCGGGCAAAAGGACGTGCGCCTCTTCCGCGAATCCGCTCAAGCCACAAGCACGCGCACACCGCTGGCCGACCACTTCGCCGAACAACTGCACGAAGCTGCAGAGGCCGGCTTGCGCGACCGCGACTGGGCCGCCGGATACTACCAATTCGTTCGCAGTGTTTCGCACAAATCTGAATAGGCACTGCCACCGCTACAAATGACCGCGCCCCTCAGCTACGATGACCACATGGGAAATCTGAAAGACAAAATCGTCTTCATCACCGGAGCAAGCTCAGGCATTGGCGAAGCCACCGCCTATGCCTTTGCCGCCCAAGGTGCTCGCCTTCTTCTCGCCGCGCGCCGTATCGAACGCCTGCAGGCCCTGCAGCCAAAGCTTCAGGAAAAAGGCGCAGCAGCGGTCCATGCTTTCGCGCTTGACGTGCGCAACAAGGCCGAGGTCGAAAAACAGCTCTCCGGTCTCCCCGAGACATGGAAAGCCATAGACGTCCTCGTCAATAACGCCGGCCTCAGCCGCGGGCTTGAAAAACTCCATGAGGGGAAGCATCAGGACTGGGAGGAGATGATTGACACCAATATCAAGGGTCTGCTCTATGTCATTCGTGCCGTGGTCCCCGGAATGGTCGCCCGAGGCCGTGGTCACGTCGTAAACCTTGGCTCAACTGCCGGAGAAATCACCTATCCGGGCGGATCCGTGTACTGCGGAACCAAGGCCGCCGAACACTCTATCAATGATGGCCTGCGGCAGGACCTCCTCGGCACACCCGTCCGCGTCACCAGCATTGATCCTGGAATGGTCGAAACAGAATTCAGCGAAGTGCGCTTCCACGGCGACAAGGAGCGCGCCGCAAAAGTCTATCAGGGCCTCACGCCGCTCACGCCTGCAGACGTTGCAGATGCCATCGTCTGGGCCGTCTCCCGCCCCGTGCACGTAAACATCGCCCGCGTGCTCATGACCAGCATTGACCAGGCCAATTCCCTGCTCTTCAACCGCAAACAGTAGGTGAATGCCCGGCATCTTTAAACAGACGCTGGGCTTCACACCGCGTTAAATCTCTGCCAGTTTTGACTCGATATCTGCAAGTGCTGCTTCCAGTGCAGCGCGCCGGTTCGGGTTTGAGGTGCGTTCGTCCAGAATTCGTTCTCGCTGCAATTCAAGCGCCTGGCGCTGCCGTGCCCTGGCCGCTTCTTTCGCGGCGTCTGGCTTGCCATCTGCCCTGAGTGCGCTCTCTTTTTCAGCCACCTGTTCCTCCACCGATTTGCTTTCCCATCCTCTCGCCATATCTTTATGGTATCGCTGTACAGGCGCATCGTTAAAGTGTGCTCGCTCATCTCATTTGTTACCAGCAAAAGGGAGAAGCAGAATGAAATTCTGGCAAATTCCAGCTTTCGGCATAAACCATCTGCAACTGGCTGAAAAACCCGTTCCGCAGCCCGGACCCCATCAGGTCCTCATCAAAGTACGCGCCGTCTCCCTCAACTACCGTGATCTCATGATCACACTCGGCAAGTACAACCCCCGCATGCACCTGCCTCGGGTCCCGGCCTCGGACGGGGCAGGCGAGGTGGTTGCCATCGGAGACGAAGTGACTCGGTCCAAACCCGGCGACCGCGTCGCCGGCATCTTTATGCAGAACTGGCTGGACGGCCCTCCTTCTCCATCAAAACTCCGCGGCGCCCTCGGAGGCGACATAGACGGAATGCTCACCGAATATGTGGTCCTGCCCGAAAGCGGCGTCGTTCCCCTGCCCGAACATCTCTCCTGGGAGGAGGCCGCCACGCTCCCCTGCGCCGGAGTCACAGCATGGAATGCAGTGGTCCATGCCGGCCGCATCAAGGCCGGAGATACAGTGGTCATTCAGGGAACCGGTGGCGTCTCTGTCTTTGCTCTCCAGTTTGCAAAGCTGCTCGGCGCGCGTGTGCTCGGCACATCCAGCAGCGATGAAAAGCTCGCCCGCGCCAAAAAACTCGGCCTCGATGCAGGCATCAATTACAAGCAGCATCCCGACTGGGTCCAATGGGTCCTCGAACAGACCGCAGGCGAAGGCGCCGATCTTGTCGTCGAAGTCGGCGGGGCTGGCACCTTCGCGCAATCCCTCCAGGCCGTGAATATCGGCGGAACCGTAGCGCAAATTGGCGTCCTCACGCAGTCCAGTGAGCCTTTGCAGATCGCACCCATCCTGCACCGCCAGGTCCATATCCAGGGCATCTACGTGGGCTCCCGCGCCCATTTTCTTGAAATGAATCGGGCCATCACCCTCAACCATCTCCAACCAGTTGTGGATGAGGTATTTAGCTTCAGTGACCTGCCAGAGGCACTCCGCCGTATGGAATCCGGGGCGCATTTCGGAAAACTCGTCGTCCGCGTAAATTAGGGCGACTTTTCTCAAGAACCTGCATCTTAAAGAGTGCGTACAGGCCATGGCTGTTGGACCGAAACGATGATTGCTTCATGAGCACTATGAAGCAGGAAGAAAGGGCCAGCAATGAAATTCATTCAGTTAATTCTGGACTTCTTTTATGAAATTTTTCTTGGATGCCGCCACTCTCGTCTGACGCGCCCCTTCACTATTCAGAACGAAACCTATAAAGTCTGCCTCGATTGCGGCAAACAAATCTTCTATTCCCCCGTCACCATGATGCCGCTCAGCGCGCGCGAAGTGCGCCGCCTCGAGGCAGCCCGCGTGGGTGAGCTCAAGGTCATTCCCGCCGCGGCTTCGGGCGCCGCTCTCACGAGCGATCACGAGCCTCGCATCGCCGCCTGAATCCTTCTCGGTTGTGTCGCAGTTTGGGTTTGCTTTGAAGGGGCACGGCCCCCGGAAGGATTTGGAAATTCAAACTGAGACACTACTTCCCCCTCCAGTACAGTGACAAACCGAAAGGCCAGCATGTCTAATAGACCTTGGCCTCCTGTTTGTCATCCATGCCGTCATTTCGCAGATTCCGTGTGCCTCTGGCGCTTGCGCCACTGCTCCTGCTGATCGCAGGCTGCGGCGTCCAGTTAAACGGCATGAACAGCTCCGGCCTTCAGATCTCCTCGCATGCAACGAGCGTCAGCACAACAGGCCAGCTGCGCTTCACCGCATCCCTCCCGGACGTGTCCCCGGCAGCCGTCACCTGGTCGCTTGCATCTTCACAGAACAATGGTTCCATGGGCATCGGCTCCATAGATGCTACCGGACTCTATACCCCTCCAAGCGCCCTTACAAGTGATAGTATTTCCATACAGATAACAGCACGCCTTAAAAGTGATCCTTCCCAGATTGCCACCAGCACGATTACCGTAACCCCAGGCTTCCTGCAGTCTCTCCTTCCGGAAAATGCCGCCCTCTCCGCCGGAACGTCCCTGGAAGTCTCCGCACAGATCGCCGAAGTAGGCGCAGGCTCCGTTCACTGGACGCTGAGTGACAACAGCGCCGGAACGTTGGGAGCATCCACGTGCACCCATGCCGAGCATCAATATACCGTTTGCCACGTCACCTATACCGCGCCTTCGTTTGTCGCGGCACAGCAGCCGGTCACCCTGATCGCCTCGGTCAATAACACGGCCACACAGTCACGCCTCCATTTGCTGCTCAACAACACCGGAATCAATTCCAACGCCCTGGCGAACCAGTCCACCCAGACCGGCCCTGTCGTTCTCGGCGCGTCCGGCAGTAACGACAACGATTACGATGTATATAAGGACGCCTCCGGCAACAGCTACATCGCCGACTGCTGCGGCGGCACTCTCGGCGCGCTGGTCGAAGACTCCGCCCACAACCTATACATTCTGAGCAACAACCACGTACTCGCCGAGTCTGACCAGGCAAAGCCTGGAGACACCATTGACCAGCCCGGTCTGATTGATAATGCCTGCCGTCCGTTAAGCGCACGTTCCGTGGGAACACTTCGCTACTACGTGCCTCTGGCGTCGTCGCAGACCAATGTGGACGCGGCCCTTGCCGCTGTCACCCCCGGTGCGATCAGTTCCGATGGCAGCATTCTGCAATTCGGCGCTCAGGGCGCAGGGCCAAACGGCTCGCTGGGCGCAGCCCCGCCCATGGCTGGTACCGGAGAAGCCCTGACAGCAGACAATCTCAATGAACTGCGCGTCGTCAAAAGCGGACGCACCACCGGACTTACCTGTTCCACGGTAGAAACCGTGGACCTCAACGTAAAGGTGGACTATTACAAGGACTGCGCCGAAACCCAGCCGTACTACACCAAAACCTTCACCGGACAAATCGGCATCGGCGGGGACAATTTTTCTGACAGTGGCGACTCCGGCTCCCTCATCGTGGACGCGAGCAACGCGCAGCCCATCGGCCTCTTTTACGCCGGCGGAACAGACGGCGACGGCAACGGCCTCAGCGTTGCCAATCCCATCAGCGATGTCCTCAACGCGCTCGGCACCACGGCAGGATCCAGAATGAGCATCGTCGGCACGCATACCCCGCATACCATTGCCTGCCTCAACTACGACAAAAACATCGCCACATCTCCATCCCTGCCCGCACTCCCGGGTGTGGCCCGAGTCAAGGCCAGCAATGCTGCACAGATTGCCTCCGCTGCGCTCATCAATCACGAAAAAGGTGTCCTTGGCATTTCCCCCGGCCAAAGCGCAGATGCCCTCGGAGATCCGGCAGTCATTGTTTACATAGACAAAAGCCATCCATACACTGAAGTGCCAAGAACCATTGCCGATGTACGTACCGTGGTCGTTCCCATGGACGCAGCAGCTTTTGTCAGCGATTCCGCCCCCAAACTCCCTGCCGTCACACCCGGAATCCACCTCCCGGCAAACGTCCTCACTGCGGCGTCTGCCGTAGCGGCACGCTACGCTCCGCAGCTCATGTCCGATCCGGCCATCTTTGGCGTGGGAGTCGCGCAAAGCCACGATGATCCGCGCGAAGCTGCCCTGCTGGTTCTCGTGGACATGGACAGGGCACCCCAGAATCTGCCTGCCGTCATCGGCGGTTTCCGCGTTCGCTATATGCGCCTGCACCGGTTCCACGTCACAAAATCAAAGTACGCCGGCACACATTCGGTCTCCAGTTGCTCTCTCGTTTCCCGGACCTCCTTCTGAATCCGAACTGCCCCAGGCCCGGACAGACAAACTCATGCTTGGCTCCCGGCCTCTAAATATCAGACATCATCCCGCAAATCGGCATAAAATAGCCAAAACGTCTGGAGGAAGCCGCATGGATCGCAGACATTTCCTCACCGGAGCAGCCGCGGGATTAGGCACAGCCTGCCTGTACCCCACCTCCGCCCTTCCCGAACCCATCGAGATTCCGCCGCTCACGCAAAAATACAAAGCTACAGACACCGTCGTCCTCGGCAATACCGGCATCCGCACCAGTCGCCTCGCCATGGGCACAGGAACCATCGGCTATGGTGGCTCTTCCAACCAGACCCGTGCCGGACACGCCACCCGGCTTCTGCTGAACGGGTATGACAAAGGACTGCGCTTCTTCGATACCTCTGACTCTTATGGAAGTCATCCCAATGTCGCCGAGGCTCTGCAACACATTCCGCGCGAAAAGGTCACCGTCATGACCAAGTGCGACTCGCGCGAACCACAGGCAGCCAAGGCCGATCTCTACCGCTTCCTCAAAGAGCTGAAAACCGACTACATTGACATTTGCCTCATCCACTGCGTCACCGAAGCCGACTGGACCGAGCGCTATCGCGGTGTCATGGACGTCTTCTCTGAAGCAAAGGAAAAAGGCATCATCCGTCATCACGGCGTCTCCTGCCACTCCATTGGAGCGCTCCGCGCCGCGGCAAAATCGCCATGGGTAGAAATTGATCTTGTCCGCCTGAACCCCATCGGCGCCTACATGGACGCCGACCCCCAGACCGTCATCGGCGTCATCAAGGAGATGCGCGCTCAGGGCAAAGGCATCGTCGGCATGAAAATCCTGGGTCAGGGCAAAATGCGCGACCAGCAGGACAAGGCCCTCCGCTTTGCACTCGGCACCGGAGTACTCGACGCCTTCACCATCGGCGCAGAAAATATTCCGGAGCAGGAAGACCTCATCCGCCGCATTGCCGCCGCCTGACCCTCTTGACAGGTCTGCTATTGTAAAAAATGAAGGGCATGGGTCTGAACCCATGCCCTTTTCATCTGCTCTCGCCTGTAGAATCATCAGTCGGACACTCAGGAGAGCTGACATGCCAACAACCACTACGGAAACCATCCGCGCCCCTCGCGGCACCACTCTGAACACCAAAGGCTGGCAGCAGGAAGCCGCCCTGCGCATGTTGATGAACAACCTCGACCCCGAGGTCGCCGAGCGTCCAGACGAGCTGGTCGTCTATGGCGGGACGGGCAAAGCAGCGCGCAATTGGGATTGCTTTCATGCGCTCGTCCAGGCCCTGAAGTCCCTTGAGAAGGATGAGACCTTGCTGGTGCAGTCCGGCAAGCCGGTCGGCATCTTCCGCACCCACGAAGCCGCACCCCGCGTACTGATCGCCAACTCCAATCTGGTCGGCAAATGGTCCGACTGGGAACACTTCCGCGAGCTTGAGCGCAAGGGCCTCATGATGTATGGCCAGATGACCGCAGGCTCGTGGATTTACATCGGCAGTCAGGGCATCGTGCAGGGCACATACGAAACCTTTGCGGAAGCAGGCCGCAGGCACTTCGGCACCCTGGATGGCAAATTCGTCGTCTCCGGCGGAATGGGCGGAATGGGCGGCGCCCAGCCCCTTGCCGCCACAATGAACGGCGCACGTTTTCTCGGAATAGACGTAGACCCAACCCGCATCGAAAAGCGTTTGGCCAGCGGATACTGTGACCATCTTGCATGGAACCTGGATGAAGCGCTTTCCATCCTTGAAGAGGCAAAGCGCGACGGCAAGGCTGTTTCTGTGGGCCTGGTGGCCAATGCCGCCGACGTGCTGCAAGAGCTCGCCCGGCGCAATATCGTGCCCGACGTCCTGACCGACCAGACCAGCGCGCATGATCCGCTGAACGGCTACGTGCCCAACGGCATGGGCCTGCCACAGGCACTCGCTATGCGGCAGCGCGATCCTGAAGAGTATAAGCGCCGCTCCATGCGGACCATGGCCGACCACGTGCGCGCCATGCTCGAGCTAAAGCGCAAAGGCGCCATCACCTTCGACTATGGAAACAATCTGCGCACGCAGGCAAAATTGGCTGGCGTGGAAGATGCATACGAGATTCCCGGCTTTGTGCCCGAATACATCCGTCCCCTCTTCTGCGAAGGCAAGGGGCCATTTCGCTGGGTAGCGCTCTCCGGCGACCCTGAAGATATCTACCGGACAGACCGCCTCGTCCTCGAACTGTTCCCGGAGGACGCCTCCCTGCGGCGCTGGATTGAGCTGGCGCAGAAGCGCATCCACTTTCAAGGTCTGCCTGCACGCATCTGCTGGCTCGGTTTTGGACAGCGCGCAAAGTTCGGCGTTGCCATGAACGAGCTTGTACGCAGCGGCGAAATCTCCGCGCCAATCGTGATAGGGCGCGATCATCTGGATGCCGGCTCGGTCGCCTCGCCCTATCGGGAAACCGAGGGTATGCGCGACGGTTCAGACACCGTAGCCGACTGGCCGTTGCTGAATGCGCTGGTCAACACCGCCGCCGGAGCATCATGGGTCAGCATTCACAATGGCGGAGGCGTAGGCATCGGCTATTCACACCATGCTGGGATGGTAGTAGTTGCCGATGGCTCCGAACTTGCCGCCCAGAGACTGGAACGCGTGCTGACCACCGACCCGGGTATGGGTGTTTTGCGCCATGTAGATGCAGGCTACCCGCAGGCCATTGCCTTTGCGAAGGAGAAGGGCGTCCGCATTCCCATGGATGAGGACCACGCATGAGCCAACTCTACGAAGATCCGTACTGGCCTCGCGCCCATCGCTGGCTTGCAGGCGAATGTACAAACACCGCGCGTGGACTGCTGCGTGTGCTCGGCCTCCCGCTGACGCTCGGCTCCATCACACCGGGCCGCTGCGATCTCGCTCCGAAGACCATCCGTGATGCCCTCGTGCGCTACAGCACTTGTGACATCGTCCATGGCCACGATCTTCGCGACCTGCGCGCGGAAGACCTCGGCGACCTGCCCATTGGCGCTCTCTCCGTGGAAGACGCGCAGCAGCCGATCGAGCAGGCCGTGCATCGCGCCCTCGAAGGAGCGGATGCGGTCGTGCTTCTCGGCGGGGACAATTCCATCACGCGCCCGGCACTGCGTGGCATGGGAAAGAATTTGCAACAGTGTGCATTACTTACTCTGGACGCGCATTTTGATCTCCGCACCCTCGAAGGCGGCCTGCGCAATGGAAATCCCGTACGCGCACTACTTGAGGATGGCCTTCCCGGTGAAAACATCGTGCAGATTGGCATCCAGTCCTTTGCCAACTCTTCAGAGTATTTTCGCATCGCGCTGCATGCCGGAATCCATGTCCTGCCCGTAGAAGAAGCGCAATCACAAGGCATGGAAAAGGCAGTGAATGCGGCTTTGCAACACCTCTCCCAAAAAGCAGAGGCCATCTATGTAGACCTTGACCTTGATGTAATGGATCGCGCCTTTGCCCCGGCCACGCCGGGAGCTCGTCCAGGCGGACTTACCCCACTCGATGTGCGGCGTGCCGCGTATGTGTGCGGTGCGCATCCAAAAGTACACGTAATGGACCTGGTCGAAATAGCCCCTCCTCGTGACATCAATGATGTGACCTCGCTTGCGGCCGCAGCCTGTCTGCTGTCTTTCGCCTCGGGCCTGCTGGAACGCCTCTCATGAGCCATAACAGATCACTTTTGGTTACAAATTGCTCGCAGCTCGTCACGCTTGCGGGACCTCCTCGGCCTCGTATCGGTGCCGAAATGCGCGAGCTCGCCATCATTCCTGACGGCGCCATGCTGGTGCGTAATGACCGCATTGCAGCAGTCGGCACGCGCGCGGAAATCGAGCCTTTGGCCCCTCAGGACACGCAAGTTGTCGAAGCACAAGGCCGCGTTGTCATGCCCGGTTTCGTGGATGCGCACACGCACCTCATCTTTGCCGGCAATCGCTCTGACGAGTTTGAGATGCGCTGCGCCGGAGCAACTTACCAGCAGATTTCTGAACGCGGTGGTGGCATTCGTTCCACCGTGCGCAGGACACGCGCCGCTTCTGAAGATGACCTCGTCGCGACCGGGCGAAAGCACGCGCGCTGGTTCCTGTCAGGAGGGACCACAACCGTGGAAGCGAAGTCCGGCTATGGCCTCACCGTGGACGATGAATCGAAAATACTTCGGGCCATCTGGCGTGTTTCAGAAGCAACTCCGCTGCGTTGCGTTCCTACATTCCTCGGGGCCCACGAAATTCCGGAGGAATTTAAGTCGCGTCCGGACGACTATGTGGACCTTGTCGTGAACGAGATGCTGCCGCGCCTGGTAAAAGAAAATCTCGTTGAGTTCTGCGATTGTTTCTGCGAAGCGAAGGTCTTCAGCGTACCGCAGGCGGAACACGTGCTTACTGCTGCAAAGCAACATGGGCTAGGTCTCCGCATCCACGCCGACCAGTTCACCTCTGGCGGCGCAGTCGAACTTGCTGCAAGGTTGGGCGCAAAAACCGCAGACCATCTCGAACAGACCACGCAGGAATCCATGAACAAGATGAAGCAGGCAGGTGTGCAGCCTGTGCTGTTGCCCGCATCCGTCTATGCGATTGGCTCACAGAAATACGCTCCGGCACGCGCCATGATGGAAGCTGGTCTTCCAGTGGTCATCGCCACAGACTTCAACCCCGGCTCTTCGCCAACTACCTCCATGACCATGGTGCTTTCCCTCGCCTGCACGCAGATGAAAATGCTCCCGTCAGAGGCATTGACGGCAGCAACCATCAACGCCGCTTACAGCCTCAATCGCGGTCATGAGATTGGAAGCCTTGAGCCAGGAAAGATCGCGGATTTCGTGCTTTATGATGCTGAAGATTACCGCGAGCTGGCATATTTCTTTGGGATACCGCGGACCGCGGCAGTCTTTGCAGCCGGCCAGGAAGTTGACCTCGGCCAGCTACTCTGATACTCATTAATTCAATCGCCATGGAATATCTGACTGAGCGCCGCGTTGCAAACACATTTGCGCCACAGAATTCCATTTGCACCAACATCATTCGAATTACCTTCGAACAGCATGCGGGTGCGTAAAGGCGAACAGAGATTCGAGGAACAAAAAGCCACCACCCGCAGCCGGGCTGGTGGCTTTCCTATTTTTTGTCAAAGGAAGCGAGAATGAAGGACGTTTCACTTCAGGATGTACAGGCAGCACGCAACCGCATCCGTGACTTTATCTATTTCTCTCCGGCGCAGCATTCGGCCGCGCTCTCGCAGATGACCGGCCAGCAGGTATATCTCAAGCTGGACAACCTGCAGCGCACCGGCGCCTTCAAGGAACGCGGCGCACTCAACAAGATCCTCACGCTGACGGATGACGAGAAGCAGCGTGGTGTGATTGCCGCCAGCGCCGGAAACCACGCGCAGGCCGTCGCCTTCCACGCAACGCAACGCGGCATCAAGGCGCGGATTGTGATGCCCCTGATGACTCCGCTGGTAAAGGTCTCCTCTACCGTCGGATATGGGGCCGAAGTTGTCCTTCATGGCGCGAATTATGACGAAGCCTGTGCTGAAGCGCTCCGTCAGGCGGATGCAGGAGGCATGACATTTCTGCATCCATTCGATGATCCGGAGGTGATTGCAGGTCAAGGCACAATCGGCATCGAGTTGCTCGAACAAGTGCCGGAGCTTGAGGCTGTTGTGGTGCCCATCGGCGGCGGCGGTCTCATCAGTGGAGTCGCCTGCGCCATTAAGGAAACCAATCCAAAGATTCGCGTCGTAGGCGTACAGACAGAGCGGCTGCCCTCCATGCTGCGCGCAACCGAAGCGAACCGGCCAGTAACGATCCCGGCAGAGGCAACCATTGCCGATGGCATCGCCGTTCGCCGCGCAGGAGATGTGACGCTGGCGCATGTCCAGCGCTACGTAGATGAAATCGTCACCGTGGATGAAGAGGAAATTGCCAAGGCCATCCTCGTTCTTCTGGAGCGCGAAAAAACGCTGGCTGAAGGCGCGGGGGCTGTCGGCCTTGCGGCATTGCTGCAAAAGAAGACCTCGCTTAATGGCCAGCACACTGCAGTCGTAGTTGGCGGCGGCAACATTGACGTAAGCCTGCTGGCCAAGATCATCGAGCGCGGCCTGGTAAAGGACTACCGCTGGACACGGCTGCGCATCCATCTGACAGACCGTCCCGGCTCGCTTCATCAGCTTACGAAGATCATTGCCAACGCGCGCGCCAACATCGTCCAGACCGCCTACGACCGCGCCTACTACGGCGTGAACCTCGGTGATACCGTCATTGACTTTACGCTGGAGACACGCGGCAGCGACCACGTGCAACAGCTCGCCGACGCACTCACCGCAGCCGAGTACCGTTACGAATGGATTCGTTAGCAGGAGTAAAATGAATCACGGCGCTTTACTCGCTTCGACGAGGAGGCAGCCGAGGTCCCTATGGCACATCTTACCGGGGCGGCAGCAGCAGAGCTGACGTTAGACCCTTCTGACTGGAATAAGCAGCGGCAGCTTGCGCACCGCATGCTGGATGACATCTTCAACCACCTTGAAACTCTGCGCGATCAGCCTGCATGGCAGCCGCTGCCTGAGCACGTCCGCGAATCCCTGCGCGGGCCCTTGCCGCGAACACCACAAGGCGAAGAGCGTGCCTATCTCGATTTCCTGAACTATGTCCTGCCTTACTCCACCGGCAACCGCCATCCACGCGCGTGGGGATGGGTCCGGGGCAGCGGCACTCCATTTGCCATGCTGGCTGAGATGCTCGCCGCAGGCATGAACACCCACGCCGCCGGAGGACAACAGGCAGCAACCTATGTGGAACAGCAGACCCTTGCCTGGCTTGCCGAGATCATGAATATGCCCGCGAACGCAAGCGGCATCTTTGTCAGCGGCGGAACGATGGCGAATTTGCTTGGCCTCGCCGTGGCGCGCCATGCAAAGGCTGGATTCGATCTTCGCAAGGAGGGGCTGCAAAGCTCGCATCAGAAGCTGGTGATCTACGGCTCAACTGAAACGCATATGTGGGCACAGAAAAGCGTGGAGCTCCTTGGGCTGGGCCGCAGCGCGCTTCGCCAGGTTGCAGTGGATGAGAATTTCCAGATACGTCCAGATCTGCTTCAACAGCAGATTCGCGCCGACCGAGCTGCCGGGCTGCGTCCGATTACCGTCATCGCAAATGCGGGAACGGTAAACACTGGAGCCATAGATGATGTCGCAGCTCTCTACGAAATCTGTAAACAGGAAGACCTCTGGCTGCACATAGACGGCGCCTTCGGCGCGTTGCTCAAGTTCTCACCGGAATACAGACATCTCGTTGCTGGTATCGAACTCGCGGATTCACTCGCCTTTGACCTACACAAGTGGATGTATCTGCCGTTCGAGATTGGCTGCGTGCTGGTACGCGAGGCTGCGGCGCACGCGGATGCATTTGCCGCACAGGCCAGCTATCTTGGAAAGGACACGCGAGGCATGTTGGCCAATGGCCTGCCTTTTTCTGATCGCGGTATTGAGCTTTCGCGCGGCTTCAAAGCACTGAAAGTATGGATGTCGCTCAAGGCATACGGCACAGAGATGCACGGCCAGCTCATCACGCAGAACGTAGAACAGGCCGCGTATCTGGAATCGCTCGTGCGCAGGCATAAGGATCTGGAACTGCTCGCGCCACGGGTGATGAATGTAGTTTGCTTCCGATTCCACCCTGCCGGAGAAGCAAATCAGCAGCGCCTGAACTCAATCAACCGCGAGATTGTTCTGCGTTTGCAGGAGTCCGGCGAATTCGTTGTTTCAGGCACGATGCTGAGCGGCGACTATGCTGTCCGGATAGCAAACACAAACCACCGCAGCCGGATGGAAGACTTTGATGCCCTGGTAAGGGCAGTCCTTTCGCAGGGTGAAAAGCTGGTCTCCGCCTAATCAGCGCTGGCCTTGGGGGGCAGCATCCGTCGCGCTCGCTGCCACGAATATGCCACCCGCGCCAGAATGCCGGAAAACATATACATCAGCGCCATGATAATCAGGACGTACTGCGAAAAGAAGACAAGCGCATAGAGAATAAGCCCGATCAGCACCATCCACTGAAATGGATGGCGGTTGGAAAGGTTGATCTCCTTGCCGCTCCAAAAGCGCCAGGTACTGACCATAAGAAAGCCGATAAGACCCACGAGGGCCATCCAGATCAGCGCGACCCACGTAATGGAAATCGGAATTCCATGAAAAAAGTGGATCACAGCAGCGATGATGCCAGCAGCCGCTGGAATGGGCATTCCTACAAAGTATTTCCTGCCGGGCCGGCCTGGATTCTTAGGTACAGGATTGATGCTTATATTGAAGCGCGCCAATCGGCTGGCCCCGCAGATAAGAAATAAAAAGCAGACAAACGCGCCAAATTGCACCAGCTTCTGACGAAATACCAGATCACCCGTCATGGGCAGCATCCGGAAACCCCAGGTAAAGGCGAGCAGGCTTGGCGCCACTCCAAACGTGATCACGTCCGCAAGCGAATCAAGCTCTTTGCCAAATTCGCTTGTTGTGTTCGTCATTCGGGCAATGCGGCCGTCGAGCGCGTCAAACGGGATGGCAAAACCGATGGCAAGGGCTGCCCAGTCAAAGTGGTGCGGCTCCTGCACGGAGCCCTGAAGGCTCTGCATGATGGCGAAATAACCAGCCGCGATATTTCCTGCCGTAAATAGCGAGGGCAGAATATACATACCGCGACGTCGGCGTGTGCCTCTGGCCATCAAGCCAGCGTCTCCACTTCCAGCTCGGCCAGCATTGGCTCTGCGATGAGGCCAGGTATCTGTGCCAGGACGGTTGCAGCACCCTGAACACGATCACCGAGTTTGACGCGCAGCATGGCATGATCTGGCAGCAGCACATCTACGCGCGAGCCAAACTTGATCATGCCGATGCGCTGGCCGCGCTCCAGATAGTCTCCTGCCTTGGGGCGGAAAACAATGCGCCGTGCCAGCAGCCCCGCGATCTGTTTAAAGGCCACTTCATAACCATCCGGACTTTCCACAATCGCGAGGTTCTGCTCATTCTTGTCAGCGCAGGCAGGGTCAAGTGCATTTAAAAAAAGGCCCTTCTGGTATCGCACTTCACGCAGAACACCTGCCACAGGCGAACGGTTCACATGCACATCAAAAACGCTGAGAAAGATGCTGAGGCGGATGCGCTCTCCCGCAGGCGTAATGACCTTTTCAATCGAAGTGAGCTTGCCATCTGCGGGAGAAACAACCAGACCCTCACCATCCGGTACAGCCCGCTCCGGGTCGCGAAAAAACCAAAGAAAAAACGCCGCAAGCAGTAATGGAAGAATGGCCCAGCCCCATCCGCCAGTGAGCGCATAAACAATGATCGCCACCGCAATCAGAGCAACACCGTAATAATAACCGTCACGAACCATGAGAGATGATTCTCTCATTATAAAGTCAGCGCTTCTTTTTCCCGCCCTGTTGCTCGCATTTCTATCTTGACTTTGGAACCAGTGCAGCCGCGGCTCGCATGGCCCTTTCCGTCAGAGATTGTTTCACCGCTGCAAGCCTTCCCCATGGATCATGCGTCAGGCGCTTCTTCCATTGCCCAAAAGTGGCAACGGTAATGTCTTCCGGATTGCCTTTGTCGATCTCCTCCCAGCGCATAGGAATCGCCACTCGCACTCCTTTTCTGGCGCGGGGCGACCACGGAGCAACAGCCGTAGAACCACGATCATTCCGCAGATAATCGAGAAAGATGCGGCCCTTGCGCGCGGACCTTGTCATTTTGGTCAGATAGCGCTCCGGACGCCAATGCTCAAGCGCCAGCACTACGTTGTGGGTGAATTCTTTGATCTCCGGCCATTTATGCTTCGGCGTAATGGGGACCACCACATGCAGTCCTTTGCCTCCCGTGGATTTCACAAACGAAGTCAGCCCCATTTCCTTGAGGACATCGCGGACTTCGCGCGCACTTTCAGCAAGGATTTTCCAGTCAACAGCAGGGTCAGGATCGAGATCAAAGATAAGCCGGTCGGGCGTTTCCAGCGAATTGTTTTTCGACCCCCAGGGGTGGATCTCGAGCACGCCCATCTGCGCCAGTCCCACCAGCCCTTCTCTGCCTGGGACCGTGACATATTGCTGTACCTTACCGTCTTTTTCCGGCACGTCCACGCTCTCAATTCCCTTGGGAAGACCAGAACTGGTATGTTTCTGGAAAAAGCATGGCTTTCCGCTTCCTTCCGGGCAGCGCACGATGCTCAGGGGGCGGCCTTCAATGTGGGGCAGGATATGCTCAGCTACCGCGTCATAGTACTCGGCAAGCTGCTGCTTGGTCATGCCGCTTTGCTCATCGAGCACTTTACCGGGATGGGTGAGCCGGACACCCGCAATGGCAGGCGCTTTTACAGACTTAGCCTTCTCTGCCGGAAGACTCCCCGCGTCCTCTTTCCCGGAATGCGATTTGCCCGCCGTGCGCGCTGGTTTCGGCACTGGCACCGGTTCTTCGCGGCGTACTTCCTTTGCCGGCTTGTCTTCCCTCAGGCCCTGAAAAGATGCCTGCCTCACGCGGTGGTCCCCGGTCCAGGTAGCAAACTGTACGGCTGCCACCAGCTCTGGCTTCACCCAGATTGCGTCTTTGCTCTCTTCGCGATTGATTTCTTTGAAAGAAGGCCTGGCCTGCCGCAGCCCCTCCAGACGCTTCCGGAGCGCTCGCCTCGTCGCCTGCGTGAACCCGGTCCCAGTTCGGCCCGCATAGATAAACTTGCCGCCATCATAATAGCCCAGCAGCAGAGAGCCGATTCCATGGCTGCCATCCGAGGGCGGCGTAAAACCGCCAATCACAAATTCTTGCTGATGCACGCATTTTGCCTTGAGCCAGCTCTTACTGCGCGCCGATTCATATTTTGAATCGGCCAGCTTGGAAACAACTCCTTCCGCGCCAAGCTTGCACGCGTTGCGAAAAGTCTCATCGCCATGCCCGCGAATATGTTCGCTGTAACGGAGTGTTTCTCCTTCGTCCAGTTCACCCAGAAGCCCTTCCAGAATGGACTTTCGCTGCTCCAGCGGAAGTCCGCGCAGATTGTGCCCGTCCAGATGTAACAGGTCAAACGCGAAGTAGAGAAGATGTGCCTGTTTCTTCTCTTCAAAAGCAGCCTGTAACTCTGCAAAGCTCGTCTTGCCGGACTCATCCAGCACGACCACCTCTCCGTCAAGCAATGCAGCTTTGACGGGCAATTGTGATGCCGCCTGCGCGATGTTGGGCATGCGGTGTGTCCAGTCCAGCCCTTTGCGAGTAAGTACGTTTACGCTGCGCTTGCCGTTCGCTTGCTGCTCGATCCGGAGCTGGATGCGATATCCATCCAGCTTAAGTTCATGCAGCCAATCGTCACCTTTTGGAGGCTCGCCCACCGGCGTTGCCAGCTCCGGCGAAACAAACTTCGGCAGCTTCTCTTTAGGGAAATCCGCGAGAGCGCTCTCGCGGTCCGGGGCCTCTGTCGTTTTGGTCCGCGCGCGAGTCAGCCGCGAACGGTTTTGCTTCTTTTCAGAAGGCTTGCTCTGCCAGATGTGGTCTTCCTGCGCTGCAATCTCTTCCATACTGCGGCCAGTCACGACGCTGTCAGGTGCGGTTTCCGTAATTGGTGCATCCCCATCTGAAGCCTCATATTCGTCGTGCTCTTTAATCAGCAGCCAGTTTGGCTTCGATTCGCGCGCGGCGCGTCCGCCCATGCGAACGAGCGTCCATTTCCCTTTCAGCTTCTTCCCGTGCAGCAGAAATTTCAGCCGCCCTTTCCTCAAGCCCTCATCAACGTCCTCTCCCTGCTGCGGTTCCCACGTGCCCTGGTCCCACACCATCACAGTGCCACCGCCGTACTGGCCTTTGGGAATTGCCCCTTCAAAACCGCCATAATCTATGGGGTGATCTTCCACTTCAACCGCAAGGCGTTTGTCTGCCGTAAAGTAGCTTGGGCCTTTGGCGACGGCCCAGCTCTTCAGCACGCCACGCCATCCTAGACGGAAGTCGTAGTGCAGGCGAGTCGCCGCGTGCTTCTGCACCACAAAAGGCAACTCCTCTGCGCTGGAGTTTGGCGCCCCCCCACTGGGCTCGGCAGTCATGGAAAAATCGCGCATGGCGCGATACCGGGCAAGCTGCTCGTCTACGGCTTTTGCAGGAGAAAGCTCTTTTTTCGCGCGTTTGGGCATTATCTTTCACCTATAGTCCGGGCAGTACCTCGCCTGCCTTCCCCAGGATCACCTCGGTAAAAGCTGCAGCGTTCAGCGGCGCCTCGGGGCCGACATAATATGTGCGCACCTGCGGGCCTCGCTGCCGTGCCCACTGCACAAAACCAGCTGCAGGATGTACATTGCCCGATGTGCCAACCACAATCATCACGTCACAGCGATCAATCTCGCGCATGATGCGGTCCATGCCCAGAGGATACTCGCCAAACCACACAATATGCGGGCGGATCCTTGCTCCGCATCTGCAATGCGGAATCTACTCTGCCGACTCATAGAGATTGCGGTCAGTAAAAACCGGCTCGCCGCATCCTGCCTCGCAGCGCGAAGAGAACAGCTCGCCGTGCATGTGCACAAGATTCCTCGACCCTGCCCTCTCATGAAGATCGTCCACGTTCTGAGTACAGAGAAAAAGGCGGTCGCCCATGTGAGATTCAAGCCGAGCAAGAGCGTGATGCGCTGGATTCGGCGCAGCCTTGATCGCATCGCGGCGGCGCATGGAGTAGAACTTCCACACCAGTTCCGGATTCGCCTCCCATGCTTCCGGCGTGGCCACTTCTTCAATGCGATACCCGCTCCACAGGCCATCGCTGTCGCGGAAGGTGAGTAAACCGCTCTCTGCGCTGATGCCAGCGCCGGTCAAAACAAAGATGCGCTCCTGTGGTCCAATCTCAAGTTTCTGGGTCATCCGAATCAAACGTAGCGAAACAGCATCATGAAACCGAAATCCATGTGGCTCTGCTGATGACAATGAAACAGCATCAACCCAGGATTAGATGCAACAAAGTCCACTTCCGCAGCGCTGCCCCCCTTACTATTGATCATGTCTTTCTTCAGCCCGCTGACGGGAGTGCCATTCAGGCTTACGACTTAAAAAATGCTGCGTCTGTTCATTGTGTGTTCGCAGAACTGCCGGGTTCGTGGTGCCCAGACCAGTCAAATCTGCGGCCAACAATGGCCTTCACGATGAGGTGGTCGGTACTCGCAGTGGGGCCGACGCCAACGCCGAAGTTGATCTCCCAGTTTGGCGAAACGTTCAGGTCAATCGTAGGAAAAAATTGCTGTTGCTGATCGTGAAAGTCGTAGAACTCGCCCAGCCTTCCGTACGCCGCGTAGTATTCCAGACCGCCGGTGATCACGCGTGTAAAGTCGTAACTCACCTTCACATTCGGGGAAAATGCCACCCCCTGGGAAACGCTCGGTCCATGAAAAGACCGCTCCAGCGCAGGGTTCACTGCGAAATACCACCGGCCAATCTGCTTATCCACGATCGGGCGTATCTCCCAGGTCCACGTGTCTCCTGCAAAGCGCGGCCGCGCATACCCAAGTTCCATAGACAGGCTCACGCCCACAGGCCAGTGCCAGCTGTCCGGCACGCGCACGCGAGGGCGAATATGGTCGCCCACCCACTGAATGCCCTGTCCACTGCGCGCGCTGGTGAAGATATAGAACCCAACCTCAGACCAACTGGTCAAACCCTGCGTGATTTCTACGGTTTCATGTTCGGCATGGTTCGTCGGATATGTTCCATCGGCCGTATACCGAGAGCCGGGCATTGGCTTCGATCCGTTTACGGTGAAATTGCTGTGCAGTTCCACCATCGTCGTTTTCGGAGCAACCGTTTCCGAACCGTAAACCTGGATCTCGTAATTGTCCTGCGCAAAAATACACTTCGTTGCAGCAAAAAGAAGCAGTGTTGCAAACACACTGCGGCGCGTCAGCTTCTGCCAGTTACATGTCTTCAGCAAGGTGTCTCTTATCTCAGCGCTTCAGATTCCATGTAACCACGAGGGAAAAACGACCTGTTCTGTCGGAATTTCCCGGTCAAACACCGGCGCTCTCTTTTAGATCTTCCCCATCTCCCTCTATTTTGGTTTTACAGAATCGTAATAAATGCTTTTATTCAGGCGTAGCACGACGAATCGTGACCTCATCTGTTGCTGGAAATGCTTCCGGTTCCTGTTCGTAGCAAGTGAAATGCCCGGTTTTTGGTAGCAGATGAAATGTCCGGTATGGTTTATAAGGCCGCCGTCGTGGAAGTTGTTGGAAAGTGGGAATCCCGCGCGGTTTGCGGGATTTCCAAGTGAG
>JAJPKO010000010.1 GCA_021323655.1 Acidobacteriaceae bacterium
CGCTTTGCCAGTGGTCCCCATGGCGACCACTGGCAAAACAACGTCAACCAACAACCTTCCTAAGTTCCAAGGAAGATCGAAAGTGCGAAACTTACTGGACACTACCTCAATCAGCAGAATGTAAGTGAGAAACCTACACCATGCTCGACTCGCCACAGAGGATTCAACAAAGCAATGGTTCACGGCCACCTTCAACTGAAGCATGGTGCGTCACTGGCTGAACTCGTCGGCAAACTTATCCTCGAAATTGACCCGAATTTCAACGAGAACAAATCCGCCAGACGAAATCCTCAGCCATAGCAGCGCAGAACGGTTCGTGATCACCGCGGGCCCACGACTCCATAATCTGTTGCACAAGAGCTTTGTTGTCTATAGCGCTCATGAATCCCTCTCCGTTCAAAAAAACGTCTCTCTTCATTCTCCAAAAGAGATTTGTGCTCTCTCTTTAGATTCTTCTTGTCACACCGGTTATTGCCGCGAAACGATGCTGGTAAACTCGGATCGTACGCTTCGGGTACCAGCAAACAAAACGCACACGAACATCCCCAGGCTAAAGGTTCTGTCCGGACTGGAGAAAACTCCGCGAGGCCGGCTGTTGCCTTGTATTGCGGGATTGCGTCAAGCTCTTTGAAGGCACTGGTGAATGCGTTTGAGAGCCTCTACATGGTGCGAGGCTGAACTTCCTCATGAATCGGGGGAAGTACAGGTCGTGGACACGGCGTGCAAGATGCTTTGGTAGGCAACTCCAGGGAGACGCTAAATTCAGGCAGGCTTGGGTCTAGGCAGGTTCGGCGGGACACCAAGATGCTTTGTACCCCAACTACACATCGCCTCCATGACCGGTATCAAGTCGCTTCCCGCATCGCTCAACATGTAGTCGACTCGGGGTGGAACTGCGTTGGAGGCCAGCCGCTTAATAACTCCATCTGTTTCGAGTTCGCGCAGTTGTGCGGTTAAGACCTTCTCCGTCACACCAGGCAACAAATCCCGAATCTCCGCAAAGCGTCGAGTTCCGAACGACAGATGCCAGACGATCAGTACCTTCCATTTCCCTGCGAGGACATTCGAAGTTGCCTGCACTGGGCATCCGAAGTGCTCTTTCATTTGACCCCCGAGCTTACAAAATTGTGCGTTCTTCCCAAACTGGTTGCTTGCATTTTATTCTTCATTCGCTATCAACGGAACCGCTGATTTCTCGATTGCATAGTTGCAGTTTAGGAAATCAATGTCTTAAACCTTTTGATGTAAGCTTACGTCGACCGCGTTGAGAATGATCGTCAGGATTACGATGTCCAAGAATTAGCGCGCTGCTCATGCAGTTAGCTTTTTAACGATTTTTACATTCAATCAAGGAGTCGGTGTGTGGAGATTCCCTCGAATCCGTTGGCAGTTCTCACCTTCATTTCCGCCCCAGCGGTTCTGACGAACGCATCCTGTGTGCTTCTGTTTGGTACGGGCAACCGTTATGGGCGAGCCGTAGACCGCGTGCATGAACTCGCCGACCTTATTGAACAGAACGCAGGCCTCGAGGAGGCGGAATTAAGGCTCCGTATCCGCCAACTCGAAGCTGGGGAAACTCGGACGATGCTAATCGTACGCGCACTGACGTGCTTCTACACCTCAGTCGCTTCATTTGTGGCCAGCACGCTGATTTCTCTGATTGGCGCGGTACTAGTTTCAAGTAGCAGCAGAGTTCCAGTTCCATTCATTTTTGCTGTTGCGTTCTTGGCAGGGACAGTCGGAGTCATCACCATGATTAGCGGCGCGGCAATGCTGGCGCGAGAGACGACATTCTCGTTCCGTGTTTTGCAGGAAGAAAAAAACTACCTCTCAGGACGTGTGAGTGAGCGCTTGTCGAAGCTCGCGCGGCCAATCTCCAACTAGCAAGAACACTATTGGAAAGGAACGGTGCTATGGATAAGTCAACTCTAACAATAAGTCCTGAGGATGCGGTCGTTCTATTTGCCGACCTTCAGGCTGGAATTATCGAACTATCCGCAACCAACTCGCTGGAGCGGGTCAGAAAGGCAGTCAAAGAATTGGCGAAGCTCGCCAAGCTCCTGCAAATCCCCGTTTTTGTTACGGGGGTTCGCGGCGAAAATGGGGAACCCGCTAAGGTGATTCCGGAAGTTGGAGAGATACTTGGAGAACTGCCCACCCTTCATCGGACGACCTGTGATGCTTTTCAGAATGCGGAGATTGTCTCGGCAATCAAGGGGACTGGTCGCAAGACCCTTCTGGTTTCCGGCGTTGCGACTGAACTTGCTGTTCAGCTTGCCGCGCTTGGTGGTGTCGACCAGGGATACAGGGTATATGTGGTGCTGGACGCATGTGGTGGCATGAACGAGCGCACTGAGCAGGCGGCGCTGTTCCGAATGAACAAGGCTGGCGCCACTACCGTGTCGGTCATGACTCTGGCTGGTGAACTGGCTGGCGATTTCCGCGACCCCAAAGCGCAGCAGGCTATTGGAATCGTTTATGAAATGGCGAAGGTGTGAGCGGCACCTGGTCCGAATAGATTCCGTCCGGCCATTGGTTCGAACGATTGCCGTTCTGCTGTCGTTGGTGTCAGCAGGAACTTTTGCAGGGGCGCAGGATTTCCAATCTTGGAGTGAACTCGACTTCACTGCCTCGTGGAAAAAGGTCGACCTCCTAATTCCGCTGCTTGCGCGGGTTGATTCAAGCCTGCCGAATCCACAGCTTGCCGCAACAGGAGTGACGGCCGACATCCCCCTGCATGGGCACCTTACACTCACCGGCGGATACCTTTTCGCAGTGGTTCCGCAGCAATCGCTAGACGTGCATCTGCCGCTCATCGCACTATCCCCAACGTTTCGGCTCCACCGTTTTATGCTGGCTGACCGCAACCGTTTCGAGAAGCTTATCGGGTTCGGGAACTCGCCTGTGCGTTATCGAAACCGGTTTCTGCTCGACGCACCGTTCGGAACAAAGGAGCGTTCGCACGCATTCGTTGACGACGAAATTATTTTCAATCTCACAGCGGGCAACTGGAACCAGAATCGGTTCCAAATAGGGAGCGGGCTGCAACTAACCCAACGGATTTCTCTTGACGTCTACTACCTCCGAAGAAACCTAAGCGGACACGTTTCCACGCAGAATGTGCTCGGCACCGCGCTGAGAATAAATTTAAAACCCTGGAAGGAAAGAATCGCAAGCAACGATTGAATTCTCCAATAGGCGCCGGAAATTAGCCTTTGTCGGCGTATTCTAGACCCCAGTCGCCGCCAGAACCCCTGCTCCGGCATGCTCCTTTTCCACCGCCGCGACGCACTCTTCCAGAATATCGAGCGCAATCTCCGCCTCATGCTCATTCACAACCAGCGGCGGAGCCAGCCGGATCGAGGTCTCTCCGCAGCCCAGAATCAGCAGCCCCCGCTCAAAGGCCAAGTCCACAATCCGGTCGCGCCATTCTCCCGCCACCTCGCGCGTAGACGGGTCTTTCACAATCTCGATGCCGATCATCAGACCGCGCCCGCGCACATCGCCTACAATTGCGTGCCGCGCCGGCCACCCATGCAGGCGCGAAAGCATCTGCTCGCCTACCTTCGCAGCATTGGCAATTCCCTCGCGTTCGAGAATCTCCATCGTCGCCAGCGCCGCCGCAATCGAGACCGGGTTTCCGCCAAAGGTCGAAGCGTGCGAGCCCGGCTTCCAGTCCATGATCTCCGCGCGTGTCATGCAGATACCCAGCGGCATTCCTGAAGCGATGCCCTTGGCACTGCACACAATGTCCGGCTGCACGCCCGAGTGCTCAATCGCCCACCATTTGCCCGTGCGTCCCGCACCCGACTGCACCTCATCGGCCACCAGCAGAATGCCGTACTTGTCGCAGATGCGCCGCAGCTCGCGCAAAAACACATCCGGGGCCACAAGGTAACCGCCCTCGCCCTGAATCGGTTCAACAAAGATCGCGGCCACCTCTTCCGGCGGCAGGTTCGTCTTGAACAGCCGGTCTTCAATGTACCGGGCGCATCCCAGCGCATATTTTTCCTGCTCTTTCGCATCTCCGCAACAGCCCCGGTAAAGGTTTGGATATGGCACATGCGTCACTCCCGGCACCAGCGGAGCAAAGCGGCGGCGCTGCTGCGGCTTCGACGCCGTCAGAGAAAGCGCGCCCATCGTACGTCCATGGAACGCCCCCAGAAACGCAATGATGTGCTGGCGTCCCGTATGGTAGCGGGCAATCTTCAGCGCGCACTCCACCGCCTCCGCCCCAGAGTTGCCATAGTAAAAGCGGTGCGGCCCCGGCATCGGCGCAATCGCAGACAGGCGCTCCGCCAGCGTCACCAGCGACTCGTAATAAAAGTCTGTCCCCGATATATGGATCAGCTCCGCCGCCTGCTTCTGGATCGCCGCCACCACCTCCGGATGACAATGCCCCGTCGAAGTCACGGCAATGCCCGCGGCAAAATCCAGAAACTCATTCCCGTCCACATCCGTCACCCGCACGCCCTTGCCGCTCTTCGCCACCAGTGGATACGAACGCGTATAGCTGGGCGAGATCAGTCGGTCATCTTCGGCAACAATCCGCCTGGCATTCGGCCCCGGCAACGGCCCATTCAACTTCGGCCCAAATTTCTTCAGAATTTCAGTGCTCTGCATCTTTTTTCTCCTGTGCTGATCATCGACTTATTGTTGTGGCAGGTCTGTCATCCATTGAATGCACCACTCTGTCTTTTTCATCCTGAGCGGAGCGCAGCGTATCGAAGGACCTGCATTCCTGATAGGGAGAAAGTCTCTCTTCTGGCATGACACGCCGCAGATAGAGGAGCGCCACGGGCAGCGGTGACTAGTCACTGCCGAAGAGGCTAGGTCGTGTGCGGGTAGGCAGAACGCGAAGATGCTTGCGGGGAGCAATGGCGCGCGCAAAAGACCGGCTCCAGCTATGCATGCCGACCACAGCGCCGGAAATATGCTCTTTGCTGCGCATCCTGTTCCTGAGAATAGCACGTCAGCTGCCAGGCAGAAAAGCGAAAGATACACAAAGGTTGCGTCGCAGTTTGGGTTTGTTTTGAAGGGGCACAGCTTCAGCTGTGCCGAAACGGGGTGGCTTTAGCCCGTGTAAATAGAAGAGTTTAGCAGGAAATATAGAGGGTCTGAAAAATCAGGCGGTCACCAGTGAGGTAGCACCGACAGCGACCGTTTTCGCCTTCGTCTTTTCCGTTGCCAGCGTCACCAGCTTCCAGGCCGAGCGGTCTTTGAGCAGCCGTGCCACCAGCGCAGTGTGCATGGCGTGTCCGGCGCGCTCCGCCACCACACGGCCCAGAATCTGTCGTCCGGCCAGCGCCAGATCGCCGATAAGATCCAGCACCTTGTGGCGAACAAACTCATCGTCAAAGCGCAGCGGCCCATTGACCACACCCTTACGGGTAAGAATGATGGCACTCAATTCAGAAACGCCGCGAATCAGTCCCATATTGTGCAGCATCTGCTCGTCTTCCTTGTAGCCAAAAGTGCGCGCCGGGGCAATCTGGTTCCCGTAATTACCTGCGGCCAGATCTACGGCAAAGGCCTGCTGTCCAATAGGAGACGGAAAATCAATGTGGTAGGAAACGTTGTACCCTTCACCGGGATACACACCGATAAATTTGTCACCCTCGCGCACTTCCACTTTTTTCAAAATACGCAGATACTCACGCTTGCGCCGCTGCGTCTTCACACCCACCTGCTCAAAGGCCTCGATATAAGGCAGCGCGCTGCCATCCAAGATCGGAAGCTCAAGATTGTCCAGCTCGACAATGGCATTATCAATTCCGCGTCCAATAAATGCGGAGAGCAAGTGTTCCGTCGTCGAGATAAGGACGCTCTGCCGCATCAGGCTCGTGGCATAGCTCACCTTGGCAATGTTGCGGCACGTCGCCGGAACTTCAAAGTTGTCCAGGTCCGTTCTGCGAAAGACAATGCCGGAACCGGCAGGCGCAGGAAGCAGACGCATCCGCACAGGCGCGCCACTGTGGAGCCCTACGCCGGAAAATTCGACCGGGGCAGCAATCGTCTGCTCAAAGTGCAACAATGGATCGGGCAAAAATGACTCCAGAAAAAATGAAATGATTGCTCGATTTCTTTCTTTAACGACATAGACTACTTCGGAGGGCGAAAGTTTCGTTGTTGTAAATTTGCCACAACACAGTGGCAGAACCGCACCGCATCCTAAAAATGTGCATGGGTTGTAAATGGTTGAACAAACAGGCAGTTACCGTATAGATACCCTGTTGGCAAAGGCCGCATCCCACGGTAAGCCATTGCTCGTTCTGCTTCAGGAGATGGTCGAGATCGAGTCCCCGAGCGATGATAAGTCCGCTGTGGACCGCTGCGTGGCCTTCGTTGCAAAGCAATGCGAGCGCACCGGAGGCCGTGTTCGCCTCCACAAGCAGAAAATCTTCGGCGATCTGCTGGAGGCGCGCTTTGGCCCGAAGAAGAGCGCGCAGAAACCTGTCCTTCTGCTGGGACATTTGGATACGGTCTGGCCTCTCGGAACACTAAAGAGTATGCCCTTTCGCGTAGCCAAAGGACGCGTGTGGGGGCCAGGCGTCCTGGACATGAAGGCGGGAGTGGCCATGGCTTTGACTGCCATCTCGCTCCTGCAGGAAGAAAACCGGCTGAAGCGTCCTGTGATTCTGCTGCTCAACAGCGATGAAGAAGTGGGCAGCACAGCATCGCGTTCGGTAACCGAGAAGCTGGCGCTCGAATGCGAGGCCGTCTATGTTCTGGAACCGGCGCAGGGACTGGAAGGTGCATACAAGACCTCACGCAAGGGAGTTGGCAACTATCGCGTGAGTGTAAAGGGCGTGGCCGCGCACAGCGGGGTGGATTTTGAGCGCGGGCACAGCGCCATCGCCGAACTTGCACGGCAGATCGTGCGTATGACAGGTTTCACCGATTTAGAACGTGGAACGACCGTGAATGTTGGAACCATTCAGGGAGGAACGCGATCTAACGTAATAGCAGCCGAGGCCCATGCTGAAGTGGATGTACGGATTGTGAGGGCCAGAGATGCGGCGCGCGTGGAGAAACAATTTCGTTCCCTGCGCGTCTTTGATAACAAGTGCAGTCTGCACGTTGAAGGCGGACTGAACCGTCCTCCGATGGAGCGCACGCGCGGAACGGTCGCGCTCTACAAGCGGGCCGCAGCCTGTGCCCGCGCGCTTGGATTTGCATTGCAGGAAGCGGCCACGGGAGGCGGTTCAGACGGCAACTTCACCTCCGCCCTGGGCGTGCCTACATTAGACGGAATGGGAGCAGTAGGAGAAGGCGCACACGCCGCGCACGAATCCATCCTGCTCGAACACCTGGCGCCGCGAACGGCCCTGCTGGCAGCCATGCTGGAATGAGGTCCTGATGCTGAAGTTCATTGAATTCGCACTGCTGGCCGTATCCCTGCTGATCGTCTTCGGACTGGTCACCGTTTCCCCCTGCGCGGAAGCCTCTCTGCCCGAGACCACGGAAAGCGGCGAGGTAGAAGCCCCGGCACTCCCCAAGCTGTAACGGGGTTTTATCCCCATCACATTTTCATCCTGAGCGTAGCGCCGCAGGCGCGCCGACTTGCTGACCCGCTGAATCGCTTCCGTTCCTGATACCCTCAAATCAGTTATGCAGAAAACCGAAACACGGGTCCGCTTCGCGCCTTCGCCTACCGGACTTCTTCACGTGGGCAATGCCCGCACGGCGCTTTACAACTGGCTGGTGGCCCGCCACACAGGCGGAAAATTCATCCTTCGTATTGAAGACACCGACGTGGAGCGCAGCCGGGAAGAGCACGAAAGGCAGCTCATCGAAGACCTGCGCTGGCTCGGCCTCGACTGGGACGAGGGCCCCGAAACGGGCGGCCCCCACGGGCCATATCGTCAATCAGAGCGGCTGGACATCTATCGCAAACATACCGACCAGCTCCTGCGCGAAGGCAAGGCGTACCGTTGCTTCTGTACCACCGAGGAACTCGAAGCCGAGCGCCAGAAGGCCATCGCCGAACACCGCCCGCAGGTCTATTCAGGCAAGTGCCGCGCCATTTCCCAAAGTGACTCAGATGCACGCGCCGCCTCAGGCGAGTCATTTGCTGTGCGTCTGCGCATCCCGGAAAAACCTTTGCGCTTTCACGACATCGTGCGCGGCGAAGTCGAGTTTCCCAACGAGACCGTCAGCGATCCGATCCTTGTCCGCTCGAGCGGCGTGCCTGTTTACAACTATGTAGTCACAGTAGATGACGCGCTGATGGAGATCACGCACGTCATTCGCGGTGACGACCACATCTCGAACACGCCCAAACAGGTGGCCATCTACGAAGCCTTCGGCTGGCCCGTGCCTGAGTTCGCGCATCTCTCTACGATTCTTGGCAGCGACCGCGAGCGGCTCTCGAAGCGCCATGGTGCGACTTCGATTGCAAGCTTCCGCGAGATGGGTATTCTGCCCGAAGCACTCGTGAACTACCTCGCCCTGCTGGGATGGGGCGCCGAAGGCGGCACACGCGAAACCTTCACGCCTGAGGAGCTGATTCACGAATTCAAGCTGGAGCGCGTCACGGCCTCACCCGCCGTCTTTGACTTCGACAAGCTGCACTGGCTCAACCGGCACTACCTGAAGTTGGCAGACCCGGCACGTGTGCTCGACCTGGCATGGCCGTACTTTGAGAAGAAAGGCCTTCTGCCCGCCCACACTGCGGCCGAGAAGAAGATTGCCGACTGGTTTGGAAAGCTCATCGCCCTCTTTCTGCCTTCGGTGGACCGCCTGGAGCAATTGCCGGAAAAGGCGCAGTTCCTCTTTCACTTCGATCCGGCGGCGGCAAAGGCGAGCGAAGAGAATGCGGTCATTCTCGCAACAGAAGCCGCGCAGAAGGTGCTTGCGGCCTTTGCGCAGCGCGTTCGCACGCATCAGGGCGCAGTCACGCCCGAGTTGTTCAAAAGCTGGATGAATGAGATCAAGTCCGCAACCGGAGCAAAGGGCAAAGAATTGTTTCACCCTGTGCGCATCGCGCTCACCGGAGCACACTCCGGCCCCGAATTCGACAAGCTCATTCCCCTGCTGGAAGAAGGCAGCCCGCTGGCGCTTCCCGCACACATATTGAGCGTGCGCGAACGGGTCGAGCAATTCATTTCCGCATGAGCGCAGCACAGCATCTCCTGTTTCCACACAGTTGGAGTGTTCGGGTCCTTGAACGGCGCCCGCTCATCGCACCCAGGCGGCAGTTTGTCTATCCTCAGCAGGCAGAAGAGGTGGAGCGCGGTGCACTGGAACTGCTCATCCAGCCATCAGCCGGAGAAAAATTCCTCGCCACCTGCGCACTGGGCTTTGGCGATCCCTCTGCGCCCACCGGCGTGTGGAGCTGCCCGCATCCGGACTGGCTTTGCGCCGCATCCGGAGGTTATGTATATCTGGTCCACACACTGCGGCCCGAAGAATGGCAGATGGTTCCCTATCGTCCCGTCCTCGGAATCCGCGCTGTGCCCGAGCAGCACCTTCTGCTCTTCCTCGGCCACCAGGCCATCTGCGCCTGGGGCGGCGAAGGACAGGCGTGGGAGTCAGAGCGCCTCTCATGGGAAGGCATCGAAATTACCAGCATCTCCGGAAACATCCTGCACGGCCTCGGATGGGACCTGATGACTGACAAAGATGTGCCCTTTGCTCTGGACTTACAAACTGGCATTCGCATTTAAGCTGCCGTTCCATTCCGGTAAAAACTAAGCGCGGCATCACCCTGTTCCAGCAGGCGATAACGTTGCAGGCTTCCATATATCTCATCCAGCGACTGTTTGCGAGAGTGCTCCGCAACCACAACAGCGCCGGGCGCAAGCAGGCGCTCTTGCGGGCCTCCCAGCGCTTCGAGCGTGCGGGCGTATTGGTCCGCATTTTTATATGGCGGATCCAGAAACACGATGTCGAAGCTCTGCCTCTGTTCCTGGAGATGTTTCAGTGATGTTGCGACACTGCGCGTGTCCAATTGAAAGCCCTCGCTGATTCCCAGAGACTTCAGATTGGACCGAATCGCAGCAATGGCCGCAGCCGCCTTTTCCACAAACACCACACCAGCGGCCCCACGGCTCAGCGCCTCGATTCCATTGGCCCCGGAACCGGCATACAAATCAAGAAACATCGCACCTTCCATGCGCGGAGCAAGCACATTAAACAGCGTCTCGCGCAGGCGGTCGCTGGTCGGGCGCGTATCCACGCCACGGGGGGCCACCAGCGCGCGTGAACGGTACTTTCCAGCAATCACCCGCATCGTTCTGATGGTATACCGCCATATACAATGATGAAGGACGAGGACGAAAGCAATGCGCGGCTGGTCATTTCCGCTGGGTCGCTGGATGGGCGTGGATCTGCGCATCCACACCTTCTTCCTGCTTCTCCTCGGCTTTAGCCTGCTGGCCACCAGCCTGAACGTGCCTACATGGCGCGCCATCTTTCTCTGGGGCATTCTGCTGCTGGCCGTCTTTGTGCGCGAAATCGCGCGCGTCATCACTGCCGCTTATCACGGGGTACAGCTGCGCAGCATCCTGCTGCTCCCCATCGGCGGACTCTTCTCCTACGCAAATCCTGACAGCGCCGAGCGCGCCAGCGAAGGCAAGGTGCAGACCTCCATGGCCCTCGTCGGCCCGCTCGCCAATTTCGCCTTTGCTCTTGTCGTTGGAGCATTGATCCTCGGCGCGTCGCCGAACGTACCCGTTTTTGCCAAGCCGCTTGTCACGCCGCTGCACCTGATGCGCTCCGCCGTATGGCTGAACGTGATTCTTGGCGCGCTCAATTTTGTTCCCGCCTATCCGCTCGATGCGGGCCGCATGCTCCGTGGCGGATTCAGCCGCGCCCATGGTGCGGTCAAGGGCACGCGCGCCGCCTCCGGCATTGGCCAGATGCTCGGCCTGCTGGCCGTACTCGGGGGCATCGCCCTGCTCTTTCTTCCCGGCTCCGGACTGGGCACCAACCTGAGCCCCTGGCTCATCATGGGAGGCTTTTTCATCTTCATTGGGGCGCAGCTTGAAGACCAGGGCCTGATGTTCCAGTCTGTCGTGGACACGGTCACCATGCGGGACGTCATGCTCACCAACTTCGCCACGCTCTCGCCCTCGGACACTCTGGAAGACGCCCTCCACCAGGCCATCCACTCCCTTCAGGACGAGTTCCCTGTTGTGCGCGGCGCAAACCTGGTCGGAGTGGTCTCGCGCCAGGGCATCATCGAGGCCCTTCGCAGCGAAGGCAACGGATATGTGCAGTCCATCATGTCGCGCGCCTTTCAGGTAGCGCAACCCGATGATTCACTGGGACAGATGATCCGCCGCATGTCCGGCGGCAAAATGTCCCTCGTTCCGGTAACAGAAGGCGGTCGCATCGTCGGCATCGTCACGCTCCAGAACCTGATGCACAGCATGGGCATGCTCGCCGAACACCGCAGATTCAAGCGCGAAGGCTGAGTCCCGCCCTTGAGCAGGGGGTATCCCCCCTCCCCTGCTTAGGGGCCGTTTCCTTTATTTTCAATGACTTAGCGGGGGATTATCCCCCGCTATCTTACTGATTCTGCAGGGGTTAAGTGCGATCTAGTATTTTCAATCACTTACGAGGGGGTCCCATGAAAGCGCCCGCACGAGGCGCAGGCTTTTTTTGGCAACCTTAGCTCTTAAGTTCAGGATAGCAAATTGCGTGGAAATTACCGGCAGCTCCAGTTTTGGAATAAGTGGTTTATTTTATGTGGGTTGCGTGTGAAGTGGATGGGAGAGGGACTTGACAAAAATTTTCCACAAGGGAGTCATAGCAGCGTAACACCGGGTCCCATCCTTCGCGACAGCAAAGGTGGGAACCTTCGCAGGATTACGCAGCACGGAAGGGCAAAGCGAATGATCAACCCGAAATCTCTCTTACCTCGGTAGCAACACGAACCGCCTCTGGTTTTTGCGGCAGCTCATCCATGCGGCCAAAGATCATCTTTCCGGACGCGGTCTGCAGCACCGATGTCACATTGATCTCCACCGCACGGCCAATCATCCGCCGCGCATGGTCTACCACCACCATCGTGCCGTCATCCAGATAGCCAACCCCCTGGTCGTACTCCTTGCCTTCTTTCAGGATTACGATGTTCATCTTCTCACCGGGGAGAACCACAGGCTTAAGTGAATTGGCCAGATCATTGATGTTCAGCACCTGCACGCGATGTACCTGCGCGACCTTGTTCAGGTTGAAATCAGTGGTGATGATCTTTGCCTCAAACTTTTTTGCCAGCTCAATCAGCTTCAGGTCCACTTCCCGTGCCTGCGGGAAATCGTCCTTCACGATCTGCACATTCAGCAGCGAGTTGCCCTGCATCCGCTGGAGCACATCGAGCCCGCGCCTTCCGCGCTGCCGCTTCGAGCTGTCGGTGGAATCGGCCACCATTTGCAGCTCATGCAGAACAAATTCAGGGACGACCAGTGTCCCATCCACAAATCCGGTTTCGGCCATGTCAGCAATACGACCATCAATAATCGCGCTTGTGTCCAGCAGCTTCATGTCCCGTCTCGTCTGCCTGTCGCCGGTAAACAGTCCGCCCAGCGCGGAGAGGTTCAGCAGGTCCCCTTTGCTCGCACCCACCACAAGGCCCACGTAGGACATGAGCAGCAGCACAAAAATCTGCAGGACACTGCGCACACTTCCGGCGGGAAGGCTATTGGCCAGCACCAGGCTGAACAGAAAGGCGCCGAAGATGCCGAGAACACTTCCGGCCACAGCGCCAATCAGCCGGCGCAGCCCCAGCGCGCGCACACGTACTTCAAAGAGGATCACCAGGGCGGCAGCCGCCGCTCCCACACCCGCCGACACAGTTGCGGACAATCCAAACGGCCGAAAGAAGTAACAGGCAGCAGCAAATACAAGAACAAAAACAACGCGTATAAAAACGAGGTCCATACGGATCCCCCGAATATCATCTTTGCCGCAGCCAGAAACTGCTTTTGCGCGGCACCCGGAGTATACGCATACGCCTGCGCTTTCTGCAAAAGGAAAAGGCACCGCAACGCGATGCCTTTTTTCTGCTGCTGAAAACAGAGTTACTGCAACAGCGTCCCGTTTTCCTGTTCCTGCTTGGCTTCCTCCGGCGGAATGACAACGGCCGCGGCGACCTTGTCGTCCTCTTCCAGATTCAGCAGCCTGACACCCTGCGTCGAGCGCCCAGCCTCGCGGACCGTCTTCGTATCAATGCGGATGATCTTGCCAAACTGGCTGATGATCATCAGCTCCGAGGTTTCGTCCACAAGCTGAATCGAAGAGACCTTGCCATTGCGCGGGGTGGTCTTAACGTTGATGACGCCCTTGCCGCCGCGCGTCTGCAAGCGGTACTCATCCACGTCCGTACGTTTGCCGTAGCCGTTTTCCGTCACGCTGAGAATCAGGCAGGCGCAGCTTACGCCATTCTCGTTCCTGCGTTCTTTCGGAGTAACAGCAATGCCTACCAGGTAATCGTTCCTGCCCAGCTCGATGCCGCGCACACCGCGCGCCGGACGCCCCATGGACCGCACGTCATCCTCATCAAAGCGGATAGCCATGCCTTCGTGCGTTGCCAGGAAGACAATCTGCTTTCCATCGGTGATGCGAACGCCCACCAGCTCATCATCCTCATCCAGACCGATGGCGATGATGCCGCGCGCCATTACATTGGAGAAGTCCTTGAGCGGCGTCTTCTTCACTGTTCCCTTGCGCGTGGCAAAGAAGATGTACTTGCCCTCTTCTTCCAGATTGCGGACGCCCAGAATCGTGCGCACCGTCTCGCCGGGCTGTAGATTCAGCAGGCTCTGGATGGACTTGCCCTTGCCCGCCGCGCCAACATCGGGAATCTCATAGACCTTCAGCCAGTACACACGCCCGGTATTGGTAAAGCAGAGCAGGTACGCATGGGTGGACTCGATGATGAGCTGCGAGACAAAGTCCTCGTCGCGCGTCTTCATCCCGGTGCGGCCCTGGCCTCCGCGGCGCTGTTGGCGATAGGTGGAGATCGGCGTGCGCTTCAGGTACCCCTGATGCGAAACCGTGACGGCAACCTGCTCATCTGCAATCAGGTCTTCGAGCTTCAGCTCTACCGTCTCGTCAATGATCTCCGTGCGGCGAGCATCGCCATAGTCCTTGCGGATTGCCTCCAGCTCCTTCACAATGACTGAGCGCAGCTTCTTCTCTGAAACCAGAATGGATTCGTACTCCTCAATGCGCTCGCGCACCTCGGCAAGTTCCTTCAGCAGCTCATCAATCGAAAGCTGCGTGAGGCGATACAGTTGCAGCTCGAGGATGGCATCAATCTGGCGATAGCTCAGTGTGAGCGTCGGTGTAATGAGCGTCGCCGGATCAATGGCATACTTGGCCGAATCCAGCGTGACACCTTTCAGCGCCTGGTCCCGCACAGTAATCGTCTTGCCGGAGAAGAACTGGAAGAGGTTTTCGCGGGCATCCGCACGGGAGCCTGATCCGCGAATGATCTTAATCACGTTGTCCAGATGGTCCAGGGCAATCTGGTAGCCGATGAGGATATGCTCCCGCTCACGCGCCTTGCGCAGCAGGAAGGCGGTGCGGCGGCGGACCACATCCACACGATGATCAATGAAGTGGCGAATGGCATCCGGCAGCGAAAGCTCGCGTGGCTGGCCATTCACGACGGCCAGAAAGATCATCGAGAAGCTTTCCTGCATCTGCGTGTGCTTGTAAAGCTGGTTGAGCACAATCTGCGGCTCGGCCCCGCGCTTCAGCTCAATCACGATACGCATGCCGTCGCGGTCGCTCTCGTCGCGAACGTCAGAGATTTCGTCCACCGTCTTCTCATTCACCAGCTCGGCAATACGCTTGATCAGCGTGTTTTTGTTGACCTGGTAAGGAATTTCGCTGACGATAATCGCCTGACGGCCCTGCGTCAGGTTCTCGATGGCGCATTTGGCGCGCATCAGGAAGCGGCCACGACCCGTTTTATATGCCTGCGCAATGCCGCTGCGTCCGTAGATAAAGCCGCCCGTCGGGAAATCCGGCCCCTGCACGTGTTTCAGCACTTCGGCCAGCCCTGCGTGCGGATTGTTCACCATCTCTATGGCGGCGTTGATGACTTCCGTCAGATTGTGTGGCGGAATGTTGGTGGCCATGCCGACCGCGATGCCATTCGCGCCATTGATGATGAGATTCGGAATGCGCGTCGGCAGGACCGCCGGCTCATAGGTGGACTCGTCATAGTTAGGGACAAAGTCCACTGTCTCCTGATCAATGTCGGCCAGCATCTCGCCGGCAACACGCATCATGCGGCATTCGGTGTAACGCATCGCCGCCGGAGGATCACCGTCTACCGAGCCGAAGTTTCCCTGCCCATCCACCAGCGGATAGCGCATGCTGAAGGGCTGCGCCAGACGCACCAGCGCGTCATAGATGGCCGAATCGCCATGAGGATGGTACTGGCCCATCGCCTGTCCCACAACTTTGGCGCACTTCGTGTACTTCTTGTTGTGCTGCAGGCCCATCTCGTGCATCGTGTAGAGGATGCGGCGGTGTACAGGCTTAAAGCCGTCACGTACATCCGGCAACGCGCGCCCGATAATGACTGACATGGAGTAGTCGAGATACGACCGGCGCATCTCATCTTCCACATTGATAGGTACGATATTGGCTGCGCCGGGGCCGATGTCGCCGTTACCGCCGTCGCCAAGAGGGAGTTGTGGGTTCTGTTCGTCTGCCATAGATGAGTGTCACAGAGAAATTTCACGCGGCAAGTGAAGGACAAAGGCCGGATGAAATGAATCTATCTCTATGATACTAAAATAGTTATCGAACAGCAATGCAGGCTTAGTCTATTGGATTCAGGAGTTTGCAGCAAGCGGCTTGGAGTGCCTGTGGCATTCTCCATTCCGTCCACAGAAAATGCCTGCCTGCTATCTGAGGAATTCCACGAAAAAGAAAAGGGCCAGGCGCTGGCCTGGCCCTTCTGCACTTCATATTTCCTTAGAAGTTAAAGCGTGCAGCGAGCTGCATCTGACGCGGGTTGTAGACATAGTTGGAGTTCGCGTTGGTATAGCTGCCATAGGTCGGCTGGAAGTTGAGCGTCGGGCTGCTGACCGGTCCAGCAATGGAATAGGCCGAGGTGCTCACTCCAGTGATGTTGACGTGGTTCAGCGCATTGAACAGCTCGCCAAACACTTCGAAGCTCGCTTTGTCTCCTACAGGAATCTGTTTGGAGAGGCGGACGTCGAAGATCTGCGTAGCCGGATAACGATAGCTGTCCCGCAGTCCCGGCAGGCGGGTCACGCCTGTACCCAGCGGGCCGGAAAAAGCACCCAGCGTAGATCCGGTGGTCCCTGGAGTATAGGGGAGTCCAGTTTGCGCCTGGAAAACAGGAGCAAGTGTCCAGCCATTGGCAAAGAGGCGGGAAACATAGCTCTTCACGTTCCAGGTGGGGGAAAAGACGGCATTGAAGACGAACCGGCTGCGCACATCGTTAGCCGAAGGTCCGTAATCAGCCCGAATATCCGCCGGATCGAGATAGGTGTTCCCCGGCGATCCTGTGCCCGTGTACTGGTTATAGTCAAGCGACTTGGACCAGGTGTAGTTGGCGTTGAACTGCAGCTGCTGAGTAAAGCGGTGGTTCACCTGCGCCACCAGTCCGTGATAAGAGGAATTGCCGTTGCTGATGGCTTCGATGATCTGGCCATAGTTTGGAGCCGGACGGTTAAAGTTCGTATACAGCTTCGTTGTGACCTGAGCGCCGTCCGTATATGGCCCGGCAACCGCGCCCTTTATCGAGGTAGAAGGCTGCTGGCCGACCACGGTGTAGGTAATGGGAACGACCGAGTGGGTATCAAAATTGCGATCAATGCCCGCAATCAGTTCACGTCCCAGGCTGCCAATGTAGCTGACCGAAAATACGGTGTTCCAGCCCATCTGCTGCTCGACTGTCAGGTCCATCTCATGGATCTGCGGCGCCTGAAAGTTCTTGTCAAAATACGCCAGGCTGGCCAATCCGGAACTGAGAGAAGGAGCGGTGGCAAGAACGTTTGGGAAGCCCGGCGCGCCAGCCCCATATCCTTTAAAGGTGTAGGTCAGCTGCCCATTCGGGTTCCCGGAAGCAAGATAGGTCTGCAGGATATTTGAGTTGATGATGCGGCCAAAATACATGCCGTACCCACCCCGAAGAACAGTGTGGGCGTTCCCGAAAACGTCCCAGGCAAAACCCACGCGTGGGCCAACGTTGTTTTTGTCGTCGGGCGACTGGGAGGTCAGCTGCTGAATGGTCCGGTTTCCGATGGTGGGCACCGTCGTAACATTGTCGGTGCTGGGAAGGATCGCCCCGGGAATGCTCTCGTACTCATAGCGAACACCAAGGTTGAGCGTAAGCCGAGGATTTATCTTCCAGTCGTCCTCGACAAAGAAGGCATAGTCTTTGGTGATGAGCTGGAATGCTCTGGGTCCGAAGGCCTGGGAGAAGCTGCTGTAAGTGTACTTATAATTGGCTGGGCCCACGCCAAGCACGCCGTGGTAGTAATCGGAGAGATAGTCTCCCAGGAAGCTATAGCTGTAGGACCCGTTCTCGGTATACAGGTTCTTGATGTAATCAAGAACGTTGTTGTAATCCACGCCAAACTTCAAATTGTGGTTGCCACGGACCCAGTTCACTGTATCGGCAATCTGGGTACGGCGCTCATCCGGATAAGCAAACCGCTCAAGAAACGCCGGCTTGCCAATCTGAAAACCGGTTGATCCCCAGATGGAGATCTGTGCAGGACGGCCAAACTGATTATTGGCCATTGGCTGTTCATATGCGGTAGGGGACTGGCTGCTTTCAAATTCAAAGTCGCGTCCATACTGGAAGCGAATCTCATTGAGGATGGTCGTTGTAAAGGTGGATTCCAGCTTGGCCACGCCCCAGTCTTCTTTTACGAAGTCATTTCCAAAGCTGGCACGCCCGTATGTATTGGAGGCTTGCGTCTGGATTCCAGCAGGCGAGTTCCAGCCAAGCCGGTTGTACTCAAACGAAGCGTGGTGCTTCGGCGTAACCTGCCAGTCGAGTTTGGGGAAATTGATGATCTGTTCGCCTTTGCGAGGAACAGTGCCAAGAGTCCCGGCGGAAAGGGCCGCAACGCCTTGAACATCAGCCTGCACACCGGCGTTGTAGTTGCCGCCATAGAGGTTGGTAGCAAGCTCGCAGGCGTCTGCCGTGGGCTGATACCGGAGGTTTTTCGTGCCGCCGGGGAAGGCCGCCTGTCCCGCCTTGGTCCTGATGTTGGCGCAGGTAACCCCGGGTGGAAGCGAAGAGAGAGGCGCAGCATAAAAGGCCAGGGGAGTTCCCACGCGCGCTGTTCCGGGGAAATTCCGGCTTGACTGGTCATAGGCATAGAACCAGAAGAGCCGGTCTTTGATAATGGGTCCGCCAATGCCGAATCCCCACTGCTTCCGCCAATCCTTGGGCTTGTAAACATTGGTGACAAAATTGCCGGAAGCGTCCTGCGTCGTCAACGTGGTGTAGCCGTTCTTCGCTCCCCACTCATTGTCGCGGTCGCGGAAGAAGGCCTGTCCGTGAATCTGGTTCGTACCACTCTTGGTGACAGTATTGATGACGCCGCCGGCAGCCCGCCCGTATTCAGCCGAATAATTTGAGGTGTTGACCTGAAACTCCTGGACCGCTTCTTCTGAGGTGGAGTAGGAGGCGCGGGTACGTCCGCGTTCCTCAGAGAAATAGGCCTGGTTATTATCAGCGCCGTCCACCGTAACGTTATTCAGCAGCGCGCTGACGCCACGGAAGCTGAGGAGACCAAAGCCGTCAGAATTGGAAACAACGCCCGGGGTGAGGACAGCAAAGTTGGACCAGCGGCCGCCGTTGATCGGCAAATTGTTGATCTGCTGCTGGTTGACGCCTGTATTGACCTCAGGACTGGTGGTGTTGACCAGCGGCGCAGTGTCCGAGACAGTCACAGTCTCCGATGAATTGCCGACCGAGAGGTGCGGTTCAAGGGTGGTCAGGTTTCCGACCGTAACCACCGTATGCTCGGCCCGGTACTCCTGATAACCGGAGGCAGATATTGAAACGGTGTAGTCAGCAGGCTGAAGGTGGATCACGCGGAAGTACCCCTGCGCATCCGTCGTAGCGGTGACCTGGGCATTGGTGCCCTCATTGGTGACCGTTACAGTTGCGTTGGGTACAACAGCCCCGCTTGCGTCATATACGGTGCCACCGACTGCGCCATCCGTAGTGCTCTGCGCGTATGAAGCTGCGCAAGCGAGCGAAAGTAGAACGAGGGCAGAAGCCCGGAAGAAACGTTGAAACATACTGGCTCTCCTCAGAGAAAACGAACCTGGAATTCCAGCAGGAGAAAATCCTGCACTGTCTCCCGGGCGCCGAGGGGGAGTCCGTGCGCCCAAAGCCAGAAAACAGCCAGTTTCAGCCTCGCATACTTGCGTTACAAAGCTGTAAACATCTGATGCACTTTATTGCCGCAATCACACCCCAGAGGCATTTGCGTGATAAAGCTGGTTTGACTATTTTTATTCCTGAAAAATTGTCACTCGCGAAGCCTGCACCGCCAGGCTGCTCCTAAAAATGCAGCCGCGCAGCGAACTGGAACTGCCGTTCCCGGTACAGAGTGGTGCTATTCGAGTTTGTGATGGTTCCAAAGCGCGGCTGCCCATTCGCCCCGCTCAGAAATGTCAGATGGGCCGTGTCATTGTAGGTCCTGGCATTGCTTATGGAGTATCCTACCGTGTCAATACTGGTGGCGTTCTGGTGATTCAGCACATTAAAGACCTCGCCCAGGAGCTCCAGTGAATACCGCCTCCCAAACCGTGTTTCCTTTGAAAAGCGCGCGTCCACGTTATACACACGCGGATAGCGAAACGTATTCCGCCCCACCGTGGGCAGACGGTTGTCCCCGCCCGAACCGTTGATGCTCGCACCCAGCCCTTCGACCTGATAAGCGGAATCCGTAATGACACCCGTCCCGCCAGCAGCCAGGCAGGCCGGGTCGTAGTCGTAAATGAGCGCATTCTGGCGAGAGCAGGCCGGTGCCGGAATTGAGCCAGTCGTTCGCATCGTAAAAGGCAGCCCGGTGCGCAGCTCCGCCGTTGAAGCCAGACGGTATCCATTCGCCACTGTCCCCCAGAAGCCATGCACGTTCCACGGAGCGTGCAGCACCGCGCCGCCCGTAATACGGTGCCGGATGTCGAATGCTGAATTGCCGTATTCCAACTTGAAATCCGTAGGATCAAGCACATCGTTCAGATCAGCAAAGGTGCTCTCGTTCTGATTAAAGTCGATCGCGTGCGAATACGTGTATGTCCCAAGCAAATCCAGCACGCGGGAACGATGCGCAAGCCGCAGCGCCCCGGCCTGATAGTAAGAATTGGTCTCCGTAAAAATATCCGTGATCTGCTGATAATTCGGGTTGATGCGCTTGGCGAAAAACCTGGTAGTATATGTTCCTTTGAGCGGGCCTTTTCCCGTTGCATCGTCAATGATGTAGTGAATCTGTTCCACCGCCGAAAGATCAATGTTCGTGTCCACAAAGTTCGGCAGCTCGCGTCCCGCGCTCCCCATATATGTCAGCGTCAGTATCGTCTTGTGCCCCAGGTCCTGCTCCAGCGAAAGCTCCGCCTGATGGATCTGCGGGTTCTGCGCGCGCCGGTCAAAGAAAACCGCATTGGGCTTTACGGCCAGCACAGGCTTGCTGCTGAAAACATAGGGAAACGGGGGCGCCCCCTTATCGTGCGGACGATAAAAATACGTCTGCTGGCTGTTTGGCGAACCAGTCTGGGTCAATGCGGTAAAAGCAGTCGAGTTGATGATGCGCCCGTAGTAAATGCCGTATCCGGCGCGCAGCACAGTGCGGCCTTTGCCGGAAAGGTCCCACGCAATACCGAGCCGGGGCCCGAAGTTGTTTCTGTCGTGGGGAAGGCTGGCCGTCTCGGGGACCGCCGCATTCACCAGATTCCTGTTGGTGTTCGGAAGCTGCTCATACTCATACCGGATGCCGAAAGAAAGCGTCAGCCCATGGCGCAGCCTCCATTCATCTGAAACGAAACCTGCGTAATCGGCACTCTGGAACTGGAACGTGGTGGGCCCCACGCCCTGCTCAAACCACGAATAACAAGGCAGATTGCCCGCCCCCGTCGTGGTCCCGGAGCAGTGGTTCGGCGAATAATAGTCCGCCGCAAAGTCGAGCACGTTCGCGTAATCATACACCCCGTTCTGGGCATAAAGATTGTTGCTGTAATCGGTGACGTAGTTCAGGTCGTAGCCAAACTTGAACGCATGAGTACCGCGTACCCACGTCATTATGTCTACAAACTGGTGCCGTCGCTCGTCCGGATACGCCGGGCGATCGAGAAACGCGGGCTTTCCAAAGCGAAATCCCGCGCTCGCAGGCGCAATCGAGATCTGTGGCGGATGCCCGTAGGCGTTTTTTGCAAAGCCCTCCTCAAAAGGAGCAGGCCTGTCCGCAAATTCCGATTCAGTGTCGCGCCCATACTGGTACCGCATCTCATTCAGTACATTTGCGCTCAGAAAATACTGCCAACGCGCAATGCCCCAGTCTTCCTTCACAGAATCATTGCCAAAGCTGGCCACGCCATAGGTTTCCGACGCACCTGTCTGTGTGCCATTCAGCGAGTTCCAGCGCATATGGTTGTACTGCAGCGTGAGGTGATGGCGCTCGTTGATCTGCCAGTCCATTTTCGGGAAGAAAATCATCTGGCTTCCGCTGCGAGGAACATCGCCCAGCAGCGTGTTCAGCCCATTCAGCAGCTTGTTATAGCTGGCCAGCGCCTGCGCGGGCGTCTGCTGAATGCGCGCCGCCAGTGTATCAATCTGTGCTGAAGTGGGTGTCGCAAAAAACTTCTGCGGGTCGTTCGCGCGCGCCACCGCAGGAAAATCACGCCGATACTGGTCATATGCAAGAAACCAGAAGAGCTTGTCCTTGCGTATGGGCCCTCCGGCACTCATTCCCCATTGACGACGCGTGTCCTGCGGCTGAAAGGGAGAACTCACAAACTGGCCCTCAGCATTGCGTGAAGTCAGCGTCGTAAACGGGTTCGTAGCGGAGAGTTGGCGGTTGCGATTGTAAAAAAACAGATCGCCGTGGACCTCATTTCCACCGCTTTTCGTCACTGTGTTCACCACACCTCCTGCGGCACGCCCGTACTCGGCGGAAAAGTTCGAGGTGTTCACCTGGAATTCGCGCACTGCCGCCTGCGTCGTCGAATAGCCGATCCGCGTACGTCCACGCTCTTCTGAGAAGAAGGCCTGATTATTGTCCGCGCCGTCTATCGTATTGTTGTTCAACAGCACGCTGATGCCGCGAAAACTGAGCAGCCCGTAGCCGTTCTGGTCCGGCGTAACGCCCGACGCAAGCAGGGCAAAGCTTGACCAGCGGCGGTTGTTCGAAGGCAGGTTTTCAATCTGGTCCGGCGTAATGTTCTGCGTGACCGCGGCGGTTGTCGTGTCTATCTGGGTGATATCTTCACTTACGCGCACAGTGGTTTGCGCAGTGCCCACACTGAGCTGCGGAACAATATGCGTCAGGCGCCCCACTTCCACGGTGATGGCCTGCGCCATCCAGGGAGCGAAGCCATCGGCGCCGACCATCAGGACATACGTGCCCGGCGAAAGTTCTTCAAAATAGAACCGGCCTGCACCGTTGGCCGTCATGTTCCGCTCAAGTCCCGTAGATGGATTGCGCAGAGCAACCTGCGCGCCAGCAACAGCGCGGCCTTCGCCATCCACCACAGTTCCGGCGATGGCGCCCGCAGTATTCGACTGCGCGCGGCCCCATCCCGCACACAACAGCAGCAGCACACAAGAAAAAATGAAGCGCAGCCTCAAGCAGACCTTCTCCAGGGCAGAAGAGTTAAACAAGATGCAGAACCAACCTCTTCATGGGCCGTCATTCTGAGCAATGGCCGCTGCCCCAACAAAGCTTTCCCGCATCCATAAAATTGGAGGAATCGTGCTTCCGAGATTACGTGATTCGTTAGACTAGACAAGAGAAATGTTTATTGATGAAGCCAGAATCCGGGTCAAAGCCGGTGACGGTGGTAACGGCTGCATGGCCTTCCGCCGTGAAAAATTTGTGCCTCGCGGCGGCCCCTCCGGCGGAGATGGCGGTCGCGGCGGCGATGTAATCATGGAAGCCAGCCAGCGCCATAACACCCTGGTGCACTTCCGCTTCAATCCCGAACACAAGGCCGAGCGCGGACGCCACGGCGAAGGCTCCAACTGCACGGGACGCGACGGAGAAAGCATCGTGCTGAAGGTCCCCGTCGGCACCATGCTCTATGACGATGACACTGGCGAACTGGTGCACGACTTTCAGACCCCCGACGAGCGCATCGTGATCGCGCGCGGCGGTCGCGGAGGACGTGGCAACCAGCACTTCGCCACGCCTACACACCAGGCCCCGCGCGAGCACGAGGCGGGCCGCCCCGGTGAGGAGCGCCGCTACCGGCTCGAGCTGAAGCTGCTGGCCGATGTTGGACTTGTCGGCTATCCCAACGTAGGCAAGTCCACGCTCATCTCGCGCATATCCGCCGCCAAGCCAAAGATCGCCGACTACCCATTCACCACGCTCGAACCAAACCTAGGCGTAGTCACCATTGGCGAAGCCCCGTATGAAGAGAGCTACGTCGTCGCCGACATTCCAGGACTCATCGAAGGCGCACACAACGGCGCCGGTCTCGGCATGCAATTTCTGCGGCACATCGAACGCACCCGCCTGCTGGCGCATCTGGTGGACGTTTCCGACGCCAGCGGACGCCCCGACCCCGTCGAAGACTTCAAAGTCATCCAGAACGAACTGAAGAGCTTTGGCCACGGCCTCGACAAAAAGCCAATGATCGTCGTCGCCGCCAAAGCCGATGTGGCCAATCCCGACAAGCTCAAAAAGCTGCAAACCATGGCGAAGCGCCGCAAGCTGTCCTTCTACGTGATTTCAGCGGTCACGGGTGAGGGTGTGGACGCACTGAAGTATGCGATTGGAGAGCGGGTGAAGGAGTTAAGGGAGGAAGTTGTGACATCTGCTTAAGTTTTTATTCAGACGATGAATCCATCAACCCACTCAGTTTTAAAGTAAAAATGGCGGTAGGAATTTTTTCCTGCCATAAACATGCCTGCGATTGAAAAAATCAGCATTGCTCTTCCCTCAGAGAGAGGGTGGCCCAATTACGCGAAGCCGTTGAGGCTGGGGAGTATCCTCAAGCAGCAAGGCTATCCGTGATGCGCGCGCGAGTGGGGAGCAAAAGCGTAAACTGCACGACAAATCCTCTTTCGGATCCAAAACAAAACGGTAAGAATTGAGCGGGTAGTATATGGCGGACGTGATTTGCCTTCTCTGCTCTAATGCCGCTTAGCCCCGCACCACCTCAAATGGCCGCATCATTTCATTGTCCTCATGCTCCAGTACGTGGCAGTGCCACACATAGCGCCCTGTGTGCTCTTCAAACGGAACAATAATCCGCGTCACCATCCCTGGATCGCAGCGCACCGTGTCCTTCCACCCCATCTCGTTCGCATCAGGAGAAACCAACGGCCCGGTAAATCGTAGCTCGTGCGTTTGCTGATAGTGAAAGACATTGAAGCGCCGCCGGTCGAGCACCTGAAAGCGCACCAGATGTAGATGGATGGGATGCGAGTCATCTGTAAGATTCACCAGCTCCCATATCTCCGTCGTGTTCAGCACAGGCTTTTCCGTTACGGGAGCATGCCACGGTGTGTTGTTCAGCAGCATCCGCATCGGGCGCTGCACATCATCCATCTCTTCATCCAGAGTCAGCCGCCGGGTCCGCACTGCATTCGTTTCTGCAATGCGTGGTACAGCATGCAGCTTTTCTGGCACCACAACAGACTTTGTATTCGCAGTCTTCAAAACGCGAAATTGCAGGACGGTAAAGCTGTCGCTGACAAACTCCACCTGCTCGCCCCGCATCGCACCGAAGTCTATCAGCAGGTCTGCACGCTCGCCCGGGGCCATCGTCACTCGTTTGAGGGGGACGGCCGCCGGAAGCAGTCCCTGGTCTGAACCGATCTGGTAAAACTCTGCTCCATTCGCCAATGAAAACCGGAAAAACCGCCCATTCGACCCATTCATCAGGCGAACTCTGTAGAGCGCCGGTTCCACCTCGCAATACGGCAGCAGCTTTCCATTTGCCAGAATGGCATTACCGAAAACCTCCGGCACCCACACCTCGCCTCTCTTCTCCGATACCGGATATTCCAGCTGACCATCCGTGCGCAGCAACCGGTCGCAAATCATCAGCGGAATCTCATATTTTCCGCGCGGCAGAGAGAGCAACTCTTCTCGCGCATCGTGCAGAATGCACATGCCCAGCATTCCGGCATAGGTATTCAGGCGGTTTATGCCCATCGTATGGTCGTGGTAAAAAAGCAGCGCCGCATCCTGCGTGCACGGATAAAAGCAGGTCTGCGACTTTCCCGGAACAGTCCAGTCTTCCGGCCATCCATCGCTGGCAGCAGGCGTGCGCCCGCCGTGCAGATGCACCACGGCCCGCACTTCAGGCACGCCCTTCCCTGCTCCATGCAGTGCATGGTCTATCGGCAGAAGGTGCCTGGCGGGAAGCTGGTTCACCCATTCCACAATCATTCCCCGTCCCGCCGCGCTCATCAGCACAGGCCCTGGAAATGTCGCTCCAAACGTCCACATTCGCGTGACCGGCAGGTCGCGATGTACCTTCACCATCGCCTCGCCTATCGGAATCCGATAGTACGGGACCTGCTCTTCCGGCTTCTCCGGATGCGAACGCAGGCCCACAGGCTGGGCCACGGACGGAAGAGGCAGCGCGTCTGCAAACGGCCGCAGGTTGGAGGGGTCGAGCTGCTGCGGTCCAGCAAAGAACGGAAACGGGTTTGCCAGCACGAGTCCGGTGCCGGACACGAAGCTTCTGCGCGTAATCAATGCTTAAAGACCTGGCTCCATTGTGCACAGCGAATGTTTGCAGGACGTAAAAAACAGCAGAAGCTGAATTCTGGAAAGAAAACTATGCCCGATACAATGCCCGACGTTATGTACAGATGCCTGACACTCTCCGGACCCATCCCTGCTATATGAATAAAACCAACATGTAACGGGAAAGATTGGAAAGACCATCAGCATTCTCACAAGCCAGGCCACAACAGAAATGAAACTTGCTCTGCCCCGCCGCCTCCTCGTATCATCCGGCTCAGAGCCTTTATGCCAGACACACAAACCAGCCAGATGCCCGTTCTGCGGGAAAAAGGCCGCATCATGTCCGCCTCAGAAATTGAGCGCACACTCGTGCGGCTGGCCCATGAAATCATCGAAAAGAACAACGGCAGCGAAAATCTCGGTCTGGTAGGCGTAAAGCGCCGCGGCGTGCCGCTCGCCCAGCGCCTCGGCGCCCTCATTAGCAGTATTGAGAAGCAGCCCGTGGACGTAGGCGTGCTCGACATCAGCTTCTACCGCGATGATCTTTCCACCAAGGACGTCCGCCCCGTCGTCAACCCCGGCGACCTGGGCTTTGATGTCAATGGACGCGACGTGGTGCTGGTAGACGATGTGCTTTATACCGGCCGCACCATCCGCGCCGCGCTCGATGCCCTCTTCGACCACGGCCGTCCCCGCCGCGTGCAGCTCCTCACACTGATTGACCGCGGCCATCGCGAACTCCCCATCGAAGCCGGATTCGTTGGCCGCACTATTCAGACCACCGACCGCGAGATCGTTGAAGTAAAACTGCGCGAAATAGACAATGACGAGCAGGTCATCCTCGTCGAACGCATCGACTAACGCTGAACCACACAATTACGGCAGCGGCGCGTTTGTGAGGCCAACGTGGGACTGACCAACCCACGCGAAAGCGCCTCCATTTCTCCCTAAACTGTCACCGGGAAAACCAGCGCTCCCGCTCCATTTTGCAAGAGAGGCCTCCTGCCAGATTAAAATTTATCCAGCCATTCGCATGCCTAAGACAAAACCGAAGCCGCGCAAAACACCGTCTTCCAGTCCACAACAAACCTCTTTCCATCACCCGGGCTCGCTGCTTTCTGTGAATGATCTCGCGCTCGAGGACATTGGCCATGTTCTCAAGCTTGCGTCCGTTCTTGAAACAGAAGACCCGCTGAAGCGCATGAAGCGTCTCTTCAAGCGCCGCGTCTCGCTCCTGTTTTACGAGTCGAGCACACGCACCCGCACCTCATTTGAGCTGGCGGCCAAGCAGCTCGGCGCGGACACTGTACTCGTCAGCGCGCTCTCCTCCAGCATTGAAAAAGGCGAGTCGCTCAAGGACACAGGCATCACTCTGCGCGCTCTCGGCGCTGAATGCATCATCCTGCGGCACCCCAATTCCGGCGCGCCCTATGTGCTCTCGCGCGCTACCGGACTACCTATTTTGAACGCGGGCGACGGCATGCACGAGCATCCGTCCCAGGCATTGCTCGATCTCCGCACCATCCTCCAACACGTTCGCGGAGCGAAGGCCGCAGGCCCCGTCTCTGAAACCACTCTCAAAGGCGTCACCGTCACCATCTGCGGAGACATCTTCCACAGCCGCGTGGCCCGCTCCAACATGCTGCTGCTGCCGCGTCTCGGCGCGCGCGTTGTTCTCTGCGGGCCCTCTGCGCTGCTGCCTGAGACGGCCGCCGACGCTGGCCCCGGCATCACCATCGAACGCAACTTCGATCAGGCGCTCCAGCAGTCGCAGGTGGTCATGATGCTGCGCATCCAGGCCGAACGCCTCGCCGGATTAAACCTCGATCTCGACGAGTACAAGCTGCGCTACCAGGCAAACGCAGAGCGGATCGCCGCGCACGCGTCCAAGGCACTCATCATGCATCCTGGCCCCATCATTCGCGGCCTTGAAATGACCAGCGAAGTCGCCGACGGCCCGCAATCTGCCATTGCCGAACAAGTGCGAAACGGAGTCGCCATCCGTATGGCCCTCCTGGTGCGCGCTCTGACTGCGAAAGGAAAAACGTCCCGATGAAACCGATCCTCGTTCGCGGAGGCCGCCTCATAGACCCGTCCTCTGGTGTAGACTCACCGCGCGACATCCTGCTGAAAGACAGTCGCGTTGCTGCCGTGGACGCTCCGGGCAAGCTCAACTCCGCCATCCGTCAGGACGGCGCGGAGGTCATCGAAGCCAAAGGCCTCGTCGTCGCCCCCGGCCTCGTAGACATTCACGTCCACTTGCGCGAGCCAGGCCAGGGCCATAAAGAAACCATTGCCACCGGTACCGCAGCCGCAGCCGCAGGTGGATTCACCACCGTCTGCGCCATGCCCAACACCACGCCCGTGAACGACTCGCCGGAGATCACGCGCTGGATGCAGTCGCCTGAACGCAACGCGCAGGTCCGCGTCTTCCCCATTGCTGCCGCCACTCGCGGAAGCATGGGCGAGGCCCTCACCGAATACGGTGCGCTCAAGGCCGCCGGGGCCGTCGCTGTTACCGATGATGGCAAGCCCATCCTCGGCGACGCCATCATGCGCGAGACCCTCATCGCCGCTTCCCGCACAGGTCTCCCCGTCATCCAGCACGCTGAAGACACGCGCATGACCGGAGGCTGCTCGATGAACGCCGGCGCTCTGGCCTTCCGCCTCGGCCTGCGCGGTATGCCGGTCGAAGCCGAATCCAGCCTTGTCGAACGCGACATTCGCCTCGTCGCCGAACTGAAAGACGCGCGCCCGCACCTGCACGTCGCCCATCTTTCCACCGCCAGGGCCCTTGACGCCGTCCGCCGCGCCCGCCGCAACGGCCTCCATGTCACCTGCGAAGTCACGCCGCATCATTTCGTTCTCAACGAGGAAGCCGTCGGCGAGTACCACACCCACGCCAAAATGAACCCACCGCTGCGTTCCGAGACGGACCGCCAGGCCATGATCGAAGGCATCATCGAAGGTGCTGTGGATGCACTCGCCACTGACCACGCTCCTCACGCTGCCCATGAAAAAGAGCAGGAGTTCGAACGCGCGCCCAACGGCATCACCGGACTCGAAACCGCCCTCGGGCTCGCCATCGTCTGGCTGCACGAAAAGCACAAGCTGCCCCTTTCCCGCGTCCTCGCGCTGTTGAGCACCCAACCCGCCGCCGTCCTCAACCTCAAAGGACGGGGAAGCCTGGCCGTCGGCTCTTTTGCTGACGTCGTCCTCTTCGACCCGAAAAAGCAGTGGATCTTCCACGCAGCCGACTCAAAATCCCGCTCAAAAAACACCCCGTTCGACGGCTGGAAGCTGACCGGAAAAGTGGCCCTCACCATCAGCGAAGGCCGCATCGTCTACCGTGCCTGATCTGGAAACGGTCCTGCTGGACTTCGTCCTGACACCTGAAAAGCGACGCTGAAATCAAACGATTTAGCGTCGCTTTTATTTTCTCCTTGACAACCGTTTTTTTCTCACAATATAAAAACCGGGCATACTGCTGATATCGTTATCACATCTCTCTCCCCCACACGTGAAAACGACGGCAGGAATTCAGGGCAAATTCCATGCTGCCGGAGCCTCTGGCTCCATTAGTAGTTGTTGAATATCTCTGCTGAGACGTAACACTTTGGTCAACAAGGCAGGCCAGCACAAATGGCCTGCCTTAAGAATTCAATTTGGAGGCTGGTTTTATATGCAAAAACGTATACATTTGCACCGAATGCGTTCTCACCGGTTCGTGAGAACGCTATCTTGTCTCATCTTGGCTCTCCTGCTCCTTGCCGGCAGGCCCTCTCACGCCCAGCGCGCCGGAGGCACCATCAGCGGGACCGTGCAGGACTCGCAGCACGCCGTTGTTCCCAACGCACAGGTAATACTCGAAAACAGCGCCACAAAAGACAGGCGGATCATCACCACGAACTCAAGCGGCTTCTTCAACTTTGCCGCTGTTCCTGTGGGCACATACTCGGTCAGCGTTAAAGCGCCTGGGTTCCAACCCTATGTGGCAACAGATATTACCATTCACGCCGGAGATGACCGCGTTCTTCCGGACCTCCTTCTTCAGGTGTCAGGCTCTACCTCTGTGGTCCAGGTGACAGCTTCTGAGGCGGGCGTGATTCCGCTGGACAATGGCGCCAGCAGCACGACAATCAACGAAACGCTGGTGCAAAACCTGTCTATTCAGGGACGTGATGCTGCCGAACTGGTCAAGTTCATGCCTGGACTGGCCATGAACACGGGCCTTGGCCAAACTGAGTTCAACAGCCAGACGACCCAGACGAACAGTGGTCCTATCGGTGCTTTCTCTGCCAACGGCACCCAGCCTTATGGTTCCATGCAGATGACTCTGGACGGCGCGGGCCTGATTGATGTGGGAAACCAGGGCACGCAGATTGCCAATGTGAACCAGGACCAGACAGCTGAATTTACCTATCTGAATGCAGCCTTTGGGGCCGACACGCCGCGCGGCCCGAACATTATTCAGGTGACCAGTAAGGGCGGCGGTCAGCAATTCCACGGGGATGCTTACGCGTATCTGCGTAACTGGCAGTTGAACGCGAATGATCCTTATAACAAGGCGGTATCTCCGGGAATCCGGCGCGTCATTTCGCACCAGACGTACCCGGGCGGCACCATCGGCGGTCCGGTCATCTTTCCAGGGTTTGGTTATAACCGCAACCGTGACAAGCTCTTCTTCTTCGCCGGATACGAGAAGATGTTCCAGAACCCGGAAGCAAATCTTGTTCAGTTGGTGGTCCCTACAACGAACATGATTAATGGCGATTTCAGCAATCTTAGTAAAGACCCAAATGCGTGGAATACGGCGCAGCAGCCTTGTGTTAATGCGCCTTCATGGACCGGCTTCTGCCCTGGTGGCAAGAACCCATTTCCGGGCGGAATCATTCCGGCCTCGTACTGGGACCAGGACGGCCGCAATCTGCTGATGTACATGAACAAAATCAACCCGCCCAATATTGACCCTGCCACGCACAACGGCTACAACTTTCAGTTTCTGGACCATGAACCGGTGAACCGCTGGGAACTGCGTTTGCGCGGCGACTGGGACCCAACGCTGAATGACAAATTCAGCGTTGTTTATACCAAACAGAACGAAGCAGACATCAACAACTTCGGCATCTGGTGGTGGCCTTCATGGACTGCACCTATGCCTTCACAACTGAACGCGACGACAAAGGCGAACCTGTGGACGGCGAATTATGTCCATGTTTTCAGCCCTACTACTACGAACGAATTCAGCTTCGCATATACGTATTTCACTTTCCCGCCGAAATTTAAAAATCCTGCGGCGATGACAGCAGCCACGGCCAACTACACAACGTATGCGCCATTTGATACCAGCAGCACCAATGCTTTCGACCAATTACCGAACATTCTCAGTTGGCAGGCCAGCACTGGCGCTTATTCGGGCAGCTTCGCCGGCATCTATGCACCGCCAATGATCAAAGGATTTGGCGGGGCCTATGGAAACATCAAGAAAATATATGCTTATCAGGACAACTTCACGAAAGTGCTCGGGCGCCACAGCCTGAAAGCAGGGTTTTTCTGGGACAGCAACAACCAGACCCAGACGACCGGCTACGGGAACTGGACGCAGGGAGCCATTGAGTTTGATCCCTGGGGATACTACACCACGAACAACCAGTATGCTGACATGCTGATTGGCCACACAGCAGGCATGTCACAGTACGCCGCTGCCCCTGTGCATGACATGGCCTATCACGAATGGGCATTTTATGGGCAGGACCAATGGCACGTCACCAACAAATTCACACTCAACTATGGTGTGCGCTTCGATCACGAAGGCGCATGGTATCCAACGCGTGGCCCGGGCCTTGCGGTCTTTGATCCGTCCAGCTATGACAACACACCCAACGCCCCTACCTGGACAGGTATGAAGTGGCACCAGATTGACAGTAAAATCCCGCAATCTGGTTTTGTTTCACCCTTCGTGCAGCCGGATGTGCGCTTTGGAGGTGCATACGACGTCCATGGCAATGGCAGGACTGTTGTTCGTGGAGGCTTCGGCATCTATCGCTGGCAGTTCTCAGAGGGCGACGTGGATGCAGCGCTCAATCCTGCCTGGAACGTGCTGAGTATTTCAACTCCGGCAACGGAATCCTTCGCCGCACTCGCCTCTTATAAGCCCACTGCCAGCAGCACATGGTGCGCACTCAATTCCACCTGCCCCACCGGGGTGGATGCGATCAAAAAGGGCGAAAACAAGACGCCTTACACCATGAACTGGGACGCCATGGTTGACCAGGAACTTCCGAACCGGATGGTCTTTGAACTTCAATACATTGGCAACCACACAGACAATGCTCTGTTTACCGGTAACGGGACGACAGAGAGCTTCATTTCCAATATCAACAAGATTCCGATTGGCGGGCTCTATGGTACGAACGCGCTTACCGGAATCAACTACTGGCAGCAGTCCTGCGCCCAGGGTTCCTGCGCCACGCCAAACAGTCAGTACTATAACGGCTATCGCCCCTATGCGAACTACGGCGTACTGAACCTTGTCCAGCACGGCAGCTACTCCAACTACAACGGAATGGTGGTTGCCCTGCAGAAGCAGACCGGTATGGCCACGTTCATCGTGAACTATACCTTCAGCAAGGTCATGGGCATCCGCGATGGCCAGACAGACAATGGCGGTGGCGACGGTGTCACGATTGATCCGTTCCATGTTCGTGCCAACTATGGTCCGCTAGCGTATGACCGCACGCATCTTTTCAATGCGGCGTATTACATTACGCTTCCTGGCCTGCACGATGCTAATTTCTTCGTCAAAGGCATTATTAACGGCTGGCAGCTCTCAGGCGATACTCAGCTTCAGAGCGGAACACCGCTCCAACCCAATACCGGTGGAAATCTGAACGCGAAATGGCTGTCCAACTCCTCAGGCGCTTCAGCCAGTAACACGTATCTGCTGGGAACGAATGCTGTCGTCCTGTCACCCTATTTGAAATGCGATCCGCGAAGTGGAGGCGGAAAATACTTTAATCCCTCCTGCTTCCAGACCCCCTCGAAGATGGGCGTCAATGGGCCTGCGGTATGGCCTTACATCAAAGGGCCTGCGTTCTTTGTCTCAGATCTGGCAATAGCAAAGAGCTTTGCCGTTACCGAGCATCAGAACATCCAGCTCCGTGTCTCGGCTTTCAACTTCCTCAACCATCCACTGCCGCAGCTGGGCCAAGGCAATGACGACAACCTGTACATGAATTGTGTGCAGAGCTCACCCTCGGCCATGGGTTGTGACGAAGGCGGCACAAACCAGAACCCAACCACCAACGGCAACGTGCAGTACAAAGCAGCAAAACAGCACCGATATATGGAGCTTTCTCTGAAGTACAACTTCTAGGGAATTTGCGTGGCTTTCCGAACAGGGGCCCCGAAAGGGCCCCAAAATTTTGCCCTTCTCCAGACGCAAAAAAGCCCTGCTTTTCGCAGGGCCCTTTTGCTTGCCTGTGCAGCGGGTTACTTCTTTTTCGCTGCCTTCTTTGTTGCCTTTTTCGTTGCCTTCTTTGCAGCCTTTTTGGTTGCCTTCTTAGCTGCGGTTTTCTTTGCAGGGGCCTTCCTGGCCGCTGCCTTCTTTGCTGCCTTCTTCACTGCCAAATTAGTTTTACCTCGTTTGGTTGATTTTTTACTGCTGGCGCCCTTTTTTCCGGCCGCGGATTTCTTCGTGGCCTTGCTGCCGCCGCGAGCGCCCCTGCTGGGTTTAGCGGCAGATTTCTTTGCGGCCTTCCTGGCCGGGGCCCTTTTCGCAGCTTTCTTCGCTGCCTTCCTGGCTGGCTTCTTCGCCGCCGGATGTGACGCCTGCGCTCTACCTGTTTCTTCGGCAGCGGCGGCCGGTTCTTCAGCCTCGGGCCCTTCTTCCTCCTCGTCTTCCAGATCGTCGTCGTCTGAAGAAATGGAAATGCTTACTTCCTCTTCTTCATCTTCGCCAAATCCGTCATCCACTTCTTCTGTTTCGTGGTTGTTGTCGAATTCCTCGTCATTCTGCGCGAAAAGTTTGCGGTCATCCTGCATGAAAATGTCCTCCGGCTGCGGCGCCTGAATTTTTCAGTTCAATCACAGAGGGCGCGCAAAGTATCCGCTTTCCCTGTCCGCGGATTATAGCAACAGGATGCAACGCATTTCCAATGAAAGCAAGTATTTATTCGGCTTCATCGCACTCTTTTTGCATGATGCGACGATGAAGCCGCCTTCGTATCGGCATGCACTTCCTTAGCACCCTTAGCCGCATGGTGTGATGCAGTCTTCGCATGACGCGACGAGGTTTTCTTTGAAACACGCGCCGGCTCAGCGACATAAAGCCTGCGTCCGGCCGTCACTGTGTTTCCCCGCAAGTGGTTCCAGCGCTTCAGTTGGTCCACCGTCACGCCAAAACGGTCGGCCACTGTCACCAGCGTGTCGCCGTGCTGGGTCTTATATGTACTGCTGCGCAGTGAAGATGGCGCTGCCGCCGGTGCCACCGGAATCACGAGTGAATCTACTCCGCTCAGATCGCTGCCCGAATCAAGCTGGTTCACAAACGCAATCTCTGAGGCAGAAACGTGGTACTGCCTTGCCACCTCATCCAAAGACTCGCCCGGCGTCAGCACATGGAATCGCCACGACCGCCGCTTGTCTTCCGGAATCTCCGCAATCCTCTTCTCAAAAAGGTCCTTTGTCTCCGGAGGCAGATGCAGATCATACGGCTCACCCGGAGGCGTCGTCATTCGCAGCAGGCCCGGGTTCAGCCCCACAATCTCCTGCAGCGGAGCATTCACTACATCGGCCACCAGCCGCAGGTCTACCGCATAATTCGTCGTCACTGTATCATCCACCAGCGGCGGATCAGGCGATAGGTCCGTCAGCCCATACTGCTTAGGGTTCTTCGCCATAATCGTCACTGCGAGAATAATCGGAACGTAGTTCTTCGTCTCGGCCGGAAGATTATTGCGCCGATACAGTTCCCAGAAGTCCGCATAGCCCGTGCGCTCCACCGCGCGCTGAATGTTTCCCGCACCCCAGTCATATGCGGCCATCGCCAGATACCAGTCGCCCAGTTGGTCGTATAGCTGCTTGATCCATCGCGCATATGCCCGCGTTGCCTTCTCCGGATCAAACCGCTCGTCATACCATCCTGTGCGTGAAAGCCCGTACGGCCCATACGGCATAAACTGCCACATGCCTCCTGCACCTGAGTGCGGATTCACCGCCTGAGGACGAAAGCCTGATTCTGCCACCGCCTGATAGATCAGGTCCTGCGGCACGCCTTCCTGCTTCAGGATGCGCTGGATCATATCCTTGTAGCGCCCCGCCCGCGTAAGCGCGCCAACAATTGTGTTGTGGCCCTTCGTCGTATTGCTGAAGAAATTGATATAGCTTGCCACGTAATCGTTCATCACCAGCGGAAGGTCAGACTGCGTGGTCTTCAGTTCGGCTTCCGCCTGTGCACGCACCTTTGGGTCCACAGGAAACGTCACATCATTCGCAACATCCACCGGCGCGTCTTCCGGATGCTGCTGCGCTGTCTGCGTTCCGTTTTCGCGCAGCGCGTCCATCTCGAGCGTATTGATCGCGTCCACAATGTGGTCAAACTCCTCGCTGATCGTGGCATCGCTCCTGATGTCAATGCCGCTGCGCAGAATCAGGTCCACGGCGTAATCAAAGTTGGAGCGCGCCGCCGCCGTCTGCCCGCTGCGGTAATTACTCAGCCCCGCCTGGTAGGCCTTCTCCACACTGTCAATTAACGTCTGGTCACGCTGAGAAATGGCCGGGAGCGACACAGCACTTCGCTGCTGCGCCAGAGCGCTTCCGCCGTGACCAGCCATACAAATAAGGACCGCGATGAGCGCGGCGGATGAAGACCTGAAAACAACCATGCGGATGTACTGCTTTATTGTAGTGGCTCATTGTGGCGCGCGTCACATTCTTCTATTCATTGCGCAGCGCCTCTACCGGATGCACCGATGCAGCGCGCCGCGCCGGCAGTGCGCCCGCCAGCACCAGCATCAACGCCGTCAGCCCAACGGCCGCAATCATCGTCACCGGGTCTGAAGCTGTGACCCCATAAAGCTGACTGCGGAAGAGCCGCGCCAGCGCAACCGTCGCCGGCAGCGCCACCAGAACAGCAAGCACGGTGATCCACGCCATCTCGCGGACCACGAGCACAATGACGGCCCTGCGCTGCGCCCCCAGCGCCAGCCGCACGCCAATCTCGCGCGTCCGGCTCTGCGTCGAGTAAGCGAGCACCCCATACAATCCAATCGCCGCCAGCAGCATCGCCAGCACCGCAAAGCTGATCGCCAGCATCGCCAGCGCGCGCTCTGTCGCGGTGCTCACGTCCACCTGCGTCTCCATCGTGCGCAGGTCCGTCATCACCAGCGTGGGGTCCAGCTCATGGATCGCCCTTCGCACCGGCGCTTCCACCACTTCAGGCGCCGCCACACTGCGCGCATAAATTTCCACACCCTCCGCGCGGGCGCTTTGCAAATAAGGCCTGTACACCACCGCCCCGGCATCATCCCTCAGGTTCTGGTGCTTCGCATCTCCTACAACACCCACAATCGTTATGTCGTAAGTTGTATGGTCCGTAATTTCGCCCAGCAGATGTCCGACAGCATTTTGCCGCGGGCCGAAAAACTTCTTCGCAAACGCCGCATTCACAATCGCCACCTTCGGCGCACCGTTCGCATCCGCAACCGTAAACTCGCGCCCCGCCAGCAAAGGCTGCTTCAATGTGGCAAAGTAGCCCGGCGTAACCCAGGGATTCTCATAATCCGTGCGCTCGTTTTCGCCAGCCTTATGTCCTTGCACCGCATACCCATTCACCTGCTGCTCGCCCGTAAGCACCGGGTCCGTCGTGGCCGCGGCCATCTCTACTCCAGGCGCGCGACGCACCTCATCAAGCGCCGCTTTTACGATGGCCATGCTGTGCGCTTCATCGTAGCCCGAGTCCGTCGGGTCCAGGCCAAACGTCACCAGATGTTTCGTATCAAAACCAAGGTTCTGCTCCCGCAGATGTTTCAGCGTGCGGACGAAAAGTCCTGCTCCGCACAGCAGCAGAACGCTCAACGCAATCTGCACCCCCACAGCAATCTTGCGGAAACGCTGCGAGCTCCTGCTCGAGGTCCCCGTATTCTGGCGTAAAGCGTTTGTCAGATCAGGCCGCACAAAATGCAGCACCGGCGCGATGCTGAAAAGCAGGCTGACAATCAGCGCAAGCCCAACCGTAAAGAGCAGCACCCGCGCATCCACGGCCGCCGAATACGGCTCCTCTCCCGGGACCGAATTCGTCAGCAATCGTACCAGCACTCTCGCAATCACAGGAGAAAGCACCAATCCCGCCGCTGCCCCGGTCATGCCAAGCAGTCCGCCTTCCACCAGCAGTTGCGAGGCAATGCGCGCAAACCCAGCGCCCAGCGCGTAACGCATAGACATCTCTCTTGTCCGCGCCGCTCCCCGCAGCAGCAGCAAAGTCGCAACATTCAGCGTGCACATCGCCGTCAGCAATCCTGCCATGCTGATGAGAATGATCAGCGGGGTCTTCAGGCCTATGCGGTTTGGCGCAAAGCCCGTCGAGTCGTCCTTCACCAGAAAGTGCGCCTTCTCCACATAGCGCTCTTTAAACTGTGGCGAAGCGGATTTGTACAGCGGCAGCTCCTGCGCGCGCAGCGCCTTCCACAAAGGGTCTACCGCTGCTTGCGCCTGCGCAGGACTTACTCCCGGCTTCAATCGCGCCACCAGCGTCAGCCAGATGGACTGGCGGTTCTCAAGCATATGTTGCGCCGCCATCGGTGGAATGGCAATGTCGGCCATCGTCACGGGGAGAAAAACTCCCGGACGGTATCCGCCAATCGCGCTCTGAAAACTCTCCGGCGCTACTCCCACAATCCCAAAAGGATGTCCATTGATGAGCACCTTCTGCCCAATCACGTCGCGCGATGCGGCAAAGCGCGTCCGCCAGTAGTCATAGCTCAGCACAACAACGGCATTGGCATCGTTCGCCGTCTCATCGGCTGCAGTAAACAGCCTTCCCAGCGCCGGCCTCAGTCCCAGCACCTGAAAGTAGTTCCCGCTCACCAGCTCCGTGTCTTTTTCTTCCGCCTGATCATGCCAGGAGACACCAAGTTTCGTCCGCATCGCAGCCAGCACGCCGCTGAAGACCTGGTTCTGATCACGCAGGTCTTTGTACATCGGATAAGAAAAGTAGTCGCCAACATCGCCGCCCTCTGCAAAGAACGATCCCGAGAACGACCCTCTCCACTCAAAGCGCACCAGCTCCTGCGGACGGTCCACCGGCAGCATCCGCAGCAGCACCTGATCGAACAGCGTAAAGATCGCCGACGTCGCCCCGATGCCCAGTGCCAGCGTCAACACAGCCGTCACCGCAAACCCCGGCATCCTTACAAGCTGCCGCACTCCATACCGCAGATCACGCCAGATACTTTCCAGCGAAAGCGTCAGGTCCATCGCCGCCACGCGCTCCTTTGCCACAACCGGGTTCCCAAACCGCAGCAGCGCATCGCGCCGTGCCTCTTCTTCAGGCATGCCTTGCGCCACGTTGTCCTCCATGCGCATTTCGAGATGAGAACGCAGCTCCTCTTCCGTCTCAACCTCTACGCGAGAACGCCGCAAAAGGTTCGTCATGCGGTGAAGTAAAGCCATAAAAATCCTCACGCGTACCGGAGCACGGCACGCACTCCCCTCACCAACTGATCGAAGCTCTTCTCCGCTTCTTCCATTTGTTTGCGCCCTGCGGGAGTCAGCCTGTAATACTTCGCCTTCCGCCCTGTTTCCGTCAACGCCCATTCCGAGCGCAGCCATCCGCTCTGCTCCATGCGGTGCAGCGCCGGATAGAGCGAGCCCTCTTCCACATTCAACAGCGCATCCGAGGCCCTCTGGATATAAAGCACAATGCCATATCCGTGCAGCGGCCCCGCCTGCGACAAAGTTTTCAGCACCAGAAGGTCCAGACTTCCCTGAAGGTCATTTTTTGCCATGCGCCCATACTTATATATCTTGGTATCCCGAAGAGACTATCCATAGACATATAGGTATGTCAATCAAAATTGCGACTTGTTGCGACGGGTGGCCCATTCAAGCCTGGCGTTGGCTTGAGTGGGGCAGTTCCACCCATCTCTTTCACCCCGCTGTCACACAAAATTCACCACCCATTCACGAGCGTCCGCTATTCCTGCTAACTGAGGCAGGAGACAAAAACAAATGAAAAAACTCACACTTGCAGCCCTTCTTGCGTCTGCGTTTGTGTGCGCGTCCGCACAGGACGGCCACGTCCACTGGAAGCGCAACGGAGCACCCACCGAAGTTACTATCACCGGAGGCCCCTGGACCCTCGAACAGTCCGGCGCTGGCGTAGGCCTTAAGTCCGTCGGATACTGCGACGCCAACGGCAACCAGATCGGCAATCCCGGCACCGAGCGCATGCAGCCCTACTACTTCCCCGTAGTCTCCGGACGCGGCAAATATCTTCAGGGCTATTTTGACTGGCGTCCGAAAGACATTGATGAGGCCGTCGTCGCTGCCTACTCCACCGACGCGGGCCAGAGCTGGACCTTCCAGCAGAAAGCGCTGGAGCTGCGCACCACCTGCCCCGACCAGGTCAATAAATATCCCAACGGCCAGAAAGAACCCGGCCCCGACCCGAACAACAGCGACAACGGAGATGACGACGGCCAGGGCCATCAGTTCGTGCTCAACATTGGAGGCCACACTTACCTCTACACTCTGGAGCGCGCCAACAACCACATTGACTCCGACGATCTCTACATCCACGAGCTCAGCCCTCAGCCCGGCCTGCCTCTGAACGGCGCTCCCGAGCTGAATGATGGTCCAACCGACGCAACCAGCAGCGAGCCTGAGATCGCCACCCACACCACCGGCCTGCTCAATCCTGATGGCATCCTCGGCGTTGTGCCCGGAAGCTGGCCCGTCAAGATCATCTACGAACAGAAAATTCTCGACGGAGACATTACCGGCAGCACGGCACTTCCCGCCTCGCAGCTCTGCAGCACCTACTGGTCAAAGTACTATGCCAACAATCCCTATGGCACAAAGACCAACGATGACATTACCTACCTGCGCCTGGCTGAAACTTCTGATGGAATCCACTTCAAAGACCTCGGCATCCTGCAGGGCCTGAACAATCCCGGCGATGTAAGCCTCACGGGAACACGCTGGCTGGCAACGGCTGGCACCCTGCTCAAGCTCGACCGCGATCGCTATGGCCTCTTCTTCTCCGGCGGCGGCTGCGTTGATGGCGACTCCGACGCCTTCCACTACATCGGCTATGCCGAATCGCATGACCTTCTGCACTGGACGGTGGTGTATGGCATCAATAACCCGATCCTCTCCACTGCGCCCATTACCATGACGGTAGACCAGAACGGCGCCCCGGTCGCTTCCGGCGGCTCAGGAACTACGATCACCATCCCTGCCAATACTCCGGTCGCGGGCAACACGCTGGGTTTCTTTAACGGACGCGTCTACGGTCCCAGCGGCGCCATCTATAACCGCGACACGCTCACTATCCTCTTTGCCGGATACCACACCCAGAAACCAAAGTACGGTCTCGGCGACTACCGCACCATTGGACGACTAAGCCTGCACGCATCGCAACCGCTTGTCCGAGATGATGATGACGGCTGGCGCGACAACGATGACCGTTAAACCCGCAAAAGCAATTTGGTACCCAGCCCTTCAACCCCGAAAGGCTGGGTACTTCAGTTTTGTCATCCTGAGCGATGCGAGTTGTTGCAGGATGCAGCGGGCAGAAACAACAACCCCGAGTGCTCTAGATCGAAGCCACAGGCCTGCGCTCACGGCTGGGCGAGAGCAGCCGTATTGTTATCCAGAATGTCGGAAGCAGAAACACGGTCGAATTGGTCACCCACATAAAAGCTCCCGCCGCAGCCTGGTCTGAGAGGGGGTCTATGCCCAGCAAAGGCGTCGTTAGCGCATAGGTGGGATAAATCACGCGTCCGGAAAAACAGAGCGAGGCCGAAATGATGGTATTGATCAGGTCTGACGTCAGCAGATAAGGCAGTAACATCCAGCTCAGCCTCTGCCTCGCGTCTGGCCACGGGCGGACGATCGGCCACCAAAAAAGAAGGCTGGTGAAGAAAAAGCAGGCGTGCTCAAGGTCGTGCCAGTTTTGCGACCGCAGCGCCAGCTCGTACGCCGCCGGAACATGCCATCCGATATAGGAGAGGTTCATCAGCAGCCAGGCTGGCTTCAGGCTGGTAAGAAAGTGCCCTGCCTTTTTAGGCCATTGCGACCGCAGGAGCGGTCCAAAGATACGGCGCACCACCGGACGCGGCAGCCCGCGCAAAAGTGGGACCTGCGGCAATCCCAGCAGAAGCAGCGGGGGCGCGATCGTCATGAAGAGAAAATGCTGCCCCATGTGGGCCGAGAGCAATTGACCATCCAGAGTGTCCAACGGAGAAGCAACCGCCAGAAAGAGCGCAAACAGGCCGAGCAGAAAACAACCGAGCCGCCACGCAGGAAATTGCGCAGGACGGGTCTGGCCAATGAGCAGCCATCCGCGAAGATAAATGAGCGCGGTAAGCAGCAGCAGAAGCGTGGTCACCGGAGGAACGTTCCAGACAAGAAGCGCGGATTGGAACTCTGGTGACATGGATGATATGTGTTTTGCCGCATCCCGGCTTGTCATCCTGCCTGCATTTCACCGCGCATCCTGCAGGATGACAAAATCCAGTGCCTTACTTCCCCAACTGCGCCTGGGCCTCCTGCGAGGCATCCACCGCAGCCGGACGGTTCGCGGGCTTCAGCGTTTCCAGAAAGCGTACCAGCGCGTTCACTTCCGGCGGGCTGAGGTTCTTTCCATAGGCCGGCATATTGCCGCCGCCCTGCAGCACCTGACGAATCAACTGGTCTTCGGTGAGTCGCGTTGCTACGTCATCGAGCGCCGGACCGCGCTGTCCGCCCAATCCACCCACTGAATGGCAATTGCGGCACTGCTTCGCCTGAAAGACCACGGCGCCCTGCCGCTCGAGCGCAGTCTCCGAGTGTACCAGCTTCTGTGGAAGGGGATCACCGCTCCACGCGTCCATCACCGGACTCCACGGCGTATGCACGCCCAGGTGCGTGAAGATGCCCCACGACACGGCAACCGTAATCAGCACCAGCACGGCCACGGGACGGCGGTGCCAACTCTTCTCGCCCACACCCGCAACAAAAGGAAGGGCAAGAAGAACCAGTATTCCGATGGCCGGAGCGATAAGTACAAAGGGCGTCTCCATCTCCGGCGGCAGGTAGGAGAGCACAGCAAACAACCAGAGAAAGAAGAAGTCCGGCTTCGGCGCGGTCTGAATGATCGTCGGATCGGGCTGGCCGCCCGGCCCATAGGGACCAAACAGCAGCGCGCATACGGCCACCGCCACCAGAATTCCCGCGGAGAAAAACAGGTCCTTCCACAGTGCATCAGGAACAAACGGGACGCCGTCCTTGTGCGCCATCTCGTTGTATTCCTGAATGTAGGTTTCGCGGCGGACTACTCGTCCCGGCATAGGCCATTCGTTGATGCCGAGCTTCAGCACCATCCAGACGTGCAGCCCGGCAAAGAGCAGCATCAGTCCGGGAATCACGAAAACGTGCAGCGCGAAAAAGCGCGAGAGCGTGGCACCAGCGATGATTGGACCACCCAGCAATAAATGCACCAGCGGCCCGCCAATCAGCGGCACGCGACTGACAATCGAGGCGCCAATGCCGAGGCCCCAGTAAGCGTCCTGGTCAAACCGCAGCACCTGACCGGTAAAGGCCATGCCCAGGGTCATCAGAAGCAGAAAGACGCCAAGGATCCAGGTCAGCTCGCGCGGAAATTTGTAAGCACCGAACATGAAGACCTGTGCCATGTGAATCAGCACAACGGCCACCATGAAGTTTGATCCCCATCCGTGCATGGCGCGAAGGAACCACCCGAGATAAAGCTGGTGGTTCAACTGGTCCAGTGTCTTCCACGCCTCGCCGCCGGAAGGGACATAGATAATCGCCAGCAGAATGCCGGTGGCAATCTGAAGCATCAGCAGCGTCATGGCTGCGCTGCCAAAAACGTACCACCAGCTCGCCGTGTTGCGGGGAACAGGATGCAACGCGGCTTCCTTAATGGGCCCTTCAAGCTGAAGGCGGCGTTCAAACCAGTTGTAGACTTCCTTCAGCCGAGACATACCAGCTTCTCCTTCTGGGCCATGGCTTCATTGGCCAGCGTGGGCATCTGTCCGGCATTGATGTGCAGTTCGCCGCCCACAACTTTGTAGTCGTACTGGAAAAGCCCGCGTTCCGGAGGTCCAGAGGCGCGGTCGCCATTCGCGTAGTACACACCGCCGTGGCACGGACACATGAACAGCTCCGACTGCGGAAACCAGCGTACCGGGCAGCCCAGGTGCGCGCAGTTGATGGCAAAGACCTGAAAAGTATTTCCGCCAACACGGCGCACCCAGCACGGAGTCTTGGCGGTTTCGCCATCCTGTGGACGCTTGAACGGATTCACAAACTCGGCCAGCCGCGTCTGTCCTTCCGGAAACTGGCTGAGACTCCCGAGCGAAATCCACTTGTTGTACGCACCTTTGCGCTTGACTGGCGAGAACAGATAACCAATGACAGGGACCGTGATGGCAACGCCCACAATCGCGTTTATCGCAATGCCGATCTTCATCAGCAGCGTTCGTCGTGTTACCTTCTTTCCGTCACTCATAACTTCTTTCCTCTTCCGGTCTCGTCCTGCGCCGGATAGGGCTGGCCCGGGGTCTGCTGGCGCTGGCTCGCCATCCACGCAACCAGGTCCGTTACTTCCTGGTCGCTCATGGCGTGACCAGGCTGGGCGTTGCGCCAGTCCGGATGCCCCAGATCGGGACGCCCGGCGATGATGATGGCGCGCAGCGACTGGTCACTGATCAGCGCAAGATAAGATCCGTCCGTGATCGAGCTGGTCTTTGTTTTGCCCCCGGTATTCAGCGGCTGCGTTCCCGTGACATGGCAGCGCGAGCAATACGCCTGAAAGACCTGCTGGCCGTGCGCTGCGTCCCCCTGCTTGTCCGTCTTGTAAGGAGGAACGTCCGCCCCCTGCAAGTATCCAGACCTGGCCCAGCGCTGACGAAGGCCTTTCACCAGCGCATCAATCTGCGCATCGGTCAGCATGCCTCCTGCGCTCTGTGCAAAGGCGGGCATCAGCGTGCCCTGCTCTCCATTGGCGATGACGCTACGCAGCGTATTGTCATCCACAATGGCCTGATACTCAGGATTGGCCAGAGCAATGGCAGGGCCATACTGGCCGTCTGCGCCGTGGCAGGCTGAGCAGTTCTGCGAATACAGGCGCGAGAAGTCGGTGACCTCATCCGGCCGCATCGCCTCGGAACCGGGATGGGGATAGCCTGGAAATCGTTCGCATCCGGCCGTCAAAACCAGCGAGGCGAGCAGAAAGGCCCCGCTAAGGAACTGGCGTGCATTCATTGGCGGTGGTCCTCTCCTTCTTCAGAGTGCAGTCCGGAGGCCTCAATGCCCATACGCATCACAAAGGGCAGAGACTGCGTCGTGCGGATGCGGCTCTGGTGAGCAACCACCCAGCCCGCGACCAGACCGTATGTAATCTGCGATGTCAGAAACCATCCCCACTGGATGCGCTCATCAAATGCAGGATTGATGATTCCGAGTGAGGCGTGCAGCAGGCCCGTCCACAGCAGCGGAGCGATAATGCCGCCCAGAATAATTGGATGGCGCGGCAGCATCGGCAGCATGGCCCCATAGAGCAGGCCCACCAGGATACTCGCCGTAGCGTGGATGATGATGGCAATCACCAGCGCCTGAGGATGGAAGGCGGCAATCTGGGCCGTCGTCGGATTCGTCCAGTGCGCAACACCGGCGCCTCCCAGCAGGTTGACCGGATACCAGATACTATGGAAGCCGATGATCCCATACAGCAGCGCGGGAACCAGCATGGCAATTCCGCCTGCAATGCCGCCCTTCAGCCCGGAAAGCACCGGGTAGGTTTCCAGCGGAAGATGCGCGCGGTGCTCTTCCTTGATTTCAATGCGCGTAACGTGCGTGCGCTCTGATTCAATCGTGATCTCGTGGGCCTCTACCGGCACGTCTTCGTGCGCCTCATGCGGCAGCACCTGCCGGAACCACCCCGCGCAGGCAGTGACCACGAGCACCGCGCCCAGAATACTGACAACCACGTGGGTCACCAGCCCGGCAAAGATCAGAGTGGCCCCAAAGGCAAGCACAATCGGCCACGCCGTAGGCGCAGGCAGATGGATCGTGTTGCCGGAATGACCGTGTTGTTCGTGCGAGTCCATAATCTCTCGAAAAGTTGCGGCGCCTTCCTCAGCGGCCAATCACATAGACCACCGTAAAGACCACAATCCAGACAGCGTCTACAAAGTGCCAGTACAGCGCCAGCACCTGAATGCGGTCAGCATGCTCTTTACGCACATGGCCGGTAACGGTAAACATCAGCACCGTGAACAGCGCAATCAATCCAAGGATGACGTGCGATGCGTGCAGCCCGACCAGCGAATAAAAGGTGGTCCCGAACAGGTTCGTGCTGATGGTCAGCCCATCTTCATAAATCAGCTTGTGCCACTCAATGCCCGTGCCAACCAGAAAGATGGCCCCCAGCACAAACGTCAGCGCCCACCACAGTCCAAAGGACTTGATCCTGCCGTGCTCGACTGCCCGCTCTGCCAGCCAGATCGTCAAGCTGCTCGACAGCAGAAAGATGCTGTTCCATATCGGCACTTCCAGAATCTGCGGCGTCGGTCCATAAAGGCTCTTGCCAATGTTGTAGACATAGGCCACCACAAAGATTGTGAAGATGGTCGATTCCGCGAGGATGAGGCAGAACATGGCCACACGCCCCTTCGAGGGCTGTACCCACGCCTGTTCTCGTTCTGCCTGTGCTACTGCAAGTGTGCTCATCTCGTTACGGCCTCACTCATATCTCCAGTCAGGATCTTCCGGATGCTTGATGTCCCACAAAGGACGGCGGCTGGTCACTACCGGGTCTTCAGCAAAGTTGTAGGCTGGCGGAGGAGACGGCGTCGCCCACTCCAGCGTCCAGGCATCCCACGGATCGTTACCGGCAACCCTGCCCTTGAAGTACGAGTGGACCAGATTGAAGGCAAAGACCAGCACTGCGATCGCCTGAATAAATCCGCCGATCGAAACCACAAAGTTCCATGGGGCCCATCCGCGGTCCGCCTCATAGGTGAAGATAGAGCGTGGCATGCCCAGAATGCCCAGAACGTGCATTGTGTCGAAGGACACATGGAAACCAATCACGAAAAGCCAGAAGTGCCATTTGCCCAGCTTCTCGCTCAACATGCGCCCGGTCACCTTCGGATACCAGTAATAAATTCCGGCGAAGATACAGAAGACAATCGCGCCGACCAGCACATAGTGGAAGTGCGCAATCACAAAATATGAGTTGTGCAGCTGCCAGTTCCACGGCGCAACGGAAAGAATGATTCCCGTCAGTCCCGCAATCAGAAACTGGAAAAGGAATGCGGTGCAGAAAAGCATGGGCGTCGCAAAGCGTATCTTCCCGCCCCACATTGTCGCCACCCAGTTAAAAATCTTGATGCCTGTGGGAATGCCGACCAGCATGGTCGAAAGCACAAAGAAGGTGTTGCCCACCGACGTCATTCCAATGGTGAACATATGGTGCGCCCACACGCCAAGGCTCACGAAGGCAATGCCCACAGAGGCTGCGGCCATCGCCGGATAGCCAAAAATCGCCTTGCGTGAAAAGACCGGAATGACTTCATTCGCAATCGCAAAGGCGGGAAGCACCAGCACATACACTTCCGGGTGTCCGAAGATCCAGAAGAAATGCGCCCAGATCAGCGCCGATCCTCCGGCCTGGGTATCAAAGAAATGCCCGCCCAGATAGCGGTCAATCAGCAGCATTACCTGTGCTGCCGTCAGCGGAGTAATCGCCAGCAGCGCCAGGAAGGACGTCACCACATTCAGCCAGACAAACAGCGGCAGCCGCATCAGCGTCATGCCCTTGCAGCGCAGGCAAAGCGCGGTAGCGATCACATTAATGGACGCGCCAATCGTGCCAAATCCAGTCACAATCAGCGAAAGTGCCCAGTAGTCCGGCGCGTGTCCCGGAGAAAACGCCCGCTCCGTCAGGGGCGAGTAGGCCCACCACATCGTGTCTGGCGCGCTGCTTGCGCCGTAGAGACCATATCCGCCAATAAAGCTGTAGTAGAGCAGAATACCGCCGAAGAAAGTCAGCCAGAAGCTGAGCGCATTCAGGCGCGGAAACGCCATATCGCGTGCACCGACCATCAGCGGAACCAGATAGTTGGCAAACCCAAAGATATAGGTCATGCCCACCAGAAACACCATGGTGGTTCCATGCATCGTAAAGACGCGGTTAAAGACCCACGGCGAAAGAAAGTGCATGTCCGGCCGGACAAGCTGGATGCGGATCAGGATCGCTTCAACTCCACCCACCAGCAGAAAGAAGATGGAGTAGAGCATATAGAGGATGCCGAGCTTCTTGTGGTCTACTGTGACCACCCAGTCGTGCAACCAAGCAAGAAAAGCAGCCTGCGACCAACGCCGCCCGTGCGGGGCCGCCTCCAATGCGCCCGGAACCGGAAATGTTGAATCTGCCATAAATCCCTTCGCGCCTTATTTCAGTGTGGACAGGTATGCCGTGACCTGATCGAGTTGCTGGTCGTTTAACTGCATCGCCGGCATCAGCGAGCCGGGCTTGAACGTGTCCGGGTTCCTGATCCACTCGCGCAGATGCTCAGGCGTATTCGTCGTCGCTCCGGAAGCAATGGTTTCCCGGCTCATCAGGTGGGTCAGGTCCGGTCCGAATCGCCCCGTCGCAGCCGTACCCGCAATCGTGTGGCAATTCATGCAGGCCTGGGTTTCAAAGACATGCCTGCCCTCTGCCACCTTCGGATCATTCACTGCCGGCTGCTGCTGGTTTTTCACCCATGCCGCAAACTGGTCCGGCGTATCCACATAGACACGCAGCAGCATCTTTGCATGTTCTACGCCGCAGAACTGCGCGCACTGACCGACGTAGGTTCCAGGATGGCGCGGATCAATCCACAAATAGTTGATCTTATTCGGTACCAGGTCCGTCTTGCCGGACAACTGCGGGACCCAGAAGCTGTGGATCACATCGGCGGAAAGCAGCGTCAGAAAAGTCGGCGTCGGATGGTTCGCATCGCTCAGTGGAACATGCAGCTCATTAACTCCGCGGATGCCAAGCCTGGGATAATTGAACTCCCACCAGTATTGGTGGCCCACCACCGTCACATCCAGCGCAGATTTCGGCTTGGGAGCGTCCTGAATGGCGAAGATCATGCGTGCCGTGGTGAGAAAAAGCACCACAACAATCAGGACCGGGACAACGGTCCAGGCCAGCTCAACCTGAGCAGAACCATAAATCTGCGCTGGCTCGCTCGTGTCGTCCTGCCCATGCTGGCGATACTTGAAAGCAGCATAGGCAATCAGCGATCCAACGGTAACAAAAATGCCGCCCGTAATGGCGATGACAAACAGCGACAGCTCGTAAATATTACTTGCAGGGGTAGAGGCAGGCGCAAAGATGCTCGGCGTGGATTGCGGCCCCTCCGCAAATACGGCATGCCATGCAAAGAACACAAGCAGAAATAAAAACCCTTTGGCAGACCACTTCACGCATCGATAAGGTTCTGTAAGCATCGTTTCTTAACTTCCTTCACCGCGCCAGATGAGAGCGAAGACAAGATTTTGAAGCGTATCGCACCCTCAGAAGCTCTGGCGTCCAGCGCTTTCCCTATGTCACCTCAATCGGCAAGGGAGCAGGCGACCAAGGGATGCCAAGGCCGACGACAGTGTCTCTGAAAATGCCGTTATAAAGGACCTGCTTCTTCAACCAAAGGCGTAAGCTCAGCGAAGAAACAAAGCGGCCGCTCAAACTTGCAAGCAGCGGGAATCATTACTCTCCAATTGTAACAGCACTGAGGCCTTTCTGCTTTGTTTACGGCGCAGAAATTGAGAAATTACCGCCCAGACCAGGACGAACATTTTCTTAATTTTGTTTTTGGATGCACCGCTTCTCGCAACGCGGAACGCGCCCACTATAACGCACGCTCACTTGCAGCCGCCGGTAAAAAGCGGCGCACAATTCCTGAAAGGCGAAAAAGATTGAAGCCCTCCGCGTAGCTCTTGAGCACGGCGTTTCGCACAAACGGCATGCGCATCGCGCGGAAGCCACTTTCCGGCCTTGCATAAAAGGAAGTGGCCACACGTTCCGTAATGCGCAGGTTTCCGCGCAGTCCGGCCGTCAGCCCGGCAAAAGTCAGGCCCGCATCGGCGCCATGATCCAGCGCCGCGCTGATTGCGGAAGCCGCAGCCTGTCCGCTGGTGATCGCACCGTAAATGCCCTCCCCGGTAAGTGGATCAGCAAACCCTCCGGCATCCCCGACCAGCAGAATGCGTCCCGGCAATGGGACATGCTCTCCCGCTCCGAAACCGAGATACTGCCCGATAAAGTTCTCCGCCGCCGCATCCCGCCCATACCGGGCCGCAATATACCCGGCGAGTCTGCCCTTGTCGAAAGAGCAGGTGTGCTCGGCAGAATACAGGCCAATATTCACATGATCACGCCGGGGAAAGACCCATCCATATCCCCTGGGCACAGGAGCAAAATCAAAAACCAGATCATCCCGGATCGCATTTCGCGAAAGATTGGCCTCAATGGCGAAGCCTCTGTGAAACCATGCCGCTTTCTGCGTCAGACGCCGCACCTGGCTGTTCACTCCATCCGCGCCAATAAGAAAGCGGCTGCGCCATTGGCCTTCGACGCTGAACAGTGACACGCCGTCTGCATCCTGCCCGATGCGCTCGATGCGCCCGATCTTCTGGAACCGCGCACCTGCTTCTATAGTCTTGTTCAGGCAGTACGCGTCCAGCTCTTCACGCACCGTCATGGCGCAGATCGTCTTTCCGCTGCGCACCAGAATGTGCGGTTCGCTCCGGGTCTCAATCACAATGCGCTGGACCGTCTTATGCACGACCGGCGCAACCGAATAGCGCAGTGCGCGCAGGGTCTTTGCCGTCAGTCCTCCGCCACAGGCCTTTTTGCGAGGAAAAGCGGCCTTGTCCAGCAGCAAAACAGACCTGCCCTGCGCCGCAAGATCATACGCGCAGGCGCATCCTGCAGGTCCAGCCCCTACCACAATGGCATCCCACTGCTCCATCTCTTTGCATTCGATTATTCAATGGCCGTCATGGGAACACGAATGGAAGCACGGTAACGGTCGCCACGATAGCGCGAACAGGCCGCCTCGACCGGCGTCTCCTGCGTAGTCATAATCACGCGCGTAATCGAGAGAATGCTCGCCTTGCGCGGAATCGTCAGCAGCTCCGCCTCTTCTTTGGTCGCTGCCAGCGCCTCAATCGTCTCGTCCGCATAGCCCACCCGCACTCCATAACGCTCGCGCAGGGTCTGGTAAAGAGAGTGCCTGGCAAAATCAATGCGTTCCAGGCCTGGAAATTGCTTCAGCGGAATATGTGAGTCCTCAATGGCCATAGGAATGCCATCGGCAATGCGCAGCCTGCGCAGGTGCAGGACCTGGTCCTCTTTTTCCAGCTTCAGCTTCTGCGCAATGTCATCTGCCGGGGCAATCACCGCCTGGTCCAGCAATTTGGAACTGGGCTTCATCCCGCGCTTTCGCATCTCTTCAGTAAAACCCTGAAGGTGCATGATGTTTTTTTCCAGCTTGGGGCGGGTCACAAATGTACCGCGGCCCTTTTCGCTGAAAGCATAGCCGCTGGTCTTTAATCCATGCAGGGCCTGGCGCGCCGTCATACGGCTCACCTGGTAGTGGCGGGAAAGCTCTTCTTCTGAGGCCAGGGGGTCTCCCTCAGAAAGCTCTCCGGACTGGATCTTCTCCATCAGGGCCCGCTGAATCTGGTAGTACAGCGGGATAAAACCGTTCTTGTCCAATGGGTGAAATGTTGCCTGGTTTTGTGTACGGCCCTTTGCCACTTTAGTCCCTCAGTTTCTTACAGATTGCCAGAATTTCTACACTTCCGCGCATGCTCAATCATTTAATATGCGTAACATGCCCGGCAGTTCTATATGACACCACCCGTTGCATTCCCTGCCAGCTTAAAAAACAAACTCATTGTCTCCGTACAGGCCATGCCAGGTGATCCGCTGGACGACACTGGCGCGCTGCGCCGTATGGCCATTTCCGTTCTTCGCGGAGGAGCCGGCGGCCTGCGCGCCAATGGCCCGGAACACATTGCCGCGTTCCGGCGCGAGACTTCACTGCCCATCATCGGCATCTGGAAGCGCTTCGATGAAAATGGCCCTTTGATTACGCCTGATTTTCCATCCGCCAGGGCCGTCGCCGAAGCGGGTGCCGACATCATCAGCGTAGACTGCAGCGCGCACCGTCCCGCGTTTCTGGAGCCCTGGGCCGATTTACTTCGCAGCATCACGACCGGGCTCGGCAAACCTGTCCTCGCCGACATCGCCACGTTCCACGAGGCCCTCTCCGCCGAGAAAGCCGGCGCCAGTGCGGTCGCCACCACCATGTATGGATACACGCCCGAAACCAGAGGCCAGCGTTCCGTCCATTGGGAACTCCTCGAGCAGCTGGTCAAAGAACTTCGCATTCCAGTCATTGTCGAAGGCCACGTCCGCACTCCGGAAGATGTGCGCCGCGCACTCGACCTGGGGGCCTTCGCTGTCGTCGTTGGAGCAGCCATCACCCAGCCTGGATGGATCACCACGAGGTTTGCTGAAGCCATGAAACGGTAACTTTGCTCCATCGTTTTACCCATCCCAGACATCCCCGCCAGTCCTGATGCGAGCAATAAATTTTCCTTGTCTGCCTGATTTTTTGCTTGCTTGCCAGTACAGTTGTCTATACAGTATGTGAAATCAGAAAGACAGTCCAGACAAATACTGCTGTTTTTTTGAAGCACCTGCCGCACAACGGACACAAGTTCCGTCTCGGCAATTCATCAACCCTCTTCCCTTTGGAGGTCCATCATCTATGCGAGCACGCAACCTTTTTTCAAGTCTTTTGTTGCTGCTGGTGTGTTGTTCCGCGACGCTTGCCCAGACAATTACCGGGTCTATTACCGGCACAGTCACCGACGCAAGCGGTGCTGCCGTCAACGGAGCTACAGTCACCGCCATCAACACCGCTACCGGAGTCACGTTCCCAACACAAACCAATAACGCCGGAGTCTATACCGTGCGTTTCCTGCCTATTGGACAATACAAGGTCACAGTATCGGCTCCTGGCTTTGAAACATCCACCGTCGGTCCATTTGCTCTTGAAGTCGCTCAGGAAGCCCGTATTGATGCGAAACTGGTAGTCGGTCAAGTGAGTACCAATGTCGTGGTCACAAGCGCGGCGCCCATTCTGGATACCCAGAACGCGACAACCGGTGACACGATTACAGCAAAGGCTGCAACGGAAGTCCCTCTGCAGGCACGCAATTTCGCGTCCTTGTCCTTACTGGTTGCAGGCGCAATTGCCACCAACCCCAAGGCGCAGAACAGCGTCATGCGCTCAGCGTATAACGGCGGCTATTTCCAGAACGGCAATCGCGAGCAAACAAATAACTACACGCTGGACGGCGCAGACATCAACGAGACCATTGACAACTACATCGGCTATAGCCCGAACGTTGATGCAATTGGCGAGATCAAAGTCATCACCGGGGACGCCACTGCAGAATACGGTAACGCCAATGGCGGCCAGGTTGTCATGGTCACCAAAAGCGGAACAAACCACTTCCATGGCAATGCTTTCGGGTTTCTGGAAAACCAGAACCTGAACGCGAACAGTTGGAGCAACAAGCATACGGCCGGAAAGGCCGCCCCCGTCAACCCATTCAATCGCTCCATCTTCGGCGGTACCCTGGGCGGGCCCATCAAGCGTGACAAGATCTTCTTCTTTGTGGATTACCAGGGTGCGCGGCAGAACACAAACTCCACTACTTTCTACACTGTCCCGACTGCTGCGATGCGGACTGGTCTGGTTCCCATCAATGGCATTCAAAAGCATTTCAACATCACCAATCCCGCTGCACAATTCCTGCTTTCACATCCGGAGATATATCCGATGGAAACCATTCCCGCCAACAATACAAACGGCGGTTTGATTCCCAATCGCAACTACTCAGGTTCTGAAAAGCAGTTCGTCAACAACAATCAGGGTGACATCAAAATTGACTGGCAAATCCGCCAAAGCGATCTCTTGTCAGGCCGGTTTACCATCGGGCGAGAGCAGGACGGCAACAGCACTGTCAGCATCCCGACAGAAATTCCTACAGTAAACTCGAATCCGTATACTGGCTTCATCTTTAACTGGACCCACACTTTTTCACCCAACGTCGTCAGCGAGGCGCGTGCAGGATATGGACGCTCACGCTACATCGCCAGCCTTCAGGACATTGCCGGCCATTTCGGCCTGTCAGGAAATGCGAAGTTGGGTATCCCTGGAGTCCAGGGTGTACCGGGCTTCAGCGAATTTTCCTTCAGCGGCGGTACCGGTTTGTCCAACATCGGGCCAGGCGCTGGCGGCACGGCATCTGACAGCATCGCCAATACCTTCACATATGGGGACAACATCAGCTGGCAGCTTGGCAAGCACACCATCAAGTTCGGTGGGCAGGCCCTCCGTTACCAGCAAAACCGCTACTATTCAGGCAATGATGGCGCGCTGGGCCAGTTCGGCTACAACGGAACATTCACAGGTGATAGCTTCTCTGACTTCCTGACCGACCAGTCTAATTTTTATGGTCAGGGCCAGAGCGTCGTTAACCGCTGGGGACACCGCCAGTGGCGCGATGCAGTCTTCTTCCAGGATGACTGGAAGGTCATGCCAAACCTGACCGTCAACCTCGGCATGCGTTGGGAGTACGACCAGCCCATCTATGAGGTCAACAACAAGCAGGTCAATTTCAACATCTATACAGGCGCTGTCAGCTTTGCCGGGAAAAACGGGGCCAGCCGGGCACTCTACAACGCATATTGGGGTGGATTCATGCCGCGCCTCGGCTTTGCTTTCTCGCCAGAGCGTTTTCATGACCGGTTTGTAGTGCGTGGCGGTTACGCCATTACCAACTTTATGGAAGGGACCGGAGCTAACCTGCGCCTTACGCTGAACCGGCCCTTCTTTGTGGATTCCTCCGCGAATGCAACTACCGTCGGCTTCAAAACAGAAAATGGTTTCCCCCGGCCTGCCGACCTGGGCGACTATACAGGTCAAAACATCCGTGCATGGCAACCAAATCTCAAGCCGGCGCTTATTCAGCAGTTCAACCTGACAACGGAAACTCAATTCGGAAACGAAATGTCTCTGGTGATCGCCTATTTGGGGCAGGTTGGAAATCATCTTGTTGACCCGCGCGAAGGAAACCAGGCGCCCTGCTCCCTCGTTGCACTTCCAACTCAGCCCACCCCCTGCGTAGTGCCATTCTCAAAATTTGCTCCGGCAAATGGCATCAACATCAGTGGAGTCAGCGTAGTCAGCTATACCGAGTCTGAGGCCATGATGAACTACAATGCGTTGCAGACATCGCTCCGCAAACGCACCAGCAACGGCCTCGAGTTCCTGGCCAACTACACCTATAGCAAGTCGCTTTCAAACAACCTGGGCTATTATGGCGCAGGCGGTGTTGCCTCTCAGTCAGCATATTGGCAGGATGCCTACAACGGCGGCGCCGACTACGGCCCGGCCTTCTTTGATGCCACACACACCTTCTCGTTCTCCGGATATTACGACCTTCCCTTTGGACGCGGGAAAATGTTCGGCTCAAACATGAACCGCTTTGAAGACGTGTTCGTGGGTGGCTGGAAACTGGGAGCAGTCGCCAGCCTGCACAGCGGCTTTCCTGTCACGATGTCATCCCCGCAGGTCTACAAAGCAAACCAACGCACCAACCGCGCCATGCACTATCGTCCGCTCCGGGTCAACCACAGGTCCACAGACCACTGGTTTGGAACGGATGCTTCCGCAGTACCCTGCACGAATACCGGCTCCAGCCTGGCAAATGACAATGGCAGCTGTGCCTACGGCGAAGAGCTGGCGACGGGCTTCGGGACCTCACGGGTAGGCTCCGAGCGCGCCCCCAGCTACAAGGACTTCGACATGGCAGCCAGCAAGCAGTTTGCCATCACAGAAGGCAGCAATCTGGAGTTCCGGGCTGATTTCTTCAATCTTCTGAACACTGTCAGCCTCGGCGCTCCAACAAACGATGTCTCCAGCGCAACCTGGGGACAGATCACCAACACCAACTCAACGGAACGCCAGATCCAGCTTGCCTTAAAGTTCACCTTCTAAGCTGGAGCAGCCCTCTCAGGGGCGTGGATTTCTTCCACGCCCTTTTCTTTTCAGAAAAAATAGCGGTATAGCTGTCCATACAGGCGCGATTTAAGCGAAAATAAAAGCCATGCCCCGTTCGTTTCCTCATGCTATGCTGCGCGAAATTTACGAGCAGCCCGAAGCGCTGTCGGCCACCATCCGGAATTACGTTTCCGAGCACGCCCTTAACCCGGGGGCCTTCGCCTCGGTTGCCGAGGCATTGCGCGGACATCAGCGTGTTGTCATCGCCGCCAGCGGATCCAGCCGTCACGCCGGCCTCGCAGGCGAGATCATGCTCGAAGACCTGGCAGGACTGACTGTGGACGTCGAATACGCGAGCGAATACTGTTACCGCTCCACACACACGCTTCAGGACCCCGGTGTCATCGTCATTTCGCAGTCCGGCGAAACCGCCGACACGCTGGCCGCGCTCCGCGAAGGCAAAGCGCGCGGCCTCTCTACCATCGCCATTACCAACAACTCAAACTCCACCATGGCGCGCGAGGCCGATGCCTCTCTGCCTACCATCGCGGGGCGGGAAAAAGCCATCCCTGCCACCAAGAGCTTCACCACGCAGCTTGCTGTCCTCTATCTCCTCACGCTTTCCATGTCTCGCCTGCGTGGGCGCATGACCGTGCACTCCGTTTCCAATCTTATTGATCAACTGGAGGCGCTTCCGGGCCTGCTCGAGCGCTCACTGCCTACGTGGGAAGAGCAGCTTCACACAGTGGCCGAACACACAAGGAACGCCCGCGGCTTTCTCTACCTGGGTCGCGGCATCCATTACGCCATCGCTCGCGAAGGAGCGCTCAAGCTCAAAGAATCCGCCTACATTCAGGCCGAGGGTTATCCCGCAGGCGAACTGAAGCACGGCCCGAACGCACTCGTCACCAAAGAATCTCCGCTGGTCATGCTCGCCACGCAGGACCGCAACGACCCGGATTCTGTTCTGCGCTATGAAAAGACCCTGCAACTAATGAAGGACATGCAGGCGCAAGGCGCCGAGATCATCGCGCTCGCCACGGAAGGCGACAGCGAAGTACCACAGGTCGCGCGCTTCACTATCCCGGTCCCCAACGCCAGCGAATACCTGTTGACTATTTTCGAAGTGGTTCCCCTGCAACTCTTCGCCTACTTTACCGCCATCCTCCACGGAGTGGACGTGGACAGCCCGCGCAATCTGGTCAAGGCCGTAGTGCAGGAATAAAGAAAAAGGCCCATGCTCCGTATTCAGGAGCAGGGGCCGTGTTGTCTTCCGGATTAGAAGAGGAACTTTGCCCCAAACTGCAGGACGCGTGGATCGTAAGTCGAAGTCAACTGCCCAAAGTTCGAGTTAGTGAACCCCGTGCTCACATTCTGAAATTCCGTATGGTTAAAGGTGTTGTACGACTCGGCGCGAAGCTGGATTCTCGGGCCTTCAGCTGACGTAATCCGGACCTCCTTAAACAAGCTCAGATTCCAGTTAAAGAGTCCCGGACCTACAACTGCGTCCTTGCCCGAGTTGCCAAAGCCGGCGTTCGGTCCAGTTGATCCTGAAACCCAGGGAGCGACAGGCGCCGAGAAGGCGGCCGTGTTAAACCACGCTGTCGGCTTCTTCGGGTAGCTGACATGACCGGAGAGATTTGGCCGGTTGCTACCGCCTCCCAGTCCGAGCACATCGGTTCCGTAAGATGGCCCTGCCGGCACACCGCTTTCAGCCACGGTAATGCCGGAAATCTGCCATCCGCCAAGGACCGTCCTTGCCAGCGCACTGTTCGAGTGCAGGAAGAACGGCAGCTCGTAGATGTAGCTTGCGTTAAAGATATGACGGCGGTCGAGTGTGCCTGAACCACGGTCATATTCCAGATTGAATGGGTTGGAAACTCCCTGCAGATCGCCGCTCTTGATGTCAATCTCATGCGAATAGGTATAAGCAAACTGGAGCGTGAGCCCATGTTTGTTTTCCATGCGCAGGACCGACTGCAGGGAGTGATAGTTGCTGTTGGTCTCGTTTTCGTTGAGAGTAATGTTAGCCCAGCCGGGGAACTGCCGGTAGAGGTTCGCATTCGCCCCATTGGCGACCGCCTGGCGATGAGCATAGCCCGAAGAATCGCTCAGCGGCAGCGTGTTGATGTTGCGCTGGTCATCCTGGTGCCATCCCGTCATGCCCACGTACTGCACGGCGAAGACAACCGATGGCGCAAGCTCCTGCTGCACGCCAAGGCTGAACTGCGTCGTTCCTGGATTGTCATAGTTCATTGCCAGAGCATTAAAGTTGCTCGGAGAAGTGGGCGTTTTGGCCACAGCTCCGTCCGTCGTCACGTTCGGATTTGAGAACGTAACGCTGCTGACCGAAGGCTGAAAAGCAAACGGCGGGTTGGTATCTGTGCCGTAAATGTCATTGCCCTGAATACGCTCAAAGAACAATCCAAAGCCTGAGCGAATGACGGTCTTACCATTGCCGAACAGGTCGTAAGCAAAACCAACGCGAGGCTGAATGGTCCCATAAGAGTTATGCACCAGTCCCCGCGGAAACCCGTTGACGCAGGCAAGATGCACGCCATTCAGGTAATACGGTACAGGAGCGCCCGAGGGCTGGCTGAATCCAGGCCCACTTGGGTTCAACGTTCCATCCGACGCAGGTACCTGCGCGTTGGCAAGGTTGAAGTCTACCGGAACAAAGTTCGACGTGCGATTGTTCTTTTCATACACGTGCGGCAGTCCGTCATAGCGCACGCCAAGGTTTAACGTAAGCCGTGGCAACACATGCCAGTTGTCCATCGCATAACCTGAATACGTATTGTTCAGCCAGTGGGCTGTCCACTGGTTCTGGAGCTGGGTATAGCTGCTGGCAAATCCGAGCAGGAAGTTCACATAGGAATCGCCGGAGAAGGCCGAATCATTAAAGGTGTAATCGCCCTGCGTATCCGCCTGCACCTGCTGGTTCTTGTCCATGCGCATATATGAGAAGCCAAACTTCAGCGAATGCGCGCCTTTGGTCCACGACAGATCATCGCGAATCTGGTAATTCAGGAACGAGTTGTGCCACGGCCAGTAATTGGTCGTCCAGGTCGTGCCGGGGCCTACGCCATTGAAGGAGACGGAAGGCAGCCGGTTCCCTGCATTGTTGCCGGTAAAGATGCCGGTGGCGCTCCATCCCGAAGGCTGCTTGTAGATTCCCGTCGGAGTAATATCAATGGTGTTGCCATTCACATTCACCGCAGTCTCATTCAGCAGCGTGGGTGAAATCATCTGGCTCAGCTTTACCACCGCGCCCCACGACGGGTTCTTGAAGACGTTGCCCACCGTATCATAGCTGTCGCTGCTCCACATCGAGGGGAAGATGGTCTGCGACATGTCGTCGTGGATCCAGTGCCCCATCAGGTGCAGCTTGTCCGTCAGGTCGTGGTCAATGCGCACCACGTCTTCACGCACATCCGTTGGCTGCTTGGGAGAAGCCACCCACTGGTTCGTTCCCAGGTTCGGCCTGGGAATCGCGCCCGTCCCCATAAAGAGTACCGCATTCGGATCAAAGAGCTGGTGCGGGATTGTCGAAACGCAGGAATTCGGCGCGCTGCACGTATACGGGAACGGCTGACCTGGCGTCAGGCCCAGCGCCGCATACTGGGCCAGCAGTGCCGGATTCTTTGTCTGCGGCACAACCGGAAGCACCGCCGTCGATTGACCTGTCGCGTCCGTCCTGGTGTAGTCCACATACTGCAGGTCCTGTCCCGCAACTGGGAAATTGGAACCAGGAATAGTAATTGTCGCGTTGGGATTCGCGCCCTGAATAAACTTTCTCCACTCTTCATTCACAAAGAAGAATGTCTTTTTCAGCAGTGGTACTTGTCCGCCCAGATTACCGCCAAAGATGTTGAGCCGAAGCTCAGGAATCTTCTGGTTCGCCTGCTTTGAGAAATAGTTGTTGGCGTCAAAAATGTCGTTGCGGTTAAACTCCCACAGCGAGCCGTGATACTTCTGCGTGCCCGACTTCAGCACCATCGTGATCGTGCCGCCGGAAGAGATCCCATAGTCAGCGCTGTAGTTGCTGCTCAGCGTCTGAAATTCCGCAATCGCATCCGGAGAAGGCAGTACGCCAATCTTTCCGCCACTACCGCGGTCATACACTTCGCCGCCATCAATCAGCCAGTTGTTGTGGTCCGGACGCATTCCGTTGAAGCTCAGGTTGAATGAGCTGCCCTGCGCCGTAACACCGTTGAACGAAGGATTATTGTTGGAAACGCCACTACCCAGCGCCGTCAGCGCAATCACATTGCGTCCGTTGGTAGACAGCTGTGATATCTGCTTATTGCTGATGAGGGAGCTGACTTCGTTCGTCTCCGACTGCACCTGCAAGGCATTCGCCTGCACCGTGACTGTCTGGCTGGCCACGCCTACTGTCAGCTGCGCATCGGCGCGCAGTGTTTGCGCCACGTTCAAAACAAGTCCCGACTTCTTGTAGCTCTGGAACCCGGGCGCATTGATGGAAAGGTCATACGTCCCGTGGTTCAAACCGGAAAAATCATACAGTCCGGTCGCGCTGGTCACTGTGGAGCGCGTGGCCCCGGTTGCCGTGTCCGTGATGGTCACAGTCACGCCGGCGACGGCTGCGCCCGACTGGTCGGTGATTGTACCTGTAATGTCTGCGTTCTCCTGCGCGTATGCGGTCAACAGCGCGCAAAGAGCAAAGATGCTCAGGACGAACAAATGCTTCCAATCTCTCATAATGGCTGTAGCCTCCTGTTAACCTTCCAAAGATTTTTCAACGCTTTTATTAACGATTACCTGTGTTGGTATTCACGCAGTTTTTAGGGATCAATTTGCCATTTTCAGACAGCAATAAATGGTTTTACTTATCCAGGTGCAACATTAAGCACGATGAAAAATTCGATTGTCAAGTGTTTTGGCGAAGAAGGCCGCCTTCAGGGTCAACCGTTTGCCTGTGCCGGAGAAATGGCCCCCATTTTCAAGGCTTATCCGGCAATTTTTCATTCCTGAAAATCAACGCGTTCTGTTTCTCGTGAAATACAACCCCGTGCAGTGATACCTCACTCGACGCCCTTCGCCCTCGGCGCTGCAACTTGATATTCTTCATGCAGTGAAGCTGAAAGCCCTCTTCTCCTCCATCTGTGTCCCTGGCGTGGCCATGGCGGCGCTCCTCATTTCCGGCGGCTGCGCCCGACAAGCCACCACAGACAACACCACTGACGCAGCAAAGCAGGCCCAGCAGGCGCGGGCCGCGGAAAAAGCCCAGATCGATGCGGCGCGGGAAACGCTGGAGACGATTCCTCCCCCGGCCAAGAGCCGCTATATGGCCGTACGCAATGTGGAAAGCTGGGTCAATCCCTTTCTCATCGTCGGCAGTGAAAATATGACCCTGCGGGTCATCTATCCCGACCAGATCCACAGCAATGCGCTGCCCAGCGCCATGCTCAAGCCTGCCAAAGCGCGCCGGCAGGAGCTGACCATCCGCCCTTCCGACCTACCCGATGCATTAAGCTCCCTGCCCACTGAGGAATGGCCATACGGCCGCGTGGTCGCCGTGGAGGAAGACCCGGCGGAAACCCGCTCGAACCGTCTCCAGGTGCGCAAAAACATTGAAACCACCATGCAGGCACTCAACAACCTTGGCGTAGTCGTCTATGAATGGCCTTACAGCGGTCCCGGGCGCTAGACTTCTGCGCCTGCAAGGCAACTCTACCGATGGATACTGGCAGCTTTCTCCGCCAGCCACACCTTCATCAACGATTCGACGCAAACATCAACGATTCGACGCAAACTATTTCATTGCGCCTGCCAGAGGCTTGTTGAATACGATTCGCGCCGAAGCCAGGAAACTAGATTCCCCCACCAATACGAACACGACAACATACAGACTTGCATGGTCCGCAGTGGTGTCCGGTGGGCCTGCAATTCGAGAGTCTCTGCGGCCCCCTAAAATGTTCTGTTGTACTTCCATCCACCCCGCATCCCCAAAAACCCTCCTATCCGATAGACTAAGAACGGATTTCCAAATGCCAATACGCCGGGCTGGCGAGCAGAAGAGCAGGGCAGGTTTTGCAAGATTTGGGCCGCTTGCTGCAAACCAAATCTTCTCTCACCCGTCGGAATGGTGATGGCTCCAGAATGACTGGGAAGGCGGTCTTAAGATGCTCCGGGGTTGGGAACACCGCCTCCGGTCACTTATAATCGCTTTTTCCTCAATCTTTGATCTGGCTTTGCAGTGAGGGTGTGCCTATTTTTCCCGTCATGCCAGAGAGCGCAGGCTCTCCAGTAAAATCCAGCAAGCTCCGCCGCATGTTGAAGCCATTGGCCTTCATTCTCCTTTGCTTCACGGTATTTGATGTTTGGGCGCAGTCGTCACAGACGATCACGCAGATCCGCGTCATAGGCAACCGCCGCATTCCCAAGGAGACCATCCTCGCCCGTCTCTTCAGCCATGAAGGCGAGCAGTTCGACCCCACCACCGTCGAGCGCGACTTCAACTCCCTCTGGAACACCGGATATTTTGAAGACGTCCGCATCGAACGTGAGGACAATCCCAAGGGCGGCATCATTCTCGACATCTATGTCCGCGAAAAACCCACCATTCGCGAAATCAATTACAAAGGGTTGAACTCGGTCACGCAGTCCGACGTCCTCGATCGCCTCAAGAAAGAAAAAGTCGGCTTCTCCGTCGAAAGCCAGTACGACCCCACCAAGATCGCCCGCGTGGAAACGGTGCTCAAAGAGCTGCTCTCCGAGCACGGCCGCCAGTTCGCCACCGTCAAGGCCGACGTCAAGACCATTCCTCCGGCCTCCGTCCAGGTAAACTTCATTATTAAGGAAGGCCCCAAGGTCAAGGTTGGCAATATCACCTTTACCGGCAACCAGCACATCCCGGCACGTGATCTCCGCTGGGCCATGAAAAATCTGCGCCCTGTCGGAATCCCGCACTCCATCTTCTTTGAGAACCTCTTCGCCAAGACCTACGACGCCAGCAAGCTTGAAGAAGATGCCGAACGCGTCCGTCAGGCCTATCGCGACAAGGGCTACTTCCGCGCCTCCACCGGAGACCCGCAGACCCATCTGCGCAACGAGGGCGGCCTCTCCTTCTTCACCTTCCGTCCGCGCAAAGGCAAGCGTATTGACATTCGCATCCCTGTGGACGAGGGCGCGCGTTACCGCCTCGGCTCGATTCACTTCACTGGCAGCAAGCTCCAGAACATGAACGTGAATGCTCTGCGCGCCCAGTTCCCGCTCAAAGACGGCGACTGGTTCAACTTCACTGCCTTTGGCAAGGGCCTGCAAAATCTTCAGAAGGCCTACAGCACCCTCGGCTACATCAACTTCACGGCAAATCCGATCCCGAAGATTGACGACGACAAAAAAATTGTCTCCTTCGACGTCGAACTCGACGAAGGCAAGCAGTTCTATGTCTCGCGCATTGAATTCCAGGGCAACACCGTTACGCGCGACTTCGTCATCCGCCGCGAGCTCTACCTTGAAGAAGGCCAGGTTTACAACAGCCACCTCTGGGAGCTGAGCCTGCTGCGCCTCAACCAGCTCGACTACTTCGATCCGCTCAAGGTGGACCAGGACACAGAAATCCACCAGAACCCCGAAACCGGCACCGTAGACCTGCTGCTCAAGGTGCATGAGAAGGGCAAGAACTCCATCGGCCTGAACGGCGGCGTCAGCGGCCTCTCCGGCACGTTCCTCGGCCTTAACTACCAGACCAACAACTTCCTTGGTCTGGGCGAAACGCTCAGCGTGCAGGCCAGCGCCGGAAACCTCTCGCGCAACCTGCTCTTCAGCTTCAACGAGCCGTACATTCGCAACAAGCCCATCAACGCCGGCTTCTCTATCTATTCGCAGAAGTACGACTACAACGCCTCCAAGGCCTATAACCTCTCCGGCGTGGACACCAACACCCAGCAGGCCGTCAACTCCCTGGTGCAGAACTACAACCAATCCACCACCGGATTCACGGTCTCGGCCGCATACCCCATCCGCCACTCCTTTAAGCGCCTCGGCTTCACTTACGCGCTCAACCGTTCATCGGTCACCACCTTTAGCCAGGCCTCGCAGAACCTTTTCCAGACGCTGGCCTTCCGCAGCGGTATCCAGGGCCAGAACTCGCTCCAGGGCATTGTGAACAGCATGGCCTCGTTCAGCTTCTCCTGGAACAAGTTGGATTCGGTCTACATGCCGCGCTCCGGCTCCGAACTCAACGCCATCCTTCAGCTCGCTGGGATCTGGGGCAACGTCCGTTACTTCAGCCCCGTTGTCGAATACAAGCAATTCAAGCCGGTCAAATGGTTCCGCTTTAACAATGACGGGCGCAACATCTTCGGATACCGCATCCAGGCCAACTACATTCGGGGCTTCAGCGGAGACGTAGCGCCTCCATTCAACCGCTTCTATGGCGGCGGCGAGGCCGACATCCGCGGCTTCGATATCCGCACTATCTCGCCCTATGGATTTGTTCCCACGCGGGTGCAGTACAACCTCACCAACCCGGACGGCAACTGCGTTCCGCAGGACCCGACCAATCCGCAGACCAACCAGTGCATCAAGGTGCCCATCCCGGTCTACGGCATCAGCTCCATCGGCGGCGACACGCAGATTGTCGGTAACATGGAATACCGTATTCCGCTCGTAGGCCGCACCGCGGCACTCGAACTGTTCAACGACTTTGGAATGGTCATGGCCGTCAGCAGCAGCCAGCTCAAGCAAAGCCCGCAAGGCTATGACCAGCTGAATGCTCCACTCTATGGCTGCCCGAATTACGTCAACGGCGCCTGCGTCGGGGGACAGCAGATCCAGTTCGACCGCTATATCCGTCCGATTCCTGGAACGAACTATGTTCCACGCGACTCGATCGGCGCGCAGATTTCGGTCATGGTGCCCATCATCAACGCACCGTTCCGCATCTACTACGCCTACAATCCGCTGCGCCTGCACACGTATTTCAACGGCAAAAACCTGATCACGCGCAGCATGTTCCCCGCTGGCGGAGCAGGCGATTACAGCTACGCACAGGCCCTGCAGCTCTACGGCTCAGTCTATCAGTTGCGCGAACCAACCAAGACCTTCCGCCTGACGGTGAGCACCACCTTCTAGCGCAAGTCCTACCCAGCATAGAAGGCGCCTCTCGCAGGCGCCTTCTTTATGCCAAAAGCCGATTTTTTAGCAGCACGAATCCGGGTGCGCAGTGTGTAAAACCAGGCAGGCACCGCATCCACTCCGGAAACCATTGACATCCTTCCTTACTATGCCCTACTCTGTCTCCGCTGGTGGAAACGTTCCCACAGGAGAAATTATGGCCATCCCCCGTCTGGCCTTCGCCTTCCTGCTCTCACTCCTTGCCGCTTCAGCCATGTCTGCGCAGTCGGACCATCCCGACTACCTCCAGCAGGCCAAAGATGGCGTCCAGACACTCCAGTCCTGGTACACGCAAAGTACCGGCCTCTACCAGACCACTGGATGGTGGAACTCCGCCAACGCCATCACCGTGCTCGCCAACTACTCGCGCGCGGCGCACACCAAAGACTATCTGCCCGTCTTCTCCAACACCTTCGCCCAGGCCCAGACCAGCCATGCAGGCTTCATCAACGACTATTACGATGATGAAGGCTGGTGGGCGCTCGCCTGGATTGACGCCTACGACCTCACCCGCGACCCGCAGTATCTCTCCATGGCCGCTTCCATCTTTTCTGATATGGCCAACGGCTGGGATTCCACCTGCGGCGGAGGCATCTGGTGGAGCAAAGCAAAAAACTACAAGAATGCCATCGCCAACGAACTCTTCCTTTCTGTCGCCGCACATCTCGCGCGCCGCGCTACCTCGGACCAGCGCGCACAATATCTCACCTGGGCGCAGAAAGAGTGGTCATGGTTCAAAAACTCCGGCATGATCAACTCGCAGAACCTCATCAATGATGGCCTGAACCTCTCCACCTGCCAGAACAACCAGCAGAACACCTGGTCTTACAATCAGGGCGTCGTTCTCGGCGGCCTCACCGAACTCAACATGGTCGCGCCCGACCCATCGCTTCCCGCAACCGCACAGGCCATTGCCAATGCCGCCCTCACGCATCTCACCGACGCCAACGGTGTCCTGCATGACACCTGCGAACCACACTGCGGCGCAGACGGAGTCCAGTTCAAGGGCATCTTTGTGCGCAATCTCATGGCGCTCGACGAAGCATTCCCCGACTCGCACTACAAAAAGTTTGTAGACACCAACGCCGAGAGCATCTGGAACAACTCCCAAGGCGCAAATTATCAGTTTGGCCAAGTGTGGTCAGGGCCCTTCGATGCAGGCAACGCAGGCAGCCAGAGCTCCGCGCTCGACGCCTTTGTCGCCGCGGCAACGCTCCAGCGGAGACATTGAACCCGCTTTAAAGCGCTACTGTTTGCGGGACCGCCTCCGCAGCTCTCTCGCATTGCGGCACCAGCCGGACAGCTTCCGAGAGCGTCCTGGCTACTGCATCGGGCCGCACTGCTCCAAAGCGCTCGCGCAGCGCCTCCGGATTTCCCTGTGCTCCCCACATTCCGATGATGATCCTGTTCCCGGGCAGAAACTGCCGTATGCGCTGGCACAGCGAACGCGCATGCACAAACGCAAACGGAGGCAGCGCCGAAATGCAGATAGTCGTACCTGGCCCTTCGCCCATACGGCCCAGAATCTCCTGTGAAAGCGCACTCGTCTGCAACAGAATGGTCTTGTGCCCTTTGCGCTCCAACAGCTGCGCCAGCATTACCGCCGCCAGCTCATCCGCCTGGTCATGCGCCGGAATGCAGACCACAGGACACTCCCGCGTTTGCGATCCTTCCTGCTCTTCCGTCTCTGCCGGCGCATGATAATCCGTCAGCTCTGCCACCAGCTCCGTTGCACTCTGGAAGAGAAATGTGCTCCGCGCATCATCCAGAAAGCCCTTGTGGCGGTCCTGCTCCGCCAGGCTGAGCGCAGGCAGGACTACGCTGTCATAAAGATGGACAAGATCATGTCCTTCCAGAAATTTGTCTGCGATGTGATGGGCCTCCGTCTGGTCCATCGCCAGCAGCCGTTCATAAAACTTCGCCTCCGGAGCAAGCTGCGCCTCATCGCCCAGCAGAATATGCAGAAACGCCATCTGCGGAACATACCGCCCCATCACAATCAGGCACACCGTCAGGGGAGTGGAAAGAATCAGCCCGGGAATCCCCCACAGCAGAGTCCACACCATCGCCGTCGTCACCAGTGCCAGCGGAGAAATTCCGGTATGGCTGCCATACAGCCATGGCTCAATAAAATTGCTCACCGCCACTTCCAGCACGGCAAAAAACACCAGCACCGCCACGGGTGTCCACCATCCGGGAAAGACGGCAAACGAAAATGCAATCGGGAGCCCGCCTCCCAGAATCATTCCCACATACGGAACCATACGCAGGATCGCCAGCAACACTCCCCAGAGCGTGGCATTCGGCACATGCAGCAGAAACAGCCCCACGCCAAACACCGCGCCATAGCTGGCATTCACCAGCACGTTCATCAGCAGATAGCTGCTGATACGGTTCGCCGCATCGTTGAGCGCCTGCGTCATCACATTCAGGCGGCCCATTCCCGCCAGCAGCAGCACACGGTTGCGCAGGTCTTCGCGCTTCAGCAGCATGTAGATGGTAAAAATAAAGACCATCCCCATCATGCCCAACGGCTTGATCACCGGCTTCAGGAGCTGCTGCGCATAGGCCCAGTCGCTCAAAGGCGCGGGCACCACTGTTACAGGCTGCGGATTCGGGTTTGTTTCCTGCTTCTGCAGCTCTGCTTCGCGCGCGCGGCGGCTGCGGTGTGTCTTCTCGCTTTCCACGGGTGGAAGCGGCTTCGGCGCCGGAGTTCCGGAAATCTCCTGGCTCAGCGTCTTCAGCCCATTCATCGCATCGGCCACCGGGCCAGTCGTCGGCGCATGGATACTCGCCAGCTTGTCGTCAATATTGGTGCGGTAATTCGGCAGGTCGCTTGCCACCGCCAGCACCTGTCGCACCACCACCCAGCCCACGCTTCCAATCAGCGCAGACGCAGCAATCACCACCAGCACCACAGCCAGGGCACGCCGGATGCGCAACTTTTCCAGTTGAATGACCGCCGGCGCCAGCAGAAAATTCAGCGTCAGCGCCATGGCAAACGGAATCAGCAGGTCGCGCGCAAAATAGAGCGTCAGCAGTGCCAGTGCCAGCACAAGCAGGGGCTCGTAATTCAGCCATCCACGCTTGGTGCGGTGCGGCACGCCGGAAACGCGATCATGTCCGTTCATAAATACGCAGAGCTATCATAAATACGCAGAGCTATAGGATAAGCCCTTTGTCTCATCCACTTTTCCAAACACCTCTTTGGAAGCAATTCCTCTGTCCCAGGATCAGAGGGGCGGGAAATTTTTTGCCAGCCCTTTCACCACAATGGTGCAAAATTGCACGCAACTGCAAAAGCCCCGCGCCGGGCAACATGGACAAGTCGGCGGAATCAAAAGCTGAACACTGGCCCAACCTGGACACCCCAATTTCCTCGATTCGTAAAGTCCTCTCGTGAAAGCCACGATAGATATGGTGGCTTTCCAATTCCGGGGTGCTCGGAGCATTCCGTATCCTGCACCAGCCAGCGCAGCGGATATGGGGTGCCGATACCCGAAGCATCCAGACAGGACTGCCGGTAACGAACCAGTGTCTCTTGTACGCCAGCGCGAATGGCCAGATTACGAGTGAGCTTGTAATCGCCTGCCAGCATCAGGTTCCAGGCAAAGTGAGTAATGGTGCCGCGATCTGGTCCTGGCTTGCCCGGTCCAGGCGAAGTCAGATAGGCGTGATTGAATTGTTCAAATCCAGGCCGCAGCGAGAGATTCAGCGCGTAGTTCGGCGTGTTGATTCCTCCGCGAAACCCGAAATATCCGGTGATGAGATCACCTCCGGCACGATCGGAGGAGCCAGGACTGGCACCCGGGTAGCGGGCCACCTCCGTATCAGCATAAAGCCAGCGCCATAGATGAAGGGAAACCTGCGCGCCTGCTCCTATGACCGTGCGGCGGCAGTATGTGCAGTCCGGGGTGCTTACGGTTGTTGAGTATCCGCGAACGAACGGCGCAATCTGGAGGCGGGGCCATGGACGTTCCAAACTGGAGTTGCCCGAAGCACTTTCGAGTTTTACAAAGTGGATGCCAGCTCCGAACTCCGTAATGGGATGATCGTAATCCCGGTACCAGGGCTTGTGCCCGCGCAGCAGATTGGCAAACGAGCGGGTTGGATTCAGCACCCCGCGAATGATTTTGGGATAAGCAGCATTCGGCGTTGCGTGATCGGCGATGCGATCGCTCACGTCTTTGTCGAGGAAGTCCTCGGCGAAGACCCAGAGCATGCCCACGGTGGGTGTCACAATAAAGTCCACCCATCCGGTGTTGTTGGTGTACTTGCCGCTGGGCGGATTCGCAGGACCACAGTGCAGGATGCACTTCACATCGTAGGTGTATCCGCCTTCGCTGCCGAGCCCGGCCTCGCCCAGCGGCGAAATTTCAGAATGCGTGCTGTAGAGTGTTGTCCACCAGAAGGCCTTCCAGCGCGAGTTCCAGTATCCGGGCTGGTTCCAGCGAATGCGCGACTGGCCGGGTGAGTTCTGTATCTCGAGAAAAGCGCCGACTGCGCCCTGCATGGGATGGCCAACGTAATTCACCAGAAAGTCATCGCCATCACTCCAGCGGCGCATATTGAACTGCCTGATGGAAGCGACGTAATCGTGCCAGAAGGGCTTGTTCGCCGTGAGCGCGCGCAAGGTATCGTCGCTGAGAATGCGAAAGCTGTTCTCAATGGCATTAAATTCAAACGATTGAAGGAGTAGCCCCTTCCAGTGGTAGCCGGGTTCTTCTTCTTCTTCCGAAGAAGCTGCCTTGCGCAGTAATTTGGCCCCTTCGAGGTTCCAGGTATGGCTGAAGCCCGGGCTTGCAGGCAGAGCAGTTTGCGCCTGCGGACACGCAGGCATGGCTTGAACAAAGACAAAGAGCAGTAGAAACGGTCTGACGAAATATCTGCAAAAGAGAAAATTCAATTTCGCTGCTCCGTATGGAGAGATGTTTATTTAAATAGGAAAGATGCAGTGGAAGACCTGAGAATCAGGGCACAAAGATGCGGTCGTGCAGGTCTGGGGCGATGGGCCGGAAGTGCACCACGTTAAAGGTGTAAATCCGGCTGCATTGGGCCTTGCGCGCAGCTGCCACATGAAGTGTGCCATAGATAATTACGTGAGACGAAGCTTATTCCAGACTGCATCCACCCGTGCCTTTGTGGCTACGTCCATTTCGATCATCGGCGGCCATGGACGGGTAAATCCTTCTGCTGCCCACTTCCGCGTGGCATCTATCCCCATCTTGCTGCCATAGTTGGGCAAACGCGAGGCGTGGTCGAGCGAATCCACCGGGCCGAGCGTAAACTGGATGTCACGCTCCGGATCAATATTGTTTGCGACCCTGAGAGTCACTTCGCGCAGGTCCTGGACATCGCAGTCCTCATCCACCACGATGATGCACTTGGTGAACATGGCCTGACCCATGGCCCAGATGCCGTTCATCACCTTGCGCGCCTGTCCTGCGTAGCTCTTGCGGATAGAGACAATCATCAGATTGTGGAAGACGGCCTCGACGGGAAGGTTCACGTCCACAATCTCAGGCAGCGTAAGCCGCATAAGCGGAAGAAAGATGCGCTCCACGGCCTTACCCATCCAGGCGTCTTCCATGGGGGGCTTGCCCACAATCGTGGAAGCGTAGATGGGATTCCTGCGGTGTGTGATGCAGGTGATGTGGAAGACCGGATACTCATCTTCCATCGTGTAAAAGCCAGTGTGGTCGCCGAACGGGCCTTCGGTACGCAGCTCGTCGAGTTTGACGTAGCCTTCGAGGACAATTTCTGCATGTGCAGGTACTTCGAGGTCTACCGTTTCACACCTCACCAACTCAACCGGCTTCTGTCGCAGGAAACCCGCAATCATAAACTCCTCCACCTCGGGCGGAGCAGGAACGATGGCGGCAAACGTCGTTGCCGGGTCAGTCCCAATGGCGACCGCGACCTCGAGCCGGTCTTCTTTCTGGCTGGTCAGCGTGATATTGGTTGTGCCGCCCGCAGTCTCGGCCATGATGTGAACGTGGGCCGAGGCGGTTTTCCCGGCAGCCGCCCGCAGGCGCTCGCGTAGATGCTCGGCCGCATTCTTCTGCCTCTGCCAGTGCATTCCGGTGGTCTGCCCGTCATAGACCTGCATTCGGTACATGCCTACATTGCGCTTTCCGGTTTTCGGGTCACGCGTGACGACGCACGGCAGCGTGATAAAACGGCCTCCGTCGAGCGGCCAGCATTTCAGCACAGGAAAGTCGAGCACATCAAAGTTTTCGCGCAGAATGGCTTCCTTGCATGGAGCATCTTTCGCAGAGACGGTCTTGGGGAAGAATTTGCCGATGTCGGCCAGCATGGGCAGCATTTTGAGCTTTTCGAGGAAGCCTTCCGGCGACTTCACATCGAGCAGGGCGCGGATGCGTCCGGCAACCTCTTCGAGGGAATCCACTTCAAGCGCCAGCTTCATGCGGCGTTCGCTGCCAAACTGGTTCATCAGCACGGGGATTCCGGGATACCCCTTCACGTTCTCAAAGAGCAGTGCCGGGCCGCCCTTCGGCGATTTTGAGGCGCGGTCGGTGATCTCGGTTATTTCGAGAATGGGATCCACTTCTTCGCGGACGCGCTTTAGCTCGCCTGATTTCTCGAGGGTCTTGATCCAGTCGCGGAGGTCGTTGTAGGCCACGTACTTATGTTAGCGGATTGCCGTGATGCTTCTGCGGAATCCTGCGGAGAGGCAGCGGCTGCAAAAAAGGTCGTTCCACCCCGACTGCTCTTCACTCCGCCCCCAAAAATATCTAAAAAAATGCTCTTCCCTTAAAGTCGGACTATTTCGGTCTGATATATTACGTAAAGTAAGACTAAATCAGTCTTACTTTCTTGAGAGAGAACTGGATTGAGCAGTCATTTTCTGAAAAATTGGGGCAAATTCTGCATTTTTTCGCTGTCTCTGGCCATTTTTTCTGGTCATGCGCACGCCGACGAGCCGCTCTTTGGCTTCACCTACACGACTGACTTGCTGCCAAAACACAAATTTGAGCTGACGCAGTGGGCCACGGTCCGTTTTGACAAGTATCCGGGCGGGAATTACTGGCAGGTGGAGAACCGGACCGAGGAAGAATACGGCTTCCGGGACAACTTGCAGTTGTCTTTTTACCAGCTTTACAACTCGACGGCAGCGTACCACAATGGCCCCTTCGGTCAGACGACCGCGCCGGAACAATTCTCTTACTACAACCCCGGTCCAAATGATCACTTCAGCGCCAGCAAATTCGTAGGCGTGGCGGGCGAGGCCATTTACCGCATCTGGAGCCCATATGAGCGGCCTATCGGCATTGCCGTCTACGAAGAGCCGACCTTCGGGGCCGGATTCATCGAGTCGGAAAGCAAGCTGATTCTTCAGAAAGACTTCCGCGATGATCGCGTTGTGCTGTCGGCCAACTTTACCTATGCGCCGGAATGGCGCCGGCTGCGCGAGGACGACGATCCATCGAAGAAGAGCATTTCAGAGGAGCTGGATGCGAACATTGACCTCGGCGCTTCCTATCGCTTTATGCATAACTGGTCAGCTGCGGTGGAGTACATCAACGAGCGCGAGTTCAACAGTTACAACTTCACGCATGAGTCAAACAGCGGTCATTACATTGGGCCCTCAGTCCATTATGCGGGGGAGCATTTCTTTGCGACCGGATCGTTTTATGAGCAGATGCCGTGGGCGGGCCATCACGTGGACACGGTATCCGGAGGAATCGTGGACGGGCGCATTGTGGACAACGATTTTGAGAAGTATCGTGTGCGCGTAAAGGTGGGTTGGTATTTTTAAAAGGCCCTGCTTTTTACGGGTGCCCCACATCCTGCAGAGATGTGGGTTTTAGACTGCCGCGGCCGTATTGCCTCAGAGAAGCTTTGATTGGACCTGGTTTTGAAGGGCACGGCTTCAGCCGCTGAGACGTTGCCTTTCCTGAGTTAAATCAGGGCTCCACCTCAGGACGACATTGTGAGGAACCTATGAAAGCAAGACTCATCTTCATTCCGTTGGCTGGCATCGCCATTGCTGGAGGCCCCGCCTACGCCACCGTCTACCTTTCAGTAGAGCAGGCGCAGCAGATCATGTTTCCCGGAGCGTCATTTACGCCTGACAACCGCACCCTGACAGAAGACCAGGTGAAAGCGATTGAGAAGATGTCTGGCGTGCCGGTGCGCAACAAGCAATTGAAGGTCTGGCGTGTCTCCACAGGCGGATGGTTCATTGTGGATGAGGTCGTCGGCAAGCACGAGTACATTCCCTTTGCGCTCGGCATTGATGCGCAGGGGAAGGTGAAGGACGTGGAGATCCTCGAATATCGCGAGGCTTACGGCGACCAGATCCGCAACCCTGAATGGCGCAAGCAGTTTGTGGGACAGGGACCGGGGACGAAGCTGCAGCTGGGCAAGAACATTCGCAATATCTCCGGAGCAACGCTCTCTTCGCGGCACATTACTGATGGAGTAGAAAGGCTGCTGGCAACATATGCCGTTGTTCTCCACTGAGCGCGCGCAGCCGTGGCTGGGCACGATTGTCAGCATTCGGTCCGATGGGCCACGGGATGCCACCAGCGCTGCGTTTGAAGAAATTGCTCTGGTTCATCGGCTGATGAGCTTTCACGATCCGGCAAGCGACGTATCGCGCCTGAATCGCGAGGGACATGTGCGCCCGGTGACGGTGCATCCTTATACGCGCGAAGTGCTGGATTGGGCGCTGCGCATTGCTGCCGCTTCAGGTGGATGCTTCGACATCTCTATTGGCCGGGAGCTGGTCGAGTGGGGACTGTTACCGCACCCTGAAGGCCCTGGGGCAGAACCAGATGGCACCTGGCGCGACATTGAACTGCAAGCAGATGGTTCCGTTTTCCTGCATTGCCCCTTGTGGATAGATCTGGGTGGCATTGCCAAAGGGTATGCAGTAGACCGCGCGATGGGGCGATTGCTCGCACAGGGAGCGGAACGAGCGGTGGTGAATGCGGGCGGAGACATTCGCGTGCATGGGTTGACTGAGCCTATTCGCCTGAGCGTGGAAACGGGTGCGGACACAATGCCCATGCTTGAACTCACGAACGGCAGTGTCGCCAGCAGCAGCGGACACTTGCAGCGGCGCGAAATTCAGGGCATGACCTGCGGTCCACATGTACACGGCATTCGTCGCAAACCCGCTCCGACAGACCGCTTTGTATGCGTGCTGGCCGGAAAGTGCATGGTTGCGGATGCTCTGACCAAGGTTGTGATGGCGGAAGGCAACAAAGCTGCGGGCATTCTGGACGAATTTGGCGCGTCGGCATATGTGCACGATCCAGCTGAGGGCTGGAACCACTTGAACTGCATCAAGGTAGCAAACGCGTGATGACCATCAGAAAATCGGGGAGCCTCGGGCCCATGCGCCGCATGATGATTTACGTTACCGGTATTGGCGTGTGGCTTACAGGCGGCCTCTGGCTGATTTACCACTACTTTATGGTGAAGCAGGGCGAGTTTGGGCCAGAGACCAATCCACTGGAGCCGTGGTGGCTGCGTCTGCATGGCGCATTTGCGTTTGCTGCCATGTGGCTCTTTGGATTGCTGTGGGGCATCCATGTGACCAAGGCATGGCCGCACAAAAAACGTCGCTGGTCAGGCGGGGCGATGGTGGGCGTTCTGGCGTGGCTCACCATCAGCGGATATCTGTTGTACTACGTAGGAGATGACAGGGTGCGTCCGGTGATCTCTGCGATGCATTGGATCGTGGGGCTCGTGTGTCCGGCGGTCTTTGTATGGCACCGCGTCAAATTTAAGAAACGCAAAAGGCTGGTGGATGCCCGGCCAGTTACGCTATCGCGCTAAGCCCCTATCCAGGGATTGAACAGCATCAGGTTGAGCTTTTTAAAATGCCTGGTATTTCGGGTCACCAAGGTCAATTGATATACCTGCGCGGTGGCAGCCAATAATGCATCGGCCATATCATCTGACATTCCATGCCGGACTTTCTTTGCCAGAATTCTGCCCGCCGTGTCTGCTACGGCAAGATCAATCGGAATGATGCGGCCTTCAAAACGCTGGACCATGTCCATCTCCAGCCAATTGGAAAGGGCGGATTTTTTCCTGCTCGCAGGCAAGCGGTCTATGCCAAGCCGAATTTCAGTCATGGTGATTGCGCTTAAGTAAACGCTGCCCTCATCCACAACCGAAAACCACTCCAGGACGCGCAAGTCTGGGCGTGGTTTTGCCCATTCTGAAATGACATTCGTATCCAGGAGAAAATTCACAGGTCAACTTTGCGGAATGTGTACTTGCGGCGGGAAAGATTTAAGCCACTTCCCCGCAAAGGTGAGGAGGAAAAGAAATCGGCAAGATTGCCCTTGCGCCGTGTCTTGCGGTCCCACTCGTCGGCGGCAACAACAACAACAGCCCGTTTTCCGCTGCGAGTAATGACTTGCGGGCCTGTTGCAATGGCCTGATCAATCAGCTCGCTCAGGTGGGCTTTGGCCTCTGCTACTCCCCATGTTGTGTTATTGGTTGCCATATATAGAAAATTATGGTCATTATGACTATTCTAGTCAATCCTGATTGATATTCACCTGCCCGATACCCACCGTGGCATGAATCTTGTACATTCCCTGAGCTGAAGTGCGATGCGTTTTAGGAAAGAAGCCATTTGAGTGCTGGCTGGAGGTGTTGTCATCGGCTTCGCCCAGCTTCGAACTGGTCTGGATTTCGTGGTATTTCGTTGCGTCGGCCACTCCGACATTCATCTCACCAATTCCGACATGCAGATCCTTATTGCCTTCCACACCTTTTACCGTCAGCTCGCCCACTCCCAGGTCCAGCTTTACGTCTGTTTGTGCCGGAACAGACATGGTAATCTCAGGGCCGCCGTGGTGCTGGTTTCCATGGCCTGGCAGCCTCAGATCAATGGAAGCACGCGAGCCAGCCACGTCAAAACGGCGTACCCATGACTTGACTGTCGCGTCATCGTAGAAGATTTTTGAATCAATGCTCAGGCGGATCGTCTTGTCTACATCGCTGCGGACAACGCGCACCTCGCCCACATTGATATTCATCACCAGGGTCCCATTGTCTGCGAATGGTTTGGTCACGACCAGCGGGGCCGGCTGCGGGAGTTTCAGTTTCTGACGGGCGGCGGTGTCCTGCGCAAAGACAAACACGCTGCTCATCAAAAGCGCGCCGATAACGAAAGCTGCTTTCATCTTCCGCTCTCCTATTCCTGGCTGATGTCCATGCTGCCCATTCCTACATTGATTTCCATATGGTCTTTGCCTGTTCCGCTATAGTCCCGGCTTACGACAAAGTGTCCGTTATGGCCGCCGGGCCGATGGTCATGCAGCGATCCCATTCCAATGTTCACTTCCATGCTGGAGTAGTCTTTATCTCCGTCCAGCAGTAGGTTTATATGTCCCATGCCGACGTTGATCTCGCGGTGACCAGCAGAGCCGACCGCATCAAAGTTCACCGGCCCCATGCCGAAGTTGAATTCATCGTGAGAGCCCTCGTGCATGGGAGCAATCAGAGTGACAACCGCATGGGTGTCTTTGGGAAACTTCAGATTAATCTCGCCGTGCTCCGGGTCTACGCGAAAAACATGGATGTAATCCGCCGCCGGATGTCCATTCGGCCCAGATCCTATATCTACGGTGAGCTTTAGCTCCGTTGCACGCGGATTTGAGCGCACGTGCACCTCAGCATGGCAGACACTGAACGTCAGCTTCCCGTTTCCTGAGAAGGGGCGCACCAGTTCCAGATGACGCGGCCCGAGCACATCTCCACTTTGGGGGTGAAACTGCTGTTCTGCAGCGGGACGTCCGTTGCAATTAGCGTCATCCATTGGCTTCTGATCTGCGCGGGCGTGCAGCACTGTGGTCAGGGCAAGCGTGAGCATCGCAAGTCGAAGCAGAGTCTTCTTCATCATCTCTGTCCTGCCCAGACAATACGAAAGAAACAGCATGGCAGTTCCAGCCAGGCTTCCGTTATTCGGACCAAGGCGCATTTGCCCTGTATTCTCAATCTCTCTACAATCAAAAGAACCACTTATAACTACAGTCGTATTGACAACGCCACTGCAACCCGCGAAGTACTCTTCGCACCCGACGAAACACCATGATTGAGCATCCTGTCCCCGAAGCGCTTACATTCGACGACGTTTTACTTGTTCCTGCCTACAGTGAAGTAGTTCCTGCCCTGGTCAGCACGCAGACGCGGCTCACCCACCGCATCCGCCTGAATACGCCACTGGTGAGCGCTGCCATGGACACGGTGACCGAATCGCGCCTGGCCATCGCCATGGCGCAGCAAGGCGGCCTCGGCATTGTGCATCGCAACCTCACCATTGAGCAGCAGGCTGCCGAGATTGACAAGGTAAAGCGCTCGGAAAGCGGCATGATCGTGGACCCGGTCACCATCAGCCCGGAGCAGCACATTTCTGACGCGCTCGAAGTGATGCGGAAGTACAAGATTTCCGGCGTTCCCGTCACCAAGGGCAAAAAGCTGGTCGGCATCCTCACCAATCGCGACCTGCGCTTTGAAACCCGGACCGACATTCCCATCGGCGACGTGATGACAAAGAACAACCTCATCACCGTGCCCGTTGGTACCACGCTGGAAGAGGCCGAGCGCATCCTGCACCAGCACCGCGTGGAAAAGCTGCTTGTCGTAAACGACCAGTATGAACTCAAGGGCCTCATCACCGTCAAAGACATCCAGAAAAAGCTCAAATATCCTAACGCCGCAAAAGATGAGCAGGGCCGTCTGCGGGTGGGTGCGGCCATCGGTGCTACTGGCGATTTCCTCGAGCGCGCCGCTGAAATGGTCCGCTACCGGGTGGATGTTCTCGCGATTGATTCCGCCCACGGCCACTCGTCGCGCGTGCTTGAAGCAGTGCGCGAGGTAAAGAAGCGCTTTCCTGATGTTGACCTGCTCGCCGGAAACGTGGCCACGTATGATGGCGCAAAGGCACTCATGGAGGCAGGCGCGGATGCCGTAAAGGTCGGCATCGGTCCCGGCTCCATCTGCACCACGCGCATGGTCACAGGCGCGGGAATGCCGCAGATCACCGCCATCAGTGAGGCCTTTCGCGCCGGGCGCGAATTCAACATCCCGGTGATCGCCGATGGCGGCATCAAGTACTCCGGAGACATCGCGAAGGCGATTGCCGCGGGTGCAAGCTGCGTCATGATCGGCTCGCTCTTTGCCGGCGTGGATGAAAGCCCGGGTGAGACCATCCTCTACCAGGGCCGTTCGTTTAAGGCCTATCGCGGAATGGGCTCCCTCTCTGCCATGGCGCAGGGCTCCGGCGAGCGCTACTTCCAGAGCAGCCGCGACATTGAACAGACCTCGGAGCGCTCGCAAGGCGTAGTCTCCCGCGAGGGCAATGGACAGAACCGGTTGGCCAAGTTTGTTCCAGAAGGCATTGAAGGACGCGTGCCGCACCGCGGACCGCTGGAAGCCATGGTCTACCAGCTTGTCGGTGGCCTGCGCTCAGGCATGGGCTATCTGGGCTGCGCCACCATTGAGGAGTTGCAGACCAAATCGCGTTTCGTCCGCATCACGAATGCGGGACTGCGTGAGAGCCACGTGCATGATGTGATCATCACGCGTGAGGCACCGAACTATCACGTGGAGTAGGCCATACACGACCTGAGAGCGGCAAGTTATATTGGCTGCACTTTCGGGTGCGCTCTTTTGTCTCCAAATGTGGGCCTGTCCGTCGCAGGCTTTGTGAAGAAGGACGGCAAGCCATTGCTGAGGCCATGGTTGAGCTGGTTCCTGATGGCCCTGTAAGCGACCGCGACGACTTCCGGCGCGACCAGTCGAACCCCGATGGCAGCTTCGACCTCAACAACGTTGAGCCGGGAAAATATACCGTCTTGGCGATCCAGGGTGGATAGACGATCGACTGGGAGCCTGGGGTGATCCGGCATTATCCAGCATAGGTGAACCGCTCAGCGTCACTGAGCGCAGTCCGCAAAAAACCGAGTTGCCGCAGCCTGTCGAAGTCCAACCCCGGTGAGCATCAATACTCCACCTTCACCGCATCGAGCGAAGGCAGAAAGCACGGATGCAACTCTGCAATAAAGTGTCCTGATTCCACACCGGGGTTTGCTCTGGCAAACGCAGTTGCTTCCTCTGCATTTTCCGCTTCCAGCACTGCGGTCCCGATGATCTCTCCATCATCCGTCACCGGACCGGCAAAGATATAGCGGCGGGCCTCCGTTTCACGCCGCAGAAAGGCGAGATACTTCGGCATCAGGTCTTCATTGCCTTCCGTCTGGTTCCAGCGCGGCCCCTTTTTCAGCAGGCAAAGAAAATATGGCTTCAGGTTGCGTGGAACGTCGGGTCTTCGTGTGCTCATTCTTATTGATTATGATCGATCATAAAACCTCAGCTTGGGTCTGAGTAAAATGTCCCATCGCCTCTGGTTTCTTTGCTCAGTTACACTGAGTTTGGACAATGGCAGAACGCCTGTACTACTCCGATCCGTTTCTGCGCAAGTTTTCTGCCCGTGTTGCGGAAATCCACGAGCTTTCACGCGCGGGGGGCCAGTCTGTCTGGCGGGTCGCACTCGACCGTACCGCCTTTTACCCCACCAGCGGAGGACAGCCGCACGACCTCGGCATACTCACAGCTACTTCGCGTAGTGGCGCCGTGTTGGAAGTCCCCATTCTTGCAGTTGAAGAAGACGAACACGGCGAAGTGTGGCACCACACGGACAAGCCTCTGCTTGCCGGAACGGAAGTCAGCGGCGAAATTGACTGGACACGCCGCTTCGACCACATGCAACAGCACTCAGGGCAGCACCTGCTTTCAGCAGTCTTTGAGCGCGAGTTGCACGCATCTACCGTCTCCTTCCATCTTGGAGAAACCTCTTCCACCATTGACCTCGATGTGGAGTCGCTCAGCTCGCACAACATCGAGCGTGTCGAACGCATCGCCAACGAGATCATTGCCGAAGACCGCGCAGTTACGATGCGGAACGTATCTCGCTCCGAAGCCGAGGCGTTGTTCTCTGCCGGCCATTTGCGAAAACTTCCTGACCGCGAAGGGACCATCCGGCTGATTGAAATTGCAGGTTGCGACCTGAATGCCTGCGGTGGCACGCATGTCCGCTCTACAGGCCAGATAGCGGGCCTGCTGCTCCGTGGCATTGAACGCTCACGCCATGGAGTGCGTGTTGAGTTTGTCTGCGGATTGCGCGCGGTCACCGCCGCCCGGCAGGATTTCGCCGCGCTCACGCGCATTGCTGGTTTGATTTCCACCCACCGTGCGGATACGCCAGCAATGGTCGAGAAGCTTCTGCATGAAGCAAAAACATCTGCGAAAACAAAGCAGAAGCTCTACGAAGAACTTGCCAATTACCACACGGCCCGCCTCCTCGTGGAAGTATGGGCGAAGGATGGGCTGCGTGTCGTGCGCCGCACCTTTGCAGACCGCGACGCCGATTACATCAAACTGCTCGCCTCCCGCCTCACATCCGCTGCTCCGCACACTGTGGCCCTGCTCGCATCCACACAACAGGAACCGGCATGCGCCGTCCTGGCGCACAGTGGAGACCTGGACTTCAACGCCGGGCAGCTCTTCCGCGAATCGCTTGCGCAGTTCGGCCTCCGTGGTGGTGGCTCCGCGACCCTCGCTCAGGGAAATGTTCCGCAGCAATATCTGGCCCCCCTGTTCGATTCCATAGAAGCCACCATCCGCGACGTACGCGCTGTTGTTCCCAATGATCCTGCCTGACATCTTATGCTATGCTGCCTGCGAGGTAAGCGATGCGTCGCCAGTGCGGGGCGACACAATCGCGCAGAGGTGATTTTGTGAATCCCCCTCGCGCTGCTACACTAGGAGAAGCCGTTCCCGCCTGATTCGGGGCCATAGCTCAGCTGGGAGAGCGCCTCGTTCGCAACGAGGAGGTCGGCGGTTCGATCCCGCCTGGCTCCACCAATCGCACAGTTCCGGAAGCAAGTTGTGTAGCATGGGGCTATGTTTTCCCGCCGGAAGTTCTTCCATCTCTCCTCTGCTGCGGCCGTTCTCGGCCTGGACCGGCCTTTGCTGGCGCAATCTTCGCATCCCGTCCCGTCTGCGATTGCCGCTTTGCCTAATCTTTCTGCTGAAGCAAAGCCATTCACCAATCAGGAGCGTCTCGCCCGCATCGGTTGCGCACAGGAGCTGATGTCGTCCAGCAAAATAGACGCCGTCCTTCTCGCCAATCACTCCACATCGGCTGAGTATTTCGCCAACATCCGGCTCGATGGAAGCGAGCGGCTCTGGGCGCTGGCGCTCCCGGCAAAGGGCAGGCCGTTTCTTGTCTGTCCGGCATTTGAAGAAGACCGCGCGCATGAGCTTCTCGCTGCCGGGCCTTTTGGAAACGATGCCGACATCCTCACCTGGCAGGAAGATGAAGACCCCTTCGCCCTCACGATCAAAGGGTTGAAAGATCGAGGCATCACCACTGGGACCATCGGCCTTGACGAAAACATGAAGTACATCTTTTCGAGCAGCCTGCAAAAGGCCGGTCCGCAGTTGCAATGGGCCAGCGCGGTTCCGGTCACCGCTGGCTGCCGCATGATCAAGAGCCAGCATGAGCTGGACTGCATGCGACTGGCCTGCCGCGCGACCCTGCTCGTTTACCGAGCTGTGTACCAGTCGCTCCAGCCCGGCATGACCACACACGATGTCGAAAGACTGATCGAAGCCGCATACCAAAAGATCGGCTTCGAGGGCGAAGCCAGCCTCAACATCGGCGAATACACGGCATTTCCCCATGGTTCCGACCAGATACAGACCATCCGCGAAGGCACCATTCTTATGCTCGATGACGGTTGCGCGGTCGAAGGCTACTGGTCTGACATTACGCGCACCTTCGTCCTCGGCAAGGCGACTGACAAGATGAAGCGTGTCTTTGAGATCGTGCACAACGCGCAGTCCACCGCGCTGGCCACAGCCAAACCCGGCATCGCCGCGGCGGACGTGGACGCAGCTGCGCGCAAGGTCATCGTAGACGCAGGCTATGGCCCCGGCTTCAAGTACTTCACGCACCGCCTCGGGCATGGCATCGGCATGGACATGCACGAGTGGCCCTACTTTGTGAAAAACAATATGTTTGGATGGACCCTGGAACCGAAGCTGCAACCGGGCATGGTCTTATCAGACGAGCCAGGAATCTACATCCCCGGCGAGTTCGGCATTCGCCTTGAAGACGACCTGCACGTGACCGAAAACGGCGCAGAGCTGTTCACCCCCCAAAGCCCGTCGCTTGAGGACCCCTTCGGCGGCTTCGCCGGATAGACCACCCTCACTGGACTTGCACCTGCTCGAACCCCAGCCCCAGGAGCATAGTGGTGACTGTGGCCGCAGCATTCTTGCGCGCCGTTTCCAGAATGCCATCGTCCAGTGCTGCCTGCTGCAGGTCCTGCTGCGCCTTGGCCCGGACCTCACTTTCAAGATTCGGATCAGCCGCGACCAACAAGCCCGTCTCGCGCGAAAAGACCCGCGTGCGTGAGTTATCGAGCGTTGTGGTAAAGACCTCCGCCTGGGGCAGGTGCACCTGAATCCTGCGGCCCCGTATCTGCACGTCTGACGGCCTCAACTGGCTGAGATCAATGCCGGCAATCACTTGCCCATGCACGATGAGCAGCAGCTTGTCTCCGGCAAGAAAATCCGGCAGGTACGCATTTTCCCGCGAGCCGTCCACCACCTTGTCCATGGTGTAGGTCACCGTTTCCAGGCGCTGCAACTGCTGAATTTTGCTCACGACCGTTGGCAGCGACGAATCGAGCGTCAGGCTGCGCCCCGTAATCTTCGCCGCAACCTCGTTCCAAATTCCGGTCGTGGCGTGGCGCACAAAGATCACCAGCAGAACACCGCCGATCACGAGCCCCAGAACAAGCGCGAGCAAAACAGACGAAATGCGGGAACGACCAATCATAAGTGCCTGCCATAAATATGCTAGCCTTCCTGTTCCAGCCAGACCAGCGGCAGGAGTGGCGAGTTGTAGATGATCGCGCTCCTGACTGCTGGTGGTAACATGCCCACATATGAACTGCTTACATTGCGGAGCAGAAGACCGGTTGTTTTGGCCCCATCACTCGAATCAGAGGCACGATCCCGGCATGGTACAGGATGACATGCTTCTATGGGGTATTCATGACAGGCGGTTCGTTCTTCTGCTTCAAACTCCAGAGTACAAATCAGAAGGCGCATGGGTGTAAGCCAAACGGTCGAGCAGAAAAGCACGCTTCAGCCATTTCCCGATGGCACTATTGTTAGAAAATGGATGATAGAAATGGCTGGTTCGAGTTGAACGACGCCGCTGGCGTTGGGACAAAGCCGTGGAACAATTCGCGGCCCCGGATTCGTGGACCACGGCTCGTTCGATCGCAGGAATTACGCCTTGGCGGCCTGAACTCTCTCCAACTGCTCCCCGATCCGGTTCGCATAGCTCGCCTGCACAAACGCACTGAACAGCGGATGCGGCTCCAGCGGCTTTGATTTGAACTCCGGATGGAACTGGCATCCCAGGAAAAACGGGTGCCCTGGAATTTCCACAATCTCCACATACGTCGCATCCGGAGTCGTGCCTGTAATGCGCAGGCCGCCTCCCGTCAGCAGTGCCTCGTACTCTCGGTTGAATTCATACCGGTGGCGATGCCGCTCGCTGATCTCGGGCACACCATACGCCTTGTGCGCGAGCGAGTCGGGCTGCAGAATGCACGTCCATGCGCCCAGACGCATCGTGCCGCCCATCTCTTCCACGCCAATCAGGTCGCGCAGCTTGTAAATAATGCGGTGCGGCGTCGCCGGATCAAATTCAGTCGAATTCGCCTCTGCCAGCCCGCACACGTTGCGCGCAAACTCAATGCAGGCCGTTTGCATCCCCAGGCAGATTCCGAAATATGGCACCTTGTTTTCGCGTGCATACCGGATCGCATTCAGCATCCCCTCAATCCCGCGCTTGCCAAAGCCGCCCGGAACAAGAATGCCGTCAAATCCCCTCAGCTGCTCTTCATAATTCGGCGCTTCCAGACCCTCCGCCTCAATCCACGTCACGCGCAGCCTGAGGTTGTGCTCGAGCGCGCCATGCACCAGCGCTTCCTTCAGCGACTTGTAGCTGTCTTCATACTCGACATACTTGCCTACAATCCCAATTGAAACTTCATCTTGCGGGTGGTAGCAGCGGTGCACCAGGTCCTCCCAGCGCGTCAGGTCAGGCTCGCGGGCTTCAATGTGCAGATACTTCAGCACCAGCGCGTCCACATTCTCCTGGGCAAAGCACAGCGGCACTTCATAGATGGAGTCCACATCTTTCGCGGTGATGACGGCCTGCTCTTCAAGGTTGCAAAACAGCGCAATCTTGCTCTTGATTTCCCTGGACAAGAAACGGTCGCTGCGGCAGAGCAGAATGTCAGGCTGGATGCCGATAGACAGCATCTCCTTCACCGAGTGCTGCGTCGGCTTGGTCTTCAGTTCCTGCGCCGCGCTGATCCAGGGCACAAGCGTCACATGCACGAACACTGTGTTCTCGCGGCCCAATTCCTGCCGCATCTGCCGGATGGCCTCTAAAAATGGCAGCGATTCAATGTCGCCGACGGTGCCGCCAATCTCAACCAGGACCACATCGCAGTCTGCCGCCACCTTGCGCATCGCGTTCTTGATCTCATTTGTTACGTGCGGAATCACCTGCACCGTCTTGCCCAGATAATCGCCGCGCCGCTCCTTCGTGATGATCTGCTCGTAAATGCGGCCTGTAGTCAGATTGTTGTCACGCGTGAGTTTCGCATGGGTGAAGCGCTCATAATGTCCCAGGTCAAGATCGGTCTCCGCGCCGTCATCGGTCACAAAGACTTCGCCGTGCTGGAAAGGAGACATTGTCCCCGGATCCACGTTCAGGTAGGGGTCAAACTTCATCAGGTTGACCTTCAGTCCCCGCGCTTCCAGAAGGCAGCCGATGGACGCAGCCGCCAGACCCTTCCCTAAACTGGACACAACTCCGCCGGTCACAAAGATGTACTTTGCGGACATCGCTGCTTCACCTTTTCTCTGTTGTAATGATTGGCGTACCAGGTAGGCACGATTGATTTTACCGTGATTTCGAAGAGAATGAAAGCTGGTTCTTATTGTCCCGTAACATAGCTCCAGACAAAGGCGTCTAATCCTACAGCATGAAGCGCTTTCCCGCCATCGTTCTCCTCCTCCTCCTGCTCGCCGCAGTCTTCCCTTCGCTCGGCGAAGGGGCCAACAAGCGCCTCATCCTCAAAGACGGTACCTATCAGGTCATCAGCGATTACCAGATCATCGGCGACCGCGTCCGCTACAAAAGTGCCGAGCGCGGAGGAGAATGGGAAGAAGTCCCCAAGGCCCTCGTAGACTGGCCTGCCACCGAAAAATGGAACAAGGAACACGCTCCCGGCGCTCTGGCCGCCGCCGAAGCAGCCCAGGAAGCCGCTGCCCGGAACGACGCTGCCGCCATTGATACAGAGGCCGCTGCCGATCGCGCTGACCAGCAGGCCCGTATGCCGCTCGTCTCCCCCGGCCTGCGCCTTCCCGACGAAAGCGGCGTCTGGGTGCTCGACACCTTCCACGGCACACCCGAACTGGTCCGCCTCGAGCAAAGCAATGGCGACATAAACAAGAACCTCGGCCACAACATTCTGAAGGCCGCCATCAACCCCATGGGCGGAACAAAGCAGTTGATTCAGATAGACGGCGCACGCAGCCGCATCCAGCTCCACGTCAGCCAGCCCGATCTCTACGTCAGCCTTGACTCTGACAACGACACCGCCGAAGCGCCCGACGACGCGCTCAAGATAGACACGCACGGCGCCAGCTCCAAAAAAGACCCGCACAACTACAGCTCACCCACCAGCCGCTACGTGATTGTCCGCGTGCAGACGCGCCGCAATCTGCGCGTCGTCGCAGCCTTGAACATCAGTATGATCGGCAAGATGTCGCATTCTGAAAACATCGTCGAAACCAACGCCCAAATCCTCCCCGGCGGGCATTGGATGAAGCTCGCCCCCAAAGAACCCCTCACTTTCGGCGAATACGCATTGATGGAAGTCCTCTCCCCGGAAGAAGTCAACCTCGACGTATGGGACTTCGGCGTAGACCCCACCGCCCCGGAAAACAAAAACACACTCGGCCCCATCCAGCCAGCAAAATAGCCAGCTTTCAACACTTAGCGGAGGCTAAAAATTGATCCTTCCGGAGAGCTGCCAGTCACGGTTCCCGCAAAGCGAAAGGGTGGGAAGGGAAGGACCTGGGAAGGCCTAAACCTGCTTTATCACCGTGGCGCCGTGAAAGCTCTCCCAGGAATGCACCACCTATCGCCGTGTCTTCGCGATCTCCGGCCTCAGCGCCATCTCGTCCTCGGCCTCCGCTTCCTCGGGCAAAAGATGGTTCTTCGTCAGTCCATCTTTCAATATCTGGAAGGCAGCCTCCGGTGTGTCCACAAACTGGAACAGCTCCACATCGCGCGGAGAGATCGCGCCCTTGTCCACCAGAACATCAAAGTTCAGCACCTGCTTCCAGTATTGCGAGCCATACACCACAATCGTCATCTTCTTGGCCAGCTTCTGTGTCTGCGCCAAGGTCAGCAGCTCAAACATTTCATCGAGTGTCCCAAAGCCTCCAGGAAAAACCACCAGCGCCTTCGCGAGATATGCGAACCAGTACTTGCGCATAAAAAAGTAGTGAAACTCAAAGTTCAGCGCCGGAGTAATATAGCGGTTTGGCTGCTGCTCAAATGGGAGCTTGATGTTCAGCCCAATCGTCTTGCCGCCGGCTTCATACGCTCCGCGGTTTGCGGCTTCCATAATGCCCGGCCCGCCGCCCGAAGTCACCACAAAACGGTGACGCCGCGACTTCAATCCCTTGGCCCAGTCCGTCAGCAGATAGGCCAGCCGCCGCGCATCTTCATAGTAGCGGGCCATCTCCACTGCGGCCTCTGCGCGGCGTAGCTGCAACTCAGTCACGGCCCCATCCGTCGCCGGCTGTTCTTCCTGCGGAGCGGGCCTTTGCGAACCAGTATTTTCCAGCAGCTCCAGCTGATGGTTCGCCTCATCCAGCGCGCGAAAGCGTGCCGATCCGAAAAACACCACCGTATCCTGAATGCGTTCGCGCCGGAAGCGCGCCAGAGGCTCAGAATATTCTGAGAGGATGCGTACAATCCGGCCTTCCGGGCTATTCACAAAGGCCGGGTTTTCATAGGCCAATGGCGCGCTTGCAAGCTGTTCGGGATCCAGTGGGGTCATAGTCAGGGCTCACGGTAATGAATGGCATCGCTGATCGCGATCCAGATGTTCAGCAGCCCCAGTCCGGAGACAACGCCACGCACCGCTCCATTCGATGCCAGTGCTGCCACCTGGGGCACCAGATGAAAAAGATGGTTCTCTGTCCAGAGGTGCGTCCAGGGCAACGCCACAATCAGCAGCCCCAGATACAGGCGCACCACCACACGCAGAAACAGATCAATCCTGCGCAACCACGCAGGCGTGCGGTGCTCTTCAGACGCTACAGGTGGGGGAGCAGGACCAGCCGGGCCATGCGGAGTCTTCGACGAAAACAGGTTCGGCTGATACGACATGCGTCTTTTTTCAAGCTATCACAGCATCGCGGCACTGTTTTATGCGCAGTGCCCGATCTTGCAGTCCTTCAGCAGCAGGAGGTGCAATCCAACCCGTCAGACGTGCTATATTATTCGTTTTCAGGGCAATTGTCCCTGCCATATTGCGTCAGTAAAGGAGCTCCCATGCCCCCGGCCTTTGCTGGTAATGTTCGGGTCCCTACAGCCCCTGTGGACCACTCTTCCGACCATAAACTCCCTGACCTCCGCAGCCTCAATTCCTCGGCCATTCATACTCCTACCGCACTGGGCGGAACAGTTGGGCCACACGTAACACTCGTGCATGGCGACGAATGGACCATCATTACCGGTTCAGAAAAGCGGAGCATCCAGAACAATCAGACCGTTGAAATCAAAGGCGACGAGACCCACACCACAACCGGAAACCTGAAATACAAAATTGTCGGCCAGACTGTGGATAATCGAATTGGCGCGCATCACCAGACAAATGTCTCCCCCAGGTTCGAGACATATGCGCACACACTGACCCAGGACCACCACGAAAAAATGGTGATCCATCAGCCAACAACTGCCTGGGAAATCATACAAAAGTTTCTTGCACTCAAAGGTACTTCTCTGAGCGCGACCGGCCTGAGTCTCAGTGGAACTGCTACATCTGTATCATTAACTACCTTAAGTGGTTCTGGCACTCTCATGAGCGGATCAAACACCGTATTTTCATCTTCAAAAGAATCTTTCTCGATCAAAGATCTGGACATAGGTTTGCACATCCGGGGAATGATCACAGAATTGAAAGCCATCAAAATCAAAGCAGCTATTTCACATTTAAAAGCAATCGGAGCTAATCTCTGCGCTGGAATTGCTGCAAACTTAGATAGTCCGTTTGCATAGGCACGCTGCTGCTCGTTTGCATCAAGGAAAATGTATGCTCGGATTTTCCACTCACATTTTGCGTACCGGAGATGTCCTTTCTGTAGGAGTCCCTGCAAATCTTTTTTTGTTCATCATTTTCTTAATACCCCTACCCGTGTGGATTGGCGCTTATCGGATGACCAAGACCCGAAGAGGCCGACGCACCGGGATCCTTCTGGTCCTTGCGAACATCTTGATTTTGGGGGCCATCTTTTCGCCTGCGAGAGTGACCCTCGATGGAAAGAGCGGGACGGCGAAAATCACAAATGTTTTATTTTTTATTCCAAGGCATCATATTGTCCCACTCAGCTCAGTGCAGGGAGCAATGATTAAAACGTCAGATCTTACTGAAGCGCTTACCCTTGTCCTGAACGATGGACACTCCATTCAGCTCACTCCTTTTACGCAAATTAGCGGGACCGACGTCGCAGTAGCAGCCATCAATGATTTTCTCCGTGAACATGGCGCCTCCGGCCAGCCCTACTGAATCTGTTGACATGAACGCTTCTCTCCGCACCAGACGCAGCCGCATTGAACCGCAGCAAGCCAAAGACCTGTCGCCATTTCTTCGCGCCTCGCAAGTCACTGACATTTCGCTCTACTGGGCACCTGTCACTGAGTTTCCTGTCCCACTAAACCAGCGCGAATGGATGCGCGAATTCTTAAATCGGCTTGCGGCCCATCTCAAGGAAAAAGATGACCTGCGCGAAGAGTGGTTCCTTCAGTTCAAGGCGCTCTATCCAAATTTGATTGACCGTTTTGTCGAGCACGCCAGCGAATATGTCCCGGTCACGGGGCTGGGATGTGTCCCCGGCGCCATGCCTGTTGCCCTACCCGATTTCGAGTCCGTGAAGAAAGAAGTAGAGAAGGCCAGCAAAAAGGGCAGCCCAGTCGAGGTCCAGCAATGGATGCCCGACCACGTGCACTGGTTTGCGGCAAAACAATCGCAAAAACAGCGCCAGGACTTTTTCGGGTACGGAGGCATGTTCGCGCTCTATATGCAACCAAATACGAAGGCAGCGCGCACTTTACCTAAACTGCCACGGTTCATGACGACGCATGAAGCCTATACTCCCGACCTGGAGCGGCAGTTTGCGATGCTGAATTCTCTGCAGGACAATTTTCTCCCAAAAAGCAAAGAACTCTTCGGTCCGGCCTTTCGTCAGGATCCCAGCTATCGAGGACTCCCATTCATTGTGCCGCTACTTTCCAGCAGAAGTTTTCTTGACTCCACCCCTGAGCAGCGTGAAACATGGTTTTCCCTGTTCCATGCTTATTTCATCGAGAGCAAGCAGGACAACGGCGTTCTGTTTGCATCCAGTAATTCTGCATTTGACGAAGATCTCATCTCCATTCTGGAAGGAATGCAGCGTGACGGATTCTCCTATCGTTCATAGCACAGACCAGCACTGGAAGGTCCGCCTATTTCCGTCCGATGGCCACTGGCATTGTGCCAGCATCAAGGTTTCGGGTTTTCCCCTCAGGCCCTCGCCCAAAGAAGACCTGCGTAATATGCTCTGGAGTACCGTGCAGGCCGTGCGGTCCCCGCAGACGCTGCAACTTTCCGTCTGCCTGCTAATGGATTCTTTACATAAGGACGGGGCTGTTCATGCTCTCAGCAGGCATGGGGCAAGATGGCTGCCTGATTTTGGTCTCGGACTCTGGCCAGACCGCGAACCGCCCCGCATGTACGAAGAGAACGATTTTCTTGACCTGGAGTTTGGAGCGGAGATGCGCAGACTGATGCACTCAGTCGTCCATATCTCCTCAGAGGATGAAGAATCTGTCACACACGCCTGGAAGACCATGTTTGGTACAGGAAGCACGGTTCTCGCGCTTTCCAACCAGACCACTGATGAAATCCTGAACCACATGAGAACAGCCGCACTTGGAAAAATTCAGGATGAGAACTTTCGCGGCTTTCCCTGGTACTTTTCTCTGATTGGTTGTAACGCCATCGAAGCCGGGCCCGACCTGTTTGACACCTGGCTCGGCCCAGTCGAGTTCTATCTTCGCGAAAGCGAAGAAGACAGTTCCATCGTTTTGCTGGGCCGATCTGATTTCACTCCTGCACTGGAAGCTGCAGGGTTCCAGATCCCTAAGCCCTGACTACGCCTGCGCATAGCGCTTCGGCCTGCGATTTGCCTGCAAAATCTTTTTGCGCAGACGCAGTGATTTCGGCGTCACCTCGACCAGCTCATCATCTGCAATAAACTCAATCGCCTGCTCCAGATTCAGCAAGCGCGGGGGAGCCAGACGAATCGCCTCATCGGCGCTCGAAGCACGCATGTTGGTCAGCTTCTTCTCGCGCACGGCGTTCACATCCAGATCATTGTCACGCGAGTGCTCGCCGATGATCATCCCCTCGTAAGCTTCCACTCCAGGCTGCACAAAGAGCACACCGCGGTCCTGCAATCCATCGAGGGCATAAGCAGTAATCGTGCCCGCTCGGTCTGAAATCAGCGCGCCCGTCATGCGCTGCGGAATCTCGCCCTGATAAGGCATATATCCGTCAAACAGCGAGTTCATCACAATGGTGCCGCGCGTTTCCGTCAGCAGTTCACTGCGGAGTCCAATCAGCCCGCGGCTGGGCACGCGGAACTCCAGGCGCACACGGCCCGATCCGTGATTGTGCATCTTCACCATCTCGCCCTTGCGCGGCCCAAGCCGTTCAATCACCGTTCCGACAAAGCTCTCCGGGATATCAATCGTCAGGTGCTCGACCGGCTCCATCACTTTGCCGTCAATCGTCCGCGTCACAATCTCAGGACGGCCTACCATCAGCTCGTAGCCTTCGCGGCGCATCATTTCAATCAGAATCGCGAGCTGCAATTCGCCGCGTCCCAGCACCTTGAAGGCATCCGGGCTGTCCGTGTCTTCCACGCGAATCGAAACATTCGTCAGCAGCTCTTTTTCCAGGCGCTCGCGCAGATTACGCGAAGTCACATACTGGCCCTCTCGTCCCGCGAAAGGCGAATTGTTGACAGAAAACTGCATCGCAATCGTCGGCTCATCAATCACAATGGCTGGCAGCGGCGCGGGGTTCTCAATTCCAGTAATCGTCTCGCCAATCGTGATGCCTTCCACGCCGGCAATGGCAACAATGTCGCCGACTTCGGTCGTTTCAATGTCCACGCGCTTCAGTCCCGCGAAGCTGAAGAGCTTCGTAATGCGCGTCTTATGCAACGCTTCGTCTCGCTTCGAAATGTAGACTTCTTCGCCAGTCTTCAGCGTTCCGTTAAACACGCGCGCAATGGCGATGCGTCCCAAATAGTCCGAGTAGTCAAGGTTGGTCACCAGAATCTGCAACGGCCCGCTGGCATCGCCCTTCGGCGGTGGAATCGTCTTCACGATGGCCTCAAAGAGCGGTTGCAGGTCCATGCCTGGCTGAGCAGCGTCCGTACTTGCCAGACCGAGCTTGCCGTTCGTATACAGTACCGGAAACTCAAGCTGGTCTTCGGTCGCGTCCAGATCAATGAAGAGATCGTAGACCTCATTCAGCACTTCCTGCGGACGCGCATCCGGGCGATCAATCTTGTTGATCACCAGAATCGGCGGCAGCTTCGCCTCCAGCGCCTTTGAGAGCACATATCGCGTCTGCGGCAGCGGGCCTTCCGATGCGTCCACCAGCAGGATCACGCCATCCACCATCTTCAGCGCGCGCTCCACCTCGCCGCCAAAGTCCGCGTGGCCGGGCGTGTCCACAATGTTGATCTTCGTGTCGTGGTAATAAATGGCCGTATTCTTGGCCAGAATCGTAATGCCGCGCTCGCGCTCCAGGTCGTTCGAATCCATGACGCGGTCGGCCACCGCCTCATTGGCGCGGAAGGTCCCGGACTGGCGCAGCATAGCGTCCACAAGCGTGGTCTTCCCATGGTCCACGTGGGCGATAATGGCGATATTGCGAATGTTCGTGCTCATGGACACAGATTTCCTCTCTTCTCTTCAGACCCTCGTCAGAATTGTCTCGCGGATTGCCGTCAGGCGGGCAGGATCAGCCGAAAATGCTTCCTGTATCCAGTCTACGGCATTTGTCGAAAAGAAGGTTAGAATTGGTTTCTTTCAACCGGGTCCCCATGTCTCTAAAAAAAGAGACATGGGGACGGGCTTACTTCAATCCTCGCTTCATCCGGTAAACCAGTCCCACAGAAATCGCGAACTGGTCCTGAATCCCACCCGACCCAAACTTCGTGATCGTCGCATCCGGCGATATCCGGAAAGCCAGCCGCGGCGACCGGTTCAGGTCTAGCGAGCCGCCAAAGGCCCCGCCAAAAGTCACCTGATTGCTGAAGAGACCCAGTTGCGCCGGAGGAACATTCCCAATGCCATGCTGGAAATTCCCATACGCCCCGCCCACCAGCGCATGGAGCGTCAGCGAAGCATGCTCGTTGCTCGGGCCGCGCCATTCCGGGCCAGCCAGAAACATATGCTCGCTCACAAACGGCCCCTTGATGTTGTAGGTGTTCGGCACCACGCCGCTGGTGCCATAGTATCCGCGCACGTTCGCCGCCGCCGCCCATCTTGGCGTAAACCAGCGGGCCGCCTGCACGTCAAATCCGCCCAGGTTCGCACCCTGCAGCAGGTTCGGCCCAGCATTAAAGTGCGAATAGGCCAAACCGCCATAAATCTCCCACTTATAGTCGTAGTGCACTCCGGCCAGCGCGTAGTTCGGAGCAACCTGTGGCTGCTGGTTCGGAGACGAGACAGTGCCCTGTGTCTGGGCAGAAGCAACAGAAACCGTGGCGGCAAGGGCCAGAAAGGAAAAAAGCGTCCTCTTGAACAAAAAACTCCTCCAAACATCCGGCGAACGGAAATTGTGCCGTAAATTCTAAAGATACATGGCAGGGCGGCCTTCTGTCAGATAGACGGACGCCACCCTTTTCGGAAAGCCCCGCCCCCGCACCCCCGCATCTCACTTGCTATACTGAGTAGGAATGCGCTCTGCAGTGCATTCAAATTCTGGAGGAAACCCATCGCACAGTTAGATAAGCGTTCGGCCAAGCAGTTTATCCGCATCAACGAAAGAATCCGCGCCAGAGAAATCCGCGTGATTGATGAAAACGGCGAACAGCTCGGCATCATGCAACCGTTTGAGGCCCTGAAGGTCGCCCGTGAGCGTGGGCTGGACCTCGTCGAAGTCTCACCCAACGCCGTTCCGCCCGTCTGCCGCATTCAGGACTACGGCAAGTTCCTTTACGAGAAAGACAAGAGCGAGCGCGCAGCCCGCAAGAAGCAGAAGGTCATCACCGTCAAAGAAGTGAAGTTCTCGGTCACCGTGGACGAGCACGACTACCAAACCAAGAAGAACCAGGCCATCCGCTTCCTCAACGAAGGCGACAAGGTCAAGGCATCGCTCCGCTTCAAGGGCCGCCAGATGGCCCATCGCGAGCTGGGCTACAACATCATGAACCGCCTCATTCAGGACATCGGCGACGCGGGCACGGTCGAGTTCATGCCGCGCATGGAAGGCACCACCCTGCACGCCATCCTCGCCCCCTCGAAGAAGGACGTGCCAAAGAAGCCTGCACCCGCCAAGCCTGCCGCACCGCAGGCGGCCCCTGCCGCGCAAACCCAGGCATAAAATCATCTGACAAACAGCCCATCCTCGCCCGCGGATGGGCTACTCTCATTTTTACGGTCTGCGGAAATTAAAGATGAAACCAAAGCGGGCCATAAAGTTGTTCTGCCATTGCCTAACTGCGGGCCACATTTTCGCAGGAAATCCGCACCTCCAGGCATCAACGGCCTGAAGCAAAAACCAGATTTTAAATTCTCCCCCGAGACGATCCCTTCCCCCGGAAATGCTCCCAACCACCTGCATGTAGAGGCATCCGCCTGCCATCCAGTCCTGATAGCTCCACTGCCAACCGCCCCTTCGCCCGCGGCTTCATGGTTCCAATCGGGCAGACCGGAACTCCGGCAATCTTCGGCGGGACTCTTTTCCCCGCTGGAGCAGTAAACAGCAACTCGTAATCTTCCCCGCCATGCAGCGCAAGATGCAGGGCCGAAGGGACCCACCCATCCGCTTCTGCCTTGCGCGCCAGCGAGTGTATCGGGACAGCAACCTCATAGATTTCGGCTGACAGGCCCGACTCCTGGCACAAATGAGCAAGATCCGTGGAAAGCCCGTCACTTACATCAATCGCGGCGCTGGCGATTTTCCCCGCCTGCAATCGCGTACCCATCGCCACCCGTGGCATAGGATACAGATGCGGATGACCGGACGCGGCTTTTGTCAGCCTGCGAAATGCCTTCGGAGCGCGCCCCAGCGCGAGCAGCTCTGCTGCCGCCCCGCCCAGCGCCCCCGTCACATAGATTACGTCTCCAGCCCGTGCGCCCGATCGCAGCAGTGCCCTGCCTCTGGGCGCACTCCCCAGCAGAACAATGTCCGCCAGGACCATCGCCGTCTGCCGCTTCCCGCTCTCATCAAAAAACGGCGACTGGGCCGTATCGCCTCCCGCCAGCGGAACGCCATAATCCTGGGCCAGCGCCAGCAGCCCGTCTAAAAAGCGTTCTGCCCATCCATCCATGCACTCCGGCGGAAGCGCCAGCGAAAGAAATGCCGCCAACGGACGCGCCCCCATCGCCGCCAGATCGCTTAGGCCGCGCGCAAGGCACCGGTGCCCAGCCGACTCTGGCGGATGCCAGTCCAGCCGGAAATGCACCTGCTCCAGCGAGAAATCGGTAGTAACCAGGACCTCGTGCCCACGAGGAGGCCGGACCACTGCACAATCGTCTCCAATGCCGGTTCGCACTACGGGAGAACGGCCCGCCCGCCTGCGAATGGCAGAGATCCATGCCAGTTCTCCAGAGACTGCGGTTTTGCTCTTTTTCCCGGCCACAAAACAAGCATACTCACAACAACGCGCTGGCGGCTGTCCCCAGCGCCATAAATGCGCCCGGATTCAAAACTGAGATACTGCTCCAATCAACCCGTGATTGACCCCGGAGCCGATACCAGATAAACTAATCTGGTTTGGCAGTCCTGCCCGGTAGCCTCGTGTGTATTTCCAGATCAGGCATCTGATGTTTCCCGAGGCAAGCATGTATCTGCCCAATTTCAAATTGGTTTGCGCGCCTGTCAGCGGGCGCTGGAGGATTTATGTACGCGGTCATCCGCACAGGTGGAAAGCAATACCGTGTCGCCCCCGGCGATGTGGTCAAGATTGAAAAGACGGCTGCCGACGACAACGGCTCCATCGAATTCAGCGATGTTCTGGTCGCCTCCGGCGAAACAGGCTCGGTGGCAAAGCCTTCGTCCGCCAAAGTTCTGGCGACCGTTGTAGGTGAAGGACGCGGCGACAAAGTGCTCGTCTTCCACTACAAGCGGAAGAAGCAGTACAAAAAGCTGCAGGGACATCGCCAGGCCTTCACACAGGTCCGCATTCATGAAATTCAGGTGGACGGCGCCACCTATCGCGCTTAACCAAAAGAACTGAGAACACGGGCCCCGGCCCGAGTGAACGAGGGATTAGCAAATGGCACATAAAAAAGGCGGTGGAAGTTCCAGTAACGGCCGCGACTCTAACGCGCAGCGGCTCGGCGTAAAGGCCTTCGGTGGTCAGTTTGTCACCGGCGGCTCCATCATCGTGCGTCAGCGCGGCACACCACTCAAGCCGGGCCGCAACGTTGGCCGTGGCAGCGACGACACGCTCTTTGCCAAGATTGACGGAGTGGTCAGGTTCGTAAACCGCGGCAATCTCGGACGCTTTGTTGTGGTGGAAGCTGCAGCCGAGTAATTAAGTCTATTCGCGACAGAAAGGCCCTCGCCGCGGCGGGGGCCTTTCTGTCAGCACTCAATCACATTCAGCGCCAGCCCCGCCAGTGACGTTTCTTTATAACGCGACTGCATGTCCAGTCCCGTCAGATACATCGTCCTGATCACCTGGTCCAGAGAAACCTTATGCTGTTCTGATTCGTTAAGCGCGATACGGCAGGCATGGACCGCCTTGACCGACGCCATCGCATTGCGCTCAATGCAAGGAATCTGCACCAGACCTCCAATCGGGTCACAGGTCATTCCCAGATTGTGTTCCATCGCAATCTCGGCCGCGTGCTCAATCTGGCCATTGGTCCCCTTCAGTGCCGCAACCAGGCCGCCTGCGGCCATCGAGCAGGCAACGCCCACCTCACCCTGGCAGCCCACCTCGGCGCCGCTGATCGAAGCATTCTCTTTGTAAAGAATTCCGATCGCCGCCGAAGCCAGAAAATAACGCAGAATGCCTTCCTCGTCCGCTCCAGGAATGAAGTCGCAGTAATAGCGCGCAACTGCCGGGACCACGCCAGCCGCTCCATTCGTCGGCGCAGTCACCACGCGGCCGCCAGCTGCATTTTCTTCATTTACCGCCATCGCATACACCGTTACCCAATCGAGCGGCGCCAGCGGGTCCACCGAGCCTTTCTCGCGCAACCGGGCAGCCAGGCGCGGAGCGCGGCGGCGCACATTGAGCCCACCCGGCAGAATGCCCTCTGTCTTCATGCCCCGCTCGATACAGCCCTGCATTACGCTCCAGATGTGCAAAATGCCCGCTCGGACCTGCTCTCGCGGACCGAGCGCAGCTTCGTTCTCCTCCATCAGCTCCCAGATCGTCAGGCCATATTTGCCCGCCATCTCCAAAAGCTCTGCTGCGCTCTTAAAAGGATAAGGCAGCGGCACTGGCTCCATCACCGGAGCGTTCCCCGCACCTTCTGCGTCAGAGACGATAAAGCCTCCGCCAATCGAGAAGTAGACCTCCGCTGCCAGCAGGCTCCCATCTGCCGCATAGGCAGAAAACTTCATCCCATTCGGATGCTGCGTCTTCGCCTCCGGGGGATACATCTGATCACGATGAAAGAGCAGGTCACTCTCTTCACGGAATGGGACCGTCTTCGTACCGGCAACAGAAATACACTGGCTGCTGCGAATCTGTTCCAGCTTCGACTCAATTGCGTCAGGGTTGACCGTGGAAGGCTCTTCACCAGAAAGACCCAGCAACACTGCGCGGTCTGTCCCGTGTCCATGCCCTGTCAGCGCAAGTGAGCCAAAGAGTTCAGCATGCACACGGGCGGTCCGCGCAAGCGTTCCAGATGCAGCAAGGCCAAAAGCAAAGCGCCGGGCGGCGCGCATCGGTCCCATCGTATGGGAACTGGAGGGACCAACGCCAACCTTAAAAAGATCGAACAGACTGGTTTTCACGTTCCAGTGTAGTCCATCAGCCCTGTGTGCGGTGTCGCGGCGTGGTCCGCCTCACCGTCGCGCTGGCGCGCAGATAAGAGGCCGCTGCCATAAAGCGCACCGCCGTCTTGCTGTCGTTAAAGGCATTCAACAGCGCGTCGCTGACTTCTTTCCCATGAAAGTCCCCCAGCGCGCGGGTGGCTGCTGCCCTTACAAAGTAGTCCTTGTCGCCCAGGGCAGCAATCAGCGCCTGTCTGGTTTTTGCAGAATGGTCCTGGGAAAGCAGATTGACCGTGAGTACGCGTGCCGAGTTGGCATTGTTCGACTTCATCATCAGGCGTGCCGCATCCAGTCCAATGCCAAAGGGCCCGAGCAATGCATACGCTCCCTGCTTGGCCCCGATTCTGGCCAGGGTCGCAGGGTCATGAATGTCTTTGTTCACCTGACGCTCTCCGCTCTTCAGGAACGAGCTATGCGTCGGCTGCTCGCCCACAAGCACTCCATACAGAACGTTGATGCCCGCCTGGTCGTGTAGCTTCCACAGTGAGACGGCGGCCGCGAAGTCTACCTCTGGTGCCGGATCACCCAGCGCCTCACGCAAAGCGGGGACAAAGTCGCGGTCCTCCGTATTGCTGCACGCCGTCACCGCTGCCACCCGCACATCCACGTTGTTGTCCTTCAAAGCATCCAGCAGCAGCTTCTCTGTCTGTTTTTCTCCACGCAGTGTTCCCAGCGCATTCAGCGCGTCAATCCTCGTCTGCTCTTTCGCGTCCTTCAACCCGGCTTCAATCATCTGCCATGCGATCGTATGGGCCGCCGCCACATCCACTTTCGCTGCGGGCGTGGTTACCGGCTGGTCAGGCTCTTCTCCGTTGTCGCCAACAATCCCGGCGTCAGCATCCTGTGGTTTTTGTTGTGGGTGGCTGGTCTGCGCAGGCGCTGAGAGAGTAAGGCAAAGACCAAGAAGACTTGCGAAAGCGCCGATTTTCTTAAGCGGCATGGAAGGCTCCTTACAGGATTGCTTTTCTTTGGCAATATGCCGAAAGTTTTACTGCGCTCTGTTACGATGCAGACTTTCCTGCCGGAATTGCCTGACGTGAATGCTATACTCCACCCGAAACCCTTGAAAATACTATGCTTTTTAAGGCCCTGAGCGCCGCCGTTTACGGCATTGATGCCAACATTATTGATGTGGAAGTGGACTACTCCGGCATCAAGACCAATGAAGACCACTTCCACACCGTCGGACTGCCCGATGCAGCCGTGCGCGAGAGCCGCGACCGTGTGCGCGCCGCCATCAAAAACTCCGGCTTTGACGTACCCTCCACTCACATCACCATTAATCTCGCCCCGGCAGACATCAAGAAGGAAGGCTCCGGCTTCGATCTGCCCATGGCCATCGGCATCCTCGGCGCCTATGGAGCCATCGAGCTACGCGATCTCAGCCAGTTCCTTCTTGTCGGCGAACTGGGTCTCGACGGCGCCCTCCGTGCCGTCTCCGGAATCCTCCCCATCGCCGTGGCTGCCCGCTCACGTAGCATTCCCAACCTTATTCTGCCCATGGCCAACGCGCGTGAAGCCGGCGTCGTCGAAGGCGTGAACGTCTATCCCGTCGAGTCCCTCAATCAGGTACGCGAACTGCTGAACGCCGCAGCCAATGGCGGCATTCATGCGCAGCCGTTCCGCATTCAGGCCGGAGAGATGCTCGACGAGGTGCAGCACTTTCATCTCGACTACGCCGATGTGCGCGGGCAGCAGACGGCCAAGCGCGCGCTCGAAGTGGCGGCCGCAGGCGGGCACAACATTCTGATGATCGGCCCTCCCGGCTCCGGCAAAACCATGCTGGCCAAGCGCCTGCCTTCCATCCTTGCCCCGCTCACCTTTGAAGAAGCCCTCGAAACCACAAAGATCCATTCCGTCGCCGGAGTGCTGGACGCCGAAGCTGGCCTTGTCACGCAGCGGCCGTTCCGCGCTCCCCATCACACCATCTCAGACGCCGGGCTGATTGGCGGCGGGGCCGTGCCGCGCCCGGGCGAAGTATCGCTTTCGCACAACGGGGTCCTGTTTCTCGACGAACTGCCGGAGTTTCCGCGAAACGTGCTCGAGGTCATGCGCCAGCCTCTCGAAGACCGCCAGGTCGTCATCGCCCGTGCTTCCATGTCGCTGACCTTCCCCTCCGCGTTTATGCTTGCGGCGGCCATGAACCCCTGCCCCTGCGGCTATTTCAATGACAAGTCGCGCGAGTGCTCCTGCACTCCACCCATGATTCAGCGCTATGTCTCCAAGGTGTCAGGCCCGCTGCTCGACCGCATTGATATTCACATTGAAGTGCCCGCCGTGCAGTATCGCGAACTGCGCGGCGGCGCGGCCAGCGAAAGCTCCGCCTCCATCCGCTCCCGCGTCTTAAAGGCACGCCAGATACAGCAGGACCGCTTCGCAAAGGCAAAGGAGAAAATCTACTCCAACGCGCAGATGACCACACGCCAGATCCGATCCTTCTGCGAGCTTGGCCCCGAGGCCGAACGCTTGTTGGAGCGCGCCATGCAGCAGCAGGGGCTCACTGCCCGCGCCCATGACCGTATTCTGAAAGTAGCGCGCACCATCGCCGACCTGGAAGGCTCGCCTTCGATCACTGTGCCGCACATCGCCGAAGCCATTCAGTACCGCACCCTCGACCGCAGCTACTGGAGTTAGGCCCATCAGGTTTGCAGGGACTGTTCGCGATGAACGCGATCCAGTTCAGTAAAAGCGGGCAAGTAGAAAGCGGGTGACCACATCTCGTAGAGATGTGGGTTTGTAGCATCAGCCCGCAACAGCCCGCTAATCGTAGCGCTCAAACACGATCTGCTTTTTCTCCCAGCCAAGTCCTATCAGCCGGTCACGATTGGCTGAAACCATGTCGTTCAGTCCGCAGATATAGGCATGAATATCAAAGCCCGCAGGCTCTGCCGCCGTCACCACCGGACCGGAATGGTTTGTGCGAGCGCGCTCTTCGACAATCTTCGCCACGTGTTCCTGAACATACCCGCGCAGTCCTTGCCAGTCCTCTTTCGGACGGCTGAGAGTAGAAAGGTAATGGAAGTTATGCCGTTCCGCGGCCACCTTGGCAAAATATTTCTCGTAGTACAGCTCCGTCGGATAGCGCGTTCCATAGACCAGCCACACAGGTTTGCCCTGGCTGCGGTCTTCCCCATTCTCCGGGAAAAGCCACTGCACAAAGCCGCGCATCGGCGCAATCCCTGTGCCTGTCGCAATAAAGATCGAGTCCGTCAGCGGCTGGCGCAGTGTAAATAGTCCATGCGGCCCATGAAACTGGACCGTCTGCCCTGGCTCCAGATCGCACAGCAGGTTGGAAAAGAACCCGCCCTCCACCCGATTCACACAAAGATCAAACTCATTGGCGCGCGGAGCAGAAGCAATCGAATAGGCCCTCGTCTGCATCTTGCCATTCTTGTCTTCCGCTACACAGGAGACGAACTGCCCCGGAGTGAAGGCAAAATCCTCCAGCTGGTCAATTTTGAACTCAAGGTGATAGCACTGCGCGGGGTCAGAGAGCAGAAGTTTTTGCTGAAGGCGTGCGGTGTAAAGCTGTCTTGCCAAAGTCTGGTCTCGCTTCCTTAAAGATTGCGTGCATCAAAAAAGATTGCGTGCATTAAAATTCATGGAAAAGATTGCGTGCATCAAAGCTCATGGGAACTTAAGTGTATTGTAGCTAGCTTTTACTTATTCTCATGCCGCGTCCCCGTCTGGCAAGTGGATTGTACCTGGCGCTCCTTCTCGCTGGAATGGGCGCGCGTCCCATCTTCGCGCAGACGCATGTTCTTCTTACCGTGGTGGACGAAACCGGACTTCCTGTGCCCGGCGCTCAGGTCACTATTCGCGAGCCAGACCGCCCCGCTCTCCAGTTGCAAAGCGATTACGCTGGACGATGCGCCTTCACTCTGCGGCAGGACCAACCTTATGACGCCATCGCTACCAAACCCGGGTTCTATCAGGTAACAAGTCCGGCCATTGATCCCAGTCTCACTGCCCTTCAGTTGGTCCTCGAGCATGAACAGATCATCCGCACTCAGGTGAATGTTACAGCTTCCCCTGTAGGCATTGACCCGGAACAGACCTCAGACAAAAGCACGATGAACACGCCGGAGATTGTGAATGTTCCCTATCCAACCTCCCGCGACATCCGCAATCTTCTGCCCTTCAATCCAGGTGTGGTGCAGGATGCTTCCGGACAGGTGCATATCGCCGGCTCAGAAACCTACGCCACACTGGACATGCTCGACGGCTTCGACATCCGCTCGCCCGTAAGCGGAATGCTCGCAATGCGAGTCAGCGCCGACGCTGTGCGGTCCATTGATGTTGAGAGCACCCGCTATCCGGTGGAGTTCGGCCGCAGCACCGGCGGCGCTGTCGCCTTCTATACCGGAATGGGTGACAACCGGTTCCGGTTCAACGCGACCAACTTTATCCCCTCGTTTCATAATGTCAACGGCATTCGCTTTGACAAATACGTGCCGCGCTTCACCTTTTCCGGCCCGATCAAGCCTGACCGCGCCTGGTTCTTCGACGGCCTGGAAACTGAGTACGACAGCATCTACATCAAGGAGCTTCCATCCGGCGCAAACACAAACAACCTGATCCGCGGCAGCAACCTGATCAAAGCACAGGTCAACCTTACGACCGCCAATATTCTTTCCGGCGGATTTTTGCTCAACGATTACCACTCGCCTTACGACGGCATCTCTGCGTTGACTCCGCAGCAGAGCACGACAAAGCGCGATACTGTGGCCTGGCTTCCCTACCTGCGCGAACAGCACAGCTTTCACAATGGCGCGCTGCTTGATACCGGATTCGCGCTGCTCCGCTTTCGCGACGGCTATGAGCCGCGCGGAACACTTCCCTATGCGCTCACTCCAGAGATTTCTCAGGGTAGTTATTTCGAAAGCGCCGTCTCTCACTCGCGCCGCGAAGAAGCAAATGCAGTCCTATTTCTGCCTCCGCGCCACTGGCTCGGACGCCATGATCTCAAAGCAGGCATGGACCTGGACCACATCACCTTCAGCAATGACTTTACTCGCGCGCCCATCCGCTATCTGCGCGAAGACGGCACTCTTCTCCGCCAAAGCATCTTTCCTTCACTGCCTGCCTTTACTCGCCACAACCTGGAAACCGGAGCTTACGCAGAAGACCGCTGGCTCATCCATAACCAGCTTCTGTTTGAGCCCGGCCTTCGCTTCGACTGGGACGAGGTCCTGCGCAGGCCGCTCTTTTCTCCGCGCTTCGCACTCGTCTATTCGCCTGTCGGCGCAGAAGCAAAGACGAAGATCTCCGCCGGAGCAGGCCTCTACTACGACCACACCCAACTCGAATTCCTTCAGCGCGCCCTCGCAGGAGTGCGGTATGACACTTACTATGCCGCAGACGGGATGACGCCTGTGACTGGTCCGCTTGAGACCACGTTTCAGGCCCGGCCCGCCACGCTGCATCCAACGCGCGCCATCAACTGGAGTCTGGGCGTGGAACGGAAGCTCCCGTGGAATATTTACGGAGGCGTCGATTTCCTGCAGAAGCGCATGGCCAATGGCTGGGTCTATCAGAACGTGGACGCGCCGGGGGCCTTGTCGGGCACGTACCTGCTGAGCGACCGCAGGCATGACCGCTATACCGCCGTCGAAGTCAGCGCGCGAAGGACTTTCGCCAACGGCTACACGCTGTTCGGTTCCTATACGCGCTCTTCAGCGCGTACCAATGCTGCCATTGACTACATGCCTGCAATCTCGCTCCTCGGCCCGCAGCAAAAAGGCCCTCTGGCATGGGACACGCCGAACCGCGTCGTCTCCTGGGGGTGGCTCCCCTTTTTTGTGCCGTGGTTCAGGCATAACTGGGATTTCGTCTACACCCTTCAGTGGCAGTCCGGATTTCCCTACACCTCAATCAACGCAAACCGGCAGGTGGTGGGCCCTCCGGGATCAAAGCGCTTTCCTGACTTCGTCAACTTCAGCCCCGGTCTGGAATGGAGATTCCACATTCGCGGCGCTTACTTTGGGCTGCGTGGCGTGCTTGAGAACGCCACCGGTAGCCAGAACCCCGCCATCGTGAACAACGTAATAGATTCACCCGCTTACGGCACCTTCAGCCAGCCCATGGGCCGGGCACTCACGGCTCGCATCCGTCTCATCAGCCAGAAATAAGGCGCTAAACCGTTATTCACGGGGCCAAGAGCTGGGTACTTCTACCCTGCCCGGGCTATCGGCAGATTCGACCATCCCGCCAAATTATTTATCTTCTTTCGCAACGCGGTCATGACCTCGCATGTCAGGAAAAAGGACAAGCGTATGGCGTGCTGAAGAGATTATCTTGAGAACACGTGTAGTTCTTTTCCACCTGGACTACATCGCGTCTTGCAGGACCGGGAGCAGACCGGCGTGGCTGGTTTCGTAGAGGGCCAGCAGACGCCTGGTCATCAGGTAGTAGGCTGAGGCCGCCTGTTGGATGTAGAACGGAGTGCGAAGCTGGGTGCGGCGCAGGAGCATCTCTACCCGGATGCGGAATAAGGCGCGTTTGAGCTGGACTGCGTCCTGGCGCATACGTTCGGTGACGATGACGCTTTCTTCAAAGTTCCAGCGTTGGACGTAGGCCGCCAGGGCGATCAGCAGATTGGCATTCCGGCGCATTCCGCGCAAACCTTCCATGCCGCCGATGAAGCCCCAGAGGTGTTCCGGTTCCAGCTTGAGCTGGTTGGGACGCGGCTCCATATAGTCGAGGGCCACGATTTCCAGTCCACGCGCAGGAACGTGCTGCAGTTGCGCGATAAGGTTTTCCCAGGAGACAGAATGCAGGCGGTGCGTTCTGACCTGCATCCAGACCAGTCCGGCAGCCAGTAGAACAACGAAGGCGAGAAGCAGAAGAATCGGAATCACGACCAGCTCTCAACGGGGATTTTGGGCACCGCTAACCTGTGAAGCATCGTATTGCACTTTTTCGTGCAGTGCAACCAGGTATTTCTGCATTTCCGGGGAAAGGGGGCGCCGTTCCGGTTCCGGGAACCAGAAAGTGACGCTCCAATAAATGGTTGCGCCGATGTAGACGAAGATGCGGGCGTGCTCGAGGGTGTTGAAAACCTGTTTATTGACGGCGCCAAAGTATGTGTGGGCGGCATTGACGAGGGTAGAGGCCAGTGCCCAGGCGGTCAGGCCCTGTCCCAGACCCATTACATGGTTTCGCCATACCAGGCCGAGCCACTGGGCGGCAAACATCATGGCAAAAAAGAGCTCGCAGAAGAGAAGGCTGGTGAATAGATAGGCGCGTACTTCCCAGGCCACGAGAGAGGAGGGCGAAACGGGGTGCACCGCATAGGTCAGCAGAAATGCAATGGCACCGCCCGCTGCTCCGCACAGCAGGAAAGTAAAGCGCGCATCTCTCACCCAGGTCCCTGTAGGCCGCAGCACAATCCTGGCCATCTCAAATACGAGTGCCACCTGCAGGAGAAAATCCAGGGCGAAGGTCGTCCAGTAGATGACCGCATACCAGTGCAGCGAGCTGTACCGGTAGATGAGGAAGAGCGCCGGAGTTTCAAGGACGTAGTCACCAATGAGGATGGTGAAGACGGGAAACTCCTTCCAGCGTTTTTTGAAAAGCAGGACCAGCAGCAAAACGGCGTTCCCCAGGAAACTTGCAGCCCAGAGAACGTTGTCCAGCATGTCCAAATGCATAGCCGCATCTTACGCTGTTTCTGCGTGCGGCCATATCAGATTCTCAAAAATGTCAGCGCCCTCCCATCTCTAATGAGAAATTGGGCTGGGGTCGCCGGGACCGAATGCCAGTGCCGAGTCATGCCCGATGGGGCTTGGATCACCGGGCCCGAGAGCGAGGAATGGAGTGTGTCCGATGGGGCTTGGATCACCGGGACCAAACGCGAACGATCCACTGCCCGGTGCAGGAGTGTGCCCGATGGGGCTTGGATCACCGGGACCAAACGCCGCAAAGTGAGAAATAGGACTGGGATCACCTGGTCCGGGCACAATGCTTGCAGCAAAGGCTGAGGGAGCAGAAAGGCACATGGCGACAGCAGGCAGTAGGAAGAGAGTCGCTTTTTTCACAGTAGTCTCCAAATGCGCAAGAAATTGCGCTTGCGACTAGCGTATCTCCAGAAACTTTTCAAGTGAAGATATTTATTTTAAAAAACCTGCACATTATTGCAAAATGCAATGTAAGGTGAATCCTGTCGCGCAGGTGCTAAACTGGCTTTTCCAACCTAATTTCTTTAGCGGAAAGACCATTGCCTGAACAGATTTTCAGTGTGACCTATGCCGACGCCGGGGTGGATATTACCAGCGGCGACCGCGCCAAGCAGCGCATCAAGTATCTTGCCCAAAAAACATTCACACGCAATGTATTGAGTGAAATCGGCGGCTTCGGCGGCCTTTTCAGGTTGGATACGGCGAAATATCAGCAGCCCGTTCTGGTCTCAAGCGCAGATGGCGTAGGAACGAAGCTGAAGGTGGCCTTCGAGCTGGGCATTCACCACACGGTCGGCGCTGATCTGGTGAACCACTGCGTGAATGACATTGCCGTGCAGGGCGCGACTCCTCTATTTTTCCTCGATTATCTGGCGACGGGGAAGCTGGATGGAGCTGTGGCGGAAAAGATCGTTAGCGGCCTGGCCGATGCGTGCCGCGCCAATGGATGCGCGCTTATTGGCGGGGAGACCGCGCAGATGCCCGGTTTCTATGCCGACGGCGAATATGATCTGGCTGGATTTATTGTTGGCGTGGTGGAAAAAGAAAGGATCATCACCGGGGCCCATATTCAGGCAGGCGATGTACTGATCGGGTTGCCGTCTACCGGGCTGCACACGAACGGTTACTCGCTTGCCCGCAAGCTGCTCTTTGAAGTAGCGGGATACAAGGCTGAGCAATATGTGAATGCTCTCAAGGAAAAGGCCGGAACCGCTCTGATGAAGGTCCACCGCAGCTACCTGAGCGTGATCAAGAAGCTTACGGCCAGCGATTATGTGAAGGGCATGGCACACATTACCGGCGGCGGCTTTACGGAAAATATTCCGCGTATTCTGCCGAAGAACATTTCGGCGGTCATCGAGCTGGGTAGCTGGCCTGTTCTGCCTATTTTTGAGCACCTGCGCGAGCTGGGCAATGTTCCGCAGGACGAGATGCTGCGCACCTTCAACATGGGCATTGGCATGGTCTGCGTGGTGTCGGCGGAGAAGTTCAAGCGGGTGAAGGCTGCACTGGAGCGCGCGAGTGAGAAGTTCTACGTGATTGGGCGCACGGTGAAGGGCGACCGCAAGGTGATCTATCAATGAGTGCGCGCAAGCGCCTGGGGGTCCTGCTGTCCGGGCGCGGCTCTAATTTTGTTGCCATTGCTGAAGCCATCTCCAGCGGAACACTGCAAGGCGCAGAGATCGCTGTTGTGATTTCAAACAAGGCCGATGCCCTGGGCATTACAGCTGCAAGGGAGCGCCACCTGTCGGCGCAGGTGATTGAAGCGCGTGAGCGCAAGCGCTCAGAGCACGATAAGGAAATCATCGCGTGCCTGCGCGAGCACAGGGTGGACCTGGTTTGTCTGGCCGGATATATGCGGCTGCTCTCGCCTGAATTTGTGAGGGCCTTTCCGCAGCGCATTCTGAATATTCACCCTTCCCTGCTGCCGGCTTTTCCGGGGCTCGATGCGCAACAGCAGGCGCTTGAGTATGGGGTGAAGGTCTCAGGCTGCACGGTCCATTTTGTGGATGAGCAGCTAGATCACGGCGTGATTGTGCTGCAAAAAACTGTTCCGGTGCTTGAAGAGGACACGGTGGATACCCTGTCGGCGCGCATTCTGGAGCAGGAGCACATTGCTTATGCGGAGGCCATTGCCCGCGTTCTTTCCGGGAAATATGAGGTTGTTGGACGGCGGTATCTGCCGCGTTAAGATCTCTACCCTCTTACTTTCTGATTCTCTAAAGTCTTGATATTTCTTGGTTTACCAATTTTAAAACTGTAAAGTATTCTTATCAAAAGACTTATATGTATTTTTGAAATCGCGAGATTATTTGATGTTGCACCTCCGTCCCAAAAATCGAGACAGAACCACACCCGCATTTCTGTTTTTTGATTTTATAAAGTATTGATAATAAATAAGTTACAGGTTTAAAGGCTGTAAAGTCCTCTTATTAAATGACTTACATATAAAGTATTGAAAAAGCGATAGTTAACCTACGGTGATATTTTCCGATCTTAGAGAAGCGTGGCAGGCCGTGCTGCGATCCAAGGGGCTCAAAGCCGATGTGGGCCACCTGCTGGGGGTCCTTTTCTACTTCCAGAATGGGTCGAGGAAACTTATATTTTCTTAGCTTTTTTATTTTAACATCTGGCTGGGGGATTTTCGGGCAATCGTCGTTATAACGAGTAATTGTGGTTGTCTTTGTAGCGGCGGCTATTCAGATAATTTCCAGGCGCGTTTCAGGCGCGCAGATTCACTGCGGCGGTCCTAGTATTCGCGGCGGGTCTTGTCCAGCAGAGCAAAGAGGACGATGGCGACCAAGGCGTTGATGGCGGCGCGCAGAAGCTCGTGCAGCCAGCTCCAGAGAAACGGCTGCGCCAGAAGACGCCGTACCAGGAGCCAGTAGACTCCGCTGTGCAGGAAGACAAAGCAGAAGGTGAGGGCGGCGCGGGTGGCGGTGTTCTCGGTATCAATGCGGACGCCGAGCGAGGCGGCCAGATATCCGATGAGGGACTTGCAGATGCCGAAGATGCCCAAGGGGTGGCGCGTCAGCGCATCCTGGGCGATGCCGATGATGGTCCCGGTGATGGTGCCCGCTACGGGATGACGGTGCGAGATGGCGAAATAAATCGTGATGAGCAGCGGCAGGTCAAGAATGGCGAAGCCGTGAAAATGGAGTGCCACAAACGACTGCACGCCCAAAGCGAGAAGCGGGGCGAGCACATATACCAGCAAGGGATGGGACTGGACCTCTAAATCGCGGCGGGCGGAGGCGGAGATCATGGTCATCGTTGCGGGGCTCCTGTGGGCTGCTGCGGAGTGGCCGCGGGTTTCGGTTTGCGGAGCATGGTCTGGGGCGGACGGCTGCCATCGTCGGGCACAAGCTCAGGCCCTTTGTGCGGCTGCGGTGCCGGTTTTTGCACCGTGGTGGCAGGCGGTTTCTGGGCAGAGGTGCCCGGCGCTCTCTGGATGGCCGGAGTGGTGGGCGTTACTTTTCTTGTGGGGGGCGCAGGGCCGTCCGTAACAATAATGGTTTTTGGCAGACCAGATGGTCTGGGCGTGGTGGGGGTGGGGGTCTGGGCTGGCCGAAGGGCCGGATTGCTGCGCGGCGAGGGTTGCTGGGCTGCCGTTTCCGCAGGGCGGACTGATGTGGCCGAGGGCGGCCTGCTGCCATCTTCAGGAACCAGCTCGGGTGGCTTTTTCTTTACCGGCGTTGCTCCATTTGCTGAGGCTGCGGACGTTGTGGCGGTTGTGGTCTGGGCCGGGGATATTGGCCGCGGCTTGGAGGTGCTGGCGGTAGTCTTGTTTCCGGGGCCTTGCAAAACAGCGGCGATCCTGGCTCCGGGCACCAGATCGGCAGCAGGAGGAGCGGCGTTCGGGGAGAAGTGGTCAGGGTGCAGCGGCAAGGGCGGCTGGATGGGCCGGGCGATCTCGCCGCCAGCGCCGGTTGTCGTATCGGCGGCCTTTGCTGCGTCCGGATTGTCAGGATCAATGCGGCTGGGCAGGCGTTCGGCCAGTACTTCTGATGCCTTGAGCTGCTCGGTATCTGCGACGGCCTGGCTCTGGATGAGGTCGAGCCTTTCCTTTGGGGTGATTTCAGGGCCGGTACTGGTGATGACCAGCACTTCTTCCAGGCGTGAGAGGTCGGCAGCCGGACGGATGACGACGTCTACCATGGGGTCGCGTTCGGGGTCGGGCACGACTTTGTCCACGATGCCGACGGGGAGCCCGCGGGGGAATATCTGATCGCCGCCGCTGGTGATGACCTTTTCGCCCGGTTTTATGCGCTCATCGGGCATGACGCCGACGATGACCGGCTGGCCCAGTGCGTTGCCACGCAGAATGCCGCGAAGGCGCGTGTCGGCGAGAATGACGCCTGCTCCGCTGGTGGGGTCGCTGATTTCAAGCACCTGCGCTTTATTTGGAAATACTTCGCGGATGCGGCCGACAATGCCGTCGGGCGTTATGACGGGCATGTCTACTTCCACACCGTCTTTGCTGCCCTTATCAATCCAGAGAATGCGCGACTGGTCGAGGCCGGAGGTGCCGATGATCTGCGCGGGAACCGTTTTGTAGATGTACTTTTCCGTAAAGGCCAGCAACTGCTGAAGGCGCTGGCCCTGGCGGGCGTCTTCGGCTACCCCGCCCTGCTCAATGCGGAGACGGCGCAGCTCGGCCTGTAGGTCTTTGTTCTGCTGGCGGACGTGGATGAGGTCAACGTAGTTGAACCAGAGATTGCTGATGCTGCTGCCTATCCAGTGGACGAAGCGTTCGGGTGGGGAGACGAGGCTGATGGCCCAATAGCGGATGAGGCGCACACCTCCGGCGTCAGGCTGCGCGTGCTCTCCGGGTAGAGGACGGCGCACCTGGATGGCCACCCCGATGACCTGCACCAGAAGCACCAGGATCAGGACCAGGGCGTTCTTATAGCGGCTGAAGAAGGATTCCACGGTTCTGACGCCTGATTGATTGTTGACCTGACAGCAACGTACTCACAACTAGTCAATTTTGATCTTACGCAGCAAACGGAAGTCGCTGAGCATTTTTCCCGTACCCAGAACCACGCTGGCCAAGGGGTCATCGGCGATGGAAACGGGCAGGCCGGTCTCTTCACGGATGCGCTTGTCGAGGTTTTTGAGCAGCGCGCCGCCGCCGGTGAGCACAATGCCGCGGTCGCTGATGTCGGCGGAGAGCTCGGGGGGCGTGCGCTCGAGGGCGACCCGGATGGCATTCATGATGGTGGCGATGCACTCGCCCAGGGCCTCGCGGATTTCGCTGTCATCAATGGTAATGGTCTTGGGCACGCCTTCAATGAGGTTGCGGCCCTTGATCTCCATGGTCAGCGGCTTTTCCAGCGGATAGGCGGAGCCGATTTCGAGCTTGATCTGCTCGGCAGTGCGCTCGCCAATCAGCAGATTGTACTTGCGCTTGAGATAGTTCATCACGGCCTCATCCATCTGGTTGCCGGCCATGCGGACCGAGCGCGAGTAGACGATACCGGCGAGCGAGATGACGGCGATGTCAGTCGTGCCACCGCCGATGTCCACGACCATGTTGCCGGAAGGCTCGGTAATGGGCAGACCGGCGCCGATGGCGGCCACCATGGCCTGTTCGACGAGGAAGACTTCGGAGGCTTTGGCGCGGTAGGCTGAGTCTTCGACGGCGCGCTTTTCTACCTGGGTAATCTCAGAGGGGACGCCGATGACGATGCGCGGATGCACCAGCATCTTGCGGTTGTGCGCCTTCTGGATGAAGTAGTTCAGCATCTTCTCAGTGACTTTGAAGTCTGCGATGACGCCGTCCTTCATGGGCTTAATGGCCACGATGTTGCCGGGAGTGCGGCCGAGCATCTCCTTGGCCTCTTTGCCCACGGCCTCGACTTCACCCGTGTTTTTGTTGATGGCTACGATGGAAGGCTCGTTGACGACGATGCCTTTTCCACGAGCGTAGACGAGAGTATTGGCAGTACCCAGATCAATGGCCAGGTCACTGGAAAACATGCTGAACAGCGAGCGCAGACCATGCGACCGCGAAGAGCGCGAAGAAAAACCGTTCGATGACATGGAAAGAAGAGCTTTTTTAAGGGACTCAAGCTTATTGTAAGCCAACCGGCACGCGACGCACCGCGACGGGTTGGGAATCCTGTGGTTTTTCTAAGGGGGAGGCGGAAAGGACTGTTCTTTTATTTTTGGTGAGACGAGCTTAATTCCGGCTTAAGAGATTTGCAGACGATCCCTTTTCTGCAATTCATCGGGATGCGGTATCCTTTTTGGTTTGGCTTATTTTGGTGTTCCTCAAGGCGAATTTATGTCACACAAGCTTTATAAGAACCTGATTGGCGGCGAATGGGTCGCGGCAAAGACGGGAAAGACTTTCCTGAACAGCAGTCCGGCGAACAAGAACGATGTGGTTGGCGAGTTCCAGTCTTCGGGCGCGGACGATGTGGATGCGGCGGTGAAAGCGGCGGCGGAGGCCTTCAAGACCTGGCGGCTGGTTCCTGCGCCCAAGCGGGCCGAGATTCTTTACCGCGCCGGGCACCTGCTGGAGCAGCGCAAGGAGCAGTATGCCAAGGACATGACCCGCGAAATGGGCAAAGTCCTGGCAGAGACGCGCGGCGATGTGCAGGAGGCGATTGACACGGCCTACTACATGGCCGGAGAAGGCCGCCGTCTGTTTGGGCAAACCACTCCGTCTGAGCTGCCGAACAAGTTTGCCATGTCCGTGCGGATGCCGGTGGGTGTCTGCGGCATGATTGCGCCGTGGAACTTTCCGATGGCGATTCCTTCCTGGAAGCTGTTTCCTGCGCTGGTTTGCGGAAACACCTGCGTCATTAAGCCAGCGGAAGACACGCCGCTTTCGACCTTCAACCTGGTGCAGACATTGATAGACGCCGGGCTGCCCAAAGGCGTGGTCAATATCGTCACTGGCTTTGGTCCGGAGGCGGGCGCGCCGCTGGTGGAGCATCCCGGGGTGCATGCCGTGTCCTTTACCGGATCATCGGAAGTGGGACGCCTGGTGGGGCAGGTAGCTGCGGCCAATTTCAAGCCGTGCTCGCTGGAAATGGGCGGCAAGAACGCGATGATTGTGCTGGACGATGCGAACCTTGATCTGGCGCTGGATGGGGCCGTCTGGGGGGCGTTTGGCACGACGGGGCAACGCTGCACGGCGACGAGCCGCATTATCCTGCACAAGAGCATTGCGGCTGAATTTACTGAGAAGCTGGTGGCACGGGCGAAGGCGCTCAAGGTTGGTGATGGTCTGGATGAGTCAGTTGAGATGGGCCCGCAGGTGAATGAGCAGCAGATTGAGACCTCGACGAAATACTGCGAGGTTGCGCAGCAGGAAGGCGCAAAGCTGCTTTGCGGCGGAAAACGCCTGACGGAAGGCGCGTATGCCAATGGGACATTTTTTGCGCCGACGGTCTTTTCCGAGGTGAAGCCGGAGATGCGGATTGCGCAGGAGGAGGTCTTTGGCCCGGTTGTGTCGTTGATTGAGTGCAGCAGCTTTGACGAAGCGCTGGAAATTGCCAACAGCATCAAATACGGGCTTTCAACGGCGCTGTATTCGCGCAATGTCAACAATGCTTACCGCGCGATACGCGACCTCGAAGCGGGCATTACGTACATCAACGCGCCGACGATTGGGGCGGAAGTACATTTGCCTTTTGGCGGCGTAAAGCAGACGGGCAACGGACACCGCGAAGGCGGCACGGGCGCGCTTGATTTTTATACGACGTGGAAGTCCGTGTACGTGGATTATTCAGACAAACTGCAACGGGCGCAGATTGATTGAATCCATGATGGGCACATTAAGCGCCTCTGTAGGCATATGAGCTATCCGAATGAGGCAAGCCGATCAGTTCCTATGCCGGTGCCGGGAGCATTCCTTACGCCGCCACAAAAAGTTGTGCCCTGGCTCCCAAGCACATGGCCAGATGCTCTCCAAAATCCGGAAGAGTTTGCCGCATGGCTCAAAGGGATATGTACATCTGCGATGCTCGATGAAATTGACAATGTGATTTACGCCCAATTTCGAGGACGGTTGGCACATCAATGTTTTTTGTTTCGCGCCGTCATTACTTCAGGCCAGAACCCCATCGAAATTTACGAAAACAGACAACTATCAGTTGGGCCGCCAGCTTTCGAGACGACCTGCACAAAGCAGTGGCCACTTCCTTGAAAGGATAAAAACAGATTCCGCAACATTCAAACAGACAAAGAAGCTCTACACGTCGCTACACGTACTGGAAGAAGTTGTGCAAGCAATACCTGAACAGGCCAGCAATACGCTGGTTTTAACAAGCTGGCTAAGCGAGAGGAAAGCAATGATCATCGGAGTACCGAAGGAAGTTAAAGACCACGAGAGCCGCGTTGGCATTACGCCTGCCGGTGTGAAGGCATTGACTGAAGCTGGACATAAGGTCCTGGTTGAGACGCATGCGGGCGAGCTTTCTGCCTTTACTGACGACGAATACCAGTCCGCAGGCGCGGAGATTGCCAGCTCGGCCCACAATGTCTGGGGCAATGCTGACATGGTGGTCAAGGTAAAAGAGCCCATCGAAAAGGAATACGGGTTTTTCCGTGAAGGGCTCGTGCTCTTTACCTATCTGCATCTGGCGCCTATTCCAGTGCTGACGGAAAAGCTGCTCGAAAAGAAGGTCATCGCCATTGCTTATGAGACGATCCGCGACAAGGCGGACACACTGCCGCTGCTTACGCCCATGTCCGAGGTTGCAGGACGTATGTCTGTGCAGGTGGGCGCTTCTTATCTTGAGAAAGAGAAGGGCGGACGCGGACTGCTGCTGGGCGGCGTTCCCGGAGTTCCTCCGGCGAATGTGTGCATTATTGGCGGCGGCATTGTGGGCACGAATGCTGCAAAGATTGCCATTGGGATGGGGGCGAAGGTGACGATTGTGGACCTGAACCTGAACCGTTTGCGCGAGCTCGACGATATTTTTAACGGAAAGGTCTTTACTCTTGCGTCGAATTCCTACAATATTTCGCGTGCTGTGCAGGAGGCAGATCTGGTGATCGGTGGCGTGCTGATTCCAGGGGCGGCCGCGCCCAAAATCGTGACCAAAGAGATGGTGGCGAAGATGAAGAAGGGCGCAGTGATTGTAGACGTGGCCATTGACCAGGGCGGCTGCATTGAAACCGCGAAGCCGACGACGCACAGCAATCCTGCGTATGAGGTCAACGGGGTGGTGCACTACTGCGTGACCAACATGCCTGCGGCTGTGCCAAACACTTCTACGCTGGCGCTGACGAATGCGACCTTTCCTTACGTGATGCGGCTGACGCAGATGGGCGCGAAGAAGGCGATTCTTTCTGACGATGGGATTCGGGATGGTGTGAATACGTATGAAGGCACGCTTACCTGCGAGCCTGTGGCTGTGTCGCAGAAGAAGAGCTGGAAGGCTGTGCGGGAACTGCTGGCGTAGGCGTGGTATTCCATCCTTTCTCTTCTTTGCGAAAGGATGGAATACCCGAGCTGCTGGGGATTTGACCTTTCCCACCCTTTCCTTCGGGAAGGATGGGGGATGTGTGACCGTTCTGTTTTTTGCATCCTGCGAAGGGTTGTTGCGCAACAAATCGCACCTTCGGTGCGGGTCCTTCGACTGCGCCCCCTTCGATCGCTTTGCTCAGGATGACCCCTCAAAAGCGCATACCAGCGCAGATTCAAGGATGACATCACGCAAACACGAACCAGTCGTGCGCGTTCAAACAGTATCACCGCCGCAAGGTCACGGGCTGTTCGAGGCGGAATGTCAGGAGTGTCTCTGCGGGAATTACGATCTGCCGGTTGCCTGTGAAGGCAGTCCCGGCCGTGCCTGCGCCGGCCCCGGCCAGGCCGCCGATCAACGCACCTTTGCCACCGCCTGCGAGTCCACCTATCAGGGCGCCGAGACCAGCGCCGCCCCCGATAAATCCAGCGGTGCGCTTGCCTTTGCCTTTCTCGGAGCGTTCGACCGTGCTGGTTGCGATAGAGTAGGTATTGCCGTTGGCGCGCACGGTATCCAGACGAATCGCGAGTTCGGCGGCGCCCTTAAAGCGGCCGAGCGCGTGTGCCGCAACAACGGTCCCGCTGGCGGGCGCTCCCGCGGGAATCACAGTGACTCCGTTCACCACCACCGGATCCACAACGGTCGCGCTGAAGCTCTGACCCGGCTGGCTGATTTTTGATCCGAGGGTCTGCCTCAACGACACGCGAATGCGCGTTCCTGCCGGGATGACCAGCGGCTGGACGGCCGGAGAGGGAGCAGCTACTGCGGCGCGTTGAGGAGCAGTAGCAACGCTCGGAGCTGCGGCAGGTGATTGTGATGACGCGGACGCATCCGGGGGCGCCGGAGGCACCGATTCGGCGGCCGGCTGATTTTGCGCCGGAGGTTGTTCCTGTGCTGGCTGGTCTGATTTCTTGTTGCATCCGCCTGCCACGAGCAACAGGGCGAGCGTGAGGAGGGGGAGGGACTTTCTGTGAACTTGCATAGCAAGTTTTACGATGCGCGAAGCGCTTTGCCGGGTTGCGCGTGGCTTCTACCGCCGCGCGGGCGGCCTATAATCTGGAAATCAGATGCCGACCAAGCACAAGCGCGTAGTCATTGCTGTTCTGGGGGCATTGGTGCTCCTGCTCCTGCTATTGCTTGCTGCGCTCAATGCCTTCAACCTGAATGCATTCCTGTATCCGCACAGTGTGGGGGCGATCTTTCTGTTTACGTCGCTCTCGGTCATTGTCTTTCTGCTGTTCCTCACGCTGCTGGTGCTGTTTTCGCGCAATGTGCTGAAGGTGTATGCCGACCGGCGCAGCCGGGTGCTTGGCTCGCGATTGCGCTCGCGAATGCTGGTGGGTGCGTTGTTATTGTCGTTTGCCCCGGCGTCGTTTATGTTTTTCTTCAGCTTTGGGCTGATGAACCGCTCAATTGACCGGTGGTTCTCGCAGCCGGTCTCGCAGTTGCGTGAGGACTCGACGCGGATTGCGCTGGAGCTATCGCATTACGCGACGCAGAACGCGCGGGCAGAGGCGGAATCGCTGGCGCGCTCGGAATCGGTCGCGCTGAATTTTCAGGCAGGAAACACGAGTGCCCTGCTTGATGAGATTCGCACGCATCGTATTACGCTGCAGGGCGGCTTCACTGTTATCTATCGTGATGATGCGACAGTAGCGCAATATCAACTGCCACAGACGGTACAGCCGGTAAAGGTGCAAACATGGCTCGACGCATCTTCCACAGAAACGAAATCCACGCAGCAACTCGCCGATGTGATTCGCAAGGCGGCGCAGCGCACCGATGAGCCGGTGCTCACGATTGGTGATACGGAATATGCGCTGGGTATGGCGACGATGTCTGGCGGCGGAGTGATTATTGTGGGGCTGCCAATGCCTTCCGGCCTTAGCAGCACGGTCGCTGATATTCGCAAGGGTACGGCGCAGTACTGGGCTGTCTACCGCGAGAGGCGCAGTATTCGGAGTACATATCTTCTGTTGCTTCTTTTGCTGACTGCGCTTACGTTTTTCGCGAGCAGTTGGCTGGCATGGTTCTTCTCAAAGCAGATTACGCGTCCGCTGGAGAACCTGGCAGAGGCGATGGATGAGATTGCTGAGGGGCACTATCATCAGCGCGTGACGATTTCTGCCACGGAGGAGCTGGGAGAACTGCTGCAATCGTTCAATCGCATGGCCGCTGATCTGGAGCAGAGCCGCCTGGTCGCAGAGCAGTCTACGAAACAACTGTTTGAAGCGAATGCAACGCTGGAAGAGCGCCACCGCGAGCTGGAAACGATCCTTGAGACGATTCCGGGCGGAGTGGTCACACTTGATCCTGAACTGCGCATCACGCAGGCGAACCAGGCATTTGCTGATTTGCTGCCCCAGGGTGTGCCACCCTTGCTGAAGGGCCTGGTGCTTTCTGAAATTTTTCCAGAGGAGATTGTCAGCGAGCTGACACTGCTGTCGCGCCGCGCACAACGCATGGGCGTGGCTTCCACCGAGTTTGAGATGCGCAGCGCGAAGGGGAAGCTTGATTTGTCGGCAACGATGGCGATGCTGCACCTGGGGCATGACAAGCGCGGGTCTGTGCTGGTGCTTGAGAACATTACGGAGTTTTTGCAGGCGCAGCGCCAGATGGCATGGAAGGAAGTGGCCCAGCGGGTTGCGCATGAGATCAAGAACCCGTTGACGCCCATATCGCTTTCCGCGGAGCGCATTCAACGGCATGTGGAGCGGAACACGCCTGAGTCACACAGCGTCATTCGTTCATGCAGCGACATTATTTTGAGTTCAGTGGAAACGCTGCGCAGGCTGGTTGACCAGTTCGCGGCGCTAGCGCAGTTTCCCACGGCACAGCCAAAGCCGGCCGACCTTAACAACATTGTTGAAAGCGCCCTGCGACTGTTTGAGGGCCGACTCCACTCGATCCACATTGACACGCATTTTACTTCCGGGTTACCGCAGGTGATGGCCGATGCGGAAGCGCTGAAGCGTGCGCTGGCCAATCTGATTGATAATGCCGCCGAGGCGATGCAGGACTGCCGTCTGCGTATTCTGACCATTACCACTGGTTATGCGGACCACCGCGAGATGGCGGAGATTGTTGTTTCCGATACAGGTCACGGCCTGACGGATGAAACGCGCGAGCGGCTCTTTCTACCTTATTTTTCGACCAAGCAGCGCGGCACGGGGCTGGGTCTCGCCATTGCGGCGAAGATCATTCAGGACCATCAGGGCTCCGTTCGCGCGGAGCAGAATTATCCGACGGGCGCGCGGTTTATTATCGAATTGCCGCTTAGCCCGGATCCAATTCAAACAGCGGCAGGCATGACGGCTTCATGAAACATATTCTGATTGTGGATGATGAAGCGGACATCCGCAGGCTCCTTGAGGAGATCCTGCAGGAAGATGGCTACGCTGTAGCCAGCACCGGATCTGCAACGGAAGCGCTGGTGCTGCTGCGCGACGTGACCTATGACGTGATGCTGCTGGACATCTGGCTGCCGGACCGCGACGGGCTAGAGGTTCTGAACGAGATTCGCTCGCTTGATTCTGACAATAAGCCGGAGGTCATCATCATCTCTGGTCACGGCACCATTGAGTCCGCGGTGCGGGCAACAAAACTAGGCGCGTTTGATTTTCTCGAGAAGCCGCTCTCGCTTGAACGCACGCTGATCGTGGTAAAAAACGCGATTGAAGCCAGGAGGCTGCGCAGTGAGAACGAAGAGTTCAAGCGACAGCTCTCACTGCATGCTGCGATTACAGGGGAAAGCGTCGCTGCGAAGGCCCTGCGCCAGCAGATCAAGCTGATGGCGCCGACCAATGGGCGCGTGCTCATTTATGGCGAATCCGGCAGCGGAAAAGAGCTGATTGCCCGCGCGATCCATGCGGAGAGCCTGCGCCGAGACCGCGTTTTTGTGGAGCTGAACTGCGCTGCTATCCCCGAGGACTTTATTGAAAGCGAGCTGTTCGGATATCGGAACCATGCGGTGCCGGGGGGAGCTCCAGAAAAGCGAGGCACGTTTGAACGCGCTGACGGCGGCACGCTCTTTCTGGATGAAGTGGGCGATATGAGCCTGAAGACGCAGGCCAAAGTGCTGCGCGCGCTCGATGAGCAGCGCTTTACACCGGTTGGCGCGGCGCACGCCATGAACGTAGATGTCCGGGTGATTGCAGCAACAAACAAGAACCTTGAAGAGGAAATTGCAAAGGGAAACTTCCGGGAGGACCTCTTCTACCGCCTTAACGTGATTCCGTTTTACGTGCCGCCGCTGCGCGACCGCAAGGAAGACATTCCGCTGCTGACGCGTGAATTCCTGCGCGAATTTGGGCGGCAGTATGGGCGTCCGCGTATGGAAATTGCCGATGACGCAATGGACGCGCTCAAGCAATACCATTGGCCAGGAAATGTGCGCGAGCTGAAAAACCTGATGGAACGTATCCTGATCCTGAATCCGCATGCCTTGCGGATCGAGCGGAAGCACCTGCCCATGCTGGCACATCGCGGGACAGGCAGACGTAATGAAGATTTCACGTCACTGCAGCAGGCGCGCGAAGCCTACGAGCGCGATTATATTCTCAAGAAAGTGGACGAGTGCCACGGAAATATCAGCCGCGCTGCTGAAGCACTGGGCCTGGAGCGCAGTCATCTGTACCGCAAAATGCGCGCGCTGGGCATCAGCGTGCGTGAATCGTAATGAGAGGATGCGCACCCGTATACTGAAGGGTGATGCAACTCGACCGCTCCCTTGCTTTGCAGTCGCGCGCAGAAAAACTTTTTCCCGGCGGAGTAGATTCGCCGGTGCGCGCCTTTCGTGCCGTAGGCAGCAATCCTCCGTTTGTTGTGAAAGCAGCAGGCGCATCTCTTTGGGATGCCGATGGGAACCAGTATCTCGATTATTTCGGCTCGTGGGGGCCGATGATTCTGGGCCATGCCTTTTCTCCGGCGGTGGAGGCCATCCAGAAAGCGGCGGCGGCCAGTGCGAGCTTTGGAGCGTCTACTCCGGCGGAGGCGGACCTGGCGGAGATCGTTGCCCAGGCTTTTCCTTCGATTGAAAAGATGCGCTTTGTCAGCTCCGGAACAGAGGCCACGATGACGGCCCTTCGTCTGGCGCGGGCGTTTACCGGGCGAAAATATGTCGTCAAGTTTGAAGGATGCTACCACGGGCATGCCGACGGGCTTCTGGTGAAGGCGGGGTCAGGCGTAGCGACGTTTGGTATTCCCGGGTCCGCTGGTGTGCCGGAGGAAGTCGCGCATTTCACGCTGGCGCTTCCTTACAACAATGTTTCCGCAGTGGAAGCAGCTTTTGCGGCGCATCCAAACCAGATTGCCTGTGTAATTGTTGAGCCGGTCGTAGGCAACATGGGCTGCGTGCCCCCAGCGGAGGGCTACCTGAAGGCGCTCCGCAAAATTACGCAGCAGCAAGGCGCACTGCTCATCTTCGATGAGGTAATCACAGGGTTTCGTCTTTCATTGGGCGGCGCGCAGGAACTGTATGGTATTCGGCCAGACCTGACGACTCTGGGAAAGATTCTGGGAGGCGGCCTGCCTTGCGGCGCATTCGGCGGACGCGCTGAAATTATGGATATACTGGCTCCGCTTGGGCCGGTCTATCAGGCTGGAACGCTCAGCGGAAATCCGCTGGCCATGGCGGCAGGCATAGCCACGCTAAGTTACCTGAAGGAGCATCGGGGCGAGGTTTATCCGCTGCTGGAACGACTGGCGTCCAGCGTTGCAGATGGCGTGGCCGCTGAAGCAAAAAAAGCCGGTGTTCCGGTTACGACGAACCGTGCAGGCTCCATGTTTACGTGGTTCTTCACCCGCGAGCGGGTCACGGACTTTGCCTCTGCCGCTACTTCTGACACGGCGGCCTTCGCGCGGTTTCATCGCACCATGCTGGAACAGGGTGTGTGGCTGCCTCCATCGCAGTTTGAAGCCGCATTTGTGAGCACGGCGCACAGCATGGCCGATGTAGAGATGACCATTGCTGCCGCGCGCCGTGCATTCGCTCAGTAGATCAGCCGCAATGACATCTGTATCTGCCTTGGGCTGCCGATGGTCTGCTGTACTACACCGAGGCCCAGGCCGGGGCTGACCTGTCCGTTGCTCAGAATGCTGTAAACACCCTGCTGATTGGCGATGGTGGATTGGGTAGAGTCGTACATGACCTGCGCGTAGCTAAATCCATTGCCTCCGTTACCGGTGCCTATGGAGTTGTTGGGAATGTCGAAGCTTGACGTGTTTGTCACATTGTAAGCGTCGAAGGTGTACTTGAGCAAAAAGCGCTCGGTAATTGGGAAGGTCTTGACGAGGGAGATGTCCGCTCGTTTCTGGAAGGACTGGCGAAAAACGTTGCGCTGTCCATCTCCGGCAAAGTCCGTCTCAAAGACGTCGCATACGGGCGCGCCTGCTGTACTCACGCCACAAGGTGGCACTCCTTTTTGCCCCGGCTGCACGAAAGGAACGTAGAAGGCGGAGTCGTTCAACGCGGGAATAGGTGTGCCGGAAGAATCCTGAAATGCGCCGCTGTGTCTCGTGAGTGCGCGATGCGGCGAATACCCGGGAGCAAGCGGAATGATAGGGTTGGTGATGCCATCGCTCGGGCCGTAGTAGAGACTGGCCACCGCGCCGGAGTAATCCTCAATGCTATACGGCTGACCGCTTTGCAGGACAGTGATGCCCTGAATGCCCCAGCCATTTGTGAGTTTGCTGATCCAGTTTCTGCCGCGGACGAGGTTAGGAAGCTGATAGACGTAGTTGAAGTTGATGATGTGCGTGCGGTCGAAGTCTGATGAAGCGTAGCCGCTGCGCAGGTTGAGCGGATTGCTGCCGTTATAGAACAGGCCCAGCCCGCTTTGCTCATCGAGCGAATGCGAGAAAGTGTAAGAGACGCCGAATTGCAGGCCGTGGCCCATCTGCTTCTGCACATGCGCCTGGAGCGCGTCATAGGCGGAATTGCCTGCTGCCTTATAAGTCACGGAATTGATGCTGTACCCGATGTAAGGAACACGCAAATCAGAGTTGCCGCCATCGTAGGTGTTGTATGGCTCGGTGGTCAGATTGTTTCCGTTCGTGTCCGTTGTCTGGTAGCCGTAGTTGTAGATTTCGCCGTTTACTGGCTTTGCCGCACTGGCGAGAAGCGGTTGATTGAAAGGGACGGGAATGACGCCATGCCGTCCGCGATTGCCAACGTAACCGATGTCCAAGGCGATGTCGCGGCGCAACTGCCATTGCATGTCGAGGGTCCAGTTCTCTGTGTAGGGCAGCTTATTGTGAATGTCATACGCGCCGAAGGGATATGTCTGCGCGCCGTTCTGGATGGCCGTGCGGTTCGGCAGGTAATTGGAGAAGTCCTGAGGGTTTCCTGTCGGCGGATTGGGTTCCACTGTTCCGAAGGGGTTGGACAGGGTTGCCCCTTTAGGCGCGTTTACCGGCACTACAAAGGGCGGCTCCTGCGTAACGCCAAATGGGCCGCTGGTCCCGCTGCCCGCGCCGGGTGAAAAGTAGGTGAAGTATTCGCCGCGGTTGTAGTAGAGCCCGACGCCGCCGCGAAAGACCACCTTGCCATGGTTCCAGCCTGGGCCCCAGGCAAAGCCAATGCGCGGAGCAATGCCATATTGCAGGTTCTTCAGAGTGGAATCGCTGACACCGGGAGTGTGATATTGCTTGTTATTTCCGGCAATGATGAAGCCGTTATTGGTGATGATGTCTGTCGCGAAGTCATACGAATAACGCGTAGGGTCAAAGCTGAAGAGGTTGCCATATTTCTCTACGAGCGGGCCATCGTAATCAAAGCGGACGCCGCCGGTGACGCTCAGGTTGGGGTGCAGCTGCCACTTGTCCTGCACGAATACGCCGATGGTGTTAGCGCGGTAGTAGCGGTTGGAAGCGCCCTGGAGAAAGGTCGAATTGTTGCTTACGAGCGGCGTCCCTGCTGCAAACGTTTCAAATGTGTTGACGGTGACGATGCCCGTGTTCTGGCGGCGGTTGCGGATGTTCAGCTGGGTGAAGGAATAATTACCGCCAAAGGTGAGTGTGTGGCGTCCGAGTGTGGCAATAGCATTGGCTGAAGGCTCGATTCGGTTCTGGAAGACGCCATTTTTGTAGAACTCACTTGTGGGACCCAGTTTAAGTCCGTTGCTGGTAATTCCGTTGACGTGGTTCAGGCGGATTCCGGGAAACGTAGAGTAGCCAAAGAGGTTGATTCCGGCCTGTTGCGCCGTCAGGGGCTGGTCATTGGTGGAATAGACCTTCAACCGCGAATAGCCGATGGTTTGCTGCGTGCTGAAGTGCGAAGACGGAGTATATGAGTTGGTCAGAGCGCCCACCTGTCCGCCAGCATCCAGCCGCTGCGTGAAACCATCCACATTGCTGCTGGTAAAAGGATTCGTGGTGGGATCGTGCTGCCAGTAGTAACGGGCAGAGAGTGTATCGGCTTTGCTTAGGTTGTAATCGAAGTTGCCATTGACCATATCCGCGCTGAAGGTGGAATGTCCAAAGAGGATCGCGTCCGGATGGTTGGCCTCAAGCTCAGCTTGAGCGTTCGGTCCTACAGAAGGTACGAGGTACTTGCCATTCGGCAGCTTGAATTGCAGTAATTTGACTGCGGCTGGATTGAGCGTGCCGGTAAAGGTGCCTCCATTCAGAGTAGAGTTCACGGCATTGATGATGCCCGTTTCGCTGCGATCGTCTGTAAGGCCGTAGGGGAGAAACAGCTCCTGCGTGCCGTTCAATTGGTCACTCACGCGCACGGCATTGTAGGAAAGAAAGCCGAAGAGCTTGTTTTTTACGATCGGGCCGCCCAGCGTGGCCCCGGATGTGAAGCGATGAAGCTGTGGCACAACCTGGTTGTCCGGAATGATGCCGCCATAGTGCACGCTGTTCTGCTTGTAGAAGAAGGGCGCGGCGTTCAACCAATCGGTCTGGCGGTAAAGATACGCCTGGCCGTGGTAATCGTTGGTACCTGAAAGCGTGGTGACATCAATGTGTGCGCCGCTGGTTGCGCCCTGCGAAGCGTCGTACATGGAGGTGTTTACCTGTATCTCCTGTACGGTTTCCGGACTAGGTGTGGGCAAGGCGTTGCCGATCGCGTCATACACGGAAGTGCTGGTCTGCACGCCGCCCGGATTGTTCGCAGTGAAGTTCTCTCCCGTATTAGGAACAACGCGGCCAGAGGCCACCTGGCTGGTGCTCTTGCCGTTGAACAGATTTCCTGTATCAATGCCATTCAACTGGAAGGTATTGTCTGTATCGCGCTGTCCATTGGCCCAGATAGGCTGATTACCCATGCCTTCGTTGGTACCTGTTCCATTAATAAATTCCGCACTTACTCCGGGCGAAAGCACGGCGAGCTGAGTGAAGCTGCCCGTGGCCAGCGGTGTCTGCTGCACTTCTGTGTGGTCCAGAACATAGCCGTTGGTCGTGTCGGTCATGTTCAGCATGGGGTTCGCCGTTACTTCCACTGAGGTACTGACGGAACCCGGCTTGAGTTGGACGTTGACCGTGGCTGTACGTCCGGCCTGTACCTGGATTGCAGGATATGTCTGTGTCTCAAAGCCGCTATGAGTGAAAACGAGCGAGTAGGAACCGATTGGCAGATCCTGAACCGCGTATGCGCCGTTATTCTGGGTCGAAAGCTGACGGGTGGCCCCGGTCTGTAGATTAGTGACTGTTACCGATGTCTGGCCCAGAACTGCACCCGAAGTGTCTGCCACGGTTCCACTGATTGTTCCCAGCACCTGTTGGGCGAAGGCAGGGTAATAGATCAAGGTACAGGCAATTACAAAAAGAAAGGCGAGCTTATAAGATCGCATGCAGATGTCCTTTGAGCACGAATGTGATGAAGAATTGCTCTGCTGTTGAGGTACATGAGAATGATCAGGTGAAAAGGGCCGAGGAGGGTATGAAAAAAATGTAAATGCGTGGAATGGGAGTCCTACGAGATTAGAAACCTTAAGAAAACCTTAATTCAGAACAGTGACGCCAGAGGCATTCGCCTGCTCGTGTGCGTGATAAGACGAGCGCACCAGCGGGCCTGACTCGACGTGGCGGAAGCCCATCTTCAGCGCTTCCTGCTTCATGGAGGCGAACTCATCGGGCGTGTAGTAACGGGCCATCGGGAGGTGGTCTTTTGAGGGCCGCAGGTATTGACCAATCGTGAGGACGTCTGTACCTACTGCGGCCAGGTCGCGATAGACCTGAAGCAACTCGTCCATCTCTTCACCGAGGCCAACCATTACGCCGGACTTGGTGGTGACGGTTGGGTCCAGCTCCTTTGCGTATTCCAACAGGCGCAAAGTGCGCTCGTAGCGTGCTCCAGAACGAACGGCGCGGTAAAGGCGCGGAACTGTTTCCGTATTGTGGTTCAGGATTTCCGGGCGCGCTTCGATGACGGTGCGGATGGCTTCTTCATTGCCCTGAAAGTCGGGAACAAGGACTTCTATCTGGCAGCCAGGCGCCTGCTTGCGGATTTCGTCAATGACGAGTGCGAAGGCGCGGGCGCCGCCTAGAATATCATCATCACGATTGACGCTGGTGATGACAGCAAACTTCAGCCCGAGTGTAGCGACGGCTTCGGCCACACGCCGGGGCTCGTCGAAATCAATTGCGTCTGGGCGGCCTTTTGGGACCGCGCAGAACCCGCAGCGGCGCGTGCATGTATTGCCCAGCATCATGAAGGTGGCGGTGCGGTGGTTCCAGCACTCGCCAATGTTGGGGCAGTGCGCCGATTCGCAGACGGTATGCAGATTCAGGCTGCGCGCGAGTTTCTTCAGATTGTGGTAATTGTCGCCCATAGGCGCGCGCGCCTTCAGCCATTCCGGCTTGGGAGCAGGTTTGCGTGGAGCGAGATCAATCTGTACTAAATCGGCTGCGGTGGCCATGGCAATCTTCTATTGTACAGGGTCATGGCCCGCCGGGCCCATGGCCATCATGGTTTCAGGCGGCGCTTCACTTCGGCAGGACATCAAATGCAAACCGCTTGTAATCCGCTTGAGCGAGCTTTGCTGCACCTTCTTTTACATGAAATGCTCGGTCTGCCGGAACATTCGTGAAGCTTTGTGTGGTTCCTGAAACTGGCCAGAATATCTCTATCTTTTCGACGGATGTCGCTTTGCCGAGACCGATGTGCTGACGCAGAGGATTGCCTCCAAAGCTGGAGCCGTATCCAATGGTGCGATACACGTGGCGCACTGTACCCTGGTCGCGAAAGGTGAGCGAAATGCGGGCGCCGAAGGCCGCGCGGTTGGTCTGTACGCCTTCGAGCGTAAGCGTGATCCAGTGATTGCCGTGGCCGGGGTTGCGGTAGAGCACGGGTTGATAGGTATCACCGGGAAAAGCGCCGCCCATTTCTTCAATCACATCTTCATTGCCATTGTTTTCAAGGTCGGCAAAGGCAATGCCGTGGCCCTTTTGAAGATGGCCGAAGCCGCCGGAAGTGGTCACATCCTGAAAGTCTTTGCCGTTGTGGTTGCGGAACATGCGATTGGGCAGCAGCGCTTCGTATTCCGGCTCTCCGGTGCCCAGATAAACATCGAGCCATCCATCGTTATCGAGATCGCCGAAGTTTGCGCCCATGGGAAGGATGGCGCGGTCCAGATGCACCTCTTTCGCTATCTCCGTGAATGTTCCGTCGTGGTTATTGAGATAGAGACGCGGAGTGCCTGCATGAAAAGGATGGCCTACTTGAAAGCCCCCTACATCGTTCAGCGTCAGAGTGTAGTAGCCCAGGTCGAGAATGTCAGGCCAGCCGTCGTTGTTATAGTCAAAAAACCACGCAGCAAAGTGGTCGCCATGGTCGGTCAGGTGCGCCTGCGCGGTGGCGTCCACAAATTTGCAGCTACCTCCCTGCGCGGTCTCGTTGCGAAAGAAGCGATTATTGCCGCCCTGGACAGAGATATAGAGATCAGGGCGCCCATCATTGTTGGAATCACCCCAGGCCACGCCCTTTACATAACCGAGATTCGCCACGCCGCACGCTGCGCCAACTTCGGTGAATGTGCCGTCGTGATTGTTGTGGAAGAGTAGCGATGGGCGCCGCTCGCGCCCCACAAACAGGTCCAGCCATCCGTCATTGTCGTAGTCGGCCCAGGCCGCGGTCTGCGTGGGACCGTTATAGAGCAGCCCGGCCTCTTCGGTCACGTCAGTAAACGTGCCGTCGCCATTGTTTTTTAGCAGCGACATCGGGTATTCGCCGAACTTGTCCCACCACCCTCCGCGCAGCACGAGCACATCCGGGTGGCCATCGTTGTTGTAGTCCGTTTCAACGATGTTGAGCCCACCGAGTTCTCCTGTGAGTCCGGCCTGGTGGGTCCGGTCACTGAAGGTGCCGTCGCCGTTGTTGTGGAAGAAGTGCATCGGGTCGAGCGGCCCGGAGGAAGACAGCATAATATCGAGCAAGCCATCACCATCGAAGTCTTCGACGATGATGCCCCCTGCATGTTCTGTTACTCCCAGATTCGCCTGCGGCGCAACGTCGGGAAATTCACTGATGTCGTATTCCGATGCAAAGCGGCTTTCGGGAACCAACCATTGCTTCGGAACCTTCGCCGGATACTGCCCCAATTGCATATAGGCGATGTTCAGCAGCCAGCGCGCGATGTCGTCTTTCGGGTCATGTTCGAGCAGCCACGTGTATTCGCGGACGGCTCCTTCGGCCCCGCGCGTGCGCATGTGAATGCCTGAACCTTTGATGGGAAAGATGCAGGACATTTGCATGTGCATGTCGTTGCAGTTTTCCTGCTCACCGAGGCGCAGATAGGCCACGCCCAGGCTGCGGTGCCAGTCGCGTTCGACCTCGGGGGGCATGGTGGAGAATTTGCGGAGCTTTTCGAGTTCGTCTACGGATGCGGCGCTTTCTCCGGCGCGCAGAAGCTCCTTGCCCAGCTCGAGCCGGACGGTGATTTCCTGCTCGGGCGTGAGGTTGCGCTCAAGCAGCGCGCGGTAATATTTCGTGCGCACGGCCGGTTTGTTGGGGTCGGCTTTCCAGTCGTTTTGCGCGTAGATCAGGCGGAGGCGGGCTTCCATTTTGGTGGTGCTCGCCGACTGGGGCAGTGCTGCGCTGAAAGCAGCGCCGAGAGCTATGCTGCAAACTGCAAACCTGATTCTGCGCATGGATGGAACTTTATCACTCAGGTGAGGCAAAGTGGTTTATTGCAGTAAAAGCATCTGCAACCTCCGACCAATTTCACAGTTTCGAGGCGGACATCCGACGGCAAACTTCTTGTTCATTTCTGCGCGGAGGTCGTCCTTGCTGTCTTTGGCCTCCCAATAGCCTCGCGGAAGGTTGAAGGCGTCGAGGAGGGCTGCATCAAGGCGGAGCGGATGCTTGCCTTTGCGGGTGAGGTGGTATTCGGGGACGACAGTCCAGTCAAACTGCTTCGCGCATTTTACCAGCAATGTTTCAAAGGCGTGGCGCAGATTGCCTTCGTTATCGAAGTCGAGTTTGCCGAATTTTTCTAGCGTCTCGTAATACGCCTTAACAGGCGCGCTTGTGGGCTTGAGTTTGAGCGTTCCATCGTTCGCTGGAAGTTTACGGGGAAGGTCACTGCGATGACCATCTGTTTTACTAGCGCAGCCGTTCGATGACCTCAGGGCGCACCAGGTAGAGGAAGAAAATCAGGTTGACTACGACCATGAGCATGAGTTGAAGTTGGTGGAGATGGAAGACCATATATGTTCCGTAGCACATGGAGAGGAAGGCGGCGGCAAGAGTGAGGGCCCATCCCCAGCGGCGCTGTTGCAGCAGTCCGCTGGCGGCGGCGGCAAAGAGCGCGCAGAGTACGATCACCATCCAGGGGAAATGGCGGGTGATGACGCCGTACAGGCCAATACCGCAGAGAATGAGCATCCAGAGCGAGATGACGGCCATTCCGGGGAGGGGTCCGGTGATCTGTTTGGTCATAGCGTATGCAGATAGGCGAGCAGCGCCTGCAACTGTTTCTCATCCATGGTATTCCCCATGGCGGGCATCATGCCGCGTCCGTGCTCGATAATGTCGGTCACGCGGTCATCATTGGCTGGAGCGCCGTTGCGCAAATACTTTTTGCGGTAGAGGCCGAACAGCCCCGGGCCGTTCAATCCGGCGGTGCTGTCGGTGCGGTGGCAGCGCGCGCAGCGGCTGAGGAAGAGCTGCCGTCCTGCAGCTTCTTCTGGCGTGAGCTGATTGAGAGGCTTTGAGGGCGGCAGGGACGGACGGCATCCGGGAAGCATGAGCGCGCCCGCGAAGAGGGCCAAGGCCAAAACATATCGTGGAGGATTCACGTGAGGATTCAAGCGCTTTTCTTTTTCACCGGATGATGTCTCAGCCAATCCTGAAGGGCCTGGTCACTTTTGTTTGCCACCCCTTGCCCATAGCGTGAAACTCAGTGACCACTTGAGGTGAGGGACGGACCGTGATTTTCTCTTTCGGTAGCGACTTTTGCGGGCTGCGCTTGCCAGAGGACAATACACGGCGCAGGCAGACTGGAAGTCCCGAAAAAGGAACAGCATTCGCAACGTCCTCGCTGCTCCATTCCGGGTTTTCGGAGTCAAGTGGATCGAACTCGAGTTTCACGTTGTTTCTCTCATTGTAGGACACATGATCCCTCGTGCAAACATAGACGCAAGGTCCTAATTCGCCTCCGCAATCGCCTCGACAATCTTGTCCATTGCGGCCCGGGTGTTGTCAGTCACCGGAGAGTGGTCGTTGCACAGGACGGAGAAGGCCAGCGTGCGACCGCTGGCAGCGATGAGGTATCCGCTCAACGTATGCACCTCAGCCAGTGTTCCTGTTTTGGCGAAGACCTTGCCCTTCAGCGGACTGTTTTTGAAGCGGTTTGACAGCGTACCGTCCACTCCGCCGACGGGCAGGGATGCGCGATAGACCTCGCCCCAGGGCTGACGGGCCGCGTAGGTCAGCAATGTGGTCGCTGCGCGCGGAGTGATTACGTCCTGCGGCGACAGGCCGGAGCCATCTACGAAGAAAAATCCGTCGGGTGAGACTCCAGCACTGGTGAGGAACTGCCGCACCACGCGCGCGCCCTGTTCGATGGAGCCATCCTCGCCTTCGGCCTTGCCCAGGAGCCGCAGCAATATCTCTGCATGCAGGTTCTGGCTCACTTTGTTCACTACGGTCACAATCTGCGCCAGCGGCGGAGAGGTGCGTTCGGCCACGATGCGTGCATTGGCAGGCGGCGTAAATGGAAGCTGTGTTACGGTCAGAGGTTTTAATGCTATGGGCTGATGTGTTTCAGCGTTGAAGTCCTGCGTGTCACCGGAGAGCCGATGGCTCGACTGCACCGTACCACTAATCTGGATACCCTTTGCGGTGAGCGCCTGGGCAAAGATATCGCCTGCAAACTTAGCCGAGTCCTGCACGGTGATGCCAAAGTTCTGGGGCTTGCTGCCTTGCGGAATGGAGCCGAAGGCGCGGAGAACGTTCTGGTCTACTTCGCGGTCCAACCCAAGATGCGATGGCGTGCCTGCCGTGGAGGTGACAACTTCATTCCTGAGCAGCAAGGAATCGCCTGGCAGTGCCAAATCCCATGTAGCCAGGGCGGTATCGCCAGCATTCGCGCCGGGGGAAATGGTAAGGGTGCGGGTATTGTCGTTTACCGTGAGTGCGGAGGCGGGCGCTCCATAGTCCCACATCAGGTCGTCCTGTCCCCAACCTGATCCATAGCGCTCATAGGTAAAGAGCGTATCGTCTGCAACCAGGGTGCCGTCGAGCGATCGAATGCCGCTTGAGGCCACCTGCGCGGCCAGATCATCGAGCGCCTGCAGAGGATGGTCTTTGGAAAATTCAGAGTGACTGTTGTAAGGATACGTGCGTGCTGAGATGGAAGGATCACCTCCTCCTATCAGGCGGAGTGATCCGCGCAGGCGGCCGCCGGAATCCAGCGTCCCTTCTGCGACGACATAGGTCTTCATGCGGAAATCCGGGCCCAGCAGAGCGAGCGCTGTTGCCGTGGTAAATAGTTTGGCGTTGGATGCGGGCTGAAAATACTGTTCATCGTTCAGCGCGAATACGGGGCTGCCATCGAGCCGGACGACGGAGATGCCCCAATGCGCGCGCGCTACCATCGGGTCTTTTAGGATGGCCTGAATTTCAGCGGCGAGCTGTTTATGATTTACACGATGTTTTTTGGCGAAAACGGGCAGCGTGCAACAAAGGGCAAGCAAAAATGCAATGAGGGAAGAGCGGGCCTTGATACGCATTTTTCTCCTTGCCGCGAAGTGTAGCATCTTCGTATGGCCTTCACGCACCGCCGCAACGCAATATGGAAATTGCGCACCCGCTCGCTGGCACTCGGCAGGCGGACGCTGGTGATGGGTGTGCTGAATGTCACGCCGGATTCCTTCTCAGATGGCGGGCAGTTTCTTGATATGAACGCGGCGATTGCGCAAGGTTTGCGCATGATCGAGGATGGAGCCGACATTCTCGACGTTGACGGCGAATCCACGCGCCCGGGCCAGCAGCAGACCGTCTCCGCAGAAGAAGAGCAGGCGCGCGTGCTACCCGTGATTGAGGGACTGCGCAAGGTACAACCAGACGCCATTCTCTCCATTGATACTTATAAGGCCTGCACTGCTGTGGCTGCGGTGCGGGCCGGTGCCGAGATTGTGAATGATGTGAGCAGCTTTTTGTGGGACCAGGAGATGGCCGCAGTCTGCTCGCAATGGAAGTGCGGAGTAGTCCTGATGCATACGCGCGGCAAGCCTGACGAGTGGAAGTCTCAGGCAGCACTGAAGCCGGACGAGGTCCTGCCTCTGGTCAGAGATGGTCTGGGAGAACGGCTCGCAACCGCGCTTGCGACAGGCATCGAGCGCGAAAAGATCGTCCTTGATCCCGGTTATGGTTTCGGCAAGCGACTGGACGAGAATTATCCACTGCTTGCGCATCAGAGTGAATTGCTGGAACTTGGGCAACCGCTGCTTGCCGGGGTTTCGCGCAAGTCGTTTCTGGCGCATGCGCTCAGGCAGCTTTACCAGGGAAAGGATGCGCCGATGGAAGCGCGTCTGAATGCAACGGTTGCTGCCACGGTTGCAGCCATTCTTGGCGGGGCCTCTATCGTTCGCGTGCATGATGTTCGTCCAGCGACAGAAGCTGCGCGGGTTGCGGATGCCATTCTGGCAGCAGCGAATTAAGACTTCACTCTCAGTCCTTTAACCAGCAAAGCGGTCACCGTCTGGGCGAGGCCTCGCGGAGATTGTCTTCCGCGCTTCAGTTCTCCGCCTGCGATAAGCTGCGTCAATCCATGAACCAGCGACCATGCCGCCACTGCGATCGTTTCTTCATCGCCATGCAATGTGCCGCTCTCCAGAGTTTTTCTGACAGAACCCCTCAGCAGCTCGTATGCGTGCTGAGCAGCCTTTTGTAATGAAGGCCACTGATCGAAGCCACCAAAAATTCCGCCGAACATTACCTGCAGATGTTCCGGATGGCCGACCCCGAATTCGACATAGGCCACCCCGCTGGCGTTCAATGCGGCCACTGCGTCTTCAGGGTGCTGGTCCAAGGCGGACTGGAGGGCCTGGCTGAGCATCATGAAGCCCTGCTCAGCAATGGCGGCGAGGAGGTCTTCCTTACTGCGGAAATGGCGGTACGAGGCGGCATGGCTGACGCCCGCCCTGCGGGCCACTTCGCGAAGACTGAGCGAATGCGCGCCATTGGAAGATATTTCGGCCAGCGCTGCGTCTATGAGTGCGTTTCGCAGATCACCGTGGTGGTAGCCACGCTTTCGCGATGGTGTGCCGGCTTTTTTCTTTGCGACCATGTTGACACTGGAAACATCTGTATTATATCAATGTTTCCAGTGGTAACATCGGAACAGGAGAGTGGCCATGAAGTACGCAGTCTGGATTCTTGTATGGATCGGCACCGCATCTTTGGCAGGATGCAGATTGGTTGCCGTGGCGACAGCGCCGGGGAAAAAGCCGGCCCAGACGCGGAGTCAGGAGGCCCTGAAGGCGGACGCGCTCTTCTGGGAGACGTTCCATGGCGGCCGTTATGACCAGATTCCCGAGGCGCTGAATGCAGAGACGGCGGCGTATCTGGCCAACCCCTCGGACGCGGTCACGGCGGCGCATGTGGCCTTTCTACATACATGGCGCGTGTCGGAGATGGCGCGGCTGGACACTCCTCCTGCGACCATCACAGACGATATCGTGCTTGGTCAGAAATATTTTCAGGAAGCCGTGAAGCTGAATCCACATGAGGCAAGATACCAAGGATTTTTGGCCAGCATGATGCTGGCGGAGGGGAGCATCAACCAGGACGAAAAGCTCACCCGGGATGGATATTACCGTCTGCTTGACGCAGTGAAGGCCTGGCCGGAGTTTAACCTGTTTACTGCCGGGTACGTCATGAGCCAGCAGCCTGCCCACTCTGAACGCTACCAAAAAGCGATTGCCTGGCAATGGGAGACGCTCGACCGCTGTGCTGGCGAAAAGATTGATCGCAACAACCCGGATTTTTCCCGCTTTATGCATCAGGCCACGACAGAGGGGCCGAGGCGAGTGTGCTGGAATTCATGGATTGCGCCGCATAACTTTGAAGGCTTCTTTATGAATATGGGTGACATGCTGGTAAAAGAAGGCGACTGGCAGATGGCCCGGAAGATTTATGCTCAGGCAAAACTGTCACCTACTTATGGCCAGTGGAAATATAAGGACGTGCTGGAGCAAAGGATCGTGGGCGCGCAGGCGAACGTTGTGAGCTTCAACAGCAACGACCCGAAACTGGACAAACTCCATCAGCGTATCATGATTGACACGCCGGTGGCCTGCATGGCGTGCCACGAATCCACAAAATAAAGGGATTACGGGAGGACGGGCTTCTCGGATACCGTGGTGCCGCCTTTTTCCGGGAATAGGAAAAAGATTTCCATTGCGGGGTCAGAATATTGCCTTTTCTCTCTTGAGAAAGGGACCATCCTGCTGTCTTTCGGGCGAGAAGGCCCTGCCTCGCCACGGATTTTCATAAAACTAGGCGATTCGAGCAGTTTTTCTCACTTCCAAGTGCCGCCGCACTATGGCACGCCTCGTGCTACATAACAGGCGCGGAGACGGATTGGCCCTCCGGGAGGTTGGAAGATGAAATTGTATGCTGCGCTCTTACTGTCCACGCTGGTTCCGGTGTCAGCGCAGACATTTGTAAGCAAGGGGGCCCCAGATGTGCAGGCAGGCGCCCACAAGCCGGTGGTGAATGATGCGGCCGACCCGGCGTATCTGATTGGTGCGGATGATGTTCTGGCTGTGACGGTGTGGAAGGAGCCGGAACTGTCGGCCACCGTGCCTGTCCGTTCCGATGGCAAGATTTCGCTTCCGCTGTTGAATGATGTGCAGGCCGCCGGGCTGACTCCGGCGCAACTGGCCGCAGACGTAAGCGAAAAGGTGAAGAAGTTTATTACCGATCCGAGCGTGACTGTCATTGTGACCCAGATGAACAGCCGCAAGGCCTACATTATGGGCCTGGTCAACCATCAGGGCATGGTGCGCCTTCAGGCGAATATGACCGTATTACAGGCGCTTTCCGCTGCCGGTGGGCTGGCCCCGTTTGCGAACCGCAAGAAAATTTACGTCCTGCGCACTGAGAACGGGCAGGAGCAGAAGTTGCCTTTTAACTATGACGCAGTCATCAAGGGCAAGGACACGGACCAGAACGTGCTGTTGAAACCGGGAGACACAGTGGTCGTCCCATGAGGCAATCCATGAAATCTTTTGTGAGTAAATTTCCTTATCTGCTTTGGGTCTTTCTGATTGCGACTGCGCTGATGGCGCAACAGCAGGAACAGCAATCCTCGACGGCCTCCATTCATCCTGAAGACGGCGATGGTGTGGTGTTAGACCAGGCAGATGCTGCCCCGGACGCTACCGATGGCGTGATGGCAGTCACGCCCGATGATCGCCCACTGACGGGCGGCCGCGTTATCGGAACAGGTTCGCGCGGGCCGCGCCACAGCTTTTTTGTGCCCGGCTTCCGGGTGGCGCAGATACTCGACTCCAACGCTGAGATGGTGGCTAACAGCCATTATCGTGGCTTTTCCAGCCTGAATGGCGACCTACAACTGATCCATTATTTTGGCGCCAGCACCAGCATTCGCTATGCCGGCGCGGTCCGTTATGATACGCGGGCAGAAGTGGAAGGGCTGCAGCAGTTTACCAATGCACATGCGCTCTCCATCTCGCACCTGAACAGGTTCCGCACCTGGGACCTGCTCTTTGACAACGAGACACAGTATTCGCAGGGCTCAAACTTTGGCGCTACCGGCATGGAAGGGCTTGGTTCCATAATTACGGCAACCAGTGCGTGGGGAGGGGTGGGAAATATCCAGCTTGAATCCACAGCATTGCAGCCTGACCTCGCTCCGAACCAGAGCATCCTCACGCTGCGGTCGGGCAGGGTAAGCAACACTGTTTTGGGGGAAGCGGACTACCGGCCAGACGAGCGCAACACGTTTACCATGACAGGTTTTTATGGGCTGCTCCACTTTACTGATCGCGGGCTGATTGACACGTCGCAAACAGGATTTGTGTTGGGCGCAAATCGCGCGCTGTCTCCTGTGGATTCAGTGGCCGTGGAGTATGGCTTTTCCAATTTCGGCTTCTCGGGTACTACGGAAACGCTCAAGAACAACTATGTTGGGCTTCTGTATGGGAGAAAGCTGACCGGACATATTGCCGTTTCTGCTGGGGCAGGACCGCAGTTCATTTCCGACAGGACTTCCATCAGTAATGATGATCGTCTGGGATGGCAGGGGCGCGCTACGCTGGACTGGCAGATGCGCCGCATCGGTCTTCACGCAGGGGTGCTGCGGAACCTTACGTCAGGTTCCGGTGTGCTATTTGGCGCATACACCAACAGCATACAGGGCGGAGTCAGCTACGGAATCTCGCGCAACTGGGACTCTTCCTTCATGTTTGGATGGGCGCGTAACACGGGAGTTTCGTCGCCGCTCCGCTACAACACGCAATATTTTGGAGCTTCAGCCGCGCGCCACATTGGCCGCGACCGCAGCCTCTTCTTCAGCTATGACCTCCAGCACCAGACATCGTTTGGGTGTGCGCAGACCACCTGCGCCGTCAATGGCGTGCGGCATGTGTTTGGAGCGGGCTTCTCGTGGACCCATCAACCTATCGGTATGTATTGAGGACAGAAATGGAAGAACAAGGCCCACAATTTAAACTTCAGGACGTTCTGGCCATTTTGAAGAGACGGCTTGGTTGGGTGCTGGTGCCAGCATTGCTGGGGCCGGTCATAGGGATGATTGTCTCATTTGGAATCAAGCCGGTCTATACTTCGCAGACGTTTGTGCTGGTGGAGCAGCAGAAGGTGCCCGACACAATTGTAACTCCAGTAGTTACAGACCAGCTTGAGATGCGGCTGATGACTATGCAGGACCAGATTCTGAGCCGGTCTAATCTTGAGCCCATCATCAAGCGCTTTGATCTGTATCACCAGGACAGATTGCGTGTTCCTATGGAGACACTGGTGGCGCGTCTGCGCAAAGATATTAAGGTAACGCCGCTGCGGCCTGACGGAACAAGCGACCTGCGCGGGTTCTACATTGCCGTGAGTGCGGAAAAGCCGCAAATTGCGCGAGAAGTCTGCGCGGAGATTCTCTCCATGTTTATGGCGGAGAACCTGAAGGTGCGCGCGCAGCGGGCCGAAGACACCACCACGTTTCTGGCTGGTCAGCTGCAAGACGCGAAAAGCAAGCTCGATGACTACGATGCCAAGCTGGCAGCCTTCAAAAGCAAGTATCTTGGCCAGCTGCCCACAGACCAGGACCGCAACCTGCAAATGCTCTCAACCCTGAGCTCGCAGCTGGATGCTGCGAACCAGGCGCTGGCGCAGGCATTGCAACAGAAGGCAGCGCAGGAGGCGCTGATAGCCCAGGCGGTGAACAGCCTCCAGGCTTCTCAGAAAGGTACGGACAGCCCGACAGATCTTGAGCACGAACTCCAGGCGCTGCAAATGCAACTGGCTACGCTGGAAGCGCGCTACACGCCTGAGTATCCTGATGTGGTCAGAACAAAGGCGCAGGTTCAAACACTGACAAAGCAACTGGCCGCCGCCAGAAAAAATGCCGCCAGCGGAAACAGCCCGACTGCAGCGAATGTTCCGGACACGCCGGAGCTGGCCCAGTTGCGCGTAGCGCTGCGTGGAATGGATGAGACCGTCCGCCTGAAACGCGCCGAGCAGACCCGGCTTGAGGGCGAGATTCGCAGCTTCCAGTCACGAGTTCAGCTAAGCCCGGTGGTGGAGGAGCAGTACAAATCACTCACTCGCGATTACGAGAGCGCGTTGCAGTTTTACAACGATCTGTTGAACAAGAAGACGCAGGCGGAGATGGCAACAGACCTGGAATTGCGGCGCGAAGGAGAGCAGTTCCGTGTGATGGATTCGCCCGATTTGCCGGCGCGTCCCAGCTCTCCCAACCGGTTGAAGTGCGCGTTGGCCGGATTTGCGGCGGGACTCTTCCTGGGTGCTGCGCTTGCGGCGATGTTTGAGCTGAAGGAGCGGTTTATCCGCACAGAGGAAGATGTAACGAAGCACCTGGACCTGATTACGCTGATCGGCATCCCTGATTTCGCGGAAAAGTAGCCATGCAGGACTTGTTCAAAGCAGGAAAGGCGGAACAGCAGAGACATGTATGAAAAATATTTTCAGTTGAAGACGGCGCCTTTCAGCGTAAGTCCCGATCCTAAGTTTTTGTATCCCACCAGCGCTGTGAGAGAGGCACTGGCCACGCTCGCATATGGGGTCAATCATCGCAAAGGCTTCATTTTGCTTACCGGAGATGTAGGTACAGGCAAGACCACTATCCTTAACATTTTTATGCAGTGGCTGCGTTCACAAAACGCGGCCACTGCCTTTATCTACAATCCTCGCCTGCGGCCGGAGGAGCTTCTGGATTTTATGCTGGCTGATTTTCATGTGCGCTGTCCTTCCACGGTGAAGAGCCGCCGCCTGCTTCGGCTGACGGATTGGCTGCTGGAGCGGCACCGGGAAGGACAGCCTGTTGTGCTCGTGGTGGACGAGGCGCAGCAGCTTTCCGCCGATGTACTTGAGGAGCTTCGTTTACTGACGAACCTGGAGACGCCGACGGAAAAGCTGCTGCAGATTGTGCTCTCAGGCCAGCCGGAGTTGGTGACGCTGCTGGCGCATCCTTCTTTGCGTCAATTACGGCAGAGAATTACGCTGTGCTGCCGCACCGGTCCGTTTTCTCAGGAGCAGACGCGGGAGTACATCGAGCAGCGGCTGAACATTGCCGGGGCTGAGCGCAAGGACGTGTTTTCTCCGGAGGCTGTCGCACGGGTCCACGATATCTCAGGAGGTATCGCACGTGTCATCAATGTTCTGTGCGAACAGGCGCTCATTTATGGCTACTGCGAGAACAAAACCACGATCGGCCCGGAAGCCATTGACTCGATCGCGCGTGAATACAACCTGACCGGGGCGGAACTGACGCGCGTTTGATCGCGAGAAAAGGAAAGCATTATGAGCCGCATTTACGAAGCATTGCAAAAGGCGCAAAATGAACATCGAAACGACCAGCCGTCATCCGTTTCCGTGATTGAGGAAATGATTCGGCCCCGGTGGGAAGCTGCGCCGCAGAAGGAAACCGTAGACCGCGGGCCTGTTCTGTCGCTGGCAACCCGAAAGGCGTGGTCGCCAGAGAAAAAGAGGATGCCTTTTTTCGATGAAGCTGATTCGATTGGTAAAGAGCAGTTTCGTACACTGCGTTCACGCCTCTATCAGTTGCGCGAGCAGCGCAAGCTTTCCGCTCTGTTGATTTCAAGCGCGATGGCGGAGGAGGGCAAAAGCTTTACGGCTGCGAACCTGGCCCATGTTTTTGCTTTGCAGCCTGAACGCCGCGTTGTGCTTGTGGATTGTGATCTGCGTCGCGGCTCGCTTGCTTCCTTTCTGGGAGCTCCGCATACGCCGGGGCTTTCCGAATACCTGAACGGAGAGTGCGCACTTGAAGAAGTGCTGCAAGCAGGCGGAGCGGAGAATTTCTTTCTTCTTCCATGTGGCAGTCGCGTGCAGCAACCCGGAGAGCTGATTGCCAGCCCCCGCATGGCCAAGCTGGTGGAGCAGTTGCGTGCGCGCTTTGATTGGGTCATTGTAGACACACCCCCAGCCACGCTGTTTTCTGATGCAAGCGTGCTTGCAGATTTATGCGATGGAGTGCTGCTGGTGGTCAAGTCCGGCGCAACGCCAATCCGTATGGCGAAAAATGCGAGTCTGGAATTCAAAAAGAAGAGCCTGCTCGGTGTTGTGCTGAACAAATCCGCCGAAGTGCTGCAGGATTCTTCATATTATGCTTATGCCACGGCGGAAGCTTAAGAACCAATGCGATTCAGACAAATTGCTCTGTTTGCTGCAGCTTTGATTTGTGTGCACGCGTACGCCAAGGATGTGTACATTGCGCAGGCCGCTGCTGGTTTGCAGGACGGGTCTTCATGTGCAAACGCGCAATCGGTTGCATGGTTTAACCGTACCTCGGGCCAGATTGCGCCAGGGGATACGGTGCATCTTTGCGGTGTGATCTCCACTATGGTTGAGCCCAAGGACGATGGAATTTCCGGCTCTCCCATTACGATTGTGTTCGAGAAGGATGCCAAAATTTCTGCACCGTCCTTTTGGGTCGGGGTGCGACAGTTCGGGACGGGAATCAATCTGGACAAACGGCACTTTTACATTGTGGATGGCGGCCAAAACGGAACCATCGAGGCCACCAGCAATGGCACGCCGGGCGTAAACGAACATAGTGATGACATTTCAGGAGTAGATACAGACCGGGCGGGCGACATCACCATCCACAACCTGACCATTACCGGAATGTACCGCCGCACACCGTACTCGCATGATGCGAATAAATATGGATGCGGATCATGGGGCGGCTCGATGACTGGCACAAACATATTTGAAAACAACACGGTCACGGATGCGAATTGCGGAGTGCAGTGGAACACCGACAATACGCAGGGCGGGACGATGATTGTCCGTAACAATTCCATCAGTCGCGTCTCCTGGGGGTTTGCTTCTGGCGGGGGCGGGCCGGTACGTCTGCAGTTTTATGGCAACCAGCTTTTCGACGGATATGTGTGGTCAGGGCAGATCCAAACCGGCGATGGACACTTTCACAACGATCCATTCCACATCTGGACCACAAGCTCTACGACTTCGTTCCAACAACTGGCTGTATACAACAACTGGGTCTTTGGCGATTGGGGAGACAACAGCACCGGGGCATTTTATTTTGAATGCCAGGGGCCCGCGAATGACTGCCCTGCGCTCATCTACAACAACATTGTTTCCAGCAAAAGTGGATTCACGAACGGAGCAGTCGCCCTCAAGTATGCAGAGCATGTCCGCATTTTCAATAATGTTTTCGCGTCGCCGGGCAATGCAATCCAGATTGAAGATAATACGCTGGGTGATACTTCCACTCCGACGCGTTATGTGGATGTGGAGAACAATCTCTTCTATGGCGTAAATACGCCGATGGCGCTCAATGACAACTCCACCTATGGCACGGTAGACCACAACGCTTACTGGGACACATCCGTGGGCAATGACGCGCACAAAATTACAGGCAACCCAAAGGTGGATTCAAACTTTGTGCCAGCGCCCGGATCGCCTTTAATTGGCCAGGGTGTAAATCTGAGTGCCTACTTCACTGTCGATCGCGTTGGTAGTCCGCGGCCATCCAGTGGTGCCTGGACCATTGGCGCCTACGAAGGTGCATCGGGAAGCGGAAGCAAGCCAGCCGCGCCTCCGAGGCTGACTGCAACACCGAAGTAAATCCAAGGCGAGGTGTAAGGAGCTACAAGAGTTTGATTATCGTGAAAGCGGCGCGACACCGCCCAGCACCCACATCTTCTTGTCCGCGTCGTACTGGCTTACTACTCGCGCCGGGTTTCCGCTGATGACGCAGTAGTCCGGAAAGCTGCGAGTCACCACGGCATTTGCTGCAACCACACAGTGTTTACCTAACGTAAGCCCACCCTTGGAGCAGACAATGGCTGCGCCGAAACCAAGAAACGATCCTTCTCCGATACGTACGGTGCCGCCTTCGGTCACGCCTTGTTGTTCAACGGGGCGCGTCACATCTTCATAGGCGTGATTATGGTCCATGATGAGCACGCCAGGCCCGGTAGTTACATCTTGTTCCAGAAAGATCTGGTTCCGAGCAGAAAGCATTGTGCGGCGTCCAATCACGCAGCGGTCGCCCAGCACAATGGCAGGGCCGTCGTTCTCAGGTGTAAGCGTCACATTCAGCCAAACATCTTTGCCGATGTATACACCGCTGCCCATGGCAATGCGGTCGGCCTTGCTGCGCCGTACGTCAGCAGAGTAGTGGAAAGCAACACCATTGCCCACGGAGGCAAACGGATAAGTTGCCGTCATCCACAAAGTGCGCAGCTTGGAGATCAGCCGCTCAGCAAAGTAGAGGGGGTCGTCATGGATTTGCGGAGCCACCACGTTGGAAGGGAGTGCCATGTCTTCGGCGATGTCAAGGTATGCGTTCATTTGCGTGTATGCCTCACAAGAGAGGGGATGTTTGTGGCAATGCCTTCTGTGCCGGCGTTTTTCTCACAAGACCGTCGAGCATATCCAGATAAAGATGTTGTGCGCGCGCCCAGGAATGCTCTGCTGCAAAGCGCGACGCATTGGTCACGCGCATTGCGCGCAGGTCCGCGTCGGTAGCGATACGTAACGCGGCACGGGCAAAATCGCGCTCGTCGCCGCTGCGGAAAAACTCCACCAACGAATCGTCAAAATAATAGTGTTCGATTTTTGTGTCCGTTACGACCACAGAAACACCAAGGGACATGAATTCGAGGATTTTTGTGCTTTGCGCCTCATTGGCAAAGGACTGCGCATCTTTCGTAACCACCCCAAGATCGGCCTGAGACATGATTTCGGCGATCTCACGAATCGGCCGCGGAGCATGAAAAAAGACGCGGTCCTCCAGGCCAAGCTGACGAGTGAGCTCAATCAGGCCGTTCTTTGCGTCTCCCTCGCCATAAAGATGAAGTTCAACGTTGGGAAGATCTTTCACAAGCAGCGGCAAAGCGCGGACAGCAATATCCAGCCTCTGGAAGCCTTGCAGTGTACCCGGATACAGAAGGACAAACTTGCCATCTTTACGTGTTATTTCTCGTGGATAAAAAATTGTCTGGTCCGGATAATTCATCAGCGCGATGCACTTTTCCGCTGGTACGGAACGCGCCACCAGGCGTTCGCGCCACAGGTGATTGGCGATGATGACGTAGTCGGCAAATGCGGTGGAAATTCGCTCGACGAACAAAAGCATTCGGAAGAGGAGGCCCTGTTGAGAAAGGCCGAACTTGCTGGCATACAACTCGGGCAGAATATCATGGATATCGAGGACAAGCTTTGCCCCCATCCATTTCGAAATCGTTGCCGCGAAGACCAAAAAATCCGGGACGGAATGCACGTGGATGATGTCATATTTTTCCCTAGCGTGGTGCACGGTCAGCCACGCAGCGGCGGCCGCAAAAAAGCGCAGAATGCGCCACAGATAAGTGAATTTTCCGCGCTCGTTACGGCTACGTTCCTGCAACCGGTAGACATTCACACCATGGGGGTGCCCTTTTTCGGCCTGGCCAGGGCGGCGCAATGAAATTACGTCCACCGTGTCTCCGCGTGCAGCAAGTGTTTCTGCGTATCGCATCACGCGGTTGTCGTTCTCATAGAACGAGTACGTGACCATGCAGATTCTCATCGAAGGGCCTCCTGAGCGGAATGTGAGCGGCGAGGCCTGAAAACGAGCACAATGGTGGGATCGCCTTCCGGGGCAACTTTCTCTACTACCTCATATGCATTCATGATGTGGGAAACAATTTTTTCGTAGCGATTGCGATCATGCAAGCGCACCACGAACACACCCCCAGGACGAAGAAACAGAGAGTGTTGTTTAAGAATGCTCTTGATCTGCGCCAGAGCAAAGTAATACAGGCACTCGCGATAAAGCACGACATCGAATTGGCGTTGTGATGTAAACGCCTCAATCGGGGCCACCGCAAACTCAGTTTTCAACAGCTTTTCCGGGACCTGCGCAATGTTCTTTCTGGCCCATTCAATGGCCACGGGTGAGATGTCCGCCCCCAGATAGGAGCGGTACACATCGGCAATCTGCACAGCGGTGGACCCGGTGCCGCATCCCAGGTCAAGAATGTCGCTGGCATTTCCCCATTTTTCCAACACGCCGTAGACCAGATCACGCTGGATATATTCCGCATCTTGCGGGTCAATCGCCTTCCACTTGCCGGATTCGTATTCCGCGTTCCAGATTTTCTGCTTGATTTGCGAAGCGCCCCAGCGTTTAAGAACCGCATGAAATGCGCGCACGGGAGTGCTGATAAGAGTGCTGGCAGTCATTGGAGAGCTCCTTCCCACTGCAGGTCGCGCCAGGAGCGGCGCACCTTTGCAGGCGCCGCGACGCGTTCTTCCGCTGGCTTAAGCGTTGCCAGGTGCGAAATCATGGCGAGCAGCAGATACCAGGAAACAAAATTCTGATCGAAGTATGAAACTGAAATAAATGACACAGCGTGGGCCAGCAGTGCTGCGCCCAGCGACCATATCATCATCTGTTCCCATCTGGGCTGGCGTGCAGCGGCCTTGCGCGCGCGTCCCACCGCGCCAAAGGCGTAAGACACAACAGCAAGGAAGAGCACGAGGGTAAGAAATCCGCCTTCCACCCCTTGCCGCACGTAATAGTTCGTCACGTCCATCAGCTCGTACCCCCAATGCGCGGTTGAAGGGGTACCCACAAACCACCACTCAGAGAAGTTGTGGATGGCAGCATCAATCAGCATGGCGCGATGAAAGCCGGTAGACGCCTGAAACACAGTGATGCGGCCAATGAGGAACCACACGGGTGCTTTCATGATGATGTTTAGCACCACTGCAAGCCCGAGCAGCCCCCAACGCAGTGCGCGCATGTGCTGGCGCATGGGCCACAGGCAAAAGGCAATGATGGCGAAGATTAGTGCGAACGCAGGGCCACTCGACCCGGAACTGAAGACAATGATGAGCGCTGCCGCCATCCCTGCATAGCCAAGCAGCTTGTCGTTCCCTCTGCGAAAGCGCAGTGCTAAAAAGAAAGAAAATACGGTCGCTCCGAAGGTGCCGCCCAGAATCGAATGCCCAAAAGGACCCTGGGAGCGGATGCGGCCTTCACGCACCTCGCTGATTGCCGGAACACCGCCGAGAAATGCAAACATGTTGTGTCCGGTCATGTGCTCCCAAAGCATCAGCAGTGAAAGGGGAATAACGAACCACGCAAGGAGACGCATTACGGTGACAACGTCTTCACGCTCACGCAGTAAGTAGCGCATCAAAAAATAAGTGCCCACGCAGTTGTACGCTACTCCCAGACGGTAGGCTGTGTCGTTTGGTTCAAGAATGGAGTGCGCAATAAAGCCGGAGATGGCCCACGCGATGAGGCAGATGTCTATGGCATTCCACTTGATGCGCCGGAACTCCCCATGAAAGGCCAGCCGCGCCCAGCCAAAGAGCAGCAGAATGCGGATCATGGTGAAATTCAGCCCGCCCAGCACCACGCGCTGGCCCATGGTCATAAAGCAGGTCAGCGCCAGCACAGGAACGATTGCATAGCGGCGCGGCAAGAACAACAGCGCAAGGCAGAACACAAGCGTTACGCCCAGTCCAAGAGGACTGACGAACGTCATGTTGTCTGTCACCCAAGCATAGTGGTTTGGATTCATGCGCGTTGTACCTTTACTTCAAGTTGCCGGGACCAGTCTTCCTGTCCCAATGACCAGCGCAGCACCTTAATCCACTTCTGCGTAGCGTAAAGGAGACGTGTTCGCGCATCCTTGTTTCGAACCATCATCCTGGCGATCACGAGTGCAGAAATTCTCACTGCGGCGCTGAAGGCCGTCGTGATGCGATAGCCCACCGCGTAGAAATCGCCGTACCATGCCGTCATAAAACGCCACCGCGATTCGCGCATGACTACCGTAGCAAAATGGCTTTGCGGCTCGAGCGCGCTGCTGCGTCCGCCATGATGTACTACACGTGCGCGCGAAGCGTAGACAACCTTGCCCCGGGCCAGCTTGATCTTGTAGCAGAGATCAACGTCCTCGGTATACATAAAGTAGCGGGTGCTGAACATGCCTACAGCGGAGAACACTTCGCGTTTCATCAGCATGCACGCGCCAGACACGCAGTCCACTTCCACTACATTGCTCTGCCGGTCATGAAACGGCCGCGTGGCGAAGAAGTCTGAGTGGGGCCATTTCTTCCGCAGGTAATCGCAGTCGAGCAGTTGGTTCAGGATTGTAGGAAACCGCTGGATGCAGCTGTCCTGCAGGCTCATATCAGAGTTCAACAGCTGCGCACCCACCAGCGCGATCTCTGGAGAGGAATAAAGTGCGCCCATCATTTGGCGTATGGCCCCGGGCAGCAGTTCAGTGTCAGGATTCAGAAACAGGACTGTGCGTCCTACGGAACGTTCGAATGCCAGGTTGTTGGCACCTGCAAATCCCAGATTCTTGCGGCTGGCAATAAAGGCAACTTCAGGGAACTCAGCAGCAAGCATCTCGCCGCAGCCATCGCCGGAAGCATTGTCTATGACGATGATTTCGCAACGCAGCGAGGACACATCGGCATAGATGCTCCTCAGACACTTCCGCAAATAGTCCACTGACTTCCAGTTGACGATGATGATGGAAAGATCGGCGCCCGATTTCATGATGCGGCCTCGTACGCGGGACGTCCCGCCTGTATGAATGCGCGGTGCCAAAGCTCAAAAGAGATCAACAGATAAATGTGACGCAGGCGCTCATGCCGTCCGGCCTCGTGATCGTTAAGCAACTGCTGGATGTAGGCAGGATTGAAATACTGGTTGACCGCAGAAGTCCCTGAAAGGAGGCACTCGCCAATGTACTTTTTCATGCTGCTGCGCAGCCATTGGTCTACAGGATTTGCAAAGCCTTTCTTTTTGCGATAGACGATTTCACGCGGCAGATATTTCTCCATCGCTTTCTTGTGAAGATACTTGCGCGTAAAGCGATGCAGCTTCAGGTGTGCCGGCAGAGACTCAACAAATTCCACCAGCCGCGGATCAAGAAATGGCACGCGCGCTTCCAACGAGTTTGCCATGGAAGTTTTATCACCCACCATCAGCAGGTCGTCGGGCAAATTGGAGCGCGTATCTATATACATCATCTGCGCTACAGGATCGAGATGCGAAACCGGCGACTGCAGCGTTGCCAGTGGCCCCCACGCCTGCTCGCCATCGGTGCCGATTGCTTCACGCAGCCATGGCCGGAAGAGGCCCTGTTTCATGTTTGAGTCATAAAAGGAGTAAATGTTGATGAAGCGCTTCAGAACGTCAGGTTCAGTCAAAGAGATCACGCCGCGCCGCAGTTTTTCCTTCTTGATGAATGAGCAAACCAGAGGACGCACAATGCCATTTGTAAGCCCGCGCGGGAGCCGGCTGTATGTTTTCGAGAGCTGTACGCCAATGTATCGGTGGTAGCCGCCCCACGGCTCATCGGCCCCCTGGCCCGTAAGCGCTACTTTCACGGAACGGCCGGCAATCAGGCTCACGAAATAGAAGGCCGCAGCGCTCTCGTTTCCGACTGGCTCTTCGATGTCCCACAGATAGCGTTCGTAATAGTCTTCGTAATCGCGGGCGCTCACGATCATTTCAGAGTGGTCAGCTCCGAACATCTTTGCCATGGCCCGCGCTTCACTGGTTTCATTGGTCCTTTCGCCACCGTCAAAGCCAATGGTGAAAGTCCTGACCGGATGGTTGGTGAATCGCCCCATCAGTGCCAGCAGTGCTCCGGAGTCTACGCCCGAGCTGAGAAACAAGCCCACAGGTACATCGCTGCGCATCTGGAGGCGGACTGCATCTTCCAGGAGCGACTGGTACCGATCGATTAGTTCGCCTTCCGAAGTTGTGGTATTGATTTCAGGCACACGGGACCAGTAATGCTTCATCTCGACGCCGCGGGCTGAGACGCGCATCCAGTGTGCCGGAGGCAACTTGCTGATGCCTTGAAATAAGGTGCTGGGAGAAGGAACATACCGCAGCGTAAAAAGCTGCGCCAGCGCAGTCAGGTCCACATCGCGGCCACATTCAGGATCGGCCAGCAGGGCCTTGATTTCTGAAGCGAAAGAGAAGCGCTGTCCGCGTTGGGTAAAGTACAGCGGCTTTACTCCCAGATGGTCGCGTGCGATGAACAGCTCGCGTTTGTTCTGGTTCCATAGAGCAAAGGCAAAGATGCCATTGAAGTGCAGGACGCAGTCCGTCCCCCACTGCTCATATGCATGGACAATCACTTCTGTATCCGAGTTAGTTACAAAAAGATGGCCATGCGAAAGTAATTCATTCCGGAGTTCAATGTAGTTATAAATTTCTCCGTTAAAGACGATTTGGAGAGATCCATCTTCATTGCAGATGGGCTGCCCGCCTCCGCTCAGATCAATAATGCTCAGCCGCCTGTGTCCGAGGCCGATTTCACCCCGCACGTAGCTGCCTTCCCCGTCGGGGCCGCGATGAGCAAGCGACGCCATCATGGCGGCGATCTCTGTTTTCAGCACCGGCCTTCCGCCCAGCTCCATTACTCCGCAAATACCGCACATCAGAAAGCCCTCCCAAGTCCGCGCCGCATGCCATCGAAGATGCGCTGGTTTAACAGCGCGCGGTAGTGGCGCGCCTCTTCAGAACTCACCAGGCGCTTCTGCCCTTTGAAGCGTGCTGAGAAAAATCCATACAGCATGGCCGCTCCTCCTATCACAGGAGGCCGTCCATGCAGCGCGCGTGCGGCTGCTTTTCCCAGGAAGAAAAATGTCCCACCTCCGATCTTATAAAAAATTTCCCCGTGCATCGCATTGGTGCGCAGATGGCCGATCCCTGTACCTTCCGGCTTCAGGTGGTCCATCACCAGATCGTCAAAGTGGCAGGTGCGCCATCCGCGGGTCTGTGCTCGAATTTCATCCAGAGTGTCCCATCCGCGCTCTGGTACAAAGCCGCCAATTTCTTCAAAGCATTTCGCGCGCATCATCTTGCTTGCGCCTGCCGCGTGGTAAGAAGGCATCTTTACCAGGTGCACGTTTGCATTCTTTTCTTCCTGATAGACGCCCGAGGCGATCCCCAACTTTGGATCAAGCTCAAAGCGTGACAACAGTCGCTCAAAGTAGCAGATGGGGAGGCGCAGGTCGCAGTCGAGCTTCACGATAAAGCCATACCGTTCGTCGCGCAGGTACTCCAAGCCGTATTGGAAGGCGCGAATGACTGCTGAGCCGGGCTGCCGCTCGCCACCTGGCGTTCGCACCAGCGTGATCCAATCGAAGCGCGCCGCATACTCTGCAACAATATGTGCGGTCCGGTCGCGAGAGCCGTCATCCACAATGATCCAGTGCTGTGGCAGCACAGTCTGCCGCGTTACGGACTCGAGCGTCTCGCGGACAAATCTCTCCTCGTCCTTTACCGGGGAAACGATCACGTACGACCCAAGGCGTTTATCCATGCTTCACCCTTTGCATGATGCGTTTTCTCACGGTCTGCACAGTGCCTAGCCAGTCATATGCGCCTTCAAGCTTTGCCTGAAAGAAGTCCGCGTCATCAAACCCATTCATAGGCAGGCGGCGCCGGAAGTACGGATCCCCTGAGGCATTTTCGAGACCCAGCGCGGTGCATACACCCGCGCGATAGCCGTGTTTCGCCAGCAGATCCCGCAGCCGGTCCGAGTATGTGGAATCCGACGGGAAAGCATAAGGATGAGCAAACGTGCGGACAGGGACGCCTAATTTCTCTTCGATTGCGTTCTTTGATTCGCTGATTTCCATCTCCAGCGCATCTTGCGAAAGACCATAAAGGCGTGCATGTGAAACAGTGTGTGAGCCAAATTCGATTCCAGCACCGTGCAGTTCTTCCACTTCACTCCACGTCATGCAATCCAAACCAAGAAACTGTTGCCGGTTATGGCTTATGTATGCGGTCGGTAGAAACACCGTCGCCGTCAAGCCGTATTTCTGCAGAATGGGAAATGCTGTTGTATAAAAATCGCGAAACCCATCGTCAAAAGTGATGGCCACATGCTTTCCGTCTTGTCCGTCCAGAACGGCGCCCTGCAACCCACTCACGGGAAGCGAGCGGTAGTCGTTTTGTGCCAGCCATTGCATGTGTTCTTCAAAAATGTTGGCTGGCGTACGCAACTCGTAATAGGGATGGCGAAGACCATCGGTGATCTCCGAGATGCTGTGGTACATCAGGACAGGCAAACCCCGGCGTTTGAGCCATGACCGCGTTAGATGTACCGTAATTGCTCTGTCCAATCGAAGCATTTTGTTGGTCATACCGTGACGTATTCCAGCACGGGTTTCGTTTGCAGTTTTTGCACTTTCATCTGCGGGTAGCAGGCAGACCTTTTCAACAGCGCGGTCCGGCAATGTTCAGAAAAAGAAATGCTGTTTCCTATGCCCCTCTTCCAGAGGCTTGCAGAGCTCTTCAGACGCAGAGCCAGAAGCTCGCGTCGTGCGCTCCTGATCTTGCCGCGCAATAACTCCGCTGGATGGTGACTGCTATCGAGTGCCTTCTGGTGCACGAGAAGCGCGGATTCGCACAGCACGACGCGGTCTTTTGCCGCTTGCGTTACCAGGCTCTCATTGCTGCCCGGGTTCCACACGGCAAACGGCTCTGCTGTATAGACCCAGCTGGATCCAGCAGAAAGTCGTAGCGCCAAGTCCCAGTCTTCAAGCAGCTTCAGGCGCTCATCAAAGCCGTTACACGCCAACAGGGCCTGGCGCCTTATCGCAGCCACCTGATTAAAAAACAAAAACCTTGAAGCCAGTACTTCCGCCGGATTGGTCCAGATCCCCTCCGGCATCGGCGGCCGAATCTCAGCCACATCAAAGGAGAATTTTTCTGAGCCATCCGCATCGCGCAAGATCGCGTTGCTTATGCAGCATGGGACGGACGGCCCGGCATCCTGCAATAGTTCCACCTGGCGGCGCACTTTCCCCGGGAGCCACGTATCATCCGAATCGAGAAACATGATGATCTCTCCTGAGGAGAGCCGGATACCATGATTTCGCGCCGCGGATGGCCCGCTATTGCGCTGCCTTGCAAAGGACACCTGAGGATATTTTCGAAGCATTAACTCCGGGGTGTTGTCCGTCGAGCCATCGTCCACAACAATGATTTCGAGCGGCCCGTAATCCTGTTGCAGAACGCTGCCGATCGCGCCTTCTATCAGGTGCGCGCGATTGTAGGTAGGGATGATGACGCTGACGAGCGGGGACGACATCAGTGCGCCCCCTTCAGCACCGCGAATGGTGTTTCCAGCAGAATTCTTAAATCCAGCCACAGAGACCACTTGCGCGCATAACGCAGGTCGAGCCTCACCATCTCGTCAAAGGTTGTGCGGCTGCGACCTTTGACCTGCCACAGGCCGGTCATGCCCGGCTTCACTTCCAGCACGCGCCTCTTATGCCACAGGTCATAGCAGGAAACTTCGTAAGGAATAGGCGGACGCGGACCCACCAGTGACATTTCGCCGCGAAGCACATTCCATAGCTGCGGCAGTTCGTCCAGGCTTGTCTTTCTTAAAAATGATCCGACGGGTGTAATCCGCGGATCGCCTGTCATTTTAAAAATTGGCTTCCCGTCTTTGTCCTTTTCCTGCGCGGCCTTGCCTTCAATCAGCTGCCGGCAATAGGCCTCATGAATGGAAGGATCGTTCCCTGCCCGCATGGAACGGAATTTCAAAAAGGTAAAGTGCTTGCCATAACGCCCCACCCTGATTTGCCGAAAGAAGACAGGGCCGCGGGAGGTACATTTCACCGCGATCGCGATTGCAAGAAAGACGGGAAAGAAAAGTGCCAGCAAAAAGGACGCGCCCGCTATGTCGCCTATCCTCTTTATGGCCTGTTGCATCCGTTTTTCATTCGCCTCAAGCGAGCAGAAGATGTCAGAGAGGTCTTCTGCGCCATGGTCATCCTGGGAAGCAAAGCGGGCGGGTAACACATAGGCCGAACAGGCAATGTCTTTCATTCCGGCCTGGAGAAGCTGCGCCTCAATCTTTGTCAAAATCACGCGCCGCGCCTCTTCGACCGGAGCAATGCCAAGCTCGCAAAAGATGGCTCCCAGGGTGGTGTTCTGCTCAAACCATCCCCATATATCTGTTTCACGCGAGGCCGGAGCAAGCACCTCCGCCACGGACGCCAGCTGAGTGGAGTTTCCTTCTCTGCGCTCAAATAGAACCAGCAGCAACGGGCGCCGGGACCGTTCGGCACGTTTCCACTCATGCGCCAGCTTCTGCAGAAAGACTTCTTCTGTCTCAGTGCGCCTTTGAATAGAGGCAAATGACAGGCCTGTGGCTGATGTTGTCACCATACGTCTCCTCATTTGCGCAATGCGGAAGGGCCACACTGCGGCTGTTATTGAGGAGAGCAATTACTGTTCCAGAACCACTGTCTTCCGCGGAAAAGAGAGGCCGATCTCAGGACTTTCTTTGGTGGATGTAGCGAATCCAGGCAAATCGTCAACTTCATCCAGAAGAAAAGGGGACCTGGAGTGGAAAAGACTTTCTCCGGGCATGAAGCGCTTTCCATAACTCGGTTCAAGAGGTGGGCACTGTCGCCTGTGCCTCGGGTGAGTAGTCGCTTTCTGCACCATTGCCATCCACCGCAGTCACTACGTAGTAGAACGTGTCGCCTGCAGCCACCTGAGAGTCTGTATAGGTGGTCCCAGTCACAAGGGCCGGGCTGATCAGGGAGTAAGGTCCATCGTGCTGGCTGGCCCGGTAGACATGGTATCCAGCCACATGGGAAGGGCTGGCTGCCCACTGGAGGTCTATTTCATGCTGCGAAGCGCCTGTTCCCGGCGTGGTGGATGTGGCAGGCGAGGAGGGTCTGTGAACTCCACAACTGGTTAAAAGCAGGGGCACGCCAAACATGCATAGACCGCGGGCGCTTCTTCGCAAAGCAGGTCTCCGGAGAAAAATCTCTCGAGATGAGTGTAAACCGCAGGCCGCCAGTTCCCCATATAACCCACTTGCGAGGCCGTATGGGGATGGTTCTGCGTCATTGCGCAACAACAGCGCAGTCTAATACGCGGCAAAGTGCCTGGACCACATATTCCTGGTCCTGAAGTGACAACCCTGGATACATGGGCAGCGAGAGCGCGGATGCCGCCGCTGCTTCTGTTACTGGAAGATCACCCTGGGAGTACCCGAGGAAAGAGTATGCCGGCTGAAGGTGCAGTGGGACGGGATAGTGAATGCCGGTCCCCACACCCTGTTCCGCCAGCTTTTCCAGAACGGTGTCACGGTCTTCTACACGCACGACATAGAGGTGGTAGACGGCCTCAGAATTTTCTCTCTCGCAGGGAAAAACAATTCCATCCATGTCCGAGAGCATTCTGTCGTAAGCGCGAGCCACGGCGCGGCGCTGTTCTGTCCATCGAGGCAGGTACTTCAACTTTACATCCAGAAAACCGGCCTGGATGGCGTCCAGCCGCCCGTTGTAGCCAATTGCTTCATGGAAGTATTTCCGCGGCTGTCCGTGATCGCGCAGGACACGGACCTTGCGCGCCAGTTCCGGGTCATTTGTTGTGACCGCGCCAGCTTCGCCACACGCTCCCAGGTTCTTGCCCGGATAGAAGCTGAACGCCGCCGCCTTGCCGACAGAGCCGGCTGTTAACCAGCGATTTTCGCGCCGAGAAAAGTATTTCGCCCCGTGCGCCTGACAGGCATCTTCGTAGACCTGCAAGCCAAACTCTTCCGCAATTCCCAGGATTGCATCCATTTCCGCCATTTGCCCATACAGGTGCACCGGGACCACGGCGGTAATCGGATTTCCGGTCCGCTGGCCCAGCCGCTTTCCGGTGACCGGGTCGGGCCTACAGCCCTCAAGATAAGACCGCAGCTTTTCCGCATCCATCGTGCACGTGCGTTCATCCACATCAATGAATTCGGGTACAGCGCCGGCCTGGGTGATGGCCTCGGCCGTAGCGATAAACGTATGCGCCACGGTCAGCACGGTTTCACCCGGCTTAATTCCTCCGGCAAGGAATGCGAGCAAGAGGGCATCCGTTCCGCTGGCCACACCAATGCACTCAGCGGCTTCGCAGTAGGCGGCAAAGTGTTGTTCAAAACTGGTTACAGGCCCTCCGCCGATGAATCCGGCGGTGTGGAGCGCTTTACGAAAGACCTGCACCAGCTCTTCTTCCAGCTCTTTGTGCAGGGTGATGAGATCGAGAAACGGGACAATCGTCTTCATTGCATCAGCGTCTTTTCTTCGTCGAGAGAGCGCAGCACGCGCGCGGGTACTCCGGCGACAATGGCGTTGTCCGGAACATTTCTTGTAACCACGCTGCCAGCTCCGATGATTGCGTTTTCGCCAATAATCACGCGGGAAAGAATCGTTGCTCCCGATCCAATGGAAGCCCCCCTTTTCACCAGCGTCTTTTCTACCACCCAGTCTTTTTCCGTCTGCATCTGGCCATCGGGAGTTGTGGCGCGGGGATAAGAATCATTAATAAAAGTAACGTTGTGGCCAACGAAGACGTTGTCTTCGATCACCACCCCTTCGCAGACAAACGTATGACTGGAGATTTTACAGTTGCGGCCGATCTTCGCATTCTTTTGCACTTCGACGAATGCGCCGATCTTCGTGTGGTCGCCAACCTCGCAGCCGTACAGATTGATGAATTTCGACAGCTTTACATCTTCCCCCAGTTTTACGTCGGGGGCCATGGAAATAAATTCGTTCATATCAGGACCTGTGTTCCACGATGCTTTAAGGATTCGTCGGCGGCCTGCAGCATCTTTACGATGCGCAGTCCGGAGATTCCGTCATTGATGGGCCGGCGGTTTTCGCGGATGCACTCATTGAAATGCTCGATTTCCAGCTTCAGTGCCTCTGCATTTTCAAGCTGCGGGGCCCACATATCACCCGTGCGGTAACGCACCAACAGGTCGTAAATGCCCTCGCCCGTCCGGGTGTGATGAACTCCGCGATCGTAGACCTTGATCTTTTCGTCTGACTCAAGGTCGTTCCAGATCAGCATCTTCTTGTCGCCGCCTACCAGCGTAGTGCGCACCTTCACAGGGGACAGCCAGTTCACGTTGACATGCGCAATCAGCTTGTTGGGATAGTAGATCGTGACAAAAGCGACATCTTCCACGCCATTCACATGCTTCTGGCCAGTGGCTACGACCGCTTCGGCGCGCTCCGGCAAAAGATAATCCATGATGGCGAAATCATGCGGCGCCAGGTCCCAAATTACGTTAACGTCGTGTTGAAACAGCCCCAGATTCACGCGCATCGCGTCGTAATAGTAGATGTCACCCAGCTCACGCGTCTCGATCAGGTGCTTGATCTTGCGCACGGCCGGGGTGAACAGGAAGGTGTGGTCCACCATGATTTTCAGGCCCTTGCGTTCCGCCAGCCCAATCAGCTCTTCGGCCTGGTCTGCATTCGATGTGAAAGGTTTTTCCACGAACACGTGCTTGCCGTTCAGCAACGCAGCCTTGGCCAGCTCGTAGTGGGTCCACACTGGAGTGACCACCGCAACCACATCAATATGGGGTGAGCGGATGACTTCCATGACGTCTGCCGCCACTTCGACATCGGGATGGCCCTTCATCACACGGGCCAATGCCTCCGGCCTGCGGTCACATACCATCGTTACCTGTGAGTGTTCCTGGGCGCTGAAGTTGCGAACGATGTTCGGCCCCCAGTATCCATAGCCAACCACTCCCACCCGCAGCACATCTGATCTCAGCGCTGGCCTTGGGGCCATTTCGGCCCAAGGCATCGGCATCAGCCGGGTCGCGTTGAAAGCTGTGTCCGTCATTGCCGGGCGCACATCTACTGCTACTGGTATATCTCCCATCCTGCCTCCGGGGGGATGTCATATGAATTACTGCGCTTACCAGTGCAATCATCGTGCCAAAGCCTGGGAGCAGGTTCCTGTATGCATTTGCGCGCTGATGTCGCATGGGCGATGCAAATCCTCTGCATTTTGCAGGAATGAAGAGAAAATCTTTTCCTTCAAGGTAAAGGTGCTTCTTTCACATCTGCCCTGCCTGCAGTGGTTTTACCCATAATTCTGGACAGAAATATTCGCAGGCGCTTTTTTGTCGCAGGGAAGAGTCGAGTTTGGTCTGGCGAATGCAAGTAAGCCGGGTGCATGAAAGTGTCAGTTATCCTGGGCACACGCCCGGAAGCCATTAAACTTGCGCCTGTCATTCTTGCTCTGAGGGCGAGCAACGAATTCGAGTGCCATGTCTGCGTCACTGGCCAGCACCGGCAGATGCTCGACCAGGTGCTCGAAGTCTTTCAGATTGTTCCTGATGCCGATCTCGACCTGATGACTGACAGCCAGACGCTCAGCGGCCTTACAGCACGGGCACTTACGGCCCTTGATGCCTATCTATCGCAGGAAAAGCCGGACCTAGTACTGGTGCAGGGCGACACAACAACCGTCTTCACTGCTTCTCTGGCCGCTTTTTATCACGGCATTCCGGTGGGACACGTCGAAGCCGGGCTGCGTACCGGGAACCTGCATTCTCCATGGCCGGAAGAAGCAAACCGCGTCCTGACCAGCCGGCTTACCGCTCTGCACTTTGCCCCGACCGAAAGTGCGCGCCAGGCACTTTTGCGCGAAGGTGTGCCGCAAGGTGACATTTTCGTGACAGGAAACACCGTCATAGATGCTCTTTATCTTGCCGTGGACCGCGCGAAGAGTTTGCTTACGGAAATCTCCGGACTGCCGCGAGAGATCATGGCAAGGAATGCTCCGGTCGTGCTGATTACAGGCCATCGCCGCGAGAGTTTTGGCGAAAAGCTTGAAGCGATATGCCAGGCCATCCTTGACCTGGCTGAAACATTCCCTGAGGCGCAGTTTGTTTACCCTGTGCACCTGAATCCGCAGGTGCGCCAGACGGTCATGCGCATGTTGTCGGTACCACAGTGCAACAATATTCACCTTATTGCGCCATTGTCTTATCTACCCTTTGTTGCGCTGATGCAGCGCGCCACCCTCATCATTACTGACTCCGGCGGCGTGCAGGAAGAAGCGCCGGCGCTGGGAAAACCCGTTCTCGTTACGCGCGATACTACGGAACGGCCAGAAGCCCTCGCTGGCGGCACCGTCAAGTTAGTAGGCGCAGACCGCGCGGCGATTGTGTGCGAAGCGACCAGGCTGTTGAGCGATCCCGAACATCTGCGCGCGATGTCCCATGTCTGCCTGCCTTATGGCGATGGCAGGGCAACGGAAAGAATTCTGGCCGCTATGGCCGCGCGTTTTGCCCTGCAGCAAGATCTTGTCCCGGTGGTGGGCCAGTGATGAAGCAGCCGCCACGGATCCTGATGATCAGCCCGCTCTTTCCGCCTATGGCGGATTCCGAGGCATTTTGTGCCGGAAAAATGGCGCTCGCTTTGCGCAATGCCGGCTGCGATGTCCAGATCATCTATTGCAGTAATTACCCCGGCGCCGGGCGTAAAGACAGTTCGCAGATGTGGAAAGAGTTTTCCTGCTGCGCGCATGATGTGCCACTTCCTCCCGGCAGTTGGATCAGGTCTCTCCCGTATGCAATGCGCTACGGGATGCCATTCTTTTCTCAGTGGCTACGCGACGCTGTGAAGTTGGCAAAACAGCTTCATGCTGCGGCGCCGTTCGATCTGGTGCAGTCCCGGTCACTCCCCATGATTTCCCATGTGGCCGGATACCACGTGTCCCGGCAGCTCAATCTTCGCTGGAATGCGAACCTCAATGATCCGTGGGACTTTCATTTTTTTCCTGATGCCGTCCGCATTCGCGGGCTACGGCGATACGCCCATGCTGCGCGTGCTGCGCTGCGATTTCGCCGCATTGGACCAATTTCAAACTACTGGATGCGAAAGACCTTTCGCACGGCAGACCTGGTGACCTTCTGTTCTGCGCGGCTTCGTGACTATCACGCATCCTTTACAGCACTTTCGCCGAAGAGCGCGATTGTGCCCCACATCGGCGGGGCGGCCAATCTTCAGGCTTTGGCAGAAATTCCGGGCGGTCTGCGCCTGGTCCACGCAGGAAAACTCGGGGCGAACGAATTTACCGGACGCTCTACAAGGACCCTCCTTCAGGGCATGGCGGCATTTGTGCAGATGTACCCGCAGCATGATCTCGACTTTTCCCTGACTCTGGTTGGCCCGGAAGACAAAGAGACGACGGGCCTGGTCCGTGCGCTCGGGCTGGAGAAATTTGTGCGTAGCATCGGGCCGGTCAGTTACGAAGAGAGTCTGCTATGGATTGCACGCGCCTCTGTCTGTGTCCTCGTAGAGGCCCGCATGGAAGAAGGAATCTTTTTCCCGTCCAAATGCGCCGACTACATCGCGATGGGGAAACCTATCCTTGCCTTCAGCCCGGAAAAGGGCGTTGTTGCTGATCTTGCAGCACTCGGCAGCGGAATTACTCGCATTCATGGCGAAGACGCTGCAAGTGTCGCCTTCACGCTCGAACGCTATTATGCCGCGCAGCAGAAAGGCCAGCTTTCCCAGTACGCTCCCGATGAAAATCTGCGCAGCCTCTGCTCTCCGGAACACGCGGCAGACACTTTTCTCTATCTCTGCCGGGCAAAGGTGAAACAGGCAGTCACATTTCCCCGTTGGGAAAAAACTTTCTCACAACCGAAGCCGGAAGCCCAGGGCACACCTAAATGACAGCACTTTCCCGATATCTGCCGAAACCGCTCCAGCAATGGATCCATAACAATCCCATGGGGCAGCGCCTCGCCCGCGGCGCTTTCTGGACACTGCTCGGAACCATTGCATCGCGTGTGCTGAGTATTCCCGTTTCTGTCATTCTGGCTCGCTGGATGGGCCCTTCGCATTATGGCGAGCTGGGCGTAATCAACAATAGCGTTGATCTGTTTATCGTCTTCGCTGGCTTTGGGCTCGGCCTGACCGCAACCAAGCATATTGCTGAATTTCGCACAACTGATCCGGAACGCGCGGGGCGCATTCTTGCACTTTCTAATGTGACCGCAGGATTCACCGCGACAGTCACTGCCATTGTGCTCTGGCTGGCTGCGCCATATCTTGCCATGCATACCTTAAATGCTCCGCAGCTTACCGGATCACTTCGTATTGGAGCGATCATTCTTCTCCTTGCGGCCATCAATGGGGCGCAACAGGGCGCGCTGTATGGTTTTGAGGCCTTCCGCACGACCGCGAGAATTCAGGCGATTGTGGCCCTTCTGAATCTTCCCTTCAGCCTGATTGGCTACTGGCTGGGCGGACTCAATGGTGTGCTCTGGGGGATGGTGGCAACGCGCGCCGCCGACTGGCTCCTGCGCCGCATGGCCCTGCTGAAGGAATCCCGCAACAGCGGCGTGCCCATGGGGCTGAAAGGATGGACGCGGGAGTTGCACGTCCTCTGGAAATACAGCATTCCCGCGCTGCTCTCGGGGGTGATGGTGGCGCCCGTTAACTGGGTCTGCGCGGCCATGCTGGTCAATCAGCCCAGAGGCTACGCGCAGATGGGCATCTACAACGCCGCAAACCAATGGTATGGCGCGCTGCTTTTCCTGCCGACGGTCCTGGGCAGCGGCCTGCTGCCGCTGCTTTCCGAGCGCATGGGCCATCAGGACAGCCACTCTTCGGGGAAGGTCCTCTTCTTTATGCTGCGACTGAACGCGATCATCGTGCTGCCTGCGGCCCTGCTGGGCGCAGTGCTCAGTCCCTGGATTATGCGTCTGTATGGCCCTGCTTTTGCACATGGATGGCCGACCCTAGTCGCTGTTCTCTTTACTGCGGCCATCTTCGCTGTGTTGATTCCAGTCGGTGATGTCATAGCCGCTTCAGGACGTATGTGGATCGGCATGGCCATGAACGCAGGCTGGGCACTGATCTTCATCTCCGGAACATATATGTTCGTGCACCGCGGCTCATTCGGTCTGAGCCTGGCACGTCTGGTGGCTTATATCGCCCACGCAGCGTGGACGATCGCCTTTGCATGGCTGATCATCGCGCGCTCCCGTTCGGCAACGAAGCCAACGATCTCCTCCTCTCCTGTTGCAGCAGGAAGCGAGGCTGCATAAGTATGCGCAATTGGTTGCACATCTTTAATCGCGTAGATCTTTTGACACAACTCACACGAATGGCAAGCCACATGCAAGTCTCTGCATCGAGGATGGCCAGTTTTCTCCCGGATGGCTGGAACAACAATGAAAAAAACACTGCTTTTCGCGATTGCGCTCTGCCTGATGGTGGTGCGACCTGCTTCATCTCAGACTGCGGCCTGGATGGACCCTGCCTGGTTGTATCGCAACCCAGTCACTATCAATAACTCCAGCGGAACGACCCTGACGGGCTTTCAGGTGAACATCAACCTGGGCAGCGAGACAAACTTTTCAGCGGCCAAGGCTGGCGGCGCCGACCTGCGCGTCACCGCAAGCGATGGCGTCACGCAGCTGCCTTTCTGGATTGAAAGCTGGAACGCGTCCAGCTCGCAGGCCAGCATCTGGGTCAAGGTGCCCAGCGTTCCCACCACCGGCACATCTCTCTTTATCTATTATGGGAACCCCAATGCCGCGACTGCCTCAAATGGCAACAATGTTTTTGAGTTCTTCGATGACTTCGAATCGCCCGGCGGAACGCAGACAGGATATTTTGCGCAAAGCGGTCCGGTGACGGTGATGGTGCAGGACCAGACCTGGGAGGCCAATCCGCCACACACTCTGAGCGTGGTGCAGGCAAACCAGAACGGTTACACCTATTCCGGTTATTACGGCACGTATCAGTGCGATGGCGTCGGTCTTGCGTACAGCAACGATCTCGTCCATTGGACAAAGACCGGCTCTCCGCTCATTACCGGCGGACGCTGGCCCACCGTCCAGCTTGTCAACGGCGTCTACTACATGCTGTACGAGAAAAATTTCTGCACTGCCACCAGCTACATCGAGCTGGCCAGCAGCACAGACGGGCTGCACTTTACGGATGTAAAACCCATCGTCCAGGCCAAGTCCGGCTATCGCAATCAGAACCCGAACCTGTTCCTCAATCCCAATGACCACCTCTGGTATCTCTACTGGTACTACGGAGACGACTCCTCCAACTTCAATATTTACGTAAGGAGCGCATCGTCCATTACCGCGCTGGACACGGCCTCCACCAGCGTCGTGCTTACATCCAGCGCAAAGATGGCCGCGCCCAGCATGTTCTACTACGGCGGCAAGTATTATCTTGCAACCGAGGGCACGGACCCAAATCAGCAGTGGGTCACAAACGTATATTCCAGCAGCTCGCCCAAGTCCGGATTTACTCTCGTTCCCGGCAATCCCGTTTTGAGCAACGGCGGCGCCTGCATGTTCCAGCAGTCGTTTGGCAGCACACTTTACAACTACAATTGCCAGCAGACCAACGGCGCGTGGACACTGCAAATGCGCAGCGCCAGTCTTACTCCCGGGCCGCAGAAGTTCGGCACGTTCAGCACATCCAAGTGGAAAATCAGCAATGGCGGCGTGTGGGCCATCATTCCTGATACGCAGCCCGATGGTACACAGGGCCACGTGGCTCAAGCGCAGACTGCAAAGCGCCAGGTACTCGTCACGCCCAACTATTCCGCTGGAGATTACATCGTGCAGGTTTGGGGCAAACAGGTCCTCGGCACGGTCTGGGGGCTCGGTGTCCATGCTACTGCATGGTCCAATCTGGACTCCGTCAACCTTTATGGAAACATGAACGGAGGCCCAAATCTGTATTCGTACGGCTGGTTCAATAACACCACCGATATAGCCAACATGCAGGTCCTGCAACTGAACGCGGGGAACGTTCAACCTGCCACCTGGTACAAGATCATCACCAAAGTCCATCAGGGGACGATTGAGGTGGGCACTAACGGTCAGAGCGCCCAGGGATCCGATTCGACCCTGGCGTCCGGCGGCGTAGCCCTGTATGCCGAAGGCGGTACGAATGCCGAGTGGGACAATCTGCTGGTCAGAAAGTATGCCATCGTTGACCCAACTGCTTCAGTGGGTCAGGCCACACAGGCGGGAATTGCTTCAGTCAGCGTATCGCCGTCATCGGTCCTCGGCGGAGCTATTTCACAAGGAACTGTGACTTTGGCCATCGCTGCACCAGCCGGTGGAGCGACGATCTCACTCTCCAGCAACTCATCGGCTGCCGTGGTTCCATCCACCGTTACCGTGCCGGCCGGGTCATCCTCGGCGAACTTCACGGTAACCACAAGCTCCGTTGCGACTGCGACCTCGGCCACTATTTCTGCCACCTACGGCAGCTCGGGTCAATCCACAACGCTTACTGTCAATCCGTATTTGTCGAGCATCTCCCTCTCTCCTTCTACGGTACAGGGAGGCAGCTCCTCGCAGGGCACTGTGAAGTTGTATGCAGCAGCGCCTTCCGGAGGGGCCACCATTTCGCTTTCCAGCGGAAGTAACGCGGCCATGGTGCCGACCAGCATCATCATTCCCGCAGGACAGGCATCGGGAACCTTCAACATCAGCACCAGCGCGGTCAATGTCAACACTACTGCACAGATCCAGGCCAGCTATGGAGCAGCCAGCGTGACATCCACGCTGACGATTCTCCCGCCGTTGTCCTCCTTTGTGGTCAGTCCGTCTACGATCATTGCCGGGGCAACTTCGCAGGGCACCATTACTCTGGGCAGTGCTGCTCCTTCAGGCGGTGCAGTAGTTTCGCTGAGCAGCAATAATCCGGCGGCAAATGTGCCTGCATCTGTTACAGTTCCTGCTGGCGCCACATCGGCAGCATTCACCATCACTGGAGGCCCCACCGCCACCAGCGCTTCTGCCACCATCACTGCGTACTATCAGGGAGCGACACAGACAGCATCCATCACGGTGTTGCCGGCGCTTGCTTCGCTCTCCCTCAGCCAGAACAATGTCTTTGGCGGAAACAGCACGCAGGGTACCGTCACCCTCAGCGGGGCTGCACCAGCCGGTGGAACAGTCGTCAATCTGTCGAGCAACAGCACTGCGGCGAATGTGCCGGCCAGTGTGACCGTGGCCGCAGGAGCCACCAGCGCGACCTTCATCGTAACTACAACCACAGTTACCTCGAACACATCAGCGGCCATTACAGCGTCGGCTTTCGGATCTTCGCAGGTCGCATCGCTTACTGTCGCTCCGGCTTCCGGAAACTGGTACTCGCCTTCGTGGCAGTATCGCAGCGCTGTCACCATCACCAACTCAAACAGCACTACGCTCACAAACTTCCAGGTGAAGGTGCAGCTGGGTTCCAGCTTTGATTTCACCAAGGCCCTGGCGAATGGGGCAGATATCCGCTTCACCGCCTCTGATGGCCTCACGGTCATTCCCTTCTGGATAGAGAGCTGGAACAGCACGAGCGCTGTACTGTGGGTGAATGTGCCTTCCATCCCAACATCCGGCACTACCATCTTCATGTACTACGGCAATCCAGCCGCCACCACTGCATCGAATGGCCCGGCAACTTTCATGTTCTTCGATGACTTCAGTGGGGGCACCATTGATTCCAGCAAATGGGTCTCTGCGGGCGGAACGTGGTCTGTCATCTCTGACACGAACGAAAATGGCGTGAACGCCAGTGTGGCGCACGGCGCAACCACCAATCGGCAGGTGCTCTACTCTACCTGGACGGGTACCGACTATGTTGCCGACGTCTTTGGCAAGCAGACCGCCGGACGCGTCTGGGGACTGGGTGTTCGCGCCACCAACAACTCCAATCTGTACACGCTCAATCTGTACGACGACCTGAACGGTGGTACCAACCTCTATGTCTATAGCTGGGTAAATGACTCCGGCGGAAATGCCACAGCTACTCTTGGCGGCGGGAATGCCGGAACGGTCACTGGAAACAATTGGTATCGCCTCACCGCCAAGGTGCACGGCAACGGGATCGACATTCTGGCCAACAACGTTCCGGTCACGTCTGTTACAGACAGCACGAACGCACTTACTTCCGGTGGTGTCGCTCTCTATGGCGAAGCCGGAACGACAGCAGAATTTGAGAATGTTATCGTGCGGCAGTATGCGGCCACAGACCCTGCTACCAGTGTTGGCCCAACCACCACACAAGGTGGAGGGACCACCGGCGGCGGAGGCGGCAATAATGCCCGCGTCTATCGCATTTGCATGACGCAGGCTGAAGTCAATGGCGGAGCAAGCCAGCCCGCAACCTGCACTCTGCCCAGCGGGGTCTCTGTTCCCGCAGGACACGGCGTGGTGGTCTTCGTCTCCTTCCCGAGCACGACCACAATTGCAACTAATGCCGTCTCAGATACAGAGGGCAATACTTACACCTATCTCACGACCCAGCAGGATGAGGGCACCGCAGACACAATCTGGGCCTGGTCCTCTGTGCTCAGGAACCCGCTGAACGCCGGAGACATCATTACCCTTGTTCCTCCGCAATTCTGGGGCGCATGGAACCTCTACATCTATGACATTGGGCCGGTCACCGGAACAGATACTTACGCCGCTGATCCGCTCTACTACAACACCTCATGGACCCTGGGGCCAACAACTGCCACGACAGGCGCCAAGGACGTTTGTCTGGGTGCTGCGGGAGTCAATCAGATAGCCACGCCACCTGCCTCTGATTTCTCAGTGACGAACAACTTCACGCTGCTCGACGTCACCAACTTCCACAATCCGCAAAGCGCCAACTACCCAGGCAAAAACCTGGTCACGATGTGGGGTGAGTTCACTTCGGGCACTCAGGTCTCAACCACGCTCACCAGCACCATTGGCCCGGACACAGGCTCGTCTATTCTCGGCTGCTGGATCGAGTCCTCCACTTCGCAAACCCAAACGCAGATCAAAGCCAATCTCCAATTGCAGCCCGCCGTGGTGACCTTTTCCGGCACCGTGGTTGGCGCAACCGCCACGGCGCAAAACATTATCGTCTCCAACACGGGAAATGCCAGCGCATCGCTCCAGTCCTCCACTGTCAGCGGCGATTTCCAGATCAATAACAGCACCTGTGGAACAGCGCTAGCGCCAAATGCAAGCTGCACCGTGTCACTGGTTTTCGTTCCTAAGGCTTCTGGCGCCCGCACGGGCGCATTGAGTATCCAGGACACGACGGGGCCGCATCTTGCGCAGCTTTCCGGCACTGGACTTACTCAGGCCACAGCTACTCTCTCGGCCCTTGGTCTTGACTTCCCGCTGCCTATCACAATCGGAGCAAACAGCGCGGCTGAGGTGGTCACGCTTACCAATAATGGGGACGCTGCGCTTAATCAAATCGCGATGAGTGTTTCCGGTGATTTTTCTGTAGAAGACGGGTGTGGTACGCAGCTCGCAGGCCATGCCACCTGCCCGGTTCTGGTCACCTTCGCACCTACAAAAGCAGGAGTTGAGCAGGGAACGCTCCAGATTGCCACCATGCTGGGCCCGCAACAGGTCAGGCTCTCCGGCACTGGACTGTCTCCGCCGCTCCTTTCTCTGATCTCCACTCTGACCGGTTTCGGCGGACAAGGTCTGAACACTACCAGCAGTAAACAATCCCTAACAATCAGCAATCGCGGAGGGGCCTCTCTCACCGGCCTCAGCTTCGCAGTCCATGGCGACTTTGCCATTGCAGACAGCACCTGCGCAGCAGGTACCGTGCTCGCTTCCGGAAGCGCATGCACCTTTGGCCTTACTTTTACCCCGACCCAAACAGGAACCCGCCTCGGTACCCTGACCATTTTCGGCACCAACCTTGCTTCTCCTCTTGCCGTGCCATTGCAGGGCATTGGAGAAGACTTCCAGATCGCCGTCGCGGGCCCGGCATCGCAGACCGTGAAAAGCGGACAGCCCGCGACTTATCAGATCCAGTTCACATTTGTTGGAGGATCCCATGGCATGCCGTTCATCGCTTGCTCCGATCTTCCACAGAACGCCACCTGTACGGTAAACAATCCGGCAGTGAATGGCAATACGCTGAATGCAACCGTGACTCTTGCGCCGGCGACGAATACCGCGAGCGCCTCCGGAGCAACAGCGTTTACCCTGGTATTCTTTCTCCCGTTCTTTGCGGGATTCGCGAAGCGCCGCAATCTTTTGCATGTCATGCTCATCTGCTTTGTTTCCGTGGCGCTGTTTTCTACCCTTGCCTGTGGCATCCAGCCGGGAAGCTTCGGGGCAGGACTCCAGCCCGGCGTCTACACCGTCCACATCAACGCAACGCTCGACGGCTTGACAAAAAGTGTTCCCGTCATCTTGAGGGTGCAGTAACTCCTGTCATCTGGAATTAACACGTTTGAGCTGAATTTTTTTTGAGTGCTGATCGAGAACCCTTCTATTCGGCTTGTGAATCCAATTGTCTGAATGGAAGGGAGTTGTCTCGATGCTTCATACACCGGAATCGCTTGAAAAGCTCAAGCACGCTCCTGGATCGCCGGGAGTGGCGGATGTGATCCATGCGCGCTGGAGTCCGCGCGCGTATGCGGACAAAGAAGTGTCTTCAGAAGATTTGAAGAAGATCTTTGAAGCGGCGCGATGGGCTGCATCCTCGTACAACGAGCAGCCGTGGCGCTTCTTTGTGGGCCGTCGCGGAGATGCGACCTACCAGAAGATTTTTGATTCGCTGGTCGAGTTTAACCAGCAATGGGCCAAAAGCGCTCCGGTGCTGATTCTTTCTGTTGCTAGCAAGAAATTCGCGCACAACGGCACGCCGAATTACCACGCGCTGCATGACACGGGCGCGGCGACGGCGACACTTTCGCTGGCGGCGACATCGCTCGGCCTGCACACGCATTCGATGGCAGGATTCGACCATGAGAAGGCGCGCAAGGCGTTCAACGTTCCTGAAGACTACGACATCGGAGCGGTCACTGCGCTTGGTTATCTGGGCGATCCGGAGACACTGCCTGAGCAGATGAAGAAGAACGAGCTTTCTCCACGGCAGAGGAAAGACCTGGAGCAGTTCGTATTTTCTGAGTGGGAGAAGCCTGCGGTGCTGTAATATCAGGAACCATGCAAGATTGTATTCCTGCGCAGGAGCGGCGCGAACGAGGCCGCCTGCACCGCAAGCAAGTCCGTCGGCAGGACCACTGCCATTGGCAACCGAAAGAACGGCGGCACGATCCGATTGCGCTGATGGAAGAGTCTATGCGCGGACGCGTGCCGTCGCTGATTGCGCTCAAATATGAGCGGATGGCGGCTTCGCCCTTCGGCTTCTTTCGTGGCGCCGTTCCGGTGATGGCGGCCGATCTCTCTCTGCTGCCGCACACTACGATCTTCAGCCAGATATGCGGCGATGCGCATGTGCGCAATCTGGGCGCATACGCTGCTCCGGACGGGCGGCTTGTCTTTGACATCAATGACTTTGACGAAACCATTCGCGGGCCTTTCGAGTGGGACCTGAAGCGGCTTGCGACGAGCCTGGTGCTGGCCGGGCGCGAGGTGGGGGACAAACGCGCGCAATGCGAGGAGGCGGTGCATCGGCTGGTCTTCCAGTACCGGAAGTATGCGGACATGTTTGCGCGCATGCCTGTTCTGGATATGGTGCGGTTCCAGATACACCGGTTGCAGCGCATCAGTCCGGTTTCTGCCGCGCTGCTGAAGGCCGAGCGCTCGACTCCGATGCATACGCTGGAGCAGATCACGGTCCCGGCCAGGGGGAGGGCGGGGGAAGAGGGCAAGCGCGTCCTGAAGGAGAACAAGCCTGTGCTGACGCGGCTCTCGGCGGCGCAGGCGCGCATGGTGCTCGCGTCACTGCACGAATACAAGCAGACGCTGCAGCCGGAGCGGCGGCACTTCTTTGCGCAGTACCGGCCGGTGGATGCCGGGTTCAAGGTGGTCGGCACCGGATCAGTGGGGCTACGGGACTACCTGGTCTATATGGAAGGCAATGGCTCTGCCGATCCGCTATTTCTCCAGATCAAGGAAGAGCCGGCTTCTGCTTATGCGAAATACATTGAGTATCATGGGCCGCACCATCAGGGGCAGCGCGTGGCAGAGGGGCAGAGAGCGATGCAGTTCCAGTCCGATCCCTTTCTGGGCTGGACGACGATCGGTCATCGCCAATACCTTGTGCGGCAGCTGAATGACCACAAGGCCAGCATTGAAGTAGAAGACCTGAAGGGGCCGGGGCTGCTGGAGTACGCCGAGATATGCGGAGAGCTGCTGGCCCGTGGGCATGCCCGCTCGGGTGACCCCTGCCTGATTGCCGGATATCTGGGGAACGGCAAACGCTTTGCCGAGGCCATTCTAAAATTCGCCGAGGCGTATGCCGATCAGACGGAGCGGGACTGGGAGGCGCTGCGAAGGTCAAAGCATGTGACCAGCAGGTAGCTGCGTGTGGGGGGGTCCCCCTCCCCTCCTGCTCAGTCCCGGTTTCCTTTATTTTCAATGACTTAGCGGGGGATCATCCCCCGCTATCTTATTGATTTGGCTTGACTTAGGCTCGATCTAGTATTTTCAATAACTTACGAGGGGTCTTCCGTTTCGGTGTTGCGCATCTTCGGAAATCTTTGCTGTTAAATTCAGGATATCAAATTAGGCGGAAATTCCCGGCACACTGCTGTTTGGACATAACCCGTTTGGTTTGTGCGATTTCTGGCGGAAGTAGGGGTAGAAAGTGTCTTGACAGGAATTTCCACAGGGTCTCGGACGGAAGGTTAGTTGAACCTAAATCCTGTGAAGAGGCCTTGCTTGTGCAAGGCAATCAGCGCACCGTGCGGTGCGGGTCCTTCGGTTCCGCTCAGGATTACAAAATTTTCGTGGTGCTTGCATCTCTGCGAAGGTGTCCGGCTGATGTTCAGCGTACCTGCATGAAGTCCAGGGCGCGGATGAGGTACTGCTTCATTTCCTTGCGCGGAACGACGGCGTCGAGGAAGCCGTGTTCCAGCAGAAACTCTGAGCGCTGGAAGCCTTCGGGCAGCTTCTGCCGGATGGTCTGCTCGATGACGCGCGGCCCGGCGAATCCAATGAGCGCACCCGGTTCGGCGATGTTCAGATCGCCTAGCATGGCAAAGCTGGCGGTAACGCCGCCGGTGGTTGGGTCGGTCAGGACGGATATGTAGGGGACCTTTGCGTCATCGAGGCGAGCGAGCGTGGCAGAGATTTTTGCCATCTGCATCAGGCTTACGATGCCTTCCATCATGCGGGCACCGCCGGAGGCCGAGACCACGATGAGCGGCCAGCGCTGGGCGTAGGCGCGATCGGCGGCGCGGGCGATGGTCTCGCCCATGACGGCGCCCATGCTGCCGCCGATGAAGGAGTATTCGAGCACCGAGAGCACGACCTGGTGCGGTCCCAGCCTGCCGATGGCGTTTACGATGGCATCATTCAGGCCCGTGTCTTTCTGGGCCTTTTTCAGGCGGGACTTGTAGGGCTTGAGGTCGGTAAAGTTCAGAGGGTCCGTGGACTTCAGCTCCGTGTCCACGATTTCGTATCCTGGCTCAAGCAGGCTCTCGATGCGTGCGCGTGAGCCCATGCGGAAGTGATGGCCGCATTTGGGGCAGACCTGGAGGTTGGCCTCAACGTCGGCCTTGAAGATGATCTGACTGCACTTTTCGCACTTGATCCAAAGCCCTTCGGTGCGGACGCTCTTTTCGCCAGCGCTCTCAATCTTGTTTTCCTGCCGTTTGAACCAGGACATGCCAATCCTTTCTTCTAATACTCTATTCCCCGCTGCGCGAGAATGCCTTTCTGATAGGCGTGTTTCACCTCGCGCATCTCGGTCACGGTGTCGGCAATTTCTATGAGTGAGGGATGGGCGTTGCGCCCAGTGAGGATGACGTGCACCATCTCCGGACGGGTGTTGAGCACCTCGACCACTTTTGCGGGGTCGAGCATTCCATAGCTGATGGCGTAGTTGATTTCATCGAGCACGACCATGTCCCACTCGCCGGAAAGGATGGCCTTGCGGGCCTCTTCCCAAGCTTCCTCGACCATGCGGATGTCTTCGGGGTCGGTCTCGGCCCCGCCGATTTTCACGAAGCCGCGTCCCATCTGGCGCATGACGAAGTTGCCGTCGAAGGCCTCGACCGCGTCCAGCTCGCCGTAATGCCAGGAGCCTTTGAGGAACTGGAGCATGAGCACTTTCATGCCGTTGCCGACGGCGCGCAGGGCGGTGCCCATGGCAGCAGTGGTCTTGCCTTTGCCTGGCCCGGTGTTGATGAGGACCAGTCCTTTTCGAGACTCAGCCATATGGAATCAATGGCCCGTGTGATACGGGTGCCCAGAAAGGATTGTAAATGCACGGTAGATTTGTTCGCAGAGCACGACGCGGGCCAGTTCATGCGGCAGAGTCATGGCAGAAAGCGAAAGCAGCAGCCCGGCACGCCTGCGCGCCGCATCTGACCAGCCGCCGGCAGGACCAATGGCGAAGATGATGCGTTGCCGACCCTCGTCCCGCTGGCGCCCAAGCCAGGCAGCGAATTGCTCAGAGGTAAGCTGCTGGCCGCGGCTGTCCAGGAGGACGAGAACAGGTGCGGTGCGGGAGGCGGACTGGGAAGTGGCTTTGGTGAAAAACTCCTGCTCTGAACGGAAGAGGGCGACCTCGGCTGGAGCATAGGGCTGGATGCGCCGCAAGTATTCGGCCTCCGGGGCGTTGCGGGAATGGCGAGGACCGATCCAGGCGATCAGTAACTTCATGCGGGAGAAATTCAGGACCTTTCTATTCTATACAGTTTTCCATAGCGGCAGGGGCTTATCTTCAAAATTTAGGAGCCCGCGCCTTATCCATCGTAACTGCACTAATGACTACTCTTACAACAATCTCTATTTGTTAGTTAGTAAGATTGCATAAACATCTCTTCGTCCAAGTTCAGGAAAATAAAAGGATTTGCTCTGAATGCTTCCTGAAGAGAGGCGGCACATAATTCTGCTCCTCCAAAATGGCCCCTTACTTGCACATGGCACCAGCAAAAATCACAAACCATTCCATGGTTGGGCGATACACAAAGCCGACTGCACGCACGTAACGCAGTCATTTTGAGGAAGGGTGATATGAAAAAGCTACTCTCTCTGTTTCTGGTGATCTTTGCCTCGGTGTTTGCGTTTGGGCAGAGTGACACAGGATCCATTTCAGGCACAGTCGTAGATGCATCAGGCGCTGTGATTGCAGGGGCAACCGTTACCGTCACGAATGTTGGAACGGGCGCAGCGCGTACGCTGGTCACGGACTCCAAAGGGTTCTACACTATAGCGGGCCTGCAACCGGCCACCTACAATATCAGCGTTTCAGCGACAGGTTTTGCCACCACAACGACGAAGATCATTGTATCTGTCGGCTCTGCCAACCAATTCAATGTGAAGCTGTCCGTTTCCAGCGGCACAGAAGAAGTGCAGGTGGTTGCTGATAACTTTTCCGGTATTCAGCTGGAGAACCAGGAAACATCGCAGGTTGTAGACACGAAGCAAATCCTGGAGTTCCCGACGATCACGAGAAACCCTTATGATCTGGCGGCGCTCTCCGGTAACGTCTCGCGCGACCCGAGCGTAGGCGGACGCGGCGTTGGATTAAACTTCAGCGGTTCGCGTGATGCTTCCGTAGACATTCTGCTGGACGGAGCTGAGAATACTGATTTGTTCGCCGTGGGTGTAGGCCAGACGGTCCCTCTTGATACCGTGCAGGAATATCGCGTCATCACTTCCAACTTCGGGCCTGAATATGGCCGCGCGTCAGGCGGTGTGGTCAATGTGGTGACCAAGACGGGCACCAATAAGCTGCATGGCACGGCGTATGAGTTCAACCGCATTTCTACGTTCGCTTCGAATGACTACAACAGCAACGCCAACTTTATTCCGAAAGCAAAGTTTGTGCGGAACAACTTCGGCTTTGCGCTGGGCGGCCCGATTGTAAGAGACAAGCTGTTCTTCTATAACAACACCGAGTGGCTGCGTGTGCGCAGCGCGCAGAATGTGATTGCGCTTGTGCCGACGCCGCAGTTGATTGCAGCAGCCGCCCCTGCCACGCAGGCGTTCTTTGCACAGTATGGAACGCTGAAGCAGGCAATCAACGGACAGACCTACACGGTCTCTCAGGTCCAGCAGAGCGGACAGTTTGCCACGGCTGCTGACAGCCAGTTCACGGCCCTCGGTCCGAACTTTCCCGCATTCGGGCAAGTGAAATATCAGGTGCCCGGAGATTCCGGCGGTGGCGCACCCCAGAACACGTATAACAGCTTTACGCGCGTGGACTGGACGATTTCAGAAAAGACGTCCATCTTTGGCCGTTACACCATTTACAGCGAAAGAGACCAAGCCGGATTTGTGAGCAATAGCCCGTACAAGGGTTATGACACAGGCCAGACCAATTTTGACAACAACGGTCTTGGTTCTCTCACCCATGTCTGGGGGCCTTCCACGGTCAGCACAACAAAGGTCTTGTTCAGCCGGCTGAACAATTCTCAGCCGCTGGGTACTGCTCCGGTAAGCCCCACGCTCTACACCAACAGCTCGGGCGCGACGGCAGTCGCCGGGCAGGACATTTATTTCCCGGGCTATCTGCCAACGTCGCCCGGTAGCGCAATTCCATTTGGCGGGCCGCAGAACTTCTTCCAGGTTGTTCAGGATGTGGACTGGAAGAAAGGCAACCACGATTTCCACTTTGGCGGCGAGTATCTCTACATCAAAGACAACCGCACCTTCGGCGCTTATCAGAATGCGGTGCAGGCCCTTCTGCAGACAGGATCCAAGGGCGCTATGAACGCGTTCCTGAATGGCCAAGCGAACTACTTCCAGGTCGCAATTAATCCTGGAGGGGCCATGCCCTGCTATCGTGATCCGGCCACAAATAAATATATTCACACTGCATCGTGCCTGGTGCAGCTGCCTGTGAGCGAGCCGAGCTTCAGCCGCAGCAACCGTTACCATGATGCGGGACTATATTTTGAAGATTCTTATAAGGCCACGCCGCGGTTTACTCTCAACCTCGGGCTGCGCTGGGAGTTCTATGGTCCGCAGCACTCGACGCACGAACAGAACGATGCGAACTTCTGGCTGGGATCGGGGAGCACCATCTTTGACCGGATTCGCAATGGACAGGTGCTGACCCGCGCCCAGTCGCCCAGCCATGTCTTGTGGAAGCCAAACTGGAAGCAGTTCGGGCCCCGCATTGGATTTGCCTATGACCTGACTGGTGATGGAAAGACCAGTCTGCGTGCCGGATACGGCATCTCTTACGAACGCAACTTCAACAACGTTACCTACAACGTGCTGCAAAACCCACCGGGCCAGGCGAACGTTACCTACACCAACGGCATACCTGTGACGACGCAGAACCTGGGGCCCTTCGCGGCGCAAAGCGGCTCCATTTATCTGCCTAATGCTTCTTTGAGGGCAGTGGATCCGCATATCAAGCCAGCGTATAACCAGTTCTACGGCTTATCAGTAGAACGACAGATCAATAACACGACGAGCGTGGGTGTAAGTTACACCGGCGAGCGCGGTATCCATAACTATTCCATTGCCAACGTGAACCGGCTGGGCTATGGCACGCTGTATCATGGCGACCCTGCATTTACTCGCAACAACCTGCAGTTCAGTAACATCAACTGGCGCGGGGCAGATGGCGACAGCTACTACAACGGGGTCAATGTCAGCGTAAAGAGCAGCGATCTGCTGCATCAGGCACTGACGACCATCATCAACTACACCTATGCCAAGAGCACGGACAACACCAGTTCCACCTTTACAGATGGAGGCTCAGAGTCCGGGCCGGTGCTTGGATATCTGGATCCGTTCAATCCCGGACTTGATCATGGGTTGTCGGATTTCGACGTTCGGCATCGCATCGTAGCTGCGCTGATCTGGGACATTCCCTATGCGAAGCATACGACTGGCTTAGCGAACCGCCTGCTGGATGGATGGGAGATCAGCCCGATCTATACGGCCTCCACGGGAACGCCGTTTACTGAGTTCGATTGCACCTACTCCTACACTGTCTGCCCCCGTGCGATCTTCGACTCAAGGCCAAAGTTCAAGGGGAATGGGCATAATACGCTGCTGAACCCGGCCACTTATGGCTACAACACCTTCAACTACCTGACGCTGCCGGGATATCAGCAGAATGAGTATGTCAATCCCACTCTGGGCATCAGCGACGTACCCACATGCAGCGGTCCGGAAGGGCAAGGCTGCGCATGGCCGAGCATGCTGGCGCGCAATTCCTTCATCGGGCCCGGCAAGTGGAACCTGGACAGCAGCGTAAACAAGAACATCAAAATCACTGAATCCACGCACTTGCAGCTTCGCGCTGAACTCTACAACGTCTTTAACCACGCAAATACATTCCTGAATCTGGGATTTGCGGATGACGTTGCAGAGAGCCAGTTGCCGGATGGCTCGCCCTATGTACCTGCTTATAAGAGCGGACGCAGGCAGCTTCAGCTCGGGGCGAAGTTCGTCTTCTAGAACAACGAACCTGTAACAAGGCCGCCAGTGGAGTGCTGGCGGCCTTTTTCCTTGTGTAAGAAGTACCCTGCTATTTGGGCGATTTCTTTTTTGCTGCGGCTGGCCTTGCCTTCTTTGCCGCGGACTTGGTCGCAGCTTTTTGGGCCGGGGCCTTCTTTGCAGCGGCCTTCTTTACGGCGGTCTTCTTTCTTACGGCTGCGGTCTTTTTCCTGAGCGCCGACTTCAGCTCCTCTACATCCACGGCGCGCGCGGACTTCCACAGCCGCTCAAGGTCGTAGAAGGCGCGCTTCTCGTGCAGAAAAATGTGGACAACGAAATCCACGTAATCCATCAGGATCCATTCACCGGCGCGACGGCCTTCGACCGAGTTGGGAAGGGTGTTGAAGTCGCGCTTCAGGCGCAGGTCTATCTCATCGCTGATGGCCAGGGCCTGCCGGTCGTTCGCCGCGCTGGTGATCAGGAAGAAGTCGGTGAAGCCGGAGTCGGCGGGGTCCAGCTCAAGGATGCGCGTGTTTTCAGCCTTCTTGTCTTCGCAGGCCGAGGCGGCGGCCAGCACCATTTGACGGGTTTCAGTGGATGCCATTCGGTTTGTGGGTTCTCCAACGCTTCATCGTACGGCATTTTTGCGGATACCGTATAGCTTATCCTCGCAGGGGAGCCGGCCTGGTCAGTAGAGTCCATGTTGATGGATGTAGTCCGCCACGGACGACGGTAATACCTGCCCAGCCTGTTCTCCTTCCGCGAGGGCTGTGCGAATCCGGGTGGCGGAAATATCTTCGTGCAGGTCGGGCAATAAATAAAGTACCGAGTGCTGCGCCCGAGTATTTTGCAGGTGGAAGCGGACTACTTCAGAAGATATTTCAGGCGGCCCGCTGAGCGTGATTCCGGCGGGCAGCGCTGTGCTGATTTCGTCGAGATGCGTACCGGGGCGGCCGGCAACGATGAAGTTGCAGACAAAGAGTATCTCTACGGCACGGTACCAATGCTGGAGCGTCAGAAACGAGTCGGCGCCGACGAGGCAGAACATCTCGTCGTCTGCGGAGAGAGAGGCCTTGAGGCGGAGCAGCGTGTCTATGGTGTAGTTTGGCTTGCCGTCGGGACGGGGCGCGTCGAGCGTGGAAAGCCCAAAGGCCGGGTAGGGCGCGATCGCCAGCCGTACCATGGCGACACGATCAGCGAAGTGTGCGGTTGGGCCGTCGTGCTTGAGCGGCTGCTGGCCGACGGGCGCGAAGAGGACGCGGTCCAGATGCAGACGGGCTGCGGCGGCCTCGGCAATCTTCAGATGTCCGCAATGGGGCGGGTCAAAGGTGCCGCCAAAGAACGCGATCCTCATCCTCTTGTGATCGTAACTTAATCTATATCTGTGATTGCATATGTCGGTATCGGATCGAACCGGGCTTCTCACGCGGGCCCTCCGGCAGAAACGGTAAAGGCCGCATTGGCTGCGTTGTCCGAACTGGGCGAGGTGGTGGCGCAATCTTCGCTTTATGAGACGGAGCCGTTGGAATACACCGAGCAGCCTGTGTTTATCAACGCCGTGGCCGCTGTCCGGACGGAGCTCTTGCCGGAAGCGGTACTGGGAAAACTGCTCGAAGTCGAGCGATGCTTTGGACGAGACCGCAAAACCGGCATTCCCAAAGGTCCACGCGTGCTCGATCTGGATTTGCTGATGGCGGACGACCAGGTGTTACACACGCCCACTCTCACTGTGCCGCATCCGGCCATGGCAAAGCGGCGATTTGTGCTGGCGCCGCTGGCTGAGATCGCTCCCGGGCTGCGGCATCCCCTTCTGCATAAAACCATGCGCGAGCTGCTGCGTGAGCTTCCGGAGGAGGGCGTCCGGCGGCTGAGCTAAGGGACTGTTGCAGACATGGCGTTACCGTGAAGGTGCTGCAAGCCGACGCCTTGCAGACCCATGGAGGCCCTGCTTCTACTGAACCGCAACGAATTCACTGCGGACAGTCCACTAGGAAATGGTCCGTGCTGCCAGATTGATCGTCACCTGATCGTCCGGTGTCTTAACGGTCGAGCTGTCGTACGCCGGGTGATACTCAACACGCATGGTCTGTGCGTTGACCACCACGCGCAGATATCCATAATTCATATCGTCGTAGCTTTCGAGCGTCAGGGTATTGTCAATGGGGTAAGGCGTGCGAAGGGTGTTGCCATTGGCACCGGTACGCATCCTGGCCAGCGCGTGTCCGCCGCTTCCGCATACCAGATAGGGAATCTGCATGTTGTTGACCGTGCGGGTATAGCGCTGGTAATTGTGCGCGTGTCCGGAAAAGATGGCGTGGGGCCAGAAGCCGGCGGACTGCGCGGCGGTATCAATGTCCTGAGACATGCGCGGGCTGCCGCCGTGCGTTACGCCTCCTGTATAGGGAGGATGATGCACGGCGATGATGACGGCCCCGGTGTAATTTTCAGTCTTGCAGCGCGTCAGCGCCGCTTCCAGAAAGTTGAGCTGCACATCGCTCAAGGGTCTTGTTCCGCCTTCGCTGGAAATTACGCCGGGGTCCTCGAGCACATTCGAGTAGACGCCAAGAATGCGCACAAATGGCGCGTCGAAAGTAAAGTACACGCCGGGCGCAATCATCGAGGTGCGCAGCAGGCCGCCCGCGTCGCTCGTATGCGTGGGGGCATCGGCGCAGAAGTTCCGCAGGAAGGCATCGAGGGAAGGCGCGGCGTCTCCGGTATACACAAGGCCGTCGTGGTTGCCAGGGATGGCGACGATGGGACCCTGGTATTCACGGTATGGCGCATAGAACTGGTCGTAGTAATACTTGGCTTCGCCAAAGCTGTAGACCACATCGCCCAGATGAAAAAAGAACGAGGGCACATCGGCTGCGCTTGATTCGCTGAAGTCGGAGACCATCTTGTCGGCCACCAGCGTTTCGCTTTTCGGCCCGATGACGCTGCCGGTGTCGCCTACGGAATGGAAGACGATTTGTCCTGCCTGCTGGACCGCGCTGACTTTGGCCGCTCCCGCGCTTCCGTAGACCTCCTCAAGCGTAAGCACCGGCTCGGCAGCGCCTCCGCGTGCCGCAGGAATGGGCTGCACGAGGCTGTTATTGACTTTCTTGTAGAGGCCGGAGTCGGAGGGGTGCGGTGTCTTGAAGGAGCTGGGGTCAGGGCTGGGCTGCGGCTGTCCGAAGACTGGGTCCATCGCCTGTGGAAAGGGCGAAGGGGTTGGCTTTTTTGTGGGAGGGTGCTTTTTCGGGTGGGTGGTTTTCTGAGGATGATGCGATGAGGTGTGTTTTTTCATGGAAGCGCTTCTTTTCTGAGATGCTCAACCCTGAAGATACGCCCATTGTCATAGTGAAAGTCATCAACAAAACGTGACAGGGTAAAAGTGGATAGACTAAACGGCTCGTCCCACTCTGCCGATGAAACTGCTAACAAAGTTTTCGCGGAATCAAAGAAGTACCTTGCGCTTTATCGGATTTTCATACATCACTAATGCAGAACAGGACTTTTCCGGGAAAGACGGGTTGGTGCTTGCAGGTGCTTTTCCGGAGCGGCGAGAAGGAGAAGTCAGAACATGGTGCCTGAAGATCATGCGCTACGTCAGTTCTTTCATGAAGTTGTGAACGATTGCTACCAAGAGTATCTCCAACTGGAGGACAGCGAGATTACCTCTTATGTGGCTGATCTGCTGACTGACTTCTGTTCATCTGACCGGCTCTATCCGATCCGCGACCCCCAGGGCCGCCGGTTGAAAGATGTAGGCGAGATGCTATTGGCATCCGACCCAGTGAATGGGACCGCAGCGTCGTTTGACGTGGAGCGCCGCATTCGCAAGCATATCGGCGACTACGCGCTGTTCTGCACCGGCATGTATCCGGAAGCGGTCCACAAGTGGCGCGAGAACGAGAATGCCAATCTGTATGAGATGATCCGTACCGGCAAGGAGAGCTACTACATCGTTTCGCAGTTTGATCAGTTTGAGTATGCGGAAGAAGCGCCGCTGTTCGGGCGCCTGTCAGAATGCTTTGAAAGCTGCATGTACGGCCTGAACCAGGTGCGCGAGGAGATGGAAAAGCGCAGGCCGGGCCTACAGAAAAAGAGCCAGAAATTCCTGATGTAAGGGAATAAATGCCCCGGGGCATTTATTCCGGCTGCCAGGGATCCACAACTATGGCGGGTATGTCCTGAAAATGCTTCACTTGCGCGTTGCGAGGGTCGCATGCGAAGAAAGCACGACTCCAGCGATCTTTCTTTTTTTCTGACGTGCAGCCATAAGCTCAGTTGCCTGCTGAGCGGCCCATACAAGTCCTTTTCGACTTGTATGGGTATACGTGCTCTACACCTGCATGATCTCGGCTTCTTTCTTCTTCGCCATCTCGTCCATGCGCTTGATTTCCTCATCGGTGAGCCGCTGGATTTCTTCGAGGGAGCGCTTCTCCTCGTCTTCTGAGATTTTCTTGTCCTTAGCGGCCTTTTTGATGAGTTCGTTGCCATCGCGGCGAATGTTGCGTATGGCGGTCTTGTGGTCTTCGAGCACGCGGCTTACGTGCTTCACCACTTCGCGGCGGCGCTCTTCCGTCATGGGAGGAACAGGTACGCGGATGATTTTACCGTCGTTCTGCGGATTGAAGCCGAGGTCAGAGGAGCGCAGCGCCTTTTCAATTTCGCCCAGAATGCTCACGTCCCAGGGCTGGACGGTGATGGTGTTCGCGTCAGGGGTGTTGAGCTGCGCGACCTGGTTCAGCGGGGTGGGGGTGCCGTAATACTCCACTTTGATCTGGTCGAGCATGGCCACGCTGGCCCGGCCTGTGCGCGTGGAGGCGAGGTGTCCCTGAAAGTCTTTTACCGCCTTGTCCATGCGTGTCTTCAGTTGCTGCTGTACTTCTTTGAGGGCCGGAATGCCGGCCATTGCTGAAACTGCCATTGTCGTCTTCCTTTAAGAACAAGCTGCTGCAAAAACTGTATTTTAATTGCCGGAAAGGGCAGAAGTCACATGGAAGTGTGGATGCCGAAGGCACTGGAGACCTGAGAAAGCTCAGCACGCACCTTTTCCCACTGCGAGCTGACCTTCGGGCTGACCTGAATGCGGCCCACCACGCGCCCAAGCTCTTCGGCGCTGTTCATTGTATTTTCTACCGCAACATCACCTTTTTTGGTCTTCCTGAATTCATCCAGCATTTCGCCGGTCTGCTTTTCAAAGTCCTGGGCCAGCTTTCTTGCATCTTTTTCCTGACTGGTTTTGCGGATAGTGCTTTTCTTCAGGTCCTGATCAAAGCCTTCGCGAAAGGCCTTTGCATCTTCATGCAGGTTGCGCATCATGGCTTCTACGTCCCGGTCACTGACGCGCTGGGCGTGCAGCGGTGGAACAAACAATGTGCCCAGCATTCCGCCAAGCAAAGCAAATCCAAACCATAGACGCGACGTGCGGTACTTCATCCCTGCAATTTTCTCCTGTTTTTGTTGGGTTTGACACTTACAGTACGATGCAATGCGTGCTACACCGTTTTCCGGACGGTATTCTTTTATACAACTGAAACCGAAAGTATAGACACGTGACAAGGCAATTCCACTCGGCGGCGCTGCTGCTGTCCTTAGACCTGATCGGCACCCTAGTTTTTGCGGTCGAAGGCGCAATGGCCGGGGCGCAGAACAATCTCGACATTCTTGGCCTGATGGTGCTGGCTTTTTTTACGGCGCTCGGCGGCGGAATCATCCGCGATGTGCTGATTGGGGCCATTCCTCCCAGCTCCATCCGGGACTGGCGCTATCCGGCCACCGCCTTTGCCGGGGCGGTGCTGGTCTTCTTCGAGGCCAGAATGGTGAGCCACTTTCCTGCCATGCTGCTGATTACGCTCGATGCCGCAGGACTGGCCCTTTTTGCTGTTGCGGGAGCAGCCAAGGCCCTGGACCATAAAATTCACCCCTTTCTGGCCATCCTGATGGGCGGACTGACCGGGGTAGGAGGCGGAACGATCCGCGATATGCTGCTGGCGCACATCCCTAATGTGCTGCGCGCCGATGTGTATGCAGCGGCAGCGCTGGCCGGGGCAGCGGTGATGGTCCTTGCCCTTGAGCTCCAGGCGCGCCCAGCCATCGCTACTCCTCTGGGTATTACCGCCTGCTTCTTTCTGCGGATGGTGGCGGTCTGGAGGCACTGGAACCTGCCTCATGTGATGGCACGCTAAAAAAAAGCTTTTCCGGAAATGGCTGCTAGCGCAGGTCCAGGCAGAAATCAGATGACTTCTTTATGGAAGAGATCGTCTTTCTCTTCGCACGGCGTGCAGACGCACCCGACCGCGCATCCGATGAGCATGGCCACCCCCACCGTGATGAGAATGGCAGGCAAAAAGTCGCTCAAGTGCGATAGATGATTCAGAACATCATACATTTTCAGGAACCACATACTACAGCTCCACCCAGTTAGACCGTAAAATCGGCCCAATAGTTTTCTGTGTGCCTATATCATGCATCGGCAATTTCCCGAATGGGAAGAGAGAAATGCAGCACCGACAGTAAATGACGATGGAACCAGGAAATAAGTTTAAATAAGCGAACAAAAGGAGAATATAAGGGGGGGTAACGCTTCGCTGACTGGATGGCCTCCTTCTTATAATCGTCTTCATGGCCCAGACCACTGTCGCCAAACAGATTGAAGCACTGCGCGAGACCATCCGCTACCACGAACATCTTTATTATGTTCTGGATACGCCCGAAATTTCGGATGCCGAGTTTGACGCGCTCATGCGCGAGCTGCAGGCGCTCGAAAAACAGCATCCGGAGCTGGTAACGCCGGATTCGCCGACGCAGCGGGTAGGTGGCAAGCCCAAGGAAGGCTTTGCCAAAGTGCCGCACTCGCGGGCCATGCTCTCGCTGGACAATGTGACCAGTGAGGAAGAGTTGCGGGACTGGGACCGCCGCGTGCGCCAGCTTGCCGGGCCTGGGGAAGAGATCAGCTATGTCTGCGAATACAAGCTGGATGGCCTTTCGATGGCGCTACGCTATCAGGAGGCAAGCGACGGAGCGGCGCGCCTGGTGATGGGCCTGACGCGTGGCGATGGCATGGTGGGTGAGGACGTGACCACGAATGTGCGCACCATCCGCTCGGTGCCGCTGTCCATCTCTGCAGCAAAGCTGAAAAAAGCACATCTGCCTGCGAATTTTGAGGTACGCGGCGAAGTGGTGATGCCGCTGGCCGCCTTTCAGAAAGCGAATGAAGAACGCGAGGCACAGGGCCTTGCTCCGGCGGCGAACCCGCGCAATTTTGCGGCGGGTACTATCCGCACGCTGGAGCCGAACATTGTTGCCCAGCGGCGGCTGGATTTTTACGCGTACTTCGCGCTTACGCCCACCGGCGAGAACCTCTTTACGGAACAGAGCGAGGCACTCGACGCGTTGACGGCCGCGGGCTTCCGCGTGAATCCCCACCGTGAAGCTATCCTCAGCTTCAACAAGCTGATGGACTATATCAACCGCGCCGAGCAGGACCGCGCCGCACTGGGGTATGAGATAGACGGCGTTGTCATCAAAGTAAGCTCCACCGCATTGCAGCAGCGCCTTGGCTACACGGGACGCGCGCCACGCTGGGCCGTGGCCTATAAATTCACGGCGCGGGCCGGCATTACACAGGTAGAAGAGATTCGCGTGCAGGTCGGCCGCACAGGCAAGCTCACTCCTGTTGCCGTGCTCACGCCTGTTTCCATTGGAGGCACAACGGTCAGCCGAGCCACGCTGCACAATGCGGATGAGATCGAGCGCCTTGGCCTGCTGATTGGCGACTGGGTCAAGGTGGAGCGCGGCGGCGATGTTATCCCCAAGGTGGTGGAGGTTGTGGATGACAAAGAGCATCCGCGCGGGCATAAGAAATTTCAATTTCCCAGGCACTGCCCCGATTGCGGCAGCGACATCGTACGCACGGAAGGCGAGGCCGACTACCGCTGCGTGAACGCAGACTGCCCGGCGCGCCTGCGCGAAAGCCTCCTGCACTTCGCCTCACGCGGCGTCATGAACATTGAGGGGCTGGGTGAGGCCGTGGTCGCGCAGTTGCTCGACCGCAAGCTGGTCCGCAGTATCGCCGATCTTTATAAGCTGGACATGGCCGCCCTGCTCTCACTTGAGCGCATTGGTGAAAAGACGGCGCGTTCTCTGCTGCATGAGATTGAAGAGTCAAAGAAAGCGCCGCTCAACCGCGTGCTGTTTGGCCTGGGCATCCGCTTTGTGGGTGAGCGCACGGCGCAGCTGCTGGCCGAAGAGTTCGGCTCAATGGATGCCATTCTCTCCGCGTCACAGGAGGAGCTGGAGCGCGTGAATGAAGTGGGGCCGAAGGTCTCACAGTCCATCCGCGAGTTCTTTGATGAAGAAAAGAACCGGCAGCTTGTAGAGCATCTGCGCAAGGCCGGGCTGACCTTTACCGCCGAGAAGCGCAAGAAATCTTCGCAGCTCGAAGGCCTGACCTTCGTGCTGACCGGCACCCTGCCAAACCTGACGCGAGAAGATGCGAAGGCAAAGATTGAAGCTGCGGGAGGGCGCGTCTCCGGCTCAGTCAGCAAGAAGACCAGCTATGTCGTCGCCGGAGAAGAGGCCGGCTCGAAACTCGACAAAGCGCATGAACTGAAGGTCCCGGTGATTGACGAGGCGAAGCTGCTGGAAATGCTGGAGTGAAGTGGCCAGCTATTTGCGCCTGAATTATTGCTTTCCTATTGCGCACAATTCTTGTCTGGTTGCGCCCTTGGAATGCGATGATATTTCGGGCCATAGATGGAGCGAAACCTGCCTGCTCAAGGTATGATTCTGCGCATGCCTGATACGCCTGATTATGGAATTGACGCTCCAAAGGTGCTGCGCAATTTATTTCTGTTTGGTGTTCCTCTGCTGCTGCTTGGTATATACGGGCCGCGGCAGTTCCACATTTCTCATGTGATTTTTCTGCTGCGTCCGATGTTTTTCTGGACCGGGTTGTTTTTGCTGCTGGAAGGGCTGCTGTACCTCTTTTACGTGAAGTATGGGAAATTTCGTCATCGTGACCAGATGCTTTCGCTTTACGCATGGCGAGGCTATGAGCAGGTGCTGGATGTGGGTTGCGGACGCGGTCTTCTGCTGGCCGGAGCAGCAAAGCGGCTCACGAGCGGACACGCTTCCGGAATTGACATCTGGTCGAACGAAGACATGGGTGGCAATTCGGAGGCGGCCACGCGGCGTAACCTGGAGCTTGAAGGGCTAAGCGAAAGATGCGATCTGGTGAGTGCTCCGGCGCAGGAGATGCCTTTTCCGGATGCCTCATTTGATGTGATTATGTCAAACCTCTGCCTGCACAACATTTATGAGAAGCAAGGCCGGTTGCGCGCAGTGCAGCAGATTGCACGTGTGCTCAAGCCCGGGGGCGTGATTATCATCTCTGATTACAAACATACCGGTGAGTACGCGGCGGAGTTTGAGCGTCTAGGGCTGAAGACGGAGATGCACTGGGCAAATCCGTTGTATGTTTTTCCGCCGCTCAGAATTGTGGTGGCGAAGAAGGGCTAAGCCTTGAGGATTCAGGTATGGCTTCCGTGCAAAACGCGAAAGCCATACCCGCCAGAGACCGCGTAATGGACTTATCGGCAAATCAACCTTTAACGAGCGCCGCCTGCAATGCGCAGGGTTTCGCCTGTGATCCAGGCTGCATCGTCTGAGGCGAAGAAGACCGCGGCCGGAGCGATGTCCTCGGGCAGGCCAACGCGCCCAAGCGGCGTAATGGATTCGATATAGGAGCGAATCTCACTCTGGTCCATTCCAGCGGACTGGGCACCTTCAGTCACCACCAGGCCGGGATTGATGGCGTTGACGCGAATCTTGCGCGGGCCAAGTTCCCTGGCCAGCGTGCGCGTGATCGCATCCACAGCGCCCTTTGTGCCTGTATAGATGGCCATATTTGGCGGTGTAAGGCTGGTGGCAGTCGAGCTGATGTTGATGACACTTCCGCCTTCAGCCGGGAAGTGCTTCACTGCTTCCTGCGTGGCCAGCACCAGGCCGAGCACGTTCAGATCAAAATGCTTCCGATAGTGCTCCTCCGTGATCTCTTCGAGCGTGCCAAAGGCATAGACGCCAGCGTTGTTCACCAAGACGTCAATTTTGCCGAAGGCCTTCTTTGCCTGGACAAAAAGTTTGCCTATCTCGGATGGTTTTGAGAGGTCTGACTGCACCGCGATGGCCTTGCCGCCTTTGCTGGTGATTTCAGACACGACACGGTCTGCGCCTTCCCGGCTGGAAGAGTAGTTCACAACCACCGACGCGCCTTCTGCGCCAAACTGCTTTGCGATGCCGGCGCCAATGCCCTTCGATGCTCCTGTGACGACGGCAACTTTTCCCTGAAGCTTACCCATTTGCAGAATTCTCCTTGAAATCTATATTTCGATAATTCGATAACTATCGAATTGATGTGGAAGAATGTATTTGGTCGCAAGAGTAGTGAATTAAATTTTTGCTAAATGGTAGAGGTAGGCCTGCCACACGTCGCGGCGCAGCGAAAGGGTGGCGAATTTGCCTTCCCGCTCAATCTCGATCAGCCCGGCATTGGCCAGTTCCTTAATGTGATGAGAGATGGTGGCTGGGGCAATGGAGAGCGCTCCGCGCAGGCCCTGGCATGGGCAGCAGCCCTTGGCTGCGATTTTCTTCAGAATTTCATAGCGATGCGGATCTGCGAGCGCGCGGGAGATGCGCGTCACCTGGCGGGCCGTCAATGTTGTGTTTTTTGAGACCACTTTCTCATTCTGGAGGAAATTGCGCTGAAATAAGGCGGCCTTCCGTAACTCGATGATATCCTCTTAGATGTATTTATTGTAGCCCGCAGAGATACGTCTACCCCCGCCAAGGGCCACGGAGAATCTATGGCAACGACTATTGTTACTCAGCATCATGTAAAGAACCTCGACCTGGCCGACCAGGGACGCAAGCGCATTGAATGGGCGAACCAGTCCATGCCTGTGCTTCAGACCATCCGCAAGGAATTCATAAAGAACCAGCCCCTCAAAGGCATTCGCATTGCGGCCTGCCTGCACGTGACGACAGAGACCGCCAACCTGATGATCACATTGCGCGATGGCGGCGCGGACGTGGCCCTGTGCGCCTCCAACCCGCTCTCCACGCAGGACGATGTGGCGGCTTCGCTGGCGCGCGATTTCAACATCCAGACCTATGCGATCAAGGGCGAGGACAACGACAGCTACTACTCGCACATTCTTGCTGCGATTGACCACAAGCCCCACCTTACGATGGACGACGGCTGCGACCTTGTCCATCTGCTGCACACCAAGCGTCAGGATGCGCTGGAGGGCGTGATTGCCGGAACTGAAGAGACCACGACGGGCGTGATTCGCCTGCGCGCCATGTCAAAAGACGGAGTGCTGCGGTATCCGGTGATTGCCGTGAACGATGCGCTGACCAAGCATATGTTCGACAACCGTTATGGCACAGGCCAGTCCACAATTGACGGGGTCATTCGTTGCACCAACGTGCTGCTGGCTGGAGCCAAGTTTGTGGTGGCCGGATACGGCTGGTGCGGGCGCGGCCTTGCGATGCGCGCACGCGGCATGGGTGCGGAAGTGATCGTAACGGAAGTAGACCCGACCAAGGCGCTCGAAGCCATGATGGATGGCTTCCGCGTAATGACCATGATGGAAGCAGCCAAGCAGGGCGATGTGTTTGTTACCGTCACCGGCAATAAGAGCGTGATTCGCCATGAGCACTTTGAAGTGATGAAGAATGGAGCGATTGTTGCCAACTCTGGCCACTTCAACGTGGAGATTGATATTCCGGCACTCGAACGCATTGCTTCGTCCAAGCGCCCAACGCGCGACTTTGTGGATGAGTACGCGATGCGCGATGGCCGCAAGATTTACCTGCTGGGGGAAGGCCGCCTGATCAATCTCGCTTCGGCAGAAGGGCACCCGGCTTCTGTGATGGACATGAGCTTTGCCAACCAGGCGCTTTCCGCCGAATATCTGATCAAGAACCATGCGAACCTGGAAAAGAAGGTCTACGCGGTGCCGCAGGAACTCGACAAGCGAGTGGCGCGCCTGAAGCTGGATGCCGCTGGAATCGGCATTGACCGCCTCACGCCTGAGCAGGAAGAGTACCTGGCAAGCTGGTCAGAAGGCACATAGAAAGCACTTCAGATAATGACAGAAGCCCGTCTTCGTGACGGGCTTTTGTCTATGCTTAGCACTCAGTCGTGAATGCGATTTCCTGTGTCATGGGAGAGAGGCCAGCGTTTCGAGCAGCCGTTTGGCGACGGCCTGACGGCCGGCCCCGTTCAGGTGGCCGCCGTCATAGGTGTATTCGGGAGCGAGTGTGTAAATTTTTTCGCCATGTGTTGTGTAGTAGACGCGCGCACCGCTGGGCAGAGTGGATTCTGCCTCAGCGAGATCGAAGATCGGCTCTTTGCCTGAGTATTCCTGCCGCAGGAGCAGGTTGAACTGATGGCGCTTTTCTGCCAGGGCGCGCTCGGTGGGGCGCCCCAGCAGGCCTTTGATGGCCGCCTTCCAACCTGGCTCAACGGTGGTGAGCGGGATGGTGGCGTGGACGATGGTCAATCCGGGGTAGCGGGCATGAAGGTCGCGCATGTTGTCGTGATAGTCGGCGAACATGCGGGGGACGTCGGTATCCGGACGCACATCAACAAAACAGTATTTATAGAGCGCAATGCCGCCCTGGTTGCCGAAGCCCTTGTCGAGGGCCTCACGGAAGGCAACGTTCTTTGAGGCGGGGTCTCCATTGCGGCCGACGTGTGACTCGATGATGGCAGGGCCTTCCACAGCAGCCGGGTTGTCACTGGCAACGATGCGCAGGCTGTTGCGGTGCGACTGCTTTTCGAGATCACGGACGCCGTCGAGGACATTTTCTCCTACAGATTGATGGCCGAAGTAAATGCGCAGGCTTTCAAGCCTGCTCCACTGGGTTGCTGAAATCATGTGTGGCGGTTGCTCCTTTTTTGTGCAGGAGGCGAGGATCGGGACTATAAACACGAGCGCGATGGCCAGTCTGCGAATCATGAGGGTGTACGCAATGCCGATTTGGCTACTTTGCCGGATGCGTTCTTGGGCAACGCGTCGAGAAAGACAAATTCGCGCGGCAACTGCGCCGGCAGCAGATTGCGCATGCAGAACTGGCGCAGAGGCGCCTCAAGTTCAGCAGCGTTGCCCTCGCGCGTGACGACAAATGCCTTGACGGCCTCGCCAAGGATTTCATCGGGCACGCCAACAACTGCGGCCTCAAGCAGGCCGTCAAATTCAAGCAGCTTTTCTTCTATCTGGCGGCAGCTTACGCGGTTGCCGCCGCATTTAATGAAGTCCTTGGCCCGGTCCACGATAAAGATATAGCCGTCTTCGTCCACAGTCGCGAGGTCTCCGGTGTAGAGTTGTCCGTTGCGGAAGATGGCGGCGGATTCTTCTTTTGCGCGCCAGTAGCCCTGAGTGATATTTTCTCCTTCGGCGACAATTTCGCCCACTTCGCCGGGACGGGCGTCACGACCGTCATAGAGCACACGAAGCCTAACGCCCGGGATGCCTTTGCCGATGGAGCCAGGTTTTTTGTCCAGCATTGCGGGCGGCATATAGGAGAGGCGCGCTGTGGCTTCCGTCTGGCCGTACATCAGGAAGACTTCCGCTGCGGGAATCGCCTCGCGCAACTCGCGGACAAATGCCGGAGCGAGATGACCACCGGCCTGCTGCACGTAGCGCAGGTGCGGAAAGCAATAATTACGCAGTGAAGACTTGCGCAGCAGTATTTGGTAGTGGCTGGGCACTCCGGCGAACCCTGTGCACTCGGTTTCGCGCATGCGCTCCAGGATTTTTTCCGGGAACATGAAGCGCGGATCTATGACAAGACTTCCGCCCACGCGCAGGTGCGTGTGCAGCAGCGATGCTCCATAGCAGTACTGGAACGGCAGTACGGTCATGATGCGATCGCGGCTGGTAAGGCGGAGATATTCAATGATCGATCGGGTATTTGCAATGATGTTGCCGTGCGAGACCATTACCCCGCGAGGCTTGCCAGTAGTTCCGCTGGTAAACATGAGTGCAGCGAGGTCCTGACGCGAGATGCGGGAGACGCCGGGAACGGAAACGTCGAGGCTGGCCTGTTCGGTCTCGGACTTTTCCTGCGGTGCCATGGAGATGTCGCTGAGGACCGGGACCTGCAGGCCCAACCTGGTTTTAAGAAACACTCTTCCGGGAACGCATGCGGCTTTGGCTCCAGTGTTCTCGGCAATGTAAGTAACCGTCTCCTGCGGTGTATTAGCAGGCAGCGGAACGCACACCAGACCTGCGCGGAGAATGCCAAGATAGCTCGCAACCCAGAAGAAGCTGTTTTCCGCAATCAGAAGGACGCGGTCTCCTTTGACGCAACCCTGCCGGAGCAGATGGGAGGCGACCTGCTGTGAGCTGAAAGCTATGTCTCCATATGTCTTCTCGCTGTCGAGAAAGATGAGCGCGGTCTGCTCGGGGTCTTTGCCAGCGAGAAGAAAATCATAGACGTTTGAGCAGTCTTCGTTCTGCTGTACGGTTGTTTCTGGAAGCATGGTTGCGAGCGCCACTTTGTTTTTTCCCTTTCTGCTAAGCGTGCATCTCGCATTCGGTGACTGGGTCCACGAGCAAAGGCTGCGCGCGCAGATAGTGGGTGACTGCACGCTTGGAGTCAATCTGCTGGTAGGCACGCTCCACTGCGCCTGTGGTGAGCCCTGCGAGTTCAGCTATCTCCTCAGGCGCGAGGCCATTGTTCTTGCCAAAGAGACAGAGATCGAACTGCGGCAACGGCATAGAGAAGTAGAACTCTTCCTGTGTCTGCTCAAGAGAATAGGTATCTGTGGTTGGGGTGCGCTGCCGGATTTCCTCGGGAACCCCTAAGTATTCGGCCAACTGATAGACCTGCGACTTATACAAGTGGGCGATCGGCTTGAAGTCTGCGGAGCCATCGCCGTTTTTTACAAAAAAGCCCTGGTCATATTCAAGGCGGTTTGGGGTCCCTGCTACGGCATACTGATACCGGTCAGCGTAATGGTACTCGATCATTTTGCGCGCGCGCTGTTTAAAGTTTGTGGAGGCCAGGATGCCGAGATAGGCGTCGGCAGTAAGTCTTTTTTTATGGATGGTGCCATCCGGGGCCTGCACGACGAGAGAGAAGAGCGAGTACTTGCTGTCCTCTTTGATGGAGGGCAGAACGATCTTCATTTTATGTTGCGGGCCAAAATCAGGAAAAACCTGACGGATGGCTTCATCGCGGCGTTCATAGCACTTTGCGCCCTTAAGGATAGGGCTGATGTCTTCCACAAACGAGCGGACACCGAGCGCTCCGGCAACGCTCTGGCCCAGGCGAAGGCTGTCGCTGGACGAGTCGAGTTCAGGCGTAAAAAGCACGACCACGCGCTCCGGCCCGAGGGCGCGGGCACAAAGAAAAGCAACGACGCTGCTGTCTATTCCGCCAGAGACGCCAATGACGGCACCTTTGCGTTTGAGGCGCTTAAAGACCATTTCGCGAATGGAGGCTTCGATGCGCTGTGCCTCTGCGGCAACGTCGAGTGTGAGTGGATTGCTGAGCACGGCGATGGTTTCTGTCTGGTCCACGAGGTTTCTCCGTTATGCCTGCGATGCGGCGACGAGTTCCGCGTCGGCGGGTGTTTCTTTCTGTGCGAGCTTGCGCGAGAGAAAAGCAACAAGGTTATCAACCGAGTCCAGATTTTCAGGGACAAGCTCGTTGTCCTTGACCTGGACGTGATAGGTCTCTTCGATGTGCATTACAAGCTCGAGCACACCTGTGGAGTCAATGACGCCCTTGCTGATAAAGGAGTCGCTGTCGGCAAGTCCGGCGCCTTCGCCGAACATGAAGTTGGTTACGATGAAGTCGCGAAGCTCTCGCTGTAAGTCGTACATGTACTGTCCTGCTTTCGGGTTTGGTGGATGAATTGGTCTATGAGGAGCGACGTGGAGAGAATTCCTACAAGCGCCATGTCGTCTCCTGTATTGGTGGGCCGTCCGGAACGGAACTTATCCAACAGCATGCGGACGGGGCCGGGCTTGAAGATGCCTGCGTTGCTGATGGCTTCTGTGGAAAGGACTTCCTCCACGTACTCCTGCGCTTTTCCGTTAACGAAGCTGGCACCATCGGGCGCACGATAAGGCTGCTTGGGGCGAGACAGAATGGATTCGGGAACCATGCCTTTGGCCATGCGCTTGAGCAGATATTTCTCATCGAGCGCCTTCATCTTGAGCGCGGGCGAAAGCCGCGATGCAAACTCGACGACACGGTAGTCAAGGAATGGATACCGGCCTTCGACGGAGTTTGCCATGGCCACGCGGTCTCCCTGCGCGGAGAGAATGTAGCCGGGCAGAAGGTGCGCGGTCTCAAGATACTGCGCCTGGCAGAAGGAGTCCCATTGCGAAAACTCTTCTGGCATACCTGATTGCATCTCCGCAATGCAGTCGTAGCCGGTAAGTTCGCGGTGCACATCCTCGCTGAAGAAGCTCTTGGTGCGGGCGGTCAGTGTCCAGCGCGGGACATGCGAGAAGAACGGATTGGCGAGATCCGATGGGTCTACATGAAAGAAGCGCTGCAGATACGCGGGCGACTGCTTCTGGATGGGCCCCATATATGGATAAAGCTTTTTGAGCAGAAGCGGCCGGAACTTCGAGTTTACGTTACGCGCGATGAAGCGGCGGACCTTCGCTTCCTTAAAGATGTCGTATCCACCCAGGATTTCATCGGAGCCTTCTCCGGTGAGGACGACTTTGAAGTTGCTTTGACGCACGAGGCGCGACAAGAGAAAGAGTGGCGCTGGCGCAGTACGCAGGACGGGCTGCTCCATGTGCCAGACGACGTCAGGAAAGACTGCGCCAATGTCCTGCGCGGAGCAGCGAATCGTGTCATGGCTTGTTCCGAAGAACGCGGCCGCTTCACGTTGCCAGAGGCTTTCATCGAGGGCGGCATCTTCAAATGCAACGGAGAAGGTGCGCAGTTTTTCCGGCGCGAGTCGCGTAATCAGAGCGGTGGTCACCGCTGAATCGAGCCCGCCGCTCAGATAGGCCCCGACGGGAACATCGGCGCGAAGGCGGATACGGGCGGCATCGAGCAGCAATTCGAGTAGCTGATCGGCTGCGCGTCCTACGGCGCGCGGAGAATCGTCTGCTTCCCACTCGTAATTGGGCTTCCAGTAGCGCCAAGTCTTCAGATGGCCATCTCTGAGGATGGCGGAGTGCGCGGGTGGAAGCTGATGAATATTTTTGAAGGCGGTGCGCGACGGCAGCGGAGACCAGAAGGTGAAGATCTGGTCGAGGGCCTGTAAATCCAGGTGCCGCCCTACGCGGGGATGGACGAGGATGGCCTTGATTTCAGACGCAAAGATAAAAGCGCTGCCCGCGGTTGTGTAGTAGAGCGGACGGACGCCCATACGGTCGCGCGAGAGAAACAACTGCTGGCGCGTGTCGTCCCATATGGCGAAGGACCACTGGCCATTCATGCGCTGGACAAAGTCGGGACCGTACTCCTGATAAAGATGAAGGACCACTTCGGTGTCCGACTTTGTGCTGAAGCAATGGCCCTTTTGTTCGAGCTCATGGCGCAACTCGACGTAATTGAAGATTTCACCGTTAAAGGTGATCCAGAGGCGGCCATTGTGCAACTGCATGGGTTGCTGGCCACTGGAGAGATCAATGATGCTGAGACGGGAGTGGCCGAGGGCTGCACTGCCTTCAATGTGCAGGCCGTGTTCGTCCGGGCCGCGGTGAGACAGGGTTTCGACCATGCGCTCGAGGGCGAGCGTCCTGAGCGCGGTTGAGTCCTGGCTTACAATTCCGGCAATTCCACACATAATTCCGCCTTGTCGCAGAAAGAGTAAGCAATTTGGCTTCCAGAGGGGGCCAGAGGGGACGGGCTTTTTTGCTTCTGGGCACGAAAATCTGGCGTTGGCGCATACCGGGAGCACTTACGCGACGGTGATCCAAGCCGGAAGGTGGGTGAGATCGAACCTGGTCCAGCAAATGGGAAAATCTTTTCACAGAGTAGGAGAAAGTTTGCTGTTCTCCTGGGACTGACAGGAGGCAGGGGCTTTTGACCTCAGCATCGGACTTTGTCCAAGTATTCGGCCATTCACGTGCAAGTAATACCCGCACAAGAGTGAAGGGGCACTCGCGCCGAAGCGCAAACATACGTACATTCCCGAAAACGCAAAGATGCAGATGGAAAAACTATTACCAACGTGGAGCAAGAATTCCTGCCGTGGCGATATTTCAAGACCGGAGGAGAAAGAGTGACCGTTACCCTTGTGCAGGAGAACCATCCCGCGCTGTTTCCGGCCAGGATGCCGATTGAGATCCGATGTCCGGATGTACCCTCAGTGATTGAGGGAGTTGTTTCCGAAATGAGCGAAAGCAGAGTGTTCTTCTACACAAGCTGCGAAATCAGAACAGGAGATGTGGTGTTTGTATTGAGCGTTCCACCGGAGATTACGCTGGGACCAACACTGAACATTGCCGGTGCAGGAAACGTGCTGAAGTCAGAGAAACAAGCGGACTGCCACTACATTGTGGAGATGGAGATTGATGAAGCTGCGCCTGTCGCCAGGGCCGCCTCACATTATCCGTTTGCCAGTGTGCGGACGCCGAGCACGCGGTAGTCCTTGATGGCGTTTTTATGGATGTAGACCAGGCGGTTGTTGCTGCCGGGGTCAGAGGGGTGGAGGAAAAAGCCGTCTGCGATGAGATGGTGGATGGAATTGTGGACGGTCCCCTCCATGATCTCGTCGTCCTTGAAGAGCACCTCAACCCAGATGGCGCCCACTTCTGGCCCGTGAATGTAATAGCGCAGGGCATTGCGTTCTTTATTTCCAGAAAATGAATTCACAAAGAAGATGGCCTTGAGCTGTTCGGCATCAATCTGTATGGGAACGCGGCCTTCGGCAGAGAAAATGGTGATTGGGCCGGTAAAATTCAGGCGCGGCTTTTCCAGCAATGATTGCAGGTCTGCCGGGCCTTCCACGGGCAGAAAGCCTTTAATGACTTTTCCGCCTGTAAGGTGAACTACGACTTTTTCTTCATCTCTCTTTGTAGATCTCGCTTCTTTCTCATCCACGAAGGCCGCCTCTTTTACATCTACATCAGGTCCCGGCATTATCAGGCCCTCACAGACTCAGGCTCTGAGAGACCGTAGTCGCGTATTTTGTACAAAAGCGCCTTATAGCTGATTTTCAGCTCTGCTGCTGCCTGCCTTCTGCTCCAGTTGTTGCGGTCAAGCGCGGCGCTGATGGCTTCCGCCTCAGCATCGGCCTTTACACGGCAGACAAGCTTTTTGAGACCCAGGGCAGTCGGTTCCGGCTGACCGGCAGCGCAGGAGCTCGCCGGAAACTTGCGGTCCCCGCGGAGCTCGGCAATCATCATGCGCTCATCTCCAAGGACGAGCAGACGCTTCACAAAGTTTTCAAGCTCGCGAAGATTTCCGGGCCAGGCGTAGTTTATGCAGGCACGGAGCATCTCGTCGGAAATGGTGAGTGACTTCTGGGCGTACTTGTCCGAGAGCTTGCGGACAAAGTGGCGGAGGAGGACCGGGATTTCATCCTTGCGTTCCCGCAAGGGAGGCAGGTGAAGGGAAAATCCGTTCAGACGGTAGAAAAGATCTTCACGGAAGCGGCGTTCGGCAATGGCCACCTTCATGTCAATATTTGTGGCGGCGATGACGCGAACATTGGCCTTCATCGTGGTGCGTCCGCCGAGGCGCGAGAAGCTGCCGTCCTGCAGAACGTGAAGGAGTTTCGCCTGGAGTGAGAAAGGCATTTCTCCGATTTCATCCAGAAAGATAGTGCCGTTGTTGCACATCTCGAACTTGCCGGGTTTGGCCTTCACGGCCCCGGTGAAGGCGCCCTGCTCATATCCGAACAGTTCGCTTTCCAGCAGGTCGGCGGGCATGGCAGCGCAGTTGACCTTCAGAAAGGTGCGGTGGGCCGCGGGGGACATCTTGTGGATGAACTGGGCGAGGACTTCTTTTCCTGTGCCGCTTTCTCCCAGAATGAGTACCGGCAAATCCACGCGTGCAATGGTGGAGCACTGCGAGAAGACCATGCGCATGCGCTCATTGGCGAAGACGAAAGAAGTGTTGTCTACCAGTGGAATTTCGCGTGCCTGGTTTTCATAGGATCTGCCCACAATGGTGATGCAGCGGCGTAGCTTCTCCTGCACGTCTTTCTTGTGGAAGGGCTTCAGGATGATGTCCACGGCGCCAATGCGCATCGCTTCGACTACGAGGCGTGGATCATCCGAGCATGAGGTCATGATACAGGGCACGCCGGGATACATTTCACGCACGGCAGCGAGAGTGGCCAGACCGCCTTGTCCGGGAAGGTGGGCGTCAATCAGGACTGCGTCGGGACGCGGGCCGGACTTGAGCTTTGTGAGGGCCTCTTCACTTCTGGAGACCCCGGTGACGCGGCAGGATTCACCAGCCAGCAGCGAGCGAAGATGTTCGACCACACCGATCTGATCAATTAAAAAGATCTGCGTGCCTTCCAGGCCGGACTTAGCTTGTGTGTTTGATTCGTGATTTGCGGGTTGCGTGTTTGGTTCATGATTTGAGGCAGGCACTGAATGGGCAGTGGCCATAGTTTTTCTCCAAGGCGGTGTCCTAGCTAAATTTTCGTTCTCATAGAAGCACAGTGCAGTGTCTTCCTGAATTTGTTGTCAGGGGACCCATTTTGCGAAGCACATGCAGAGCATGCTGGCAGATAGTGATTCCCGATCAAACAACGTTACTGCAACTTACAAAGGGGGGATATGTTCTGGGCTGTCGAACCTTTTAAAAGATTTGCTCCAACGCCGATAAGAGTACCAAGGGGGAAATACTGAACCAATAAGTGAAATATAGAGAGCAAAGATTTGCATGTCAAATGAAAAAGTTTTTACAAAAACGATTGTCTGCATTTTGTTGCATCTTGAAACATAAGGACTTAGATAGAGAATTTCTTCTCATGTGCGGCTGTACTTTTTCAGCACATATTCCCGTTGAGTAAGGCCTGTTTGGCTCGAAAAATGCAGAAGAAAGCACGAACTTATGGTTTCGAGCACGGGAATACTTTCATCACAAACGATTGATATCAATCTGCCGCCGCCAGAGGTGATCTTTGGCACGACGGCAGCCATGCAGATTGTGCGGCTGAGGCTGGAGCGGGCCGCGGGCAGAAATATTCCGGTGCTGATTCGGGGAGAGAGCGGGACCGGCAAAGAGGTGATGGCGAGACTGCTGCACCACCTTTCGCCGTGGAAACATGGCCCTTTCGTCAAGGTGAACTGCCCGGCGATCCCGGGAACGCTGATGGAAAACGAGTTGTTCGGCCATGAGCGCGGAGCGTTTACAGGGGCCTATTCCAGCAAGCCCGGCAAAATAGAGAGCGCCCAGGCCGGCACTCTGTTTCTGGATGAGATTGGAGACCTCGAAACAGGTCTACAGGCGAAGTTGCTGCAGGTGTTGCAGGACGGCTGTTTCTACCGGATTGGCGGAGAAGCGGAGCAGCACATTGATGTCCGGATTGTTTCGGCCACCAACCACAATCTGGAAGAAGATATTGCCTCGGGCTCGTTCCGCGAGGACCTTTTATACCGGCTGGACGGAGTGACGATTACACTGCCGCCGCTGCGCGAGCGCAAGAACGATATTCCGCGCATCATTGACTTTTTGATCAAACATCACAGCGAGTCGCTGAATTGCATGGCGCGACCGCTCTCTTCTTCCGCCATGCAGGCCATGCTGGACTATCCCTGGTATGGAAACATTCGCGAGCTGGAGAATGTAGTGCGCAGGTATGTGATTTTTGGGCAGGAAGATGCTGTTCTTGCCGACCTAACGCGCGGCAACGCCCCCTTTTTTGCGCTGAGTACTTCATTTGATGGTGACTTCTCACTGAAGCGGATTACACGCCAGACAGTGCTGGAGCTGGAGCGCAGGGTGATCATGCAGGTGCTCGCTTCCAATAACTGGAACCGCAAAAAGGCGGCGCGAGTACTGAAGATCAGCTACCGGTCCCTTATGTATAAGATCCGGGAGATGAACATTCCTCCGTTGCGGGTAAAAGAGAGCCAACCGACAGATTCGCTGTAGCGGATTCCATCAATGTCGGACGGGTGAGCATCCCGGTACTCTTGTGGAGAGCTTTTCTTCAGGGAAAAGCGATATGTAAGGCGGTCCTCTTTTGATGAATATGCGGATTGGGCCGGAGGTGAATGTTCAACGCTCGCACGGCACGATGGCTCTTCTGGATGGTCGGCCTTCTTATGGCGAAGTGGGGGAAACTTTTATAGCAGTTGCTGCTGGACAGAAGCCTCGCATCAGCGACAACCTTCACCCAATCCCCTGAGCGGCAAAAAACAAACGTTTGGACCCAACATGGTATGCAGTGGGAGATACCTTGCGTGTATCGTATCCACATGCACCTGAACCGTTTGCGCAAGATTCTAAGCCGCGTGGCGCTCGCCTCTGCGGCCTTTTGTATGTTTGCTGTTCCGTCTCTGCCTATCCTGGCGCAGGCGGACAAGGAAAAGCCTGCTCCGGCGGAGAAGCCTTCCGACAAGCCCTCGCTGCCGCCGCTGCCTGCCGATGCGCACGTGGAGCAGACGATGGACCTGAACGGCAAGACGCTGCACTACACCGTCACCGTGGGCACCATTCCCGTGTATGACAAGGACGGCAAGGAAGCAGGCCGTGTGGTCTATACCGCCTACACTGTGCCGGGCGCGAATCGGCCTGTTACGTTCGCCTTCAACGGCGGCCCTGGCGCGTCGTCTGTTTATCTGAACTTCGGCGCGATCGGACCCAAGCATCTTGAGTTCGGCAATGGAGGTGACAGCCCGTCTGACACGCCCACGCTGAAGGACAATCCGGGCACATGGCTCGACTTTACTGACCTCGTATTTGTGGATCCGATCGGTACTGGCTTCAGCCGCTCGCTGGTACCCGAGGCTGAAACAAAGAAGCTCTTCTACAGCACCGTTCCGGACATTGAATACCTTTCGCGCGTGGTCTATGACTGGCTGCTGAAAAATGGCCGCATGGACTCAAAGAAGTATCTGGTGGGCGAGAGCTATGGAGGCTTCCGTGGACCGCGTATTACGCACTATCTGCAATCGCAGCTTGGCGTGGCCATGAATGGCGTTGTGCTGGTATCGCCTTACCTGAACCCGACGATTGATGACAATGGCGACGTTTCTCCGCTGCCGTGGCTCATGACGCTGCCTTCTATTACCGCAGCGCATCTGGAGCGCGAGCACAAGCTCACGCCAGAGGCCATGCACGAAGTCATCAGCTACACGCTCGGCGAATATGCCACGGACATTCTGAAAGGCCGTTCTGATCCGGACGCTACGGCACGCATCGTGAAAAAGGTGACGGAGATGACCGGGCTGGACCCGGAATTCGTCAAGCGCTCGGGCGGACGGCTTGAGACGGGTGCTTATCTGCGGGAGGTACGCCGCGAAGAAGGCAGGATCGGCTCGGTGTATGACTCAAATGTGACCTCGTTCGATCCCTTTCCGTTTTCACCGAACCAGCGCTCGAACGATCCTCTGCTGGAGACGCTGATTGCCCCCACGACTACCGCGATGGTCAACTTCGTTACCCAGACCGTGGGGTGGAAGGTGGATGCGCGTTACAACGCGCTCTCATATGACGTGAACCGGCTGTGGGACCGCGATGAAGCGCTACGTCACGGCTCGGTAGATGATCTGCGCCAGGCCGTCGCCGCAGACCCGAAGATGCGCGTTATTATTGCGCATGGCTGGAACGACCTTTCCTGTCCGTTTATGGGTTCGATTCTGACGGTGAATGAAATGCCGCAGATGGGCAGCGACCCGACGCGCGTCCAGGTAAAGGAGTACCCCGGCGGACATATGTTCTATACGCGTGAGTCCAGCCGGCTGGAACTGCGGAAGGATGTGATGGAGATGGTCAGCAAGCACTAGCGGTGTTGACATCTTCGACCTCAGCCTATAACCTCAATCACAGATGCGGATTCATCGCCATCATCGTCATCACCATCATCACGTGACGAGCGTGTCGGCGAATCCTTACGGCCAGCAGTAAAAGCCAGAAATCAAGGAATCCAAGAGCCCGCCGGCGCGCCAAGCGCAGGCGGGCTTTTTGCATCTGACCGCAAGCGCAGCGCCCGGCAAGATATAAAGGAAAAAGCAATGTCTGAACCAGCAATTGATTTTGCCAAGATGGAAGGACTCGCCCCGGCAATTGTGCAAGACGCGAAGACCGGGCAGGTGCTCATGGTCGGCTTCCAGAACGATGTCAGCTACCAAAAGACCCTCGAAACCGGTTTTGTCACCTTCTGGAGCCGCACTCGCCAGAAGCTCTGGATGAAGGGTGAGACCAGTGGTAACCGTTTGCGCGTGATTGAAGCGCTCACCGACTGCGACCGCGACAGTGTTCTTTACCGCGTGGAAGTGGAAGGCGACGGCCTCGTATGCCACGAGGGTACAGTAAGCTGCTTCACCAAGCCCATCGCCCTCAACACCACACAGGAGACGCGCTAATGGCAAACAAACTTAAGCTCGGAATCCCCAAAGGCAGCCTGCAGGATGCAACGATCGCCCTCTTCCAGCGCGCCGGATGGAACATCTATGCGAGTGGCCGCTCTTATTTTCCTGCGATTGATGATCCGGAGATCGAATGTACGCTGGTCCGCGCCCAGGAGATGGCCCGCTATGTGGACCACGGCGCTCTCGATGCGGGACTTACCGGAATTGACTGGGTGGTCGAAAGCGGACGCGAAGTAAAGAGCATCACCAGCCTTACCTATGCAAAGCAGAGCCGCCAGAAGGTGCGTTGGGTGCTCGCCGTCCCTGACGATGCGCCCTACCAGAAGGCTGAAGACCTCAACGGCAAGACCATTGCTACGGAGCTGGTGGAAGTCACGCGGAAATACTTCGCAGGCAAGGGCGTGCAGGTGAAGGTGGAATTCAGCTGGGGCGCAACAGAAGTGAAGCCTCCCACACTGGCCGATGCCATTGTGGAAGTGACGGAAACTGGCAGCTCGCTGCGCGCCAACCGCCTCCGCATTATTGACACAGTGATGGAAAGCGAGACCCACCTTATCGCCAACCCCAAGAGCTACGAAGATCCCTGGAAAAAAGAAAAGCTCGATAACATCGCGCTGATGCTGCGTGGTGCCATCGCTGCCCAGGGCCAGGTGGGCCTGATGATGAATGTGCAGAAGGCCCATCTGGCGGAAGTGCTTTCTGTGCTTCCTGCGCTGACATCACCGACGGTTTCGGCGCTGAGTGACCCAAGCTGGGTTGCGGTCAACACGATTCTTGAGGAAAGCGTAGTGCGAGACGTACTGCCCAAGCTGAAAGCAGCGAAAGCAACCGGTATTGTCGAGTATCCGCTGAACAAGGTGGTCCTCTGATGCGCATCCTCACCACAAAAGGGCGCGAAAAACTCATTGCGCAGCTTGTTGAGCGACGGAACAGCGTAGATGAACGCGCTGTTCCGGTGGCGCGGCGCATTCTTGAGGGCGTCCGCAAAGGCGGAGACGCTGCTCTTTTTCGCCATGCTGCGCGTCTGGACGGTATTACGAAACAGTCACAGTTACATATTCCAACAGAAGAGATGCAACAGGCCTTCCGAGAGGTTTCGCCCGCCTTTCGGAAGACGCTGGAGACCGCCGCGAAAAACATTCGTCGCTTTGCACAGAAGCAATTGCCGAAAGACTGGAACTTCGAGCAGGTCCCGGGCCTCACGGTCGGGCAGAAGATACGCCCGCTTGCCTCGGTAGGCTGCTATGTGCCCAGCGGGCGCTATCCGCTGCCTTCCACGCTGCTGATGACGGCCATTCCTGCGCAGGTTGCAGGGGTCTCGCGCATCGTCGTCGTCTCGCCCAAACCTGCAAGAGAGACTCTCGCCGCCGCCGCTTACCTCGGCATCACGGAGTTCTATCGCATTGGTGGAGCGCAGGCGATTGCCGCTCTTGCTTATGGGACCGAGAGCATCCGCGGTGTCGAGAAGATCGTCGGACCTGGCAACGCTTTTGTTACAGCGGCAAAAAAGCTGGTCTCCTTCGACTGCGCCATTGATATGCTCGCCGGGCCGACAGAGATCGTGATCACCAGCGAAAACGGCGACCCGGCACTCATCGCTTCAGACCTGGTCGCGCAGGCCGAGCACGACCCAGATGCGCTCCCCATCTTTATCACGACAAAACGCGAGCTGGCTGAAAAGGTCAGTGCTCAGGTAAGGCAGCAGGTACGCCAGAATCCAGTTGCGGCACTGGCCATTCAAGCGAATGGAATTATATTTGTAACAAAATCAGTTACAGAATCACAGGAACTCACCAACCGGCTTGCTCCGGAGCACCTTACCATAGATTCAGAGCGTGATCTCGACTGGGTACAGAACGCCGGCTCTGTTTTTGTAGGCCGATACTCCGCGCAGCCGCTGGGCGACTACATCTCAGGCCCTAACCATACACTGCCTACAGGCGGACTGGCGCGCGTGCGTGGTGGCCTGAGCGTCAACGATTTTGTGAAGACCATTACTGTCCAGCAATATGACCGTAAGGCGCTCCGGACATTAGGCCCGCTGGCCATCGCGCTGGCTGAAGCGGAAGGACTCAAAGGACATGCGAATGCAATTCGAGCAAGAGGCGCCCGTGGCTGAGCTGATCAGGCCGCGCGCAGCCGTTTTGCGCACAAAGGAATATCACCCGCCGCTTGGCTCACGCGAGGGCGTGCGGCTCGATTTTAACGAGAACACCTTCGCCTGTTCGCCTAAAGTGCTGGAGGTGCTCGGAAGGATCTCCCGCGCCGATCTCACCCGCTATCCCGAGCGCGAACCCATGGAAAAGCTCGTCGCGCAGCACCTCAGCGTAAAACCGGAACAGGTGTTGCTGACCAACGGGGTAGATGAGGCCATTCACGTCCTGTGCCAAACGTATCTCGATAAGGGCGACGCATTTCTGCTTCCTGTGCCAACTTACTCCATGTATGAGGTCTATGGCTCATCTACTGAATCTGAGATCATCTTTGTGCAGGCGGGAGAAGATTTCTCGTTCCCGCTGGATGATGTCCTTTTAGGCATTACGCCTGCAACCAAGCTCATCGCCATTGCCAACCCCAACAGCCCCACAGGCCGCGCGGTGTCTCGCGAGGGGATCATAGAAGTGCTGGAACGCGCCCCCCACGCCATCGTCCTGGTTGATGAGGCCTATTACCACTTTTATGGCGAGACGGTCCTTGACCTGATGGGCCGTGTGCCAAACCTTGTCGTCACGCGCACTTTTTCAAAGGCCTATGGACTTGCCGGGCTGCGTCTCGGTGCGCTCATCGCCAGCGAAGAGCAGATGCATTGGATGCGCCGCATGATCTCGCCCTACAGCGTCAATGGGCTCGCGCTTGCCTGCCTGCCTGCGGCGCTAGCAGATGAGGCCTATCTTCAGTGGTATGTGAGTCAGGTGCTGGAAGGCCGCACGTTGTTCACCGCCGCGCTGGACCGCCTCGGCCTCCCGTACTGGCCCTCTGAGGCAAACTTTGTGCTCACGAAAATTGGCGCAAAACACCGCGCATTTGTTCAGGCCATGCATCGCCGCGGCGTGCTCGTCCGCGACCGCTCCAACGACCCTGGCTGCGATGGCTGCGTGCGCATCACCATTGGCACGCTCGAGCATACGCAGCAGGGCATCGCCGCATTAGAAGAATCGCTCAGGGAAATCGGATGGAATCAATGAGCAAAAAGAAACGCACAGCTGAAATCAAGCGCAAGACCGCCGAAACGCAGATTTCTCTGCGTCTCACCATCGAAGGCACGGGCCGCTACAAGATCAGCACCGGCATCCGCTTCTTCGACCACATGCTTGAGCTGTTCGCGCGCCATGGCGCATTTGACCTCGAGCTTACCTGCAAAGGCGATCTCGATGTAGACCAGCACCACACTGTGGAAGACGTGGGCATCGCGCTCGGTGAGGCATTTGACCGCGCGCTCGGCGACAAAAAAGGCATCATGCGCGCTGGATACTTCCTTATGACCATGGATGAAACGCTCGGTATCGCCGCCGTGGACCTGGGCGGCCGCGTATCCTCCGTCATCAAGACAAAAGTAAAGACCCGGCTGGTGGGCGATCTGCAATCGGAGCTGGTAGACGACTTCTTTGAAGGCTTTGCCCGCGGAGCACGCGCCAACGTCCACCTGAAAACCATGTATGGCCGCTCGAACCATCACAAAGTGGAAGCGCTCTTCAAGGCATTTGCGCGCGCGCTGCGCTTTGCCTGCATGAGAGACGCGCAGATTGGAACCATGCTCCCCAGCACGAAAGGTCTGTTGTGATCGCAGTCGTTGACTACAAGGCGGGGAACCTCACCTCGGTGATGAAGGCGCTGCACGCGGTCAAGGCCGAAGTCATGGCCACTTCTGATCCGGAGGTGGTGCTGAGCGCAGAAAAAATTGTCCTGCCCGGAGTAGGCCACTTCGCGGCAACAGAGTTTCTGGCCCGTCACGGTCTGAAGGCAGCCATTGAAGAGCGGGTGAAGGCAGGCGCGCCGTTCCTCGGCATCTGCGTTGGCCTGCAATGGCTCTTCGAAGGCAGCACCGAATCGCCGGAAACAGCGGGCCTCGGTGCATTCCAGGGGAAGTGCGAGCGCTTTGCCCCCGGCATGAAGGTCCCGCATGTTGGCTGGAACTCGATTGAGGTAGAGCCATCGCGTCTCTTCGAGGGCGTTGCTTTCGGATCGTTTGTATACTACACGCACTCCTACCGCGCGCCCCTGACAAATGGGACCGTGGCAGTTACAGATTATGGTGTGCCGTTTACCGCTGCGGTAGAGCGCGACAACGTAATGGGTGTGCAGTTCCATCCCGAAAAGTCAGGAGAAGCCGGACTGCGCATTCTCCGCAACTTTGTGGAGTTATAGGGTTTGCTGACCAAACGCATCATCGCCTGCCTGGATGTGGATGCAGGCCGCGTCGTCAAAGGCGTCCAGTTCGTGGACATTATTGATGCCGGGGACCCAGCGGAGCTCGCACATCGCCACGCTGAAGCCGGGGCCGACGAGATCGTTCTGCTCGACATTACGGCCACGCACCAGGGGCGAGGCACACTCATTGATACAGTAAAGAGAACGGCCCGGCAGATATTCGTGCCTTTCACCGTTGGCGGAGGTATTCGCACGGCCGATGATGCCGCTGCAGTCTTCGACGCGGGTGCGGACAAGGTCAGCATCAACTCGGCTGCGATTGCGCGGCCTGACCTGATAGAAGAAATAGGCAGCAGGTTCGGAGCACAGGCCGTCATCGTCGCCATTGACGCGCGACGCGCAAAGGAAAGCAGCGACCCGGTGAAGGATGCGGAAGTATTTGTAAGCGGCGGCAGAAAACCAACCGGCCGCAAAGTTGTGGAGTGGGCGCGCGAGGCCGAGCAGCGCGGCGCGGGTGAAATCCTGCTCACCTCCATGGATTCCGACGGGACCCGCTCTGGCTTTGATTGCGAACTGACGGCGATGGTCAGTGAAGCCGTCCAGATCCCCGTCATTGCTTCAGGCGGCGCGGGCAATGCAGAGCATTTTGCTGACATCCTGCTCGCAGGCAAGGCTGATGCGGCACTGGCTGCCAGTATTTTCCACTTCGGCATTGCAGACGTTCGCGAACTGAAACAGGAGATCGCCCGGCGCGGCGTACCCGTGAGGCTCCCATGCTGATTCCTTCCATTGATCTGATGGGCGGCCGCATCGTCCAGCTTGTACGCGGCGAAAAGCTGAAGCTCGCCTTTGATGACTTCGAATACTGGATCGAGAAGTTCTCCGGCTACCCTATGGTGCAGTTGATTGACCTGGACGCGGCCATGCGCCAGGGCGACAACGCCGCACTCATCGAACAGATATCGCGTCGTCTGCCATGCCAGATCGGCGGAGGCATCGCCACAATCGAACGCGCAAGGCAGCTGCTCTCGGCAGGGGCCAAACGCGTCATCTTTGGCTCGGCGCTATTTCCGTCTGAAATCAATACCGCGCTTGCGCAGGAAATCGCAGAACAAATTGGTCCGGAGCAATTTGTAGCCAGCATAGATACAAAGGGCGGGCGCGTGGCCATTAAAGGCTGGAAGGAACAGGCTGCTCTCACTCCAGACGAGGCCATCCTTGCGCTGGCCCCATACTGCGGAGCATTCCTCTACACCCACGTGGACACAGAAGGCACCATGCAGGGCTTTCCCATCGAAACGGCAAAACGCCTTCGCTCCCTCACACAGCGACAGCTCATTGTCGCCGGGGGCATTCGCGACCAGGCGGAGATTGATGCCCTCGACGCGTTCGACGTAGATGCAGTGGCCGGCATGGCCGTCTACACCGGGGCGCTCGCTACCTGATGGTCTCTTTGCGCAGCGTGACCAGGCCTACCACCAGAAAGATAGTGGCGACCAGCCCTTGCAGCCACGCCAGTTGCCAGATGTGACGCACCAGGGAAATGGAGGTAATCACAAACCAGAGCACAGCAATCAGGAACCAGATGGAAGAACGTCGCATACGCAGCAGAATAGCACTCCAGTGGTGCGGTCCTGACCAGCAGCACGACGAAGAACCTGCCTTATTGTGATAAAGGAAGGAGGGAGACCAAAATGGACAAGACATTTGCAGTCCATCCAGGAGACATCCACGGGACAAAACGATTGCCGGGACCAGGCAGCACGCAACAAAGGCAACCTGACACCACCCAGTCCTTCTTTCGGTTATGCTAATGAGTCTCCATTTATTTCGAAGGGCAGACCGGAATGACCACAAAAAAACATGCGTTGCGTCTGGCAAGGCGTCTTGATGAAGTCGGCTTCTCTGATATTGTCCAGATCCGCAACAAGGTGCTTGACCTGCGCGCCGCGGGCGAGACCGTCCACGCCTTCCACGGCGGTGAGCCTTTTTTTGAGACGCCAGAGCCAGTCAAATATGCCATGGTCCGCGCTTTGGTGGAGAACAAGACCAGATACGCACCTTCGTCGGGAATACCTGTGTTGCGCGAGGCGCTCGCCGAAAAGCTCCGTAAGCGCAACAAACTCGACGTCTCCAATGACGACGTTTTGGTCACAGCGGGAGGCGCGCACGCGCTTTATGTCGCATTTCAGGCCGTCCTTGATCCCGGCGACGACATGCTGCTCTTTTCGCCTTATTGGACGCCCATCCGCGACATGGTGACCGGAACGCAGGCGCGCGCGTTGTTTGTGCCCACAGCCACGGCACGCCGCAATGGTCTTACAAAGACGCTTGAGGAGTTTGCCACTCCCCACACGAAGGCCATTTATTACAACACTCCGCAGAACCCGTCGGGCCTCGTTTTCTCGCGCGCTGAGGCAGAGGAAGTTGCCGCCTTCGCCAGAAAGCATAACCTCATCGTGATTGCCGACGAGGCCTATGAAGACCTGGTTTACGAAGGCGAGCATGTTTCCATCGCATCGCTGCCGGGAATGGCCGAGCGCACCATCACCTGCTACACATTCTCAAAAAGCTATGGAATGACCGGGTGGCGCATTGGCTATGTGGTCGCGCAAGAGCCGTTTATGACCGGGCTGCGCAAGCTCGTGCTGTATTCGGCCAACGGAGTTTCCACGCCCACGCAATGGGCCGCGCTTGAAGCGCTCTCTCTGCCGCAAAGCTATCTGGATGACCGGCTTAAGGAATATCGCGAGCGCCGCGACCTGCTCATCAAAGGCCTCAATGATCTCGGCCTCGAGTGCGACCCGCCTGCTGGCGCGTTTTACGCCATGCCATCGGTTGCAAAAATACATAAGGACAGCCGTAAGGCCGCCGCGCTGCTGCTCGAAAAGGCGCATGTCGCCACCATTCCCGGCGTGGTCTTCGGTGCACAGGGCGAGGGCCATGTGCGATTTGGCTATTCCGTTCCGAAGCGGACGATTGAAGCGGGCCTGGAGGCACTGTCAAAATTCCTGAAATAACAGGACTTTGCCGCAGAATTCTCTGCACCGGAACATAGGCCGGCTTCGTCTAAGTAGGCATGTGCTTACAAGCATTCATAAGAAAAATTACAGCAGCAATCTTTGTCCTTTCTTTGGCAGGCATGGCGTATGGACAAACGGCTTCCGGCCCGGAGGCCCTTCCTGATGCGCCGGACGCTCAGACACAACAAACGCAGCAGAGTATGGAAGGCAAGCAGACCAAGCGCATTCTCGGAGTGATCCCGAATTTCCGCTCCGTCTCTGCAGATCAGAAGCTGCCGCCGCAATCGCCCAAAGAGAAGTTCGTTACGGCTACTCAGGACAGCTTCGACTACTCTGCATTTATCTTTGCCGGGGCACTGGCCGGTATCAGTATGGCGCAGAATTCCTATCCTGAATTCAGGACAGGCGCTGTTGGTTATGGCCGCTACTACTGGCACACGTTTGCCGACCAGGCGGTGGAAAATTACATGGTGGAAGCCATCTTTCCCTCGGCCCTCAAGCAGGATTCGCGCTATTACACGCTGGGTCATGGCGGGTTCGTCAAACGTACTGCTTATTCGTTTTCGCGTGTTCTGATTACGCGCACGGATTCAGGCAGCCAGACGTTCAACGCCTCCGAGGTCATTGGAGCAGGTGCTGCCTCCGGCGTCTCCAGCCTGTATTATCCAGGGCGCGAACGCACATGGACGAAGGTGGGCCAGCACTGGCTTACGAATGTAGGTCTCGACGGAATGACCTTCATCTTTAAGGAATTCTGGCCGGACATTAACAACGCGATCTTCCACCAGAAGCAGTAAAACTTTGCGGTGTATTTCTTTTTACAGGAATGAGACAAAGGAATTACGCTGGAATTACGCTTCGCGTATTCTTGATTGTTTCTAATCCTGAGAGGAGGAAGCGTCCATTGCGAATTGCCGGGACTTCGGCCGCGTATCCTCCCCACTACTACACACAGCAGCAGGTCGTGTGCGCCCTGCTTGAGTTCTGGGGAGAAAGCCCGGAAAAGGCGCAGGTGTTAGAGCGCCTGCACTCGCGCACTGGAGTAGACGGCCGATACTTCTCGCGCCCGCTGGAGGACTATCGCGCCCTCAATACATGGGGAAAAGCCAACGATGTCTGGATTGAAGTGGCGCAGCAGCTCGGTGAGCAGGCGATAGACGGCGCGCTCGCCTGTGCGGGGCTTTCCCGCCAGCAGATCAACGCCATCTTTTTCGTCTCGGTCACTGGCATCGCAAGCCCGTCTGTGGACGCTTTACTTGTGAATCGCATGGGCCTTTCGCCCAACATCAAACGCAATCCCATCTTTGGTCTTGGCTGCGTGGCTGGCGCTGCTGGACTAGCGCGCGCGGCCGATTATGTCCGCGCGTATCCTGACCACGTGGCGGCGCTGCTTTCTGTGGAGCTGTGCTCCCTTACATGGCAGCGTGAGGATCTTTCTGTCGCCAACCTTATCTCATCGGGACTCTTCGGAGACGGCGCGGCCGCAGTGCTGGTCGCGGGGGAGAAGACCGGACCCTCAGGCCCGCGCATTACGGCCAACTACCAGGCCTTTTATCCCCACACGCAGGACGTGATGGGCTGGAAGATTTCGGAAAAAGGCTTCAGCATCGTGCTCTCGCCGGAAGTACCCAGGGTTGTGGAAGAGAACCTGGGCCGCGACGTAGATGCATTTCTTGCTACGCAGGGGCTCACGCGCAAGGACATCGGCTCGTGGATCATGCACACGGGAGGGCCGAAGATTCTGGAAGCCAGCGCCCGATCGCTTGGGCTGGAAAATGGTGACCTGGCCATCTCATGGGAAGTGCTGCGTCGCGTGGGGAATTTGTCTTCTGCCTCGGTGCTGATTGTTCTGGATGAGGTGATGAAGCAGCATCGGCCGGCTGCTGGGACACGCAGCATTCTGGCCGCGCTCGGACCCGGCTTTTGCGCAGAGATTCTGCTTCTGGAATGGTGATTACCACAGCAAAGAGCCCGGAGCGCTGAACATCTGGCGCTCCGGAAATCAACAGGAACACCCTTTACTGGAACTGCCGGATGGCGTCCCAGACATATACGCCAATGATGGTTGCGGACAAAACACAGGTGGCGCCTGTCGCGATGCGGACAAGCGGTTGAAGGCGGGTCACCTTCTGCACAATTTCGCTCTGCTGCTGCTCTTCATGGCTTCCTGCCGGGTCAAGAAAGAGCTGGTCTTCCTCATAGCGGGTCAGTGTGCCACGGTAAGCGAGAAGGACTAAGAGGAAGGCGGTGACAGCGGCCCAGACGATCCACAGAACAAGCATGATGCTCATGGAGCACCTCGAGGTTCGATTTTGAGCCGGTCCCAGGTACGAGCGGGCCCGAACGGGAAAGGCCCGGGGGTAAGTGAGGCCGTTCGCAAATATATTAGCCCCAAATGCCTGCCTTGAATAGCACCTTTTTCCGTGATATGAAGCTGATTTGGCAACCTCTTTGTCCGCAATAGATTCCATATTGCTGAAAGTTATGACTGCCCCAGCAAAACTGGCCCGCGCACAATGGATCGCAACCCTGTTTGCCTGCATCGCCCTGTTGTGGCTTGCCGGATGCAGATCAAAGCCTGAATCTGACGAGCAGATTAAACAGCAGGCTGCCCAAACCACCCAACAGGTCAGGCAGGGCGCAAAAGAGGCCGCTGCCGACGCAAAAGTCGCCGCCGCCAATGCTGAGCGCAAGCTCAATGATGTGGCCGCCGGGGTAAAAGAAGGGCTGAAAAGCGACAGACCTGGCGCTGAGCGCGTAGACCTGAATTCCGCCACCGAAAGCCAGCTGGAGGCGCTGCCGGGAATCAACAGCGCCCGCGCCCATCGCATTATGAAAAGCCGTCCCTACAGCGACCCGGAGGACCTGGTCAGCAAGGGAATCCTCACCCAGCCTCAATACGACCGTATTTCCGGGCAGGTCACTGCAAAATAAACCGGATATGGCAATCTGAATCCCACAGCGGCGTTTTTCATCCAAATATGCTGAGAGTTTGTGCGTTAAACTTAGATCAGCAGCATTTTTAAGGAGAACCCCGCATGGCAACCACAACTGTCGCCCCCGAAACAACGGAAGTGAAGAAGACCCCCGTCACGCTTACGGACAAGGCAGTCGAAAAGGTCCGCGAGATCATGGCGACCCAGGACCCCCTTCCGGCAGGATTGCGCATTGGTGTGGTCGGTGGCGGATGTTCCGGCTTTCAGTATTCGATGTCCTTTGAAAACCAGTCCGGCATGATGGACAAGGTCTTCAATTTCGACGGTCTCAAGGTTTTTGTGGACGCCACGTCGCTCATGTATCTCAACGGCTGCGTGGTAGATTACGTCGAAACGCTGGAAGCGGCCGGCTTCAAGTTTGAGAACCCGAACACCAAGAGCACCTGCGGCTGCGGATCGTCCTTCAGCGTGTAAGATTCAACCTCCGTACGGAAGTGGAATGGGTGTGCCAAAGGGAATGCCTGGCATGCCCATTTTCTTTTTAAGATGAATCAAGGCCCCTTTCTCATGCGACGACACTCCGGAACACTGTGGTTTCTTCTCGCTTTGCTGTGCTGTGCGGCAGGCGCCCAGACATTTTCCGGAACTGTGAAGGACAAGCAGAACGCCCCTATTGCCCATGCCGTTATCACAGAAGGCGGCGGGACAACATTAGGCATGACGGCCAGCGATGGCCGCTTTTCCTTTTCTCTGAATGCGCGGGGGCCGGTCGAGGTCGAGGTCAGCGCGCCCGGATACAACACCGCCCATGCTGCGCTGGAGCCGAGCGCGGACACACACATCATCCTCACCCGGCAGGTGGAGCAGGTGATTGTGACCGCCTATCGCTCGCCACTGGAGACGCTGGACAGCCCAGCCAGCGCGCGCGTGCTCGGACGGCAGCAACTGCGCGAGGCTGCGGTGCCCGGGCTCGATGGAAAGCTGCGTCAGGTTCCGGGGCTTGAGCTTTTCCGCCGCTCCAGTTCGCTCGTGGCCAATCCCACCTCGCAGGGCATCTCATTGCGCGGACTTGGCTCGACCGCAGCCAGCCGCACATTGGTCATCTCTGACGATGTTCCTCTGAATGACCCCTTCGGCGGATGGATTCATTGGGAGGAACTGCCCGAACTCTCCGTGCAGTCCGTGGAAGTCGTACGCGGCGGAGCATCTGACCTATACGGCTCAAGCGCCATTGGCGGCGTCATCAACGTCATCACCGCGCGCCCGAAACAGAACACATTTTTGCTCAGGACCAGCGGCGGTTCTGAAAGCACGACAGACAACGGGCTGCTTGCGTCAGGAAAGCACGGGCCGTGGGCAGGGCTGTTCTCCGCAGGAATTCTGGGCACCGACGGATACACTCTGGTTGCTCCTGACCAGCGTGGCCCCATAGACCGCCCCTCGAATGTGCATGCGCAAAATGGCCTTGTGGACCTTGAGCGTGAAATACGTAACAGTAACCGTATCTTTTTACACGGCACCGGCTTTAACGAGGCCCGCGACAATGGAACGCCTGCGCAAAAAAACGGCACCCGGCTGTGGCGCTATGCAGCGGGAGCAGATGTGGGACAACTCGCACTACGCTTTTACGGCAGCACGGAACACTACCGCCAAACCTTTTCCTCCATTGCGCCAGACAGGGCCACAGAAACACTCACACGCTACGCAGAAGACCCGGCCGACGAACTCGGCGCATCCGCGCGTTGGCGCCGGCCGCTCGGGGCCACAGCACTGGTGCTCATTGGCGCAGATACGCATGATGCAAGAGCGTCAGACAATAGCACGCTCTTCACGACCAACAGCTTTCAGAACACCTCGGCGCGCCAGCGTCAGACCGGAGTGTATGGGGAAGCGCTCGCCACTCCTGCCCACTGGACACTCAGCGCTTCGGCGCGCGTAGACCACTTCTCAAACTTCGATGCGATGCAGTGGACGCCATCCGGACGCACGGCCCAGCCCTCGTTCAGCGAAACTGTCTTCGATCCGCGCATCGGCATCTCGCGACGCATTGCAACAAACTTCGCGCTGTACGCAACGGCGTTCCGCGCGTATCGCGCACCTACTGAAAACGAACTTTATCGCACGGGACAGGTCGGCCAGCAGACCACACTGCCCAATCCGAATCTGCGCTCCGAACGTGCCACCGGATGGGAGGCCGGCTTTCAGTCAGACATTCCGCAATGGAACTCGATGCTGCGCGTCAGCTCTTTCTGGACGCGGGTCAACCGTCCCATCACCGCGCTGACGCTACAGGTCAAGCCTACGTCTACATTGCTGCGGCGCGAGAACCTAGGCCAGATTGAGAGCCGCGGGATTTCTCTGGATTACGAGGCGCATCCTGCCCGATGGTTGTCGCTGGCCGGCGGATATCAATTCGCAGACGCCTCCGTCACCCGCTACGACCAGCAGCCACAGATTATCGGCAACTGGATCCCGCAGGTCGCGCGCAACATGGCAACTACGCAGTTGCGTGTCGCGAACTCGCGCATCGGTATCCTGAGCCTGCAAGGACGCATCAGCGGACGCCAGTTTGATGATGACGCCAACCGTTACCTGTTGCATGGCTATTTCCGTCTGGACGCCTATGCATCGCGCGACTTCGGCCGTCACGTGACTTTCTTCGCAGCCGCAGAAAACCTCTTCGACCGCTCGATTGAAGTGGGCCGCACACCTGTGCTTACGCTGGGAACGCCCCGAGTTGCGCGGGCCGGGTTAACGCTGCGCTTTGGCGAATAATCGCTGGCGAAGGCTACTTCACTCCACTCAACACCAGCTTGCCAATAGTTGCAAGCTGCATGTTTGAGGTGCCTTCGTAGATCTTGCCGATTTTAGCGTCGCGATAAAACTTCTCGACCGGATAATCTTTCACGAAACCGTAGCCGCCATAAATCTCCACGGCCTGGCTGGCCACGCGCTCGGCCACATGCGAAGCAAAATACTTCGCCATCGCTGCTTCGCGGATGTAATTCTTCTTCGCGTCTTTCAGGCGCGCCGCGTTGTAGACCAGCAATCGCGTGGCTTCAATCTCGGTGGCCATCTCCGCCAGCGAGAATTGCACCGCCTGGAACTCGGCAATCGGCTTGCCGAACTGCTTTCGCTCCTGCGCGTACTTTGCAGCGTAGTTCCATGCTCCCTGCGCCAGCCCCAGCATCTGTGCGCCAATACCGATGCGGCCTTCATTCAGCGTTTCAATTGCGATCTTGTATCCTTTGCCCGGCTCGCCGAGTACGTTTTCCTTTGGCACATGGCAGTCTTCCAGAATCAGCTCACAGGTGGAAGAAGCACGGATGCCGAGCTTATCTTCCTTTTTGCCGACAGAAAATCCGGGTGTGTCCTTTTCCACCAGAAACGCCGTAATGCCTTTGTACCCGGCGGAAGGATCGAGCGTGGCAAACACAATGAACAGGCCGGCTTCCTTCGCGTTCGTAATCCACAGCTTCTGCCCGTTCAGGACGTAGTGACCGTCGCGCTCTTCGGCGCGCGTCTGCAAGGCAAAGGCGTCAGAGCCGGAGCCAGCCTCAGAGAGCGCATATGCTCCGACCGTGTCCGTCGCCAGCCGGGCGAGATATTTTTTCTGCTGTTCCACGGTGCCCCAGCGCAGAAGCGCATTGATGCAGAGCGTGTTCTGCACATCCACCAGCACTCCCACCGCGGGATCTACCGCGGAGATTTCTTCCACGGCCAGTACAGCCTCAAAGAACGTTCCGCCGCTGCCGCCATGTTCTACCGGGACCTCAATCCCCATCAGGCCCAGCCCGAAGAGCTGCGGCAAAAGCCCAGAAGCAAAGTGCTGCTCTTCATCCATCTGCCGCGCCAGAGGGCCGATGGCCTGCTGTGCGAACTCGCGCACAGTAGAGCGAAAGAGCTGTTCATCTTCATTCAGTTGTGTCAATGGAGTAGCTTCAGACATAGGAAACGCCTGAGTGTAGCACAGCGGCACCGGTCATGGCCTGTTGGCACCCGCTTCCCTTCATAGCTTTTTTATCCGGAGGCGAAAAGCTCAGCACAAGGCAGGTTCATTCGGATCGCAGGCCTTCAGCGTAAGCACCAGCGAGTGCTCTTTCCGGAAGACTCCCGTGACTGTCTCTGCGCGGTCGAGCTCCTTAAAATCTCCCGCTGCGGTAATGGACCAGCGATTGCCGCAGGTTGCAGCCAGCCCTTCGCGCGCAAGATAGGCAAAGCAGCCTACCATGCGCCTGGCGAGCGAGGCGCGAACCTCCCGCTGAGGAAAGAAGACCGTTCCGTGCGCGTCTGTCAGCGTCTGCGCAAGATTTTCCTGCCGCTCTGAAGAAGTCTGCTGCCAAAGTTCGCTTACGCCTGCGTTAGACAGCGGCGTACCAAACTGGTCCACAAGGGTCACACGGTAGGCGGGCACCACCATCAGCTCTTTGGGATAAAAAAGCAGCGCCAGCACCACAATCGCCATGGCCCACCAGACCCATTGTTTTCTGCCCACCATCGTCAAGTCACCTTCGTAACTTTCCTTTTGCCGCGCCATCCACCTAGCCTGAATGGCATGAAACGCCCGCTGTTTGCCTTTCTCGTCCTGGCCGTAGCCCCTGTCTTTGCTGCATCCAAACCACACGTCGTAGGGCTTGGGGCCGTCAAGCGCGTCCCTTATTCCGTGCAGGGCGATCCAGCCGGGGCCGCGGCAGATGAAAAAGAGCTGCGGGTGCGCCCTCTTATCGTAGACGGAAAACTCAAGGAATGGACCACCGGCGAATCGCACGATGTGACCGACCGCACCTTTGCCGTACGGCGCGCCCTGCGGCTCAATGACGCTCTGCCGACGGAGAAGACCGAGCACTGGGTCTGGCAGCGCGGGCCATGGCTTCTGGTAGACCGCGTCTCCGGGCACATCACGGCCGTCAAACTGCCCGAATACGACCCCGCCGTTTCCCGCGTCGTCTGGTTTCGCGACTACGCAGCCTATTGCGGACTCACCGCCAGCGGCAAGCAGTTGTATGCAGTCGTTGCGCAGGTGGCTGCGCGCAAGCCTGTTCTGGCCAAAAAACTAGGCGCCTGGGACCTGGCCGACCATCCTGATCCGGCCTGCGCTCCCGCAGCCTGGCAGCGTGATCCTTTGCGCATCACCTTCCAGCCCACAGGCGGAGCGCAGGTCAGCTTTGATCTCGTAGGAGCGTCCGCCGTACTGGTGGAAGACGGCGAGGCCGGAGGAGAGGACAGCCAATAAAACAGCTACTTCGCTTTCTCAAAATCCAGCGCGGCAGAATTAATGCAGTAGCGCAGGCCCGTCGGCTGCGGACCATCTGGAAAGACATGGCCCAGATGCGCGCCGCACCGGGCACAGATCACCTCCACGCGCCGCATTCCGTGGCTCAGGTCTTCGTGGGTCTCCACGGCCTCAGTGTTTGCGGGCAGCCAGAAGCTCGGCCATCCGCTGCCTGACTCGAACTTCTTGTCAGAGGTAAACAACTCCGCGCCGCAGGCCACGCAGCGGTAAATGCCATCTTCGTGGTTGTAATAGAGCCTGCCGGTAAACGGCGGCTCGGTGCCCTTCTCGCGCGTGATATGGAACTGCTCCGGACTCAGCAGTTTGCGCCACTCCTCTTCCGTGCGGTGGATCTTCTCAACGGCCATGCGCCCTCCTCTCTTTGTTCAGATGATCAGATTCTGGCGATGGCTTCAATCTCCACCAGGCCGTCTTTGGGCAACCGGGCCACTTCCACTGTGGAGCGGGCCGGAGCGACCACACCTTCCGGAGCAAAATACCTGCCGTAAATCGCATTCATCGCGGCAAAATCGCCCATGTTCTTGAGGAAAACCGTTGTTTTTACTACGTTTTTTAGCCCAGTACCTGCGGCCTCAAGCACGGCCTTCAGGTTTTCGATGGCGCGAGTGGTCTGCGCTTCAATTCCGCCCTCTACGACGGCCCCGGTTGCCGGGTCGAGGCCAACCTGGCCGGAGGTGTAAAGAAAATCTCCGCTGCGCACCGCCTGAGAATATGGTCCGATGGCCGCCGGGGCGCCTGGAGTGGAAACAGCATGTTTTACGCTCATGCAGCTATTGTGTCATCCCGCGGCGAAGAACATCCAGAAATCCGAGGTTGAATGAGCTCCAGAATACTTGCAAAATAAAAGTATTTCTTGATAAGGTGGTTCACGTGCCTGAAAAGGCAAACACAGTACGCAGGTCAGGGTGCCCGGTCAGCATTGCGCTGGATGTATTCGGTGACAAGTGGTCCTTGCTGATCGTGCGGGATTTGATGGTGAAGGGTTTCCGGCAGTATAAGGAGTTCCTTGGGTCCGGGGAAGGCATTGCTACCAACATTCTGGCCGACCGTCTGAAGAAGCTCGAAGCAGCGGGCATTGTCCAGGCAGAAGCGGATGAAAGCGACGCCCGAAAGCTCAACTACCGGCTCACGGAAAAGGGCATTGACCTGGCCCCTGTGCTGCTGGAACTACTGGTCTGGAGTGCGCGGCACGAGCAGACCGGAGTGCCTTGCGGGGTGATTGCCGAGATGGCGAAAGACCGGGAAGGCCTTCTGAAAGAAGTCCGTAGGCGTTGGGAACAGCGCGATCCCACGCCGGTCTTACCGTGGCTCGAGCGCAGGAAGTAAGAGGAGGAAACGTGAGCAAAGTCAGAGTGCTGGTGGGTACGCGCAAAGGTGCATTCATTCTTACCGCCGACGGCAAGCGCGACAAGTGGGAAGTAAGCGGCCCGCATTTTGCAGGATGGGAGATCTACCACATGAAAGGCTCACCGGTAGAACCTGATCGCATCTACGCCTCACAGAGCAGCGGCTGGTTCGGGCAGGTCATCCAGCGCTCGAGCGACGGCGGAAAGACATGGGAGACACCCGGCGGTGGCGTCGGCAAATCACCCGAAGGCTTCCCCATCGGCGAAAGCAACCGCTTCGTATACGATACTTCTTCCGAAACAGGCGCGCCCCTCACCACCCACCAGTGGTATGACGGCACGCAGCACCCATGGGAGTTCAAGCGGGTCTGGCATCTGGAGCCGTCGCTCACGGACCCGGACACGGTGTATGCCGGGGTGGAAGACGCGGCCATCTTCCGTTCGACCGATGGTGCGCACTCCTGGCATGAGCTTCCCGGCCTGCGCGGTAACGGGACCGGTCCGCGCTGGCAGCCCGGAGCAGGCGGCATGTGCCTGCACACCATCATTCTGGACCGCACGAATCCGCAGCGCATGTACATTGCCATCTCTGCCGCGGGCGCTTTCCGCACCGATGACGGCGGCAAGTCCTGGACCCCCATCAACCGTGGTCTGCGCTCGCAGTTTCTGCCTGACGAGGACGCAGAAGTGGGGCACTGCGTGCACCACATCGCCATGCATCCATCGCGACCCGACACGCTCTTTATGCAGAAGCACTGGGACGTGATGCGCAGCGACAACGCGGGCGACATGTGGAAAGAAATCAGTGGCAATCTGCCCACAGACTTCGGCTTTGTGATTGATGTGCATGCGCACGAGCCAGAGACCGTCTACGTGGTCCCCATCAAGAGCGATTCCGAGCACTACCCGCTCGACGGAAAGCTGCAGGTCTTCCGCAGCCGCTCTGGCGGAAACGAGTGGGAACCGCTGACCAGGGGCCTTCCGCAAAGCAACTGTTACGTAAACGTGTTGCGCGATGCCATGGCCGTAGACTCGCTGGACAAATGCGGCATCTACTTCGGCACCACTGGCGGCCAGGTCTTTGCTTCATCGGATGCGGGTGACTCATGGTTCCCGATTGTGGGCCATCTGCCTCCTGTGCTTTCAGTGGAAGTACAGACATTGAGTTAAGAGGCCAGCGAACCCAAAATTGACTACTTCAGGGCCGCGGATGTTTCGGCCCGTGGAGTTAACCGGGAACACTTGGTACCCGCTCATAGGAGAGATGATGGTCAGGGGAATTACTCCGTTTTTATGGTTTCAGGACGATGCGCAGGATGTGGTGCAACACTATCTTTCCATTTTTCGTAACGCAATGATCATTCGCAGCATGCAGGTGAATGGCGGATATAAAGTTGTTGATTTTGAACTGGAGGGCAGTCGTTTTACGGCGTTCAGCGGCCCGTCGAACTTTGCTTTTACCGAAGCTGTGTCGCTGATGGTGTACTGCGATAGCCAGCAAGAGATTGATCACTTCTGGGAGAGGCTCTCTGAAGGTGGAGAAAAAAGCCGTTGTGGCTGGCTGAAAGACAAATTCGGTCTCTCCTGGCAGATCGTCCCCGCAAATTTGTCGAAACTGCTCAGCGGCGGCCCCGAACAGTCTAAAGCCGTGATGGCCGAGGTCATGAAAATGGACAAGCTGATCATTGCTGATATGGAACGCGCTTACGAGCGTACCAACGCATGAGCACCATTCGCATTCTTTTACCGCAGCACCTGCGCACGCTGGCCCACGTCAAAGACGAGGTGCTGCTCGAGGTCGAAAGCAGCCCGACCATTGGCTCTGTGCTGGACGCGCTCGAAGCGAAGTATCCAGCGCTCTGCGGGACCATCCGCGACCACGGCACGAAAAAGCGCCGCGCTTTTTTGCGCTACTTTGCCTGCGAAAACGATTTGTCGCACGAACCAGCCGACACGCCTCTGCCCAGAGCCGTTGTAACTGGAAAAGAGCCATTTATTGTTCTTGGAGCCATTGCCGGAGGATAGAATCCATTTCTATATCAGCGAAAACCCTATTGTGAACGGAGCGAAAGCCAATGAAAATTGTGGTAATCATCGCGCGCATTCTGCTGGGCCTCCTGTTTTTTGTTTTCGGCCTGAACGGATTCCTGTATTTCATCCCGATGCCGCCTATGCCCCCGAGTGATGCTACGACCTTCTCTCTCATTCTGATGAGGTCGCATTACCTTTATCTGATTTCCGGCACGCAGGTTGTGGCTGGTTTTCTGTTGCTGATTGGCCAGTTTGTAGCGCTAGCAGAGGTGCTGCTTGCTGCCATGCTGGCGAACATTCTGGTGTTTCACATTACGCTGATGCACCAGGGGATTGGCATGGGGATTTTGGGCTTAGTGCTGTGGCTGATTGTAGCGTGGGGATATCGGGCGCAGCTTCTGCCGATTCTGGCAAGGAAGCCAGCAGTGGAGTGACTGCTTTACCCTGAACGAAGCACAGTCGAAGCCTGTACCTGAAGGGGATTACTCCTATAGATAGAGCAGGAGAGCCTGCGTCTGGCCCAGAATGAGGAAAAATCGGAAGAATTTGTGCTCTGAGAGCTGAACGCTGCGTCGTGTCAATACGCCTGGAGCTGCTCCACCGGCAGGCGCACCTGGAAGCAGGTAGCGCCTGGCTCGGATTGCACCTGGACGTATCCGCGGTGCTTGCGGACAATGCGCTGCACGGTATCGAGGCCAAGACCCAAGCCGCAACCCGGGGCCTTTGTGGTGAAGAACGGCTCAAAGATGCGGTCCTGCAGCTCGGGCGGAATGCCTGGGCCATCGTCCCACACTTCGATGAGCAGCATGTCTCCGGAAGGTTGAACGCTGAGCGTGATCTTTCCGCGGTCCTGAATGGCGTCGAGCGCATTTTCAAGCAGGGCCATCCATACCTGATTCAGCTCGCTTGCGTATGCGCTGATGCGCGGCAGGTCCGCGGCATAGCGCCGCTCCACCTGCACATGCTGCATGCGCGACTGCAACATGGAAAGTGTATTTTCAAGGCCCTGCGGAATGTCTACTTCCTGGATCGGCGCCTGGTCCATATAGGAGTAGTCCTTGATGGCGCGAATCAGGTCAAAGATGCGTGCTGTCGAGTCCAGCATCGCATTGGCCATGTTTTCTGCGCGCTGCGAAGAGGCAAACTGCGAGAGGACCACGGTAAGTCCGTGTGCATCAAGAAACTGAGTCAGCGGCTCAATCTGAGCAGGATCAATACCGGCCTCAGCCAGCTCTGGCGCGATCTTCCACGCGGACTCCACATTGTGCTCGCGCAGCCACACGAGTAAAGCATCTTCGCGCGCTGCGTACTCGGCGGGGTTCCCATTGTGACGCTTGGCATGTTCGCGTACGGACTGCTGCCAGTTGTGCACCTGCGCAATGGCTTCGTCCGCAAGACAAAGGCTGCCGAGGCGAAACTTTTCATAGCCGTATACACGCAACTCATCCAGCAAACCCGAGGCAGCGCGCTGGGCGGCGGATGCGGGATTGTTCAGCTCATGCGCAAGATTGCCGGCCAGCTTGCCCAGCGCATTCAGCTTTTCCGTCTGCTGCTCCATGCGCGTGACTTCGCGCACACGGTCCAGCAGCACGCCGACGCAGCGCTGCGTCATGGAGGGGACAGCCTTCAGCATTTCCGGGAAAATTTCGCGCGGATACACAAGCGCCCACGTAGGCGCAACAGCGTAGCCATGGCCGCCATAGGTTTTCATCCGCGAAAAAGGCAGCAGGCCAGAGATTTGACCGGAGCGGCCAATCCACAGCGCTGAGGGACCGTGCTCGCGGCGGACATGGACCTCGCCTTTGAGCATAATGGTCATTTCCGTGGCCGCTTCGCCTTCGCGGAAAATCGTTGTTCCTGGCTCGGCAAAGCGCTCCTGGCCGTGGGTTGCCAGCCATTCGTAGTCCGCTTCCTCCATCCCATGCAGGGCCGCAACCCGCTTGAGTGCTGCGACAATTTCAGGCACTGGCGTGGGCGATTTCGGAATGAGGCTTTCTGCGGGGGGCGCGATGCTGGCTGTGTTCATAGGCCTGACCTGTTTAGATGGTAAATCTTAGACGATTTCCCCGCAGCGTGGCCGTCAAGAAACTGTCAAATTGAAACGATTGACATCTTTTTTTTGCGCACCATAAGTCTTTTAAACCATGAGGTGGTGCGACCGTAATCCAGGAGATTCCCGACTTGCCAATCTGCGCATTGGATGGGACGGAGATGATACCTTTTATTTCCTCAAGTTTCTAAGAGATACCCAGCCACCAGGATTTGAAATTGTGGCTGCGACGCCTTAATTAATTGGCATGTGGACGCTGCATTTCAATCTTTCGTTCGGGCATTGCATCAATCAAACGGTTCAGCCGCGTGACGGAAACGGGCTGCGTGCTTTTTAGTTTGATGCGCCCGTCCTCACCCAGCAGATATATGGAAAACTCATTTCCCGGAACATGGAATGATGCGCGAATCGCCGCCTGCTCCTTGCTGCTAAGCACTTCATATGGCGTATCCAGCGGAGGCTGGTATCCATCCGTCTTCGCTGGCACGGGAAGAAACAGGACGAAGCGGTCCATCATATCGTCGGCAGCGCTGTCCAGATAAGCCTGCTGTTTCAGCAACCGTGGGTCTTTTCCCGTTGGACTGAAGACCAGCAGCGGACGGTAACAATGTCGCATCTGCGCCAGCGTTTCCGGGCGTGTTGCACACTTGAGGCTCGCCTGCGAAAATGCGGCCGCAGACGTAAGCAGGAGTATGGCGAGAAGGGGGAGTCGCATCGTCATACGTTCGTTGTTCGTCTCCAGTCCCCAGTACTCGAAAACCTGGAACTAAGAACCGGAGACTGTTTAACTGAGAACTGTCTTACGCCTTCGCCGTCTCAGTTTGCAGCGCGGGCTGAGGCACTCCGTCCTTTACCTCCACCGGATCAAGGAATGGCATGGCCGAGCGCAGCTTTGCGCCTACTTCTTCAATCTGGTGCTGTGCTTCTTTTTTCCGCGTCTCGTGGAACTTCTTTGAGCCGCTCTTGTTTTCTTCAATCCAGTTTCTGGCAAAGGTGCCGTCCTGGATTTCAGCAAGCAGCTTTTTCATCGCCTTACGTGTTTCATCCGTCACAATGCGCGGCCCGGCGGTGTAATCGCCGTACTCGGCCGTGTTTGAGATGGAGTAACGCATGTAGGTGAGTCCGCCGCGATACATCAGGTCTACGATGAGCTTCAGCTCGTGCAGGCACTCAAAATAGGCCAGCTCAGGCTGGTATCCCGCTTCGACGAGGGTGTCGAAGCCCGCCTTCACCAGAGCGGCGGTGCCTCCGCAAAGGACAGCCTGCTCGCCGAAGAGGTCAGTCTCGGTCTCTTCCTTGAAGGTGGTTTCAAGCACTCCGGCGCGGGTGCAGCCAATGCCTTTGGCATAGGAGAGAGCGAGGGCCAGCGTGTTGCCGCTCGCGTCCTGATGCACGGCGACAAGGCCGGGTGTGCCTCCGCCTTCCTGAAAGACTTCGCGCACACGATGGCCCGGAGCTTTGGGCGCCGCAAGAAATACATCTACGCCCGCAGGAGGCTGAATGGTGCCATAGCGGATGTTAAATCCGTGGGCAAAGGCCAGCGCCTTGCCCGGCTTCAGGTGCTGCGCGATTTCTTTGTTGTAGAGCTCGCCCTGCGTTTCATCCGGCGTGAGAATCATGATGACGTCGGCCCATGCGGCGGCATCGGCAATCGTGGTGACTTCAAGTCCGGCCTTCTTTGCCTTGTCAATGGACCTGCTCGAAGCAGGCAGCCCGACGCGCACATGCACACCGGAGTCCTTAAGGTTGAGCGCATGGGCATGGCCCTGCGAGCCGTAGCCGATGATGGCCACTTTCTTCTGCTGGATCAGTGAGAGGTCCGCGTCGTGGTCGTGGTAGGTCTTCGCCATTCTGTGTTTTTCCCTTCAGTTGTTCTCGTGTTTTGATGTGAAATATCTTTTCGTAAGAGCATCCAGCTCTTTGCTGTGATAAAAGTCGATACACTTCATCATGTTGAATGAGGTGTCCGCTAAACCTGAATAGTGCCGCTCTAAAAACTTTTTGCCTAATTTATTGGCTTCTGTGTACGCTTCCGATTAACAATGCAGGTGAGTGCAACCAAAACTCTCATAAACATCATTGCTACTGCGGCAACTGCGATTCTTCTCCGCTTTCCGCCGTTACATTCGGCTCCAGAATTTCTGCTTCCGGCACGCCTGCGATGCGCATGGCTTCCATGACGCGGCTGGTGTGGCGTCCGCGGCGCATCACCATGCGTCCGGTACGCGCGACTTCCAGAATTTCATCCCCGCTCTCCATCAGCACCTGAATCAGGCCTTCAATCTTGCTGGAGACTCCGGTGATCTCAATCATCAGCGACTCGGGCGCAAGGTCCACAATGCGCGCGCGGAAGACCTCGACCAACTCGAAGATGTGCGACCGCGTCTGCGGCGTGGCGGCGACCTTGATCAGCGCCAGCTCGCGCGTGACACAGGCATACTGGCCCACATCGTCTACTTCAAGGATATTTTCGAGCTTATAAAGACTCGCCGTGATGCGATGTCCTGCCGTCGGTGACGCTTCAGCGACAATCGTCATGCGCGAGACACCCTCACGCTCCGAACGTCCCACCGTGAGCGAGACAATGTTCACATTCAGACGGCGAAAGAGCGAGGCCACGCGCGTGAGCACGCCCGGCTTGTCTTCCACGAGTGCGACAAATGTATGCAACATAATTAGCCTCTGGCTGCGAGCTATCAGCTACTAGCCCAAATCCTGATTCGTTCTTCCTCTGGCTACTAGTTACCAGCCATCTTTTACGCGTCCTCCGCAGTTTCAATCAGCGGATTGTCCGGTCGCCGGATCATCTCATGCAGTGCCTTGCCCTGCGGAATCATCGGGTAGACCGAGTCTTCTTTCTCCACGTGGAAATTAATCAGAAACGGGCCCTTTTTCTCGCGCGCAGATTTCACGGCGGGAAGTACCTCGGAACGTTTCGTCACCGTTGCGCCTGCAATGCCGTGCGCATCGGCGAGCTTCACGAAATCCGGGCTGAGAATCGGCGAGGAAGCATAGTTCTTCTCATAGAAGAACTCCTGCCACTGCCGCACCATGCCAAGAAAGCCGTTGTTGATGATGGCAATGTTCAGGTCGAGATTTTCCTGCGCGATGGTCGAGAGCTCGCAGGCCGTCATCTGGATGCCGCCGTCTCCGGCAATCACCCACACTTCCTTGTCTGGGCAGGCCACTTTTGCTCCGATGGCAGCTGGCAGCGCAAAGCCCATCGTGCCCAGCCCGCCGGAGGTGACCAGCGTGCGCGGCTCATCGTGCTTGTAGTACTGCGCCTCCCACATCTGGTGCTGGCCTACGTCGGTGACGATGATCGCTTTGCCGCCGGTCGCATTCCACAGATCATTGATGACGTGCGCCGCGTAGAGATGGCCATTGTCCGGCAGGTTCCTGATGTCCCGGACAGCGCACTCACCCTTCATTTCGTTGATCTCGCGCACCCAGGGCGAGCTTTTGCAGGTGGGGATCTGCGGCAGCAGAATTTCCAGAATCTGCCTGAGGTCGCCGACCAGCGCAACATCTACCTTGACGTTCTTGTTGATCTCCGCCGGATCAATCTCAATGTGGACCTTCTTTGCATTTGGCGCGTAGGTGGCGAGCGTCCCTGTCACGCGATCATCAAAGCGCATACCACAGGCGACGAGCAGGTCCGCGTTCTGAATGGCGTTGTTCACCCACGCCTCGCCGTGCATGCCCATCATGCCCAGCGACAGCTCATGCGAAGCAGGGAATGCACCGAGGCCCAACAGCGTGGAGGCCACGGGAATCTGCGCGCGTTCGGCCAGCGTGCGCACCTGCTCAAAGGCACCGGACTGGATGATGCCGTGTCCGGCAAGAATCACAGGACGCTTGGCTTCACGAATCAGCTTTGCTGCGTCTGAGATGGAGTCTGCGCTGTGGCCGCGCATGGGGTGTGGGCGGTACGGCTTCGGCGCGGCTGCCTCAAAGTTGAACTCCGCCGTGGCCTGCTGCGCGTCTTTTGTGATGTCCACCAGCACCGGGCCGGGGCGCCCGGACTTTGCCACCAGGAAGGCCTCGCGCAGTGCTGGGGCGATGTCTTCGGCGCGCGTCACCAGATAGTTATGCTTGGTGATCGGGAGCGTGATGCCGGTGATGTCCACTTCCTGAAAGGCATCGGTGCCCAGCACCTTCGATGAGACCTGCCCGGTGATGCAGACGATGGGCACCGAGTCCATCATGGCCGTGGCAAGTCCGGTGACCATGTTGGTTGCGCCCGGGCCGGAGGTCGCCATGGCCACGCCAACTTTGCCCGAAGCGCGCGCATAGCCATCGGCCATGTGCGTTGCGCCCTGTTCGTGCCGCGTGAGAATATGCCGGACGGGAAACTTTCGCATCGCGTCATACACAGGCAGAATGGCCCCGCCCGGATATCCAAAGACATCGGTGACACCTTCGCCTACGAGCGTGGCCCAGACAATTTCCGAGCCGGTAAGACGGGTGTTCTGCGGTGTTGAGCTCATGATGTGTGACTCCTTATGAATGAAAACGGGTCCTTCGACTCCGCTTCGCTCAGGATGACAGCGTTTCTGGTTTGCAATCTCCAGGTGCCCCACATCTCGCAGAGATGTGGGGAATTCCACCACACTTAATTCGTCACCGCACCCAGCGATGCCGATGAAACCGTATCTGCATACTTCCGGAAGACGCCGCGCTGAAACTTCGGCTCGGGGACCTTCCAGTCTTTCAGGCGTGACTTCAATTCCTCATCCGAGACCTCGACGTCAAGCTTACGGTTCGGAATATCGAAGTGGATGATGTCGCCCTCGTGGATCGCTGCAATCGGGCCGCCCATCGCCGCTTCTGGTGAAACGTGGCCCGCCATCAGCCCACGCGTTGCGCCGGAGAAGCGCCCGTCGGTCAGCAGCGCAACCGTCTCAGACAATTCAGGAATGCCGACGATCGCGGCTGTGACCTGAAGCATCTCGCGCATGCCCGGCCCGCCGCGCGGCCCCTCATAGCGAATCACAAGAACATCATTCGGCCTGATCTTTCCATGCTCAACCGCAGCAAAGGCCTCTTCTTCGCAATTGAAGACACGGGCCGGGCCACGATGCTCGAGCCGGTTGTGGCCCGCGACCTTGATCACGCAGCCTTCCGGAGCAATGTTGCCCTTCAGAATTACCAGTCCGCCCGTGGGTTTGATGGCCTTGCTTGCCGGATGAATCACGTCCTGATCAGGGGCCTCTTTTGCCTGCGCTGCTTCTTCGGCCAGCGTGTGTCCGCTGACGTTGATGCAGTCCTTGTGCAGATAACCGGCTTCAATCAGGCGGTGCGCAAGCAGGCGGCTTCCGCCGGCATTGTAGTAATCGGCTGCAACATATTTGCCGCCGGGCTTGAGGTCGCAGAGCAGCGGAGTCGCTTTGCTGATGCGATCAAAATCATCTACAGAAAGCTTGATTCCCGCCTCATGCGCTATCGCAATCAGGTGCAGCACCGCGTTCGTGGACCCTCCGGAGGCAACCACGCTGATGATGGCATTTTCAAGCGCCTCGCGCGTAATAATCTGCCGCGGACGCAGGTCTTTGCGTGCCAGATCCATAATGATAGTGCCGACCTTGCGCGACACCGCGAGTTTGTCTGTGACGAATGCCGGGACCGTGGAAAGCCCAAAGGGTGAAATGCCCAGAAACTCGCAGGCAATGGCCATGGTGTTGGCGGTAAACTGACCGCCACAGGCGCCCGCACCCGGACAGGCGTTGGCTTCAATCACTTCCAGTCCAGCATCATCCAACTTTCCGGCGGAGTGCGCACCAATCGCTTCAAAGACGTCCTGAATTGTCAGATCGCGCCGATTTGCATGTCCCGGCGCAATTGAGCCGCCGTAGACCATCAATCCCGGCACATCGAGACGCGCCAGCGCCATCACGGTCCCCGGCATGTTCTTGTCGCATCCGGCAATGCAGACGAGGCCGTCGAAAAGATTTCCGCGCGCGACGAGCTCGATGGAGTCGGCGATGACTTCGCGGCTTACCAGAGAGGCCTTCATGCCCTCGGTGCCCATGGTGATGCCGTCGGAAATGGTGATGGTATTGAACTCCATCGGCGTGCCGCCTGCTTCACGAATCCCTTGCTTGATGGCGTCGGCAATCTGGCGCAGATGAAAGTTGCAGGGACCGATCTCAGTCCAGGTATTCGCAATGCCAATAATCGGCTTATGCAGGTCTTCCTTGCTGAAGCCGATGCTGCGCAGCATGGCGCGCGCTCCGGCGCGGTTCGGCCCCTCGGTAAGGGCCACGCTTCTCCGTTTTGCCTTGTCCAATCCGTCTGAACTCAATGTCCTCTCCATCTATGTGTTGTCATTCTGGGCGAAGCGTCTGGCCCACATCGCCAAGAATCTTCGTCGCGTTGCTCCTCAGAATGACGATCCGTTCCTTCACGCCTTCGGTGCGTACCAGAATTCCTTGTTGTGCTTCTGCTCAAACTGGTCAATCGCCGCAGCATGACGCAGCGTCAGCCCAATGTCGTCCAACCCTTCCAGCAGGCAATACCGCCGGAAAGGGTCCATCGAAAACTTTGTTTCAAATCCCTGTTCATCGCGGATGGTCTCGTCTTCAAGCGAAACCGTCAGCTTGTAGCCTTCTGTCTTCGCCGCGCGATCCAGAAGCAGTTGCACCTGCTCCTCGGGGAGTGTAATCAGCAGAATGCCGTTCTTGCCCGCATTCGAATGGAAGATATCGGCAAATGTAGGAGCAATCACACAACGAAAGCCAAAGTCGGCCAGCGCCCAGGCGGCATGCTCACGCGACGAGCCGCAGCCAAAATTTTTGGCTGTTACCAGAATCTGCGAGCCTTTGTAGCGCGGCTGGTTGATCTCAAAGTTCGGGTCCTGCCGCCAGTCAAAAAACAGAAACTCGCCGTATCCGGTGCGCTCAATGCGCTTGAGGAACTGCTTTGGAATGATCTGGTCCGTGTCCACATTGGCGCGGTCCAGCGGTGTAACAACAGAAGTAAGTGTGCGGAACGGCTGCATTAGACCAGCACCTCTTCGTTTCTGAATTCCCATTGACGAATGTCGGTGAAGTGGCCGGTAATCGCGGCAGCGGCGGCCATCTGCGGGCTGACCAGGTGCGTGCGTCCACCGCGTCCCTGGCGGCCTTCAAAGTTGCGGTTGCTGGTCGAGGCGCAGCGCTCACCCGGCTGCAGAATGTCCGGGTTCATGCCCAGGCACATCGAGCAGCCCGGCTCGCGCCACTCAAATCCCGCTTCGATAAAGATTTTGTCCAGGCCCTCTTTTTCCGCCTGCGTTTTCACCTGGTGCGACCCAGGAACGACCATCGCGCGCACGCTCGGGCTGACGCGATATCCGGCGACCACTTTCGCAGCCGCGCGCAGGTCTTCAATGCGCGAGTTGGTGCAGGAGCCAAGAAAGACGCGGTCAATGGTCACGTCTTCAATAGGCGTATTCGCCTTCAGGCCCATATACTCAAGCGCGCGCTCAAAGGCTTTGCGGTCCGCCTCATCTTTCACGCTGGCCGGGTCAGGTACACGGTCCGTGACCGCAACCACCATGCCCGGGTTCGTGCCCCAGGTAACATAAGGCACAAGCTCTTCTGCCGGAATCAGCAGCTCGCGGTCAAACCTGGCGCCTTCGTCGGTCTTCAGTTCACGCCACGCGGCAACGGCCTTCTCCCAGGCCTCGCCTTTGGGAGCGAAGCGGCGACCCTTGAGGTAGGCAAAGGTCGTTTCATCGGGAGCAATCATGCCCGCACGTGCGCCGGCTTCAATGCTCATGTTGCAGATGGTCATGCGGCCTTCCATCGAAAGCGAGCGGATGGTCGAGCCTGCATACTCGATGACGTATCCAGTGGCACCGTCAGTGCCAATACGCCCGATGATGCCGAGAATGATGTCCTTGGCCGTCACGCCATAAGGCAGCCCACCTTCGACCGAGATGCGAAAGGTCTTCGGCCTTGACTGCGGCAGGCACTGCGTCGCCATGACATGCTCGACCTCTGATGTACCAATGCCAAAGGCCAGCGCGCCAAATGCTCCGTGCGTCGAAGTGTGTGAGTCACCGCAGACAATCGTCATGCCCGGCTTGGTCAGCCCCAGCTCGGGCCCAATGACGTGCACGATCCCCTGGTTGGGCGATTGAATGTCGTAGAACTCAACGCCGAATTCAGCGCAGTTTTTGCGCAGCGTCTCAATCTGCTTGGCGGCAATGGCATCTTCAATCACCAGCCGGTTTGTCGTGGGGACGTTGTGGTCCACTGTGGCCACAGTGCGGTCCGCACGGCGCAGCTTGCGCCCAGACAGACGAAGGCCATCAAACGCCTGGGGCGATGTGACCTCATGCACAAGGTGCAGATCAATGTAGAGCAGCGCAGGCTCATTCGCCGGCTCGGCTACAAGATGCTGCTCCCATACTTTTTGAAAAAGTGTTTTTGGTGCGCTCATGAAGCATCCCGATATTTTTGAAGGGCACGACCTCAGCCGTGCGAGTTTCTTACCACTGGGTACCACACATCTCGAAGAGATGCAGGTTGACTTGAATAGCCCCATGTCTCTCAGAGACACGAAGCACCCGTACGTACTTAGACCGCGTGCAGCGCCTGACGCTTATCAATCAGCTCATTCAGAACGCCGTGTACCTGCCGACCCATCTCCTGCGTGGAGAGGACCATCTTCTTGTCCTTCTCGCTACGCGCCAGGTCCGCTGTGCGGTAGCCTTGCTCCAGCACCTTGCGTACGGCAGTTTCCACTGCCTGCGCGTCCTGTTCGAGGTTCGCCGAGTGCCGCAGCAGCATCGCCGCCGTCAGAATCGCGCCCAGCGGATTGGCAATGCCTCTACCCGCAATATCAGGCGCTGAGCCGTGCACCGGCTCATACAGATTCACCTTGCCGCCGACGGTCGCTGAAGGCAGCATGCCCAGCGAGCCGGTAATCACAGCCGATTCATCCGAGAGAATGTCGCCGAAGAGGTTCTCTGTCAGCACCACGTCATAGTTGCGCGGAACATTCATCAGGTGCATGGACATCGCATCCACATACTGGTGTTCGAGCGCGACCTCGGGATATTCCTTCGCTACTTCCGCCACCGTCGCACGCCAGAGCTGCGAAACTTCGAGCACATTGGCCTTGTCCACAGACGTGACTTTCTTGCGGCGCTTCTGTGCCAGCTCAAAGGCCACACGGGCCACGCGCGTGACCTCATCGCGGGTATAGCGCATTGTGTTCCAGGCTGAATGTGCTTCGCGGTCCCAGGCGCGCGGCTCGCCAAAGTAGAGACCACCCAGCAGCTCGCGCACAAAGAGGATGTCCGTACCGTCAATCACTTCGGGCTTCAACGGAGAATTCGACGCCAGTGCCGGATGCGCAAACGCAGGACGCAGATTGGCAAATCCACCGAGCGCCTGTCGAATCTGCAGCAGCCCGGCCTCCGGCCGCTTGTCCGGAGGCAACGAGTTGAACTCATTTCCGCCGACCGCGCCCAGCAGAACAGCATCGCTTTCAAGGGCCGCATCCAGCGTGGCTGTGGGCAGCGGAGTGCCCTGCGCCTTGATGGCAACGCCGCCAATCAGCGCCTCACGGAACTCAAAATCATGCCCGCCCAGCTCTGCGACGGAACGCAGAACGCGAAGGGCCTCGCCGGTTACTTCCGGCCCAATGCCATCTCCGGCAACAACAAGAATCTTCAGCTTCATCCGATGCGGTTCTCCAACAATTTCCGGGGCGAAAGCCCCTCCGGCTTGAGCCTCTGTTTCACCGACTAAAGGTCCGGTGAAAAACGGCGGTCTGAGTAAGGGGCTTCAGCCCCGGCCTTTTAGCAGACTTACGCTTCGCCCACCGTCTCGGCCGCAATCAAATCCGCATGCCGCTTATGGTGCGCTACAAGGTTGATCAGGTCCAGGTCATAGACCGCCTTTTTGCGGTCAGCCAGCTCGGTAAACGCGTGATACGCCGCGTCCAGGTCTTCTGCATTCAGGTCATAGCCCAGGGCCAGCAGGCGCGAGCGCAGCGCGTGCCGTCCGGAGTGCTTGCCCAACACCATCCTGTTCGACGGCACACCCACCGATTCGGGTGTCATGATCTCGTAGGTCAGTGGGTTTGAAAGCACACCATGCTGGTGGATGCCCGCCTCATGTGCAAAGGCATTGCCGCCCACAATCGCCTTATTAGGCGAAGGCCCAAAGCTGATGATCTGCGCCAGTTGCTGGCTTACCGGGTACAGCTTTTCGAGCTTCAGCCCATGCTGCTTTTGAAAATGGTTTTCTCGCACCATCAGCGCCGCCGCTATCTCTTCCAGCGCTGCATTGCCCGCGCGCTCGCCAATGCCGTTGATGGTGCACTCCACCTGACGCGCCCCGCCTTCAATCGCAGCAAGAGAATTGGCGACCGCCAGACCCAGATCATTATGGCAATGCGCTGAGAAGACGACCTTGTCCGCCCCTGGAACGCGCTCGCGCACGGTGCGAAACATCTGCCTGTATTCGTCCGGAATGGTATAGCCGACCGTGTCCGGCATATTGATGGTCGTCGCTCCGGCTTCGATCGCCACCTGTACGATCTTACACAGGAAATCAATGTTGGTCCGCGTCGAGTCCTCGGGCGAGAACTCCACCTCATCCACATAGGTACGCGCCAGTGCGACGGCCTTGTGTGCCTGCTCCAGGGCCTCCTCGCGGCCGATCTTCAGCTTGTATTCAAGATGAATGTCTGAGCTTGCGAGAAAAATATGGATGCGCGACCGGTCCGCAGGCTCCAACGCCGCAGCGGCCCGCTCAATGTCCTCGCGCCTCGCCCGTGAAAGCGATGCAATCCGCGGACGCCGCACCTCTTTCGCAACCGCCTGAATGGCTGCGAAGTCCCCTTCTGACGCAATGGCAAAGCCCGCTTCCAGAATGTCCACCCCAAGGTCATCGAGTGCATGCGCCATGATCAGCTTTTCGGCCTGGGTCATGCTGCATCCCGGGGACTGCTCGCCATCGCGCAAGGTGGTGTCAAAGAAGAAAACGCGGTCCTGTGCCATATGGTGTTCCTCAGTGGATGATTGAAGCAGTCAGCACGTCTTCGGCGCTGCCAGCCATGCCTTCAGCATAGCCAGCAAAAAAGCTGGCCGCCTCTCCGCTGACTGCTGTCCCAATCACGTGTGCTTAGTCTCCCAAACGGCAAGCCATAAGTCAAATTTTAATCTCCTTGCTTTTTCATAAATATTGCTTATGATAATCGGCAGGCCAGTCAGTATTCCGGCCTCTGCTTATGGAACTTTCTCAGCTTGAAACCTTCCTGGCCGTTGTCGCAGAGAAAAGTTTCTCCCGCGCCGCTGCCCGTTTGCACCGCACCCAGCCCGCCGTCAGCCAGGTCATCCGCAAGCTCGAAGAAGAGCTGGGAGAGCCGCTTTTTGAGCGTGCCAGCCGTGACGGGACGCTTACCGCTGCCGGCGATGTGCTTCGCGAATATGCGGAACGGCTGCTTCGCCTGCGGGAAGAGGCTTCAAGCGCACTGGCCGAGGTCAAGGCCCTCGAACGCGGGCGCCTCACCCTGGCCGCCAACGAATATACCTGCCTTTACCTGCTTCCGGTGCTCGATGCCTTCCGCAGGCACTGTCCCCATATATCTATTCTGGTGCAGCGTTCGCTGGCCAGCCGAATTCCGGACCAGGTGCTGGGCCGCACAGTGGAGTTGGGCATTGTCTCCTATCGGCCGGAAGACGATCCGTTGGGTGCAATTGGGGTTTATTCTGACGATCTGGTCTTTATCGTGCCGCCGCACCATGCTCTCGCGCGGGAAAAGAAGGTGCGCATCCGCGATATCGGCGCGGAAAACTTTATCGCGCACAACGTTCCGTCTCCCATGCGCCAGCGGGTGGAAGAGTCCTTTGCGAAGCACAAGACGCCGCTGAACATCGGCGTGGAGCTGCCCAGCCTTGAGGCCATCAAGCGCTTTGTCGCCAGCGGAAACGGTGTTGCTTTTGTCCCCGCGCTCACCGTTCAGGCGGAGGCCCAGCGGGGCGAGGTCGTCATTGTGGATGTGCCGGAACTGGCCTATGCGCGCAAACTGTGGCTCGTCTACCGCAAGTACGGAACTCCATCGTACGCCGCGCTTGCCTTCCTCCGGATTGTCCGGACGTTGTCCCGGGAAAGAGGCCTGCCTTACCTCTATGACGAGAAAGCCAACAGCACGTCTAAGAAGCAACAGTCGGAAACAGTCGGGTAGCTGTGCAAAAGCCGTCTGGCAGGTACAATTGCGAAGTGGGCCCTTTTGTCTGGCCCGCGTAATTTCACAATTGACACGCCCAGGGGGCATTGCGCCTGCCAGGCTTTGCGCAGGCGAGAGGTTCATTACGGATGAAGAAGATTTTGTTGTCTTTGGTGTTGCTGCCCGTGCTGGCGGCAACTGGGTTCGCGCAGGAGAGCCGTCAGGACGTCAGCGCAAGCTGGTCGGGATTGATTCCTCCACACACCGTCGGCAATGCCGTGCAGCAGGATGGCACCATCGGAAACTACGGCGTCCTTGCCAGCTACCGTTATATGCTCACGCCGCGCAGCGCGCTTGAACTGAATTACCAGTACAACCAGGACATCCAGCACTTTGTCGGCAACTTTTTCAACTGGCGCGTCCATACCCGCTTTCAGGAAATATCCGGCGCCTACGTCTACAACTTCACTTATAAGAACTTCAATCCTTTTCTTGAAGGCGGTATTGGCGGCTACATCTTTACCCCCATCAAGGATCCCAAGACGACCAATCTTGACGTAAAGCAGAACACCAACGTGGGTGCCCTTTATGGCGGCGGTATCGCCTACGAGCTGAGCCCCAGCTGGGACCTCCGCGTTGAATATCGCGGCATCATCCTTAAGGCCCCGTCCTTCGGGCAGGAATCACTACGCACCAACCGCTACTACAACCTCAACAATCCGACGGTTGGCATCGCCTACCACTTCTAGTCTCCGCACAACTTCAAGGGCCACATCTCAAAATGAGGTGTGGCCTCCATCCAGCGCGCAATTCAAACCATTCCACTCGAGTAGATCCTCAGCCTGGATGGAACGCGCAGCCGAAGGACCGACCTTCCGCAGTTGATCCTCATCCGGGTCAACGAATCATCGCGACGCTCCTCCCAGGTCCCTGCCGGGCGCGGAAACTGGGCTAAAGATGGCGGAGTAGATCGTTTTCAGCAGTTACAAATTGCATACCAGGGAAAAATTTATTTCCTTTCTTTCCATACGCAGATAACATCGTCTGACAGGTTTCCTGCCATGGCGGTAGAGCATCTTTCCATTCCGGTTGCGGCCCCGGCTACGGCGTTCGATTATACCCGCGCCATGGAGTATCTGGTGGAGGTGGCGCAGCGGCTTTCGCTGGCACGCTCTCTGCCGGCGATTATGGAAATTGTTCGCCATGCTGCTCGGGAGCTTACGGGTGCTGACGGGGCCACCTTTGTCCTGCGGGACGAGGACAAGTGCTACTACGCGGATGAAGAAGCGATTGCACCGCTGTGGAAGGGGTCGCGTTTCCCGATGCGCATCTGCATCAGCGGATGGGTGATGATGAACCGCCAGCCGGTCATCATCGAAGACATTTACAAGGACCCACGCATCCCGATTGATGCCTACAGGCCGACGTTTGTGCGGAGCCTGGCCATGGTGCCGATCCGCACGATGGAGCCGATTGGAGCCATCGGAAATTACTGGGCCACGCATTACCGCCCCACGGCGGAACAGATCAAAGCGCTTCGGGCGCTGGCGGACACGACGGCACTGGCCATTGAGAATGTCCAGCTGTATGAAGACCTGGAAAGGCGGGTGCAGGAGCTCACGGCAGAATTGAATTCTGCGAATGAGACCATTCAGCACCTGCTGCTGACAGACGAGCTGACCGGGCTACACAACCGGCGCGGATTTATGGTGCTGGCAACCCAGATGCTGCATGTGGCCAAGCGCGCCAATGCGCATACCTGGATCCTGTATGCGGACTTGGATGGATTGAAGCGGGTGAATGACCAGTCCGGCCACGAGGCGGGAGACCTTTACCTGCGGGCTGGAGCACGGGTGCTGCGGGAGATTACCCGGAAATCGGATGTAGTGGCGCGCCTGGGTGGCGATGAGTTTGCGATTTTCGGCACCGGGTTGCAAAGCCCTGACTACATGCAAAAAAGACTGCAAAGCGCGGTGCAGCAGTATAACCAGCAACATCCCGAAGCGGTGCAGCTCTCGATCAGCAGCGGGGTTGTGCTGTCGCAGCCGGATGAGGACATCTCTCTGGAGCAGCTGCTGGATCACGCGGACCACGCCATGTACGAGATGAAGCGCACGCGGTCGCATCGCGCCGTCTCCCTGTGATGGCCTGAGCTGATTTCGGCCTACAATATAGACAAATGTCCTCGGAAAAGACCATTCACGCTGTCTGCTCGCATGACTGCCCTGATTCGTGTGGCGTTCTCGTCACGGTGGACGAAACAGGACGGGCGACGCGCATGCAGGGCGATCCGGCGCATCCGGTAACGCGCGGGTTTTTGTGCGGCAAGGTGGCGAAGTATCTGGACCGGGTGTATTCGCCAGACCGGCTGCTGTATCCGATGCGGCGGCGCAGCGGCGTACCAAAGGGGCCGCTTCCCTTTGGCCGGGAGCGGGATGCGTTCGAGCGCATTTCCTGGGACGAAGCGCTGGACACGATTGCGCGGAAGCTACAGCAAATCAGCGATGATTATGGGCCGGAGGCGGTGCTGCCGTATTCCTATGCGGGCACGATTGGCGTGCTCGGGTATGGCTCCATGGACCGGCGATTTTTCCATCGGCTGGGTGCATCGCAACTAGATCGCACGATCTGTTCGACAGCAGGCGGAGATGCGCTGCTTTCTGTTTACGGACGCAAGCTGGGCACGGACACGGAGCTGTTTCCGCGGGCGCGATACATCATTGTGTGGGGGGGCAATGTTCACGGCAACAATATCCACCTGTGGCCGATGATTGAAGAGGCGCGGCGCAACGGGGCAAAGCTGGTGGTGATTGACCCTTACAAGACGCGCACGGCGAAGCTGGCGGACTGGCACATTGCTGTGAATCCGGGGACGGATGCGGCGCTGGCGCTCGCAATGATGCATGTGGTCCTGCGCGAGTGCCTCGAAGACCGCGCCTATATAGCCGAGAACACACATGGGTTTGACGCTCTGAAGCAGCACGTGCAGGACTACACGCCGGAACGCGTGGCGGCATGGACCGGTGTGGCTGCAAAAGATATCGAACGGCTGGCACGCGAATACGCAACGAGCAGGCCGGCTGTCATTCGCATGAATTATGGCGTGCAGCGCAGCCAGAACGGCGGGGCCTCGGCACGCGCCATTGCCATGCTGCCCGCGCTGATCGGGGCATGGAAGCATCCGGGCGGCGGACTTCAGCTTTCGACAAGCGGCGCCTTCTCCTGGGACAAAGCTGCGCTGGAACGGCCGGACCTGATGCTTGAAAGTCCGCTGAAGCGCCACGCGCGAGTGGTGAACATGACGCAGCTGGGACACGCTTTGACCGAGTTGGATGGCCCTCCGGTGAAAGCGCTGTTTGTGTACAACTCAAACCCGGCGGCGATTGCACCTGACCAGGCACAGGTGCTTCGCGGGATGAAGCGGGAAGACCTGTTTACTGTGGTGCATGAGCAGTTCTTTACCGATACGACAGATTACGCGGACATGGTTTTGCCTGCGACGACGTTTCTTGAGCACAAGGACGTACAGGGCGCATACGGGCACTACTACGTGCAGATTTCCAATGCCGCGATTGAGCCGTTGGGCGAGGCGCGGTCGAATGTGTGGGTCTTTGGACAGCTCGCGCAGCGTATGGGATTTCCTGAACCATGCTTCCGCGATTCGGAGGACGATCTGATTGCACAGGCGCTGCGCGAAGACCAACCTGACAAGCAAGATCCCTGGATGGCGGGCATTACGCAGGAGACGCTCGACGCGGCGGGCGGCCACCAGCGGCTGAAGTTCACCAGACCATTCCTGCCATTTGCCAGCGGGCCTTTTCTGACGCCGAGCGGCAAGATTGAGTTTTACTCAGAGTCGCTGGCGGCGAAGGGGCTGGATCCGCTGCCTGTGTTTCATCCTCCGGTGGAGTCGCGCCATGCCGGAGTGCCCGAGTATCCGCTGGAGTTTCTGCCGCGCAAGGCGGACAACTATATGAATTCGACCTTTGCGAACCTGCCGGGGCACCAGAAGATGGAGTCGCTGCACACGAACTACCTGGAAATGCACGCAGAAGACGCAGCGGAGCGCGGGATTGCGGACGGCGACATGGTAGAAATATTCAACGCGCGCGGACGGCTGCGCATGCCGGTGCACGTGAATGGGAGCGTGCCGCGCGGCGTCATTGCAGGACGGCTGAACTGGAACAAGCTCTCGCCGGAGGGCAACAATGTGAACCTGCTTACGTCGCAGCGGCTCACGGACATCGGGGGCGGACCCACGTTTTATTCGACGTTGGTGGAAGCGCGGAAATGCCTCTGATTCCTGCCATAATCTAAAGACATGCTCGTGCTTGCTTCTACGTCGCCGCGACGGAAAGAGCTTCTGGCGCAGGCTGGATTTGCTTTTCGCGTCCATCCTTCTTCGATTCCGGAGGAACTTTGGCCCGGAGAAGACCCCATTGCCTTTGCGACCCGGCTGGCGCGGGAGAAGGCGGAAGCCGTGTTTGCGGCGCAGGCCGCTCTCGATACTCCGGAGGACCCGCTGCTGGTGCTGGGCGCGGATACGGTCGTGATTTCTCCTTCTAAAGAAGTGCTGGGCAAGCCGAAAGATGCGAATGAGGCTGCTCGCATGTTACAGGTCCTTTCCGGGAATACGCATGCTGTGGTGACCGGGGTCGCTGTGGTTTCGCGTTCGGGGACGGAAGTTGCCTCTGAGCTGACGTATGTGACCATGCGGAGCATTCCGAAGAGTGAGATTGCCGCGTATGTGCAGTCGGGTGAGCCGATGGACAAGGCCGGGGCCTATGGGATCCAGGGGCGCGCGAGCGCGTGGATTCCGTGCATTCATGGCTGCTATTTCAACGTGGTGGGCCTGCCGATTGCTCTCGTGACTGTGATGCTGGAAGGTGCGGAGGCCCGCTTGCGTAAGGAAGTGGCGGTTGCGGGCTGAAGCCCGGTGCTTCTTTTCATTCACTCAGAGTTTTTCAGCATTTCAGCCATAACAGAGCCATGGGACCGTCGGAAGCCCCACGTTAGCGCGCCTTCGGCTTTGCTAACATGGGGCTCCCGGCTTAGCCCTGACAAGCTTTCGTTTTATTCAGAGTTTTCCGCAGCTTCTAACCTTTTCCGACGGCTACAAAATATACCGCGACAGGTCCTGGTCTTTCACGATAGAGGCGACCATCTGGCGGACGTAGTCGGCGCCAATGACAGCCACTTTTTGTGTTCCTGATTCTGTTGCTCTTTCAACAATAGGCAGCGGCGCGGTGGTTCCGTTTTCGATTGTATGGCTGCTGTCTTTGGCGGCCTTGATCAGGTCGGGCGCGAGGAAGCTGATCTCGTCCAGCACGCGCTCCATGATGGTGTGCAGGCGGCGCGCGCCGATGTTTTCTGTCGTCTCATTCACGCGGAAGGCGAAGCGGGCCATCTCTTCAACCGCTTCTGTCGCAAATTCGAGTTTGAGGCCCTCGGTCTCAAGCAGCGCGGTGTACTGCTTGGTGAGCGAGGACTTTGGCTCGGTAAGGATGCGGATGAAGTCTTCCACGGTGAGGGATTGCAGCTCTACGCGAATGGGGAAACGTCCCTGCAGCTCCGGAATCAGGTCGCTGGGCTTCGAGACGTGGAACGCACCGGCGGCGATGAACAGAATGTGGTCTGTCCGCACCATACCGTAGCGCGTGTTGACTGTGGTCCCTTCCACGATGGGCAGAATGTCGCGCTGCACGCCCTCGCGGGAGACATCAGGGCCATGGCCTCCTTCGCGTCCGGCGATCTTGTCAATTTCATCGAGGAAGACGATGCCTGAGTTCTCAACGCGCTCGACAGCGATTCGCGTGACCTGGTCCATGTCCACCAGGCGGCCTTCTTCTTCCTGCACAAGATACTCGAAGGCCTCGGCGACCTTCATCTTGCGTTTTTTGGTGCGCTGGCCAAAGAGGTTCGGCAGCATGTCCTTAATATTGATGTCCATCTCCTCAATACCCTGGCTGGAGATGATTTCAAACGAAGGCGCGTTGCGCTCGCGCACATCAATTTCAACTATTCGGTCGTCGAGCTTGCCTTCGCGGAACTGATGGCGCAGCTTTTCACGTGTGCGCTGGTGCGAGTCCGTGGAAATGGCCGTGGTCCCTGCGTCGCTGGCTGAAGCAGAGGTCGCAGCAGGTGCAGGCGTGGGCGGAGGAAGCAGCAGATCGAGCAGGCGCTCTTCCGCGTTCAGCTCGGCTTTGTCTTCTACTTCTTCGAGCTTCTCTTCGCGCACCATTTCAATGGCAATCTCGACCAGGTCGCGGACGATGGATTCGACGTCGCGGCCCACATAGCCGACCTCAGTAAATTTGGAGGCCTCAACCTTGAGAAATGGCGAGTTGGTCAGCTTGGCAAGGCGGCGCGCGATTTCTGTTTTGCCTACGCCGGTGGGCCCAATCATGATGATGTTCTTGGGCATGATCTCTTCAGCGAGATCGGGCGGGAGCTTCTGGCGGCGCATGCGGTTGCGCAGCGCAATGGCGACGGCGCGCTTGGCGGCCTTCTGGCCGACGACGTACTTGTCCAGCTCGGCAACAATTTCGCGCGGCGTAAGTTCTTCGAGTGCGAGTTCCTGGTCTTCAGCAGTCCCGGGTAAATAAATGGCCATGTGCCTGCTCCTTTCCTAAAGAGGCGCGCAGACTATGCGTGAAGTTCTTCGATGGTGATCTGGTCGTTGGTGTAGATGCAGATCTGCCCGGCAATGCGCAGCGATTTCTCCGCAATGTCGCGGGCGGAAAACTCTGTATTCTGCAGCAGGGCGCGTGCGGCAGCCAGAGCATAGGAGCCGCCACTGCCGATGGCGGCAATACTCTCGTCCGGCTCAATCACATCGCCTGAGCCGCTGATGAGAAAGGTCTGGTGCGGGTCAGAGACGATGAGCAGCGCCTGCAGGTTGCGCAGAATCTTATCGGTGCGCCAGTCTTTGGCCAGCTCGACGGCGGAGCGGCCCAAATTGCCGGCATACTGCTCCAGCTTGGACTCAAACCGGCTGAACAGCGAAAATGCGTCGGCGGTGGACCCGGCAAACCCGGCGAGGATTTTGTCCTGATAGAGACGGCGTATCTTCTTTGCGGAATGCTTGATGATGGACTCACCCAGAGTCACCTGTCCGTCCGCGGCCATGACCACACTGCCATTGCGCCGGACACAGACAACGGTAGTGGAACGGATGCGCGGGGAAGCTCCCGAAACGGGGTGGTGGGCAGACTTTTGCTTCAACATGCGTAAAGTCCAGTATATCGTAGTGGCCTCCCCACCATCCCCTTTCCACCTTAATGTGCGACAGGCTTCAGCCCAAGCGCCTGTACATATCCTGCGTTGACATGCACATTTGCGAACTGGACCTTCTTCAGCAGATCACCGAAAGCTTCCTGTGATTCTTCGACGGAAGGACGTGCGGCGATGCGCTTCTCAGCGTTGCCTGTACCGGGAGGCAGCCTGGCGAAGTTGATGATGTCGTTCCAGTGCGCGGGGCGGTCAAAGGACACGACGGATGAAGTCGAGTCCATCTTCTTGTATGTCCAGAAACACCATCCCACCTGATTGGCTTCCAGAGTTTTGGTAAAGGCGGCGATCCATGCATCTGTGTTCTCGCCGGACTCTCCGAGCCACAGGGGCACATGATATTTGTCGCGGAAGTCGAGGTATTCCTGGATGACGCTCTTGTCTGTGGCCGTCCAGTATTTGTGGAAGGTGTACATCACGTTAGAGTCGAATGGAGGGCCGAAGACTTTGAAGTTCGAGTCCCACTGTGCTCCACCCAGAATGACGACATGGTTTTTGTCCACCGATCGGATGGCAGCGACCAGCTTGCGATAGACGGGCTCGAGATCGGAATTATATTGCCTGAGCCGCGGATAGTGAGGGACGGGCTCGTTCAGCAGGTCGTACCCGAGCACGATAGGATCATTCCTATAGCGGGCAGCGATTCTGCGCCAGATGGCAGCGGTGTGCGCCTGCGCAGCCGCACTGGTATAGAGCCAGGGATAGCCCCAGCTATCGTCTATGTTGGTTCCGGTCTGGCCGCCGGGTGCGCAGTGGAGATCGAGGATGAGGTAGATGCCATCTTTTTTTGCCCAGGTAACGAGGCGATCGAGCAGGCGGAAACCCTCGGCGTTGTCACTGTCGAAGAACTTCCAGTGCAGAGGCACACGAACAGAGTTGAAGCCGCTTTTCCGGATCAGGTCCATGTCGGCTTCAGTGATGTAGACATCGCGCCACTGTTTCCAGAAGGCGTCGGCTTTTTCCGGCCCAATCAGCTCGTAACTCAGTTCCTCAATTTCACGGGGTGATTGCGGGCCGCCGTCAAAGTGGAACATATAGCCTTCCACCTCGAACCAATTGCCCAGATTGATACCGCGGAGCATCAGCGGAGCACCGTGGCCATCCACCAGTTGAGGGCCTTTGGTATGGACAAAGCCGCGCTGGCCGCGCATGGCAGGACAGATGAAGGCACACAACGCCAGACATAGGGCCGAGGACCTGAGGAGAAATTTCATGATGGCGAAAGGATAAATGAAGGAAAAACGTTTGTCTTATTTGTCTTAGAAGTCAGTTCCGTTTTGGAAGTCTGGACTGATTAGGAAAGATGTCTCCCCTTATTTCTTCGAGGAACTTCGATTTTTCTCCAAATTCGTTCAACTTTATTTTCAGGAAATTCGTCTCCCCTTAAGGATTGCTTAATGTTTTTCCCGCCGCCGTGGCGATTTTCGGAAAAAACTAAATGCAGCTACGCCACCTGCGGGATGGTGACAACTTTGTCTATGAGGGCGTGTTCATAGAGAGAGCAGATTTTCAGGCAGGCCTATTGTGAAATTCCGTATTTTTTTCTCGATATTTTGCGCGCTAGAACTATTTGTTCTGCTGATTGCGCTGGAACAGCCGGCCCATGCTTATGTGGACCCGGGCTCGGGGCTTCTGATTTTCCAGGTGGCCGGCTCCATGCTGACGGGCGCATGTTTTATTCTTCGCAGAAAGCTGCGCAGTCTGCTGCGGCTGGGGCCTTCAGTAAAGGAGGCCCAGGAAGACCCGATGAATTCCGGCGAGGCGCAGAGCAGTGGTACAAACGCGTCCCGCTGACACTTTGCAAATCGCCACGTTTCGCGACCCGGCGGGGTCGTTGCGCATGGAAAATGGCCGTGTTCTGCGTACGCTTCGGCGCGAATATGCGGATTCGGTCCTGGGCTTTGTTCGCTCGAGGACTGGCGAAAAGTGGGCCTCGTCCGGGCGGCTGATCCATACGACTGTTCTGTCGGAGCAGGACGGTGCTGGGGAGCAGTTGCTGGAGCATCCCCGCATTTTCTTCCCTTCCTACCCGTGGGAATGGACACCGGGACAGTGGACTGCCGCGGCGGAACTGACGCTCGACCTTTGCGAAGATCTGCTGCCGCAGGGACTGGTGCTGAAAGACGCAACGCCGCTGAACGTGCTGTTTGACGGGCCGCAGCCGGTCTTCGTGGATATTTCTTCTGTCGAGCAGCGCGATCCTTCCAGCCCGATATGGCTGGCCTGGGCGCAGTTTGTCCGTACGTTTCTATTGCCGTTAGCCGCATACAAATATCTTGGCTGGCCACTGGCGGCCAGCCTGCAGAAGCGCGATGGGTACGAGTTGGCGGATTTGTATCCTCACCTTTCTGTATGGCAGCGCTGGAGCAGTCCAATGCGCTCACTGGTCACACTCCCTCATCTGCTGGAGAAGCGCAAAGGCACCGGTGTTGCGGGTCCAGGACTGAGGCAATCGCCAGACATAGCTACGGAAGTGCTTCGGCGCAATCTGCGCTCGTTGCGAAAGGCGCTGCACGCCCTCTCGCTGGAAAGGCATGATTCGCGCTGGAGCACTTATGCGGAAACCGCCGTTCACTACAGCACTGAGGACCATTCGGCGAAGCAGAGATTTGTGTGTGACGTTCTGCTGAAGACGCGGCCAGGCACAGTGCTGGATCTGGGCGCGAACACCGGCACGTATTCACGGATCGCCGCAAGCCTGGGTGCGCGGGTGGTCGCGGTGGACTCAGACGCGCAGGCCTGTGAGCGCAACTGGCGCGATGCGCAGGCGCAGAGGCTTCCGATTCAGCCACTGGTGGCGGACATAGCCCGGCCTACTCCGGCAGTGGGGTGGCGCAATGCGGAGTCGCTTTCTCTGCTGGAGCGCGCGCGAGGACGGTTTGACTGTGTGATGGCGCTAGGACTGATGCACCATCTGCTGCTTTCTGACCAGGTACCGCTGGGCGAAATTGCGCAGCTTATGCATCACCTGACGCAACGCTGGCTGATCGTGGAGTGGATACCGGCAGCGGACCCAAAGTTTAAGGAACTGCTGCGGGGACGAGACCATCTCTACGCCCACCTGAATGAAGAAGCTTTTCTTGACGCATTTGGCCATGCCTTTACGCGTATTCTGCGGGGGCCGTTAAAAAACGGCCGTGTTCTTTTTCTGCTGGAGGCGCGGCAGACCTGAATTGAACCTGCTGGGGTTTCGATGAAAGTCCGTTTGTTCTTTGAAGGCGCGGGACTTGCCATTCTTGCGCTGCTGCCGGCCATGTGGGTGTTTTTGCTTCCAGACCATCTGGTGGCCTATCACAATCCACGTCCGGTCTCTACCGTTGCGGGCGCTCTTGCCCTTGATCTTTTCATCGCCACCGCTGTTGCATTTCTTCTCTTTGCACTTCTGGAACACCTGGACCGTCCGTGGATCAGCATTGTGTGGGCTGCCGTGATTGCCTGGGTAGCGGTAAGGGCCATCAACGTCGTCATCTTTTTCCTGAACTACTACGACGTGGAAAATGTTCCCGGAAGAAAACAGAAAGCAGCCATTCAGCTTGTGATTTGCGTTGCTGTATTTCTGCTGTGGTGGCGCTTTCGCGGTAAGTTCCAGGCATGCGTGCGCACTGTAAAGATGGGTCTCGCTCTGCTGGGCTGTTGTATCGTATGGATGCTTCCGCAAATGGTGCTTTTTGCGCTGCATGTCCCCGCCCCTGATGTTTCTGCTTTCATCAAGCCTGAACTTGCCGCCGCCCAGCCGTCCTCCGGCAGAATCGTTTGGATACTCTTTGACGAGCTTTCTTACAATCAACTCTTTGATCATCGCCAGCCTGATATTCAATTGCCGAATTTCGACCGGCTCCGAAACAAAAGCGTTATTTTTGCCAACGTCCAGCCAGCCGGATCTTTCACGGACATCATCATTCCCTCGCTGTTTCTGGGCCGCGAGCTGGATGCGATCCGCAGTTCCTTTCATGGCGACCTGTATGTACATCCAAAAAAGGGCCGGCGATGGGAACTCTTTCACGCCAATGAAACGCTCTTTGATGACGCGCGGCAGTCGGGCTGGAGCACCGGGATTGCGGGCTGGTACAACCCTTATTGCCGCATTCTTTCAAGTGTGCTGGATTGGTGCTATTGGGATGCCATCAATCCCTACGAACACGGGTTGTCAGACCAGAAATCCACGCTCGCCAATGCCTACGGTTTCTTCCGGGACCTGACCTTGTCGCGCATTACCGGCCCTGCGGCTGCGCTCCAGTTCGCTATTTCCATCCATGCGCAGGAGTACAACAACATGCTGTCCGCTGCGACAGCGTTGGTCCGCGATGAGAGAGTGCGCTTTGCCTTTATCCACCTTCCTGTGCCGCATCCTCCGGGAATGTATGACAGACATACGCACGCCTTCTCTGGTCGCGGAACGTACCTCGACAACCTTGTGCTGGCCGACCGGACGCTTGGAGTTCTGCTGGATGAAGCAGAGAAGACCGCATCGGCCTCGCACACGACCGTGATTGTTTCCTCTGACCATTCCTGGCGCGTGGGCATGTGGAGAATGAACAGCACAACGTGGACACCAGAAGAAGAACGCGCTACAGGAGGAGAGTTTGACCCGCGCCCTGTGCTGATGGTTCATTTTCCTGGCGAAACGAGCGGAGAGACCATCTCAAGACCCTTTGCAGAGATCAAAACGCGTAAGGTGGTGGACTCTATGTTGCAGGAGAAGGTCCGCTCCGAGAGTGACCTGAACCAGTGGTTGAACTGGAAATAATTGCAGGCGCCCCTGAAGGCGCCTGCATCTTTCAGGCTTGCGGCTTCTCTCCCCCCAGTGAAGCCGCATGACTGAAACTTATCTACATGGGTAGTCCGTTGTACGCGTCCACGTAGGGTTTGAGCTGGTCAATCACAACTTCGATCGGCACGGCTTGTCCCTGCTCTACCTTGAGGCGTGGATCGTTCACGATCGGGACCAGCACCAGGCGGTCTTCCACGCGGCGGCCGACAAAGTACATATTGAATGCCGGGATGCGAAGGACGAATTCGCCTTCATTGTGATGATTGCTGGCCAGGCGTTTCACAATGTCGGCATTGCCAAAGCTGGCCGGCTCGTATCCCTGCTCTTTATGGACAATGGTCACTCCGGTCTTGACCTGCCCGTCTACTGTCACGGGATAGATGGTCTCCGGACTGGCTGCCAGCAGCGCATTCGGGTCCTGCCCGGCCTGGTATGCCTTCAGCTTATCCAAACCGATGTTGTAGACCTGCAAGGGAGCGGCCAGCTGCGCACGCTTCACTTCGTCCAGAGAGTCAAAGCCGAGGGTCTTATAGTTCTGCTCGTTGACCAGCTTTTGCAAAACGCCGATCGCATTCTGGGCCGCCTGCTGCGGCTGCTGCGCCGGAGGTGGCGGGGCAGTAGCATGCCTGGAGCAACCCGCAGCGAAAAGAACTCCAAGAAGAAGAATGTTGAGGGACTTCATGTTATTTTCCCCCCGTATACGTGATGTTGTAGAAGTCGTTCCAGTGAGTATGGTCCCAGCTTGTGCCGCCGACATATTTGTCATATGTATAGACTTCCTGCACGCCTCCGGTGGGGGGCCAGGGATTGTTCACGCTCACATAATTTGTGCCATCAATGGTTACATATCCGGTGGCGACCATCATGTGTCCGCCGCCCCCATTCCAATGCCAGGAGAAGGCAAAAGGCTTTTTGGCGCAATAGATCTGGCTTTGGATCTGCGCCCAGGTGAGCGGTGCGTCGGACGTGGTGGACGCGGTGAAGCTGTATTTGTCATACTGCGGCCAGCCGCCGTTTACGCACGCTGAAGGCACCGGAGAGTTGCAGCAGTCACTGCGCCCGAATTCGTTGTTTGCCTCGTCGCACTGCTGCACGTTTGAGCCGGGATGGATGTAGTTCATCGTCATCTGCCCGCTCGCCGCCCAACACCACATATTGGTCTGCTGTCCGTTGAGAGTTACAGGAACAGAGCCGATGTTCCCCGGAGTGCAGCACCCTGCCAGAAAACCAGACAACGTCATGACACACGCTGCCTGCGCCACTTTCCACATAGATGTCTCCCTTTCAAACTACAGGGCCCGCGCATCCGGCCCTGGTTTCCCAGGGGCCGTTTGCTTGCTTGGTAGTGCGGGTCAAAACGGGGGCGTTTCACCGGACTGCAGAAATATTTGCGGACACCCTTTAATGTTTGGGATGAAACCGATGCCATTGCTGAGGACAACCTGCCGCATCCTGCGCCAACGCCGCTGGAGAAAACGCGCTGTTTTCGGCATTTGCGCGGCCGCGCGTTCGCCGCTACGCTTCCTGCTCCCGATAGAAACACAGCGGCCTGAAGAAAAACAAGACACGGGCCGCAGAGCTGCAGAATCGCCCCTCCACTGAATTAGCATCAGGACAGGAGGATAAATTCTGCGTGATGGTAAAAGTCGGGGTACCGCACTGGACGACGCAAGAGCTTTTGGCAAAGCTTCCTGCTGAAGCGGACATTCATGTTCTGCCGGAGAAGCCTTCGGCACCGATTGAGATTGATTTCTGGATAGCTCCGTTGTCTCCCCGGCAGGCCGAACCGATAGCACCTTATCTGCGTGGAGTAAAAGTAGTGCAGTCTTTGCTGGCTGGCGTGGACTGGCTGCGGAAGCTGGCTCCTCGCGATGCTGTTTTATGCGATGCGCAAGGCGTGCACAATACCGCAACCTCAGAGTGGACCGTGGCCGCGATCCTGGCCTGGAGCAAATTTTTTCCCTTCTACTTTGAGCTGCAAAAGCAGCAGCAGTGGATTACGCGAGAGATTGCCGATACAAATTACCACTCGGTCTTTGGCGGGACGGACAGCCCCTATCCACCAGTATTGATTGAAGAGCTGGAAGGAAAAACGGCGTTGATTGTGGGGTATGGCTCGATTGGAAAATCCATTGAAGCGCGCCTGCTGCCGTTCGGCGTGAATGTGCTTCGCATTGCCCGCACGGCCCGGGCCGGTGTTGAGCCCGTAGAGAAGCTGCCGGAGCTTTTGCCGCAGGCCGACATTGTTGTGCTGATTGTTCCATTTACGCCGGAGACGCGCGGCCTGTTCAACTCTGCGATGATTGCAAAGATGAAGCAGGGTGCGCTGCTGGTCAATGCCGCACGTGGGCCTGTGGTGGACACAGACTCGCTGGTAAAGGCACTTGAGGAAAAGCGCATTCGCGCCGCGCTCGATGTGACTGACCCAGAGCCACTGCCTTCGGATCATCCGCTATGGAGGTCGCCAAACCTGCTTCTGACTCCGCACATTGGCGGCTCAAGCCCTCTGTTTATGCCGCGAGCATTTGCGTTGGCTGGCGCGCAGTTGCGGCGGTTTATGAAAGGCGAGCCGCTGGTGAATGTGGTCGAAGGCGAGTACTGAATCTCTGCTTTCTCATTTCCCTTTCCATGCGTGGACAGCAGCTGCTTTGGGTAAAAAAACTTCCTGTATGGCCGAACTACAAGAACAGCAAACCGGAGCAGGGTTTCCGGGCATTACTCGTTCGAACGAATTGTTTTTTCTTTACATCATTTCTTCGCCGAGGGCGAACTTCAGCTCGCGGGACTCGTTCCAGGCCATGCGCAGGCCGCCGGCCACTGGGCGGCTTCCCATCAGGCGGACGGCCTTGATGACCATGCTGAGGCAGGCGGGTGCTTCTCCGCCGGGCCAGAGCTCGCGCAGGGGGCGAATGACGCCGTTTGAATCAGGGTGGAAGACACGCTCGTCCCAGTAGCGGGAGCCTTGCGGGAACTCAGGGTAGTCGCGGACCGCGTCCAGAGTGGATTCGAGGATGCGGTGCTTCCAGGGCTGCGCATATTGCGGCATAAAGAGGACGTGGCTGCGGCCTTCGTAGCGGACCTCGTGCACAAACTCGGTAAAGGTCAATGCGTTGGAGAGGTTGACGTTGGCGTTGGGCTCGGTACCGTGGCGGTCGCCGCCTGAGATGAGCAGCTTGTTCCACTGCTTTGCCATTGTTTTGACGGCGCGGTTTTCCTGCCAGTGGCGGAGGCCGTTCAGTTCGAGAGCGTGGATGAACTCATGGTTGACCGTCATGAAGTCGTGCACGCGCTGGTTGTGCTTTGCTTCGCCGATGAGGTAGAGGTCCCACATGGGGTGGTTGAAGACGATGAGGACGTTGGGCAGATCGTGCAGTGCCGACAGAATCTCGGTAAGCTTACCTTCTTCAGGATTGGCGGTGTATTCCTCGAAGACCTTCATCCAGGCCGCGCCGGATTCGCTGGGCAGATTGTGGATGCCGAGATGGAAGGCCTGGTCGCCACCGAAGGGCGCGCTCCATTCGACGGAGACAGGGATGTGCCGCGCGGAAGCGACGGTGCGCAGCAGCATGGGGGCGTGAATATTGTCGTGGTCGGTGAGGGAGACGAGCGGCATGAGACCCAGCTTCTCAATCTGGCGGCTTTCGAGATCGAAGGCGAGGCGTGGGGTCAAAGGTGGCGTCCAGTATGCGGCGGCGTAATTGACAGGCACGTTGTAATTGCGCGAGCGGCGCTCACCGGCACGCATCAGAGGGCGCATCCATTGGTATTGCGCGCCCAGATTGGCGAGAAAATCCAAAGTTTCCTTCGACTGGTTGGTATGGCTGTGCAGTGAAACTCCGGTGGAGTACCCTTTGCCTGCATGGGGGTCTTTCCACAAGTACGAGATGCGCCGCAGCTCCTTCATACTTTCCTCCGTGCCCGTGGTCAGTATCCAGTTTGCACCGTGAAAGCGGCATTACGGCCATAAAAAAGGACAATCAATATGGAATGAGGGTATCCGAATGGATAATCGGTGGTATTACCGGTAATGGTTGTTGCTTGCGCAACAACTCACATCGCTCCAGGCGATGCGGGCCCTTCGACTCCGCTCAGGATGACTCATCAAACGATGGGCAGATACGAGGATGACAGATTATCCTGCAAAACCCACATCTCTACGAAATGTGGGACACCCGTTACCGTGTATCTTCTGCTGTGAGGGCATGGAGAGGGAAAAGACTGTGCCGGAGTGGCCGGTTTTTTGACTGCTGCGGACGGCGATCTCACACGAGCACGTGGTGGCGCGCGCCTGCCGCTCTGCCTCGACGCAGGAGAGGCCCGCCGCGTTGCAGATCATCGGCGCGGTGCTGAATGTGTGAGCGCAGCTCTTCGGCGGTTTCATCTTTGCTGCCCAAACGGCGCGGAACGACACTTTCATGTTGTTCCTCGCTATTCCTCGCGCAGCAGCACGAGCGGATCAGCCGACAGGGCGCGCTGCGCAGGGATGCAGGTGGCCAGCAATCCAATGAGCAGCATGGTGAGCACAACTCCGGCAAGCACCCAGGGATCGCGCGGCGTTGCCTGATACACGATGAAGGCCATGAGGCGGCTTGCGGTAATTCCCAGCAGCAAGCCTGTGATTGAGCCAAAGGCGAGCAGCATGAAGGCGCGGCCCAGTGCGGCATGCAGCACCTCTTTCCGCTGCGCGCCAAGGGCGATGCGGATGCCGAGTTCGCGCAGGCGATTGCTCACCGAGTAAGCAGCCATTCCGAAAATACCTGTGATGGCGAGCATCGCACCGAGTATGCCGAAGACGCCCAGCGCCAGTGTGGCCGCGCGCGGAGCGAACAATGCCGTGTCCAATTCTGTCTGCCAGGTGTGGATGGTGAATGGCAGGCCGGGATCCAGGCCGCGCAACGTGCTTTGCAGTGCCGCGGTCATGGTCTGCGCGTCGCGGTTATAGTGCACAATGAGCTTCATGGCGGTGGAAGGCGATTGCAGAATGGGAAGAAACAATGCTGGTTGCGGATCTTCCGCCAGCGTTTTGTATTTTCCATCTTCGACGATGCCTACAACCTGGATTCGCTTTCCTTCTCCATTTTTGAAATAGCTGCCGAGGGCCTTCCGCGCAGAACCGAAGAGTTTTCGCGCAAGTTCCTCATTGATAACAGCTACGCGCGGAGCATTGTTGTCGTCACGCCAGGTAAAACTCCTTCCTGCCAGCAATGCTGTTCCTGCCGCGCGAAAGTATCCGGGCGATACGCTGTAGGCCATGGCCTCGGCTACCGCATTGGAGCGCCGGTAGTCTGTGGTGCTGTCGGTAAAGACGGTAGATTCGGCCCATCCCAGATTCAGCGGAACGCGGTCCGCATACCCGGCGGCCGTGACTCCGGGAATGGCCGCTACCGCGTCGAGCATGCGGCGCTGCATGGGCATGACCGCGTCACCTTTGTATCCGGCCATGTCGAGATCAGTCTGTATCTGGATGGCATTCCGTGGCGCAAAGCCAAAGCTGCTGTGCAGAGAGCGCACCATGCCGCGAACGGCGACCAGCGATGAAGTGACCAGCACGGCGCATACAGCAATCTGCGCGGTCAAAAGAAAATCGTGCAGGGTAAAGCGGCGGCTGCCAGCCGCTCCAACCGGGCCGGACTTGATGGTCTGATACGCGTCGGCTGCCATGACCTGCCGCAAGGGAGCGATGCCGAAGAGAAAGCTGCTGGCCAGCGCAAGTACCAGCGCAAACGCATAGGTATAGGCGTCAGGATGTACAGGCACGTTGATGGGAAAGTCCGGAGTAGGATGCATGGCACTCAAACCGCGCAACAGGACCATGCTTCCCGCCAGGCCCAGCGCGCCGCCTGTGAGTGCAACCAGCAGCGCTTCTGTCAGCAACTGGCGCAGAATCCGAACGCGGCTGGAGCCAAGCGCCATGCGCAGGGCCATCTCGCGCGAACGGTCGGCAGCATGGGCCGCAAAGAGGCTGCCGAGGTTTGCGCAGGCGGCGAGAAGAATCAGCAGCGCCAGCAGCAGCAAACCCGCCATGAATGCGCGCACCGGCCCCCGAAGCATGTTCCCGGCCAGCCCGGGCCGAGCCAATGAGAACTGCATTGCATCATCATCTTTGGGGTACGTCTTCTTCAGATAGCTGGCGATGGTATTCAGATCAACTGTGGCCTGCGCGGGAGTGTAGCCTGCTTTGAGCCGTCCAATGAGCCAGAATTCACGATTGGAGCGGGCGTTCAGGTTGTTCCATCCTTCAATCTGCTCCTGATTGACGAGAGGGGACCAGAGATCAGGGGAAAAGAACAGCTCGGTCCCACGAAACGCGGGCGGTGCTACACCGAGAATCGTATATGGGTGTTTGTTTAACTCGACCCTGCGGCCCACCACATCGTGATCACCCTGAAAATGGCTTTGCCAACAGGCATAACTCAGCACAACGTAAGGAGCGCTGTCAGGACCGTGTTCGTCTGTGCTGTGGAAGAAGCGGCCAAGATACGGCTGAATGCCAAGCAGGTCAAAGTAATTGCCGCTCGCCTCATACAGCCAGATGGGAGATGGGTTGTTCCCGACGCGCAGTGCGGCAGGCGCAATCTGATAAGCGATGATGCCCTCAAAGCTGCGGTTGCGGTCGCGCAGATCAAGGTAGTTGGGATACGACTGCGACGGAAAATTGTCCTTGCCTTCCTGAATGGTGTAGAGGCTTTCCGCATGGGGCACGTTCAGCGGGCGCAAAATGAGAGCGTTCAGCACACTGAAGACAACGGCATTCGCACCGATTCCAAGGGCCAGCGTGGCAATGGCGATACAAGTAAACCCGGGGGACTTTCGCAGCGTGCGGAAGGCAAATCGCAGGTCCTGCAACAGGCCTTCTATAAAATTTCCGCCTATGGCCTCGTGACTTTGCTGGCGGTACTTTTCCTGCCCTCCAAATTCAATGCGTGCGCGCCGTTCTGCCTCCGTGCGAGAGAGGCCGGAGCGCTCCAGATCATCAGCGCGGTGCTGAATGTGTGAGCGCAGCTCTTCTTCCAATTCGCGCTCGACGCGGGACGGGAAGAAAAATTTTGCTCCAGGAGAACGTAGCCATGCCGCAAGTTTCATATTTCCTCCGGTTGCGCCGAGAGGGCAGCGGCAATGGCCGTGGCCAGACGGTTCCAGTTGTCGGTCTCTTCGCGCAGGCGTTTGCGTCCCGCGACGGTCAGCTCATAATACTTGGCGCGGCGGTTGTTCTCAGAGATGCCCCACTTTGCTTTAAGCAGTCCCTGACGCACGAGGCGGAACAGTCCTGGATAAAGTGCACCCTGCTCAATCAGCAATGCCTGGCCTGAAATCTGATGGATGCGCAGAAGAATGCCGTATCCATGCAACGGGCCGAGTGAGACTGCGCGGAGGATGAGCAGGTCGAGAGTGCCGGGAAGTATTTGTGCCTGGTCGGGCATGAAGACTTTCTCTCTCCTTAATAATTTAGGAATATAGACTTACCTTTCCTAAACTGTAAAGGAGGAACATTGTCCCGCAGCCCGATGCGTGGGGTTGCCCACCCGGCCGCACTTTTTCTTAAGTTCTTCCATTGGTCCACCATGAGACAAGCAACCGGGGCTGACGCAACATCCTCAGAGAAAAGGTGTCACAACTACAGGTGGGGTTGAGGGGAACTCACACGAGGAAAGAAATGCCAGAAGCTTCTCGAAACCTGCGATGGTGGAACAGGGCAACGAAGGGCGGACGGCAGGGTACAGGAATGAAAGCGAAAGCGAAATATCTCCTTCAACTTTTGTTCGTTATGGCGCTGGCGCTGGGTTTTTCGGCTCCGTCAGAAGCGCAGATCAGCATCGGCATTGCCGTGCATATTGGCCCGCCAGCGCTGCCGGTGTATGAGCAGCCCATGTGCCCCGGCCCGAATTACATCTGGGTGCCTGGCTACTGGGCATGGAACGGCTATGACTACTACTGGGTCCCGGGCACGTGGGTGATTGCGCCACAACCTGGATACCTGTGGACACCGGGCTACTGGGGATGGGGTGACGACGGCTATTACTGGCATCCGGGGTACTGGGGACCTCACATCGGGTTCTATGGCGGCATTAACTACGGCTATGGATACTTCGGGTCCGGCTATGAAGGCGGATACTGGCGCGGCAACAACTTCTACTACAACACCGCCATTAACCGCGTAAACACGACCGTGATCAAGAACGTGTACGTGAACAAGACGGTCATCAACAACGTGAACGTGACGCGCGTAAGCTACAACGGCGGACAGGGCGGCATCCAGGCGCGTCCAACGCAGCAGGAGATGGTGGCAGAGCGTGAGCACCACATTGGGCCGACGCAGGTGCAGCAGACGCACATGCAGATGGCGCGGCAGGTACCTGGAAACTTCTATAAGCAGAACCATGGTGCGCCGGTCGCGGCAGCGGTAGCGCGTCCTGCAACGTCGGTGAATGACTTTCATCGCAATGCAATCGCGGCCCGTCCAGTGGCTGCCCCGGTGAACAACAATCGCGGCGGGATGAACCGCCCGAACCAGGCGGTGCAACCGAACCGTCCTGGACAGGTACAGGCCCGGCCTGAGATGAACCGTCCACAGCAGCAGGCGCGGCCGGAGACCATCCCGCAGCGGCAGCAGCAGACACGGCCTGCTCCGCAGACGGAACGCCCGCAGCAGTCGAGACCTGCACCGCAGTACCACGAGCAGGCGAGACCGCAGGTAGAGCGCCCGCAGCCCCAGGCAAGACCGCAGACGTATTCGCAGCCACGACCGGAACCGAGGCAAAGGCCGCAGACCTACTCTCAGCCACGGCAGGAACAACGGCCGCAGACTTACTCGCAGCCACGACCGGAACCGAGGCAGCAGACTTACTCCCAGCCACGGCAGGAGTCAAGGCCCGCTCCGCAGATGCGCCCTGAGAGCAGACCGCAGCCGGAACTACGGCCCCAGCCGCAGCCTCAGGTGCATGAACAACCGCACGAACAGCCCCATGGCGGCGGACGATTTGGCCGCTAAACCTGAACCGCCAGCGCAGAGGCCCGGAGAAATCCGGGCCTTTATTCACGTTCCATAGAAGCGCCAGACTGCGTACATTGGATCCGGCTCCAGTCAAAAGCACCAGCGTGACTGCCATTTCCAGAATGACGAAGACGCTTTGCGTGCATGGCGCATGCTGTTGGCACCGCGCAGGACCCTATTCACAATGGAAAAGATTGCGGTGTTTGCGCAGATGCCCAGAGTGAGCGAGAGGACGGCGGTTGCAGTAAACCGAGGGTCTTTCCGCAACACGTGCAGATCAAAGGGAATGTCCTGCCAGATGGTCTCGAAGCCTGGGAAGTCCTTCGCGCTCGCAATAGCGTGCGGAATCATTCCATGTTTCCTATGGAAAGCAAGAGGAAACGAAATGCCCCACTCCAGCCAGAAAAGGCTGGAAATGGGGCGGCTTGTTGACGCTCAACTGAGGACTTCTCAGCGTAGCTGGATGGAATTTGCCAGCCGGAAGCTTACGACGGATTCCGCAGGAATGGTAATGTCTTTGTTGCCCGTGAATGCAGCAAGGCCCGTGCCTGCGCCTGCTCCTGCCAGTCCGCCGACTACGAGGCCCACACCGCCTGTGGCGACTCCGCCGATCAGCATGCCGAGTCCACTGCCCCCGCCGATGAAGGCCGCTGTGCGCTTGCCTTTGCCCTTTTTGGTGCGGGTAAGGCTGCTGGTCTCAATGCGGTAGTGCTGGCCGTTCACGTTCAGGCCTGTCAACGTAAGTTGCAGGTAGGAGCGGCCCTTGAAATGTCCACGCTTGTGCGCGCGCACCACGATGCCCTCTGCGCCAGAGCCTGCCGGAATGACCGTGCTGCCGCCCACCTCAATGGGATCCACTATGGTACCGGTGAAGGACTCGCCGGATGAGGCGTGCTTCACATTGATGGTCTGGTTCATGCGTACGCGCAGCACCGTTCCTGCCGGAACAGAAGGCAGCGTGGCCGGAGCAGGCTGCGGCTGGGCCGAGGCGGACGGGCGGGCTGCAGCATTGCTTGCGGATGAGGCCGGTTGCGCCGGTGCTGCTGCAGTACTTGCGGACTGGGCCGAGGGTGCTGGCATAGTATTTGCGGGCTGCGCCTGCTGCGGTGCTGCCTGTGCATTCTGGTCAGGAGCAGCAGGCTGCGCTGCGGCTGTCGGATTTTCCGGGTTGGGCTTGTTCGATCTGTTGCATCCTGCGGCAAGCAGCAATGTGAGCAATGCGATGGCTGAAGCTTTCTTCATTCACTTTCTCCTTACAGGGTGATCCTTGCGCCCTCCATACCCCTCCACGATAGGATGCTAGGTTGGCCCATTTTTCGTAAAGCGAGGCACTTTTATGTCCACGGCACTCTCTCAGCGTCCGCAATTGAGGCACCTTACCGCTGCACTCGATGAGCTGAAACAAAAGGGGACTTATTTCAAACTGCGCGTGCTGGATGATGCGCAGGCCCCAGTTTGCACCTATGATGGTAAAAAAGTCATCAATCTTGCTTCCAATAATTATCTGGGGCTGTGCGACCATCCAAAGCTGCGCGAAGCGGCGATCGAAGCGACGAAGCGGTATGGCGTAGGCTCCGGTGCGGTGCGCACCATTGCAGGCACCATGAAGATCCACATGGAGCTGGAAGAAAAGATTGCGCGCTTCAAGAATGTGGAAGCCTGTGTCGTCTTCCAGAGCGGATTTACGGCCAATGCGGGCACGGTCTCTTCGATTCTCGGCAAAGAAGACTTCATTATTTCTGACGAGCTGAACCATGCCAGCATCATTGATGGCGCGCGCCTCTCACGGGCCAAGATCAAGGTCTTCCGCCACAAGGATGTGGCCCACGCCGAAGAGCTTTTGAAGGAAGTGCAGAACGAACCCGGCCGCAAGCTCATCATTACCGACGGCGTCTTTTCCATGGACGGCGACATTGGCCCCATTGACCAGCTCTGCGACCTGGCAGAGAAGTATGGCGCCATCATGATGGTGGACGACGCACACGCTTCGGGCGTGCTCGGGCGCAATGGACGCGGCTCGGTAGACCATTTTCAATGTCATGGCCGCGTGGATGTGCAGGTGGGCACGCTCTCAAAAGCCATTGGTGCGCTCGGGGGATACGTCTGCGGCAGCCGTGATCTGATTGACTATCTCTACCATCGCGCACGTCCATTTCTGTTTTCGACATCGCATCCGCCATCGGTCACCGCAACGTGCATTGCTGCGTTTGATCTTATTGAAAATGAGCCGGAGCGCATTGAGCGCCTATGGGACAATACCCGCTACTTCAAGGCAGAGCTGGGCCGCATCGGGTTTGATATCGGCGGCAAGACGACGCCCGCAAGCGAGACGCCGATTACGCCCATCATAATAGGCGATGGCAAGAAGGCCATGGAGTTCTCGCGCGCACTCTTCGACGCGGGCGTAATGGCCACAGGAATCGTCTTCCCCACGGTGCCCGAAGGCAAAGCGCGCATCCGTACTATTATGACCAGCGAGCACACACGCGAGCAGCTGGACCAGGCCCTGGATACGCTTGAGAAGACGGCGAAGAAGCTGGGGGTCCTGGGCTAAAGCAGGACTTCCAGGGTAATTACTAGATGATAATCATCCACTAAGTGGCTGATTATCATCCTTCACATGGTTGATTATCATCCCTTTTATAGTTGATAATCAAACCTATGTTTCGCCGCCATCTGCTCGGTCCACTGGAAAACGCCCTGTCTGACACGCCTGCCGTGCTGGTCAATGGAGCGAGGCAGACAGGAAAGAGCACACTGGTCCAATCGGATGAAGGTGGGCTGGCCGAGCGCCAATATCTTACCTTTGACGATCCCGGCATCCTGGACGCGGCCAGGAGCGATCCCAATGGCTTTATCGCTGGCCTCATGTCTCCGGTCACGCTGGATGAAGTGCAGCATGTTCCTGAGATATTCCCGGTCATCAAAGCTGCGATTGACCGGGACCGCCGGCCTGGACGTTTTCTGCTGACCGGCTCCGCCAATATCATGCTCCTGCCCAAAATTTCAGGGTCTCTGGCCGGACGCATGGAAGTTCTGACTCTCTGGCCCTTTTCACAAGGAGAGTTAAACGGAGTACAGGAGAACTTTGTAGATGCCTTGTTTTCCGGGACAACCCCCAGCTGGAGGGAAAAAATCACCAGAATCTCCTGGAGGGAACTGCTTGAGGCCACAGTTGCAGGCGGGTATCCTGCCGCGATCGCGCGACAGAGCGTCTCTCGTCGCAACGCCTGGTTTGAGTCGTATATAACGACGATGCTGCAGCGGGATGTTCGCGATCTGGCCAACATCGCTGACATTGCGGCTGTTCCCCGCCTTCTCTATGTGGTTGCCACCCGTGCCGGATCGCTGCTGAACTTCGCTGACCTGTCGCGGACGATGTCCTTGCCACAGACGACGCTGAAGCGGTACTTTGCTCTGCTGGAAGGGACTTTTCTTGTCCAGCTTTTGCGGCCATGGGCCAGAAATCTGGGCAAGCGCGTGATCCAGACGCCGAAGGTTTACCTGAATGACAGCGGTCTGCTGGCTTACTCATTAGGTGCCACTGTGGAGCGATTACAGGCAGAAGGAAATCTTGCCGGGCCTTTGCTGGAAAACTTTGTTCTGATGGAGCTGCACAAGCAATGCACCTGGAGCGAGACCCGGGCGGAGTTGTATTACTGGCGCACAGCCTCTGGCCAGGAAGTGGACATCGTGCTTGAAAACCGTATGGGAAACGTAGCAGGGATCGAGGTCAAGGCCGCCGCGACGCTGGGAGAAAAAGATGTCCGTGGGCTGCAGGCACTGGCCGAAACGGCCGGCAAAAACTGGCTGCGCGGAATTGTGCTTTACACCGGGACCGAGGTCATTCCATTTTCAGCCAATCTGCACGGCGTACCCATCAGCCGCTTATGGTCTGCCTAGGCCTGAGTTCAGTAGCTTTCCACCGCAATTCCCGTGCGAGGCCCTTGCGCGTCGTAAATGCCCCAGGCCATGCGCGGAGTATTGTGGGCCAAGCCATAGCGTCCATTCGGGTCAAGCAGAATGATGCCGCCGTGTCCGCCCATGCGCTTGTAGAGATACGCAATTGCTTCCGGCGCAACCTGCTCCGGGGAGCGACCCTGCTGCACTCGGTCTGTGGCCCACTTGCCCAGAACGAGCTTCATAATGGGCTCACCCCATCCAGTGAGGGAGACAGCGGCACTGAGATTGTCGGCATAGCAGCCGCATCCGATGAGCGATGAATCGCCGACGCGCCCGGGCATCTTATTCAAAGTGCCTCCGGTAGAGGTGGCCGCTGCGAGATTGCCTTTAGCATCGACCGCCACTGCGCCGACTGTGTCATGCGAGGCAAGATGCGCGGCTGTCTCCGGAGACTTATCATCGCCGGCAAAGGTGAGGTCGGGCAGTCCGGCGCGCTCCTTCGCCTGCGCTTCTTTCAACCGCTCACGCTCGCGCTCAAGCACCAGCTCAGAATTATCAATCAGTTCCATACCGTGGGCCTGTGCGAACTCTTCGGCACCCTCGCCGACGAAATACACATGCGGGCTTTTATCGAGCACCAGCCGCGCTGCATGAATAGGGTTGCGCAGGCGCTCGACACAGGCCACGCCTCCGGCGCGCATCGTTCCGCCGTCCATAAGAAGGGCATCAAGCTGTACGCGGCCATCGCGCGTCAAAAAGCTGCCGCATCCGGCATCAAAGGTGTCATCGTCTTCGAGCACAGCGACCGCGGCCTCTACTGCATCTACTGCAGACGCGCCTTTGGCCAGTAGCGAGTACCCAGCCTCAAGAGCATGCCGGACGCCGCGCTCGTGCGCCTCGGTCATATCATCGGGAATGGCCCACGCGCCTCCATGGACGAGCAAAATGGGTGTACGTGACATAAGCGAACTCATGATTGTACTTCAGCGCGGTTGTCTTATCTGAAGCACCTCAGCACCTCGGCCAGATGCAGGGCGCTGCGGCTGGAATTCTGGGAAATCTGTTCGCGGCAACTGAAACCATCGCTGACAAGGATGGTCTCCGGCGCCGCTTTGCGCACGGCAGGCAGCAGCACGCGTTCGCCAAGTGCCTGTGACACCTCGTATTTCTCTTTCTCGAAGCCGAACGGCCCGGCCATGCCACAGCAGCCTGAATCCAGAAGCTCGACATCTGCTCCGCTGGCCTTCAAAATCGCAACCTCATCTTTCATCTTCATCAGCGATTTATGGTGACAGTGGCCATGCAGCACAACGCGCTTTCCAGCAAGCGAAGGCGCGCGGTATTCCGGCGCGCGCCGGACAAGAAATTCGCTCAGCAGGAGAGATTGTTCGCTCAGCCATTTTGCGCGTTCGCTCTGCGGAAAGAAATTCAGCAGCTCATCGCGCATGACGCTGGCGCAGCTCGGCTCAAGAAAGATGAAGGGCATTCCCGCGTCAATCTGCGGAGCAAAGACATGAAGGACCTTTTCCAGATAAGCACGGGCCTGCTTCAGAAAACCGAAATCGTAGAGGGGGCGCCCGCAGCAGATATGCTGCTTTGGCGTGAAGGCGGCAAACCCCGCATCGGACAGCACCCCATGCGCGGCAGCAAGCACTTGCGGATGAAAGTAGTTGTTCCACGTGTCCGGCCACAGCACCACCTGGGCCTGCGCGTTGCTGCCTTTCGCGCTGCTCTGATAACTGCGTGGAGCAAATTGCGGAAGCCTGCGCTGCGGCGCGATCCCCAGAATGCTCTTGGCAAGCGAGCTGATCCCGGGGACCTGCAAGGGCAGGTTGGCCAGGCGCGGCGTAATGCCCGGAACCACAGACGCGAGATGCGCCCAGCGGTCCATAAATCCAAAGGCATAGTCGCGCAGCGCGTGACTGTGGCGCTCATAGTAGTGCGCCAGAAATTCAGCCTTGTACGTGGCGATGTCCACATTGACCGGGCACTCGCTTTTGCAGGCCTTGCAGGAAAGGCACAGGTCCAGCGCCTCGCGCACATGCTCATCGCCCCAGCCCCCCTGAAGCACATGGCCCTCGAGTGCTTCCCATAAAAGATGCGCGCGCCCGCGCGTCGAATGCATTTCCTCGCTAGTGGCCATGTAGCTGGGGCACATGGTGCCTGTCGCCTGCTTGCGACATGCGCCCACGCCCACGCAGCGCAAAGTGGCTTCACCAAACGATCCTTTGTCTTCAGGGAACTGAAAGTATGTGGCCGGCTTGATGGATTTGTATCCCGCACCCAGCCGCAGATTCTCATGCGGCTCATATACGGGCACCGGGCCAATCATCTTGCCCGGATTCATCTTGTTTTCCGGGTCCCACAGCGACTTGAATTCGCGAAAAGCCTGCATCAGCTCCGGGCCAAACATTTTGGGCAGCAGCGCGCCGCGTGACTGGCCGTCGCCATGCTCTCCGGAAATAGACCCGCCGTATTTCAGGACCACATCGGTTGCGCGATCAAGGAACGCGCGAAATTTGCGAATGCCCTCCTCGCTTTCCAGATCAAAATTGATGCGCATGTGCACGCATCCCTGCCCGAAATGGCCATACATGGGCGTGCGGTAGCCAAACTGGTCCATCAGGTGGAATATCTCGCGCAGATAGCCCCCGAGCTTTTCCGGCGGAACAGCCGAGTCCTCCCAGCCCTCCCATCCATGCGGCTCTCCCGGAACGAAGACCGTGGAGCCCAGCGCAGATTCGCGCACATGCCACACACGCGGCGCTTCGGCTTCAGAGTAGTGGCGGGCCTGCGCGGGAATTTGTCTCACCACATCCAGAAAGCGCTCCACCTGCGACGCAACATCCTCCGGCGACCAGCCACCGAACTCCACCAGCAGATGTCCGCGCCCTTCCGGCAGAAGCGTAATGTCATCCAGCGCAAGCCGCTTGCGTCGCATAAAGTCCACCAGCATCCCATCAAAGCCTTCAAGCCCAATGGGCTTCGACTCCAGCACAAACGGCACATGGTCCGCTGCAATAAATGGATCGGCAAACCCGAGCACCACCAGGCGCCGGTGCGGCGGACTCGGCATCAGGTTCAGCGTTGCGCCCAGCACCGTCACGCAGGTACCTTCGGTGCCCACCAGCGCGCGCGCCACATTGAAGCCGTTTTCCGGCAGCAGCTCATCCAGGTTGTATCCGGAAACGCGGCGCGGAATGCGCGGAAACCGCTGCTGAATCAGCTCCGCATACTTGTCGCGGATGCGCCGCAGGCCGGCATAGATTTCGCCTTTACGGCCGCCTGCCGCGATGATGCTTTTCAGCTCCTCTTCACTGGTTGCGCCCACGGTCATGCGCGTGCCGTCGTAAAGCAGCACATCAAGCGACTGGATGTTGTCCACCGTCTTGCCGCCCATCAGCGCGTGTACGCCGCAGGAGTTGTTACCGATCATGCCGCCGATGGTGCAACGGTTGTGCGTCGCCGGATCAGGCGCGAAGGTCAGGTGGTGTTCTTCCGCAGCTTCACGGACGCGGTCGAGCACGATGCCAGGCTCCACGTGTACCAGCTTCTTTTCCGCATCGAGCCAGTGAATGCCGCGCATGTACTTTGAAAAATCAAGCACCACGGCGACGTTGCAGCATTGTCCGGCAAGGCTTGTGCCTCCGCCCCGCGCAAGCACCGGCGCGCCCAGTTCACGGCACGTTGCAAGCGTGGCCGTCACATCGTCCACGTCGCGGGGGACCACCAAGCCAATCGGCACCTGGCGATAATTGGAAGCATCGGTCGCATACAGGGCACGGGAGCCGGCATCGAAACGCACTTCTCCCCGCACTACCGAGCGCAGCTTCTGCTCAAGCTCATGCGATGCGTTGAAGCCCTCATGGGGGCGCTGTTTGTTGTTCAGGACAGAAAACTGAGAGAGGGTGACCACGGCAGTATCGTAACAGTTTGCAACAGGCCGGGAACTCTATGCTCCCTGCATCTCGTAATCGGCTGCCATCGTCGAATCTGTGTCGCGTTCGCGCCCCGCCGCATTCAGCGCAAGCGTCACTCCGACGGAGACGAGCAGGTTGATCAGCAGCGACGGGACCGCGGCATACATGGCGAACGTGTGTCCGGCAATGTGCAGTGGACATATTGAGCTTTTCAGGTCGCGCGTCCACGCCATTCCTGTGCCTGCCGTCATGCCTGCCAGCCAGCCCCAGAAGAGTGCGGTTCCGCGAAACCAGCGGGTAAACAGGCCCAGAATCACAGCGGGAAAGATCTGCGCGATCCAGATGCCGCCCAGCAGTTGCAGCTCAATCGCATACTGCGCGCGAACCAAGAGCACAAACGTGAGCGCCCCTATTTTCAGAAAGAGTGAAACCAGTTTGGCCTGTGCTGCTTCCTGCTTTGGCGTCATGGAACGGTGGATCAGCTCACCATACAGATTCCGCGTAAACAGATTGGCCGCTGCAATGGACATGATGGCCGCAGGAACAAGCGCGCCGATGCCGATCGCCGCAAGGCAGAAGCCAGAGAAGTACTCAGGAAACATATGGACAAAGAGCAGCGGCACGGCGCTCGATGTATCGGCGGAGTGGATGCCCGCTGCCAGTGCGAAATATCCAAGCAGCGCGATCAGTGCCAGCAGCAGATTGTAGGCAGGCAGCAGCGCGGCGTTCCGCTTGATGACGCGGCCGCTGGCCGAGCTGAGCACGCCCGTCGCCGTATGCGGGTACAGTACAATGGCGATCGCCGATCCAAACGCGAGAGTGGCATAGCTCCAGTATTGAGATGGCTGCAGGATGATCGAGGCGGGCGGCTTTTTCTGTGCCAGGGCCGCGCTCGCAGCGGAGAAGACATGCCCATATCCGCCCAGCTTTGACGGAATGACCAGGATGGCGGCAATCACCATGATGTAGAGCATGATGTCTTTCACAATGGCGATGACAGCAGGCGCGCGCAGGCCGCTTGAATATGTGTAAGCAGCAAGAATGACGAACGCCGCAATCAGCGGCCACTCTCCTCTGAGGCCAAGGGCTGAAATCACTTCCTGCATGCCCACAAGCTGCAGGGCGATGTAGGGCATCGTGGCAAGAATTCCGGTAAGCGCAATCGCAACAGCAAGTGGACGATGGCCGAACCGGCCCTTGGCAAAGTCGGCCAGCGTTACGTATCCGCGGCGATGGCACACCTGCCACAAGCGCGGCAGCACCAGCATCATGTAAGGGTAGAGCAGAATGCAGTAGGGGATGGCGAAGAATCCCGGCGCGCCTGTGCCATACAAGGCAGCAGGCACAGCAATGACTGTGTATGCAGTGTAGAAGTCGCCACCAATCAGAAACCATGTAATCAGAGTGCCGAAGCGGCGCCCGGCGAGGCCCCATTCTTCCAGGCTGTGCAGGTCGGCACGTTTCCAGCGCGCAGCCCAGAATCCGGCAAAGGTGACCAGCAGAAAGCAGGCGCAGAAAATTACAGTTGCAATGGCATGGAGAGGTGCTGTCATTCAGGTGTCTTGAGAGTACCCAATGCGCAGAACGTCATCAATAGTTACAGTCGAAAAGGCCCTCGTTTTAAGATGGCTGCACAAGAGAAAGGCGGTTGCATGAAGCTTTATCGAACAACGCGTGGGATTTTTGTGGAGGAACAGGGACGCTTCTTCCCCGTGCAGGCAGCGGGATGGGACGAACTCATCACCAGAGAGGACGTGCATACCTATGTGTGCAATGCTGCGCGCGGGGAACCGGCAAAGCATTTTGATCCCGCATCTGTCCTCGCACCCATTGTGGGGCAGGAAGTCTGGGCCGCGGGCGTCACCTACTACCGCAGCCGCGACGCGCGCATGGAAGAGTCGAAGGATGCAGGCGGAGGCACATTTTATGACCGCGTGTACTCGGCGAAACGGCCTGAACTTTTCTTCAAGGCGACCGGTCGCCGCGTCATCGGCCCGAACCATCCGGTGCACCTGCGGTCAGATGCACAATGGACAGTTCCTGAACCGGAATGGACAATGCTTCTCCATCCATCAGGCTCAATCCTTGGCCATACCATCGGCAACGACATGAGCTCACGTGACATTGAAGGTGAAAACCCGCTTTATCTCCCTCAGGCAAAGATTTACAACGGCAGTTGTGCACTCGGCCCCTGCATTCTGCTCTCACCAGAGCCGCTGGCGAAAAACACGGCCATTCACCTTGCAATCACGCGCAAAGGCCAGGCTGCCTTCACTGGAAGCACAACCCTTGCCGAAATAAAGAGACAGCCCGAAGAGCTGATAGAATATCTTTTTCGCGACAACCGATTTCCGCAAGGAGTCTTCCTGATGACCGGCACCGGCATCATTCCAGGCGATGGTTTCACCCTCCTGAGCGGTGACCAGGTGCGTATCAGTATGGATCCCGTGGGAGTGCTGGAAAACCCCGTGGCATGAAATGGGGCTATTCCCGATGGATATTTGGGCTTAATACGGCGTTGACTGCTCCTGTTCATATTCATAGGTGTGGCCGAATTTGTTGGTGTGTATAGCATTTGAGTCGGGGATTGGGACCTTGAGGATGCCAAGGTCTGTTCTGCCGGGGGCAAGGTGGATGGTTCGTATGAGGTGCCCAAGAAAGGACTGAGGCACTCCTTCCACCCAGACCTGCATTCTGTAATCCCCTGGAGGGATGTTGGAAACTACGATCGAACCACCCACATCAGCCATGCCATAGAGATCTGCAGGAATGCTGATGATAACAGCACTCATTTCAGGATGGATATTGCAGAAGATATAGGAGACGCCTTCGCGAGAGAAGGTGACGGACTTGCTCGATCCAGCTTCGTACAGTCCCAAGTCAAAGCGTTTTCCATCAAAAAGCGAGAAGACGTTATGAAAGAAGGGGTCGGCATTGGGAAACTGGACAGTGCCACCCACAGGGACAACTTGCAGATGGGGAACAAAAGTCCGGTTCTTCTGCAAGAGCACATAGTGGCGTCCCGAAGGAAAAAGGACCGCAGGTGTTCCGGCGAGTGGATCCAGCCACATGACGGCCGAGGCTGACCGGTGCTTTCCGGGCTGATCCGGCACAATTTGAAGACGCAGCTCAGCCATCGGATTGTGCGCAGGTACTCTCTGGGCAGAGAGCTGCGACAGAGCGAGACTGAAGATGGCGAGTGCTGCCAGCAGACACGATGTGATTGATTGCGCTTTCATCAAAACTTATATCCTGCTGCAACGCCGATGATGTTTGTTCTCGAAGCCGGGCCAATCACAGGAAAACTGGTGAGACGGCGGTATTCCAGGGAAAAAAGCAAATAGGCGCTGGGACTGTAGATCACATTGCCCAAATAGGTTCGGTTCCTGGCCAGGTCCTTATAAATACTGTCCCCCTGTGTGGCATACGGTCGCAGCTCTCGAGCAAAGACGTTATCGAAACCCACTGCGGTATTGAATTGAAGTCGTTCGCTGATCTTCTCCTGTAATTGCGCCCATCCTCCGACGTCGCTCAGGGGGCGCAGGTAGTGAGTGTTTGAATACGGTTCAAAATAATAGACAAAGTCCTTATAAGCGCCTCCTCCAAGCCCACCGAGCGCAAGTCCCCTGTAAAAGCTGCCTGAGAGCTGGAGACCCGCAGGCAGATGGAAGCGGGCGTCAAGAGTGCCGGCCCAGGCGTTGTATCTTGTGCCGAACGAATCATGCGGAGCAAAATATCCACCCAGGCCAAAATGATTGCCCATCTCGCGACCTTCTGGACTGAGGAGCGCGATGCGTGCTTCAACTCCAGGCCAGCGGCTTTGCTCAGCAGCACTGGGTAAAGTTCCGCCGGTGGAGCTGGCAGAGGATGATACCGGAGGATCTCCGACATCTATGAGTGCGGCCTGCAACCTGAGGTCATGGGAACGGGGCAGAGGAAGGTCTTGCGTGATGCCCAACTGTGGATTCCATGTCCACAGGTTTCCCGACCACGCCAGAGCAGGTTCGGCAATGGCCACGACCGATGCCGGGGAGTCAGGACTGAAGACAGGCCGGTCGAGGGAGAAATAGGCTTTGGTATGCTGCCACTCCAGGCCAGCGTGCGCCGTGCGCAGTCGCAGCAGGTTGGTGCTGCCGCTGGAATAACCGTTGTAGGCTGATTCTGACCCGCTGAAATCAACCCTCAGGTCAGCGTAACTTTCGGCCCCCAATAGGTGCGGCCCATGTGCATCCAGACCCAGAACAGTCTGGCGAAGAGTCATTGCCGTGCTTCCTGGTCCGCCGACGGATACGGCAGGCGTTGAGGGGGAGTTCACAGCGGATGTATTAGCAACGCCGCTCAGGAGGAGCAGGCCGGTGATCTTGACAGGATATTTCGATTCACTCTCGACTTTGGTTTGCTCGTGTGTTGCAATTTCAGACTGCTGGATGTCCTGCCGTTCACGAAGCTCCTCAATCTCTGAGGAGGAGGGGGGAGCCTGGTGATTCGCCAGGTTTTGACCCACCTGTTGCTGCAAGTCTTTCAGTTGCCTACGCATTTCTTCCAGCTGGTGCTGGGTCTCCTGTATCTGAGCCTCTGCCCGCGTCATAGCGTCGGTGAGTTGCTGGATCCGGTACGGCACGCTCGTGGCTGTACCGGTTTGTGCAGAGAGCCACTGAGAGTTGGCCCAGAGGATGGCCATAGACAGTGATGCTGTGCGGGAGATGGAGAGGAGGGACACGAGAGGTGTCACGTTTCGTCTATATCCATACCTTTTCATGTGTAGTGACCTGATCAGGAAGTTTTTGTTCGGAACCAGTGGGCGCAGGCGCCTGTGGCTCGCGTGCGATTCGCAACTGGAACACGGTTTCTTCAGGACGGCTGCGGAGAAGAACAACTTCCCCTCCATGTTCGACGGCTATGCAGTGGGCGAGAGTGAGTCCCAGGCCTGTGCCTTTCTGCTTCCCATGGCTGACAAAAGGTTCAAAGAGCTTGCCGCGAATGTTTTCAGGAACACCAGGGCCATTATCGGTGATATTTACGATTACGTATTCACTCTCTACTTGCAGATGGACGGTAACTGCAGCCTGTGGTCCATTGGCGCGCGCAGCCTGACAGGCATTCAGGAGGAGGTTGTAGACAGCGCGCTCAATCTGCTTGCCATCCACAATCGCCACAGACTGGGCGGGCCCGCTGAATTCTGTGACCAGGTGTACGCCTCTGGCATCAGGATGAGAGCGAACGAGAGCGACAGCGCGCTCAATGAGTGCGGGCATCAACTCCGGGGCCTTTCTCAAACTCACGCCAGTGCGGCTAAAGATAAGCAGCGACTCGAGCATGTCAGTGGTACCGAGCACGGCAGTCCGGACATCCGCGAATATCTCATTGCGCTCCTCTTCAGAGAACCGCCCCGACGCTAAAAATTCGGCATTCGCATAGACGGCAGCAAGATAGTGCCGAAGATCGTGGGAGACAGAGCTGGCCATGCGGCCGATTGTGGCGAGACGTTCAGCATCGAGAAGCTCCCGGTTCTTTTGCTGAATCTCATCGCGCATGCCCGCGAATGCCTCGCTCAACTGGCGCACTTCTTGTGTGCCGTGGGCGGGGAGACGGTATTGGCTGTCTCCAAGACCAAAGGCCCGGACTCCGCGCGAGAGGTCCTCCAGCGGACGAGTCAGCAGTCGGGCAAGCGCGATCATCAGAACTGTTCCACACAACAAAGCCAGCACGCCGGTACTGAGGACGACGCGATCAATGCGATGGATCCAGCGCTCCGCGGGTCCGAAGGACTTGAGCAACACCAGTTGCAGCGGTGAAGTCGCGGAAGCAGAGAGATCCGCTGTCGAGACAAGATAGCGCGTGTCCCCGAGTTTTACCTGCACGGGCCTCGCTGGGGTTGCGGAAGCTAACAGAGGATTGGAGAGGCCCGCCTGTTCCTTCTGTGACAAAGTGGTTGCCAACACATGACCACCGCTCATAAAAGTTGCTTCAACGTCCGTGGGCTGACTGATCTGGCGAACGGTACGCTCGATGGAGATACCGCTGATGACATAGCCGAGCAGCGTGCCGTTTTCATCGCTACCGAAGTAAAGCGGCTTCAGTGAACAGGCATATAACGATGTGCCGTTGATAAGGTAATGCTTGTCACTCGAACGGAGCAGAAGATGGAGCGCTGCCCGGATGGAGGCATTGGCCTGCTCACCTTTTGCGTACACTGCTACGACCCGTCCTGTTGCGTCGGCAAGCGCGAAGAAATCTGTTCCGCTCAGTCGCCAGAATTCTACGGCGCCATCCTGAATGGTGAGCTCATCGCCGCTGGTCATCAGGGCCTTGAGGGTGGGCAGTTCCGCCAGCAGTGCATTTTCGCGGTCGAGTGCTGCGAGACGTTCAGCCTGCAGATTCTCGAATGTGATGACGGACTGCATGAGGTCCTGCGAAATATTGTCCGTGACCTGGGCACGGAGGCGATGGCGCAGCATGACCAGGCAGAGTGCAGTCACAATAACTGTAACCACCGCCATGGCCAACACCAGCAACACATGGGTCTTCAACGGCGGGAAGCGAGGAAGCTGGCCCGAAGAAACGGGACGAGCATCATGGGACAAATTTGTATCCTGCGCCATAGATTGTAAGCAGATGCGTTGGCTCTGCCGGATTGGGCTCAAGCTTTTGACGCAGTTTCAGGATCTGGTTGTCGACGGTCCGCGTTGTGGGATAGGAGTTATACCCCCAGACCTCATTCAGAAGGACCTCGCGTGTGAGTACACGGTCTGGATTCTCAGTGAAGAACTTCAGCAGCTTGAACTCGTGCGCGGTGAGTACGACTGGAACGCCGCTTCGCTTTGCGGTCATACTTTTAAAGTCTATTTCGCAGTCGGCAAACCGGTAGACGCTGGAAACCAACGGCCTACGCTGCCGGCGGATGGCGGCCTGCACGCGGGCGAGCAATTCACGTGGGCTGTAGGGTTTGGTGACGTAGTCATCGGCACCTAGCTCGAGGAGCAGGACCTTATCAACGACTTCGCTGATGGCACTCAGCACAATCACGGGTGTCTCATTGGAGAGGCCCTTGAAGGTCTGGCATAGTTCGCGCCCGGAGATTCCGGGAAGAACAAGGTCGAGAATGACGGCAATGGGACGCTCGCGGCGAAACGCCTCAAGCCCCGTAGGGCCGTCCTCGGCACCCACAACAGCATAATGCTCGCTTATGAAGATCCTGCGGAGCACTTTCTGCATACGCGGATCATCTTCGATGACAAGAATGGTGCCAAGGTTCATCGCCGGTGATGACGCTCCGAGCTCGACATCTTCTTCCATTGAATCCGTGTTCATTGCCATGATGGCCCAAACTCAAACCCACTTCTATTCTGGCCGATCCGGCCTTAGAATTATGCTCCCAGAATGTAGAAATGACAATCGGATGACAATTATGGTTATGCTCTGGCCGGAGGTGGCCCGCGCGAGATAATCAGTGGCGTGCAGGGGAATGTCCGTTGTCGCCGAGAAGCAACAGCAAGAATCATATGGGCAGGACCCCTGTTATGGCACCACATGAAGCATCAGGGTCATGGTTCCATGACCGGAGCCGCAGAAGACTGAACAGCTTCCGACAAAATCTCCTGTCTTCTCAGGCTTAAATTGCAACTCTGCTGTTCTGCCTTTGCTCACAGTGACGTTCAGATTCAATTCGCGAAAGCGGAGGCCGTGCGTAGTATCTATACTCCTGATTACGAAAACAACTGGCTGTCCTTTTTTCACTGTAATTTCTGCAGGTTCATATGCAAACCTCTTTGCAGTCACTTCGATACGTCTTGGCCTGTCCTGCGCGCGTACAATAACTCCGGTGAGTGTTGAAAAACATAAGACCAGCAGCATCCACTTCTTCATCAAAGAGTTCTCCTTGAAATCACGTTAGTGCGCAAATCCGCAGTGAGTTGTCATTCCAGGGTTAGCTAATTGTCAGAAGATTATTCGCCATGGTTTATCGCATGCTGTAAACACAGAAGTATGCGTGCGGCCCCTTCTGCCGTGGTGTCTTTCAATGCCCCTGGCGAAATGACAATGAATTGACATGGTCCAGACGATACCGAGACAAGCAAAAGTGCATTTATCGCTAGCTTGGGAGTATGTTGCGTTCGATTTCGCGCCATCATCTTTCTCACCCGACTCGCCGAATAAAACGTATTGCAGTGTCATTGGCGCTGTTGTGCACTGCCGGGTTTGCCAGTGCACAGAACACGCCACTGCTCTCTGGCGGTGTTGGTTTTCTTTCGAACACGAACAAAGGCAATACAACATACAGCCCCATCATTGAGCCGCTGATCGCCGCGCCCATCGGCAGCCATCTCCTGTTTGAGTCCCGCGCGACTCTTACAGAGTCCTTTTTTCCGAAGGGACCGGGGCAGCCTGGATACGACCACAGCCATTTCGTGGCACTAACCTATCTTCAGGGCGACTACATTGCTGCTCGACACCTCACGATTGTGGGTGGAAGCTTTCTCACTCCGTTCGGCACATATAACGAGCGCCTGTCGCCTCTCTGGATCAGTAATCTGCAGGATGGTCCGCTGATTGCGGGCCTCGGATCCATGGCGACGGGTACGGGTCTCGGCGGCGAACTTCGAGGTTCAGCGATTTCGCGCCAGAAGTATTCCATTGATTATGTTGCATACTTCTCTGCACGCAGCGGAAACGAACAGTTCAACTCCGAACGCTCGACGGGTGCGCGCGTGAGCCTATATCTACTCGACAGCCGCCTGGAAGCAGGCATTTCTTACGCTCGTTTGCTGCAAGGCGTGCAGGAGGACTTCTATGGTACCCATGTCTGGTGGGAGCCCAAAGGCACTGCATTCCGGCTTCGCTCAGAGTTTGCTCGCGGTCATCATGCGGAGGGCTATTGGATCGAGGCAGACTACCGGACCCAGGCTTTCGGCGGGCTGGACAGTTGGATTGGCCGCATCGAGCCGGTGTTCCGGATGCAACAGACGTTTCGTCGCGACACTGTCGCCAGCGACAGCCTTCCGCCAGTGAACACACAGCGGGCCGATTTCGGCCTGGATTACAACCTGCCGCATAACACAAGGATACTCACGAGTTATTCACGGCAGTTTTCTTCTACTGGCAACAAAAACATCTGGGAGACGGGTATTGTTTATCGCTTCCTGTTTCCGACCTGGAAAGGAAAATAAATGGTTTCAAAACATCTGCTCGGACTTGCTCTCAGCCTGAGCACAGTTGCCACCCAGGCACAACAACTGCATACACAGAAGCCTTTGAAGATACAGCCGGCAAAGCATCAGGCCTCATCATTCCACAGCGAAGGTGAACGCGTGTTTGCCCAGAACTGTTCCCGCTGTCACAACGCCCCGGAAGGTTTTTCACAACGCATCGCAGGGACGATTGCTCGACACATGCGCGTCCGCGCCCAGCTCAGCCAGCATGATGAGCAGGAGCTGCTTCGCTTTTTAAATCCGTGAAATATGTGCTGATGATCCTGCAACTCCGAATCCATATCAGGTCTGAGCAGGGCCGCGGTTAGTGGAGACCTTCAAGCCAGAGTTGATGGAGATAATATGCCATTCCCGTTCGTGAATGTACCGCAAGCTATCGAAGAATTTCACTTGGGCGCATGGTCGTCATTGTTGATGATGAAGACCGCGAAAACGAAGGGGACCTTGCCATTGCCGCCGAGTTCGTTACCGCTGAGGCGATCAACTTTATGGCGAAATATGGCAGAGGGTTGATATGCCTGACGCTTACCGAAGAACGCGCCGATTACCTCGATCTTCGGCCCATGGCGCAGGTGAATACGTCCCGCTTTGACACTGCGTTTACTGAAAGCATTGAAGCCAGGGAAGGAGTCACAACCGGGATCTCGGCCCACGATCGCGCGCATACGATTCAGGTTGCAATTGACCGCCGCAGTACCGCGCATGATCTGGCCAGGCCTGGGCACGTGTTTCCGCTACGCGCGCGCAAGGGAGGTGTACTCGTGCGAGGTGGTCAGACGGAAGCATCCGTGGACTTGGCCGCACTGGCGGGTTTGGTTCCCGCGGGAGTCATCTGCGAGATCATGAACGATGATGGCAGCATGGCTCGTGTACCTGATCTGATCCTGTTCTGCAACAGGCATGGCCTAAAGTTGCTCACGGTCGCAGAACTGGTTCGTTACCGGATGCAGATGGAGCGGCGCATATGGAGCAGGGCAGACCGAGCAGCATACGTGATGCGCTGATGGATCAGATGCAGCGCAAAATGTCAGTCTATCTGGCTCACCATTCTAAAGTATCTTGCGCGAGCTTCTGGTGTTTCGGCGGTCTCGGCCAGTTGTATCAAATCTGCTTTTGTCGGCTTCAAGGTCAGCGGTAAGATTTTCCAGTAATATTTCAGCTTGTCTGAACGCCAGCCCGCATAAGTCTTCTCCCATGATTTTCCCGATTCCCCTGCAAAGACAAGGTTTGAAGGATGCAGCACCCGGCGGGCATCCTGGAACCTGCAATCCAATGACAAGCGTAGCTGATGGGAAAGGTTGGGCGCGGCAGCATGCACCGTCAGGCTATGGAAGATGAGGACGTCTCCAGCATATACGGGGCCTCCCGCCCAACCGCTACCAATTTCTGAGCCCGCAGGAATCTCCGGAACGTGGAGGCCCTCTCTTTGATGTGGCTGAATCCCGAACCTGTGAGAGCCCTCAAGAATTTGCAGAGGGCCAACCTCTACCGGGCAATCGTGGAAGGGGATCCAGACAGTAAAAAACTCCGGGTCTCCGCCCATAAACTCGTAGTCCTGATGTGCATGTGTCACCAGGCGCTCACAATGCGGAAAGATCAACCTACCTATCGGCTTGGGGTGTACCAGGACGATGTCGCCAGAGAGCATCTCCATCACGGCACGTAATGCGGGGTGATGTGGCAAAGCATGAAAGGACTCCAGATTGAACACCCGCTGGTAAACCTTCTTAAAGCGCGGGTCAGGATCACCACAGGCGGCAGAGGGATTGGCCCTCCGCTCTACCGGGTCGTGCCCGTCGATCAACCAGCCAGCTGATGAGAGCACTTCCGTCACGTCCCCGAGGACGGTGCTCACCGCATCCAGGGGCAAGAGTCCGCGAATGAGCGCATAGCCTCGTGAGTCCATGGCGCTGCGCAGAGACTCCGGCGTAAGATCGCGTGCTTGAATTTCATAAAAAGCCTTCATGGCGGACCTCCGCCGCTTCGGGATGGGTTGCAGCTGAGAGTCACAATAGCGCTCTGACGTTGGCAGCGTGTCTTTGCTTCGTCTGCTCTTTGTAAGTTGATTGTCATGGCCGAACGCGCATGACCTGGTGACAATTTTCTTACCTTGGAGTGACATGCATCCTTCCGTTTTTTCATATGCTCTATGTGTAAGAACCTATGCCAACCCTGGACACAATATCAGCCGCAGCTACTCTGCACAGTAAAAACAAAACCAACCGGCCACAAGATGCTCTGTTTTGCGATATGGAGCTGCCATTCCGCGAGACGTTCTACCCCCTTGGTTATGCCGTTGAGATCATCACGAACGACCTGGATGTTTTGAAAGCTGCCTGTGAGAGTTTTGGACACAGATGTTTAAATCATGAGAGTACAGCTTTGTGTATACGCGTCGGTGTCATCGAGAGTCCAAGCTCAAGGTGTCCGCCAGAGCCTACGCGACGCGAATACAACCACCTGTACTCTCTGGTAGCGGACGCTTATAACCAGGCATTGCTGGACCTGAAGACATGCACCTGCTTTGCCTGGATCAGTACTCCAGCCGTAAAAGACCGCCTGTATTTCCGTTACAACTTTCTTGAAAAAATGGTTTATCTGTTACTCGGCGCTTCAGTCGTGACCGACATTCATGCGGCATGTATAAGCAAATACGGGAAAGGGGTACTGCTTTGTGGCGATTCGGGAGCGGGCAAGTCTACGCTTGCCTATGCGTGCGCACGCGCGGGCTGGATCTACACCTCAGACGACACCTGTTATTTAATCAATAATGCACCAGGTGCACGCGTCATTGGACACTCGCATCGTGTCCGCTTTCGTCCTGCTGCGAAAGACCTCTTCCCGGAACTTGCGCCATATGGAATCACACGACGCATGGAAGGAAAACCATCCATCGAAATCCCTATCTCGGTGCTCCCGGTCTTTTCTACTGCGAACGAAGCTGATATCTATTCGGTCATTTATCTGAACCGCCTTGCAGCAGTGAGTGCCAGGCTCCTGCCTCTCCCGGATGGCACAGCGACACACCGCATGAAAAAAGAACTATTTTCCGCTGGCGAGATCCGCACAAAACACGAGAAGATGCTCGAAGCATTCACGGACGTACCGGTCTACGAACTGCAATACACAGACCTGGACGACGCGATTCAGCAGCTAGACGCCTTCATCACAACGATCGTCTGAGTGTCAGCGCATCTTCTATGAGATCAGCAGCCCGCTCAAGACCGCGGGCCGCGATGATCTTCTTCTGCAATTCCATGGCATTGTTCCGGTATCTGTCATCATTCAAAATTTTGATAATGGCCGCTCTAATTTCTTCCGGGGCAAGCTTGCTGACAGATAGCACCTCCGCCGCTCCCAGCCATTCCAGGCGGGCAGCCATCGCGGGCTGGTCGAAGGCGCAGGGAATGGCGATCATTGGTTTCCCATACATCAGCGCTTCAAGCACAGTGTTGGATCCTGCGTGCGTAATGATGGCCGCCGCTCTTTTCAACAGGTCCAATTGCGGGGCCTTTTGTACGACCAGCGGAGCTCCGGCAAGATCGCGAAACATCTCGGAATTGCGCCGGCTGCCGAGTGAAATGACCAACTGTAGATCGAGCCCATCACAAGCTGCTGTAATCGCGTGGAATGTAGACACATCCCCACGCAATGTTGTTCCTAAAGAGGCATAAATTATGGGTCGTCCATCAAGCCGGTCCCAGGGAAAGTCCACATGCGGCCGCGCTGCCTGGTCAACAAACGGCCCGGTATAGTGGAAATTTTGCGGCAGATCACCGCGCGGGAAATCCAGGCACTGCGGTAATTGCGTAAGATGAGCAAGCTCCGTGGACATCGGCTGCATCTGACGAACAGGTCTAAGGCCAGCGTTCCGCCTCAACCTGTTGAGATGAAAGAGCACGGGACCCCTCATTCGGTGAATCGAAATCTCCAGAAAATGTTTTTGCAAGCGGCCGGTCCAGGAAAGAGTTGGAGTGATGCGACGCGGCGCTGACCAGCCGAACCTGTGAGGCACTGACGTTGAGATTACAAAATATGGCAGCCCCAGTATTTCTGCGATAGAGGGACCCGCAAGCGCAACCTCGTCGAGAATCAACGCATCAATCCGTGCGCCTCTGATTGCAGGAGGAGCTTCGCGCAGAAACATCTCCATTTCGTCAGCGGTCCGCCGAAGACGGTAGCGTAACTCTGCAAACTCCCCAGCTGGGCCCTGTTTCCGCTGAATGACAGACGCTTTGGCGCCAACGGGCACAAATGCCATCCCATTACTGTGCATGTGGTCTGCCAGCTCTGGGCGATGAAAAAAAGTCACTGTATGACCACGCGTTGTGAGCTGCCGTGACAAGCTGAACAACGGATTCAAATGGCCTGCACCGCTGATTGACAGCACACCAAAGGCTGGCATTCACATCTCCTTGATTTCAATATTCCATCGCGACGCCGCGCTGTTGTCTGCGAAATGTCATTTTGGGCTTGCGCAAACAACAAAATGACAAACAAGTGACTGGCCCGAGGCACTTGCGGCCGCGCGGCGAAGGACAATGAAGCAAGCAATGGTCATGCCAAGCTTCATAAATATTGCAGGTAGACGGCGGATTGGCGCGTTCTTCCATTCGCTTCGCCGCAGGCCGCGCCCCATAGACAAATTGGATGTACGCTCGGCATACCGGCTCTGGGCACCTCTCTACCAAGCGGAAACTGTGACCAGCTTTCTGGATGAAGTGCTGGCCCAGGAAATGCTTGCCGACCTTTCTTATAAGCATCTGCTTGATGCAGGTTGTGGCATCGGACGACGTATCGTGAACCTACCTAATGCAACGGGTCTTGATCTCAGCCCGGAAATGCTTAAGGCCGGAAGAGCGCAAAATGTGGTGTCCGGCGACATCAGGGAAATGCCTTTCCCTAATGCCTGTTTTGATATGGTATGGTGCCGGCTCGTGCTCGGGCATCTCTCTGATCCGCTCGCTGCTTATCGTGAATTTGCCCGAGTTTCTGTTCCTGGCGGCCATGTTTTCATCACAGATTTCCACCCGGACGCTGTCGCGGCAGGACATACACGCAGTTTTACCGACAAGTCAGGACGGGTCCACGAAATCGAGCACTATGTTCATCAGGACCACGTCGCGCTCGCAGAGCAAGCAGGGCTTTCTCTTGCGGTACAACGGGACGGAACAGTGGGAGACAATGTGCGCAGCTTCTACGCCGATGGAAGAGGACTCAAGGCATTCCAGAGAGACCTGGGACTCAGGCTCGTTGCTGCATTTTTGTTTCGCTTATGACCGATCACCTCTTCCACTTCTTTCATTAAGCATCTCACCGGGGCGCGCAACCAACGTGCGTTTTCGTGTATGCGCAAACATTCCAGGCCGTTCCTTGCCTGCAAAGGTAAACGGGCATAGATATCATTTGAAGCAAGCTTTACCTCCCCTCCAACAAGCACCAGCTCTATGTCTGCGCTTGAGAGCGTAGCCAATCTGGAGGCCGCATCCTCGCCCGTGTCACGGACGGCGATCAAATCCGCTCGGCCGCCTTCCCGGATTGTTCCTTCCCCACCTTTCAGGCGGAGAATGTTCGCGGGCGCTATCGTCACCATTCGGGATGCTTGTTCCGGAGAAAGTCCATAGGCAAGGACAGCGAACCGGACCTCATCCAGCAAGTCCCCTGTTCCGGTGATAGGCGAATCGCTCCCCAAGCTTGTGTTCTCAAGTTCATTTATCAGCCGCCGGTCCGGTAATCTCCCAAAAAGGAAGTAATTTGAGGATGGACACACGATCAGAGATGCATGGCGCTGCTTCATAAGGGCGATCCCGGCGTCGTTTATAGCCAACCCATGCACGAGCACAGTATTTGCGGCCAGCACTCCGAGCCGGTCAAGGCCAAATATATCCTGCATGGCGAGATCGTCTACTCCTTCACACGCGTGAATCATAAAAGGCGCGCCTTCCGGCGTAGCCGCATATGCCCTTGCAAGATCGCCGCCCAGAGCGAGAGAGTGTGCCCATCCATAGCGTTGAACAACCCGGACCGGAAAGTCCTTGCGCTGCAGTTCCAGCCAAAGCGGATCATGATGGCAGACCGTAGTGACGCCGCAAAGCAGGTTCCGGATGCCTCCCCACCAGAGGCGGACATGCTTCGGTATTTGACCATAGGCATGAATTACATCGGCAAGCGTCGCATGAATATCTTCGCCCCAGTCTATGTAATTCCGGTATGGAGGATGTCCTAACCGCGGGTACAAAGCGAATTGCAGATGATCATGCGCGTTGATGAGGCCGGGCATTACTAGAAATCCGTCAAGGTCTATTGCCATTTGCGCGGAAAGCCGGCCGGGCAGGATGCGAGTGATCCGTTCGCCCTTTATTTCAATGGATCGGCTGCCACGGAGGACGAGCGCGTCCGGACTACGCATGTTTTCTCGCAACATAGACGCGGAACCGGGACGGCTCGCGGTGCCCGCGCAGTCGGGCAACCCATGGACGCATGGCCCATCTTATGCCATACCAGGGGCGGTGTACCGTCCAGGTGATAGAGAGCGCCTCCGCGAGCCCCTTGAGACGCTCATCTGTGAGATATTCCTGGCTTCTAATGGAATCCGATGCTGTGCCAAACCTTTGCTGGAACACAGCCTGCCGCTCGGCCACCATCTGTCTTCCGCTTTCCTCGCATGAGTACCATGGCGTGTCGCTAATAATCAAAATTCCTTCCGGTTTCAGGCAACGCAGGGCCTCACGCAGTGTTTCTTCATAATTTTCAGAGTAGTGAAACGACGCGTTGAAGATGACTACATCAAATTGTTCGTTGCGGAAAGGCAGATGAGGAATCTCTGCCTGAAAGCGGGGAATCGGGACCGATAGATGGCGTTCGAAGTGCATTGCAGCACCGAGCCCATCGTTCTGGTTTGTAAGCAGGTCAACAGCGACTGGCTTATGGCCGGCAAGCGACAGCCGAAAACTCATCCAGCAGTTGCCGGCGCCCAAATCGAGTACACGACTGCGATGGAATGGCCTGATCACTCGCCTGATTATGTAGTCATAGCTCCGGGACCTGATCTTCCATTGATCACTGTTTCGATCGCTGATGTCTTTGTAAGGCAGCGCCGTGTAGAACTCTTCACTCTGGCTTCCTCTGCCTTCGGCCGACCGGATGCGTTCGTACTCTTCTATAAATTTCGCGTAGTGAAAGGCCCTCTCTTCGGGCAGAGCACACACGATTCCGTCCTGGACTCTGAATCGAAAGCCACACCTGAAACAGTCGAAGGCTTCGACCACTGCACCGCAACGAGGGCATTGGAGCTCGATGAGGTTTTCAACAGATACTGTCATGCTGTGAGCTGTTCTACAGGAACAAATGAACTGGGGGAAAAGGAGAAAGCATCGGGAACGCGGCTCACTGGCTCCATCTGCGCAACTTTCTGCCACAGTCGAGCAACATTCTCACCCTCAGGAGACTTCCATGAATCGACTTCGGCATGCAATGCGTCACGTACTGCGCGATAAAAATCTGTAGTGTAAGCCGCCTTGAACAGGATGCAAAGGTCATCGCTGTCCGTCCAATTGCGCTTGCTCCCGAGTTGGGACTGCACGCGTTCGTAAAAGGCTGTTCCCGGCAAGGGATAAGAAAATGAGATCCCGATATCGTCCGGGCGTGTGCTCCGCACAAACGCAAGTGTTTCCTGAAGCTCGCGCCAACCCTCTCCGGGGTAACCGAATTGCAGGAAGAAGCAGGCGCGAATGCCGGCCCTCCTTAGCCGTTCGCGCGCAGTCCTCACCTCCTCGAGCGTAATTCCCTTGTCCATTGCATCCAGGATGGTCTGCGATCCGGACTCCACTCCCATCCACACCTCGGCGCATCCAGCGGCCTTGAGGCGCAGAACGGTGTCCTCACGCATGAGGTCCGCACGGGACTGCACTTTGAACGGGAGCGCTGCCTCGCGCTTCGCCACTTCTGCTGCAAACTCCTGCACCCAATTGTGGTTCAGCGCGAATACATCGTCGCCAAACCAGATGTGGTCTACCTTTGCCCGCTTTAACTGTGCCATTTCTTCCGCTACAGAAGACGCTGCACGAAGATGAAAGCGGTTTCCAGAAACAGGTTTTGCGCACCAGTTGCAGCGAAAAGGACAGCCACGGCTCGCGACCATGTTGGTGGAAAAGTACCCATGCGCGTTCATCCAGGCCTCTCGATAAGGGCTTAGGCTTACGAGATCTCGCGCAGGAAGAGGGAGCTCTGCCCACGCTGCATTCTTCGCGAGCGGCTGCCCGGTGCGGACGATTTGCCCGCTCCTGTCCAAGCGTACCAGCCCGTCCAATTCAGCAGGCTTTTCTCCATGCAGAAGCGCCGAACACAGATCAGCGAGAACGTTCTCCGTTTCTCCGCACAATACATAATCAAATCCATGCGCAAGGAACAACTCCGGGTTGTCGGTTGAATCGGATCCATGCACGATGACCGTCGCACCCATCCCACGGGCTGCATTTGCAATTTCCCATGCTACCTCTCTCATTCGCGAAAGGCACATCTTGGAAAGAAAGTTGAAGTCATCCTCATACACCGCCACGATCTTTGGCTGCTGTTGCTCGAGCAGGCCTATAAACTTTTCTCCTGGCGGCTCCAGCATGGTGTCAAATACGACCACAGAGATACCGCGTTCGCGTAACGCGGTGGCCGCATAGAGAGTTCCAATGGGCATATACGGCTGCATTTTGCGCAACTGTTTTGCATCATACGGAAGGTGATACGAATGAGTTAACAGGACATCTGCCAAAGGCCACCTCGAAGACGCAAAACTGCTCAGGAACCAGCGTAGCCTTGAGGCAGGCATGAAGTTGTCTTCCTATTGTCAACTCAATGTCATCGTTTGATGGAGGTCCATATCGAAGAAGTGTCCGAGCTTTTCACGTTTGGCGCAAGGTAATTGGCAGAGTGAGGACCCACAGGTACTGTGGCGCTTACCCGTTCCGTAATTTCGGTTCCTGCAGCCAGCACCGCGTTCATCTTCTCAGGATTGTTTGTCATCAGCCGTATGGCCGGAAGTTTGAGATGGCGCAGAATTTCCACTGGAAGACGATAATCACGCAGATCAATAGCATGTCCCAGCTTCAAGTTCGCTTCGATCGTATCCAGCCCCTGCTCCTGCAGAGCATACGCGCGCAACTTGTCCATCAACCCTATACCACGTCCTTCTTTATGTTCATAGAGCACGACCCCGCGACCCTCTTTTGTAATCATTCGCAAAGCAAGATGAAGCTGATCGTGACAATCGCAGCGCAACGAATGAAATACGTCCCCGGTTGTGCATTGCGAATGGATGCGGACAAGAGGCGGAGAGCTGTACAGATCGCCAAGCACGAGGGCCAGCGCTGTCTCAGGACTTCTCTCCGCGTACCCTCCTTCAAAGCCCGCAACCGGAAGTTTGCCCAAGGTGTGGGAAAGCTGATGTCTGCGATTTGCTTAAGAACAAACATGTGGATGACTCCTGTGAGGGCGTAAATCACATCTGCTTTCGCCGGAACTGATACAGCACATGATCTCCCAGCATGGCCAGCGGTCGCGAAAGAACACCGTCTACGCGTTCCATGACTGTGAGGAGCCGCGGATGCTGAGAAATCCATGGCTCTGCTGCGCTCGGCGGAACGGTCACGCCAATGCCGATGCGTTTTTCAAGCACGAACCATTGGCTAAATGAGCGCACAATCTGGGCGCGGCGATGATATACAACCTCAAACTCGTGCTTCGCCAGTCTCGCCGGCGCTGCGCCGTGCTTGAAGCGCCTGAACGCCTGGGTCGGCCGACCGCGGAGTGTTTCCACTATCATCTCAGCCGGACAGCATGTGCCAAACAAAACCAGCATTGCAGCTGCTCCGGGCATCAACATCCGGGCCAGCCCACGCGCAACCGCCCCCAGGTCTGCGACACAGTTCAGAGGCGCAAAATTTGAGAAGGCCCCATTAAATAATGGCTGCCCCGAAGCACAATATCGCTCGGCAAAATTCTCCAGATCTTCTCCTGCACACACCTCCGCTTCGCTTCCAAACGGCACCAGCTTTTCTCTAGCGATGCCGACCATTGAAGGCGACGGGTCCGTCAGCAGGACATTAAATCCGATGGCAGCCAGAAAGGACGCATCCTCACCTGTACCCCCGCCCACTTCCAGAATGCGACCTTTGCTGGGAAACTGCTGTAGAAGGGCGGCCCGCACGGCCTGGCGCTGCGCGGACACGCTCTTCCATGTGCCGAACCGCGAATCAAACACTGGCGCGATCGCGTCAAAAGCCAGCGCTGAGGGACTCAAAGAAGATCTGGTCATGACTGGCTGTCCAGATGCTGGCCCCAACGGCGCGATTCCATTGCATAGCGAAGTCCCTCAACCAAATGGAAGCGTATGCGAGAAAAAACAAACCGAACCTGTATTTTGTAGCGCGCGAGCTTGGTTGTAAATGTTTCGCCAGTCTCCTCACGGACAACTGTCGTCGGCAACTGGGATGGCAACAGGGATTTTTTCCATGGCCGTATTGCAGGAATTCCGGAAGCCTCAAGTTCCCTTTGCAGCAAGAGGTAAAGCTTCGTTCCGGGATGCTCACTGAACACCGCGCGCTGGCCGTAGAGTTCGATCCAAAGTTGTGCCCAGCCAGGCAGCCGATCCGCTGTCCAGACACTCAACGCCCGCGGAGCAAACTCACCCATGATGGCGGTCAATAGGCCAATCACTATTCCAATGCCGAAGCAGCACCTTCTGTCCTCTTCATCTCTCGCCCGAAGCCCATTCCAAAATTCATCATCGTGTCTCCGGGCGCACACATGGCGATAAAACTCCAGCAAATGCGATACACGGACGAACGCATTGCACACATCTTTAAAGGCATGCATCGCCTGCCCCAGAAAAAGGTCCTCGGGAGATAGTACCGGCATCGTAACGCCGAACATCTCGCGATAAACAATACGGTCCAGCCGGGACTCTTTCGCTTTCGACTCCGGCTCCATATGCAGTTCCACAGTGCGATATGGAAGGTCTTTGTAGAAGTCGCGTACCGAAACATAAGGGCTTTCATGGATCTTGAACTCCCACGTCGCCCCTTTGTTGGCATACAGCCGGTATCCTCTTTGCTCAAGAATCTGCCGGGCCATGGGTGCGCCCTCCACCGAGACCAGATAATCAAGATCGAACTGGTGCCTCAGTTCCGGATGGGGCACGGAAAGCGGAGTGAGTGAAATGCCCTTCATAACGCTGTAACGAAGCCGAGCCTTTTGGAAGGCATGCTGAATGGCAACAGATTCGCGGACAAGCCCACCTGTTCGCTGAATATTGTCATTCAGGTCCCCCTGCAGCCGTTTCAGAACAGGTGGCGGAAAAGCGCTGGTCAATCCTCTCTGTGTTGTCTGCTCCAGGAAATATAGGGCCAAACCACTTATATCAAGCCAATGCAGAAACCTTCGCCATTGCCGGGGAGAAAGACCTGTCAGGCGGTCAGGCTTTAAGGCATTTGACTCAGAGAAGCTGCGCAGGACATCTCGAAAAAGTCCTTGTTGCGAATTCAATCGCATTCCCGCTGTTCTCCGGCCTGGCACTGACACAAAAAAAGACACCCGATTGCCGCAGCAGCTTCTGCATCTGGTATGGATTGTTGACCAAGCGCGTGGATCATTTGGCCCTCCTGATGCCCGGCAGGTTCGTGCTGATTGCAAGGCTACCTATGATCCACCCGCTAGTTGTCACTGTTTTGTCAGCCGAATGTTATCGCTTATTGCCGCAAGACCAGGATTTTGGGCAAGTTGCGGAAAAGAAGTACCATGACCGACCAGTGGAAGCCGAAGGGACCTGGCAGACCCACACTACTTGTAGGAGCCTCTACAAGTGACTGCAACCACGCTGCGGTTGTCCAGCCCGCAACCCCTGGTCTCCCGACATGCGTTCCGGTAAAACCACGCTCGGCTGCCTAACCACGATGAAGAAGTGAACTTAACAGGGACTGCGCAGGTCTCAGCGAATGCGCAGTCCCTGGCCTCAGGCAAGGCCCTGCCAGTTGAGAATGACTTTGCCGGAATTGCCCGAGCGCATCGCTTCAAAGCCATTCTCAAATTCACTCCAGTCATAACGGTGCGTAATGACTTTTGAGATATCGAGACCGGATTGCAGCATGACGGTCATCTTGTACCAGGTTTCGTACATCTCGCGTCCATAGATTCCGCGAATGGTGTACTGATTAAAGATCACCTTGGCCCAATCAATGGCCATCTCTGACGGTGACGGAATGCCGAGCAGGGCAACTTTTGCGCCATGGCTCAGATTGGTGAGCATGTCCCGAAAGGCATGAGCATTACCCGACATTTCCAGTCCAATGTCGAACCCCTCCTGCATGCCCAACTGCTCCTGCACCTGGGTGAGGGTTGTTTCGCGCGGATTCACTGCCTTCGTTACGCCCGCAGCGTGCCGCGCAAGCTCGAGCCTGTACGGATTAAGGTCAGTAATCACCACGTGTCGCGCCGCCGCATGTTTGGCGACAGCCGCGGCCATAATGCCGATGGGCCCTGCGCCGGTGACCAGCACGTCCTCACCCAGCACCGGGAATGCAAGGGCGGTATGCACAGCATTTCCCAGAGGATCAAAGATCGCTGCCACCTCCAGAGGAACCTCAGGAGCGTGCCGCCAGATGTTTGTCATCGGCAGCACAATGTATTCGGCGAAAGCGCCAGCACGGTTTACGCCTACGCCCGATGTGTGTGCACAAAGATGACGGCGGCCCGCAAGGCAATTGCGACATCGCCCGCAAACCACATGGCCTTCGCCGCTGACCCGGTCACCCACATGAAAGTCCGTGACATTGGAGCCGACTTCCACGATCTCACCTACAAACTCATGACCGATGACGAGCGGCACGGGAATGGTCTTTTGCGCCCATGTGTCCCACTCGTAGATGTGCAGGTCTGTGCCGCAAATCCCCGTGGCCAGCACGCGAATCTTTACATCATTGATTCCCACCTGCGGCTCAGGAACGTCCTCGATCCAGAGTCCCCGCTCGGCCCTTGCCTTTACCAGAGCTTTCATTCGTTTTCCTCTTCTGTCATTATGCCCGGATGAAGCGGTTAAATTTCAAAAGGCCATGCTCCGGCATCTCCGAACCAGTTGTAGTTCTTTTCTACGCTTCCAAACTTCCACTGTTGCGGAGTGGAGCTGGTTTGCCAGTCTGCTGCGCGTACTTCGCCATGCGCGGACTGCACGATTTCAAAGGCCTCGCGTATGGCGCTCCGCTGTTCCGGCCCGATCGCTTCCGGCGCGGCTGAGATAAACAATGTCGTCCCGCTCCGTGCAATCAGGTCAAGCCACTGCCTGCTCTCGTTCCACGGTGTCTCCTTCGTAATTGGAACGCAATCCGCATCCAGGAAGAAGAATGTCTTGTGCTGCGGCAGCCGGTAAGCGAGAGTGTTGACTCCCATGCGCCGCGTGCGCTCCCAGATGCGCCCGCTCACATCATCTCCCGTGCGCTGGATGTCGAAAATTCCTGCCGCCAGATGTCCGATTGTATTGCAGCCGATCACGAGCGTAGATTCGCCTGCGGCCTTGCGAATGGACTGATACAGATCACGCACGATTTCGGCATTGGTCTTCGTGCGGTCATGAAAGCTCCAGCCGGGAAGCGACGGACTTGGCCCCATGAATTTTCCCCACTGCCCAAAGAGCTCGAACGTTGTGTAGTCATGCTTGATCAGGTCGTATTTCCAAGACACAGCATCTTTCACGCTGGACAGAACTGCATTCAATGCCTCGGGAATCGTTGGGTCATAGGCGCGGGTCTTGGCATAATGGCCCTCCGCTGGCAGAAGCAGATTTTGCGCAGCATCGTCGGGCGCTCGTAATGGGCGAATCCAAATGCCAGGCCGGACACCGTGCGAACGAATTGTCTGCGCCAGCCCGGCCATGTCCGGAAATTTTTGCCATCCGTCATCTATGACGGTAAACGGCCGTGCACCCTTTGCCGGGCTGAGCGATGCAACCAGCTCGGCATCTCGAATGATCTGCTCCCGAGTGTTTTCGCCATACGCGTAGTACCAATCATTGCTGCCGTACACAGGAAACTGCGGGACACGGGGCACATCGCACATCCTCCTGCAAAAAGCCGTGGCCGCGGACATGGCATCTTCGCCAGCGCTGCTTCCATACGAAACAACCGTGGCTGCAAGCAGCGTACGTTGGCCCAGGTCTGCGGGCGATCCGCCATTTTGCAGATCAAGCCACAATGACACGCCTTCTGGATCCAGTTGCCAGAAGCAGAAGGCCCCAGCCCCCGTTTTTACTCCATAACCGTGCAGGCGCTTACCGTCCGATGCGAGAAAATACCACGGCATGACGCGCTCGGGAACCATGTGCTCCCAACGCTGGTCGCCATAGCTGCGCTCCCAGGCATCGCCTGCCGCAAGCAGCCCGGTTGATACTTTCTGCTGCCAGCGCAGATGGATGTGTGTGGGGCAACTTCGCTGGGTGGAGAGATGAATCTCGATTCCGCCGGAGGAAGGCCGTGTCTCAAGGAGTGCTCCGCCCACTTCCCATGCAGCAGAGGAACGCTTCATTTCCTGCGGGCTGTTGAGGGTGAAGAAGGCGGTGACCACATCCGGCTGACGCACTACTTCAGGAAATGTGGACGCACTCGAATTCGCCGCCTGTGCGACGGATTGCAGAGATCCTGCAGGCGGCAATGCTGCACCGGAGAGAAACAGTCCGGCAGTAAACCTGCGACGCGACAACAAATTCAACGTGGCTGACCCTCAATGTAAAGATATAGGAAGAAGACCTGTCCGGTCAGCGGAACGACTATGGAGGATGACAGGGCGGATTGAGCTGCACTGAGATGTGCTGAAGTGTGAAAACGGTGAGTGGTGGCAGGGACGTAACCACATTCGCGTCTCATTTTCAGCAGGTTAGAAATCCAAGCTCAAAAGTTGACCCACAGTTGCATAGAATTAAATCTGTAATTTCTTCGTTGGCAGGCTCAAGGGTGCGAGCGGAACTGGGACAAGCCATTGCGATGCTGCGCAAGGGAGATGAAGAAAGCACTCAGCATGCTCTCGAGTTACTCCAGCGCATCGTGCTTTCCTTTGGAATCAAAGTATGCGGTCACCGCGAAGATGCTGAAGATACGGCGCAGGAAGTGCTCTTTAGCGCGCTGCCACATCTTGCCGCCCTCAAGGACCCTCAGGCACTTTCAGCATGGCTTTACACGGCTGCGAAGAACCGCTGCCTGCAGGGGCGCAGAAAAGCCAGCTACCGCAAGTCCGTGCCGCTCGAAGAATTAATCCCCGGCGACGCAGAACTCCATGCGCTGCTGCTGGCCGACCCCGCGGCCACTCCGGAAGAGCAAATCCTCAGCAATCAGGACCACCAGTTGCTGCACCGCGCAGTTCTGGCCCTCCCGCCGCCGTACCGGATTGTGCTTGTCCTTCACGATATGGAAGAGCTTGATACGGACCTTGTGGCCCGCATCCTTTCCATCCAGCCCAATACCGTGCGCGTGCGCCTTCATCGCGCCAGACTTCTTGTGCGTCAGGAGATGGCCCGATTCCTTCACCGCGAGGGCGTGTCCAAACGCCGCAAAAAGTCGACAGCCAGACGTCCCGCCGCGTGCCGCGAGATATTTGCCAATCTCTCTGAATATTTAGACGGCAAACTTCCTCCCGCGGACTGCGACCGCATGCGCGCTCATATCGAGGCCTGCCCGGCATGCGTCGCTTTCATTCGCGACCTCAAGCAGGCCATCGACCGGTGCCGCTCCTTTGAAGCGTGCCCGGATGGTAAAGCGCGGCCTATCCTGCGCCGCCTTCTCACCGAAGAATACCTGCGTCTGAAAAATTCTGCCCCAAATCTGTAATGAACTTAGTCCTCACGTCGTTTAGAGGAGTGCAGGTATCGGAAGCCGTGCTGAGTCCGACTCGGGTTGGGACAACTGGCTTCCCGCCCTCTCGTGGCGTGGAGCCGAGAAGGTGAAGTTTAGCGACTTTTTACAGCCAGTACAACACAGGTGGTCCGCGCTGTCCTCTTTATCGATCCGGAGAGCAAAGTGCGAGCCCTGCTCTACTATCCACTGAGCAACGGATGGAATTTTCAGGAGATCAAGCGGTTGTCACCCGGATCTGTGATCTGCGTGCATCGGAACATCGACGTTGTTACAATGACTGCGGATTTGCCAAACGGATCATTCGGGATGGATGCGAGGAGAAAACCATACTTTCACGGTATTTTTGTGGGAATCGTTTCGATTCTCATTACCACGGGTCTACATGCCCAGTCTTCGAACCCGATGAGCACAGCGGTCATTCCGAGCGACCATCTCGTACAACCGGAGCAGCTCAATCATGAGCTGCAAATCCATCCTCAGGGGGTGCTCATTCTTCAGGTCGGCTCGCGCGTTCTGTTCGAAGAGGCACACATTCCCGGTGCGGAGTATGCGGGGCCAGCCTCGCAGTCCGAAGGGCGGGAAATATTGCGCAAACGCGTGGCGAAGCTGCCGCGCAACCGCGGGATCGTGATCTACTGCGGCTGTTGCCCCTGGAACCGCTGCCCCAATCTTGGCCCTGCCTGGAATCTGCTCGCACAGATGGGATTCACGCATGTCAGAGCACTTTATCTTGCCAATAACTTTGGCGCCGATTGGGTGGCGAAAGGATTTCGTGCTGAGCAGTCACATTAGCCGCAGGAGCATATTCGTTCGGCAAGTTAGCTATGCAGGCATTGTTCTCGGTCTTTTGCTGGCCGGGGCGGTCGGCCATGCGGCTGACAGAATGCTCAACCGTCCCGCCCCGGCATTTTCGCGCTTCGATCTGGACCACACGCGCGTGAGCCTCGCCGCATATCGCGGCAAGGTAGTGCTGCTGAACTTCTGGGCCACGTGGTGCGCTCCCTGCCGGCTCGAAATGCCACGGTTCGTAGAGTGGCAGAGCCGATATAGGGGCAACGGACTTCAGGTGGTAGGCGTCTCGATCGATGACGACGATTCACCGGTGCGTCCATTTGTTCAGAAGCTGAAACTGAATTACCCCGTTCTGATGGGCGATGCGCGCCTGGGCGAGAGCTATGGCGTGCTCGGCGTGCCCGTAACCTTTCTCATCGACCGGAGGGGCGTGATACGAGCGCGGTTCGAAGGCGAGGCCGATTTGAGCAAGATGGAGAGCGAGATTCGGGACCTGCTCGGCGCCTCAGCACACTGATCTCCTTCAGACAATGATCGGCGAGAAGGCGTATCATGGGCTCAGTGAAAACCCTCTTCGCACGAGACCTGAACATGCAATAGCAAATTGCGCTGTGCACCCATATGGGGGCTCTGCAGCGTTGCCTCTGACAAAAGACATCTGCGCATAAAAATTTCCTCCGCAAATCTGTAATGAATCCGCCCCTCGCGGCGTTTAGAGGAGTGCGGGTATCCGAACGGGCACCCCATTTGAGGAGGCACAAAGATTCCGCGCCATCTCACGGCGTGGAACCGCGTTCGCTCGTTTCCGGATGCCGACTGAGGTCGAAGAGAATGGGTATACGGCGTTCGAGGATCGTTGTCATGATGCTGCTTGCGGCAGCGCTTCCGGCGGCCGCAATGGGCCAGCAGGCTACGCTGACCCTTCGTCAGGCCATCGATCGAGCCCTCGGTGAAAATCCAGAAATCGCAATGGCGCGCGCCGACCAAAGTACAGCCAATGCAAACGCATCGCTGGTGCGCACCGCTCTATTTCCGCAGCTCAACTTCGCAGAGGATCTATCGCGCGGCAATGACCCGGTCTACGTCTTCGGCACCAAGTTGCGCCAGCAGCGATTTACGCAGGATGACTTCTCGCTCGATTCTCTGAACCGCCCTACGCCGATTGGAAACTTCGCTACTCGTTTCAGTGGCCAATGGATGCTCTTCAACTGGTTTGGAACCGAGCGCCAACTGCGCGGCGCTCAACTCGGTTCTGCCAGTGCGGCTTCGATGAGCGAGGCCGTCAGACAAAGAGTGGTCTTCCGGGTTGTCCAGGCCTACCAGGCCGAACTCTACGCGCAGCGTCAGCTCGCGGTCGCACAGCATGAAGAACAGACCGCCCAGGCTCTTCTCCATGATGCACAGGCCCGTGTCAAAGCCGGCCTTGCCATTGACTCCGATCTGCTTGCTGCGCAGGTGAATCTCGCGGCACGCCAGCAGGAGACCATCGCTGCTGAAGGTCAGATAGACACTTCATGGGCGGAACTCGAATCCGCCATGGGAGGTGCCATCGGCCCTCGCCCTGCGCTCCAGCCCCTCGACGCCAAAAGCTTTCCGGATGGAATTTTGGCCGACCATATTACTGCTGCGCTCAAGGCTCGTCCCGACCTCGAGGCGCTCCAGCAGCAGTCCGCCGCGCAGGAGCAACTTGTGAAGGCTGCCCGTTCTGAACTTCTCCCGCAGTTGAGCGCCTATGGCAACTGGGAGATGGACCGCCAGACCTTTGCCGGTGAGGGTGGCAACAACTGGGTGGCCGGAGTACAGCTCAACCTCGACATCCTGCCTCTCAGCAAGCGTGCTCATCTTCAGCAAGCCCAAGCCGCGAGAGAGAAAGCCCAGGCTGAGGAGCACTCTCAGGATCTCGCGATTCGCCTCGCCGTGAGCCGCGCCTTTGCTGCCCATCAGACGGCCGAACGTATGGTCGCCACCGCCCACGCCTCCATGGACCAGTCAACCGAGGGCCTGCGTATTCTGCGCAACCGCTACCAGGCCGGTCTTGCCACCATGACCGACCTGCTGCGCGCAGAAGACCTCGAGCGGCAGAGTCAGAATGACTACTGGCGCGCGGCTTATGGCAATACCGTGGCTTACGCCGGATTGCTCTACGCCACTGGACAACTTACACCCGACTCCGCGGAGACCTTGCAATGAAACGCGCCTTGTACGCTTCTTCTTCATTAACTATCGTGCTGATCCTTGGCTGCTCACACCACAGTCCAGTTCCTTCCGCGCCGTCCCCAGTCCGCGCGCAACTTGTCGAAAGTGTCAGCGCCGAGGAACCGCAGGTCATCCAGACCACCGGGACAATTCATGCGCGTGAAACGGCAACTATCTCGGCCCAGGTGCCAGGCCATATCCGCACGGTGCTGGTTCAGGCCGGTGACCGTGTCCGCCCAGGTCAACTGCTCGTCACGCTCGACGGCGATGCCATACAATCCGCGTTTGAACAGGCGACGGCCGGAGCAGCGGCTGCTGAAAAGCAGCAGATGGCGGCAGAGTCAGAAGCGTCGCTGGCTGCGGAAACGCTGAAGCGCTATCAAATGCTTCGGGAGCAGAAGAGTGTCAGTCCCCAGGAGTTCGACGAGGTTCAGAAGCGTTCTGAGGCTGCGCAGTTGCGCGTTGCCTTCTACGCTGCCCAGAGTAGGCAGGCTCAGGCAGCGGTAGCCGGCGCGCGTACCCAGCTTGGCTATACCACGCTCCATGCACCGTTCGCGGGCATCATTACGGCGCGCCTGGCTGATCCCGGGACGCTGGCTGGTCCGGGTGTGCCTCTTCTCCAGATCGACCGAGACGGTCCGCTTCAGGTTTACACCACGGTCGACGAATCTCTCATCGGCTCGCTTCGCAATGGCATGAAGATTCCCGTGGACGTTGAAACTTCACTCAACAGCACTCTCAACGCTACGGTTACCGAAATTGTGCCTGCGGCCGACCCGGCCAGCCGCAGCTTCCTCGTCAAGCTTGATCTTCCATCGTCGCCGGGTCTACGCGCGGGCATGTACACCAAGGTTGGCATTCCCGACGGCGCCAGGGCCATGATCCTTGCGCCGTTGTCGGCTGTTGTGATGCGCGGGTCGCTGGCCTGTGTCTATGCACTTGATCAGAGCGGCGCCGCACAACTGCGTTACGTCACGCTCGGCAACCGTCACGGCGGCCAGGTTGAAGTTCTTTCCGGCCTTGCTGCCGGTGAGACCCTGGTCAACAATCCCGGCGACCGCGATCTGGCCGGCAGACGCATCGAGGCGCAGCCATGAAGCCGCAGTCGGAAACGCCCCATGCCCACGGAATTGCGGGACGGGTCGCCCATGCCTTCATCAATTCGAAGCTCACGCCGCTGATCATCGTGGCCTCGCTGGCTCTGGGCTTCTTCGCTGTGCTGGCTATCCCGCGCGAAGAGGAGCCGCAGATCCTGGTACCCATGCTCGACGTCATGACTGCCATGCCCGGCGCATCACAGCAGGAGATCGAGCAACGCGTCACCAATCCTATTGAGAACCTGATGCACGAGATTCCCGGCGTCGAGTATGTCTATTCGATCTCGAGCCCTGGCCAAAGCCTCGTCATCGTCCGCTTTCTTGTGGGCACTTCGCAGGAAGACGCGCTCGTCAAGGTCTACAGCAAGCTTTACTCCAATGCCGGCCGCCTGCCACAGGGTGCTTCGCAGCCACTCATCAAGGCGCGCTCCATCGACGATGTCCCCATCCTCGCGCTCACACTTTGGGGCGAGCGCTACAACGGTTACCAGTTGCGCCAGATAGCGGATGAGGTCCAACACGCGATCCGCCAGGTCCCCGACGTTTCTGAAACCACAATCATCGGCGGCCAGCCGCGCGCCATGCGCGTGATCCTTAACAGCTCCAGGCTCGCTGCTTTCGCGCTCTCACCTGAAGATGTGGTCGGCCGCCTGCGGGCCGCCAATGCGCGCACCCAGGCCGGCGAATTCGCTGCCGGTAATCAGGAGATCCGCGTCGAAGCAGGAAATTTCTTCCACGATACACAGGATCTCGAACAGGTCGTCGTGGGCGTGGGCAATGGCCAGCCTGTGTATCTTCGTGACGTGGCGGATCGCGTTGTGGACGGCCCCACCGAAGCGCAGGATTACGTTCTCTTCGGTACAACGCAGGCCCACGCTGGGGGTACTCCGGCAAAGGAATATCCGGCTGTCACGATCACCATTGCCAAGCGCAAAGGCACCAACGCGACCGACATCGCCAATGCTGTGCTCAAGCGCGTGCATGAGATGAATGGCGTTACGCTACCATCCGATCTGACCATCACCACCACGCGCAACTATGGCGCTACCGCAAAGGACAAGTCCGACACCCTGCTCAAGCACCTGCTGCTGGCAACGCTCTCCGTCACTTTCCTCATCGCGCTCTTCCTCGGTTGGCGCGAGTCGGGCGTGGTGCTGCTAGCCATTCCCGTGACGCTCGCACTCACGCTGGTCATCTTTTACCTGATGGGCTACACCCTCAATCGTGTCACCCTCTTTGCGCTGATCTTCAGTATCGGCATCCTCGTAGACGATGCCATTGTTGTCGTCGAAAACATGGTTCGCCACTTCCGCATGCCCACGCACAGCCGCCGGCCGCTCAGCGAAGTTGCGGTAGAATCCGTAGCCGAAGTCGGTAATCCCACCATCCTCGCAACTTTCACCGTCATCGCCGCCATTCTGCCTATGGCCTTTGTGCGAGGGCTCATGGGTCCTTATATGCGGCCAATCCCGGTCGGCGCTTCGACCGCCATGTTGTTTTCTTTGGTCGTCGCGTTTGTTGTTTCCCCGTGGGCCGCGCTGCGCCTGCTCGGCCGCAAGCACCTTGCGGGCGCGCATTCCCTGACTCCTGAAAAAGAAGGCTGGCTCACCCAGTTTTATCGCCGCGCGATGCGTCCATTACTGCGAAGCGCGCGCAACCGCTGGATCTGTCTTGGCGTTGTCGCGGCCCTGTTCGTGCTGTCCTGCGGCCTGGTGCCACTCAAAATGGTGCTCGTCAAAATGCTGCCCTTCGACAACAAGAGCGAGTTCCAGGTGATCGTAAACATGCCGGACGGCACACCGCTCGAGCAGACCACCCATGTTGCGCAGGCCCTCGGTTCCTATCTCAGCCAGCAGCAGGAAGTCGAAAACTATCAGATTTACTCCGGGGCCTCGGGCCCCTTCAACTTCAACGGCCTCGTTCGCCACTACTACTTGCGCCACCAGCCAAACCAGGCCGACATCCAGGTGAACCTGCTCCCTGCCGACAAACGCAGCGCACAAAGCCACGCCATCGCCCGCCGGCTGCGCCCGGAACTTGATCGCATTGGCGGCCAGTTCGGCGCGCGCATTCAGGTCTCTGAAGTTCCGCCTGGGCCGCCTGTGCTGCAGACCCTTGTTGCCGAAGTCTACGGTCCAAGCCTCGATGGCCAGATTGAGGTGGCGCGGCAAATCAAGCAGGTATTCAACGAGACTCCAGGCGTAGTCGATACCGACTGGTACATACAGGACCCGCAGCAACAGCTCGAATTTCATGTCGACGAAGCCAAGGCCGCGCTGCATGGAATTCCCGTGGCCCAGATCGCACAGACGCTCGCCCTTGCCACCTCCGGAGCTCAGGCCGGCTTGCTCCATGTCCCCGATTCCCGCGAAGCCGTGCCCACGGTCGTCGAACTCGATCGCCCGGAACGTTCCTCCGAGCAGGGTCTTCAAAATATCCGGCTGCGCGGCTCCGACGGCAGCATGGTCTCGCTCCGCGAGCTTGTCGAAGTGGAACACACCACGCTCCAGCCCGACATCTATCACAAGAACCTGAAACGCGCGGTCTACGTCACCGGCGACGTGGCCGGCGCCGAAGAGAGCCCCGTTTACGCAATCCTCAAGATGAACCGGGCGCTCGACAAGCTCAGGCTGCCCGATGGCACTTCGCTTGTCCGCTACAACTCGATCCAACCGGAGTCTACCGATCACTACTCAATGAAGTGGGATGGCGAGTGGCAGATCACCATCGAGGTCTTCCGCGATCTCGGCTTGGCCTTCGCCGCCGTTCTTGTTCTCATCTATGTCCTGGTCGTCGGCTGGTTCCGCTCCTTTACCGTGCCTCTGGCCATCATGATTCCCATTCCTCTTACGCTGGTCGGCATTCTTCCGGCGCACGCCATGATCGGAGCTTTCTTCACGGCCACTTCTATGATCGGCTTCATTGCCGGCGCGGGCATTATCGTGCGCAACTCGATCATCGTTGTCGATTTCATCGAGCTTCGCCGCACCCAGGGCATGCCGCTTGCTGAAGCGGTCGTCGATGCCGGAGCTGTCCGTCTGCGGCCGGTCCTGCTGACCGCCGCAGGTGTCATCGCCGGCGCCTCCGTGATCCTTGCTGATCCTATCTTTCAGGGCCTCGGTCTCTCGCTGATTGCCGGTGGCGTTGCTTCCACATTCCTGTCCTGGCCTGCCGTTCCGGTGCTCTATTACATGTTGCACGACGGAAAATCGCAGGCCGAAACACCCGCTTCTCTCACGCAACAGGAGATTGCACAATGACTGTTGAACGTGCCGTTCGTTTGCTGGCCGGCGTAATCGTGCTTGTGTCTCTTGCACTTGCCCACTGGGTCTCTGTCGAGTGGCTCTGGCTCACCGCATTCGTTGGACTCAACCTGCTGCAGTCGGCATTCACCAACTGGTGTCCCGCCATGAGTTTTTTCAAGTGGATGGGCCTGCCCCCGGCGGCCCGCTTGTGACGCCAATGCTTTCTGAGGAAGTGCTGCGATGAAACAGAAGCGAGTTTCCCAACGGACAGCCAACCGGCTCAAAGACGAGGTCTACCGCCAGATGTTGCGTCTCGAAGGAGATCGCTCCGCGGCTCGCTTGCTCCTCGTTCTCGCGTTGCTCAAGGCCTGGATGGCTCTTGAAGAGCAACCTCCGGATTGCGAGCCGCGCCAATGGCTGCGCAGGATTTGCCCTTTCTGCGTCAGCCTGATCGAAGATGCGAGGAAGTTGGCAACTGATGAGTGAGAGGCGAGATTTCCCGCGGTGTTTTTTCTGGAGCTGTTATGCATGAACGAAGATTCAACCCGGCTTACTTGCTGGCTGCCGCGCGCCGTCCTCACTTGAAAAAGGAACGCCCCTCTTTGCCGGAGTCATTGAAGATTAATCTACTTCGCTGCCCGCTCCGGCGAATGAATGAATACATCCACCTGCTGCCCAACATACACGGGGAATCGCGGCGGCTCAAACTTGAATTCCAGTTGAAGCACGCGCACATCTACTCGTTCTGAGTTCGAGCCGGTCAGGTTCTGCTTCGGCACCATATAAGGCACAATCCGCACAAACTGCATGGGAAACTGACGCGACGAATCGCCCTTCAGCATCGCGGTTGCTGTTGAGCCGGGGAGCACGTGGGACGCATTGATCTCATCCACATCCACGCGCACCATAAGAGAATCTGTATCGCCAAAGAGTACCGGCGAAGTTCCAGACGTACTGGAAAGATATTCACCTACACGGTTATTCACCTGCAGGATTTTGCCATCTGCCGGAGCGCGCACCGTCATCTTGTCGAGCAGCACCTGTTGCTGATCACGCGTAGCAATCATGGTTTGCAGGTTGGCCTGCTGTTCTGCGAGGGATGCTTCGGCATTGTGTAGTTGTGCTTCGGCCTGCTTTAACTGCGCCTCCGCCTGCTGCCAGCGTGCTTTGTCGGCATCGCGGGTCTTGGCACTGGTCATGTATGCCTGGTCTGAGATGATCCCGTCCTTATGCAGACCCTCATCACGTCCGGCAATCTGCGCCGCGTCATCATAGGTTGCCTTTGCCGTATCAACTGCGGCTTTGGCGCTGTTCATATTGGCCTGCTGCGTGAGAATGTCCGCCTGTGCCGTCTGCACAGCGGCCCGCGCTTTAGCCACATTTGCCTCCGCCTGCTCGACGATTGTGCGCTGCTCGCGATCATCAATCGCGTAGAGTTTGTCGCCGCGATGGACGATGTCGTTTTCCTTCACATACAGAACGCTCAACTGGCCCGATACCGGAGGCGCAAGATTGTAGTTGCGGTCGGATGCTTCGACGATTCCGGTCGCGGCGATTGCATTCACAGTCGGAGCAGTGGGAGGCGCAGCCAGCGGTTTCTCATGCGGCACGCGTCGCGCGGACACGGTCACCCACACCGCAATCAGAACCACGCCGAACAGCGGAAGAAAAATACTCAGCCGCTTCGTCATTGGATACTCTCCTTTCTATGTCCCGCAGCAAATTCATTCTCATGAATTGAAAGAATCCGCCCATCCAGCATCTCCGCAATGCGGTCGCCATAGGGGAAGATACGGTTGTCATGCGTCACCACGACAATGGCGCGATTGTCTGTCAGCGCGGTTGAGCGGAACATTTCGAGGACCATCTTTCCTGTTTCGCCATCGAGCGCCGCAGTAGGCTCATCGCACACGATCAGCTTGGGTTCTGTGATCAAGGCGCGCGCAATCGCTACGCGCTGCTGCTGGCCACCGGAAAGTTGTGACGGCAGAAAGTCAGCGCGCTCCGCCATGCCAACTTTTTCGAGATATTCTTTTGCTCTGGCTACGGCTAGTTCGAAATCCGTGCGGTGAATCAGCAACGGAATCGCGACGTTCTCCGCGGCCGTAAGCGTGGGCAGCAGATTGTATTGCTGAAAGATGAAGCCGATATTGTCACGCCGGAACGCTGTTTTCTCCTGCTGGCTGAGTTTGTCAATACGCGTCCCGAAAACATCGACTTCGCCGGAAGTTGCATCAAGGATTCCAGCAAGCACACTCAAGAGCGTCGTCTTGCCGCAACCCGACGGCCCGACCAGCAGCAGAAGCTCGCCTTGATGCACATTGAAATCAACCTGGTTCAGCGCGTGAACTTCCGTCGTCCCCATGCCGAATAATTTCGTAACGCCACGCAGACACGCCGCGTGCGTGCCATTTGCTGTATTGCATGCGTTCATATTAGCCACGAAACACCACCGCTGGTTCAAGCTTCACTACTTTTCGGATACTCATCAGCGCTGAGAGCAGGCAGATGGCAATGATCGCTACAAAACTAATCAGCACCAGCGGCCATGGCGTATTGAAGGCCATCTTGCTGTCCTGCCCGCCGGCGATCATCCCAAAGATGCCGCCCAGCCCGGCGCCTCCGCCGAAGCCGACCAGTCCAACAAGCAGCGCTTGCAAGAGAATCATCTTCGTCAGCGTCGCTGCGCTTGTGCCCATCGCCTTCAGCGCGCCAAAGTAGCGCTCATTCTGCAACGCGAATTGATAGAACGTCTGTCCCACAATTGACATGCCCACCAGAAACACCATCGCCAGCGAAGTGCCAATCGCAATGGGAATTCCGGTGTTCTTCAGGTAATAGCCCATCGTCAGCCAGCGAAACTCCTGCTCGGAGTACGCAGCGAGGCCAGTAGTTTTGCGGATGCGCTGCGTAACTTCGCTTATTGGCAATCCATCCGCCGGAGCCGCCAGCACAAAATTCAGCTGCTTGCGCTGCTGCGGCGCATATTGCAGCGCACGATCATACGACGCATACACAAATGGATAAGAAAAGAAATCGCGCGGTACATCCGCGATGCCTACCACGCGCGCCTGGTTGTCATTCATCTCGAAGACCTGCCCCGGCTTCGGGTTGTTCAGCTTCTCCGATTCCGCTCGTCCAATCACCACGGCTTGATCCTGCACCAGCAACTGCCCATTGCCCGAAATCATTCTCGGACGGCCAAAGAACGTATCGTTGTCCAGGCCATACAAACGTACCGTCTGATAATTGCCATCCGGCAAATGCGCGGAAACCAGTTGCAGCAGCAACGGCACAGCCCACTTTACGCCGGGAACGCTCCGCACTCGCTGCAAATCCGTATCGAGCAGCGGCTTGCTTTCATCCACGCTGCGCAGTTGCGGGTCTGTGACCCAGATCGGCGCCCCAACCACTTCGATAGGCCGTGCTGTGCGCAGAATCAGCCCACAGAAAATGGACCCCTGCTGCAGAAACAAAAACGAAACGACAACCAGGCTGCTTACCAGCGTGAAATATTTGCTGCGGTCGCCCATCAGCATCTTGATCGCAATCTTCCACATCGCTAGCTCGCTCCTTTCTCACGCTCCAGCCCGCGCAGCCCGAGCGCGACCAGATGCGCCATGTGCGCTGAGACCATCTCGATATACTCCGGGCTGTGCGAATCCACGCCGGCAAGCACGCGATACGATGCGCGCGCCTTGAGCGTGTGAATGCATTGCCCGATGATTCCCGAAATAGTCATAAAGACGCTCATCTCCGGAAGCCTTGGCGCAAGCATCAAAATCACCTCGCGTAGAATCGTGCCCACCGGCTGAAAGAACTCGCGTATGACCGGCTCAAACCGCGGCTTGCCCTCTGACTGCTCGCGCATCACGAGATGGCTGTGCCTTGCCGCCGGCGACGCCATCATTTCAAGAAACTCTCGAATGCATGCCCGCAGCGCCTCTTCTGCAGCTCTGCGGCCCTTCCCGCGTCGGGCCGCATCCAGATGCGTCTGCATCCTGTCGCGCATTTCAGCACAGGGAGCCAGGCATGCCCGCAGTGCTTCGGTATAAAGCGCATCCTTGCTGCCGAAGTGGTAGCTCACCGCCGCCACATTCACGCCCGCCGCTTTTGCCAGATCACGCACACTAGTTCCCTCATAGCCTTTCTCGGCAAAGAGCGCGATGGCCGCATCAATCAGTCGCGCGCGCGCATCCTCCTGCTCCTGGATACGGGCTGACCCAACCCGTCGCTTCTTCTTAATTCGATTCTTAGCAACCATGATTACCTATTTAAACGAATGTTTAAAACGATTGTTTGAATCATAAAACGCGAACCGCATCTCTTGCAAGAGTCTCGGGCGTCAAATTTTTGTCAGGAATTTATGCAATAGGAATGCGCGGATCGGCATTCCATCCCACCCGAACCCGGCGGCTTGTAAAAGTATGCTCATTTGTTGCTTTAGGGTCTCTTTCCCTTTGCGATTGTGATACCGATCAAGTTCCCCGGCTCACTTTCAGGTTGGTATGCTGCGCAGTCCTGCTTTGCCTTCGGCCAGAACTGCACCAAAATTTCCAGGTCGGAATGCTCCGGTTCCTCGATACAATCCTGAATCACAAGCCCCGAACACTGCAGCAGGTATTCGCAAGAGCTCGCTAACGCTCATCAAAATGCTTGACCTTGGGAGGAAGTCTGTGTAAACCGTGACGGAGGCGTGGGATGGTGCCAAACCCGCACAACCACAAGAAGTCGGCGGGAATATTCTACATTCTCGGCGGACGGAGGGAAGGACCTCTTAGGGAAATAGGTCGTGAAGGCCTCTCGTCTGGTTGATCGAACACGTCAAAGCAAGCGTGATCGAATACGAACCGAACGGACCGTTTGCCATAGGCGCGGCAAAATTCCCGTGCAGCAGCGAAGAGAGCGGTGTTCAATGGCCATCCCGATGAGAAAGGTAAATGAAGGCAGTATGTCGAGTGCAATGCGTCCTTTTGTATTTGTAACTGTGTTGTTCATCGCAACCCTTTTAGGGTTCGCGCAGGCGCAACAATCGAGTCAACCATCGCTTGCAGAAGCTCAGAATTTTTTGCGTCAAGGTAAAAGCGCGGAGGCATTTTCCATTTTGCGGCAACTGGCTGCTCAACAGCCACCGGTCAAGGGTGTTCAGCATATTCTGGGAATTGCATACTATCGGACTGGCAAACTGATTGAAGCGCAAAAGGCATTTGACATGGCTATCAAGGAAGACCCCAATGATCTTGAATCTGTGCAGATGCAGGGCCTCACGTTGTATCGTCTCGGACGACCTGCAGAAGCTATTTCTTATCTCTCTCGTGTGCGCCAATGGATGCCGAATGCGAATGCCGATTCAAATTACGTGCTTGGCCTCTGTTACATGACCGCAGGCCAATACGATAATGCGCGCGAAGCTTTCGCGACGGAATTCAGCGTCGCGCCTAATTCAGCATCGGCCTATCTGCTTCTCGCCACCATGCTGATGAATGCTAATCTCCCGGAATTCGCGTTAGAGCAGGCGGCCAAGGCAGTACAGCTATATCCGGCACTGCCACTTGCACATTTCACCCTTGGAGAGGTGTACCTGTACAAGGGTGATATCGAACATGCGACGCTCGAATTTGAACAAGAGCGGCGCATCAATCCCAGCTATGCAGCTACCTACGATCGCCTGGGAGATGTTTACAGCCGCACTGGGAAGCTGCAGGAGGCGCAGGAAGCATTGACTAAGGCTATTTCGCTCGACCGCACCAGCACTGGACCATTCATTCAGATGGGCAAGGTGCTGCTGCGTCGGGATGATCCACAGACTGCAATTCTGTATTTAAAGCACGGTGAAAAAATGGACCCCGCTAATTTCCTTACGCACTCACTGCTCGCACAGGCATACCACAGAGTTGGATTGGAGGATGAAGCGAAACAGGAGGCAGCCTTAGCATCCAAGGCTCATTCTGAAAATGAGCTGCAGCTTCAACCGATTCAATGAATGCGAACCGTCACCAGGTGTGTGCGCAAGGGCACTCCTCCGCCGATCTCTGTTTCCAGCACAGCTTCAAAGGAATGAATCTGATGGTCTTTTCCAGTAACCTGCCGAAGCAGTTCCGCCGCCGTATCCGGATGGCAGACATAATCGACTGCCGCCTGCGTTCCAAAGGTTGTCAGCCCGCTGAAGATCAGCATTTTTTTACCTGGCTGCACTCCGGGGAGAAGCGCCAGAATGGCGTAATCCTTTGTCAATGGATGTTCAGGGCGCGAATACAACTGTGGCTCACCCGGTTTGGGATGATGATTGAGTAGTCCTGAAAAACCAGGACCGGTAGTCATAGTGAAGTCAGTGGTGGATTGCAATACGCGCAAGGATACGTTTTCAGCAACCGACCCAATGAACACAAGGTTCTTGCTCCTGGCCTCATCCCACGTTGTCAGCAGGCTGCGCTTAAGAATGAAATGCGCGTGTCGAGAATCAAAAAGTCTGGTCAGTGTATAGACAGAAGCAAGTTCTCCAATGCCCGTATATGTATCGACATAATCGTCGGCATTCAGAGGACTGATCCCCTGTTCCGGAGGGTTCGCATAGCGTAGGCCGCTCCTGGAGTCACCTGTGAACATGGCATTGCTGAAAATTACGAGCGGCGGATCATCGGTGAGGAATGGCTTCCAGAATTTTTCTACCGGCGTTTCAGCAAATACAGGTTTCATCCACAATTGCCAAAGCAGAGCGGTTGAAACAATGACTATCGGCAATAACAACAGGAGCCATTTCCATGACCAAACTTTGCTCTTACTCGGGATGGTTTCGAGGATGGGCTTTTTGGTTACTTCGCCATTGGCGGGAACAGGTTCAAGAACTCCCATCTCCTTTTTTTTTGATACAAAAATCGGGAGATAGTGGCCTTTAGGAATTTCCACAATCAGCTCTTCGTTCGCTCCCTCTTCGGCAAAATATGCCGCCAATTTTTGCCTCAAAAGCCGGGCGTGGGTGCGGACAATGCTGTCTTCGCTGGAATTGTATCCTGGGTGCCGATCAAAAACTCGAATCCCGATCTGTTGCTCAGTTGCGTCTTCCGGTGCTTCGCGGATGGCACAATCTGCCGTATAAAACAAGAATTCACGTAATCTGACGGAAGACTTCAGATGACGACTCGACGCAATGCGCTCGATTAATGCCCATCGCACATCTTCCATGCTATGGATTCCAAACGATTTATGGAATGCGGTCATAGCCCAGAATTGATTCTTTCATGCAGTATTTGACGGGTCAAATCACCGTAAAAGCATGTTGTTGACGTTTACAGTCGTCTATTTCTGCACCGATATTTGGATCATCTGCTGACATGGCGAACAGCAGGTGAGAGCAATGTGCTACGAAAAGCAGTCCCCGGGATTGCACTATTTCCGGTATGCGGGAGAACAGCAGTTCTGGTTTCTTCATATTCCTGGCAGTAGATTTTTCAGGAGGCAGTTATGCAAAGGTCCTCAGATGTAACTAGAAAATTCCTCTACAACTTGCAATGGATCTTTTTTTTGCTCCTCTGTCTGGTTATTGGTACAGCCTCGGCGAGAGCACAGGCGGTTTACGGTTCCATTTTCGGAACCGTCACCGACAATACCGGTGCTGTCATCCCAAACGCGACCGTTACAGTCACAGATATTAGTAAAGGAACCGCGGTCAGCGTCCAGACCAATGAAAACGGCGCCTATACCGTTCAACATCTTATTCCGGACACCTACCGGGTCGAAGCAAAAGCGGGCGGTTTTCAGGTCAGTTCTGTAGATAATGTGATCGTCTACGCTGATACCCAGCCGAAAGTCGATTTGCAGCTTACCGTTGGCTCGGTTTCAAACACTGTGACGGTGAGTGCCGCAGCGCCACTGCTGGAAGCAGACCGCGCCGATGTCAGCACGATTCTCAACTCGCGCGCCATTGAAAATCTACCCAACCTGAACCGAAACTTTACCGCATTCGAATTGCTCACCCCGGGAACCACCTATATCGGCTGGAACGTGGGCGAAGCGAATAATCCGCAACGTAGTCAACAAATCGAGGTCAATGGACAATTGCCCTTCGCTACTGGTTACGAGCTGGACGGAACCGACAACCAAGACCCGATCATAGGCGTTGCTGTCATCAATCCCAACCTGGACGCTGTGTCTGAACAAAAGGTCACTTCGCAGAACTATGATGCCGAATTCGGCAAGGCTGTGGCAGGACTGGTCACTGCGCAGACGAAGTCAGGCAGCAATGCGTTTCATGGTTCGGCATTTGAATATCGTCGCTCCGATGCGCAACAGGCCCGTGATCCCTTTACCGAGTCGACGCGCAATCCTTTAACTGGACGATACATCGCGCCAAATCTCCACAACCAGTTTGGCGGCTCCATTGGCGGTCCGATTTTCAAGGACAAGCTGTTCTTCTTCGGTGATTATCAGGGATTGCGTGAGAAAACCGGCTCCGCAGTACTGACTACAGTGCCGACGCAGCTGGCGCACCAAACGTGCACATCCGGCAATGATTGCAATCTCAGTGAGTATCTGCAAGGAGGACAGGGTCAAATTTTCGACCCGTCCACAAATGAGACAGGCTTGGCGGGAAGAACTCCGTTCCCCAACAACATCATTCCCGCCAATCGCCTGGCTGCACCCGCCATCAATCTGATGAAAAAGATGCCTGAGCCGAATGTTGCCGGAGCGGGAATTGTCAACAATTATGCCGCCTCAGGATCAGGCATTTTCAATACGAATCAATTCGATATTCGCATTGATGGAAGGACTAGTGATAAGCTGCATCTCTTTGGGCGCTATACCTACTTTGGCTCTGAATTGTCAGGCTCTCCATATTTTGGCGCGGGGGCGGGCAGGGCTTTGGCAGCGGCGGCTTTGCGGGTACTGATGATGCGCGCGATCAGAGCATCGCTGCAGGCGGCGACTATGTTGTCTCTCCAACCTGGCTTACAGACTTTCGTTTTGGCTACTATCGCATTCATGTAGATGAGCACGGGCCGGACTTCCATCGGCCGCTTGGAAATGAGCTCGGCATTCCCAACGCAAACGTGGGCGATCTTGCGCTGAATGGCGGTCTCCCACAATTCAACATCGACAACGCCAGCAATGGCACGAATGGTGGCGGCAATCTCGAATATGGAACCTCCGCGGCACAGTTCCTGCAAAATTCCAGCCAGTATCAGATCGTGAATAACTGGTCGCACCAGATTGGCAACCACAATATCAAATTCGGGGTTGACCTCCGCTATGGGTTGAACCACCTCATCGGGCTCGACAATAACAATCTGCGCTCCGGTAATTACCACTTTGCCCAGACACGGACTGCGGGAGTTCTTAACCCGGCCAATGGAACTACTTCGTCTGGTCTGGGTTTTGCCACGTTCCTGCTCGGCGATGTAACCGCATTCCAGCGCACTCAAACCCAGTTCACTGATGCGCAGGAACGGCAGAAGCGCTTTTTCTACTATGCTCAGGACCAGTGGAGACTGACATCGAAACTCACTTTCAACTATGGCCTGCGCTGGGAGTGGTATTTCCCTGAATCTGTCAATGGCAAAGGACGTGGAGGTCTGCTCGATCTTGGCACGGGGAATATCCGCATCGCCGGTTACGGAAATTACGGGACGAACCTGAATGTAGAGAAGAGCTGGAACAACTTTGCCCCGCGCTTCGGTTTCGCCTATCAGATCAAACCAACCACGGTGATCCGTGCCGGATATGGACGCGTCTACGGCCAAGGATGGTCAGGTGATACCTATGGCGAAGTGCTGACCTTCTCATATCCGATTCAGGTGTCGCAGAACTTAAACCCGGTATCCAATGCTGCAGCTGTCTTCAACATCACGCAAGGGCCGCCATCTTTCAGTTTTGCTCCGATTCCTGCCGATGGCAATTATCCGTTGCCGGATGGCGTGAGCGTTCCGACTCGCCCGTTGTGGGTTCGTCTGCCAACGCTCGATGCCTGGAATTTGACGCTGCAGCAGGAGATTACTCCGACGCTGTCATTGCAAATTGGCTATGTTGGCAGTCATGGCGTGCATAACATGTTTGACTCGTCTAACCAATTTGATCCGAACCAGCAGACCATCGCCGGCTTCGATCAGATCAATCCAAATACAGGCGTGACTTACACGCAAAACGAGCGCAGGCCTTTTTTCAATGGCACTGCGCAACGACAGCTTGGTCTGACCTTTGGTAAACCATTCGGTTGGACCCAGAGCCTGCGCTACAACGCCAACCAGGCCACTTCCAGCTATCAAGCGCTTCAGGTCAAGCTGGAAAAGCGCTACAGTAATGGGCTGCAATTCCTAACGCACTACACATGGTCGCGCGCTTTGGCGCATGAATCGTATTACTTTGCCATCAATCCACGCGTAGGCTGGGGACCAAGTTATTACAACCGTCCAAATGCTTTTGTGTTTGCCGGCAACTGGGATCTGCCTTTTGGCCGCAACAAGGCCATCGGCAGCGGTGCTCCAGGATGGGTGAATCAGATCATTGGTGGTTTTGCTCTAAATGGCGCCCTCACCTGGGAGCAGGGATTGCCATTCACGCCTAGCTATACAAACTGCGGAGCAGATAATGATCTTGGCATATGCTATCTGAACCGCACTGGAGCGAGCTTTAATCTAGGATCCGGTTCTCTCGATCCTGTTGCGCACAAGGTTCGATACTTCACACCGTCTCCTTATGCACTGCAATCGAGTGGCCCGCAATCGTCGTTCGGAGCGTTCTCGCGTCCGGCAGTCGGGACATTCGGCAATGTTGGACGCAATTCGTATTTTGGACCAGGACTCTTCAATACCGATCTGTCGCTCGCCAAATCCTTTGATATTCGTGAAGGTGTGCGGTTCCAGTTGCGTGCTGAAGCATTCAATGTCTTCAATCACCCCAACCTTGGGCAACCGGACTCCTGCGTAGACTGCCAGGACGGCAATGCCGGAACGATTTCGAGCATTGTCGCCACCCAGGATGGAACCTCGATGCGCCGCCTGCAATTCGCAGCGCGCTTCCAGTTCTAAACTAAGGGAAAGGCTATCCATGGGGCGGATTATCATGGTTCGCCCCTTATTCTTTATCCATTATGATAGGACTCCATTCAAGAACAGATGAAGCAACTCCTGAAATATTTGCTCTGGTTTCTTTTCGTTGGCGCGCTTATTTCGACTTGGGGACAAGAACCATCGCTGGAAAGCCTGGCGCTAAGCACAGATGCTTCTGCAGGGCAGCGCTTTGTCGCAGTTCACGGGCAGCGTGCGGCACTGATGGGCTATTCAGAGCAGGGATTGGAAGCGTGGGCATATCCGTTCCAGATACTTTCTAACTATCGCATTGGCTTTCAGCCGCAAGGCGCAACCAGCGAGAGCGACGGCCGACTACTTTTGCGGCGAGTGATCTACCGTCCGGATTCCATCACGCGCACGTACATTGGGCCTGATTACATCGTGAAGGAGAAGCTCTTTGTCCCTATCGATCAGCCAGCTGCCATCATCACGTATGAAGTAAACTCTCCGCAACCTACCGACATCGTAGTGCATTTCACGCCGGTCCTTAATCTCATGTGGCCGGGCGCTCTTGGAGGACAGAGCACCGCATGGAATTCCGCCGCTTCCGGATATGTCATCTCCGAACCGTTGCATGGCAATTCAGCAGTTATCGCTTCACCGCAGATCGTTGCCAATGACCAGATTGCCAACACGACACTACATACGGATAATACGCTGGCCCTCACACTGCGTCCTGAGAGGACAAGTGATTCTGCCGCCGCAACTCTCTATATCGCGCTCAATCCACAGGGAACGAGCAATGCCGCAGCCACCGTCAAATCATTATCCGAAAGCCTGCAAAATCTCGAAGTGCAATCTCAGACTCACTACGCAGACCTTGAGCAGTCTTCGCTTCAAATCCACACCCCGGATGAAAAAGTGAATCAGGCACTGGCATGGGCGAATATTGCACTCGATCAGGCATGGGTCTGCAACTCGAAAATCGGATGCGGCATTGTCGCAGGCTATGGCCCATCGAGAAATGAGCGGCGCCCGCAATATGACTGGTTCTTCGCCGGGGATGGGCTCGTCGCTGTGAACGGGCTTCTTGCTACAGCCCAATACTCGCGAGCGCGCGATGAGCTGGAATTCATCACGAAGTACCAGGACAAAAGGACGGGAATGATCTGGCATGAGATATCGCAAAGCGCCGGATACATCGACTGGTCAAAGTATCCCTACATGTTTGTGCATGTGGACATCAGCTTCGATTATCTCGCCGTGGTTGCCCGCTATGTCTCCATCACCGGCGATACTGCTTTCGCACGTGAGCATTGGGATTCCATTGCAGCCGCTTACATTTATTGCCGCTCCATCATTCACCCGCAGGACCATCTTCCTCATATCCCCGCTGATAAGGAAGGCGCGAACGAGCAGGAGCGGCCGGAGGATGATCTGGAACTTTCATCAGAATGGGTGGCGGCAACGGCAGGCTTTGCCGATCTCGCTGATCAGACCGGCCACCCGCAGGAAGCAGCAGAGGCGCGCGAATCCAATCGGTTGGCACGTGCGGCGATTGCCGCCAACTACTGGGACGCAGCACACCATTTCTGGATCGATGGGCACACAACCTCCGGTAAGGCCATCTTCACGCGCAGGAGCGGATTTTATTCCTCCATCCTGCAGGGAGTATTTTCTCCAGAGCAGAATGAAGAGATTCTCGACCAGCTTGCGTCAGCGCAGTTTCAGACTGACTGGGGCACGCGCAGCGTCGCCGCAGACTCGTCCATCTACAATCCTTATTCCTATGCGATGGGAAGCGTATCCGCACTCAACTCTGCCAGTGCGGCAATGGCATTCTGGAAAATGCATCGTCCGGATACAGCTTTCTCGATCTGGAGCGGCCTTATGCCATGGAACTCGCTCGATTCCCTCGGCCACCTGCACGAAGTGCTAGCCGGAAACTTCTACCATCCGCAACTGGAATCTGTTCCGGAGCAAACATGGTCATCCGCAGGGCTCCTGGATAGCGCAATCAGAGGGCTTTTTGGATTGGAGATTGACGGTCTTCATAACAGCATTACCTTCACGCCTCATTTGCCTGCGCAATGGGCTGAAGCATCAATGAAGCACATTGCTACATCGCGTGGCCTGCTGGATATCTCACTGCATCAAGACGATAAAAATACCAGGCTCGAAGTAATCAATCACGGCCAACCGATAAAGCTCATTTATGAACCTCGTATACCGCTGGGAGCACGCCTGCTGAATTGTGATATTGATGGTCGCCATGTCAACTGCGATACGAGAGGCTTCTCCGCCGAAGAGCAAGTACATCTCGATGCAGAGATTCCTTCGGGTACAAGCCATTATTCTGTAAGATTTGTTGGGGGTGTTTCTCTTACTCTACCCAAGGCGTCTCTTCAACTCGGGGATCAGAGCAGCCAAATAAAAATCACGAATATCAAGTGGGCTGACGATAATCTACACATCAATGCGGATATTCCGCTACATACTGCGAGTACCCTTCAGCTTATAACTCCACTGAGCATTAATAAAGTATCAGGGGCATCCGTTTTTTCCATATCCACCGATCGATATAAGGTAAGCTTGAAGCCTTCCACAAAGCTGAAGGAACGCGCCGGATATACATCCTCACAACTTCAGATTACCGTGAGGAATGATTTCAAACGAGATCGACATCGCTAGCCAGGCTTCGTCTATAGTTCGCTCTCCATTTCTGAGTGTTGACGCGACACAGGCCCACCGGCGCATGCGCATATCGGCAAACTGCAATAACCCGCTCTTATTTGGCGAAAAAAACGTTAGAAATATGCGCAAAAATTGCTATTAGCGCTTGTATCTGTGCTTGGAGCAAGGCTAAATTTGCTGTAATACAAAACAAGGGAGACATCTATGTGTCCGATCGAGCTTCCACTCGCTCGTTTTTCCCGCCGCTCATTTCTCCGCTATTCCGCAGCCACGTCCATTGCCGCCTCCATTCCTATACTCACTGAAGCGCATCTGGCGCACGCGCAGCGTCGCCGCGTAGCAAAGAATATCCCGGCAGACGCAGTCCGCATCGACGCCAACGAAAACCCGCTAGGCCCCTGCTCTGGCGCGTGCGCGACCATCTCCAGCCTGATCCCGGAAGGAGGACGCTACGACTTTGATTTGACTCTGAAGCTGGTAAATACCTTCAGCGAAATGGAGGGTCTGAAGCCGGAATATGTCATGCCCTATGCAGGATCAAGCGAGCCTCTGCATTACACCGTCCTTGCATTCACTTCAAAGGACAAGCCTTATGTAACCGCTGATCCCGGTTATGAGGCGGGAATGTATGCGGCGAAATTCAGCGGCGCAAAAATCCTGCAGATTCCTCTCACGAAAGATTATGCCCACGATGTAAAGGCAATGGTCGCAGCCGATCCGAACGCGGGTGTGCTCTACATCTGCAATCCCAATAACCCGACGGGCACAATCACCAGCCACGATGACATTACCTACGCAGTTGCGAATAAGCCCAAAGGCTCAATTTTGCTGATTGACGAAGCCTATATCCATTTTTCCGATGCCACGCCGTCCCTTGACTTTGTAAAAGCGGACAAAGACGTCATTGTTCTGCGGACATTCTCAAAACTCTACGGAATGGCCGGCATGCGTTGCGGCCTGGCCATTGGACGGCCTGACCTGCTTGCGAAGCTGCAACTCTACGGAATGAATGCGCTACCCATTATGGCAGTGGCGGCGGCAACAACCAGTCTGCAGGACAAAGATCTTGTAACGCAGCGTAAAAAGATGAACTCAGATACCCGCCAGGAGACCTTCGAATGGCTTGCGGCGAATAACTATAAGTTCACGCCTTCACAAAGCAACTGCTTCATGCTCGACACCGGGCGGCAAGGCAAAGAAGTGCTTGCGGCCATGCAGAAGAAAAATGTTTATGTTGGCCGAGTATGGCCATCCTGGCCCACATATGTACGTGTAACCGTAGGCACGCGGGCAGACATGGAGAAATTTCGCACAGCATATAAAGAGGTTATGAGCTCATCGACTGCGGGGCTGGAGCCGCTTCCATTGACGAAGCAGTTGCGGGATGCTCCGCATACACATCTTTCCTGAATGTGGAGAAGCTAATTCTGCGAAGCGAAGAATCTCAAACCGAGGCTCTTCGCCCAGAATGACGGCTATGTGCCTGGTCTACACCAATAGGGAAATGTTCTAAACCTTGCTTGAATTTCCTTGCTGCACTGCAATTCCAATCTGGTTGATGGTGCGATGCGCAGAAAGCGCCGCGCCTTCCTGCCAGCCGACGATGTGGCTGGTATGGTCGCCGGCGAAGTACACACGGCGGTCCGGAAGAATGATGCGCTTATATGTATTCGCATAATCGCTTCCGTAACCATGTACCCACGAGCCGAGATTGAATGGGATCTCGCCCCAGTTGATGTAGACAGGATTTGTTAATTCTTTCGAACAACCTGGATGCAGCTTTTCAATTGCCGTGCGCGAGGCATCGAGCTTTGCCTGGATATTCGGAAGCCGTCCGAAGTCGGTGCCGTTCTCAACGGAGTAGCCGCCGACGATGATGCCTTTCGACGAAAAGAACTCGGCGCTTGGGTACCACACGACATCCACGATATGCCGCAAATAAGAAAGGCCGCCATAGATGTTATATTCCTGCTCCCAGAAGCGCCGAGCCTCCCACGCCACTTTATAACCAGAGTCATAACTGGTTTCGCTGATCAGGGCCTTCACATCAGAAGAAAAATCCGTATCAATCGTCTTCACTACGCTGAAGGGCATCGTGCAGATGCAATAATCCGCCGTGATCGAATCGGATTTCCCGGTCTTCTGATCGAGATACGTGACAGTCACATCTGTTGGCGACTGGCGAATCTGCCTCACATCCGCGCCATAGCGGATAATACTGCCCAGCTTCTTCTCAAATGCAGCCGGGATTCTGTCCATACCGCCGACAGGCTGGAACATCGTTGCCTGCCAGTCGATCACATCTTCAGCGAGCAGACCTTGCCAGAGATTTGCATCGAGCAGCGCATGCATTGGCAACGGATCTTTGGCTTCAGGAGCAGCCAGACCGGCTCCGGGATACACTTTGAAGCCCGAACGCTCCGACCCTTTAAAAGTGTAGTCAGGCGAAAGGTCTCCATACTCGCGCAAAAAGGCGAGCATACGCTCCTTGTCCTCGCTGCTCAAATCCTCATCGAGCGCGCCTTTGCGGACGCACTTTGCCAATAGTTCAGAAACATGGCCGCGCGTATCGTTGACCATCTGCCGCTGCTCCACGGGCTTGCCGCCGTTCAACCTGTCGCATTGCAGCAGCGTTCCGCGCGACGTATTGACTTCTACTTCAAGCGGCACTCCCAACTCGCGGCAGTAGCCGAGCATGGTGGTATGGATCGATGGCAGGCGCGCCGGTCCGGCATTGAAATAGCGTCCTTCTTCAAAATTGCAAACCTGCTGAGTACCGTCGGCAAACTGTATTTTTGTGCCGCGGCGAATGCTCCAGTTACGCCCACCTACCCGCTCACGCGCCTCAAGCACGGTACATCGATAACCAGCCTTATTGAGTTCATAGGCTGAAACCAGGCCGGCAATGCCTCCTCCAAGAATCACAACACGGGCGCCTTTGCCCTCAACCGGCCTCAATGCTTCCTGAGCATTCGCTCCCGGCGCAGGCAACAGGCCCAGCGACTGCATCAGTGTGAAAGCGGCACCATAGCCACCAGCCTGACCGACCCGCATCAGAAACTCACGTCGACTTATTCCCATTATTCATTCACTCCATAACTTGCACGAGATACAGCCTGCCCGAATCCGGGTAGGTAAGTGGAGGAGGAAGCTCCTGTCTTAAATAAAGGGCTAGAAGATGATCTTCAGTGCTAATTGCGTATTGAATGGCTCGCCCGCGCCAATGCCGGGAGCTCCGTTGTAATCGCCAATCGTGTCATAAAGGGTACCTAGCTGCGAACCAACCGTGTTGCGCGGCGGGGCGAAGTTAGACTTATTTGTGAGATTGAACATCTCAACGCGGAACTGCGTATTGATGCGTTCTGTGATCGGCGTGTTTTTGAAGAACGACAGGTCCCATGAGCCGTACCCGGGACCGGAGTACTGATTGCGCCGTGAATTGCCGAAGGTATATTGCGCGGGATTCACAAAGGCATTTGCATTCAACCATGATTGCGTTGTTCTGGAGTTGTGATGCACGTCCTTGTAGGGATTGCCCACAACATCCGCACGCTGCACACCTTCATTCGTTCCCGTAGTATCGCTTGAAGACATCACACTGAACGGCTGGCCGCCATGCAGCGTCAGCAGAGTATTTGCCTGCCATCCTGAAGTCAGCAGTTTCCAGTGACTGGATCCAGGAATCTCATAGGAAAAGAAGCCAACAAATGTATTCCTTACATCAAAATCGCTGTTGCCGTAGTCGCCTTTGAAGTTATGGCTGTCCTGCGGAAGCTGCCCGCGATAAGCAGTTACTTCATCAAGGCTGTGGCTCAATGTATAAGTCACGCTGGAACTGAGCCGATGCCAGCTTTGTGTTCTTAGAGTGGCCTGCAAGGAGTTGTAATTTGAAGTGCCGATACTCTCAATCTGGTTAATGGGATTTGTGCCAACCAGAGGGTTCGCGCTCACGGATGACTGCACAAACTTTGAATAAATCCCGGGAGTCACACCTCTTCCGGAATTGACGAAGCTTTGATTGATATCAAGAATGCTCAGGAGGCGTCGCCCCTGGCTGCCGACATATCCCAGCTGCGCCACCATTTTGCCGTTCAGGCTTTGCTCTATTTGCAGGTTATAGTTCATGTTGTAAGGCGTGCGGAAGTTCTTATTTATTGAGAACAGAGCGCACGGGCAATCAGCAGCGCTGCTGGATGGAAATACCGGAACTCCACTCTGAATCGGGCTGGATGAGCCGATGTTGATTGGTTGCACTGTCAACACTGGGCTGGGTCCGCTTGGGTTTCCTTCCACGCCATTCGGAGCGCCATTGCCGGGTCGGTTATCGAGAAATGGGTTGAGATTAGGAGTATCAAAATAGAAGCCGTAGCCTCCACGCAACACCGTGTTAGATGTGGCCTGGTACGAAAACCCTATGCGTGGACTGAAGTTGGTCCAGCTTCGCTGATAGAGTGAACTGATCTGTTCTCCCTGAAAAACAATTCCACCCAGATCGGGACGAAAGACCGACAAATCTTTGTTGCCGTCGTGAAGCGGCCCTTCATAGTCATAACGAATGCCGTAATTGAAGGATAGCTTAGGAGAAATCTGCCACGCATCCTGAGCGAATAGATCGAAGGTGTTCACGAATACCTGGCGCTCTGGATCGCCAATAGCAATCGAAGAGCCGGTCGGAGAAATATATCCGGCCATAAAATCGGCCAGAGGCAACAGATTTGTGTCCCCGCCATATGGCGCAAGGTCTTCAGAAGTCCACGGCCCCTGCGCGCCATCAAACGTGAGTGAACCAAGCGCGTGGCGATGATAAAACTCGTTCAGCTGCGCCTGACGATATTCACCGCCAAACTTGAACTGATGTTTTCCAATTGTCCAGGAGAGGTCATCGGTAAGATGTCCGGTGATGTCGTTGCGGCCCTCAGGTGGAGTCTCGCCAGTGGGATCAAACTCCCCATTTGCGCCAATATTGATATTGGGTGATCCGGGAAATGGCGCGCCGGTCACAAGACCAAGGGCAGACGGATTGAAGTCGGTTTCGAAATCGTCGAATAGCTGGTTGAAGTAATTCACGCCCGCCAGCACCTGATTGGCAAGAGTTGGCGTGAAGACATGGTTATAAACCAATGCATAGTTTTGCACGTGAATTGGAGCCACTTCGTAATAAGCCTTGAGGATAGAGCCTACCGGAGCTACCTGATTTCCCTGCCCTGCGAACCAGTGCGCGGAAAGACTGTTGCGGTCATTGATCGTGTAGTCAAGTTTTATCAGGCCGTTATAGCTGTAGCCGTATTCCGGATCAACGCTGGTGTAGTTATTTGTGGACGCAGGACCGCTGAGGGCATAGCTCGGCCATAGACCCTTATAAGAGCCTTTCCCGTTAATAAGCGCAACGGCAACAGGATTAACAGCAATTCCGTGATTGGCAAGAACTGCTTCAGCCTCTGCCTGATAAGCAAGTGACGGTTCAGTCGCCTGCGCCGGAACTCCGATGGTGAAATTCTGTTTTTCAAATGTTATAAACCAGAAAAGTTTGTCTTTGATAAATGGGCCGCCTGCGGAGAAGCCCCAGTTCTGATTTCGCACTTCCTGCTTTGTCTTGGTAAATGGATTCTTGGCGCCGAGAGCTTCATTGCGGTTGAAGTAGTAAGCAGTTCCGTGAATTACATTTGTGCCGGAGCGGAGGCTCAGATTGACCGTGCCTCCGGGATTTCTGCCGGATTCCGGAGGTGCTTGCGTCTGCGCCGAGAACTGCTCAACTGCGTCAATCGGCAGCACAGTGCCCGCAATGCCGGAGACGCCGCCCTGATTGACGGCGGGAATGTTATGCCACAGATCGTTGTTATCAATACCGTCAATCTGCCAGTTCATCTGGTTGGCGCGCGTGCCGTTCAGCGACCCATAGCCGCCGCCTACATATCCTGCAAATCCGGGAGTCAGCGCAATCAGCTGAGTAAAATCGCGCCCATTCAGGGGAATGTCCTGGACAGCTTTGCTCTGCAGCACGGTTGTCTGCGTCGTCGAAGTTGTATCCAGCGCCAGAGCTGCAGCAGATACCTCGACCGTTGTAGCCTGCGAAGCTACTGTTAACTTAACCGGAAGCGTATAGATGGTTCCTGCGGTTACGCCGACGTTGCCCACCTTAATCATCTGGAAGCCGCTGGCAGTTGCGGTAACCGTATATGTGCCCAGCGGTAAATCCTGAAATGCAAACTCGCCGCCACTGGATGTAATCGTGGTGTGTGCAACCTGCGTTGCGTCGGCGGTAGCCACGACCTGAGCGCCTGCAATTACGGCTCCAGCCTGATCGGTGACAACCCCATTGATGCCGCCACGAAATGTTTGCGCCTGCAGCAGACAGGCCGCAAATAGAACTACGACTGTGACAGATAGGAATAAAGGACGCCGGAACAACATAGCAAAAACCTCCAGGGAAAGATAGGAAAAATCTATAATTTTGTAATTGAGCTGACTACTCAGTTAAAGCGCGCAGGAGAGGATTTCTACGAACGTTCTTTGGGATAACGCGCAGGATGAAATGTCTGCCGAATAACTTCCATGTCCAAACTTAGTTTGAACAAATGCGTGAATTCAACAGCAAATTTGAGGTATTCGATAAATCCAATTTCAGCGATAAACAGGATTTATTCGATACGGATCCAAGTCAGAAAAGAAAAAAAGAATGACGAAATGGGCAAATGTTTTATATTGCTGAACAAATCAGCAATAAGTAAGCACAGCATAAAGATTTTTAATGCTTCGCACTATAACTTTACCTACTGCACAGGCGAGGCCGTTGTGTCCCTGCGCCTACGAATAATGGCGCCCTATTCCCGCTGCGCCAGTTCTTTCATAGGCGCAGGCATGCCGGCTTGTCCAAAAACTTTTGCTGTTTCTGACATGCGCTGCCAAGCAGATTACATCAGTGGAAAGCGTTCGCGCACTTCGTACCTGGACCCGGATGGCTCCGTGAAGCTTTGATACAGCAGAAATTCGTGTGCCGTAAACACAGACAATTTCGCTGGAAAAAGCTTTTCCACTACATGCCGAAGCCGCTTGAAATCAGCGGAAGAAGCGCGTCCTTTATTGTGCGCCAGCGTGATGTGCGGTGAATATGGACGAACCTCTGGTTTAAATCCGCAATATGCTAACGCCTGTTCTGTCTGATAATGCAGCGCGAGGAGTGATTCTGTCTTCTCAATTTCGATGTGAAACACGCCTGCCCGCTCAAAAAAGGCTGGGCCGCCTATTCGGATCTCTGCTGCGTCTGCACGGACCGTCCGCAAGTGTTGTACGATGCTTGTGTAACATTCTTCTTTCGCCTCACCAAGAAACTGCAATGTAACATGCCACTGCTGCGGCAAAGACCAGCGCAGCGCCGGAAATTCCCGGTGGAAGCTGCTCACATAAGAATGCAATGACTGGGCAGTTTTATCATCCAGAGCGATTCCTGTAAAAAGCCGCATGAATTCACTGTAGAGCAGAATCCGGCAGATGAATCTGCCTGCGGTGCACAATCTATAACAGGATGCCAGTTGCGCCCAAGCTGTTCCGGCGATCCGTTTGACGCCGGCAAAGCGACGCAGCACCGGCAATTCATACAGTGCATCCTCGACCGCCGGCTTCGAGAGCGCGAACCACTGCTGGAGAAAAACTCGCAACATGATGTCGAGGCCCACCGGCTTGCGGCCCAGTTCACCCTTCGAGTAGTGCGGCACGACCGGCGAGAACAATTCGACCGCAAATTATCTTTTAAATTGTGGAGCGATTCCTTTGGAATCGTCTGGAGCGAAATCCAAGGAAGCGGATATCACAGTCTTCCAATAGCAAGATACACGGGCGAACAAAGTGAGCGTGTCGCTGGACGCGCAGTCCTGATACACTCATCAGTTTCCTGGAGGTTTTTTCTAGATTGGCTGCTTTGCAGGATTTTAAGCCTTATGTCCCCGCCCATGAATCGCGTCCGGAGTTTACCCTTCGCGCGGTGCTGCTGGGGTGTGTGTTTGCGCTGTTGTTTGGCGCTGTAACGGTCTATGTGGGGCTGCGGGCCGGTCTGACGGTGGCCGCATCCATTCCGATTGCAGTGCTTTCCATCAGCGTGCTCAGGGCGCTGGGCAAGGCATCCATACTTGAAAACAATATCGTTCAGACAACCGGGAACGCGGGGCAGTCCATTGCCGCTGGAGTCATCTTTACTCTGCCCGCGCTCATTTTCCTGGGCTTTGATCTCGAATACATCCGCATCTTCATGCTGGCGCTGCTGGGCGGATGGCTCGGCGTGCTCTTCATGATTCCGCTGCGGCGGCAATTGATTGTGGAAGAACACGGGAACCTGACCTATCCCGAAGGCACCGCCTGCGCCGATGTGCTGGTTGCCGGTGAGCGCGGCGGATCGTTTGCCAGTCGCGTCTTCTTTGGTCTTGGCGTGGGTGCTCTCTATACGCTCTTCCAGAATGAAAACCTGCTGGGTACGTGGCCCGGCACCCCGAATTATGAGCCGAAGTGGCTGCCCGGCGCAGCGGTTCGCGCAGAGGCAACCCCTGAATATCTGGGCGTGGGCTACATTATTGGTCCGCGCATTGCGGGTACGCTCTTTGCCGGAGGCATCATCAGCTGGCTTGTGATTATGCCGGCGATCCACTTTTTCGGAGCGCATTATCCGCAGGCGATTTATCCCGGAACAGTGCCGATTGCACAGATGTCGCCCAGTGATTTGTGGCGCGTCTATATCCGGCCCATGGGAGCGGGCGCGGTGGCTGCCTCAGGACTGATTACGCTGCTGCGCACCATGCCAACGATCGTCGGGGCGTTGCGCGCAGGCGTAAAGATGATGGGGAAGAATGCGGCCACGACCCGCTCTTCGCGCACGGAGCGCGATATTCCCATGAATATTGTTGTAGGGGGGAGCGTACTCCTGGTGCTGGCAATTTTCCTCTTCCTTACATTCAAGCCTGTGCCGGGAGCCTATACCGGATGGCTCGCCAACTTTGCCGCGGCGCTGCTGATTGTGATCTTTGGATTTTTGTTTGTCACCGTCAGCAGCCGTATTGTGGGCCTGATTGGCAGCTCGGCCAACCCCATCAGCGGCATGACGATTGCGACCATCATGGCGACGGCGGCCATTTTTCTGGTTAAGGGCTGGACGGCCTCGGCCTTTGGCGCACTGGCCATTATGATCGGCGGCGTTGTCTGCATTGCCGCCGCGAATGCCGGAGACACATCGCAGGACCTTAAGACCGGGTTCCTGATCGGCGCGACTCCCTGGAAGCAGCAGGTGGCGGTGATGGTTGGCGTCATCGTCTCAGTATTTTCGATTGGCATCACTCTGAACGCCATGAACAAGGGGCTGGAAACCTTCATGCTGCTCAAGCAGCCGGTCCCGTTTGACATTACCCAGCCGCATGATGGGGTCGAAGTGCAGCAACAGCACTTTTCGCGCCAGCGCTTTCTGCTGACAAAACCGGACAATTCTTCTGGCTTTGTGGAAGGTGGCCAGTATGTGCTGCTGAATGCTTTAGGCTCGAGGGCGTTGGCAGACGGCAAGTATCTCTACAATCCGCAAAGCGGCGAAATTGAGGTGCAGTGGGTACAGGGCATCGGCAGTGAAAAGGCTGCAGCGCCGCAGGGTCGTTTGATGGCAACGGTCATCAACGGAATTCTTTCGCGCAAGCTGCCGTGGGGGCTGGTCTTTTTGGGAGTATTTCTGGTGCTCGCAGTGGAAGTGCTCGGCATTCGCTCACTGTCGTTTGCGGTAGGTGCTTATCTTTCCATTGGCACCACTCTGGCCATGTTCTGCGGAGGGCTTGTGCGCTGGATGGCCGATCGCGCCGTGGAGAAAGCAGGGGGAAGCGCTTCAGAGCTGGAGAGCGAAGTTTCTCCGGGTTCACTGTACGCCAGCGGATTGATTGCCGCGGGCGGCGTAATGGGGCTGCTGGGTGTTGCGCGCAAATTGTATGAAACAGCAACAGGCAACGAGCTGCACGTATGGTTTGCCGAAGGCAGTTTTGCAGACAGACTGCTGCATCACCAGGGAGTTTCGATTGCGGCCTTTGCGCTGCTGGCGTTTTCGCTGTACTACTTTGCGCGCAAACCCCTGAAGGAATAGCCGGGAGGACTGCTTAGAGCAACCCCTCAGCCTCAAGCACGCGCTGGACGGCCTCTTCCGGTGTTTTTCCTATTGCGGAAAGATGGCCCATCTTGCGGCCCTTGCGGGACTGGTGCTTTTCATACAGGTGCAGGCGCACTCCGGGGACCCGCAGTGCCTGGTCAAAACGCGGTTCGTGATCGATCCACAAATCTCCCAGGAGATTGACGATGGCCACGGGCGCGATCACAGAAGTATCGCCCAAAGGCAGGTCGCACACGGCGCGCACAATCTGCTCAAACTGGCTGGTGACGCAGGCGCGCTCGCTCGTGTGGTAGCTGTTGTGCGGACGCGGCGCCAGCTCATTCACCAGCAGGCGGCCATCTCGCGTCACAAACATTTCAACGGCGAGAATGCCTTCCAGGCGCATCTTGTCCGCGATATCGCGTGCCAGCTTCTGCGCTTTTTCTTCCAACGAAGAGGGGATGACCGAAGGAATGACGCTCCAGGCCAGAATCTGATTCACATGGTGGTTGGTGGCCGTAGGAAAGCTCTTTGTTTCGCCATTTGGAGCTCGCGCCACCATTACAGAGATTTCTTTTTCAAGATCGAGGGCCTTTTCCGCAATCGCAGGACGCTCACCGAGGGACTTCCATGCTTCGATGACTTCAGCTTCGGAAGACTGCTTTTCGGCAAAACCGATTCTCGCCTGGCTGCGGCCGTCGTATCCGCCGCGCGCGCTTTTGACGAAGAGCTTTCCTCCAAGGGCCTTTGCCGCGCTTTGCAGGTCCGCCTCAGAATGGATGGCACGAAATTCGCCAACCGGGAATTGGTTCTCCGCAAGCCAGCTCTTTTGCAGAATACGGTCCTGAATACTCTGCATTATGGCGATGCCGGGACGCAGGGGCGCAAATTTTTGCGCGGCCTCAAGGCAGGCGATGGAAACCTGCTCGATTTCAAGCGTGACTACATCGGAACCGCGCGCCAGATCTGCCGCGGCGCGGGCATCATCCCATCCGCCTTCAAAGCAGGCGTCTACAACAAAGCGCGCAGGGCACGATGGATCAGGGTCCATGACCTGCACGCGATACCCGAGCGAGCGCGCCGCCATCGCCGTCATACGGCCAAGCTGTCCACCGCCGAGAATTCCAATTGTTGAGCCGGGAAGGATGGCGCTCATTGCGGCAGCTCCTGCTTGAGGACTTCCTGCGTGCGCGCATCACGCCAGGCGCGCAGACGGTTGCGCAGCCCTGCGTCAGTTGTTGCAAGAATCTCTGCCGCAAACAATGCTGCGTTGGCAGCGCCAGGCTTGCCGATGGCGAGCGTTCCCACGGGAACGCCTTTCGGCATCTGCACAATGGAAAGCAGCGAATCTATGCCATTCAGCATCGTTGCAGGCACGGGCACACCAAGCACGGGCAGAAGCGTTTTGGCGGCAAGCATTCCCGGCAGGTGCGCCGCGCCGCCTGCTCCGGCAATAATGACGCGCAGGCCGCGACCTTCTGCCTGGGCGGCGTATTCAAAAAGCCAGTCGGGAGTGCGGTGGGCCGATACCACGCGCACTTCATAAGGAATTGAGAATTCTTTCAGCAGGTCAACGGCAGCTTTTAATACTTCGTAATCGCTCTGGCTGCCCATGACCACGCCAACGAGAGGGGCGTGCTCCATAGTGATGATTATAGTGTGAGCGATGGAACAGCCGTCATGCTGAAGAACCCTGGCGATGATGGGCGGGCCATGACCACACAGAGTTCTTCCGCCTGGCTACAGTTTAATTCCGACGGAAGCCGCAAACCTGACCACGGCTGGCCATACGGCCTTCAAATCCTGAACAGTGGTCGCATCGAGCGTAAAGTTCAGCGGGTTGCTGGCCACAGCGCTTACGTCTTCTACGGCCTTCGCAACGGTGCCTAGCAGCACGCCCAGGCCGGCAATCGCATCGGGATTGAGCTCGCTGCTGATGGTTTTTGCGCGCGTCAGAAACTTCAGCACGTCGTCTGCTGCCACTTCAATTCCATGCTCTATGCCAAGAAGGATGTTTGCCATCTATTTCTTCTCCGTGTTTGATTGAGTTGTTGGTGCTCCAAAGGCCCTGTCGAGGTTCGCCGCAAGAAAATGCGTGAAACGGTAGAGCCATCCATAAAAGCGGCTGTCATCGGCACGCGGAGCGTCCATCGCGCTCACCGCTGCCGAAAAAATCCACAGCACACCCATCCCAATCCAGAAGAACTGGGGACTGTTGGTTGATAGGTCCATGACAATTTCCTTAGTTGTGAAGAAAACTAGGTGGTCCCATGCCTCGCAGAGACATGGGTTTTACAGCGGCACGTTCACAAATACCGCGCTCGAGAAGCGCGAGTAGTTCGGCGGAGTCGAGCCATCGTACATGCGAATGTAATACTGCTCCATCACCGCTTCGCGCGGAATCGTGAAGTTGCTGACTGGGCTGCGCAGCACTAAATCAGAGTCCGTACCTGGGCCAAAAGACCAGTCCCGCCGACGTACTTCAAAGCCGCCGCCGGAAGGTGGCGTGACATTGGTGCTGACCTGAATCGCAGACGAGCTGACCGAAACTGTCATATCGCGCAGATTGTCTAACGGCTCAACCGTCTGCGGTTGCTGCGGCAGCCATGTATCTGCCGGAACAGCAGAGGACGCCTTGATGGCCAGCGGCTCGGCCCAGTCATTGGCAAACCAGATGGTGTATTTGTTCAGTTGCGGTGACGTATTCTGCACCTCAATCTGCACCTTGCGCACAACTACGTTTGCGGCCATGCCGGAGGAAGTCGCGGAAATCGCAAGCACATCTCCCGGCCATACATCTCCTTGTGTCTCGAAATTCCATCCGGTGTACGTGCCCTTCCACGCTGCGCCGCGGCTCGAAGCAAGATTGAGGATGGCCGTGGCGGCATTTTCGCAGTCCATAGAACTGAGCGGCTTCGGATGTGTGACGGTGCCCATCCATCGTGAGGTCACAGGAATCTGCACGGGACCTTGCGACGATGTTGACACATTGTTTGCCAGACGCGCGACCGCACGCCTCTTTGTACGGTATGAGACAAAAACCAGCTCGCCGGATTGCGGCACGCTTGTCGCATAAAAGCGCAGCTTTCCTGTGCGTTCTATTCTGCAGTCCGCGCCCTGGGCCGTGGTACCAATGCGCCGCGTCACTATGCTTCCGCCCAGTGGAAGGCTCGCAACCCACTCTGGTCCCGCCTGCGCAATGTGCACGCTGCGAATGCTGCAATCCAGGCCAGCACTGTTCAGTGGAGCATATACGCCGGCCGCCGGAGCATTCGCGATCGCGCCGTCATACAGAATTACCGGGGTCTGTGCCACACCGTTCGTCGTGTCCTGAATCTCAAGAACGCAACTCGCATTGCACGGAATGGCCGTTCCGCCAAAGAGTCTCGTTCCCGTGTCATCCACCGAATAGTACGACTGCAACACGCGCTGCATCTCTTTCGCATAGATGCGCGTGCGCAGCGTGTACACGTGGCCCGCTGCGGGAGTAAATGCATTTCCTGCAACTGCGCCAGCAACAAAGGCCGCGACAGAGTTGGCGCCATTGCTCTGCGTCACCTGAAAACCGGCAATGCAGTCCGGTGCGCTGATGACTCCCGAATACAGTCCGCTGAGCAGGCCCGTACTCGCAGCGTTGAATTGCACGCCGTTCGCTTCGATGATCAGCGAACCGCCAAGCTCAAAGCTGCTAATCGTACTGACGCAGGTCTGCCCGTCGTTGCCGTTGCCGCCCGCGCAGGTAAGGCCTGTGGATGTAAGTGATACGTGCTGGCCGGGGTCGCGCACCTGCCATACGGCGGCATTCACAGCCGGACCCTGAAACAGATCGGCAAGCTCGTGTGTCTTTGAAGATGGAGGGAAGAAAGGCTCTTCCGTCAGATCAAAGAGCGTAGTAGTGCCATCACCCTGAAAGACCTCAGTCACATAGGCGCTAGGTTCCTCATCTCCGCAGGTCGTCACATCATTCGCAAGGGCCTTTACCTGCGATGCCTGCAAGTGTCCCATTTGCAGAGTGCCATTCGATTCACTCAACACATGTGTCGTAGTGCCAACCGGTACAAGCGTAATGCTGCCGTTCACTGCCCGATAAGCATTGCGCGAATGCGCCGCCAGCAGGCCCGCATTTGTGGACCAGCTGCCGGAAGGCTCCGCGACAAACCTGCCCACGACCCCTGTTGCCGCGGTAGTGTTGAGTGAAAACTGGCTTGCACTCACGGTGCTGGTCAAGGCCGCGAGGACCTGCGAAGCAGGCTCGTTATACAGCGCCGTCCGCTGCGGAATCCCTTGCATATCCAGAAGTACTTCATCACTCACGGCCGAGATGGATGCCTGATAAAAAGGCCCGGCAATTCCTTCGCCCGCCAGCACCATTGCGGGCTCAGTGGCAATGTATCCGGTAAAGAGCGCCGTGCCGCTGTCATCAGAAATTACAACCCTGCCGAAGCGCAGCGGCACTTCCAGATTCACCGGAGAGGGAACCAGCACAAACGAACAGATGGCCGGCTGGTTCAGTTCTCGCTCAATGCGCAGCGGCGGTTTCTCAGCGAGTGCGCTGGTATAGTCAAGCGCGCCTTTGCCATCCACATTGTCGATCATCAGCTTCAAACGGATCTCCTTAAACAAGGGTCATGGGCGCAGGCAGAAAGCTGCGGAAGCACACCACTTGCTCACCATCATTCGCATCGGTGACAGGCAGCGCGCGAAAGCTCGCAGTCAGTGCAACCCGCTCCAGCGGAGCAGAGAGAACCTCGCTCATCTCCTGTGCTCCCTGCATCGCCTGCAGCCGCGGATAGTGAAAGAAGATGCGCTCGCCCTGTTCGCCGGGTAGGACGAACAGCGCGGACCACTCCTGAAAAAAGCTTCCGCCTTCGCGGTCAACAAATCCAAGAATCGGCTGCACCTTCATTCCGATCGCGGGCACGCCAGCCATCAAAGGCTGCGCAAGCGTAAGCCCCGCGGAAGACACCTGTGCCACGCGTGCTACGTTAAACGTCACGCGGCGGATATAGTCCGCGTCATTGTTCACCGCCGCCGCATTCCGCACATATGCAGCCGATACTCCGCTGCCGACAAAACCTGTCTGGCCGGAGTAGTCCACGTCTACAGCAACTAGCGCGCCAGCGCTGAATTGCGCCGCATCGCCAGCATCCAGCGCTATGAATGTCGCGGTGGATCCAGCCTGTACATTCACTGCTGCGATGCCCTTGGTACCCGATCCATTTGCCGCGCTGCCGCTCGCAGGTTCTAACAGGTTCATGTGCTGCGAGCCGGACGCCAGGGCCATCGTCAGCTTGTTCCATGTTTTAAACCGAAATGAGACATTTGCCCCCACAGCCTCGCGCACCTGATACTGTGCCACTGCCGGGATGCCTGTATTCAGCGCCCCAATCGTGCTCGCGGACTTGCGGGTGAAGTTCTCGATCCATCCCAGATCAATCCACGGCGCAGGTGGTGCATCAAGCGCTAACTGCACGTTCTGGGAAGGATCAAAAATCGTTGGGGACTGGCTGGTCCTGTTCACTGGGGCGAAATATGCTCGAACGCGCCGTGTCACCACGGGCAACGAAAGATAATTTGTAACCGTGGCTGTACTCATAGTTCACCCTGCTCCTGAAACGCAAAAACATTTACTTTCGCCCGCCGTGTAAGCCGCTCCTTTGACGTAACAAGCGGAGAGAATTCTGGCGCGGTCCAGAAGACCACAGTCTCCATCTGCGCTGCGGGGCTGTGCGCATAAGCCATTTTCTGTGCAGAACCCGGCTGAAGAATCGAAACAAGCTCCGCATCCATTTCAGCCATGGCGCGGCCCCGGTCAAGTCCGTTGCTGGCCTGCGTACCTCCAGTTGCATAGTGGACCTCACAGGTCATCTGCGCGAGCGTCGAAGGCAGTTGTGTATCGGCATTCAGTGCTGTCCAGCGCAGCACGAAGACATCGCTGGGCATTTGCGCAATGGGGGCCTCGGCTTCCTCCACCAGAATTCCAGGGCGCTGCACTCCTCGCAGCATCATCACCCGCTGGGGATCCAGTGCCGCCAACCGGTTACGCAACGTGATGTAAAAGGTGTCCTTTGCATTTTCCATGGATGATTGTCCTGTGCGAAGTCGTGGTGTCTCGGTTTAAGCAACGGTTTGTTTCAGCGCGTGCGCTTCACGTAACAAGAAGCGATACAAATACACCTGCCCCAACACCTCAGAAACAGCGCGGGACTCAATCACAAACTGCGCGCCGTCCACCATTACGCCTGCTGCCGAATCAAACAGCGCATCTGCGGATGTAAGCTGTAACGCGCTTACCTGCTGCGCGACCGCCGATGCGGAAATCAAAAGCTCATACCTGGGCAGCTGGCCCTCGTTCATGGCAGCGCGCACCTGCCGGAAAAGCGCCGGGGACAGCGTCATCTGTTGGAAATTCGGCGCGTTCAACCCCAACTGTGCTGCATCACTGCTGTCTGGCACTCCCGGTGCGACGAGCAGCGAAACAACGTTACCTCCGGCAGCGCGCAGAAGTGCATCGGCCATCAGTACCGGGCCCTGGTTCGGATTCCTTACACTGAAGTCGCCCATCGCTCACCCCATCCTGCTTGCGATCCACGGCTTCAGGAGCTCTTCCACCGTACTGTCAATCAGCGAATTGGAGAAGTAGTCCATCTGCAGCGTGTCCACACGGCCGCGCTTCACATTCAGTCCTGGCGTGGCCTGCGCATTCTTCACAATCAGAGCGCATGCAGACTTCACTGCATCAGGAATTGTGGCCAACCCTGCCGTGTACGCCACCTGCACCTCGTTGAAGGGAAGCCCATACACATTCATGGGAAAGACCAGCTCACCCGTATCAGCAACAAAGTCCACTGTGGAAGGATCCACCTGTGCCCAGCTGCCCGGCAGTGCAAAGGCCCAAGCAATCTCTTCCTGCATGGGATAAATCACCTGTCCTCGCCGCGGACGCGCATACCTTGCCTGAATGCTCACCAGCGGCAACGTGGCCGGAGCAATAGGCGCAAGCGGCAGATAACTCAGCCGCACAGTCTGCGCGCCGGTCGTCAACCTCAGTCTCTCTGTATATTGGGTGGGATTCAGGCTCGCACGCCTGCAATGGCTGTCAATCAATGCGGACGCAACCGTGATCCAGTCATCCGTTGTGTCTGCAGCAAGCCCATAGCTTGTATATTCCGTTGGTTGTAAATAGCCCATCATTTCTCCACAAAGCGGGTCCCTCGTAAAGTAAAAAGGGAGCAAGGACCCCAACATCGTCAGAGTTCTCGCTCCCTTCAGCGGCCAGATCACCCGTTTAGCGGTCTACGAGCACCTGATAATGCGCGTAGTTGGCGCCCTTCACCACCACGCCGCCAAACTTTACCACCACGTACTGCGAAGCTAGCGAACCCGGCACGCCGAGTTGGAAAATACGCGGGTTTGGATCGCTCAGCCAGTGGTACTCAATCATGTCTTCTGACACGATGTAAGCCGGAAGCACAGCCGAACCGGACCCCGATGTGCCTGTATAGCCCAGCGCCCAGTCAGGAATCAGCGGTAATTCGCCCGCCTGCGTGGAAAGCGTCTTGACCGTAAAGCCTGCGACCTCGCGCGTGTTCAGCACAACGTTGAACTCGCTCTTCATCTCGCGATCAATCAGGTCGAGCAGCACCGGGTTTGCATAGATTGCACTCGGACGCACAGCGAAGTTGCTGTTCGCAACCATCTGTGCCACCGTGGACTTCAGGCCATCCACGATGCTCTGTGAAGTGCCAATCGTGACGGTGTTTCCGCTGGCTGCAATCTGCGAGGCGGCACCGTAGTACTGCGTTGTGGTCGGGCTGCTCAGCGACGTATCATTGCCGTTCCACAGCGCAATATCATGCGAGTGCAGAACACCCTCGACCGTGTCCACCAGGTCTTTGGCCTGCAGATAAGCAAACTGCTTTTGCTGCGTGCCCAGCTCAATATCGAACAGGTTGTAATTCAGCTGTGCAACAATCGCCTTCAGCGGAACGCTGCGCTCCACGCGTGTCGGACTCACGACCGGAGCGACAATGTTGCGCGGGTCCACAAAGCCGGCCGTTCCAGGAGAAGGAATGCCCGTCTCTTCAAAAAAGCGTGAAGGGTGACCGGTGGCCGGTACCTGCTTGATGCGCTGACCAAAGATGCCGCGGCGGCGGACAAGGTCCGTGATCTCGGTCTGGTAAAACGGGACCTCGATCGCGCCAGGCCCAATAAAATCCGCTGCAGAGTGAATGTCGTAGAAGTTTGCTTTCATTCCCTTGTTCTTTCTGCCTGAATTCAGGCAAGTTGAAATGGATGTGTGAAGGGGGTGACCAAGTCCCCGCACCCGGGATGCCGGGTACCCCATGTCTGCGAAGAACACCTGTGACTATCGCCCCAGCAATCCAGCGCGCATCAACTGCGCCTTCACCGCAATGCGCTGCTCCAGACTCAGCCCGCTCAGCGCCGCATCCAGCGATTCGGCCTGAATCGAATCCACCGTAGAAATTCCCTGCTTGGTGAGCAACTGCATCGTCGAGGCCGGGACCGTCTGCCGGTGTGACTGTGCGCGCAGCTCGGCAATCTGCTGCTCCGCTGCCTCCAGCTTGCGCAGCAGCTCCTGCTCGCGGCCTTCCACCGCGGCAGTAATCTTTTCGACCGCGCCACCATGCTGCTCCAGCCACGCAACTGTTCTTTCCAGCGCGGCGGCCGCTGCGCTCAGCCGATCAATGCTTTCTCCCAGAGAAACAAACATGCTTTCTGTTTCCATTACGCTCCCTTTCGTGTTGATAAAAATGTGGGGTTTGTGCCGCCACTCGCTGTGCCAGGCGGCTGTTGCTGCGGTGTTTTTCCGCAAGCCGGAACGACGTGTTCTGGTACGCCGCTTTCTCGCGCAGCAGAATCGCAGCTCCGGTAAATGTGGCCTTGGTCAATGTCCAGACCTCGGCCCGCAAGTCTGCTACGTGAGCATCCGCCAGTTCATAGGACATGCCCATGGCGCCAGCGGCCGTGTCCGCAAGCTGCTGCACAACATCAGGAAAATCGCGGCCAAACAGATAGCCGCGCACGCGCAGCTCCTTGCCTACCACATCTGCCTGGGTGATGATTCCGCATTTTGCCCGCGCATCGTGCCGGTCCCACTTCGGCGCAAAATCCACCGCCATACCCAGCAGCGATGGCAGCGCTTCTTCCGCGGCCCAGCGCGTCAGCACCACACGGTGTCCGCGCGCGCCTGAAGGAGGCCGCGTGCTGACCTCATCCACCACCGTTAATACCCCTTCAAAGGGCACGCGGTTCGGATGCTCCGCCACCTCCGGCATGGCAATCGCCATTGCTTCCAGTTTCATTCCCTCTCCATCACTCGTATTTGCATTTGATTTTTTCAAGCAGTCAGCGGGCCTTTGGCCCTGTTGGCTGAAAAGCGGTTGGCGGCCTCTGGTCCGTAAGCAAGTCGAGCAAATGCTGCTCTCCAAATGCCGGGTGCCCCATTCTGTCGCGCTGTGGTTGCGCAATAGGGTGGGAACCCACAAACGTTCACCTGCCACGCACTTTCCAGCCATCGGGCAGAAGGCAGCAAACAGGGGCGAAAGGAGGCTTGACTGCCGACCGCTTCTTGGCCGACCTGCTGACTCACTACTCCAGCGGAGCGAGCCCTCTCATCGCGCGCACTTCATTCACCGTCAAGACTCCGGCCTTCAACAGCTCTGTTTGTATCCGCATCTCCGCCACTTCATCCGGCGCATCCAGTTCGTTGAAGACAAACTCAAACTCGCGCCACCCCAGTTTCTTCGCAAACAGATCGCGCGTCAGCTGTTCTGCTACAAGCCTGGCCAACGGCACGACCGCACTCCGAAACGCCTCATCCGACTGCTCAGCCGCCGTGGTGCGATTCACCTCGCGCTCCAGCCCCAGCAGCATCGGCGGCAGCCCAAAGGCATTCGCTACCATACGAATCAGAAACTCCTGCCACGCCAGGCGTAGATCAGCATCCGTGCCATTTGAAAAGCGCAGCACCTCCGGCTTCTGTTCTGTGCTCAGGAGCGGAACGCGTCCCGTGCCTTCAATCTCGTCCTGCCACCAGCGAATCAGCCGTTCATGCTCAGCCGGGGTCGCCTCATTCAGCCAAAGCGCATACTGCACCACCGAATTGCTCGCCAGATTTCCGGCAAAGCGATGTGCCGCCAGAAACGCGTTGACCGTCTCAAACGCAACCTCCAGCGGCCCCAGCCCAAAGGGCGTGTGTGAGCGCGGATTCATTCGCAGGTACATCAACTGGTCATCGCGCAGCAGAATGCGCCCTTCACTGCCCGGCAGACCGGTCGTCTGCACATACCGCACCGACTCTGGCTTGCCATCCCACTTCGGATCAATCTGGATCGTTGCGCCATCCACTGCCCATAGTTCGACCGGCCTCTGCGCATCGCCTGTCAGTTCCATTTCCACCGTGCCAAAACCGCCCACCAGCGCGTCTTCCAGTACCTGCTCCATCAGCGTGCGAAAGGAATCGCCCGGGTTCGGCTCCTCCAGTACCAGCCGCAGAATCTGCATGCGCTCCAGCGCATCCGGAACATCCGCTACAGAAAATCCGCGCTTCAGCTTCACCTGCCAGTCCATGCTGGCAATCCGGTCTTTCAGCAGATTGATCGCCCTGCGCACCAGTGGTGTCTCCGCAAACCGGCGAAGATTCACCGGCGTTGGCTTGGGCAGCAAATGCGAGTTTGCACGAAACGGCGTCAGAATCGAAGGCAACGCCAGTGTCTTTCGCTTGGCCGTGCCATTTGCTTCCGCCGCTACCTCCACGCTCTTCGGCCTCCATAATTTCTGAATCGAATCGGTAATCCTCAACGTGCCCGCCTCCAATCTTTTTTCCGAAAAAAGAAAAGGCATGACTCGAAAGCCATGCCTTTGCCGCCACAAACCTGATTTACGTTAATTTTGCATCTGAAGCCCTGTCAGGGAAGAAGCCGGATGCCAGGTGCCACAAATCTTCACCTGCCACCTGCGTCTTAGCTGACCGCCTTCACACCCTCAACTCCCGCAGCGCCGTCTCCGCCACACGCGAAAGATCATTCACCGTCAGCACCCGAATCCGCTGCGCTTCCATCGTTTCCACTGCAAAACGATACTCATCCCACTCTGCGCTGACCTCCGCAATCGGCTCGACAATTGCCGTCAGCTCCAGCTCAGCCTTTTCCACTCGCGCCACGCCTTCGCGGATCGAAGGAACACTGAACGCCAGCACCTTCGGCACATCAGAATCGCCATCCAGCGACACCGCATGGAACATCCGGATGATTCCATTCGGCCTGTAGCCGCAATCAATCCGCAGCGGGTCGCCCGCCCTTGTATACGCTGAGACAGCAATGCGTTTCCGCATCAGGTCCCACACCCCGGCGCGCTCAAACTCCGAGCGCATCTTGGCGTGGATCGCCATCCGTCCACTCTGCTTCTTCGCGGCCTCGCGCTTGCGCGGTTCCACATAGATGCGCATCAGCTCTTCCATGCCGGCCTGCATAGACTCGGCCAGGTATGCCGCCGGCATTGTGATCTGGACCGCATTCGACAGGCAATCTTCCAGCACCTGCATCAGCGGTTTGCCAGGAACAAGCTCGCCGCCAATCCTCTCCCGCAGCTCGCTCTCCAGGCTTTCCAGCATGCCAATGTCTGCATCCGGATCCACGCAGCGCACTCGCGACCAGTCTTTGGTAAAACGCAGCAATGCGCGGTCCGCGCGCCCTGCCTCACGCAGCAGCACGCCGATGTTCACAAACTCATTCCTTACCGGGTCCGGCACATACCGCACCAGCAGGAAATCGCATTGCAGGCGTCCGTTCATCGTTTGAATCTGTGCTACTCCTTTGCTTCGTTTGCGAAAGGCCTGCTTCGCAGGCTGTCAGCGGGTTTCGGTCGCCATTAGCCCCACTCATCCAGACTGCACCGCCGGGTGCCACAAATCTCCACCTGCATCTTAGATAACTGCTGACCGCTTTTCGCTGCCCCGCTCTCACATCACCGGCCCACGGATATCATCGGACCAATCCGGCCCCACAAACTGCCTTCCCACCACAACACTTTCCATCTTCATCCACTTTGGAAAGGGCTGACGCGACGATTCCCGAAACTGCGTGATCAACTCCCGCACGCGGCTTCGCCGAAGCAGCAGTTGTTCCATCAACCGTTCCATCTCGGTCACATCGCCTCCATACCACTCCGGCGGAACCATCTCCGCCAGCGACCACACCTTCTGCGGGTCCAGCTCTTCCACGCGCGTCAGCCACGGCTCAAAGCTGTCCCAATTCACTACATCCCTGTAGGCCAGATTTCGCGCATATACTCCGCGCAGCGGAGCATCCACAAACTTCCACTCCCCTGCATTAAAACAATATCCCTGATCAATAAATGTAGCCGCATACTTTTTGTCCCGCGGCCGTTTGTAGAAGACCGCCTGCCGACCATTTGCATTGCACGTCCATTTATCAATCACCAGCATCCCGGCAAATTCCGCCAGATTTTTCACCTCGGCCAGGCGCTCTTCTGGCAGATAATCCACCACCAGCCCTGGCATCAGCCCGCCCACCAGCCGCGATCCAAACTGCAAACCGGCGCAACATTGCTCCTGTTTCCGTCCAAAGTCCATCATCAGTTCTTTGGAATTTTCAATCAGCCACTCTGTGACCTCCACAACATCGCACGGCGGAACACTCAGCCCCACCATCTCCGCCAGCTTCGTTGCCAAAAGCTCATTGGCCAGCACGCGCACATGCTGCGGATTGTTCTGGAACTTCACCACATATGGCTGCCCATCCGAACCAAGCATCAGATGACTCTGCGCCCCGCCCCGCATCTTCCGAACAGCCTGTATCGCCTGGACCGCCAAACACTCTCTCCGTATCACTCGGATTGTAAAGCAGTCAGCCAATCAGCGAAGAGGCGGATGCTTGTACAATCTCACAAACCTCAGCTGACAATACCTGGGTGCCCATCCTTCGCGCAGCGAAGGGAGTTTTGCAGGACGCGAACGCGAACCAATATCCCTGCTCCCTACAACCGTCAAAAGCGCTGACCCGCTCCTACCATCCTCTCCCTCGTAGCCAGCCCAACCGCCATCGCCATCACGCAATCATCATGCGCACCGCTCTTCGCTCCCGCTTTCCCATTTGGAAGCCGCACAAAACTTCGGCACTCCTGCAACAGCCGCCTGCTTGAAACGATCTCCGGAGTCTCCACCAGGGCCGCTGCCAGCAGGTTCAGCATAGTTGGTCTCTCCATGGGAGAAGTCAGCCACCCATCCTGCCCCTTCTGCTGAAAGATGCGCTCATATCTGCAAACACTGTGCAGATAAGCCAGCACCCCGGCGCCATGGTTGTTCCGCTCCACTACCAGCACAGCATCGTTGTATTCCCGGGCCAGCTTCGCCACCTCCTGCGCCAGCTCCAGCGGAGGCAGCTTCGCCTGCAACTCCGCGCATTGCAACCCGTGCTTCAACTCAATCGCCTGTGCTGCGGAATAATCTCCCTCACTTCCGCCGCCGGCTGTGTCCACCGCTACCAGATACTGCTTCCCACGTACAGGAGGAAACCATATCTGCAGCTTTCCTCCCATCCGCGTCGCAATCGGTTCCGGAACTTCCTTCACCCGGTCATCAATTGCGCTTACATCAAAGAAGCACTCCCCGCTGGTCAAAAAGCATTCCATCGCGTCTTCCGGATACTCCTGCTTTGCCAGCCCGCGCAGTCCTGCGTGAACTTTGCGCCGGAACCCAATCTGTTCCCGGTCCAGCCCATGCCGTTCCATCAGCTCGCGCTCTTCTTCTGTCAGCGACTTTGCAGAAACCGCCTTGGCACGATACGCAGGCTCCCACCACCAGGGAAAGAAGTGCTGCACCATACCGGTCTCTCCGGCCTTGTTCCACTCCTCCCAGAAGCATCCCTCCGCACCGTTCGGCGTAGACTCAAGCACAAGTTCGCCAGATGGAGGCATCGCCGCCCGCAGCCCCTGCAGAATCTCCGCCGCATCGCCCGGCCACCGCGCTACCTCTGAGCAGTGCAGGTTCTGGATCGTCAACCCGCGTCCGGCGTTCACATCGCCCGCGCTTTCTACCCGGTACTCACTGTCTATCTGAGGGAAAACAATCTGCCGCGCGCTCGCATGCGATGTGCGCAAAGGCCCAACCCGAAGCTTCTCCGGAAGATTTTCAAGAAACCGATGCACAATCCTGAAGATCCCCTCTGCTGCCTCCTGCGTATGCGCCACCTGGAGCGTCAGCGTACCTGGCTGCAGAATCGTCTTCAGAAAAAAGCGCGCCGCCACCCATGTGCTGATGCCCATCTGTCGCGACTTCAGTACAATGTTTTCCCGCCCGCGCCGCCGCTCATACTCCAGTTGCGCCGGGTTCAGTTCCAGGCGAACGATCTTCCCCTTCCGGTTTCGAATCCGCAGCAGGGCCGAAGCGGTCACAATCAAAGTCGGTTCGTCATACAACAAAGGAAGCTCATCAGACAACACCTCTCCCACATGCACTGCTTCTGCACGGTCGTCCCCTTCCCAAATGGTCTTCATCACACCATCAATCCAATCAGAGCATCGCGTAAGCAATCCCAGGGTGGGACGTTACAGGCCGGGGTGCCCCACATCTCAGAGAGATGTGGGTTCTAAACCCCCAGCTCTAATACGCATACCAGTTGTAGTCCGGAGCACACACCAGCGTCCGTTTCCCCGCCGACGAAATCACCAGCGACGTTCCCGTCACTCCCTGATAATTGATCGTCTGCGAACTCACTGCCGCCAGGGTCACTGCATTCGAGCTTGTGTCCGACTTGATGATCGTGAACTCCTCGCCTGTCGGCTGTGCCTTGTCCGCCCATTGCGTATAGCAGCTCGGCAGCGTGATCGTCTGCGGCCCGCTCGCCGCATTCGCAATCACATTTTTGTTCGCTGGCGTCAGCGTCATCGCTGAAGCGGTATTGATCACAGTAGACAGCGCAATCCCGCCCTGCGAGCGGATCGTCCCCTGATACGTCACGTTGAAGAACGGGTTCTGCCCCGCCACATGCGCCTCAAACACATCCGTCTGGTACCCGTTGTAGAGCTGCGCCGAATACGCCTCGTAGTTGGAAGTCCCCGCCTTTGGCGCCGCCCACACCGTAGCTACCGCGCCATTTCCCGGAGCATTGTTGGACGCGCCACCCGCCGTAAACCCGGTCGTCGTCTCCGGCTCCAGCGCTTGCGCATAATTGCCGCACCCCGTCAGATGATGCACGCTGGCAAACGCCGGAGGTACGCCCGAACTCGCCGCATACGTAATCCAGTTCGCCGTTGCAGACATCCCCAGGCACCCAATGTCGGCAATTTCGAGCCCATTTGTAACCGTGTTGGCTACATAAGCAAGGTTCGCCGCCGGAAAGCTCGTCGTATCCGGCCACTGGATATGTCCGCCATGAATGTTCGTCCCATTCGCGCCTACATAAAATGCCGCCACCGCCGGACTGTCCGCATAGGTGTCCGTCCATACACTGCCCGCGCCACCCGTATCATAGATCACGTAATTCGTCGCATACGACGCATTCGCAGCCGACCCGCTCGCCGCCGTATTGCTGCAAGGTGCCGTTGTGCACGTGTATGGATACCCGAAGCCATGAATCATGTATCCTGTATTGCCCGTGCCTTCGTTCCATACGCTCGCCACCTGCGCATTCCGCACCAGCACGGTATCCAGATGGCTGTCCATCGCCGTCTTCTGCAAATGAACGCCATACGCGGCCCGGTTTGCTGGAGTGAAGGCCGACGCGCTGTAGCTCACCATAATGTTCCGCATCAGGAACCCCGACTGGTGCCCACCCGCCGTCGAGCTTTCGCCCAGCAAAATCCCCTCCGCCGTCGTGTCATTCACCGCAACATTTTCAATCAGCAGTCCACGAAACCACTGCAACTCCAGCCCGTGCGTTGCGTTCGCATTGGCAAGAATGGTGAAGTCCTTAAACACGCACCCCTGCGCCTGCGCCGCATTCCCCAGAAAAATCACATCTCCGTTCAGATTGCCGGCTACATTCAGCGTCGTCGCGCTCACCGTGCTGTCCGCTACCTGGCTCATTCCACCAGAGCCCACCAGGTCTACACACGCACCATTTCCCGGCTCGGTCAGCGTCGCCGTCACCGCATATGTACCCGGCCCCAGCCGCACCGTCTGGTTGCGTCCCGTCGAAACAGCCGCATTCACCGCCGCCGCCCACGCCGCATTCAACGTCGGATACGTCCCTCCATCCACCGTAAATTCGCCATTGATGGATGCCGCCGAAATTCCGCCGCCAATCTTTGCATTGCCAGCTCCATCATCCAGCGTATTGTTCGCAGTCTTTACCTGGCCGCCGTTTTGCACGTGCAGGTACGACTTCGCATCATTCGTCAGCACATCAAACATGGCGTCGACCGAACCGCCGCTGTTTTCATGCGACTGCACTGCAATTCCCGCAGTGTTGCGAACAAACACAGGACGCGCATAATTCGGGCTTCCCACATACTGCATATTGCCTACCAGCCCAAAGCTGCTGCCGTTGCCCTTTCCTCCCACCACATACATGCAGCCCGTGCAATTCGAGTCCAGATAAACATTGTTGGTCGCAGGCTCAAACTGCGCTTTGGAATATCCGCCAGACTGTCCCGCAACATTCCAGAGATAGTAAAAGTAATTCGAGTCTGCGCATCCAGTTTGCGGACAGTTCTGCACACGCAACAAGCTGCCTGCATATGTCGGCGGATTCACCGCGTCCAGAAAGTTCTGATAGGTTGCATTGTTTCCGTTCGCAGACGATTCAACAAACAAATCGGGAGGAACAAGACTTCCGCCGAAGTACTGATACTTCGTGGCCGGAGTATTCAAAGAAACGTTAATTGCCCCGTTCTGCAATGGCCCGGCATTCTGTGCATTGTTGGCGATTCCTGACCCCTGCAAACCAATCTCAAGCCCTTTCCATACAAACGAATTGGGATTGTGGATGTTCAGGTCAGACTTCATGCCTTCATACTGCATGGCGAAAAGGTGTGACTCTTCGACCGCGTCGCCTGTCTGCCAAGGATTCAGATTGTCCTCAAGCGCAAACGTTCCGTCTACCAGATAATTGTTCGCCGGGTTCTGTGCATCCAGCACTTCTGCGCCGGGATACAGCGTGAAGTCGCCATTCCCAGCTGGCGTGTCACCATAGGCCAGATTCGCAGTGGCCGATGTGTGTGCCCCGCTCAGCCCGGGAATCGTACATTGCCACATCTGCCCGGAAACATACTGCACATTCGTACATTGCGTGTTCAGCGCAGAATCCGACGCTCCAGAGATGGTGACTACCGGAGCATTGTTGTACAACACAATGTTGTTTGGGCCCGTGAACTGATACGAAAACTGTACTGTCGTCCCCGTAGAAGACAGATTCGAGATGCCCATTGTCCCAATAAACAGGCCGTAAATGTTAAGCCCAAGTCCCGCCAGATTGCCGTCGGCCTTGAGAAACGCCTTGTATACCAGCGTGTTCGACGACGTGGCCCCAAGGATGTCAATCGGGTAGCGGAACCCGTCACCGTGCATGGCAGCAATGTCGGCAAAGTTGCCGCATGGGCCGCCTTCCATAATCCACGTACCCTGAGCATGTGGCTCACGCAGGTTTGCTGTGAGCGTCTGCTGGCCTCCGGATGGACTGGACGCCGACAGAATCTTCGCCTGCTCATGAAAGTTTCCCGCAAAGCAGGCAAGCTGCCCCGTCACAAACGCCCCACTACTCACGTTGACCGTGAACGTCATGGGCGTGCTGCCCGTTCCCATCGGATTCGGAATCGGCGTAGCAACAGGATTCGTCAGCGTGCCCCATGCTGTCGAAGGCGTCACAGAACCAGCAATCGTCATTGTGCCCGGCGTGTTGCCGCTCGGGTTCGTATAGGCAGTGATGTAGCTGGTCAGCGCGGGTCGGCTCGTGTCAATCAGGTAGCGTCCCTGCCCGGCCAGATTATTTCCGTTGTAGACGTTGCAGTCCGAAGTGCAATTCGTCTTGATGTTTGTCGAAGACGTAATCGTCGAAATGGTTCCCTGATACGGCGCTGTTTCTCCCGGCCAGCCTTCAATGACCTGCGCTACATAACCTTCCGTGCCTTCATCGTCTGGTGCTGTTGAACCGCCCGATTGCACGGAATACACATATGAGCCGACGGTGTCGCCCGGCGAAGCACTCCGCACGCTTGTGTAATTGATGGCCTGCCCGGAACCCGTCGAAAATACGTTGTCATCGTGCGAAGTCCTTGCTACCCATCCGCCAATACTGCCGCCAGTTGAGAACGCTCCGCGATTGATGCCCGGACTCGTGGCCTGCATGTCGGACTTGTCGCCGTCCAGCATCATGTAGCCTTGCGTGTTGGTGCGAGGGCCGTTGATTGTTGTCTCCACATACCGCGAAGGGAACACATAACCTTGTAGCGACCACTGCGAAGGGTTCGTGACCCATTGGCTATTGTTCATACTTGTCAGTGCAAATTGCGCTAAAGATACCGTCGAAGGCCCGGTAAAAGTCTGGCCAGCAATCTTTACTGTGATTCCCGAAGCAAGATTCAGGGATGCGCCGCCGTCCGTCTCAATATTGCTGGACAGCGTCAGCGTGCCCGACACTTTATAGCTGCCATTGGGAATGTATAAAGGCGCCTGGTGCGCTCCTGCATAAGCATCCGCCGCCGTAAAGGCAGCTGTAGAATCCAGTACGCCCGATGGGTCAGCTCCTCCGGCAAAATCTGTATGCCGCACATCCACACGGGGCAGCTTCGCAATCACATTCGGCATACGCAGTGCTCCGGTCATGCTGCCGCCAGACAACGGCACCGCACTCTGCACTGCCTGGTCCACGTACTGCTTCGACGCCGCCTGATTGCTCGCCGTCGGTGCGCCCGCCAGCGTCAGTGGACCAGACATCGCGCCCCCACTCACCTGCAAGTAGTTCCCGCTCAGCGACGCGATGGAAGCATCCACATACTGCTTGGTCGCACTCTGCACCGCCACAGTCGCCGGCACCAACTGCGCGCGCACTGACGTCAACGAGGCGCTCGCCGCCTGCGGCACCACCCAGTATTCCTTGTTCACCGTACCATCACTCAGGTGGTACACCACCGTATAGTACGTCCCTGCCGGGGACGCGCCTGCATTCGGCGCAAGGTTCAGGCTTACAAATCCGTCCTGCCCGATCACAGCCGTCGTGCTTCCCGCGGCAATGGTCCGGTTGCTCGCCGTAGAAAAGGCCGGCCAGCTTACAATCACCGTCCCTGCCGCCGGTGTTCCATCCGCCCGGTACACGATTCCCTGAACAGTCGTTGTGCTTATCTGGGCATCCACAAGGCCGCAGCACAGCATAACCACAGTTGCAGCCAGTGCAATTCTTCGCATCATTCGTTCGGCAAAACCTGTTCTCATCGCACACACCTGTCAAGGAAAAGTCGTGTCATCATTCTGGACTCACAGCGTCCACGGATGGGTCTGTTCGGAATGCCTTCCCATAAAAGACATAGAAGCACCGAAGCATAGGAACAGAAGCACCAGCCCGCCCGTCCCATAACAATAATCGGGATAGGGAAGCCTCGCGGCTCCTCCCCTCCCACACCGTACAAGATCAACTGTTCCCTAGATGCAACCGGACTCTCGGATTCGCGTTTCGTCGTGGACGATTCGGTCCCTCCAGCCACGGGCTCAGGGGTTTCCCCCTGCGTCCTGCGTTTGAGGCCAGCTTGCGCTGGATTTTCTGCCGCACTGTATCCATCGAGTCCTGCCCCGTACTTGCCGCTTCCTATCGTTTGGGCCTTTGTGCCATTCTGGATGCGAAGAGGACTTACACCTCCAAGCTGTTATTCATGCACGGCGCACAACAAAAAAGGGAAGCAGCGATCGCTGCTTCCCTTCGATTTCTTTACTCTTAAGTTCAGAATATCATTTTCACTAAAAATTACCGGCCACTTCCCCGCAAAAATAAATTCTTGTAAATACAGGGTTTATCATGTTTTCCACAGCATCCCCTCTTGACACCATTTCTCGTTCAGCTCCTTTCCAGCAATTCAAACTCCAGAAATATCCTCGAGAGCCGGTCCAGTATCTCGGGATATCTCCGCCGCACCGTCTTCACCCCAAGCTTCAGCAGCCGGGCGGCCTCCTCCTGCGTATATTCCTGCAATGCGATTCGCGCGATCATCTCCTGCTCGAACCGGTCCAACTGCTTCAGGCATTTTTCAATGTCCAGCAGAAAAATGATCGCATCTTCAAAGCTGTGCATCCGGTAGTGCGATGCCTTGCCCCGGACCACGCAATTGCTCAGGGCTGCCGGAAGCCGTCCCGTCTGCAGCGACACGGCGATATACCGCTGCAGCAGCTCTTCCGTGCGCTTCCGGTAAAAAGCAATCCCATCTCCGGAAGTCTCCGTCTCGACCGTTTCCGATTCTGCCCAGACATAAGGAAGTGCCAGCGCTGCGCTCATCGCATACCTCCCATCCCGGTTTTCGCAGAACAAAAGCGCGGGCGTCCTTTCCGTGTCTTCCTCGGTTTAGGAAATTCCCGCAGCCTCTCCCTGCAAACTGAGCAGTAAACATCGTTAAATTCCTGGACGCGCAGCCACAAGCTTCCGCATCCTTCACACACTTTCAGGTTAAGCAGCATGTACATAGTGTGGTCTCCAGTATCTGGATCCTCGCTGACTGATACTTCAGTGCAAGGCAGGAAATATATAAATCGCGCAGAACACGGTCTTCTCGTGTGCCGTTGCTCTTTGCCCAAGTCTTCCCGTTCTGGACGGGAACCAATAAAACGCAGATCATCGGGAACAATACTTCTCATGCACTTCCACCTGAAATCAGGCGCAGCGTCCCATTCACGACAAGGGGCTTCCCGCAGGAAACCGTCCCCGTGAACGCAAAACTTGAAATGTAAATTCAGGCGAAAGTGAAAAAGAATCTATCCTCGGAAGCAAATCGGGGTCAACCACTCCTGCGTCTGGCTTAAAAATTTGCGCTCGTCTCTCAGGAATGCTCCCCTGAAATCAGGGAAGGACATCAGAATTACTTTTCCTGGAGAAAACATCCTCCCCACGATGTATTTCTCTAAGAAAAATTCCCACAATGAATGTCTCTCAGTTCCACGAGCAGCTCCGGCGCGAATTGTTGCGGCGCATCCAGCGCGGCACGCTGTCCGGAACACTGCTCGCGCGGCAGACAGGCCTCAATCCTGCCCATATCTCCAATTTTCTTCACGGAAAACGCCGTCTCAGTCTCACCGCGCTCGATCAGATTCTCACCGCCCTCGATCTCAAAATTGAAAATCTTCTCCCTCACGCGCGTTCTCGCGATTCTTCCTCCGCGCCAGACCGCATTCCCCTCGTCGCCCAGTCCATCGCCATCCATGAAGAAAAAATTCGCTCCAGTTCCATTTTGGAACTGATTCAGTTACCTTCTGGCTTGCTTCATCACCTCACCGCACGCCGTACTCCCGATCGCCGCACCTGGGACCGGTTCGTCGCCATCCGTGTGGATTACTCTCAGGCCGAACCCATGATGCCAGCCATTCATCCTCACTCCATCCTCGTCCTCGACCGCCACTACACTTCCCTGACTCCCTACCGGCCGCCCCTGCCCAACATCTACGCTATTCAGGCGGCTTCAAAAATTCTGGTGCGGTACGCATCCCTGCAAAACAACTCCATCCTCCTTCGCCCGCATAAGCTCGAACACCCCATGCAGCTCATCGAACTCCAACCCAAACAGCTGCCTTCCAGCTTCATCATCGGCCGTGTCTGCGCCTCTCTCTCCGAGCTCTAGACCTACAGCCACCTGCATCAAGCCCCTTTCCCCACATCGCCAGTTCTTTTTGATAGCATCGCTTCGGAGGGACTTGTTTTTTATGGACCAACCATCCATCACGGTCAACGGAGCGCGCCGCAACGAAGACATCGCTCTGGATCTGCTCAAATTTCTCGCCATGACCACCGGGGCCGGGCGTACCTCCGCATCTGCTCCCGGTTTCGTCTCTGCCACCGCGCCCAAACCGGAAGACCACATCGAACAGTTGCTCGAACTCTATTCCCGCTGCCTGCAGGCTGTTGAAGGAAAGGGAGCATCCCGATAACCACTCCGGTTCAAAACGTAATGGTCTGTGGGGCCGGCGCTTTCGGCCTCAACCACCTGCGCATCATTCGCGACCTTGAACGCTCAGGCTCTCCCATCCACCTCGCAGCCATTGTGGAATCCAACCCTGACCGCGTAGCCGCGCTCCAGGCAGAGTGGAATGTCCCCGTTTACCAATCCATAGAGTCATGCCTGCACGACCGCGAAAGCGACAGGCCCTCCATTCAGGCCGCATCCGTATGCGTTCCGACCATCGCGCATTTTTCGGCGACCTCCGCTTTGTTGCAGGCAGGCATAGATGTGCTGGTCGAAAAACCCATTACACCCACGCTCGAGGAAGCAGACAAGCTTCTGGAACTCGCTCAGGCGCACGGCCGTATCCTGCAGGTAGGTCACCTCGAACGGTTTAACCCAGCCGTCACAGCCGTGTACCCATTCTTAAATGGGCCGATGTTCTTTGAGGTCCACCGCCTCAGCGTCTTCAGCCCGCGTTCGCTCGATGTAGATGTGGTCCTCGACCTCATGATCCACGACCTCGACATCGTCCTCACGCTCGCGCAGTCCCCCGTCGCCAGCATTCACGCCGTCGGCCTGCCCATCCTCTCTCCCAAAGTGGACATCGCCAACGTCCGCATCGAGTTTGCCTCCGGATGCGTCGCCAACTTCACCGCCAGCCGTGTCAGTACAGAGCGCGTGCGCAAGGTAAGGTTTTTCCAGCCGCACCAGTATGTTTCGATTGATTATGCACGGCAGGACCTGCTCCTGATTGACGTGCCCACAAAGGAACTAACGCCCTCCACCGATCTGTCTTCCGCTCTCAAAATCCAGAAGCCGCCCATCACCCAGGCCGAACCCCTGCGCCTCGAAATCGAATCCTTTCTCGATTCCGTCCGCACCCGCCAGCGCCCCATTGTCTCCGGAGAAGATGGCCGCGCTGCCCTGGCCCTCGCCCTCGAAATCAATCAGGCCATCGCCACCCACTCCACCCGCGCCGGACTCGACCGTTACCGCCAATAGACCGCAGCAAATACGCAGAACTGGCAGATACAGATACTGAGGTGCCCATGTTCGTAAAGCCGAAGGCGCACAAACATGGGCCTTCCCAGTCTGCGCGAAGACCACTCCAATGGTGAACCAGGTTCCTGCCTCACTTCGCAAAAAAGTGGTCTATCAGATAGTCGCGTAATTCGATATTGAAACTCAGCGTGTTTTGCTTCGCTTCCTGCGCGTCCGTGTTATACGCCACGATGTACGCGCTGCGGCTTACCGGATCAAGATTGATCTGGCTGCGAAAGCCATTCTGCCATCCCGGATGCCCCACCAGAGTCAACCCACCGTCTTTATGCACAAAGAAGCTCTCAGCCACAAAGTCCCGCGCCCCCGCTCGCGATGGAAAATCCTCATCCGGAGTAACAGGTAGCACCGGCCTCCACATCTCCTCCAGCGACGACCGCTTCAGCACCGCAGCATACTCTGGATCACCCAACAAAAAGCGCACGTACCGGATCATGTCCGGCATGGACGCATTCAGTCCGCCATTCGATCGCGTAATCCCCGTATTGAAGTCGAACGGATCTTCCGTCAGCTCCCCATCCTTCAGCTCCCAGCTATGTGAGCGGTACTTCAGCAGGTAGTAAGGACTCCGGTCAAAGTACGCGTGCTCCATCCCCAGCGGCCGCAGCACGTTCTTCTCCATATAAACCTCATACGGATCGCCAGAAACACGTTCAATAATCTCGCCCAGAAACACCACCGCCAGGTTTGAATAGCTGAAGCGCGAACCTGGCTGAAACTTCACATCCGTATACGGCAGCATGGACACAATCTGCGACCACTCCGTCGGCTCAAAGGGCTGCCAGTCTTCGGTGCGCCACGGCCACGTTGCATCACGAAACCCGGTCGAGTGCGACATAGCCTCACGTATCGTAATCGCAGAAACCGGGCCATACACATCATGCACTTTTTCAAGCTCAGGGACGTACTTCACCAGCGGATCATCCAGTGAAAGCAGACCGCGGTCGCGCAACTGCATAATCGCAATCCCAGTAAAAGTCTTCGTCACAGAAGCCCAGTGATACGTCGTGTTCTCATCCACGGGCTGCGTCTCGCTCTGCCGCCCGTAGTGGTCATCGAGAACGACCTCGCCATTGCGAATCAGCACCAGGCTGCTGCCCACAATTCCATTCCGCTTCAGCCCCGATTCATAGAAAGAACGAATGGCCTCCATGGAAGCAGACGCCTTCACCTGCGCAGCCGCACCAAGAGAAAAAACAAGAGAAACGATCAAAGCAATCATCGGAATGACGGCATTTTAGCCCATTGCACCAACCTGCGCAGCACACTTTCATTTACAACCAAATCCGACATCCTTTGTATCTGGGCATTTTTTGATGGGATCATCCTGAGCAAGCAAGATGTTCCCAGGCAGGCAGCAGGATCTAACTCCGCCAACGTAACGTCATCGGACCATCCATCGGATGCCTCACCGGTCCGCCGTTCTTCTCCGCCTCCAGCCGCGCCTGTTTCAGCGCAAAGTACCACTTCGCTGGACGGTCTGCATCATCAATCAGCATCAGCGCCGGATCATACCTGAGCCCGTCCGCCTGCTGAATCATGGTCACCTGGTCCTGCTCCACAAACCGCTTTCCAAAAAATGTAGCAATGGCAGTTACAAATGGAACATGATAGAAAATGTTCCACGCCGCATACACATCAATGCGGCATGCATTTGCAACCGTGGGAGTTACGGTTGTGATGCTCGAGAACCACTTGTCCCCGGCCCGGACCGTCTCATACCTGCGGTTCGGCAGCACAAAATCAATGGTCGTCGTAATCGCCTTGCCATAAACGCCCAGCAGCTTATACGGCGCGCTGTTGGCCGAAGGTGTATGCGACGACATTCGGAAGCCCTGCTCAATCGGCTCAAAGTGCTTCTCTTTTTCGTGGATGCTCGCCTGCTTGCGCCACCACCACGACTGGTGCACAAACGGCCCATGCGCCGGGTCCATCAGCCCGATAATGCCGTGGTCCACATTGCACGGCAGCTCCGCCGTAAGATGCTGGCTGCGAAACTTCGTGCTGAACTTCGGCAGCTCCGGAACAGGAGGCAGCGCTTCGTCCGCTGCCACACGTCCGCTTCCCGGCGCCGGAACATACACCCATACGTACCCATCACGCTCCTCGCAGGGAAAAGCCGTTCCATAAATGCGTTTGGGATCGAGCGTGTCGCGGCTCGTGAGCGATGGAATCTCCACGCACTGCCCGCTGCATGGGTCAAAGCTCCATCCGTGATATTTGCAGGTGAGCTTCTGCCCATCAAACCATCCGTACGACAGAGGAATGCCGCGGTGCGGGCAAAGGTCACGCATGGCAAAAATGCGGCCATCGCTGCGACGCCCCAGCACCATGGGAATGTCCATCAGGACCGTCGTTGCTAGTTTTTTTTCGCGCAGCCCATCGCCGCGCATCGCCGGATACCAGTCGTTATAAATAAGCGCAGTCGCCGGACCCTGCGGCGGAGCAATCTGCGTGAGTTTGTTGGCCATCGTCCTTAACTATAGCCGAACCGGAGCTTTGCTCCCGCGTCAGGCTCCGGTACAATTCTCCTGGCGTTGCAAGAGCGCCTCCGGGCCCGCGGAAAGGGTTGAATCCACTTGCTTCATGGGCACGTTCAGCCACGTATCCTTAAAATAACACCCACTTTCACGCCGCCGATTGGCTCGGCTGCGCAAAAGCGCTGGTGGCGCACGACATGCCACTCCCGCCAGAGAAGTACGAATTCTCAGAGGACGTAACAGAATACTTCGACATTCTCTCCAGCCAAACACCTTAAAAGGACGAAACGGTCTGGAGCAATCCAGACCGTTCATTCTGAAATACTAAATCGCCATCACCAGCAACTTCCGCTCCGTCATCTCTTCCATCGCGTAGCGCAGCCCTTCGCGTCCCAGCCCTGAATCCTTCACCCCGCCATAAGGCATCGGATCCAGCCGCCACGTCGGCGTATCACCCACAATCAGCCCGCCCACATCCAGCACTTCATACGCGCGAAAGATTTTCGCAGCATCGCGCGTGAACAGCCCCGCCTGCAATCCATAGCGCGTGCGGTTCACTTCATCGAGCACCGCATCGAAATCGTCATACGGCTCTATCGCCAGCACCGGAGCAAACACTTCTTCATCCAGCACCTTCATCCCCGCGCGCGTGCCCGTCAGCAGCGTCGGCTCTACCAGCTGACCTTCGCGTGAGCCGCCTGTGAGCACCGTCGCGCCCGCTTTCCGGGCCTCGTCCATCCAGCTTTCAATTCGCTCGGCGTCGGAGGCGCGTATCACCGGGCCCACATCGGTCGCCTCATTTGCCGGATCGCCCATCACCAGCGCGCCTGCGTGTTTCACCGCGTGCTGAATAAATTCATCAAAGCGCGTGCGCTCCACATACACGCGTTGTACTGAGATGCAGCTCTGCCCCGCATAGCTCGTGCCCGCAAGTACGGACTTTTTTGCCGCTCCATCCAGGTCGCCCCAGTCGCTGTGAACAATCAGCGCTGCGTTGCCGCCCAGCTCCAGCAGAACGCGCTTCTTAGCAGCTTTCTGTTTCAGCTGCCACCCCACCCTTGCGCTTCCTGTAAAGCTCAGTACCTTCAGCCGGTCTTCATCCTCAGCCAAATATGCGGTGTCTTCATTTGAGAGCGGCATCACCGCAATCGCCTCTGCTGGCCAGCCAGCCTCCAGTAGAAAATCCGCGAGCTTCAGCGCGCAGAACGGCGTCTGCGGAGCAGGCTTTACCAGTACCGGACAACCCACCGCCACCGCCGGAGCCAGCTTGTGCGCCACCAGATTCAGCGGAAAATTGAACGGTGTAATCGCAAGCACCGGACCAGCCGGAAATCGCCGCACCATCCCCCATCGGCCTTCATTACCCTTCAACAGATCCAGCGGCAGCACCTCGCCGCCCATGCGCACGGACTCTTCCCCGGCGGTGGTAAAGGTCAGTACGGCGCGCTCCACTTCCACCCTCGCGGCTTTCAGCGGTTTGCCTGCTTCGGCCACAATCATCCGCGCCAGATCGTCCTTTTGCGCGGCAATCTTCTCTGCCACCTCCAGCAGAACCCTCTTGCGTTCATGGCTCGCCAGCTGGCGCGTCACCGCAAACGACTGCTCCAGCAAACGCACCGCTTCGAGAGCACCTGTGCGTGAAGCCTGCCATACCACGCCAACCACGCTCTGGTCCCACGGCGACCGAATGAACACCTCCTCACCGTCAAAGTGCTCGTGTCCGCTCATCAAAAATCCGCGTCGTATCTCCGTCATCTGTTCTCCAGCTCCATTACACAACTCTGTCATCCGGCCACAAAATTTCTGTCATCCTTGTATCTGCGCTTTTATTTCATGGGTCATCCTGAACGAAGCGCAATCGGGGCCCACGGAACGCGCGGTTTTCGCGTTCTGGGGGTGAGAGTCGAAAAGTGGGAAGCCACAACTCCCAAACCAGAACCACATCACAAATAAATTTTGGAACGAAGCCTGAAGGTAAGAAAATTTCATAAGACCCCTACTTCGCTTTATCTTCTCTTTTCCGGTAAACTCCTTGCGATGACCGATGGACGCCGCCCTGTACGTTACGATGCTGCCCTGGCCTGCCGCGAACTCTCCGCCGCCGACCCCAAACTCGCACAACTCATCGAACGCGCCGGCCCATTCACGCTACGGCTCAAGAGCCAGCACTCACCCTTTGAGGCACTGCTTGAATCCATCATCTACCAGCAGATCCACGGAAAGGCGGCCGCCGCGATTCTAAAACGTCTGCTCACCTTGTTTGGAGAAATCCACCCCAGTCCCAAACACCTTCTCGAAGCCAGCGACGACATGCTGCGCTCCGCCGGACTCTCAGCCAGCAAAGCAAAGGCCCTGCGCGACCTCGCCGCCAAAACCATAGATGGAACAGTGCCCACACTCACGGCCATCCGCCGCATGAGCGATGAAGAAATTGTGGAACGATTGACACAGGTACGCGGTATTGGCACCTGGACCGTAGAAATGCTGCTGATTTTTCGGCTCGGCCGCCCGGATGTTTTTCCAATGACCGACTATGGCGTGCGCAAAGGATTTGCGCTCACATTCAAGAAGCTGCCGAAACACAAACCCTTCGACGCAACCCTGCTGGCCCTGCCCAAAGAAATGCTCCGTCGCGCCGAAAAGTGGAGGCCTTGGCGCTCGGTCGCAAGCTGGTACCTCTGGCGCGCCTGCGACCTCTACGGAAAACCTTCCCCACCACCGGAGTAGGGAACTAATCGTAGTAAATGTCCTGTCCGAATTCGACGAGGAAATTTCACGGCTTGCGGCTTCTGTCCCTGCTATGCCGTGAGTAAACTTTCATTTCAGCCGATAAAGTCTGTCCTGCTCTCTCCCGGAATAAAATCGCTTTCATGCGATGGTCTTCCGTTCTCTGCCTGCTGTGCCTTCTCTGTGCAAACTTCTCCCATGCCCAGGGCCAAAGCGGAGCCGCCGACCGCGCATACTCCGTTCAGGTCATGCAGCGCATCGCCCTGCCGGTGCTCACCGCCCTCAGCCAGAACAAGCTCAGGCAGACGATGCCGGTGGAAGGACCCGCGGACCGCGCCGCTTACACCCATCTGGAAGCCGCAGGCCGCCTGCTTGCTGGCATGGCCCCGTGGCTCGAGCTTGGGCCTGACAATACTCCTGAAGGCCAGCTGCGCGCGCAGGACATCCGCCTCGCCGTTCAGGCAATTTCCCACGCAGCCGACCCCAGCTCACCTGACTTCATGAACTTCGACAAAGGCTCGCAGCCCCTCGTGGACACGGCTTTCTCGCTCTCGCCCTCCTGCGCGCCCCGCATCAGCTATGGGGAAATCTCAGTCCAGCGGACAAGGCCCATGTCATCGTGGCATTTTAAAAAATCGCGCGTCATCCATCCATTTGAGAGCAACTGGCTCCTCTTCAGCGCAACCATTGAAGCCGCTGTATGGGAGTTCACCGGAGAGTGCAACTAGAGCGCCATCGAATACGCCGTCAACCGCCACATGGAGTGGTACAAGGGCGACGGCGTCTACGGCGATGGCCCGCACTACCACTGGGACTACTACAATAGCTATGTCATCCACCCCATGCTGCTCGAAGTGCTGCGCATCTGCGCGGAAAAGCAGCATCCCCTTGGCAAGCTCTACCTCGTCGAGCTTGAACGCGCCCAGCGCTATGCCGTCATTCAGGAGCGGCTCATCGCTCCCGATGCCAGCTTTCCCGTTATGGGCCGCTCCAGTGCCTACCGCTTCGGTGCCTTCCAGACGCTGTCCGACGTTGTTTTGATGCACCAGCTCCCCACATCGCTCGACCCCGGCGCCGTAGGCCACCAGCCACACATCGGCGAAGGATATATCTCAACCGGAAGCCTGTATCTCTGTACTGTGGGCCTGCTGCATCTCGGCCTCCCTCCCAACGATCCCTTCTGGATCGCCCCCTCCCATCCATGGACACAAAAGCGCATCTGGTCCGGAGAAGATGTCCCCGCCGACCACGCTCTTCCCAATTAGCGCATTGCATCTGCGGATCAAAAATACATCCGGGGTGAGTTGAGGAGACACCCGTCGCGTAAACCATTGAAAAAACGATTCCCGTACAACCACCATAACCCATTGAAAATAAAGCATTCCCGTACAAAACAGGGAGGTCTCAAAGCAACAAGAATGAGAGCCGCTGGCGCCGATTCCGGTTATTCTGGATACAGCGAAACTGCTCACCATGTTGAATCGGGAAGAGAAGCTCCCATCTCTCAAGCTGACTGTCGTCCAGTACGCCATCGTGGGCATCTTTCTTGTCCTCATCTTCGGACTTTGGCGGCTGCAGGTCGTCGGGGCGGAAAACTACCGCGCTCTGGCCGAAGCCAACCGCATTCGCAAGGTCCCCATTCTGGCCCCGCGCGGCAAACTCTTTGATCGCGAAGGCCGCCTTCTGGTGGACAACTACCCTTCCGTCTCCTGCTTCCTCGTGCGCGAGCAGGGGCATGACTATATGTCGGACCTTCCGCGCATCGCCAATGGCCTCCATATGACCGTGGACCAGATCGAGGCCATCCTGAAGAAGTACCAGACTGCGCCCAAGTATCAGCCCCTGCCCCTCAAGCAGGACATCACACCTGACGAGCAGGAATTCATCGAGGCACATCGCGACGAGTTCCCTGAACTTGAAACAGTCGAAGAGCAGCGCCGCCTCTATCCCCGCGATGGTTTCGCTGCGCATTTGATCGGCTACGTCGGCGAAGTGAGCGAAGACATGCTCAACGACCCCAAGTACGCCTACTATGAGCCAGGCGATGTCGTGGGCAAGTCGGGAGTGGAGCAATCCTATGACGCCATCCTGCGCGGGCAGGATGGCTCGCGCGACGTAGTCGTAGACAGCCACGGCCGGGAAGTGGGCAAGCTGGGCATTGAGCACGCCGTACCCGGCAAGAGCCTCAAGCTGACCATAGATATTGATATTCAGCGCGCGGCGGAGAACGCCCTCGAGGGCCGCAATGGTGCAATCGTGGCCATGGATCCCCATACGGGCGAGATTCTGGCGATGGTCAGCCGCCCTGTCTTTGATCCAAATGACTTTGCTGTCCGCATTGGCCGCGAAGAGTGGAACAAGCTGATTACTGACCCCGAGCATCCGCTGCTCAACAAGGCCATTCAGGCGCAGCTTGCTCCCGGTTCAACCTTCAAGATCATCATGGCCGCTGCCGGCCTTGAAGAAGGTATCGCCCAGACCCTGAATGTGCATTGCAGCGGCGGGGCCAGCTTCTACGGGCACTACTTCAAATGCTGGCAAAAAGGCGGACACGGCGAAGTCAACATCACCCGCGCCATCTACCAGTCATGCGACGTCTTCTTCTACACGCTTGCTGAAAAGCTCGGTATTGGACGCATCGCCAAATGGGCACACGCCTTCGGACTCGGACAGAAGACCGGAATTGACTTGCCCAATGAAGCTGCAGGCACAATGCCATCAGAAGAGTGGAAGATGCGCAACTATCACCAGAAGTGGTACGCAGGCGAAACCATTTCCGTCGGTATCGGCCAGGGCGCCGTCGCGGCCACTCCCATCCAGATGGCGCGCGCAATCGCCGGCATTGCTTCCGGAGGGGCACTGAAGCGGCCTCACGTAGTCTTCCCCGATGAGCTGCCTCCCGATTACCGCAAGGCCATTCTGGAAAGCTTCCCCGGCTCCGGAAACCAGAACGTTCCCATTGACCCTGCAAGCTGGGAAACCATCACCGACGCCATGACTCTGGTGATGGCCCCGGGCGGCACCGACTCCAGCGCCCACCTCGAAGGCATTGACTTCGCCGGAAAAACAGGAAGCGCGCAGACCATGAGTAATGCGCTTGCCGCTCGGCTTGGCCATTCACATTCCGTAAAAGACAATGCCTGGTTTGTGGGCTTCGCTCCTCGTCGCAACCCTGACATCGTGGTCTGCACCCTGTTCGAGGCAGGCGAACACGGCCAGTTCGCCGGACGTCTCGCGGCCCGCGTGATTGAGGCCTATGTAACCAAGCAGCGCCGTCTGAACAATAATCTTGTAGCCAAAACCGCTTCTACTGTGGATGTAGGCGCTATCTGGAACCATCCTCTGGAACAGGAGATCCCAGGCGGAAAGCCGGTCCTGAAGAGCGCGAATGACAAGGACACGCTCTGGGGCGGACACTTCTATCTGAACGTACCATCCACCCTGGCTGAAGCGCAGACCCGATAAGTACGATCCGCCTTTAAGCGGTCCTCTTTTGGCGAACCGCCGATTTCAATGTCTGGCCAATATCCGGATCGTCGTAGACGAGGTGAGCATCGGCGAAATCCAGACCGTGCTTCTCCCGATTGGCCTTCGCTTGGCCTCGTAAAATAGGGGAGCAATCATTTGCTCTGGCTGTCTGCTGTCTGGCTCTTGTTGGTTGTTTTCGGATAGTAGCCTGTGCGGGTGCGCACAATCAGCTTGCCGTGTTTCGGCGCGCTGGCCACCACCTTTACCATGCGATATCCGCCGAGACTGGGCGGTTTGGTGGAGTGGTAACCGATAGTGTATTGGTTCCGGATGTCATGGGCGACCTCGGCGCATATCTGGTCTACTTCCGAGAGGGAGTGGGGGAAATAAGCCATGCCTCCGGTCTCGGAGGACAACAACTGAAGTGCACGTTTGGCCCGCCGCCCCTCGCGTCCTCCAGAATCGCCAAAGAGGAGCCCGATCGAATAGACTACCGGGCCTTGCAGGTCCTGCACGCGCCGGATGGTCTGCTCAAGGTTCAGGCTGGAGGCGTTGTCTTCTCCATCCGTCACTACCAGCAGCACCTGTTTAGGCCGTTTTGCATCCTGGGCAAGATGGTCAGCAGAAGCTACGATCGCGTCATACAGGGCCGTACCGCCTTTGGAATCAATGTGCGCCAGACCATCCTGCAATTTGTTGATGGAGGAAGTGAAGTCCTGGTCAATGAACGCCTCATCAGAGAAATTGACGATGAATGCCTCGTCCTCCGGGTTTGAGGCGCGGACCAGATCGAGCGCGGCAGAGTTGACCGCGGCGCGTTTGTCCCGCATCGAGCCGGAATTATCAATAATGATCCCCATGGAAACAGGGATGTCCTGGTGCTGGAACGAAGAGATGGTCTGCTGCACGCCATCTTCAAAGACGTGAAAGTCGTCCTTCGTCAGGTCGTTCACCAGATGGCCGTGATCATCAAGCACTGCCGCGTTCAGCACGACTTCGTCCACGTCGCGGCGAAACGTAAAGCCTCCGTGCTGACCGTGCTGCAACGTCTCAGAGGACTGGGCGTTTTTTCCGGAGACGGTAGGGCTGATCGGCTGGTTGTCAGCAGCGTCCGGCGAAACGACAGGGTCGCGATCCACATTCAGTGGCGGCTGCTGCTGTTGCGCAAAAATCGGCAACCACGTAATGAAAAGAAAAAGAAGGAAAACCTTCCGGTTATTGCAAAGGCGCATAGTATCCGGTGCGAGCATGCACTGTGAGCTGAGGCAGGCCCGGGGGCGGCACCAGCTTTACTTTCAATTTACGCCACTTGCCATCTTTACGGGCATCGTCCGGCCGGTATCCGAGCACATATTCATTGCGCAGCTCGGCACTGATTTTCTCAGCAATGTCACCCATTTCTGAAATATCGTCTACGCGGAAGAGGCGGCCGCCCGTTTCTGAACAGATATCATTCAGGAGAACTGGACCGAGTCGTTCTTCCGTCGTTGCAGCATAAGGATCGAAGATGCCGATCGCGTAGATCTGCACATTGGCCTCGCGCACTGTGGCGCGGACCTCATTTTCCGTGTAGCGGCTGCGGTTATCCCCGCCATCCGAGACGATAAGCAGGGCGCGGCGCTCATACCTGGCCTGCTTCATCTTGTTCAGGCCATAATAAATCGCATCGAGCAGGGCAGTGCGATGGGCTGCGTGAACATTCGCCAGGCGGGCTTCAATGTCCTGCGGATTTGAAGTAAAGTCCTCAATCAGCTCAGGACGGTCGTTGAAACCGATGACAAAAAATTCATCCTGAGGATTAGCGGTATGCATGAATTGCAGAATCGAATCGCGCGCACGGATGATCTTGTTGTTCATGCTGCCGCTCATGTCAAAGATGATTCCGATGGAGACAGGCGCATCTTCCTGTGAGAATGTCTTGATGGCCTGAAGCCTGTTGTTTTCGTAGAGATAGAAATTATTTTTCTCCAGACCAGTTACGAGCCTGTCCATAGGATCGGTCACGGTGAGCGGGACGAGCACGAGGTTTACATCTACGCGGATGCGCTCACCCCGTGAGGCGCTCATGGCGGCATCGCCTTCCTTCAGCGGAGGAGGCGCATTGGGGTCAGGCTTGGGCGGAGGCGGCTGAACGTGGATCGAATCCAATGAATCTTCCTGCGCATGGGCGTGAGGAAGCAGGAACCCGGCAGTCAGGCAAAGAACAAGGAAAACTGCGAGCATCCGGAGTATGGGAAGCTCGCCTGCCGGTATGGCAGTGGAAATAGCGGTCTTGCGCCCTGAAGAGAGCGCCATAGCGTGCCCCTTCTGTGCAGAATGCTAGCACGCCCAGAAATAGGATGCTTCCTATCTTTTCGATGACATGAGAAGAAAAAAGTCCAGTCGTGGTGAAGAAGGGAATTTCCTGCAGCGTCCACACGCGCATAAAACCGCGGTGTTCAGTGGGATACAATGCAGGCAGAACCACTTATTTTTAAAAACAGCCAGATTTTCAACCTTCCCGGAGACTGACAAACGCTCGCATGGCCCGTATTTATCCGTTTTACGCCCTTCGCTATAACCCTTCCCTTGTCCGCGTGCAGGACTGCGTAACGCAACCGTATGACAAGATCACGCCTGCAATGCAGCAGGCCTACTACCAGAAGAGTCCTTACAATCTGGTGCGGATCATTCTGGGCCTGCCGGAGCTTTTCGACGGCAAGGAGACGGGTGACGTTTATACGCGGGCCGCGCGCGACTTCAAGGCATGGCGCGAGAAGGGCATTCTGGCACAGGAGCCCGAGCCATGTGTTTTTGCTTATTCGCAAAAGTTTACCGTGCCCGGCTCCAATGGCAAGGTGCTGGAACGGCGCGGATTTATCGCCCTCGGCGGTCTGCACGATTACAGCGAAGGCGTAGTCTTCCGGCATGAGCAGACCCTCTCGAAGCCAAAGTCAGACCGCCTGAACCTGCTCAAAGCCACGCGCGCCCACTTCGGCCAGATCTTCATGCTGTACTCTGACCCGGGGCTGACGGCGGAGAAGCTGCTCTTTTCAGAAGATGCGATTCCGGAGATCGAAGTGACCGATGAGTACGATGTGCTGCATCGCGTCTGGAAGATCAGCGACCCGAACACCATCAATATCCTCATCAGCGCTCTCGCCGACAAAAAACTCATCATCGCCGACGGGCACCACCGCTATGAGACAGCGCTCAACTACTCAAAAGAACACGCTCCGGCACAGCCTGCATCGAGCGAGCGCAGTACAAATTCGCTGCCGCAGCCTCCATATCCGGAAGCAGCCGCAATGATGACTTTCGTCAATATGGACGCCGAGGGCCTGGTGATTCTGCCCACGCATCGTGTGGTCTTTGGACTGAAGGACTTCGCGACAGATGCATTTCTTGAAAAGGCAAAGGAGTTCTTCGAGGTAGAGCCCGTTGCATCCAAAGAATCCAGCGAGCTGACGGCAAAGCTGGCAGCGGCAGGCGAAGGAAAAACGGCCTTCATCGCTATCACAAGAGAGGGTAACTACCTGCTGAGGTCAAAGACGGAAGCCATTGCGAAGGCGCTCGCCGGCGCCTCGGAGCGCCAGCGTCAACTGGATGTGGCGCAGCTGCACGGCATAGTTCTGGAAAAGCTGCTGGGGCTTACGCCCGAGGCTGTTCGTGAGCAGACCAACCTGCGCTATCTGCGCGACGCGGGTGAGGCGATCGAGCAGGTGCTGCGCGGTGATGCGGATGTCTCGTTCCTGATGAATCCGGTAACGATGTCCCAGTTGCGCGAAGTGGCCTTTGCAGGCGAAGTGATGCCGCAGAAATCCACGGACTTTTTCCCTAAACTATTGAGTGGCCTTGCGATCTATCCTTTGGAATAGCATCCTGCTGTGCTGCGTCCCGCTGTGGGCGCAGCAATCCGGCCTTCCTTCTGTTCCGCCTGCAGCGAGGGCCCAGGTGCAACCGCAGTACCTCGTCGTTCTCGATGCGGCGCATGGAGGCACGGATTCTGGCGCGCGCCTGAACGACAAACTGCTTGAAAAAGATGTGACGCTGGCCCTGACCCTGCGCCTCCGCGGGGCACTTGCGGCAAAGGGGATTCAGGTCATTACCACGCGCGACAATGATGCGACGGTGCCCCTGCAAACCCGTGCGGAAACAGCCAACCATGCACTGGCGGAGGCATGCATTACGCTTCACGCTACGGGCACCGGAAGCGGCGTCCACCTGTTTACCTCTTCGCTCGCGCCTGCCCCGCGGATGCAGTTTCTGCCATGGCGCAGCGCGCAGGCCGCCTATGTGACGCAAAGCCTGCGCCTTTCTTCTGAGATCAACGCAGCGCTGGCCCATGTCTCCATTCCGGTAATGCTGGGACGGACATCGCTGCAGCCGATGGACAGTTTTGCCTGCCCGGCAGTTGCGGTCGAAGTGGCGAATGCAGGAAACGTATCGCTGAGCGATGAGGGTTATCAGCAAAAGATTGTGGACGCACTCGCTTCTGCCCTTACGCAGTGGAAAAACGACTGGAGGCCGCAGCCGTGATTCCGCGCGTCCAGCGCATTCTTTTCTGGGTGATGCTGCTTGCCGCAGTCATCATGGCGGTGGTGCTCATCCGCCTGCGGGAGCGGGCGCACGACCGCCTCCTGGTCGCAGCAGATAACGCCGTCCCCACTGCGCCGCTGAATGCTCCAGTGGAGAAGATCCGCCTGCTGGTTGCAAATGATGCTGACGGCTCGCTGATTCCCGTGGAGCGCAGCTTTCCCATGCCGAAAGACCCGAACGCCCGCGCGCGTGTGTTGCTGCAAAAGCTGGTGGAAGAATACTCAGCTCCAAAATCTACCCATCCGATTCCAAATGCTTCCGGAGTAGACGAGGTCTTTCTGATGCCGCTCGCGCAGCAGAAGGGCGAGATGGCGGTGGTAAATCTGGACGGCGCCTTTGTGGGAGCGCAGCCCTCGGGCATTGAGCCGGAGACCATGACGCTGCTCTCGATGATTGCCACGCTGCATGCCAATCTTCCGCAGATCACCGAAGTGCGCTTTCTTGTCAATGGCCAGCAGAAGGACACACTTGCAGGCCATGCCGACCTGACCCGCACCTATCTTGCTTCCGATACGGAGACGGCGGTGCGCCAGTGAAGATCGGCGTCTTCGATTCAGGCGTGGGCGGCCTGACGGTGCTGCACGCGCTGCTCAGGCAGGCCCCACAGGCTGACTACATCTATCTGGGCGATACGGCGCGGCTGCCCTATGGATCGAAATCGCAGGCCACCATCGCGCGATACGCTGTTTCCAGCGCGCATTTTCTGGTCGAAGAGCAGGGTGCGGAGTTTCTGGTCATCGCCTGCAACACGGCAAGCGCGCTCGCCCTCGACGCGATCAAAGGCGCCGTTTCTGTTCCTGTGTTGGGCGTAGTCGAGACCGGTGCGAATGCCGCCAGGGCTGCTTCTGCATCTGGCGACGTTTTGGTCATTGCGACAGACGCTACAGTCCAGAGCCATGCCTATTCCGCCGCCTGCCGCGAGCGTGGGCTACGCACCTATGAGAAGGCATGTCCGCTGCTGGTGCCGCTCGTCGAAGAAGGATGGATTACGCACCCAGTGACGCAGGAAGTGCTGCGCATCTATCTTTCAGAATTGAAGCAAGAGGCCGGCGCAATGCAGATGTCTCCGGACACTCTGGTGCTGGGATGCACGCATTATCCGCTGCTGCGTGACCAGATTGCGCACATCGTACCGGACCTAAAAGTGATTGATTCGGCCTGCGTGACGGCCGAGCAGGTGGCCAGTACCATCCATGACAAAAAAGCAACAGGAAATGGTACGCGCCGGTTCTTTGCGACAGATTCGATTGAGAAATTCCGCGCGATGGGAACGCGCTTTCTGGGCGAGGCCATCGATGGTGTAACGCTTGTGGACCTGGGTGGCTGATATTCTTCCTATTGTTGTGCTGAACGAGGACCTGCTTCTGATTTTCCGGAGGTAACTTAATTTCATGCTGAACCTGAAAGATCATGTCGCCGTCGTATTTGGGGTGGCCAACAAGCGCAGTATCGCCTGGGCCATTGTGCAGAAGCTGCATGAGGCCGGCGCACAGCTCGCCATCGGCTATCAGAACGAGCGGCTGAAGGCCGAGGCCGAAAACCTGATCGCGGAACTGCCAGGCGCTGAGGCCTTCCAATGCGATGTTTCCAGCGATGCCGAAATTGCAAAGGTATTCGAGCAATTGAAGACGCGCTATGGAAAGATCCATACGCTGGTGCACAGCGTTGCATATGCCCCTGCGGACGAGCTGAAAAATGATTTTATCCAGACCTCACGCGAGGGCTTCCGCATCGCGCATGATGTAAGCGTTTATTCCCTGATTGCACTGAGCCGCGCGGCTGCTCCGTTAATGACCGAAGGCGGCAGCATCATGACGCTGACCTACTATGGCGCGGAGAAAGTTGTCCCCCACTACAACGTGATGGGCGTGGCCAAAGCTGCCCTCGAAGCCACGGTGCGTTATCTCGCAGCCGACCTGGGCAAGCAGAACATTCGCGTGAATGCCATCTCCGCCGGCCCGATCAAGACGCTGGCCGCGCGCGGCATCGGCGGGCTGGGTGACATGCTGAAGGCGCACTCAGATCGCGCTCCTCTGCGGCGCAACGTGGAACAGTCGGAAGTGGGTGGAACAGCACTCTATCTGGCTTCAGACCTGGCAAGCGGCGTCACCGGAGAAACCATCTACGTAGATTGCGGCTACAACATTATGGGTTTCTGACCCGGCAACAACCATCTATCTAAGCCCCGCATATCGGAGCAGTTGTCGAAGACTCTTATGTAGCCAGCGGCTGGCGGTGTATCTGCTGGAGATTTTTGGCGGGTTGGCGCTGCTGCTCTGCGTTGCCGGATTGTACGGGCTGCTGGCCTATGTTGTTTCGCGGCGTACGCGCGAGTTGACCAGTGCGCAGCGTTCAGGCCAGGTCTTCTTGCATCGGCCCGGATTTAGTTAGATTGTCACCTGCTCTTCGTACTGTGTGTCCCTAAGCGAACCACTGGAAAGTTTTATGCGTAAGAAGCATCAGGCCGGATACTATGAAGGCCAGACCTGATGAAGAAAAAAAAGGTTTCTCCGAATTTGCTGCGCTTTTTCCTGGGGCTGTATGTGCTGGCCAGTCTGGGGTTCTGGCTTGCCGGGGCCATGGACGGCTGGACTGTGCTTTGGCATCCGGAGGAACATGTTTCCCGTCCATTTGACTATGACCCGGACACGCGCATCATCGGCAAGTTGCAGCCCGAGGCCCGTGCTGCCGGCGTGCAGCAGGGGGCCACTCTTGAAACGCTCAATGGAGTCCCTTATTCGGCGAAAACCTGGGACGAGATTATAAACACCTCCCGACCGGGAGACATGATGGACCTGGGCTTCCGCAAAACAGACGGGAGCCTGGGGACCGCAACCGTAACTCTGGTGCAACTGCGGCGGCCTTATACTCCCGTTCTGGCCACGGAAGAGATTGTTCTTGAGATTGTGGCCTTCGGCTGCCTGCTTACCGGCTATTGGATTGTGCTCGCAAAGCCGAGGGAGGGAAACGCCTGGCTCCTGCTGGTCCTCCTGACCTTTCCCAGCGTTTTCTTCCTCTCGCACCACGGCTTTGCAACTGACCTGACCGCACTGGCACGCGAGTTCTGGTACCAGATCGTCCAGTATGTAACCACGTCGGCCCTTCTGCTGTTCGGTATTTATTTTCCTGAGCGCTCGCGGATTGACATCAGATTTCCATGGATCAAGTGGCTGGTGCTGGTGCCGTTGTTTTTGTGCGCGTTTGTACTCTTTCCCGCGTTTTATGCGGAGCGTTTTGGCGCCGGATTTGGCCCGGAATTCCTGCGATTGAGCGATGCCGCGGACCGGATCGCCAGCTTCCTGAATCTTGCCTGTGTAGTGCTGTACCTGGCGCTCACGCTGGACAAGCTGCGATCTGCCTCGACGGAAGATGCCCGGCGCCGCCTGCGCGTATTGACGGCCGGCATGAGCATCGGAATGGGCTCGCTGCTTGGGTTCTTTGTGGTACTGCCGGACCTCGGCATCAAGACCTATTCGGGCGAGCATCCGTGGCTGAATATTCTGGGCCTTACGCTTTTTCTCTTTGCACCATTCACGCTGGCCTATGTCATCCTGGTGCAGCGCGCCATGGATGTGCGCATCCTCATTCGCATGGGCGCGCGGTACGCCCTGGCAAAGGCGACCCTCTGGGTGGTGCAGATTACGTTGATCGGCGTGCTGGCCGTGGAACTGCTGCTGCCTGTCTTTGGAAAGAAGCAGCAAAGCTCGACCGGTGTAATCGGGGTGCTGGTCTTTCTGGCCATCGTGCTGGTTCTGCGCTCCGGCTTGCAGAAGCGCGCGCAGCAGTGGATTGACCGCCGTTTCTTCCGCGAAGCCTATGACGCTGAGCGCGTGCTGAGCGATCTGGCCGAAGAGGTCCGCCGTTTCACTGAGACGGAGCCATTGCTGGAGACGGTCAGCCGCCGCATCGCCGAGACGCTGCATGTTGGGCAGATCGCCATGCTGCTGCGGCGCGGCGAGGAATTCGTTTTGCAGCAGGGCATCGGGCTTGCGGCAAACAATGCGCTCGCGCTGCCGATGCAGTCGTCCTCTGTCCGTTATATGACCAATACCAACCAGCCGGCGCGCCTCTACCGTGAGGACCCGGACGCGTGGTACCTGATGGCCGGCACAGCGGAGCGCTATGCACTGGACCAGATCAACGCCGAAGTGCTGCTGCCGCTGCCCGGACGCAACCGCCTGATGGGCGTGATGGCGCTCGGTCCCAAGCGCTCGGAAGCTGCCTACTCGTCTGCGGACTTGAAGATGCTGCAGGCGCTGGCCTCGCAAACCGGGCTGGCGCTTGAAGTGAGCGAGCTGGCCCGGTCGCTTGCCACAGAAGCGGCGCAGCGGGAGCGCGTGAATCGCGAAATGGAGATTGCGCGCGAGGTACAGGAGCGCCTCTTTCCGCAGGAAATGCCGCAGATTCCTGGGGCCAGCGTTGCCGGCTTCTGCCGTCCCGCGCAGGGCGTGGGCGGGGACTACTACGACGTGATTGACCTGGGCGATGGCCGCGTCGGTCTTGCCATTGGCGACGTTTCCGGCAAAGGAATTTCTGCCGCGCTGCTGATGGCCAGCCTGCGGGCGTCATTGCGCGGTGTCACTCTGGACGGGCCACGCGATTATGCGAGGCTGATGCACAAGGTCAACCGCCTGGTCTATGAGGCCTCGGCATCGAACCGTTATGCCACATTTTTCTTTGGCTGCTATGATCCAGCCACGTACATGCTTGAGTGCGTCAATGCGGGCCATAATCCTCCAGTGGTGCTGCGCGGCGAAAAAGTAATCCGCCTGCAGCCGGATGGCCCGGTTGTTGGCCTGCTGCCCGCCGCCCCTTACACGGAGCAGAAGATCCAGCTTGTGGCGGGAGACGCGCTGGTGCTTTACACCGACGGCATCAGCGAGGCCATGAATAAAGATGAACAAGAGTGGAGCGAGGAACGCATGATCGCTGCAGCCGATGGCGCACGCGATAAGACGGCCTGCGAGCTGCTTGAAACCATCTTTGCTGCGGCCGATGCTTTTACCTCCGGCGCTCCGCAGCATGATGACATGACGCTGCTGGTTTTAAAGCTGGATTAAAGCAGGTGATATTCGCAGCGACGCCTTAAAGCTGGAACCAGCTGCGCAGTCTGGTGGATGCCCGGCAGATGGGCGTATCCAACCAGTGGCCGCGACTGCGATTTTCCAGTGATTCTGTGCATTTTCCGCTTGAAAAAACAGCTATACTGCGCGAAGAACACTTTTGTATTTCCTCCAGGTTAAAGAGGTATCCAGATGTCCACTGTTGCACTGAAAGAAGCCGAACTCCCACTTGCCGTTGATGACTTTAATGCCCTTGAGCAGCGCATTCTCCGCACCGTTGAATCCCTGAAGAAAGAGCGCGAAGCCCGCGCCGCCGCCGAGCAGAATGCCAATACTCTGCAACAGCTTCTTGATGAACAATCTGTGGAACTGAGCAAGGCCCAGGACCGCGTGAAGGCCCTTGAAGAAGAGCGCGAAGCCGTACGCCAGCGCGTCGAACGTATGCTGAAGCAACTCGATGAAATTTCTGCCTGAGAAACGCTTGACAGGAGAAGGTCCAGGGAATGGCAAACAACAACGGTCCATCGGAGTTTGTAACTGTAGACATTTATGACCAGACCTACCGCCTGCGCGGCCAGGACCAGGCATATATTCAAAAGCTCGCCGACATGGTAGACACGAAGATGCGCGCCGTGGCCGCACAGGGCAAGACAGTGGATTCCCTCCGCGTGGCGGTGCTGGCGGCGCTGAATATCGCAGATGAACTGTCGGCGCTCGAAGAACGGTACCGGCAGGTGACGGGCCACACGCGGGACAATATCCGCAGCCGGGCGAGCAAGCTCAGCGGGCTGCTCGATTCTGTGCTGAGTGAGGACCGCAAGATCAGCTAGCTTTTTGCGGAACCCCTCCCTTTGAAGATTTTCTAAAGTCCTGAAAAGCAATGACTTGCGATATCTCAAGACGGTAAATTATTGAAAAAAAGCAGTTTAGGTGAAAGGTTTCTTGTAACTTGCGTGGCTCAGCGGAGGCTTGCCTGGTCCAGGGCGTGCCTTTCCAATTCTCAAATCATGCCGTTTGATTCACTGACGGCAGGCCAGTGCAGCCGAGATGCATGACGCCTGGTAAGTGGCTTACTGGTTCTGGCCCTCCTCTGATTCAAGAGTAGCATTTTGTGACGAAATTTCCGGAACATAGTCGTTACAACAAATAACCTATGGAACCAACGACTTGGACGAGTTTGCCCACTTCCAGGTCTTGACATGTATAGCGCCTGGATCCTGAAATCAATGCTGGTTGTTGTGGCCCTGTTCCCGACTGCGATGGAAATGGTGGCGAACTGCATCAACTTGCAATCCCTGTCCACACCCGATAGCATCCATGTAGAAACCGGCCTGCAAAGCAGGTGGGTGCGGTCTATGCCGGTTGAACCTACATTCATTGAACAGGGAGCTCGACTCGACAATTCGGTTCGGTGAGCAATGTCCGCCAGTCCGGAATGCCTAAAGAACCACGGGGAGTTCCCACCGTCTTAGGACGGGTTCACCGGCGCAGCGCTCCACGGCCCCGCGGGTCGGTTTTGTGATTTGCACGTGAGCAGACCCATGAAAGAATCCCGGATATTTCGCCCTGGCTGCCTTGCTTTGTTTCCGGGAATGGGCATTGCACTGCTTCCCGGGTCTGCATACAAGAGTGCCCGAGCGCCCCATCAGGGCTAAGATGGTCTTTTGTACCCGCGTCTCCTCCAGTTCGGACATATCGCCATCCCTACATACGGCGTGTTTGCGGCACTGGCGATTCTGGCAGCGCTTGCCGTTGCGGTGCACACCGCACGACGGCTGGCCCTTTCTCCAGACCAGATATGGAACCTCTGCCTGACCGGCATCTTCACTGCTTTTATCAGCGCGCGCCTCTTGCTTGTCCTCTTTCACCTGCACGATTTTCTTGACCATCCCTTCTGGATGTTGGGGCTGGTGACGGTCAACAGTAATGCCGCGTTGTCAGGGAGCCTGGCTATCGCGATATGTATCTGTTACGGATACATATATGCACACGGACTGCCGGTCCGCCAGACCCTGGACTGCCTGGCTCCCGCTGCTGCTCTGGGACTGGCTGTTCGTTCCGTCGGGGCCTTTGCCGCTGGCTCGGAGTATGGCTCGCCCAGCTCGGTTCCATGGGGCGTGGTCTATACGCATCGGCTGGCATGGCTGTGGTCAGGCACGCCGCTGGGGATCCGGGTGCATCCGGTGCAGATGTATGAGGCGTTTGTGCTCTTTGTGCTCTTCGCAGTGCTGATGTGGCTGCTGCCTCGTTATGCTCATGCCGGAGACCTGGCTGCGCTGTTCTGTTTTGTGTATGGACCAGAACTTTATTTCCTTGATTATTTTCGCGGTGGGCGCAGCTTTGTTTTGGCTGATGTCGTTTCCGTCGTCCAGCTGACAGGGGTTGCCTGGCTGCTTGCAGGAGCAGTGCTTGGTATGCAGGCAGGCCAGGAAAATAGAAAAGAAGACCCTGAAAATTCCTGTTCGCCGGCTGAGTAATACATTCCACAGTATTGCTATTCCTGGTAGAAATCACATTTATGCTTATTACCAGCAAGGGACAGCTGACCATACCTCAGGAAGTCAGAAAACGGTTAGGGCTTTTGCCTCACACAGAGGTGGAGTTTGAAATTATTCTGCTTGACATTGCCACGAACGATCCCCGTTGGGGCGAACGGTCGGAAAAAATGCCTGATTTTTACATCGGCGAGCACGCAGCTGTTAAAGGGCTTGCGTTGTTGACGCGTGATGTCAGCCGGTACCGGACCGGACGTATTTCCCCAGCGTCGCAATACTTTTGCCGCCAGAGAGAAGATAGGTATTGCATCACCCCTGATAGCCCATTCCGGCGAGCACGCCGCGCATATAGGCGAAGCTTTTGATCACCCCGGGCATAGGGTCGTCACCGTGGATCTCATACTCCAGGTCTACGTGGCCCTGGTATTTGACGGCGATGAGCGCCTCAAAGATGGCGCGGACCGGCATTTTTCCGTCCCCTACCGGCACCTGGCTCTCTTTGACCTGCAGGTCGGCGAGGTCTTTCATGTGAATGTCAAATACCCGGGGTCCTACTTCGCGGATGGCCTGGACAGGGTCAGTCCCGGTACGGGCACAGTGGCCTACATCAATACAGCAGCCCATACGCGGATCCATGTTTCTGACGGCCTTCAGAACATTGAGAGGAGAGTGCCATATTTTGTCTTCCGGTCCGTGATTGTGGATAGCGAAGCGTATGTCGTATTGCTTCACAAATTTCTCGATGCGCGGAAGGGCCTGGGGCAGGGGGTCACCGGCAACGATCACTTTTACGCCAGCGCGCTTTGCATAGTCGAACTTTGGGCGGATGTCGTCATCTTCATCTTTCCCGAAATAGACCGTTCCTACCGCGGTCAGGTGGATACCATTGGCGGCGTAGTCATGCAGGGCTGCTTCGGTCGCCTCCGGAGGTGTTGCGGGAAGATGGTCCTTCACGTCCTTTGCGTTCAGGCTGGTCAGATCCAGCTCTTTCATAAACTGAATCACGTGCGCGCGGTCGAACTCGCGGAAGGTGTAGCTGCACATGCCGAGCTGGATGGGCGAAGGCTTAAGCGATTCAGACGGCCCTCCTCTGTCCCAGGCAACGGCAGACCGCGGAGCAGCAGAGGCAACAGCAGCGGTAAGAACGCCAGCGCGAAGAAATTCCCTGCGTGTGGACATGGCGGCATCATAAATTTTCCATTGCCCATGTGTCTAAGCAGAGATGCCGGGGCAGACCACATAGCGGTACGGGCGGTTTTGCGGACCGTGTTTCAGGGACCAAGGTGTTCCGCCTGGGAGGAACTGCGTTGATGAGAGGACCATCGAGCAGTTGTACGCGTTTTCTGAACGGATGCATGCAACCATGGTGCTTTTCTCTTCCGTGTGGCGCATTTTGGTGTACTCCCCGAACAAAGGGTTGGAAAATCCTGAATGCGCACAAACAGTTTTTGGGTTCGCGCGTCGAAGAACTACAAGTAATTTAGCAAGCTATACCTTTCGAACCATCAGGACACATGGCCATCAATCGGGCAAAGCCCTTGCCCGGAACGAATTGCGCTGGATACACAAACTAAAAGACCGCGTAGAGACACAGAATTGAGACAACAGATGCGGACCACTCTCTCCTGCCATGCAAGAATGCATGTGCTTTCGCTTTGCATCTTCGCCTTGCCTGCGTTTGCGCAGCAAGACATTGCGCGCCTGTCACTTCCGGAGGCCCCCGTGCCTCAACAGGAAAAAGCGGCAGGCGCAGCAAGTATCTCAGGCACCATATCGGATACAGGTGGAGCAATCGTACCGCAGGCACAGGTCAGCCTGGTCCGGCGGAGCGGGGGACCCTTGCAAACAAAGAGATCGGACGCGTACGGCCAGTTCTCTTTCACTGAAGTCCCGGCGGGGACGTACTTTGTGACTGTCGAGGCGACTGGGTTTGCTCCCTTCAAGACGCAGGAATTCACCATAACAGCACAAGAGTTCTATGTAGTCCCGGAAATTTCGCTTGCGGTTGCAGGCATGAATACAAACGTAATCGTCCGGCCTACTGACGAGATTGCGGCCGAACAAATCAAGGCAGAAGAAAAGCAGCGCGTGGTAGGTATTTTCCCCAACTATTATGTAAGCTATGTTCCGGACGCGGCGCCTCTAACGTCGAAACAAAAGTTTTCGCTCGCCGCACACGACACCTTCGACTGGACCGCCTTTGTTGGGACAAGCCTCGGCGCTGGTCTTGAGCAGGCAGTCAACAGGCCGAGCGGATACGGCCAGGGAGCGGAAGGATATGGCAAGCGCTGGGGATCGCTTTTTGCCGATGGACGAAGCAGCGATCTGCTCAGTCATTATGTTTTTGCCTCGCTTCTCCACCAGGACCCTCGTTACTTCTATCAGGGCACCGGCACCACGAAGTCCCGGCTTTATCACGCTGTAAGCAGCGCATTTGTCGCCCGCAGTGACAGCGGTAAGACGATGCCAAATTATTCGTACCTGCTGGGCGATATTTGCGCCGGCGCTCTATCGAATGCGTACTACCCCAGTTCGGACCGAGGAGCAGGTCTGGTTTTCACGAATGCAGCGATTGGGATCGCTGGCCGCGCGGCACAAGCGGTATTTCAGGAGTTTCTTGGAAAGCGCCTGACCAAAAATGTTCCAAAGCTCAGTTCATCAGGAAGCACAGATCCGAATGCATCCTCAAGGTTGGGCACAGGAGCAACAACGAAACCGTAACCGCTGGCTGGCAATGCGAATTCAGAGGCCACAAGAGAAAGGCCCGGAATTAAGCCGGGCCTCCCTGTTCTCCCAGGACCTGGTTTATCTCAGATGCGCATCGGCATGATGATGTAGCGGTACTTGTATTCTTCAGATCCGTCTTCAGGGCGCATCTGGCCAGCAGACTGCGCGTCCTTAAACTCCAGGCGCACTTCGCCGGAATTTCCGGTGGCCTTCAGAAAATCGAGAAGATACGCGGAATTGAACCCGACTATCAGCGGGTCAAAGTTATACGGCGTTTCAATGACATCTTCAGACTCGCCCGCATCGGTAGAAGAGGACGAGATTTTCAGCTCATTCTGCTCCAGACGGAGCTTGATGGCGCCAGAGCGCTCATCGGCAAACTGCGCCACGCGCTGGATGGAGCTGGTGAGATCTTCACTGCGCACAACGGCGAACTTGTTGTTGTCGCGCGGCATCACGGCTTCGTAGTTCGGAAACTGCCCAGTGAGCTTACGGCTGGTGAGCGTGCGATGGCCGATGCGGAAGAACAGCGTCTGTTCATCATCAGCGAATTCCAGATATTCTTCTTCGCTGTTGGCCAGCAACGATTGCAGCTCCTGCAGGGCCTTGCGTGGAATGAGGGTGCGCTTTTCACCGCTGATATTGGAGAGCGTCTCGCCGGTTTTTTCGATGTGCGCGAGGCGGTGTCCATCGGTTGCCACCATGGTCAGGCTTTCGGCCTTCAGGACCAGAAGAGCACCGTTCAGGGTATAGCGCGACTCTTCGTTGGAGATGGCGAAGATGGTTTTGGCGATCAGGTTTTTGAGCGATGAAGCCGGGATTTTCGTAAGACTTGTCTCGGGGAACTCGGGCACCTGCGGGAAGTTGGCCCGGGCCATACCGACCATCTTGGTGTTGGATCGGCCGGAGCGAATCTGAACCCAATGATTTTCAAGCAGCTTGATGGAAATATCACCGTCGCCCAGCAGCTTGATGTAGTCATAGAGCTTGCGGGCTGGAATGGTGCAGGAGCCGGGCTTTTTCACCTTTGCCGCGCATGAGGTCTTCATGCTCTGGTCAAGGTCGGTGCCGGTAATGGTAAGCCTGTCATTGTCTGTTTCCAGCAAAAAGTTGGAAAGGATCGGGATCGTCGTCTTGCGCTCGACCACGCTCTGCGTCGCCGTCAGTTCGCGCAGCAGTTCCTGCCTGCTGACGCTGATCTCCATGGCGCCCTGCGCCGTTTGCTTTTCCTGCTCTACGCCTACGCCAGGCATATGTTGCCCCCTTTAGGGATTTGCCCCAATTTACACCACTGCGCGCAGAACTATGAAGCACGCAGCCCTTTGGCATTCATTCTAGTGACAAATTGCCTAAATTGTACCTGCGGAAAACATGGTCTTGCATAGGAAATCGTGCAGCGCAGGTGGGGCTGTGGCTGGCTGTCCGCGCTGGCATTGGTCTGCGACGGGTGCTTCTACTAAAAAAGAGATTAGTTTTATCCAGCCGTAGTAGTAGATGTCTGCGGAAAAGTGGAAAGATGGCCCGAAATGCCGATTGTCTGCGCTTTTCAGCGGTACACGTTTTAGAAAACAGGTCCGGGTAGAAAGGCAAAACTCGGAAATTCCGGAGAAAACCGTCCAGTAGTGTACCGCGATCTCCGAATTCCCCACAGCGGGACGGAAAAGTGAATGTGGAAACCAGGGCTGCCGCGTGGAAAGCACGTCCGCGATGAATAAATATGTGTGTTCCACGCAGATGGGTATTCCACTGAAGACGGCTTATCCGAATCTTCCACAGGGATGCAAGATGCTTCCTGAGAACCATCCAGATGCCGCCTTTGAATAGGAGACTGAATGCGAAAATCCCGCATCTATCCAAATGGGGAGCTTGGAAAGGAAGGGGTGTTGCGCGTTCTTGTTGCTGGAGCATCCGGATATCTGGGGAGGTTTATAGCCGAAGAATTAAAGGCTCGCGGCCATTGGATCCGGGTGCTTGTACGGGATGCGGATGCATTGAAAGTCCCGGGCCGGTATCTGGCACCTGCCATTCATGGCCTTGTGGATGAGATTTTTGTTGGCGATGTCACCAAACCCAATACCCTTGAGCACGTCTGTCAGAACATTGACGTACTTATCTCTGCGCTCGGGATCACCCGCCAGTCCGGTGCTTCGCACATGGATGTGGATTACCAAGGCAATAAGAACCTGCTCCACCTCGCATTGCAGGCGTCGGTGCGCAAATTCATTTATGTTCACGTTTTTAACGCATCCATCCTCCAATTTCTTGAAAATGTCCAGGCCAAGCAGAAATTTGTTGATGATCTGCAAGGGTCCGGAATGGCGCACACAGTCCTTTGCCCAACCGGCTTCTTCAGTGATATGACTGAATTTCTGCAGATGGCGAAAAAAGGCCGGGTATATCTCATTGGAGACGGGATCAGCCGCATCAATCCAATTCACGGTGCCGATCTGGCAAAGGTGTGCGTGGATGCGATCGCATGTGATGTTGAGGAGCTTTCCGTGGGTGGGCCTGTGACGTATACCTACCAGCAGATAGCCGAAACGGCATTTTCCGCTGTAAAAAGGCCGCCCGTGATCTGGCATTTGCCCATGGGGATGATACGGACAGCAGTTTCGCTTTTATACCCGTTCAGCAGAAGGCTTTATGGAATCGGCAGAGGGCTTATTGCTTTGATGCAAATTGACAGCGTAGCTCCGGAGAGCGGCACGCATACTCTGGCACAGTACTACGAGCAGATACTCTCAGCAGAATTTTAGTTTTTATCCTGCAGCCCACTCTCCATGTGAATGCAAGGCCATCGGAGCTTGCTATCATCCATCCAGATGGATCCGGTCACTCATTGTCTTACTGGGGCCGTCCTGGGCCGCGCAGGATTTAACCGCAAAGCTGCTCATGCGACGCTGGCCATGACGCTCGCTGCGGAAGCCCCCGATCTCGACGTGTTGTGGGGGTTCCGTGGCCCGGTGTCAGGTTTTGAGCACCACCGCGGCATTACGCATACATTTCTGGCCGCGCCTGTGATTGCGCTCGTTACCGTGGCCGTAGTCTGGGTCATCCATCGTTTTCGAAGAAAGCCGGCCAGGGCCCCGGTGCGCTGGGGTCTGTTGTGGTTGTTTGCTCTGGTTGCGGTCCTGAGTCATCTGCTGCTGGACTTTACCAACAATTACGGTCTGCGGCCGTTTTATCCCTTCTATCCGCGATGGTATTCATGGGACATCGTTTTTATTGTTGAGCCGCTGATTCTGATAGCACTGATTCTGGCGCTGGTGGTGCCATGGATACTGGGCCTGGCAGACCGCGAGATCGGAGCAAGACGGACCGTGTTTCGAGGCCGCGGATGGGCCATTGCCGCGCTCATTTTTATCGGATTGCTGTACGCTGTGCGGAATGGCGAGCACGCGCACGCCATGAACCTTGTCCGCAATACCGGGGTGATCAACGGACGCATCCTGCGCGTTGCGGCCGAGCCGTATCCCATCAATCCATTTCACTGGTATGCGGTGGCGGAGACGCCGGACACTTATCAGACGGCGATGGTATACACCTGCGCAGATCGCGTGGACACGGACGCGGGCGAGACCATCTACAAGCCTCCGGTTACACCTGCCGTGGCCGCTGCAAAACAGTCCTGGCTGGGACGCGTGTATCTGGACTGGTCCACGTTTCCCGTGACAGAAGATAAAGGCCCGATTGCTCCTCCGGGGTATAACGTAGATCCGCTGCAGCGGGACTGGCATACGGTGCAGTTTCACGACATGCGGTTTGGGTATCCGGTCCTTTCCTCCAAGGCGAACGATTCGGTGCTCTCAGGATGGGTCTACGTGGGCCCGCAGCAGGAGATTGAAGGCATGTTCATGAGCGGTAAGGAACAGAAAGAATGAGGGACTGGCCGTCGCTTGCAAGGAGCGCCGCATTTCCTATCCTCAATGCATGAAATTTCTCTCCAGGGACGAAATTTGCCGAATGACCGCGCCCGAACGCCTCGCCCTGATTTCCCAGCTTTGGGACAGCCTGGAAAATGAGCAGGTTCCCCTCTCCTCAACGCAGAAAGAGGAATTGGATTGGCGCCTTGCTGTTCTGGAAACAGACCCGCAGACTGGCGTGAGCTGGGCGGCCCTGAAGGCGGAGCTGGAACACCGTTGTCCGTAGCGCGCTTCATTACTTTCACTCAAGCTGCGCACTCAAGCTGCGCGAGGTGAGTTGATCGAAGCGCAGGACTGGTATCTATAAAAAAGAGGTACGTCGTGCTTTGCTCAGGCATTTTCCGTATGCCCTTATGTTCCTGATCGGCCAGAGAATTCGCTGATAGTGATTGCCTGCTTTCATGGAAACCGCAATCCCATTCATTGGCAAAGCCGGTCATAAGCTTTTCACTTGTTGCGGATGAAGAGATGGCAAACGAATGACTGTGATCCTCTGCCGGAACATGAAATAATGATTTTTCAGGAATTTTCCGCGCGGGGGTAACGATGTCTGCATATGTGCTGGTGCTGTTTGCGATTTTGAGCCGTTATGTTGTGGCTTCGCATCATGACTGGCTGAACTTTACCGCCATTGGCGGATCTTTGCTGTTTTTTGGCGCAAGGCGGCCGCTGCGGCAGATGTTTTTCCCCGTCCTGGCGCTGGCGGGCATGGATTACCTGATGACCGTCCATTTCTACAGCTATCCTTTCCATGCGCAGGACTACCTGGTGACCTGGGCCTGGTATGCGGCGGTCATCGTGCTGGGGCACCTGCTGCTGCGCAGTCGTCAGTCCGCCGCCCGTATCGCAACGGCGGTGGTGCTTTCCTCGACGACATTCTTTCTGGCCAGCAATTTTGTTGCGTGGTCCGGGCTTCCGGGAATCTACCCGCACACCTTTAGCGGCCTGATGTCAGCCTACATTGCCGGTTTGCCTTTCTATCGCAATGACCTGCTCTCGACAACGCTGGTGACGGGATTGGCTTTCGGGCTGCCTGCGCTGGCGCGACATTGGACTGAGCACCATACTGCATCCAATCTTTCCGTCCGAAATTAGGAGAAAAACACAGTCTGCTGGCCCGCCCGCGTGGCGGGCTTTTTTGCTGTCCAGGTGAGTTCGGGTATCCTTCGGCCCTGTGATGGCAGTGACTAGCTGTGTACGGCCACCTCGCAGTTTCTCATAGAAGGACCCGCGTTCCCACTGTCATACTGTTTCTTCTGTCGTTGAACAAAATTGCGGAGGCCTGTTTCTATTGACATACTTTTGTTTTCGCAGGCCAGTTCAAATGCTCCTTCGTATCGGAGCAGTTCTGACCGTCGTTGTTTCCGGTCTGGCTTCCATGAAGGCGCAGGAGTTTCGGATTACCAGGCTTGAGGTGGTCAGGAAACCGGGCAAAGCAGATGGAAAGGCCATGGCCACTGTTCTGCAGCCCGTCAAAGTAAAAGACCAGGTCGTTGAGAAGGAAAAGACAGGCAGCATCGAGGCGCATGTAATGCAGGCATGGCCGGTGATGAACGGGCATGCTGCGCTTCTGCTTATGTCTCCGGCAAAGCCAGGTCAGCCTTACCGGCTCCGCTATTACCAGCTGGACGCGGCCAAGGGCCGCTTTCTGGGCAGTGTTCCCTTCAGCCATGCGGAAATGACGGAGTTCACCGGGCTGAATACCTGGGCCTTCGCGGTGAGCGGGACCGACCCTGCAACAAAACAGCCGATGATCTTTGCCGGGGATGCGAATGCGATCCACGCACGGCTGAGCCATGCGTCTGCTCCGCACTTTACGGAAGATTCGCTATCGTTCCACTCTTCAGGTGGAACGGGTACAATCGCCATGGCCACGCTGATGGGCTGGAAGACGACGGACCGTATCTACCAGATGCCCGCAGGCCAGGCGGGAGAATATCTCCAGTTCTTTCCCGATGGAACTTCGTTTGAGACAACAGCCAATGGCCAGGTGGAACGCGGAAGCTGGATCGTAGACGGCGAGAACATCCATGTAACCAGAAAGAATGCTCCAGACAGAGCGTGGCGGCTGGACCAGTTGCAAACTGTGACAGGAATTCCGGCAGACAGCCGCCTGACCGTCCGCCTCCTTGGGCCGCTCTCTTCCAGAACAGCGAAGAAGGGCATGGAGGTCAAAGCAGTCCTTACTTCTCCCGCCGTCTTTGAGAACAAGATTCTGATTCCACAGGGAAGCGAATTTGACGGCAGCGTTGTAGATGCGCATGGCGTAGGTCTTGGCATCAAACACGAGACCGCGGCTGTGACGGTACATTTTTCCTCGGTCAAACTCCCGGACAACCGCGTTCTGCCCATTGATGCGCACGTCCTGGCAGTAGCAAACTCGCGAGAAGAGGTCACAAAAAGCGGCAGGATACAGGGGATCCGGTCTACCGGAACACTGGGACATACGGCGGAAAACCAGATCAACTCGCTCGCCCAGATTGATCCTGTCGGCTACATTTTCACCAGCACCGCCGGGCCGGCTGTTCTGGGATTTGCCGAACCCGAAATTCTGTACAACGCCGGGACGGAACTCGACATTGCTTTTAACAAGCCAGTGATTACCTCGCAGAAATATGACGCGCATGTGCCTTATCTGGCGCTTTCGCAGGAAGAGACTTCGCGGCTGGACAACATCGTAAAGCACCTGCCTTACCGCACAGAGACTCTGGTTGGACACGTGCCGTCGGACATCACCAACCTGATTTTTATCGGCACTCCAGAGGCCTTGCGTCGCGGGTTGGAAGCCGCGGGGTGGACTCCGGCCGACTCACTGACTGCTGCTGCCACCTTCCAGACTGTGAAGACGCTGACCGGGAACGAAGTCTATACGCAGGCCCCCATGTCAGTGCTTACGCTTGCTGGCAAGAACCCCGTCTTCACGCTGCAGAAGACGACCAACACCTTTTCTTCGCGTCACCATCTGCGCGTTTTTCCGACAGGAGAGACTTTTGACGAACAGCCGGTCCTCACGGCTTCTTCCACGCAGGACATTGGCATTGCCTTTTCCTACAGGCAAAAGACATTCATCCACGTCATTGACCAGTACCTGGATAACGAGCGCTCAAAGGTCGTCAATGATCTTGGCCTGACGGGATGCGTGACCGGATTGGCAATGGTCGCGCGGCGGTGGGTTCCCCAGGACGCCTACAACTCCACCGGAGACCGCTTGCGTACGGATGGCGATGCTGCACTGCTGAAGCTGAATGACTGCTCTCATCCATACGCCACACCCACAACGCCAGCCAAACGCGCGCCCCTGCTGGAACGAAGCGAGCGCAACACCATGCTCACCATCAAGGACACGCTCTTTCGCGGCAACCTGATTTATACCGGTGTTTCCGGAGGTATCAAGGTACATCATTACCTCGCGATACAGGGAGAACTTGGAAAAGAACCAGGGAACTGGCGCAAGAATGATGCGAGTGGAACCAATTACCGGATTGCCAACGTTGCCGGAGAACAGCGTCCGAACCGGATCGATCTGGCCCAACAGCTGTCCCCGGAAAACCAGCGTGAGCTGGAGGTCGCATCGAAGGCGCTCATTGTTGCTCATAAATGGGACCCGCCGCGATTTGAAATTGCGCTCAACCTCGGCTACTCCAATTACCGGAACAACATTCTGGAGACCACGGCGGTGCTTCTGGCCTCCAGCGATCCCACAAAACCTCTTTATGCGATTGGTCTGGCAGATGGTGTCTTCGACGGGTGGGCTGCGGGGATCTCGCTGACTCTCAATACGTGGAACTGGATTTCCAACGAGTTCTCATACACAAGGCAGCAGACAAAGTTTGACCTGATCGAGATTACAATTCCTTCGAATTCGGATGAAGAGGCCAGCATTGATGCGCGGACGGTGGGTCTGGTCACACGCCGTTTTGCCTACAACACCATCTTTAATCTGCGGCCGCGCAAGTCGAGATGGCGCCCTTATATTTCTGCCGGACCCGCGTTCCAACTGCTGGCGTTGTCCGATGCTCCGCTGAAGAAGCCTGCGGGCTACTTCAAGCTTGGTCTCTCCAACATAGGCCTGCTGAAAGCTGCATTTGATTTCGGCAGCACGCCCCCATTGAACGGCGGTGGCATCTTCCAGTTCGGCCTTCAGTACGGCGGCGGCATTAAATACCGTGTGACGCCGCGATTTATGCTGCGCGGCGATTACGGTGAGACCTGGAGCGCCAATCCAAAGATCATTCGTGACAGCTATCTGGGCTACCTGCCTGATAACCTGGACAATACTTACACCACCGATGTGACAAATACGCGGCCGCCCACGAAATACATCCAGCAACGCGCCACAGTTGGATTTGCATTTACGTTCTAGACATCACCGGGGTGGACGTACGGGCAGTATACAGAAAGGGTCGCGCTCCGCGTCCATGATTTATCCTGCATGCTGAACAAAAAGTCCTCTCCCGGTCCGGCTTGCGTTGCCGCCTGGTCGGCCAACCACCTACATTGAAATGGCGCGGCGGCATGTTGCCTGGCCGGCAAGCAGCGATGAAGATCACTGACGTAAAAACTTATTACCTGCGCTCCGATGTGGTGCGGGACCGTGCCGACAGCGGCCAGGATGCATTAATCGTGGTTGTCGAGACCGACGCCGGAATTTCCGGCCTTGGCGAGGTAGATTCTGCGCCATTGGCCGTAAAGGGAGCGATTGAGGCGCCCTATTCACATGCCGTTACGGCGGGGCTCCGCGCTCTGGTGATCGGCGAAGATCCCTTCGAGACGGAGAAGATCTGGCACAAGATGTATCGCCAGAACATCTACTCCGGAAGGCGCGGAATCGCCATCCATGCCATGAGCGGCATTGACATGGCGCTTTGGGATATCAAGGGCAAGGCGCTGGACATGCCCGTCTGGAAGTTACTGGGCGGCGGCTTTCATTCGAAAATTCGCGCTTATGCAAGCACATTGTTCGGAGATTCTCCCGCGGAAACGCGGGAACGGGGCAAGCGCTTCGTCGGCCAGGGTTTCAGCGCGGTCAAGTTCGGGTGGGGGCCGCTGGGGCAGGACGAGAAGCTCGATCTGGCGCTTGTGCGAGCGGCGCGCGAGGGGGCCGGCGAACACGCCGACCTGATGATCGATGCGGGGCTCTGCTACGACACCAGGACAGCCATACAGCGGGCTCGCCAATTCGAGGAATTCCGGCCCTATTGGTTTGAAGAGCCGCTCCTACCCGACAACTACGAGGGCTATCGCCGGCTGTCCGAATCTACCTCGATGCGGATTGCGGCCGGAGAGGAAGAGAGCAATCGGCTTTCTTATCTCGACCTGATGGACCGGGGAAACATCGATGTCGTGCAGGTGGACCTGACGCGCTGCGGTGGGTTTACCGAAGCGATGAAGATCGCAAGTCTCGCACATGATCGCGCTCTGCCGGTGGTCAATCACGGTTTTACCACCTATATCAACATCGCCTCGGCGCTCCATTTCTTGGCGTCCATTCCGAATTCGTTCATTCTGGAATACGTGGTGGAAGAAGACACCGTACTGCGGAACGAGATCACCACGCAGGACATCGCGATGGTGGATGGCTTCGTGGCTGTACCGGACAGCCCCGGCTTGGGAGTTACTTTGCGCGAAGACGCCCTGGAGCGCTACGGCGTGAAGGCGCAGAGCCGTTGACGACGGGGTAGAGAAGATTCATTGGAGGAATCATGCACTTCAGGTTGTCTGGGCTGTGCGTGGCAGCCCTGCTTATTGCCTTGCCAGGAGCGGCCTACAGAGAGAATTCCACCACGCCTGGCCACATCATCGTAGATGCATCGCAACGCTTTCAAACCATCGACGGATTCGGGCTGAACTTCACGGCACCCTATTTCCGCGACGACCAGAAGGCGATGTTTGACAAGTTCATCGACGATCTCGGGGTGACGATGTTCCGGGTGGTGCCGTACCTGGTTGCCAGCGACTGGGAGACGACCAACCCCAACTCCTCCGCCGACGAGATGAACTGGGAGTACTATGACAACCGCTATTCGTCGCCGATTTTCGAAGCAACCTGGAACGCGATCCGGTATTTGAACTCCCGGGGCATCCAGCCGGAACTGGCGATGATGGGGCCGGTGCCCCGCTGGATGCTGGCTGACAGCAGTACACCGCCGCAGCACAAGGTCTGCGTGCCTGACAGCAAAATTCCTCCCATCAACCCCTCGATGTATCCGGAGTTCGCCAAAGAGCTGGTTTCCATGCTGATGTACGCGCGTTCTCGCGAGCACCTCAAATTCCAATACTTCAGCCCCTTCAACGAAACCGACTGCTATCCCAATGAGGGTCCGCGGATCGACCCGGCGGACGCTCCGGCGGTGCTCGACGCGGTGGCGGAGTGGCTCCAGAAGGAAGGCCTGGGAGATATCCGCCTGGTGGTGCCCGATAATGCCATCATCACCAACGACTACACCACCCCCATACTGCACGACGATAAGTTGATGAAGCAGGTCGCCGCCTTTGCGTATCACTCCTACAGCGACACCTCGGTGGGGGAGCAGGTGGTGCGTGTGCGGTCCAGCAAGTACGCGCAGACCCCGGTGTGGCTGAGCGAGTACGGGGACCTGAGCGACCAGGACAAAACCGAAGCGAACGAGTGGAAGAGTTTTGTAATAGCTTCCAACCGGCGCGCTCTCACCGCGCTCAACCAGGGCGCCAACGTGCTCATGTACTTCAATGCATTCGATGACTACGAGGAATGCATGGGGCGGCTCACGTATTACGGCCTGTTTCACAACGCAGACCAGGTCTACTACCCGCGCAAGCGGTATTACGCGATCCGACAGCTCTATCATTTCGTGCATCCGGGGGCGACACGGATTGGCGCGACGGCTACCGGCGAGGGATTGACCGTCTCGGCGTTCGAGAATCCTGGCTCCGGGTTGGTGATCGTGGGAGTGAAAGAGGGGGGCCCGAATCATATTCAGCTCTCGCTGCGCGGATTGCCGGCAACGCCCGACCATTTCGACCTCTATGTTACCAGCCGATCGTTCAATTGCCTTAAGCAGGGATCGTTTCCCGTCCGGGCAGGCTCGGTAGACATCGATCTCCCCGATCAGGCGGTGTTTACGCTGTTGGCGGCGAGCGATTCCAATCACCAGTAGACATTCAGGAAGTATCCAAGAGGCTTGCGATGAAGCTGGAAGGAAAAATGGCAGTAGTGACAGGGGCCGGTTCGGGAATCGGTCGCGCCTGCGCGCTCGAATTCGCTCGCGAGGGCGCCCGCGTGGTGGTTGCCGACATCAATGCCGCGGCCGCGCAGGCCACGGCTCAACAGATCGGCCCAGCGGCCATTGGCATTCCCACCGATGTGGCCGATCCGGAAGCCGTGACCCGTCTCGCGCAGAAGACCATCGAAACCTTGGGCAAAGTCGATGTGCTCATGAATAACGCGGCCATCCAGGTGAACAAGACCATTGAAGACACGACGCTGGAAGAGTGGAACCGGCAGATGGCGGTGAACGTGGGTGGCGTGTTTCTGTGCTCGCGGGCTTTTCTTCCCCAGCTTCGCCGGACGCGCGGCGCCATCGTTAACATGTCCTCGGTGAACGGGTACTTTGTCGAGCCCTTCTCCGCGGGCTACTGCGCCACCAAGGCGGCCATTATTGGGTTGACCAAGGCAATGGCGATCGACTGTGGCCCTTCGCGTGTGCGGGTAAACTGCATCTGCCCCGGATACATCGATGCGGGACTTGCCGAGGGCTATTTCCAGGCGCAGGCGGATCCGGCGGCGGCGCGCATGGCCGCCGGCAAGCTTCACGCTCTGGGGCGCATAGGCCGGCCCGAAGAGGTGGCGCGGGTGGCCGCTTTTCTGGCCAGTGAGGAGGCGTCGTTCATCACCGGCGCGCAGATTGCGGTGGACGGCGGATTTGGCTCGGGCCTGCCGCTCAATAGCTGAGGGCCCTCATGGCAGATACAATCGGGGCTGAATCAAGGCTGAAATCACGGTGCATGCCGGGGCTCTTTGCGGAGAAAACCGTGTGGCGATGAGGCTGCGAATGCGAATTTCGAGCTTGAACTTGCCACGGTCCGCCATGGATTCTCCCCAGCGCTAATACCCAGATTCAGGGAGATTTGCGGCTTATTGGCGCCTCAGAAAGACCGAAGTGGCAACGCAAGTGGCAACACGGTTTCTAAGTTATTGATTCTAAAGGAATGGCGGAGGGAGAGGGATTCGAACCCCCGTTACCCTTTCGGGTAAAGCGGTTTTCAAGACCGCCTGTTTCAACCACTCACACATCCCTCCGTTTCGATGCGAGGTGGCCAGGTACATACATCCTTACTCGTACGGCCAACCTGGACGTGCTGGTGATTTCATTGTACGACGACTTTCAGTTTTCGCCCGGTTTTCTACGTTACCCAATGCTTCGCTGCGCGTGCGATTCATCCACTCATCAGGATGTCCGGTTGTAGTGCAGTAAACCCGGCCGCCATAAAGGAAAACGCCCTGGAACGAGTACTTCCCAAAGTACTTCACTCCAAAAATTCCACAATCCTTTGGCCAATCGTCGCCGCCAAGAAGTTTACTAAATCCGTTTAGTTGTGCGCGCAATAGGCAAGGTTTAAACTCCACGTTGTAGGGGAGATTCTGCACCAACTTAAATGCTTAATGCTAAAGCACTTAAGTTGAGAAAACAGAACCCGCATTCTTGGTGAGACAGGTGAGACAAGGGAGCATTCACCCGGAAAAAAGGCGCCGCCTTTAATCCTCCAGCATGCCAAGAAGCGTGTCGAAGTCTTCCAGGCGCGAGTACTCGATGATGATGCGGCCGCGACCGTTCCGATCCTCAATGTGGACCTTGAGGCCGAGTGCCCGCTGGAGGCGGTCGCGAGCGTCTTTGACGTTAGGATCGAGTGGTTCTTTTACTTCGCGCTTATGTTTTTTCTCGGGATTCAGAATGCCTTGAACATAGGTTTCTGTTTGCCGCACGGAGAGAGCCAGGGAAGAGACCTTTTGGGCGGCATCCTGGATCCACTTTGGGTCTTCGAGCGCCAGAAGGGCGCGCGCGTGCCCGAAGCTGAGTTCACCGCCTTCGACTTTGTTTTGCACTTCTGGAGGGAGGCGGAGCAGACGCAGGAAGTTGGCCACTGAAGCGCGGTCCTTGCCGGTGCGCTGGGCCATTTGCTCCTGAGTGAGTTTGAATTCGCGGCCTAAGCGTTCGTAGGCGCGGGCCTGCTCCATGGGATTGAGGTCGGTGCGCTGCAGGTTCTCAACGATAGTCATTTCCATGGCTTGTTCGTTGGAGACCTGTCGCACAATGGCAGGGACGGTTTGCTTTCCTGCCTTTTGCGAGGCCAGCCAGCGGCGTTCGCCGGCAATCAGCTGGAAGCGGCCATCGGGCAAGGGGCGCACCACGATGGGCTGTACGACTCCGGTAGCGGCGATAGACTGGGCGAGTTCGGCCAGATGTTGCTCGTCCACGCGGCTGCGCGTCTGGTACGGATTGCGTTCGATGGCCTCGACGGGAATTTCGCGAGGTGTGCCTGCTTCGGCCTCCGGGGGCTGCATCTTTTCCTGAACAGGCGTGGCAACGGCTTGGACGCGGGGCAGAAGTGATTCGAGCCCTTTTCCCAGGGCGCGGCGTTTCGGTGCTTCTGTAGTTGTGCTCATGATTTCGTCCTTCTGAATGCCTTAGGCGTAGGGCCAGAAGCGGACCTCGCGTTTTCCGCGGCGGGCAGCGGCTTCTTTCCGTTCCCTGGCTTTGGGGCTTTCGATATTGTTCCGGGAGAGGATCTCATCGGCGAGATCGCGGTAGCTTTCAGCTCCGCGGGATTTGCTGTCGTAAAGCAGAACGGGCTTTCCGTAGCTTGGGGCCTCGGCGAGGCGAACGTTTCGGGGGATAGCGGTCTTCAGCAGTTTGTCCTTGAAAAACTCGCGGAGGTTTTCTGTGACCTGCTGGGCCAGGTTGGTGCGGTCGTCGTACATGGTGAGCAGAACGCCCTCGATTTCCAGCTTGGGGTTCAGGCTGGCCTTGACGCGGTCGAGGGTCTGCATCAGCTCGCTGATGCCCTCAAGGGCGAAATACTCCGCCTGCATGGGGACGAGGAGCGTGTCGGAGGCGACAAGAGCGTTGAGCGTGAGGAGATCGAGCGCTGGTGGGCAGTCGAGGAGGATGAAGTCGTAATTTTCGCGTTCTTTGGTCAGCGCTTGTTTGAGGCGGTCGGAACGGTTGTCCTGCTGCACCAGTTCGACATTTGCGCCGATGAGGTTTTTGCTCGAAGGAACCAGCTTGAGGGTCTCGATTTCGGTAGAAAGGATGGCCTCGGCCACGCTGGATTCGCCCAGCAGGATGTCATATGTGGATTTGCGCTCATCGTCGCGCGAGAAGCCGTAGCCTCCCGTAGAGTTTGCCTGCGGGTCGCAATCAATCAGGAGGCATTTTAAGCCTTCAAGGGCGAGCGCGGCAGCCAGATTGATTGCCGTAGTGGTCTTTCCGACCCCGCCTTTTTGGTTCACAACAGCCAGTATTTTTCCCATGATGCTTGAAAAAGACTAAAGGTATATGGCCTTTGAATTCAATGATTGGGGCCTGTGAAGAACTTGTTCGAAATTGTGGAAGATTTTCAGATGGACAGAGGGCGGGTTTTCAAATCGAGGTAAATAAAGGAGATGCGATTGCTCCGCAAACTGGAAAATATTTGAGCAACCTTCGGCACAAGTGGAAAACTTTTGTGTTCCACGTGGAACATGGAGGCTTACGTTCCACGTGGAACATCACAGTTTTTGCCCGATCAGCAGGATGCGCTGCTCAGACCCGGGCAGGAGGATACGATCCTTCCATTTCACTCTGTCCAGGCTTTGGGCCAGACGGTCGATCGTGTCAATACTCAAAAACGGCAGGAACCAGCCTTTGAAGGAAAGCTTTGTCAGTGCCGATTGGCAGGCCTGTTCCATCTTGTCCACAGCCCGGAGGGTGATGGCGTCGAAATGCTCTTCCAATGTCTCAGCTCGGCCGGCAAAGACAGTTGTGTTTTTGAGGGCCAACGCGCGGGCTACTTCGCGGAGAAAAGAGGCTTTCTTGCCCTGCGATTCGGACAATGTGACTTTCAGGTCTGGGCGGCATATTGCGATTGGGACTCCCGGAAAACCACCGCCGGAGCCGAAGTCCAGAATGTTTTGGATTCCCGGCGGGAGGTGCTGCGCGGCGAAGGTACTTTCGGCGAAGTGGCGTTCGACGATCTGCTCCGGAACCCGAATAGAGGTAAGGTTCAGACGGGCGTTCCACTTGAGGAGCAGCTCGAGATAGAGTTCGAATTGTCTGATCTGGCCTGCGGGAATGGGCGCAACGCCCATTCTTTCAAGACTTTCGGCAATCATCGCGCTACCGATTCCCGGATTTCACGAGGTTTCCAGGCGCGAACAGCATCCAGAAAGGCAGCAAAAATGGCCCTGGACTCGGCCTTTTCCGCCAGTGTCCGCTCCGGATGCCATTGCACGGCGAGAACAAAATGAGGGCCGGGCTGCTCGACTGCCTCCACGGTCCTATCTTCTGCGCGGGCGATGACTTGCAGCCCGTCTCCCGGCCGAGCAATGGCCTGGTGATGACTGCTGTTTACGCTTGTTCTGCCGGGAAGTGCGGCCAAATGCTGGGCGTGAGAGGTTAGTTCAATTGAATGGGCTTCGATGACGTCGCGTCCGGCTTTGTGCTGAATGGGGGTAGCCAGATGCTGCACCAGGGTGCCTCCCTTCCACACGTTGAGTGATTGCGCCCCGTAGCAGATGCCAAGGAGCGGCTTATGCAGGTTGAAGGCTTCCTGAAGAAGCAGTTCATCCACGGCCTCACGCGCCGGGTCTGGCTCCGCACATTCCTTGATTCGCTGCTGCCCATATTTCTGCGGATTAAGGTCTGCCGGACTGCCGGGAAGCAGGATTCCCTGGCAGGAAGAGGCGAGCCTGGCCACCTCGGTGGGAGTCGCGTGCAGCGGAATTCGGACAGGAATGCCTCCGGCCTGCTGCACGGCCTCTGCATATTGCGGCCAGCTGCGCTCGTTGTATTCGGGCTGTGTGCAGGTCGGCTCCGGAATGGCAATGCGAGGATGCGGCGGGTTCATATCGTGCTCTCAGGAGATTCAGTGATGACTTCCAGAGACTGACTTTCAGGCCCAAGAAGATAAGAGTGCTGGTAATACAGGCGGCAAATCTCATCGCTGAGCCGTTTTGTCAGCTGGTCTATCTCGCGCATGGAATAGCCTTCGGTTTCGATTGGCTCCCCTACGGCAAGCGTTACAGGAACAGGATAGAACTGTCCGGTATGGATGGGCAAAAGTTCATGTGTTCCGATGAGGGCCATGGGAACTATGGGGACTTGGGCGCGAATCGCCATAAACGCCGGCCCGTTCAGAAAGGGCTGAAGGCGACCGCTTTCGCTGCGTCCGCCCTCGGGGAAAATAAAGAGCGGCATGCCGGACTTCAGTGTTCGGACGGCGCTACTCAGGCTGGAAATCGAGGCCCGAGGATTCTTCACATTTACCGCCACCTGTCCTGAGCGCCGCAGATGCCAGCCAATGAAGGGCAGCTTCCATAAATCATGCCGTGCCACGATGCGAAACTGGAATGGCAGCGAGCTGAAGATGACCGGCGTGTCCATATAGGAGAGATGATTGCAGGCATAGACCGCGACCTTATGCTTGCGCAGGTTTTCGGCACCAACTACCGTCACAGGCGCGGCGCTTATCCATAGCGATACCCGCGCCCAGGTCTGCGCGATCCCGTGTTGAACGCGCCCGCTTTTTTCAAAGAGAGAGGCCAGCAAGGAAAGACTTCCGAAAAAGGCCGTCGCTGCAAAAAAAGCGGGGGCCTGTATGCAGTTTGAGAAAATTCGGTTGGCCAGGGGCAGCTTCTTCGGCCTGGGCCCGAGAGGGTGGAGGATCACGACGCCAGCTCCTCGCGCAACTTGCCGACGAGGTAGACCGAGCCAGTGCCCACGATCAATCCTTGCGACGAAACGATCTGGGTGGCCCGCTCGAGTGCCGTGTGGGTATTGGGCAGCAACTCATACTCTGCACCTGTGGCCTGCGCAGCGGCTCCGAGATCCGCAATGCTGGCGGCGCGGGGGGAATCCACCGGGGTGAGCAGGACGCGGTCAAACAGAGGGAAGAGAATCTGTGCCATCTCGGCCACGGCCTTGTCACGCAAGCAACCAAAGATCAGGATCCTGGGCTGGTCGCTCATTTCTGACAGAACAGAACGCAAAGCCCATGCACCGGCCGGATTATGGCCGACATCAAGGAGAATTTTCGTTCCATTCCTGGAGGTGAATTGCTCCATGCGTCCCGGCCAGCGAGTGTGGCGGATTCCATCGGCAATTTGCGATGCGCTGATTGTGTAACCGTGATGGTTACGTAATTCGACGGCGGTCGCGATGGCCAGCGCAATGTTCCTTTGCTGGTGCTGTCCGGCCAGCGGAGATGCAACTTCGATGGTGTCTCCGAGCACGCGTAGGGGACAGGTACCTCCGGATGTGGAACGCGAAGGAACATATTCGGCGGCATTCACGCCGCGAACATTCAGAGACGTGGCAACCTCGCCCAAGACCTGGTTGGCTTCAGGGTGCTGTGGCAAAGTCACCATGACTCCGTTGGGGCGCAGAATACCGGCCTTTTCGCGGGAGATTGCGCTGATGGTAGGTCCAAGCCATTCGGTATGGTCCAGTGAAATATCGGTGATGACCGAAACGAGAGGCTCGACGATATTTGTTGCGTCGAGCCTGCCTCCCATACCGACTTCGAGCACGGCCATCTCGACCTGGGCTTCTGCGAAGGCAGTGAAGGCGAGCGCTGTCATGGTCTCAAAAAAGCTGGGTGGATGCGGAAGCCCACCCTCGACGACCAGCCTGCGCGCAGTGTCGTCCACCTTGAAGTAGAGCCGGGCAAAATCGTCATCGCTGATATCGTTCCCATTTATCTTCATGCGTTCATTCACGCGAACCAGATGGGGCGATGTGTAGAGGCCCACGCGATATCCGGCGGTCTGCAGGATCGAGGCCAGGGTGGCAGAGGTTGAGCCTTTACCGTTGGTACCGGCGACCAGAACAGACGGGAATGTGCGCTCAGGATTCCCAAGGGCGCGGACAAGGACCCGCATGTGTTCCAGATCAAATTTGCGCCGTGTCTGCAACTCTGCTGCGAGCGCAAACAAGCTTTCAATGGCGGACGCGTAGGACATGGATTGATTTTAGAAGATGCGGTCAGGCGGCGACCTTGCTGGTTTCAGTGACGGGATGTTTTGCTCGGAGCGTTGCCACAACGCCTGCCAGAACGAGCACGACGCCGGCAATCTGGAGGCCTGAAAGACGCTCACCGGCAAGCGCGGCCCCGGCAACGAGCGCAATCACCGGATTTACATACGCATAGCTGGCGACGCGGGTGGCAGGCTCATGGGCAATGAGCCAGACGTATGCGGTAAAGGCCACAATGGACGCTGCAATCACCAGATAGCCCATGCTGACCAGCATTCTGGTGCTGACGAGCACAGTGGTTGGCGGAAGGTGGTGCATTTCTCCAGCCAGGGCCGACCAGACCAGCAACAGCACGCCGCCTGTGGCCATCTGCCATCCGGCATTGGCCGTCTGGGGTTTGGGCAGTGCGAGTTTGCGGGAGAGCAGCGTGCCGAAGGCCCAGCAGACGGTGGCAATCACCATTGCTGCAATGGCAAGGGTGGAACCGTGATCTCCCGGCTTCGCGGGGCCACTGGCGAGCACCACTACGCCGGCCAGGCCGAGCAGAATGCCTGCAACGGAGATGACCGTTGCCTTCTGCGTGCGGAGAACGGCCAGCTCTCCGGCGAAGATCCACACCGGAATCATGGCAGAAATGACGGCGGCGATACCTGAGGTCACGCGAATCTCACCCCAGAAGAGTGCCGCATACATGGTGGTGAACATGATGAAGCCGAGCAGAGAAGCGTTCAGCAGTGCGCGCCGCGGATACACTACGCCGCCACGCAGATGGCTGTAGAAGACCAGCAGCAGTCCCGCGAGCGTGAACCGGAAGCCGGCCGCAAAGAACGGTGGGACATCGGCCACAATGACACGGATGGCCAGAAATGACCCACCCCACAGGACATAAATTGCGGCATAGGCAAGCAGCTTGCGAAGGGACATTCTTTATGATGACCAGAATTTGCGTTCAGCGCCACCACTCTGCGCGCAATTCCCGCCCGGAACCAGGTCAGAGGGGACGGCGGGCGTGGGGACCAGAGTCTGGGTCTGGGAACCTACCAGATGGTTTCAGGCCCAACTATGTGACACGCAGCCCGGCGCGGGTGAGTGGTGAAAGGAGGCGTCGCCGGAGTATGGACAGCGGGCCGCGAGGGGAGCACTCCTTTGCGCCGAAGATTAGTTTTTGCCCTGCTTTGAAGATGAGAGCATGCCCGCCCACCGTAGTCGGCACGGGATTGAGATCTCAGCGGCCCTTCCGCCGTGCAGGCTGCAAAAGCATGCTGATTGGATGAGGCGGTGCGCCGGAGATTCCGTATTGCGCGCTGTGCGGGCCACCTGTGATGAATTTTCAATAAATTTGATAGAGGTGTAGGTCGTTTTGACGTGTGTTTCATCGAGTGATGTTTACGCTGGCTTCGCGTTCCTTAGATTTCAGGAGGCAGTCTCGATGTACAAGCGCAATGCACGCATGCGCAGACCATGGCTTTTGGCTTTTTTGTTCCTTCTTGCGTTGACGGCCATTTCTCCTTGCTCGCTGGGCCAATCCATTCAGGGCAGCATTATAGGCACTGTGACAGACTCTGCCGGAGCGGTGGTTTCCGGCGCAACTGTGGATCTGAATAATCTGGAAGATGGTTCGCTACGATCAGTCACCTCCAATGCTTCGGGTGATTACCAGTTCGCTGACGTGAAGGCGGGCAGGTACACCATCGAAGTTGAACAGAATGGCTTCCAGAAGTGGACCGCCACCGATGTTGTGCTGGCGGCGCGCCAGCAGTTGCGTGTGGATGCCAGGCTTGTGGTTGGGAGCGTGCAGCAGGAAGTGCAGGTCTCCGGCGAAACCATCAGCACGATTGATACCGATACGCCTTCCATCAGCGCCGTGTATTCATCGGCGGATGCGGCCAACCTGCCTGTGAACACACGTGCGAGTGCGGGCGGCACCAGCGCGCTGAAGATTGTTGGCACGCTGCCTGGCGTACAGGCGGACAGCAGCGGATTTTCGCTCCAGGGGGGACTGCCATTCCAGACCGAAGTTTCCGTAGACGGCATCACGGTGCAGAGCGCGAACGGAAACTCGCCCATCGCGGATGCTTTTCCTTCGACCGAATCCATCTCTGAGCTTCGTGCGGATGGCGCGCTGAACAACGCTGAGTTTGGCCAGCCGGGCGAAATTACTGTCACCACCAAGGGTGGATCGAATACGATCCACGGCTCGGCGTTCTGGTATCACCAGAACGCGGCGTTCAATGCAATTCCCTATCAGTTTCCGCGCATTACAAAGAAGCCGAAGCTCGTGGCCAATACCTATGGGGCCAGCTTTGGCGGACCGGTTGTGATTCCGCATGTGTATGACGGTCACAACAAGACATTCATCTTTGGTGCGTATGAAGGGTGGCGTCACCCGTCGCAGACGCCGGAGGAGTTCAAAGTACCGAGCACGCTGATGAAGCAGGGCGACTTCTCAAAGTATTCATCGCCAGGCTTTACCGGGCTGAACAATCCTTTCCAGGGCGGAAGCTATGGAACGAAGCTGCCCAGCATCAATGCTGCCGCGCAGAAGCTGCTCTCGTTTTATCCTGACCCGAACGTCGGTGATCCGACGGCCTACGTGGATGACGGCACTGCCAACTATATCGTCAACAAAGACTCAAGCGGGCACTCAGACCAGTTTGATATTCGCGGCGATCAGTACTTTGGCGCGAACCAGAAATTTCTGCTGTGGGGACGTTTCACGTGGAAGAACTTTCCGACCAACAGCCCGCAGCCGCTGAATGTTCCTTCCTCAGAGAATGCGAACAAGTCGCGCGTGCTGAAGGTGAGCGCCAACTGGACCATAACCCCGCACGTGATCAATGAAGCTGGTTTTGGATTTACGCTTTTCAGCACTGGGCAGACGAACAGCTTTAACGGCAAGGCCTTTACGCAGGGGCTGGGACTGCAAGGCTTGCAGAACCTGTTCTATAACGGAATTCCCGAGCTGGATTTTAATAACCTCAGCGCGCTCAATGCCGACCGTCTGACCTCCATCACCAGGTCGCACACCTATGTTTATACTGATGCGCTGACGGTGCTCAAAGGAAACCACGAATACAAGTTCGGCGTGGATATCCGTACCTTGCAGGCGGTGACTCCGCTGGGTTTTAACGGCGCGGACAATTATGGCACTTTCCAGTTCAACACCTCGAACAGCGCTGGCATGTTTACAGGCGTGGATTTTGCCGACTTCCTGGCCGGGCTGCCTTTCCAGACCTTCTATGACGTGGTACAGCAGGACAATGATGGCCGCTCCATTCACTACCACTTCTTTGCACAGGACCAGTGGAAGGTAAGCAGCGACCTCACGCTCAGCTATGGGCTGCGCTATGAGCTGCATCCTGGCTACTACGACGCGGGCGGCGACATCGGCAACTTCGATCCGAGCCTGGCACTTGCAGGACGCTCTATCTATCCGAACGGCAAGTCGGCCTTGCTGGCGCAAACATTCCTGATGAGTGCCAATGCCTGCGATCCGGATGGAGTTCATTACACCAACACCGCCGTGGTGAATGGCGCACCCTGTATGCCTGTGGTGCCAAATGGTGCTGCAGGATATCCGGCTGGGCTGAAGAAGTATCCGCACCTGCGCTTTATGCCGCGCTTTGGTTTTGCGTGGCGTCCGTTCCACGATGACAAGACAGCGGTGCGCGGCGGATTCGGCATGTACAACATCACCATGCTGGGGTCGAACTTCTACTCGCTTACTGGAACGCTTCAGGCGCAGACCTCGCAGTACACGAACACCTATAACCCAGCCACTCACGCCATTGGTTATCAGTGGCCGGTCATTTACTCAGGCGCGGGCAACGGTGGATGCACTAACTGCTACGGTACGGACTACTTTGGCACCGCGAACAGCACCAACTGGAAAGACCCGTACATGGAGCAGTGGTCGCTGAGCATAGACCACGACTTCGGTTCAGGATATGGCGCGCGCCTTTCTTACATTGGATCGGAATCGCACCAGCTCGTTTGGGCGCCGGATGAGAATACGCTGCCCTTCTCAAACAGTGTTTCCGCAAATAATCAGCCGCTGAGTGCGCGACTCTTTCCCAACTGGGGGCGCATCAACACCCGCGCGACGGGTGCCAATGAGAGCTACCACTCGCTTCAGGCGGAGTTCGACCACCGCTTCCAGCACGGATTGCAGCTGAACTCTGCATGGACCTATGCCAAGGCCCTCGCGGACAATCAGGGTCCGTCGGGCACTGGCTTTGCGGGAGAGAGCGGCGGCGCGCGCGCCACGTCGATCCTCGACCGTCATGCGGATTTCGGCAATGTGTATGGAACACGCCGTCACCGCTGGAACACGACGGCCGTCTACGATCTGCCCTTTGGGCGCGGACGCGAGTTCGGCGGCAGCATGAATCGTGCGGCGGATGCCATTGTTGGCGGATGGAGGCTTTCGACCATCTTCCTGTGGCAGACGGGTCCGTTCGAGTCTCCGTACTTCCCCAGCGGTCAAGGCGATCCTTCGGGAACCGGTTCGGGCCTGAATGGCACGAATTCCGGATTTGATGGCGGTCATCGCAACCAGCATCCGGACCGGGTGATGGGCGTCAACACGCGGCCCCACCAGCAGACGCGCTTTGCCTGGGTGAACCCGGCAGCCTTCACCTGCCCGGGTTACGGAGGATGGACGCCGGGCACGGCCTGCACTACGGGCAGTGGCTCTGGGCCGGTGCCGAACCCGATTGGCCGCTTCGGCAACGCGCAGGTCGGCTCAGTGGTTGGCCCGGGAACGGTGAACCTCTCTGCCGGACTCAGCAAGACCTTCTCCATTACGGAAAGGCTGAAGCTGCGGGCGGAAGGGACGTTTACGAATGTTCTGAACCACACGAACCTGAGCGACCCGAACATGAACATCAGCTCGCCGAGCTTCGGCCTGATTTCCAGTGCGATCAGCTCTGACTTCGGCGGAGCGCGCACGGGACAGGTTTCCATGCGGTTGGATTTTTAGGCTGATTCTATGTAGGGCCATCTTTGAACGATGGCAGATCAATGAAGGACCGCATTCGCAGCAACCCGGTACACAAATCCTGTGCTCCGGGTTTTGTATTCGTAGTGACTGCGGTCGCATCCCAGGTGCGGCTGTGGACAACTACAACACTCAGTCACCACTTTGGGGATCCATGCAGCAGGCAAGGTGAGGTGCGATATTGCACCATTCTCCTCGCTACAATAAAGAACATGCTGCAACTTGCCGGCGCGGGCAAACGCTTTGGGCCAAAACTTCTTTTTGACAATGCCAACTGGCTGATTACGGCAAACGAGCGCACCGCCCTGGTAGGCGCGAACGGCACCGGAAAGTCTACCCTGCTGAAGATTCTGGCGGGGCTGGACACACTGGAATATGGCAGCCTGAACCGGACGCGTGGCATGAGCATCGGCTACCTGCCGCAGGATGGGCTTGCTCTCTCGGGCCGCAGCGTTTTCGACGAATGTCTCTCAGTCTTTGAGGAACTGCGCAGCATGGAGCAGGAGCTGCATGCACTTTCAGCTTCTCTCGCCGAGCTTGGTCCTGAAAGCAGCGAATACCAGGCGGCAGCTGAGCGCTACTCGAACCTGAGTGCGCGTTTTCACGCCCATGACGGATACGCGCTCGACGCACAGGTGGGCACGGTACTGACCGGTCTCGGCTTCAGCAAGGAAGACTGGGCCCGGCGCACGGAGGAGTTTTCCGGCGGATGGCAGATGCGCATTGCGCTGGCCAAGCTGCTGCTGCAAAGGCCCAACCTGCTGCTGCTGGACGAGCCGACCAACCATCTCGATCTGGAAACGCGCAATTGGCTGGAAGAGTACCTGCGTACATATCCGAATGGCTTTGTGCTGATCTCACACGATCGCTATTTTCTTGACGTCACAGTGAACAAGATCGTCGAGATATGGAACAAGGGCCTGCATTTCTATTCCGGCAACTACGAGAAATATCTGCAACAGAAGGCGGAGCGGCGCGCGCAGCTGGAGGCGGCGTATCGCAATCAACGCGAGCACATTGAGCATCTTGAATCGTTTATCAGCCGCTTTCGCTATCAGGCAACGAAGGCGAAGCAGGTACAGAGCCGCATCAAGGAGCTCGACAGGATTGAGCGCATCGAGATTCCGCAGGAAGAACAGGCGATCCACTTTACCTTCCCGCAGCCTCCGCCATCGGGTCGCACGGTGGTTGAAGTGTCATGCCTGAGCAAGAGCTATGGTGAGAAGCGCGTGCTCGAAGAGGTGAGCTTCACCATTGAGCGCGGCGATCGCGTGGCGCTGGTAGGAGCGAATGGCGCGGGGAAATCTACACTGATCCGCATGTTGTCCGGACAGGAGCCGCCGACCTCCGGCTTGCTGAAGCTGGGCCATAACGTGGTGGCCGACTACTTTGCCCAGGACCAGTACAAGGTGCTGGATCCGGCAGCACGCATGATTGACGATATTGGCCGCGTGGCGCCGCGCGTTCCTGAGACTGACCTGCGCAGCCTGCTGGGGTGCTTTCTTTTTTCCGGCGATGATGTCTTCAAGCCGCTGGGCGTGCTTTCCGGAGGAGAGCGCAACCGCTATGCGCTGGCGCGAATTCTGGTGGGTCCGGCGAACTTTCTGCTACTGGATGAGCCGACGAACCATTTGGACCTGCGCGCCAAAGATGTGCTGCTCGATGCTGTGAGCAAGTTCACGGGCACGGTGGTCTTCGTCTCGCATGACCGCTACTTTATTGACAAGCTGGCGACGCGCGTCTTTGAGGTCGAAGGCGGTCATGTGCATGTCTATCCCGGTAATTATGAGGACTATCTCTGGCGCAAGGAGAGGACTGCTCCGCCTGCGCAGGAGCCAGTAGTGCCAGCAGCCGAGTCTGTCTCCGTGCCCGTGGATGCTCCTTCTTCTGCGGCAGAAAAACCGAAGCGTTTGAATCCGATTCGGCTGCGGCAGATGCAGGAACGCCTTGCGTTTGTCGAGGAGGAGATTCCGCGGCTGGAGACAGCGATGGCCGAGACAGAGCAAGCGCTCGCAATCTTTGTGAGCGTTGAGGAGACGGCTCGGCTTACCGCGCTGCATGAAGACCTGCGCAGACAGCACGCTAAACTCACACAGGAGTGGGAAGAGCTGATGGTCCAGTTGGAAGAACAGGCTGTGGGTGGATGAAATTTCTGTACGATTCAATCAGAAATCAGCTTCGCCAACGAACAAATCCCGCAATCTGCACGGCAATCACCCCTAAGACACACGCGGCAAATACAACCACCCATGCCAGATGTCGCGTTTCCACCACCTGATATGCAATGCTGTGTGCGATCGTCAGCCCAAATGCCAAATATATCCAGCGCTGGAGCCATTTCCACTTCCTTGTCCCCAGCGAGCGCAGAGAAATGTCATTGGAAAGCAGAAGCAGCATCAGGAAGAGTAGGGCCGCTACAAGTCCGGTGTAATTGGCGAAACCGAAGAGGGTCTTCTGCAATGAAAGCGGATGCAGCTTGCGGAAGAAGTACATCCACATGCGGCCCCGCAGGTGAACAGTAAGACCGATGCCCGTATGCAGAAGCGCCAGCAGGCCAGCCCAGATTCCCACGTCTCTGCGCAGATGAAAGCTGACGGGATTTGGCCGCCTCCTGAGCACGTTCCATGGCCCGAGCCAGAGCGAAGCGGCAACAAAGACCAGGGCGGCATACGCTGTTGCCATGCTCAGGCGATGGCGCTGGTCGGGCGGAGGCGTAGCAGCATAGGCCGCAGCCACAATGGCTGCAGCCCCAAGTGCCAGTGCAACGTGCCTGTTGATGCGTCTCATGCAGAAAACCATCGCACGCGCCAACTCTTTTCGGCCGAATGAAAGAGATACACGCCCAGGATGGCGATGAGCGGCTCCAGTGGATGGCGGAAACGCGCATGGACAGTCACGATGTAATACACCAGTGGCAGCAGAAGAAAGGTCCAGGCAAAGAGTCCGGCGGCGGGGACATGCCGCTTCAGCGCAAGGGCGAGCCCCAGAAGCCCAACGATACTGGTGAATTGAAAGTTCAGCACGCGGCCGTATTCGTTGGCTGCGCCCTCGTCAAACGGATGGGGCACGCTGAACCAGAAGAAGTAAATACGCCGAAGGCAAAGATCGGCGAAGTGCCCGGGGTCTTTGTGGATATTCGCTTTAGCCAGCTCGCCGCGCCACTTCGCATAGGCCAGTTCGCCCATCTGCCGGTAGTGCTCCAGTTCGATGGGGTCCTGCGCAGGATGGTCGTATCCCATTAACAGACCGGTGGCGCCAGGTCCATTGCCCAGGTAGAATTCGACGCCGAAGTTGCCGCGCATGGGGATGAAGTGATGAAAAGCTCGCCAGTTGCGGTAGGTCCAGGGGGCGATACAGGCCAGGAAGACGACTACTGCAAGCACCGCGTCCGAAAACTGAGACCGAAGTGCTTTCCTGTTTCCGGCAAGAAGCCATAACCCGTTGACTGGAAGAAAAAGCAGCAGCGATGGATTACTAAGGGCGATAAGGCCCCAGAGCAGGCCGAAGAGCGCCCATCGTCGCGTACTGGTCGAGCCTACTGCTTCATCCGGAGGGCCGCCGATGTGGCGCATTCGCAGCGACAACACCAGCACCCACGAGAAGAGAAACGCTGTCAGTGTCATCTCCCATATCCACTTCACGGCGTACTGCATGGCCGCCGGGTAGAGCGCCCATATCCAGGCCGACCAGCAGGTGATGCCAGGGTTTTGAAAGCAGCGCTGGGCAATCTCCCACGTGGTACGGACCATCAGCGCATTCAGCACGCAATTGATGACGATGAGCACAAATGCAGACAGCGCAGTGTAAATGCCGAAGAACTTGAATATCCCTGCGATGATGAGGGGATAGGCGGGGCCGACCCAGGTAGTGGGGCCGGTGTGTCCATGAAAGGGATCGGCAAAGCCGTATCCGGTGGCAAGCGCGCGCGCAATGCGACCCATCTCCCAGCCAAAGCTGAAATGGTCAAGATAAGGCCGAATGCGATACATATGCGCCAGCAGCACGTAGGCGATGCGCACGACAAGCGCCACCCAGAAGATAGGCCAGGGTGCGGAACAGGGGTTCTTTCGTTGGGACGTCACTCAAAAAGATTGTAGGACACGGTGGAAGTCGAGGGCTGCTTGTTTCTCCAGGCAAGTACTCACCGTAAACTGACCACGTGAGCTTAGCCTATCGCGGACGCCTCGCGCCCTCACCCACAGGTCTGCTGCATCTCGGGCATGCGCGGACATTCTGGATTGCGTATCAGCGTGCTCTGGCAGCACGGGGCACGCTGGTGATGCGGAATGAAGACCTTGATCCGCAGCGGTCGAAGACTGAATTCGCACAGGCTATGCTGGAAGACCTGCGCTGGCTTGGTATCGAATGGCAGGAAGGTCCGGACGGCGGCGGCCCCTATGCTCCGTATGAGCAGAGCCAACGGCGCGAACTCTATCGGGAGGCATGGAAGCGCCTGGTGAAGATGCAGGTGGTGTACCCCTGCCGCTGCTCCCGCAAAGACCTGGCCCGCAGCGCGCAGGCTCCGCACGATGAAGACGACGAGCCAATTTATCCGGGTACTTGCCGCCCGTCAAAAAAGGTTGATGTACCAGACTCGCCTGCGGGGATGAACTGGCGCTTTCGCGTCCGGGATGGCGAAGAGGTTGGCTTTGCCGATGGGCACTTTGGAAGGCGCAGCTACATCGCCGGTCGGGATTTTGGCGACTTCCTTGTATGGCGGCGGGATGATGTGCCAGCTTACCAGCTTGCCGTCGTGGTGGATGACGCAGCCATGCGCATCACCGAAGTTGTGCGCGGCGCCGATCTGCTGCGCTCTACCGCACGCCAGATTCTACTCTACCGGGCTTTGGGACTGCGGGAGCCAGCCTGGTATCACTGCCCGCTTGTAACTGATGAACACGGTCAGAGGCTGGCGAAGCGTCATGATGCTCTGTCGCTCAGGGCGTTGCGGGAGAGAGGAGTACGCCCGGAGGAAGTCCTGGAAATACTGCATCCGAATCCAGCAAGCATTCGTTGAGTACACTCTATTTTTGGATATATTCGTTGTCTGACTTTGCACAACTGGTAAAACAGCAGGCCGACATCGTAAAGATCATCGGCGAATTTGTGCGCCTCAGGAAGGCGGGCGCGCAGAACTACACCGGATTGTGCCCATTCCACAAGGAGAAGACGCCGTCCTTTAACGTGCATGCCACGCGTCAGTTCTTTCACTGCTTTGGTTGCGGTGCTGGTGGAGATGTCTTCACTTTTGTCCAGAAGATTGAAAATCTCAGCTTTCCTGAGGCCGTGCGCTATGTCGCGCAGAAATGTGGAATCCCTCTGCCGAAACGCGAGTTCTCTTCAGAAGAAGAGGCCGCTGAGGGACGGCTGCGCGCAAAGCTCTTTGAGCTGCATGAGCTGGCCTGCGCCTGGTTTGAAGAGCAGCTCCGTTCTCCGGAAGGCGCCCTGGCTCGCGAATATCTCGCCGGACGCGGCCTCAAGCCGGAAGAGATCAGCGCCTTCCGCATCGGTTACGCGCCGGACAGCTTCCACGCACTGCGCGAGCGGCTGCAACAGGTCGCAGATATAGACACACTGCGCATCTCCGGACTGTTTTCCTTCAAAGAGCAGGAGGACGGCACACCCGGACCGCTCTATGCGCGCTTCCGCAAGCGCGTGACCTTTCCTATTGCAAATGAATCAGGACGCATCATTGCCTTTACCGCGCGCGCACTGGAAGCAGGCGAAAAGGCCGGTCCCAAATACATCAATTCGTCCGAAACACCGCTCTATTCCAAAGGCAACGTACTGTTTAATCTTGACAAGGCAAAGCAGCCGATCCGCGAATTGAATTTCGCCGTGCTGGTGGAAGGCCAGATGGACTGCATCTCCGCCTATCTGGCGGGCGTGCGCAATGTGATTGCCACCAGCGGCACGGCCTTTACCGAAGCACAGGCCCGTCTGCTGTCGCGCCACACAAAGCAGGTGATCGTAAATTTCGACCCCGACACCGCAGGCGCAAACGCGGCGGAAAAGTCCATTGCGCTCCTCACGGAAGAGGGTTTTAACGTGCGCGTGGTCACGCTCGAAGGTGGGCTCGATCCCGACCGCTACATCCGCCAGCACGGGGCCCAGGCATATATCACAGCGCTTCGTGCGGCCAAGCGGCATCAGGACCATCTGATTGAGCGCGCGCGGCAGCTCCATCCGCCCAACACGGCGAATGCAAAAATTGAGGCACTGAATTTTCTGCTGCCGCACATCCGTCGCGTTCCCAACCGCATTGCCCGCGACGAGTTCGCCGCCGATGCTGCGCAGAAGCTCGGCATAGATTCAGCGCTGGTGCGCGAAGAGCTGAAGCAGGCCGCGGCCAAACGGCGCGACTCGCTCTCGAACAATATGCCGCAGTTGAGCGAGGCCGAAAAAATGATGCTGCGCGCCCTGGCCTCCGCGCCTGCCGACGAAGTGTTTCAGGCCGCGGCTGCCGGACTGGACGCAAACCCGGCGCACTTCGTAGGTCTCACCGCGTCGTACATCCTCACGCAGCTGCGCCATCGTCAGATGCCAGATGCTATTCACGCCCTGGAAGACACGCGGGACCGCGGCCTTCTGGCCCAGGCGCTGATGGACGAGCTGACTCCGCTGGATAGCGAACACGTAGCCGCCGCACTTGAGACCCTGCGCCGCCGCTATTTCGAACGCCGACAGCGCGAGCTGCGCGCTGCCATCGCCGAAGCCGAGCGCCGGGGCGACACCACCGCTGTCCTGCAATTGACGACCGAGAAAATCAGCGTGGATCGTGCGCTGCGGGAGTAGTCGCACTTAACGACGTTTTGATGGGGCCGCTATCCCACATCATGGGCTGCGTTCAATCTCAAAATTGTCGGTCTTTGGCCGTCAAGCAGGAAATCCTTGGAACTGTGGTTTTGTTCGCGAAGGGCAACGTAATCCTGCATGGAAGCGCCACGGCCTCTTTTTCACCAGAACGAATGATTTGTGGACCTATTAATTGCGTGTCATTGATCAAATGATCGAATTTTTCTTTTGCTTTCTGAAGCTCCCAGAACACCCACCAGCCCCGGGTTTCAATCGCAATTTACTACAAATTCAGGCCTGACCAGTAAAATAGAAGGTGATGAGCACGAACCTGGTTACAGCCCTGACCGTCATGCTGGAGAAGGCCGCGCGCGAGGCCGGAATGACCGTCCTTTCTGCCGATGCCGGGACCGACTTCAACGGCCACCCGACCGCCATTTTTAAGCTGGCACTTTCGCCCGATGCGCCTCCGGATCGCACCCTTCAACTTGAGCTGAGCGACGCCTTCGATTTCCAGAAGCCGGAGCTGCTGCCGGAGATGACTTCGCACCTGCGCGAAGAAGCCAAGCGCCTCCGCAATCCGCAGCCCAACACCTACGTCACGCTGGCTGGCCTGCCCATCCGTTTCAGCGGCTTTGGATGGCCCTTCCATCGCTCGACCTCAGGTGCGGACACATATATTGTCCACGGCACCGTGCATCTGGAAGACGGCACAAACTCACCTCTGCACGCCAAGGTTTCGGCAAGCATGACGGTGACCTTTGCTGAAATCGTGCCCGCGCCCGAGCAGCCCTACGCTGAGACATTTATCTACAATGCCATCCGTAAGACCTTCGACCAGGGCCAGCTTGAGCTGATCAAGAGTGGCAACCGCCAGCCAGTCCCCGTGACCACGCGCTACTACAGCCGCTGGCAGAAGAAGTTCTTCTTTACCGACACCGATGACCAGTCACGCATGGAGTTTCTCAAGCTCAAGGCCTACTGGCTCTCCGGCGTGCTCGGCAAAGGCCAGCCGATATGGATTGCCGATCCGCGCGATGCGCAGTACCTGAACACCACGGCGGAAGAATTGCAGCGCATGGCCACGGACCTCTCAAAGCAGGGCTGGCTTGCGCTCAAGGATGATTACGCTGCTGCGACTCCTAAGCTGACCGCGCTCAATGAGGAGTACAACGCAAAGCTCCAGGCCGCGCTCGACATCACCAAACCAACATTTAACGAAGAGATGCGCCACGGCCACACCAATATGTAACAGTACGGGCCTGCTTTTACTCCGCAGGCCGCTCATCTGCGAACAACCGGGACCCTACATCCTGAAGGGATGTGGGACAAACCTGCTTAAAGGAACACACCTTGCCTCTGAATTGCGGGATCGTTGGCCTGCCCAACGTAGGAAAAAGCACCATCTTCAATGCGCTGACCTCAGCCAAAGCGCAGGCGGCCAACTATCCTTTCTGCACCATTGACCCCAACGTCGGCGTCGTAACAGTGCCCGACCCGCGCCTGGACAAAATCGCCGGCATCTTCAAGCCACAGCGCGTGGTGCCTACCACCATGGAGTTCGTGGACATTGCCGGCCTGGTCGCTGGCGCGAGCAAAGGCGAGGGGCTGGGCAATCAGTTCCTCGGCCATATCCGTTCGACGGATGCCGTTGCCCATGTGGTTCGCTGCTTTGATGATCCAAACGTCATCCACGTGGCCGGGAAGGTAAGCCCGCTCGATGACATAGACGTCATCAATACTGAGCTTCTGCTGGCCGATCTTGAAACGGTCGAAAAGCGCTTCACGAAAGTTGAGAAGATCGCAAAGAACTCGACCGATGCAAAGGTGAAGGCCGAGGCCGCGGCTCTTGGAAAGCTGCGCGAGGCCATCCAGTCCGGAAAGCCAGCACGTGTCGTTGACCTCACGGAGGAAGAGCGGGCCGCCACACGCGACCTGCAGCTCATCACAACCAAGCTTGTTCTTTACGTCGCCAATGTGGATGAGGCCGGCCTGCACTCCGGCAACGAATGGGTGGCGGCGGTGGAAAAACGCGCCGCCGAAGAAGGCTCTCAGGTCGTCCGCATCTGCGGCGCGATGGAGGCTGAAATTGCGCAGCTCGATCCGCCGGAACGCGCCGAGTTTTTGCAGGAGATGGGCCTGGAAGAGCCAGGACTCAATCGCCTGATCCGCTCTGCCTACAAGCTGCTGGACCTGATTACTTACTTCACCGCCGGACCACAGGAAGCCCGTGCCTGGACTATCCGCCGCGGAATGAAAGCGCCGCAGGCCGCCGGGGTCATCCACTCCGATTTCGAGCGCGGCTTCATCCGTGCCGAAGCCTACCATTGTGACGATCTCTTTGCGCTGGGCAGCGAACAGGCCGTCAAGGAAAAAGGCCTCTACCGCTCCGAAGGCAAAGAGTACATCGTGAAAGATGGCGACGTGCTCTTCTTCAAATTCAACGTCTAAGTCTGCACATGCCTGACAGAGATACGTCGGCATCTGGGACTTGCCTTACAAAGCAATCACCTTCTTGTAAATGAAATGCTGGGCGGCTGGTCTATTGGCGCGAAATCCTACTATCGCTCTGGCGAGCCGTTTTCTGTTACAAGCGGCTTTGGCGCTGACTTTAGCCCCTCAACCGGTGGGTCTTTTCTTGCCCAGGCCGTGGTGGCACCATCGCAGTTAAAGCGGAGCTGCTCGAGCAGCCCTCAGAAGCTGGTGACGAATGGCTGCCTGGATTACACCCAGTATGCCAGTGACCAGTACACTGCGGAAGCGTCGGACTACCGGCAAACTATCCTATACAGACTACGTTTGGAAACCTTAAGAGGAATCCGAGCGCTGCAAGGTTGTGCTACCCGGTGGTGATGGTTTCAATCGCGTCACATGCGGCTCTCAGGCCATCTTCCTTTTCCATTTCGAGCTGCATGGTGAGCGCTGATTGCGTATAACCAGCATCGCCAAGCAGGCCACGGATTGCCCGGACAACGCGGTCGGACGTGTACTTGCTGCGTTGAATAATCTGCGCCACTCCCAACCGCCGCACCCGGCGGGCATTGTCTGGCTGGTCATGACTGTATGGCATAACTACCATCGGCCGGCCAGCGCGCAGGGCCTGTGCCGTCGTGCCAATTCCTCCCTGGTGCACAATGGCCGACGCGCGTGGAAACAGCTTTGAATACGGCGCATACGGCGCGACGCAGATGCTCTCCGGCAACGGCGTGCGCGGGAGATTGGCAGGATCGTTGCCTGTAAGCAGCACGGCACGCATTCCCAGTTCGATGGCGGCGCGTGCGCTCTGCTCATAGAAATCCCCGGCGTCGAGCACAGCGGCCGACCCCAGCGTAAAGACCAGCGGCGGAGGGCCTGCCTGCAAAAAGTCAGCGAGTGCGCGCGGTAACTCCGCGTTCCCGGCATCGCCGTCATAAAAGACAAAGCCTGTGACTTTTGTATGTCTTGGCCAGTCCGGCTGCGCCTCCCCAAAAATGCGCGAAAAAAGCGCAAGCACCAGATGGTCAGAGTGCTTGGCATCGAAGATCGGGTCTTTGCCACGGTCCAGTCCCAATTCCCGCCGCAGCCCATAGACCGGCTCTGGCCACTTGCGCGTGACCCGTCGCGCTACCCATGCCGTTACATGCCCCAGCGGAGGAAACGCCAGCTGCGCCTTCGCCAGTGTGGGATACGGCGGCAAAACAGGCGGGTCATATGCGGAAAAAAATGAGAACGGAGCCAGTACGTAAGAAGCCCACGGCAGCCTCGTCTTTTCAGCTACGATCGGCGCGGCGTAAGACAGCTCTCCAGAGACAAGCAGGTCTGCGCCCCCGTCAGCCTGCACAGCAGCAAGCAGGTCTTCATAGCTCTGACGTAATGCCGGGAAAAGAAATTTGCGCAGACCGTATTCTGTGCCCGTCGTTTTGTCGTAGATTTTTGCAACAAGTTCTTTGTCGGTCTGGTCCTGGTCGGGACGCACAGCGAAAAACCCGATACCCAACGGCTCAATCTTGGAACGGAACATCTCCGGCACAGCCAGCACGGGGCGGTGCCCCCGCCGCTTCAGTTCAAGTGCAAGGGCGATGATTGGGTTTACGTCTCCGAAAGTACCAAAGGTGGAAAAAACGATGCGCACGCTAGTAGCTTGCCTCGAACTGATGAAACCGCCACTCTAGTTCCCACTCCTGCTGCGCTTTCTCGCTCGAACGGAGGAAATCAGCACAGATCCCGAGCGGAGTTTCACGGCCGAGCTGGTTGCGGCATTGCGCGACAGGCTGATCTGTTTTTTGCCACAGGTCTGCTCCTGGCAGGAAGCTATACTCAATACTGGCGCGCGCCATTTGCTTCAAGTCGCGATAGCTTAAGGAATATGTAACTGCGGCGCGCACATATTCATGCGTCAGATCAATGCGCGAAACACCTTCATCATCCGTCGAAAGAGCGATGGGCACTCGATATTTGCGATACAGCAGGAAAGGGTGGTCTTCGCCCTTGATGTTGAGGATCACATCGTTACTGGTCAGGTTGATTTCTACCAGAACATGCTTTTCGGCCATCTCGTTCAACAATTCATAAGGACGGTCTTCATACATAATGTCCACGCCGTGGCCGATGCGCTCGGCGTGCCCGGTTTCAACCGCCGAGCGGATATGAAACTTCAAGCCATCTGGCGGGACCATTCCCGGCGCAAGCTCGCCAGCATGCAGCGCGATGTGCACTTTGGGGTAGATGGCGTGGAGCGCAGAAATCATCTGCATGTGTAACTGGTAGTCCCGCATGCAGACGTAACAGTCTTCTGGCTGTACCAGATTGATGCCGACAACGCTGGGATCTACTGAAGCAACCTCGAAGCCCAACAGGATCTGCGCAAAGACCGCTTCCTTCGGCAGCCCACGCAGGACCTGGTAAATATAGCGAACCTGGATCCGGCAGGCCGGCTGCGCATTGGCCTGGCCGCAGTGCTCACGCTCCCGGGCCGCTTTATCCGCGTCATCAAAAAATGCGCGCGCCGCAGGCACAAAATTGCGAAAACCCGCAGCGAGCAACTGCTCCCGATATTGCGCGAAGTTCGCATTGAAGCCGGTTTTTGCAGCCAGCACAGCAGCAGGCTTAAAGTCGGGGGTCTCCATCAGCTCCAGATACTGCTCATTCTGCGCTGCAGCGCGCGAGGCCACTTCATCAATCCACTCAGGCGTGTGGTTTTTGCTGGTACCTCCAAAATTGTCGAAAGTATCAAAGAAGTGATCATGGCCGGACCCGCCTGTCACCGGAACAAAGCTGCGCATGGAAAAGGAATCAATCAGCCTGTCATAGAGCTTCTGGTTCTGCGGTACTTCTGTTGCCGGAACTTCTCCCGTTTCGCATGATCCCTGCTTAGAACGCACAAACGCGAGCTTCTCCGTGTCCACGCATAATCCATCTTCCCCCGCCGCGCGAATGAACGACTCAGCGTAGACGGCTCCCGAGAGATGCACGTGCAGATCGCCGCCTTTGGGCATCGCGTAAAGAAATGCACGCAGTGCCAGCGGCCCTTGCTTGCGTGCTGCATCAAATGCGCGGGAGGTGCGCTCCTCTGCGTCCGGGACGCGCACCGCACGTGCCGCTTGTGCATGCGCGATGGAGGCGAACAACAGGCAGGCAGTGAGGAGTTGGCAACGTCTGGCCCAGTGCATGTACGATTTCCTTTTCAGGAAAGAATTCATGACAAGTGTATGGTATGCGCGCATTCTGCTGATGTTATTTTTTGTGCTTCCGTCAGGTGCGCAAACGTGGCTTCAGCCCGTCGAGAAGTTCCCGCTCGCGGACAGCGGGCCTACTCTTCGTCAGCACGCTGAATTGCAGAAGCCCTTTACCGTAGCAGGCGAATGTGGCACCTTTGTCGGCCAGCAGGACGGCAGCTTTGAAGCATGGGTCTTTCCCATCAAGCTGCTCAGCCACTTTCGCATTCAGGCTGAGCTTGAGAACTACCCCATCCCAATTGACGTGAACGAACAGGCCGCAGAGGTCGAGGTCTCGCCAGACCATACCACCATTACCTATTCACATGCGGCCTTCACTGTGCGCGAGATTTTCTTCGCAACGGCCTGCTCACAGAATGGCACCGGCATCATGGCGCTCTTCGAAGTGCAGTCTGTCAGGCCTATCAAGCTGACGTTTTCTTTCACTCCGGAAGTGAAGCGCATGTGGCCTGCCGCAAATTACAACGCGCCTTATCCTGAGTGGTCGAAGCTGGGTGCAAGCGGCTACTACGTTTTGCACTCGGACTCATCCGACCTCGCTGCGGCAATAGCCATTCCCGGCGCGCAGCCGGGAATCCTTGCGCCGTACCAGGAGCGCCCAAAGTTCTGGCCGCTGCAGTTCGTCTTGCAGGTTGATCCGAAGCGCGACGACGATAAGTATTTCCCGCTGCTCATGGCTGTAGGCAACGATGAGAAATCGGCCAATACGGCATCCCTGGTGGCACAACTACAGCGGCTGAACACTCAGGCACAGCAGCTCTATTTGCAGACAGCCGACTACTATGCACATTTTTTTGATAAGCGCCTCACCGTCGAGACTCCGGATGAGACGTTCAACAAGGCGCTGCGGTGGGCCGAGCTTTCCATTGATCAACTTCGCGTACGGCACGGCGATGAAGTAGGCCTGGTCGCAGGCTTCTACTCTTCCGGCGATTCCAATCGCCCAGGCTTCGGCTGGTTCTTTGGCCGCGACACGCTTTATACGCTGTACGCCGTCAACAGCTATGGCGACTTCTCGCTCTCAAAAGAGGCCCTCGAGTTCCTCATCAGGCGCCAGCGCAGCGACGGCAAAATTATGCACGAATACTCGCAGACCGCCGACATGATGGATTGGTCAAAACTCCCCTACGAATATGCCGCCGCTGATGCGACACCCCTCTTTATCATGGCGATGGAGGACTACGTAGACGCAAGCGGCGACACGGGCTTTCTGCGCCAGCACTGGGATGCAATCGAGAAGGCCTGGCAATTCGAGCGCACGCACGACAGCGATGGCGACGGTATCTATGACAATTCACAGGGCACCGGATGGGTTGAGAGCTGGCCCGGAGGTCTTCCGCACCAGGAGATCTATCTGGCCGCACTCGACCAGCAGGCCAGCGGCGCGTTCTCGCGCCTTGCGGGTCTGATGCAGAAAACAGGCGAAGCAAATGATGCCTCGGCCCGCGCACTGAAGATCGCCAGCACCATCGAGCAGGAGTATGCAGGCCCCATGTATGCCTTCAGCCGTAACGCGAACGGCTCGCTGGATAAAGCAGCAACCATCTACCCCACAGTCGCCTGGTGGGACGGACACTACGCCCTGAAGCAACCCGATGCGATGTTCAAGCGCTGGTCCTCAGATGAATTTTCCACCGACTGGGGACTGCGCGATGTGAGCGACCGCGAGCCGTTCTATGATCCCATCAGCTACCATCAAGGTTCCGTCTGGCCACTCTTTACCGGATGGACCTCGCTTGCGGAATACCGCACCGGTCGCACGCTTTCCGGTTACGCACACCTGATGCAGAACGCCAACCTGACCTGGGCGCAGGATCTCGGCGCCGTGACCGAGCTTTTATCCGGCCAGTTCTTCCAGCCACTGGGGCGCAGTACGACTCACCAATTGTGGTCTTCCGCCATGGTCATTACGCCCGCCATCCGCGGCCTCTTCGGCCTCGCCGTGGACGCGGAGCACAACAGCATCAGCGCCGCTCCGCACCTGCCAGCAGACTGGGACCATGCAACATTGCGGCACGTGTCGGTCGGCGCGAACCTGACTGACCTGGAATTCCGTAGGGAGGGCGATGCAATGATCGTCCGCGCCAGCAGCAGCAGCATTAAGCTTGCCGGAGCAAAAAACGGCGAACTGCGCATCCCGCTTCCCGCCGTCGAGGTTGGCATTCCGCACGGCCTGCCTTTGCCAGGAGCAGAAACACAGCAGCTGAAAGTGCTCGACCAGAAAGAAGATGCGCACTCTCTGGCGGTGGAACTCGAAGGACAGGGCGGCAGCATCTACGAGTTGCCATTGCGATGGAACAGAGCGCGCGGCACTGTCCATGCGGAAGGCGCCAGCCTGTCGCTGCCTGAGAACCACTCGGGTCTTGGCAAGCTTACAGTACGATTTCCGCAGGGCGCGGGATATCAGAAGCAGACGGTGCGGATCACATGGTGAGTCTTTGCTATACTAGGTTAGGTTGTTTGATATCAGATTGCCTTCTTGAAGGCCGTCCGGCTTTCGGCATTCCGTACTCTCAGACGATCCAATTAGCAAGCGTTCCTTGGATCCTTCCCAAGGCCAGGTAGCTCAGTGGTAGAGCGCGGCCCTGAAAAGGCCGGCGTCGGCGGTTCGATCCCGTCCCTGGCCACCATATTCAAGTTTCATCCTGTCTCATACTTCCGCATTGGAGATGTAAATATAGATTTTATAGTCTGTCACTCATCCCACCTCATCCCTTGGCATCCTGCTCTATCTGGGGGCAAAAAATAGGGGAAAGGCATAATTTTCAGAAGTGGGTGCCCCCATATGTCCGCTAACAGACGTCTAAATCGGAAACGCTAGACCAGGCGTGAAACTGTCAGCCACAGAAATACCGTGGGCTGACAGACGAAAACGAGTTGATTCGCTTTGGCGTAGCCGGATCGACGGCACCGCGCGAGTCGAACTGACAAATCCCCCATGAACGATCAACAGCTTGCCGTAACGGCAGAAGAGCCCGGCAAACCTTGGATCTGATTAATACCGATGGTGGAAAGCTTACGGCCATTTTCAGCGAAAACCACAATGAGTGCGATCCGGCGTGGATCCCGGACGGCAAATCAATCATTTTCGGTCGTCTTCCCGATCGCATTCCATCAGCCCATTCCGGAGCAAACCGTTTTATTAACGGCATTAAAAAATTAAGTTGACAAGCTTTCTTGTCGAGGTGTTAAAGTTTATAACGTTTAAATATAAACGTTTAAATTTGTGATGCAACTCTCACAAATCAGGGAGGCAAGTATGACGAACATTATCTGGAGAACACTCCAGGGAAGTACGCAAGTATATGAGACGACAAAGAAAGTACTCAGTGCCGGCTGGTGCGGTTTTATTTGCCTAATCGTCCTGGTTGCTTTCCCGGGAACATTTCGTTCCAGGCTATATGCGCAGACAGCGACAGGATCTATTGTTGGAACGGTGGAAGACAAGACCGGAAACGTAGTTCCTGGAGCGCGCGTTAGCCTGATCAACACAGGCACAAACGAGATTCGGACAGCAGCTACGAATGATCATGGGTATTATTCGCTCACGCTTTTGCCGCCAGCCAGTTACCGCATGAGCGTTGAAATGCAGGGATTCAGCCAGTTTGAGCAACAGAACATCCGCCTGAATGTAGGCGATGCGCTCACGATCAACCCGATTCTACAAGTAGGACAGGTCACACAGCAGGTCACAGTCACAAGCCAGCCTTCTCCGTTGCAGACAGAAACTGCTTCACTGGGGCAGGTGATTGGCAACAAAACAATTACAGACCTGCCGGTGAATGGCAGAAACAGCTACAGTTTTGCGACCCTCGTGCCCGGAGTGCTTGCGTCTGCCGGCTTTACGCAGACTGCATTTGATGAATATAACGACCAGTTTGTTTCCATCAATGGTTCACGGCCTAATCAAAATGTCTTTCTGCTTGATGGAGGAATGAATACGCAGCCTGCGCTGAATGGCCCTGGTTTCTACCCCAACATTGACATGGTGGACCAATATAAGGTGCAGACCAACAACTACAGCGCAGAATTCTCAAACACTTCTGGCGGCATCATCAATGTGATTACAAAATCAGGTACGAACCACCTGCATGGGTCGCTGTACGAGTTCTTTCGAGATACGGGCCTGAATGCGAACGACTTCTTCGCAAATCAGGCTGGACTACCCAGGGCGCCATTTCATTACAACCAGTTCGGCGGAAGCGTAGGCGGGCCAATCCTGCATGATAGGACTTTCTTCTTCTTTTCATATGAAGGATTGCGGTGGACCCAGGCAGTCACGACGACGGCAACTCTGCCTACTGAAGCAGAAAGAGCAGGCGATTTTTCAGGAAATGTAAATTCGCAAGGGCAGGTCATTCCTATCTATGATCCGTTCACAACGACTCCCGATCCAGCGCATCCTGGGCAATACATCAGGACGCAATTCACAGGAAATGTAATACCGTCCAACATGATTGATCCAGTTGCAAAGAACCTGCTGGCCTACATTCCGCTTCCGAACCAGCCAGGAAAAGGCGCGGGAGTGACCAATTTTATTTCCAATACGAGCGCTCCGATTAACAAAGATGATTTTTCGATAAGAATTGATCAGGCTCTTCCAGCAAATTCCAAACTTTTTGGGCGCTATTCGATTTCGACAACGCATCAGGTGCGGCCGCCGGTCTTTGGAAGCAATCCCAACTTCAAAGTAAGCGCTCCAATTCTTGGCCCAGACACCCTGCGCCAGATGCAGTCAACGATCGGTGATACGACCGTGCTCAGTCCAAGCATGGTGCTGGAATTAAATTCGAGTTTTATTCGTTTTCATCTGACGCGGCGCCCTCCAGGGCAAGGCTTTGATCCCACACAGTTGGGCTTTCCTTCGTACTTTTCGCAACTGGCACAGACTACAGTCCCTTGTTTCCCGACAGCCGTAATTTCCGGCCTTGGCACCGGCGAGTCTATTCCAAACATAGGTTGGGGCGGTCTATTGGGCCAACTGTGCTGGATTGGAATTTTGAATGATGCAAACCAGGTTTTCCATGAAGAAGGGAACGTCACAAAAGTCGCCGGAACACACACAATAAAATTTGGCGGTGATTTCGGTATCGGAATGTTCACAACTTCAAGATTCAATAATGGCGCAGGGTTTTACGGATTCGGTCCAGACTGGACACAGGGACCAAACCCATTTGACGCAGGAAGCTCCGGCATTGGTTTCGCTTCTTTCTTGCTGGGCACAGGCGATTTTGGCTTTAACTACACAGGAGGCCCGGATGAGATCAACAGTTTCCGTTATTACGGCGGATATGTGGAAGACGACTGGAAGGTGACTCCGCAGCTCACGCTGAACCTGGGATTCAGGTACGACTATGAAACACCATGGAGAGAGCGCTTCAATAGAATTACAGGATGGAATGCAACCGCGCCTTCTCCGCTGCAAGTACCGGGATTGAACATTGTCGGCGGTCTTGAATTTCCGGGAACGAATGGTTTATCGCGCTATCACTTCGATCCAGACAAACGTACTGGCATTCAGCCGCGTCTTGGATTTGCTTATGCAATCACGAACACTACAGCGCTTCGCGGAGGCTATGGTATCTTCATGGGACCTGTTGTGGGTAGTGGATACAACGGCAATGGTGTCCCCAGCACTGGATTTCTCGGTTCGACGCCATGGGTCACAACGCTGGATGGAGTTACCCCGCTCAACTTGTTAAGCAACCCCTACCCACAAGGCTTTACTTTTGCGACGGGCAGCAGTCTGGGGTTGGCCACGGACCTGGGCCAGTCGGTTGTAGCGATGGACCGTCATCGCAGAACGTCATATGCAGAGCAGTGGAACCTCGATATTCAGCATGTTTTCCCTAAGGGAATAGTGTTTGACATTGCCTATGCCGGCAGCCATGGTGTCCATCTTTATGGCGATTACAACGCGAACCAATTACCTGACCAGTATCTTGGCCTGGGCAGCCAATTGAATGATCAGGTTTCCAATCCATTTTATGGAAAGATCACGACTGGCGCATTGAGCGGACCTACAGTGGCACGACGCCAGTTGCTACTGCCTTATCCTCAATTCACTGGGGTAACGCTTGGTGCGGGCTCGTTCTTTGGAGCGTCGGTCTATAACGCTCTTGAATTAAAAATAGAGCGGCGATTTGCCAACGGATTCGGCATTCTTGGCTCTTATACATGGTCCAAGCTTATGGACAATGTTCCGCCAACAACCACGGGTTTTCCCGGAGGCGCATTTGCAGACGGATCCACGCAGGACTGGTACAACCTCAGGGCAGAGTGGGCGTTGGCAACGTTCGATACGCCGAATTATCTTGCCATCAATGGAATTTATGATCTGCCATTCGGAAAGGACAGAAAATGGTTTAACCAGAACAGGGCAGCCAATTATCTGATAGGTGGATGGCAGATCAATGGAATCGGCACAATGTTAAGCGGTACTCCTCAGCAGGTGTTCATGGCCGCGAATACGCTGTTCAACAATGGCGGGACACAGCGCGCAAACTGGAATGGGCGCAATCCAACGCTGCACACGGCAATCACAAAACGGCTGGACCGTTACTTTGATGTAAGTGCCTTCAGTGCTCCTGGAGCGTTCACTTATGGTAATTCTCCGCGTACTCTGGGATCATTGCGTGCCCCGGGGGTGGCAAACCTCGATCTTTCCGGGGTGAAGAACACGCCTCTTTTCGAGGGACTGACGCTGCAGTTCCGCGCTGAGGCATTCAATATCTTCAATCATCCTCAATTTGGACCGCCGGATACAGCTCTTGGAGACAATACGACCGGAATGATTTCATCCCAGGTAAATGCCCCGCGAGAATTGCAGTTCGCTTTGAAGTTGCTGTTTTGAAGGCGGGTCTATTGGCTTACCGGTGTAGCGATTTTCTCAGGGAGTCTGGCGTCTTGAAGAAGCCCGGGATAATAAAGAAATCGCCCGACGAGGGCTCGCTCGATGTTATGTCGGCTGCGTTCAGCCAGGCAGTGGCCGAGCCATCGTTGATCTGGAAACGGTAATACTTTTCGGAGTTGCTGGCGGGAATGGTTGCCCGCCAGTAATCGAACATGCCTGTCGGGTCGTTGGACACCCAGACCATCGACACCCAATGAAATGAACTGTCCGCCGTATCGTAGTACTTGACGTTCGCGCTGGTGATGTCTTCTTTGCAGGTACGGAGCATCACCGTTATCGGAGTCGTCGCCGTGGGCTCCGGATTGCTATCAAACATCAGTCCCTGATCCAAGCGGTTTACACTTTTCCATACCCCTGCTTTTTGTCAGCCATGCCTCAGGGGCCGAGGGTTTATATCCGAGCGTGGAGTGTGGCCTGACGGTGTTGTAGTGGACACGCCAATGTTCGGCCAGCACGCGGAGAGCAGGCCCAGACCGACCGAGGCGATGTACCAGCCACATGGAACTTGTTCTATGACGCGCGTGGGACTTTGAATTTAGGGAACTGTTGGTGGCCATCGACCGCACCTCGAAGTTCACGACAGCCATGAAGAGATGCAGGCCCATCTCGGGAGACACAAACCTCAGGGGCCCACGCCCTATGAGTTCATCTTCAAATAAATCCTGTCAAATTGAACCCGATCGGTTTATTCTCAACCCTATCCCATCCAAATGCCGAGACTAAACAGCGAAGTACTTTGTTTTGGATGGTGAGCCCGCTGGGATTCGAACCCAGGACCCACGCCTTAAAAGGGCGTTGCTCTACCAGCTGAGCTACGAGCTCGCGCGATTGTCGCTATTTCCAAAGTAACATAATTTGCGGCCCGATCATTGAGTTACCGCCGTTACTGCCGCTGAAAGAGGCGCCCTTTTATCATCCGTAAATCTTCCGGAGGAGCGCCACAGGACCTGCCCACTCTTGTTCACCAGCAGGACCACAATGTCTTTCTCATTCGGAATGTTCAGGGAGCGGCGGAACTCCTGCTTATTGATGTAAAGAGGCACAATCCAGGGCCAGGTCTCAGGGTCAGTCTCCACGCTGCGGAGCGAGGAGGTGTCCCACCAGCGGAAGATGAAATTTTCCGGGTTGGACACCGGCATTCTGTAATAGCGGAAGTTGAAATTCATATGCTGGAGTGCCTGAGCAAACGGCATCCACGTATCCACAACGTGGGCCTGTTCCGGCTCAAAATAAATCAGCAGCAGGTTCGCCCTTCCGGCAAAATCGGCCGGGAGGTTGAGTCTGGTCCTGGCCAGACTATCGGCGTTCAGAGACGGAAAAACGGCAGGACGAGAGGAATCTGCCTGCGGGTTGGCATTCGCCCCCGGCAGCAGTACAAAGCAGAGCAGCGGAAATAACAGCAATCGTATGTATTGAAGCAATCAGGCAGCCTTGGATGACGGATTTTGAAATTTCTTTCTTTGCCGCATGTTATCAGTGACAAAGACTTTCGGTGAACCGGGAAGCGTCCAGACGTGATTCTTAAAATGCCGCTCATTATGGATTCTCAGGTTCCCAAGGACACTGCCTCAGCCAGATAAACGGACATACAGCATTATGGCTCGCCTGAGTCAGACTTCATATAAATCGTATTGCTCTTTATTTTCAAAGGCTTATAACATTAAGGGAATCCACGCCCACAGTGGACCCGACAAATCTGAAAACTCGGGGCATTGCCGAAACATCTCAGCGAAAATCACGTCTAACCGTTTATTGTTCTGCTTGCTCTGATTTTTTTCCTGGAAAGGTTGTTCAGTTGCGTTCTTCCACGCTTACTGCTTCTCCTGCGCCACGCCATGCTGTGCTCAGCCGGACAATCAGCGTCAGCGATGTGGGCATTCTTACCCTGCTGACACCGATTGTGTTGCTGGTGCATGGATACCATCCCTTTGCCGATGATGCGGGCATCTATGTCGCCGGAATCCGGGCGATGCTGGATCCGGGGCTCTTCCGGGTGGACGCGGGTTTTGTGACTGCGCATACGCATCTTTCCATCTTTTCGCATCTGTTTGCCGGGGTGATCCGGCTTTTTCATCTTCCGCTGGAAGCGGCGCTGCTGGGGGCCTATCTGCTGTCAGTCTTCGCGTTCCTGCTGGGCTGCCTGCGGGTGACGCAACGGATGTTCGAGGACGCGCAGGTCCAATGGGGGGCGACGCTGCTGGGGAGCGCACTGTTTACGCTGCCTGTGGCTGCGACAGCGCTATTCATCATGGACCCGTATGTGACGGCACGGTCGTTTTCGACGCCCTGCTCGCTGTATGCGCTGGCCGCCTGCATGGACCGAGCGTGGCTGCGCGCCGGAGCATGGCTGCTGCTGACGGTCGTGATGCATCCCTTAATGGGCGTGTATCTGGCAGCGTTTTTGCTGGCGTATCTGCTGGCGAGTGGGTCGCGATGGGGATGGCTGGGGTTGAGCTGCGCCACAATGTTCCTTGCGGCCGCGGCGATCTTCGCACGTACGATCCATGCCGCGCTGCCGGAAGGCTATCGGGAAGCGGCGCTCTCGCGCGGGTACTTTTTTCTGTCCCGCTGGCAGTGGTTTGAGTGGCTGGGGCTGGCGGTGCCTCTGTTGTTGATGCTGGCAGTATTTCTGCGATCAGGAAACCTGGCGGTCCGGAATGTGTGTGCAGCATGTGTGGCGACGGGCGGAATGGCGTTGGTAATTTCCCTGTGCTTTGTCCACACGAGTGGCAGCTTTTTTCTGGCGCGTCTTCAACCGTTGCGGGCTTTTCAGCTGATCTACATTGTGGGCGTGCTGCTGCTTGGCGCAGGACTGGCGAGCTACTTTCGCGGAAACCGGGCGGTGGCGGGCGCTGCCTTGCTGATGTTGACGGGGGGGCTGATGATGTTTGTCCAGGGACAGACCTGGCAAAGCTCGGCACATGTGGAATGGCCTTTTGCTGCTCCGCGCAACCCGTGGCAGCAGGCGTTTGTGTGGATACGAAGCAATACTCCGCGGGATGCGGTGTTTGCGTTTGATTCTGACTACACGAAAGCGGGAACGGAAGATACGCAAGGCTTTCGCGCGACGGCGGCTCGCAGTGCGCTGGTGGACGACCTGAAAGATGGTGGCGTGGTGGCGATTTTTCCCGCGCTTGCTCCGCGGTGGAAGAAGCAGCGCGACATGGAAGTGGGGCTTGACCGGATCAGCGATCCGGAAAGGATGGCGCGGCTCGCACCAGAAGGAGTGACGTGGGTGCTGTTGAGTTCCGGTGCGAAGACCGGGTTTACGTGTCCTTATATGAACCGGGCGGTGAAGGTGTGCAGGCTTCCGGTCCATGGATGATGCGTCGGCCTTTCCCAAACCACCCAGAACGCGGAAACTGCAGGTCAGGTTTTGGTTTCGGTTTCACGCTAAAGCCAGTATCCATGGAGCACGTTGCTGTGCAATGGAAACAATATTGAGAGCCAAAGCCCGAGATGTGGAGTAGAATTCTTCCGCGTATCGCGTGGCGGCTGCCTGGCCCCAGCAGTTTTTGATCTTCGGACCGGACAGGTCTAACCGCGCAATTTCACGTTGCGAGGTCTCCTATGCAAACGGTCCGGAGAGCATTTCTGCTGTCATTGGCCATCGCACTGCTTTCACTCGCAGGGTGTCAGCGCCATTCTACTTCTGAGAAGTACTACCTTGTTTCCAACAATCTGAAGCTTGCTTACTGGCAAACCGCCGCCGCGGGGTTCAACAAGGCCGCCGCTGAATACCACGTAAAGGCATTCGTTGTAGGGCCGGACACTTATGATCCGCAGGCAGAGCTGGCTGACCTGCAGAATGCAATTGCTCAAAAACCGGCTGGCATTCTTATTTCCGTCGCAGACGCGGCCAGCTTTACACCTGCCATCAATTCAGCCATAGACGCGGGTATTCCCATCATCACTATGGATTCGGACGCGCCGCACAGCCATCGTCTCTTCTTTATTGGGACCAATAACCTGGAGGCGGGCCATCTGGGCGGGCAGCGCGTGATGGGCAGGCTCCCAGGCGGCAAGGGCAACGTTGTGTTCTTTACGATGCCCGGCCAGCCCAATCTTGATGATCGCTTCAAGGGCTATCAGGACGTCTTCAGCGACCATCCTGGAATCCGTACGGTGGAGGTTGTGGACATCAAGGGCCAGCCCACAGCGGCTTTTGATAAGACGCAGCAGTATCTGACAAAGACCGGGGTGGACAAAATCGACGCGTTCATCTGCCTTGAAGCATCCGCCGGCAAGGAGGTGGGCGCGGTGCTCAGGAACCACAACGTGAAAGACCGCCTGATTGTTGCGATGGATGTGGATCCGGGCACCCTCAGCCTGATCAAGAACGGCGTGATTAACGCGACGATTGCGCAGAAACCTTACACGATGGGCTACATTGGACTGCGGTCGCTCGATGAAATCTTCCACAGCGGTCTGAAGAGCTTCAGCAGCGACTATAGTGTGGATGTTTTCTCGCCATTTCCGGTGTTCGTGGATACAGGGACAGCAGTAGTGGACAACGTGAACGTGGACTTGTATCTGGATTCGGCGGCGCAGATGAAGAAATGAGCGCCTTGAATTCTGAAGAGCGGATGGAAGAATCTCAGGTGCCCGGGCCGGGCAAGGATTCTACGTCGTCGCGCTCCTCAGAATGACGGCCGTTCGTTTAGCTCCTACACCTCGCTAAAAGTCATAGCGCAGTGAGAACTGCTGCTTCCTCGACTGCACCAGGGTTGAGCTGTAGATGCCGAACCCTGCGCCGCTGGTTACCTGAATATTCAGGCCGCCACGGCTGCTGATGGGGCTTGTATCGAAGCGCACTGAGTTCGAGACATTGAACACTTCCCAGGCGAAGCGCAGTGTTTGCTCACGGAAGGTCTTCCACGTCTTGGCCAGACTGGCATCGGGTTCAAAGTAGCCATCGCCGCGAAATACGTTGCGGCTGCCCTGCTCGCCGGGGTAGGGATAGCGCAGCGGAGAACCGGTTGCGATGCCGTTGTTCAGCGCGTCCGGATCGGCAAAAACCTCGGGCAGCCCATTCACAAGATGCTTGTGGATCTTGATGGGGCCGGTAACCACGGCAAACGCGTTCTGCTGATAGTTGGTGGCATAGCTCAGCGGAGGAAGGATGCTGAAGGGCAGCCCGCTGGACCAGCGAAGGATGCCGGAAAGTGTCCAGCCGCCGATCACCGCATCCACTGCGCGATTGACGCCTGTGGCGAACTGCCTGCCATTGCCGAAGGGAAGCGGGTAGATGAAGTTTCCAGTCAGCAGATGGCGTACGTCAAAGTCGGAAACGGCGCGAAGTCCTTTGGGATTGAAGCTGTTGGTGATGTAGCTGAAGCTTCCACCCGAGGAGGTGAACTCGCTGGCCCGCTCCGTGTCCGAACCCATGTCAATGGACTTGGCCAGAGCATAGCTGGCGTCAAAGGAGAGTCCGGAACTGCTTGTCTTTCGCAGCGTGAGCTGCAAGGCATGATAGTCACTATTGCCGATGGAGGACCAGGCAAAGAGCGATGAGAACTGACGCTGATAAAAGCGTGTCGTCACGTTTCCGTTTGCGTCCTGATAAGGCCCACACCCCAGATTGCTGGCGCAGAATGCATCGAGATTGGCAAGCGCCAGCGAATCATTTCCTGAAAGCGCGAGCGGCTGATACTGGTTCGTGTAGATGTTCTGGGTGGCGCTCATGCCATTGGTTGCCAGCCACGGGAACATGTCTTCCCAGTAGGGGATGGGAGCGACGTTTGTCTGGCCCGCATAGGTGGCCTTGGCAAGCAGAGTGCCTGCCTGGAAGTAGTCCATTCCGGACTTCGGGTCTACGAGGTCGAGCGGCTCGGCCAGATCGAGCTGTTGCAGCAGGTGCCGTCCAAAAGTGCCGATGTAATTGGCTTCGAGCGAGAGCCCGTGAGGCAGCTCTCTCTGGACAGAGAAATCGGCAGTGACGGCATACGGTGTTTTGATTTTGTTGTCCACTCCCCAGGTAATGGCCATGCCTGTGTTTACGTTATTCGGCGGAGTGTACGGGTACTGAATGACGGATGGAATCGTCACACCTTGCAGCGGAGGAATGGAAGTGAGGCTGGTATAGCGTGGCGTATTGTCTATGCTGTATTGGCCCGCCGGATTGCTGATCTGGGTCTGCAATCCAAAAGAGCCGTATTGCGCAAAAGTGTCCACGATCCCCTGTCCGAAGTGATCAAAGAACATGCCTCCGCCAACGCGGATGGAAGTCTTGTTGTCCGGCGCGTACACCATAGATAGACGTGGCGCAATGTTTTTCCAGGACATGTTCCAGTAAGAGGCCCTGCCATTTGCTTTTCCGGAAGGCGCAAAAGACAAATCAGGCTGATCCGTGGCACCGCGAAGCATCTGTGTATAGCGGTTCACGAACCACTGATGCGTGTCCACAGTAGGCTGTACCTGCTGGCCGTTTATCTCATAGGGCGGTTGGAGAAATACCTGCCGGATGCCGAAGGTAAAGGTCACGTTCGGCTGCGGCTTCCACTGGTCCTGAATGTAATACTCAAGCTCGTTGGAGTGGTACTGGAGGCTGATGGGAACTCCTTCAGCGATGGTGGTGCCGCTCTGCCCTCCTTTGGCGACCCGGAAGTTGTACTGCCCCTGAATGAAGGGGATCAGCCCGGTGAGAAGACCGATCTCCTCGTCATAGGTGGTCTGGCCGCCGGAGTCTACGGCAGGGTAGCCAAATGCCGCGGGATCGAGGCTGCCTCCTGTGCCGGAAATGGACCCGCCGGTGTTCAGCCACTGGATGTTCATGCTGGCGAACCCATAGGAGTTGCTGTTGGTCTGCGAGTAGTTGGTTACGCCGCGCCAGTTGATTCCGAAGGAAAGAGTATGATTTCCATGCGTCCAGCTTGCGTTATCAATGACGTTATGCACCGGCACATGGAGAATCGTTGTGCAGCTCTCCGCTGTAGGGGAGGAAACGGTACGCAGGGTCTGCACGTAGGAGCCGCAATCGAGCCCGGCCTGGCTGTTGCCCTGCCGTGTGTAACCATAGCGCAGGTCGTTTACCAGCGTGTTGGAGATGGTCCAGGTGTGCCCGACTGCCAGGCCCTTTGTATTGTCGCGAATGGTATGGGATGGAGGCTGCCCCGGAAACTGCTGCGTATCGGCCGTTGTATCGTCCTGCAGGTTGCCACGGAAGAACAACTGCTGGCGCGATGTGGGTGCCCAGTCCAGGCGGACGATGGTTGTGTTCAGGTTGGTGGGGTTCGGAGATGAAAAGCTGAATGAGCCGAGGTTGAGGCCATCGCCTAACGCCGCGCCATTGGCGGTTGGATAGCTTTGCAGGAGTTGCAGTACATTCGGGTCCACGCCGGGTCCCCACGGGCAGGTGCCATTTGCTGAGCAGTTCGGGTCCATTACGGCGATCTGCGCCCGGTTCAGCGTCACATTGTTTCCGTTGCTGGGGTAAATGATGTTGCCCTGCTTCAGAGTGGCGGTCGGAGTCTCCTGCGTAATCTGCGAGTTCTCGCGGATGCGCGAGGCCTCGTAGTTGCCGAAGAAGAAGAGTTTCTGCTTGAGGATGGGGCCGCCCAGGTCGAACCCGTAGGTGTTGCGAATATAGCTGCCGGGCTTGTTTGGCAGTCCGCTGGCAAGCTGGGCCTGTTTGTTGAACCAGTCATTGGCCGCTGTCGCTGTGTTGCGGTTGTACTCGTACACTCCGCCATGGAACTGGTCAGTGCCGCGTTTGGTGACCATGTTGATCTGCGCACCGGCGGCACGGCCCTGGTCAGAGTTGGCCATGGCTGTGGTTACGCGAAACTCATCTACTGAATCGAGTGTCTCGCGCAAAATGCCGTTGAAGGCATAGCCCATCTTCTGGTCGTTGTTGTCCACGCCGTCCATGGTGACGTTGCCTTGGTCGGAGCGAATGCCGTTCACTGTTCCGGTGCGGCTATCGTTCATGTCACTCGGCCCGCCGGTCAGGTTGCCAAGGTACAAGACCCCCGGCTGAAGGCTGAGCAGGTCGGGAACGTTGCGGTCAATGATCGGCAATGCCTGAATGGTCTGGTTGTTATACGCATTGCCCAGGCTTGCATCGGATGTGTTCAGCGTCTCAGTTTCAGCAGAGACGTTCACCGTTTGTGAGACCGACTGCACCGTCATCTGGAAATCAATGGTGGCAGGCTTGCTGACCAGCAGGTTTCCGGTTTTACTCTGGTCTCCAAATCCGGAAGCGCTGACCCTTACGGTCCACGTACCCGGCGCCAGTTGCTGGAACTGGTATTCGCCCGAGGCATTGGTGGTGGTGCTGAGTGTCTGTCCAGTATCGCTGCGCGTGAGAGTGACGGTGGCCCCAGCGACGAGAGCGCCGCCTGGATCGCTCACGGTGCCGCGAAGCGATGTGGTTGCCTGTTGTGCCCTGGCTGCCTGAAAAGAAAAGAAAAACACCGCGAATGCCATGATGGCAGCTGCGGAAATCTGCCGTTTCATAACGCCTCCGGAGAAAAGCCCAGTGTCAGAAGACCATTTACTGCCGAATTACTGGTCTCTTTTTGCTTTGCACGAGAGTATGCGCTTGAATGGCTGTGGAATCAACAAGAAAACGGCACAATCAAAAAGATTTATAACATGCCTATTGGCCTTGGCCTTCCTGCCTTGCAATCTGGTTGATGATTCTCTGGACAAACACAGCACGGATGTTGACGTGACGTGCCAGATCGGGCACAAACTCGGTGATGAAGTTGCCGATCGGGTCCGTTGCCAGCGAGACGCCGTATCGAGAGGAAGCCGCGGCCCATCCCGTTTCGCGATACGGTACGTAAGCATCGTTGATGGCCTCTTCAAAGATCCCACCCACTACGTTAGCGTAGTTGAACATGCCTTTCCCGGTGTCGCTCTGCGTCCAGACCACCTGATAAATGCAGTGCGCAATGCGCCGTTTGTACGACGCGTTGGGCATGCGGTGGTAATGCGGATCCTGGTGCGCGATCGAGGGAATTAAAAAAGTGCCGAAGAATTCATTCGTCATGTCCTGCGTAAAGGACACGCCGCTGAGTTTGGCCCATCCCTTCACCCCGGGGCCATAGGCCGATTCCGCGTCAGAGGCGATGGAAATGACCGACAGGCCGCCGATGGTCAGCAGATTGAACGGGTCTATCACATCTCTCCCGGCGAGCACGGCCTTTTCCCGAGGAGTCATGGGGTGCGCCTCGGCTGAATTCAGAAAGCGCTGGAACGGATCGAATGAAGGCCCACAGCTCATTGCCACGGCTGAGGTCGCCTTCGACTGGCTCTGGGCGCAGGCGGGCTGCTGTGAAGGGAAGGGTGGCCGGGGCGAATACGCCGATTTGGGCGGCGCAGGCGCGCCCGGGGGAAAACTCTGCCCCTCTGCCGCCGGCGAAACCAGAGTGGCGGACGGAGCGTCAGGCAGGTCTGTCTGCGCGTAGAGCACGTCCGGCGCGCCAAGGTAGAAGGGCGCGAGGAAGAACGCCATTTTTAAAAAAAAGAAAGAGACCGGACCGGTGTCTTTCCGGCAGAACCACCGCATACTTCCTTTGACGTATAACAGAACGATTTTCATTCACGGCTGCGCACGATGGCGCTTATGAAAGATTTTTTTTCGCGCGTCCGGCCAGAATTCTGACCACAGGTTCCCGCCTGCCTCTCCCAGCAGGGACGTGCCCCATGTCTCAAATACAACTAAGGTTTTCACGCTTGCGTCCGGATAGTACGCAAGTGTCAGTGCGGAGGCCATTCCATGCCCCAGTACCACGGAGTTGTTGAACCCGCTGCTTCCATTGTCGCGCTGCGTTACAAAGACGCGTGATGCGGCATAAAGACCGCGATGCACAATGCTGCCTTCCCCCTTTCGGAAGTAGCGCGGGTCTTCGCGCAGCAGTGCAGGCAAAACGCCATCAGAGAACGTGCGCATGCTCAGGTCACGCAGGGCCGCTGCTCCGAGACGCTCTCCGAATGCTCCCGAGTCGGTGCCGTATTTCGGATGGCCATCGAGGAGCTGGCCCCAGCCCGCAGAAAGAAACGGAGAAAACCAGCCGGAAAGACGCAGCTCTTCATGGACAGGGAACATCAGCTTGTCTTTTGCATAGAGCGGCGGGATCTTTTCTCCGGGCTCGAGGACGTCTGACCACTTTCTTTTTGCAGTGGCCTGAGGGGTATTGTTCTGCGGAGCATCTGGCAGGGTTTGCTGCGAACGGCCCGGAGCGGCAGAAAAAAGAAACAGAAAAATGCCTGCGTAGAAGTAGAAAAAGCTCGATGGCTTGTGCATGGAATAAAAGGCAACCTGAGTAGTTGGAAGACTCAATGGTACCTGAGGATGTACCGCGGTCGGACAAAGGTAACACATTTGGCACCCATGCACCCACAAGTGATTGACCTTGCTCAGGCGCAAACGCACACTGAAGAAGGCCAATCAATAAGGAGCAGCGCGCAATGAAATTGGAAGAATTCGGGCGCAAGGTGGATGAACGGGTAAACGACTTTGCCCCGCGAGTGGAAGAAGAAGTGAAGAAAATGATCGCGTATCTCAACGATGAGGTTGTCCCGAAGGTCAGGCAGAACTCGTCGGAGACGATGCGCGCCGCTGCCGTACAACTGCGCAGGCTGGCCGATTTCCTGGAGCGGAGATGAACTCGACGGACATGAGGCGGAAATTTTCTTTGCTTGCACTCGCGGCAATGGCCGCCCTGGCAGGCTGCTCGCATAAACAAAGCGCCGTCTATACGCCTCCGCCGGCTCCGCCCGTGACGGCCCCCTCTGCTCCTCCGTCCGTTTCTTCGTCCGCTCCCTCTGCGCCGCCTTCGGTGGCAACAAATGTTCCACCGGCGGACAGTAACGTAGACGCGGATTTTGTGGCCTCGCACAAGCCAATTTATTCAGAAACAGGAACAGCGAGCTGGTACGGCCCTCCGTACCACAATCATCGTGGTGCGAATGGACAGATTTACGATCAGAACGCCCTCTCGGCAGCGCACCGCACTCTGCCGATGGGCTCGCTGATTCGCGTGACCAATCTGCGGACCGGACAGTCGGCCATCATGCGCGTGACTGATCGCGGTCCTTTCGTGCAGGACAGGATCATTGATCTGTCCGTGGCCTCGGCCAAGGCTGTAGGCGTATGGAGGCCCGGCACCGCCGAGGTCCGCGTAGATGTGTACGCTGCGCCCAAGCCGATTGAAGACGGCGGCCGCTGGTGCGTGCAGATTGGCGCCTTCAGCAAAGAAAAGGAAGCGCTGAAGCTCGAAGAACATCTGGAACGCAAATATCACACCGCGAATGTCATTGAATTTACCGGACCAACGGGACACTGGGTGCGCATCCGTCCGCTGAATGATGACAAGAAACGCGCCATGGAGATCGCCAAAGAGGTTCGCCCGGAAGAAGGTGGTGCTTATCTGGTGAGGCTGGATTGACCAGCAGGTTTTCCTGTTCTCCTGCGGCGTGCTAAACTCGCACGTTCACCATGAACTACGAAAACATTCTTGTTGAAGTGCGTGGCGCGGTTGCGCAGGTCACCTTGGACCGCCCGAAGGTGCTGAATGCGCTGAATACCGCTACTCTGCGCGAACTGGATGCAGCGCTTTCTGAGCTTGTGGCCAATCGAGAGGTCCGCGCCATTCTGCTGACAGGCGCGGGGGAAAAGGCCTTTGCCGCCGGGGCGGACATTCAGGAACTCGCGCAACTCTCCGCAGTCGAAGGACAGCAGCTGGCGCTTCGCGGCCAACGCATCTTTGACCGTATTGAGAATTGCGGCAAGCCGGTCATCGCGTGTGTCAACGGCTTTGCTCTTGGCGGAGGATGTGAGCTGGCCATGGCCTGCACCTTCCGCATTGCCAGCGAAAATGCGAAGTTTGGCCAGCCTGAGGTCAAGCTTGGGCTTGTTCCGGGATACGGCGGATCGCAACGTCTTCCCCGCCTGATTGGCAAAGGAGCAGCGCTGAAATTGCTGCTGACTGGAGAAATGGTTTCGGCATCCGAGGCCTTCCGGCTGGGTCTGGTCGAAGAAGTTGTCCCACCCGGGCAGCTGCTTTCACGCGGTGAGCAGATTGCGCAGGCGATTGCCGCTGTTGCTCCCCTGGCGGTGGAGAAGTGCATCGAGGCAGTGCATGCCGGATACGATCTTCCTCTGCGTCAGGCCCTGGATTTGGAAGCGGGCCTGTTTGGATTATGCTGTGCAACCGGAGACAAGGCCGAGGGCACAAAAGCATTCCTGGAGAAGCGTCCCGCAGTCTGGCAAGGGAAATAAACTTTGGGCGTCCCTACGCCCTGAAAGTTGCGGGAACAGTACCTCACACGGGCTTTCGCCAGGTCCCTGGTCGCATCCCCGCTTCTCAGAATGCTCAGCTGTTCAGCATCTCCTGCAGCTTGTTGATCATTCTGTTCAGGTCTTTGTCGGTGCGGCGCTGTTCTTCAATTTTTCCAATGGAGTGCATCACCGTTGTGTGGTGCTTGCCGCCGAATTGCCGCCCGATTTCCGGCAGCGACGCCTCCGTCATGCTCTTGGCCAGGAACATGGCAATCTGGCGCGGCACGACCACAGCGCGCGAGTTGTTCTTCTGCTTCAGTTCCGCCACTCTCATGCCAAACTGCTCGGCGACGGCGCGCTGAATGGCCTCAATCGTGATCTTACGTGCCTGCGTGTCAATGAATTGCTTCAGGCACTGCTGCGCAGCAGGCAATGTGATCTCCACGCCGCTCATGCTGCACCAGGCAAACAGGCGGGTGAGCGCGCCCTCCAGTTCGCGGACGTTTGTGCGCACGTTCGAAGCGATGAACAGTGCCACGTCCGTCGGGAGTGTCACGTGGTCGTTCTCCGCCTTCTTCTGCAGAATGGCGACTTTGGTTTCCAGATCAGGCGGCTGGATGTCCGCAATCAGTCCCCACTCAAAGCGCGAGCGCAGACGGTCTTCGATATCGGCCAGTTCCTTGGGAGGACGGTCAGACGAAATGACAATCTGCTTCATGTTCTCGTGGAGCGCGTTGAACGTGTGGAAGAACTCTTCCTGCGTACGCTCTTTTTGCGCCAGAAACTGAATGTCGTCCACCAGCAGCAGGTCCACCGAGCGGTACTTATCGCGGAAACTCGTCATGCGGTCATATCGCACCGAGTTAATCATGTCATTGGTAAACTTCTCGCTCGAGACGTAGCAGATGGAGGCCTGCGGATCACGGCGCTTCACTTCATGGCCAATGGCATGCATCAGGTGCGTCTTGCCCATGCCCACGCCGCCATACAGAAACAGCGGGTTATATGCCTTCGAAGGCTTCTCGGCCACGGCCTCCGCCGCGGCGCGCGCAAACTGGTTGCCTGCGCCAATGACGAATGCGTCAAATGTGTAGCGCGGATTTAACTGCGCCGCCGTGGACCAGTCAAACTTCCCCTGCTGCGGCCCTGTGCGTTGTACCCCGCGCGGCTGGTTCTGTGGTGCAGCGGGTGAGTGCGCAGGCACCGGGGCGAATCCCCCATCTTCGCGCACGCGGACCAGCGTGGGGTCTTCCTCTGGAGTGACAAACACCACATCGTCAAACTCCATCTGCAGATTTTCAATCGCTTCCTGGATCAGGTCGCCGTAGCGGTCCCCGACGTGCTGGAACTCGGGTGTGGGAATACGGACATACAGCTTCTTGCCAGTGATGTGGCTGAACCGGGTGGGCTTCAGCCATGTGTCAAATGACTGGCGGTTGATCTTCTTTTCAAGCGCTCCGAGAATCCGCACCCATGGATTGAGTGTGGCAGGAGGGGCCGTAGCAACAAAAGACATCGCGTTTCCCTTTATGGCACCTTCCTGTTGCCCGTTTGCGATCAGCCGCCGCTCTGGTCTCTCCGCGAAAAACAAATTCCCGGCCCGGGTGCCTTTCGTCTCCAGGGAGGGGTTTCGCTCTGGTATGGCCAGCAGCTTATGTGAGAGCGATTTTCTCTCTCACGGCGCGATCTGTAGAAGCAGCAAGACGTGCAGAAAAATCTCTTGTGAACGTTGCCGATAGTAGCACAATTCAGAGGCATTGAAACTGTTGTTTCGATGCAAATTTTGTGTCGTTGGCAAAGTTGCACCAAGTGTTGTGAAAATCAGGAATGATCTGCCCTCTTATTTTCCGTCAGCGGCCTAAAATAGGGCAACATCCCGGTAAATCGTTACTGAAAAATTACACTCACCAAATAGAACATCGGTCCGCAGGGACCATGGGCATTCCGGTCTTACATCCAAAGGCTTTTTGGAATTCCGGAAGGTTCACCACAACTCCATTGACGCGAAATTCTTCTGGCGAGTGCGGGTCGGTCTCCACTCTCAGGCGAAGTACTTCGGGGCGATTGTTCTCACACCACCCCTGCCCATAAGAAACAAAGAACTGCTGCTCCGGAGTCAGATTGCCATATTCCGGGCCGCCTTTTTTCGCCAGGTCTACGCCATCTTTCTGTGCGCGGCCCAGATAGGCAAGAAAGGCCAGCTTCAGTCCGCCAAGATCAGCAATATTTTCGCCCAGCGTCAGTTTTCCATTTACGTGAAGATCATCTACAGCCACAAAGCCGTCGTATTCCTTCACAATGCAGTCAGCGCGCTGGTCAAACTTCCTGCCGTCTTCTTCTGTCCACCAGTCTTTCAGGTTTCCCTGGGCATCAAACTGGCGTCCCTGGTCATCAAAGCCGTGTGTCAGCTCGTGGCCAATTACGCCACCGGCATCGCCATAATTCACGGCGTCATTCAGGCTCGGATCAAAATACGGCGGCTGCAAAATTCCCGCAGGGAAATTGATGTCATTCATCAGCGGGTTGTAGTAGGCATTCACCGTTGGCGGGGACATGCCCCACTCGCCCCGGTCTACAGGCTTGCCAATCTTGTTGATCTGCCGCCGCACCTCAAACGCCGCAGCGCGCTCGGCATTGCCCAGAGCATCTCCGCGGACCACACTCAGGCTCGAATAGTCGCGCCACTTGTCCGGATATCCGATCTTGTTGGCAATAGCGTGCAGCTTGGTCTTTGCCTGTACCTTGGTGGCCGCGCTCATCCAGTCGAGCTGGTCAATATCGCGGTCCATCGCCGCTTCAATATCGTGCGTCAGCTCCAGTGTGCGCTGCTTGTCCTGTGGACTGAAGCGCTCCGCAACATAGACCTGCCCCAGCGCTTCCCCCAGTGCGCGGTCTGTCGCGCGAACGCAACGCTTCCAGCGTGGCTGTTGCTGCTGCTGCCCTTCCAGAATCTTCCCGTAGAAGTTAAATGATTCCTCATCCAGTGCCTGTGGCAGGGATGTTCCTGGTATCTGGCGAATGGCCGCCCATCGCAGATATGTCTTGATCGCATCCAGCTCCGTCGAGCCGAGCACCAGGTTCAATCCGGTGAAGAACACCGGCTCAGTCACATTCAGCGATGCAACCGGAGGAGCATCCAGTGCCCGCAGATAGCGCACAAAGCCAAAGCCCGGGGTGCTGGATGAAAATTTCTCCAGCGTCATCTTGTGGTAAAGCGCCTGCGGGTCGCGCCGCTCCACATTGGTCAGCGAATATTTCGCCAGCTCCGTCTCAATCTTCAGGACCGCCTCGGAATCCTGTTTTGCCTGTGCCGCTGGTTCGCCGATCAGTTCAAATGTGCGCGCAACGTGCGCCTTGTATTGCTCGCGCAGCTTTACCGATTTTTCGTCCGTGCGGTCGTAATAGCCTTTTTCCGGAAGCCCCAGCTCCGCCTGATCAAACTCGGCAATCTCCTGCGAGGCATCTTTAAAGTCCTGGTCGCTGCTGAAACCAAAAAAGCTGCTGATGCCCATGCTGTCGAGATACGCGGCAAGTTCCGGCAGCTCATCTTTGGATTTCAGTGCGGAGATCCGCTCCAGCACAGGCTGGAGCGGCTTCAGGCCCGCCTGGTTGATCGCGCTCGTGTCCATGCATGTCGCATAGAAGTCCCCGATCTTCTGCTCGTTTGCGCTGTGGCCTTCTCCGCCCGCAGCCGCCTTCTCCAGAATGGACTTCAGCACCAGGCGGTTCTGGTCGGCCAGCTCCGTGTCCCGGCCATAGCTCGATTCGTCCGCGGGAATCGGATTTTGTTTCAGCCATCCGCCGCAGGCATACTGGTAGAAGTTCACGCACGGGTCTACGCGACTGTCCATCAGTGCCGGATCGAGCGCATGCAGCTTCTTTTCTCCGGCATTCTGCGCCGGCGCGGCCAGGGCCCCTGCCAAAAACAGGCAGGAAAACAGAGAAATGCGAGGCAGATGCATGAAGGCAATCATACCCCGCAAATGCCCCTGCGTACGGATTTGTTTTTGCAGTTCCCCTGGCATTCAGATATACTTAGAAATTGCTGCGTAGGGCATTCACTGCTCTGTCTGTAGCTCAATTCCCATTTGAAGACTTTTTGAGGAGCGCACTTCCATGCCGAAGCGCACATTTCAACCCAATCGCCGCCGCCGCTCAAAGACGCACGGCTTCCGCACCCGCATGAAGACCAAAAGTGGAGCTGCTGTTCTGTCCCGCCGTCGCGCCAAGGGCCGCCATCGCGTTGCCGTCAGCGCAGGCTATCGCGACTAGTTTTTCCCTCTCAGGCAGCCGGTCTGCCGGAAAATAAGTAAAAACCATGCTGGAACAAGCTTCTGAACGGATGCCGCGCACCCTGCGTGGTGCTCGCCTCAGCAGGCATTCTGACTACCAGCGTGTCTATCAGCAGGGCCGCAAGCACTTCTCTGCTTCCATGACGTACTTTTTCTATCGTCGCGGCGATGACCTGCATCCCGGACCACGTATTGGTCTCACTGCCGGGCGCGTTCTCGGCAAGGCCGTCGAGCGCAATCGCATCAAGCGCCGCATGCGCGAAGCGGTCCGGCTCAATCTGGAGCACCTCCGGTCACAGGTGGATGTCGTACTCCATCCCCGCAAGAGCGTGCTGGAGATGGACTTTTCCCGGCTGCGCGCGGAGGTCGCCGCAATTTTTTCTAAAATCGAAACAGCGGCCGGCCAAAAGGAGACCAGCGCATGAACCCGGACAGACACGAGCGCGTATCTCCTGTGGCCGTATTGCACGCTTTTTACAAATTCGTACTCTCTCCTCTGCTGCATGCAGGAGCAGGAGCGTCAGGCGGCGCATGCCGCTTCCAGCCCACCTGCTCGGAGTATGCCAACATCGCCTTACACGAATACGGATTCGTGCGTGGCGGCTGGATGGCCCTGAAGCGCATCCTCCGCTGTCATCCGGCTTCTGCGGGCGGTTATGATCCTGTGCGTACCCAGACCCGCCAAAGCCAGTTACCATAAAAGAAGCGCTGAAGATCCCATAGGAACTATCTCTTGGCAGAAATACAAAATCCGAACCAGCAAGGTGGCGGGCAGGACTCGAAAACCCTGCTTACCTTCACCATCGTTTTCTTTGTTCTTTTTCTTGGCCTGCAATTCTTTCTCAAGCAGAAGAAAACTGAGCCGCCCGCGCAAACGGCGGTGCACCAGCAACAGCAGCCGGAGGAACATGCCTCTCAGCCCGCAGCTCCTGCAGCCGCACACGCAAATGTTCCGGCCGGCCCGGTCACGCAGGCTGCCGCGGAATCCACAATCGTCGTCGAGAATGAGCTGTACCGTATTACATTTACCAATCGCGGCGCGCAGGTCACCTCATGGATCCTGAAGAAGTACAGGGACGATGACGGCAAGCCGCTCGACCTGGTAAACCACGCTGCTGCGGCAAAATTCGGCTATCCGCTTTCGCTCTATACCTATGACACCTATGACGCGGACCTGCGCAGCCAGCTGCAGCAGGCCATGTTTGTGCCCTCCGCTACCGGCACAATCACCGCTCCCGGGTCGCTGAGCTTCGAGTATTCATCGGGCAGCCTCACTGTCCATAAGACCTTCCGGTTCGATGCCACGTATGTCATCCACGCCGATATTTCGGTTACGCAGAACGGCGCGCCCGTTGCAGCCATGCTTGCGTGGCCTTCCGGATTCGGCGATCAGGATTCTCTGCCGCATTACGCCACTGCATCATTGAACACCGCCCAGAACGGCAAAGCAGAGCAGACCAAGGCCAAGAAGGTTTCCGGCGGGGCAACGCTGCAAGGGCCATTTGACTGGGCCGGAGTCAGTGACCTTTATTTTGCCGCCATCTTTCTGCCAGACATGCCCAAAGACACAGAACTGGTCAGTCTGCACAACACCATTGGAGTGCCCCAGAACCGGAAGAATCCTGACCCGAAGCACGCAGATCAGGCATCTGTGCTCGGCGCGGCCATGGGAACAGCACAACCCTATAGTGTCCGCCTCTTTGTAGGGCCGAAGTCGCTCGATGTCCTAGGTTCTGTTCCCACCAGCGGAGCAAGTCTCGAAAAGACCGTTAGCTTTGGCATGTGGGGCGTCATCTCCAAGCCGCTCTTCCTCATCCTGCGTTTCCTGCACGAGCATGTGGTCGCCAACTGGGGCTGGGCCATTCTCATTCTGACCATCGTGCTCAACATGGCCATGTTGCCCACCCGCTTCCAGGCCATGCGGCAATCGCTCAAGATGCAGCGTATCCAGCCGCAGATTGAGGCCATCAAGGCAAAATACGCCAAGTACAAGTCCACCGATCCGCGCCGCCAGGAGATGAACAAGGAGATATTCGATCTTCAGCGCCGCGAAAACGTCAATATGTTCGGCGGATGTCTCCCTATGCTGCTCCCGTGGCCGCTGCTCTACGCCTTCTACAGCATGCTGGGGAACGTCATCGAACTGCGGCAGGCGCACTGGCTTTGGCTGCCGGACCTCTCGGCCCCGGATCCGCTCCATATTCTGCCGATCTTCTTCATCGTTTCCATGTTTCTGGTGCAATGGCTCACCCCTTCTCCCGGGGTGGACCCATCGCAGCAACGCATGATGGCGCTCACCATGCCTGCCGTCTTCGGCTTCATGACTTGGAACGTCGCCTCCGGCCTCGCGCTCTACTGGGCCGGCAGCAACATCCTCGGCATCGTACAGCAGATGCTCATGAACCGCACCAAGCTCGGCAAGGAAATGCACGCCCTGGCATTGAAGCGCGCCGCCAAACGCTCCGGCAAACCCGCTCTGGCGCGAAGATAGAAGTGCTGGGTAAAGACCAAAGGCGTCCACAGAGATGGGTCGCCTTTGGTTATTGAGAACCCATTCCGGCCTCTCGTCCGCCAGGCATGCTATTGGCGCCAAAACCAGCCCCAATGAGATACTGGAAGCCGATGCCAATTGACGACTATTCTGCCGCGGCCCAGAAAATCGCGGCGTTCCTGAAAAATCTGACGACGCTTGGCGGACTCCGTTTGAAGTACAGGATCACAGCTGGCGAAGGTGCTGCCGACCCCGCCGGGCTCGAAGCTCGCGAGATCTACGTGGAACTCGCCGGTCCCGACGCCTATCTGCTCACGCAGCGCGGAGGAGAACTTCTGCGCGCCTTCGAGCATGTGGCCGCCAAGATCATCCGCCTGGAGCCGGACGAGCACGACAAAGTTTCATTTGACGCCAACAACTTCAAGGCCCTGCGGGCCCGTGAGCTGAAGCTCGCCGCCGAGACCGCCGCCGACAAAGTGCGCCGCACTGGCCGGCCCTACAGCTTTGCCCCTATGAGTTCGCGCGAGCGCCGCATGCTGCACCTTGCCTTTCGCAGCTACGATGATGTGGAGACCGCATCCAGCGGAGAAGGACTGCGCCGCTACGTAGTCTGTTATCCCAAAGGACACGCGCAGGCAAAGGAACAAGCGCGCAGATAAGCTGTTGGGGCCTCCCAGTAGAGAACAGTAGAAAGAAATTCCTTATCCTCGCTTGCGCGAGAGAACATCCAATATGTTGTATAACCGTATTGGGTCAAGAAAGGCAGCGAAATGATCTATTCAGCAAAAGACATTGCTAGTCACTTCGTTGCTGTTTTCCAAAAACGGCGCGAAGAAATTACAAACCTGAAGCTGCAAAAGCTTCTGTATTACGCACAGGCTTGGCATCTGGCGCTGTATGGAACACCGCTTTTCAGGGAACGAATAGAAGCTTGGATTCATGGCCCCGTAGTCCCGCCTGTGTTTCAGGATTTTAAGCAATATGGCTGGCAGCCAATTCCTGTACAAAAAAATGCTGGCCTTCTCTCTGCTCATTCAGAGGCCCATTTGAAAGAGGTCGTGCGTGTGTATGGAAAATTAGGCGGCCCTGAACTGGAAAGGCTGACCCATCACGAAGATCCGTGGCGGGACGCACGTAAGGGGCTTGCTCCAGACGAGCCTTCAAACCGCGTAATAACGCATGAGGCGATGAAAAAGTACTACGGCGCACGAACGAATGGGTAAGCGGAAAATCAAACGAAATTCTCCTTCTCTTGGGCCTGAAACTGAGCGCATACAGTTTTCGTTCAAACATCTTGAAGTAGATCATCCTGATTTTCGAATTGAAAACTGTTCTGCGGATTTCTTTCGTGCTCTTCTTTGCAAAGTTAAGCAATACGAGAGCTATACAGAACAGCAGTTTATCGATATCAACCATCAGGATGACCGAGTACAGTTCTACTTTGGCGACTCTGCCTATCCGGATGGATTTACTTCACTCGATATCGAACTTCAGGCTGAACACGGATGGGAAATAAAACTGGTCCCAGATGCAAGGCGCCATTCACCTGAAGCAGCGTGGCGTGCATATGGCATGTTATTGGGAAATGTTTTTTACTTTGTTTGGCTCGATCCTGACCACCGGATTTTCTCTGATCGCCATCCCGCACATGCAAATAATAAGAAAAGGCAGTGAGCACTTTCACTGAAACCATCGTCGCCATCTCTACCCCTCCCGGGCGCGGAGGCATTGGCATTGTGCGCCTTTCCGGCCCGCGCGCCCTTGATGTCGCAAAACCCCTCCTCAAACTACGCGGCGAACTGGACCATGCGCGCGCCCGCTTTGCTGAAATTCTCGATCCTGAAACACACACAAAGCTCGACGAAGCCGTCGTTACTTACTTTGCCGGGCCCAATTCCTATACCGGCGAAGACATCGTAGAAATTGCGGCGCACGGCTCACCCGTCGTCCTTGACCTGCTCGTGCGTCAGTCCCTGCATCGAGGAGCGCGCCTGGCCAATCCAGGCGAGTTTACCGAGCGCGCCTTCCTTTCCGGCCGCATGGACCTGACCCAGGCGGAGGCCGTCCGCGACCTCATCGAATCACAGACCCTCTATCAGGCCCGCGTCGCCGCGCAGCAACTCGATGGCGCCCTTTCGCGCCGTGTGCGGCCCATCAAGCAGAAACTGGTGGAACTGATTGCCATCCTCGAAGCCGGCATTGATTTCGCTGAAGACGATGTGGACGTCGCCCCGGACGCGGTCATTCTCGACCATCTCGAAGCCATTGCCGTCCCTCTGGCTGATCTGGACCGCTCCTTCGAGCAGGGCCGCATCGTGCATTCCGGCCTCGCCCTTGCCATCGTTGGACGCCCCAATGTCGGCAAGTCCTCCCTCTTCAATCGCCTGGTCGAACGCGAGCGCGCCATTGTTACCGCAATGCCCGGCACCACGCGCGACCTCGTCACTGAGCGCGTCTCCATCGGCGGCATTCCCATTGAGCTAATAGACACAGCCGGCCTGCGCGAGGCATCTGACGAGGCCGAACTCATCGGCATCCGGAAATCACGCGAGGCCCTGGCCGACACCGACCTCGTCCTCATCGTGCTCGATGCTTCCGTGCCCGTGCGCGAAGACGAGGCGGAATTAATAGCTTCTCTTGCAGGGCGGCGCGCCCTGATCGCGGCCAACAAGTCCGACCTCAATCTGCAACAGTCACAGTTACAGATTCCGTATGACCTGCAGCTCGTCCACACGTCCGCCATCACCGGAGAAGGTCTGGAAGAACTCCGCACCGCCATCCTCGCTCTGGTCCATGGCCCGGGCATCGGCAATGACGGAATGCTGACTAGCGTCCGTCATCACCAGGCTGTCACGGGTGCGATAGCATCGCTTGATGCTGCACGCAGGGCACTTGCGGAGAAGGTCCCGCACGAGATGCTGCTGCTCGACCTGTACGCGGCCCTCCGCCATCTCGATTCGCTCACCGGAGAAACCACGCCCGATGACATTCTGAATCTGATTTTCTCTACCTTCTGCATCGGGAAATAAACCCGGCCCCAACTTCATTGCTTACAATAGATTCGGAAGGACTCCGAAGCATGGCACACACCGTATTTTGCGCCCGCTATAAACAGCAGATGGAGGGCCTCGACGAGCCGCCATTTGACAGCGATTTTGGCAACAAAATCTATCACAATGTCTCAAAAAAAGCCTGGCAGGAATGGCTGGAGCACCAGAAAATGCTGCTGAATGAATACCGTCTCCAGCCCTGGACACCCCAGGCCCAGGAATTTCTCGTCGAGCAGATGGACCGCTACTTCTTCGGCGAAGGCTCTGAGCTGCCCAAGGAGTACGTGCCTCCATCCCACTAAGGGACCTCCCTCTATGACCAACAGAGAGAAGCAGTGCCGCATTCCCATGCTGGAACGCGAGCAGGTAGAAGGCGAAATCGCCGCACTCTATGACAAGATTTACCAGGAGCGCGGCGTCGTCCCCTATATGTTCAAGACCGTCGCCCACGTGCCCGCCCTTGCTCTCGGCTTTGCGGCGTTCCTCAAACCACTCATGTCCGACGGCGAACTCCCGGCCTGGTATAAGGAGCTGGTGGCCACACGCGTCGCCTCGCTGAACACCTGTGAGTACTGCATCTCCTCACATCGTTATCTAGCAAAGCTGCGCGGCGCCTCAGACGCTCAGATTGCCGCCGTGGAAAGCTACGAAACCGGGCCATTCACTTCGAAAGAGAAGGCCGGCTTCCGCTATGCCGACACGCTGCACACCTCGGCCCACGCCGTAGATGACACCACCTACTCTGCCGTAAAGCAGCACTTCAGCGACAAGGAAATCATTGAGCTGACCGCCGTGGCTGCGGCCTTTGAATTTTTTCCCCGCTTCGTCTCCGCCCTGGGCATTCCCGTCACCCCTCTGCCGGAGAACTAAATCAATCCGGGCTGGCGCTCAAAATCTATCGCCGCGAAGGAAAAAAATCAGCAGTTCGACATTTGCGCCTCAACAGCACCCATTCATCCAAAGCGCAAAGGGTTGCGCAGTAGCCTGGTGCCCGTGGCACCCGGCCCGTTTTCGAATCAGATTCGGCTGATGCTTATGCTTCCAGCGCGTCCAGCTCTTCTTCCTGCAGGCCGTGGCGGCGCAGCAGGTTCGGGAGGTTTTGCGAGAATGCCGAGCGCGGCATGACCATGTCGCAGCCTGCCTCCTGGGCCTTCACCTTCAGGTCGCCCTGCAGGTGTGAGAGAAAGCCGATGATCGAGGTTCCGCGCTTGAGTTTGGCACGCAGCTTCGGGATCAGCGTCAGCGGTTTGGCATTCGCGTTGTTAAGGTCGAAGACGATCAGCGATGGCTTTTCTTCTTCCGGGATTTCTGTCAGGCGGGCGACGACGTCCTTGTCAGCCTTGACGAAACCGACCTTGATGCCCAGCTTGCGCGCTGTTTCCTGGATTTTTGCCAGGAAGAACAGATCTTCAATAAAGCAGAAGATGCGCGTCGGCGCGTCTTCGCGTGCCGGGGGCGCGGGCGGTTCATGCGCCGCAATGATTTCGGCGGGATGAAAGCCGTTGCCGTTTCTAAACTCGATGGTAGACGGAGGCCCGTCGGCCACGTTGCCATTGACCGCGCGGTAGCTGTGGTCCATGGGGCCAACAAAGACCTGTTGCCGGCGCTGCTTGTTTCTGCGGCGGCCGCCACCTTGCCCGTTGCCGTTGTTGTTATTGTTGGTGCTCTTCTGGAAAAAGTGCTTTTTTCCGTTGTGCTTCTGGTTTTGTCCCTGTTGCCCCTGTTGCTGCTGGTTCTGCGGGACATTTGCCTGGGGATTGAAGGGCCCTTTACCGCCCTTGCGTCTGCGCCGTCTGCGGCGGTGCTGCTGCCCCTGCACATCATCCTGAGGAGGCTGCGCCTGGGGCTGGTTCTGTTCTGTTGTCATGCTTGCACTTCCTGGTGCGTTGACATTGGTTACAGCGTGTTTCCGGCGGAAAGCCGCTGTTACTTTCTCCTATTGGGAATGCCGGGAATGTAATTGATTCATTGACTTCGCGTCCACGCGCGCGGCCGCCCTTTTTTGAGAGGCAAAGGAAGAATCCGGTTCCGTCATGCAATGTTTCGCGGAGTTCGTAATACTGTCTTTCAACTCGCTATCGCTTGTATTTGGGTGTTCATCTTCAGAGCGGTAAAACACCCTTCCGATGAGACGCGCCGCTTGAACTATTGACTGTCGAGAAACGCGGCGAACTTTCCGGAACCCCTGTCCGGCATCAGCCGCTCGATAGGCAAAAACAATACTACTCATTATAGATGAAGCTGGCAAGTGGCTGGATGCTAGAAACCTCTAAGAAAAAGAAAAGGGCCGAATCGTCGGCCCTTTTCTTTTGATGGCCAATCACTGGCCTCCCTTAAAAGCCCGCCTGCCGTGGGTGGCATCCGGGTGAGTACTCCGGCCTGGGTCAAAGCTCGTTATGGCCCGACTCTCGCCAGCCGGAGCCTGTCTTGCGACACGTCGCTGGCACTCTCTTAATAAGCAATTTTTATGCCGGAGTTGGCTTCTATTGAAATCAATGACTTAGAGGCGCGCGACCCTGAGAGTTCTTCAAATAATGGAAGACGGGCCTCGTCTCGTTTTCACAAATTCATAAATTTCTAACGCTGGCAGGTGGGGCAATAGTGGGTACCGCGCCCTCCCACGACGGTCCTGCGGACAGGAGTGCCGCAGACCAGACACGGCTCGCCGCCGCGGAGATAGACCTTGTGCTCGAGCTGGAAAAAGCCCTTCACTCCGTCCGCGTCCACATAGTCGGAGACAGAGGAGCCGCCAAGCCGGATCGCCTCTTTGAGCACCGTTTGCAGTGCAGAATGCAAACGCGCCAGATGTTCCCGGGTCAGCCGTCCTGCCATGCGCGTGGGCCGGATTCCAGCACGGAAGAGGGCTTCATCGGCATAGATATTACCGATGCCATGCAGCAGCTTCTGATTGAGGAGCGCTGCTTTGATGGGAGTCTTGCGGTGGCGAAAAAGGACAGCAAATTTTTCCTGAGAGATGGTCAGAGGCTCGCGCCCTGGCCCGGTAAAGCCGGCCTGCTCGCGGAGATCGAGGCGCCCGAAGCGGCGCGGATCCACAAAACGCAGCTCACGGTCTGAGTTGAGACGGAGCACCGCGTGGGTGTGGGCCGGTACAGGCACTGTGTTTTCGCACACCAGAAGGCGGCCCGTCATGCCAAGGTGGACGATCCACTGGATGGCCCCGGAAAGATCGAAGACAATGTGCTTGCCCACGCGGTAGACCCGCTCGATCTTTTTTCCCGGAAGGACGCGCTCCATGGCCGCAGGCGCGGTCTTAAACGGCTCAGGTTTGGAACTGAACCAGACAGACTCAATCACGTCCCCGTGTATGCGTTGGTGGACGCCATTGGCGACTGTTTCGACCTCGGGAAGCTCAGGCATGCTGAAAGCATTGTAGACAAACCTTCATCGCGAAGGGCCGCCGGGCGCTGCTTGGATTCAGATGGTGGAGAGTCGTTTTACCACGCGTTCTTTTCCTAAGTTGACCATCACCGCGAACAGGCTGGGCGCGACCGCCTGCCCGGTAAGCGCGACGCGTGCGCCGTTGATGAGCACCCCGGCTTTGATCCCCTTTTCTTCTGCAAAGCTGCGCAGGATCTGCTCGGTTGAGCCCTCAGTAAACTCCGGAGAAGCGGCGTAGCGCGCGCCCAGTTCGATGAGGAGAGCACGCACGGTCTCGTCTTTCAGGAACTTTGCAATCGCCGCAGGATCGTACTCGAACGTATCGCTGAAGTAGGCGCGAAAGGCGCTGGCGAAATCTTTCAGGTTGCGCGCGCGGGGCTTGACCAGATCAATGGTAGCAAGCGTTTCTTCACGCTGGCGCTCGGGAGTGAAGCCAGCCTTGTTCCACTCTTCTTCGATAAGAGGCAGGAGCTTTTCTGCAGGATACGAGCGGATGTATTCAGTATTGAACCAGGCGAGTTTGTCGTTGTCGAAGACGGCGTTGGACTTCGAGATGCCTTCGAGCGAGAAGAGCTGGACGAGTTCTTCAGAGCTGAAGAGCTCGCGGTCTTTGTGCGCAGGGCCGGGCGTCCAGCCCAGCAGGGCGAGGAAGTTGCGAAATGCTTCAGGGACGATGCCCATGTCTTTGTAGGCCATGACACTGGTGGCCCCGTGACGCTTGGAAAGGCGGGTCTTGTCTGGCCCCAGAATGAGCGGCACATGAGCAAAGACCGGCAGCGCCGCGCCGAGCGCGCGATATTGCAGCACCTGCTTGGGCGTATTGGAGATGTGGTCTGCGCCGCGAATGATGTGGGTCAGGCGCATGTCAATGTCGTCGGCTACCACGCTGAGATGGTACGTGGGGATGCCATCAGAACGCAGCAGCACGAAGTCTTCAATCTCAGAATTGGCGAACTCCACTTTGCCAAAAACTGCATCGTCAAAGCTGGTGGTGCTCTCTTCCGGAACGGCGAAGCGCACGGCGCAGGCCTCTCCTGCGGCCTTGCGGGCTGCGGCATCCTGCTGGGTCACGCGGCGGCAGCGGCGGTCATACATGGGCGGACGGCCCGCCGCGGTGGCTTCAGCGCGGCGCTGCTCAAGCTCTGCTTTGGTGCAGAAGCAGTAGTAGGCGTGCCCGCTGGCGATAAGCTTTTCCGCGGTCTGGCGGTAGAGGTCGAGCCGCTTTGACTGGTAAAACGGGCCTTCGTCCCAGTTGAGCCCGATCCAGCGCATGCCTTCAAGAATGCCTTCGACCATCTCTTCCGATGAGCGCTCGAAGTCCGTGTCTTCAATGCGCAGGATGAAGGTGCCGCCGAAGTGGCGCGCAAAGAGCCAGTTGAAGAGAGCAGTACGGGCACCGCCGACGTGGAGATATCCAGTCGGTGAGGGCGCAAAACGGACGCGTGGGGTGAGAGATGTGTCAGACATTGTGTTGAGGGTCACTTTTGATGCTACGGGAGAGAAGTGTCGTGTGCAAAATCTTGGCCAACCCAAAGACATGGCACACCATCGGCCACCGCACAAAACAGAAAAGGCATGATCGGAAGATCATGCCCTTCTTAGCAAAGGACTGGTTCAGTATTTCGGCAGCTTCGGGTCTACGTCTGTGGCCCAGGCAAGGATGCCGCCGGCGAGGTTCGAGACGTTCCTGAAGCCGCTCTTTTGCAGGAACTCGGCTGCGCGCTGGCTGCGTACGCCGCTTTTGCAGTGGACGACGATTTCACGGTTGGGGTCAAGCTCATTGACACGGTTGGGCAGCTCGCCGAGCGGAATCAGCGGTGCGCCGATGTTGACGATCTGGTATTCGTGCGGCTCGCGCACGTCGAGGACAAAGATGTTCTCGCCGCTGTCGAGGCGCTGCTTGAGTTCTTTCGGTGTAATTTGTGGAATGCCGTTTTGCACTGTGGCCGCCTTGGGTTCTTCTGGGTGGATTCCGCAGAACTGCTGGTAATCAATTAATTTTGTCACAGTCGGGTGCGTCCCGCAGACGGGGCAGTCAGCGTTCTTGCGCAGCTTGAGCTCGCGGAACTTCATGCCCAGCGAATCCACCAGCAGCAGACGGCCAATCAGCGGGTCGCCCTTGCCGAGGATCAGCTTGATGACCTCGGTCGCCTGAATGACGCCGAGCAGGCCGGGCAGAATGCCAAGGACACCGCCCTCAGCGCACGAAGGGACAAGGCCCGGCGGCGGCGGTTCCGGATAAAGGCAGCGATAGCACGGACCTTCTTCGGTGGCAAAGACGCTGGCCTGCCCTTCAAAGCGGAAGATGGAGGCGTAGGCGTTCGGCTTTCCGCTGAGCACACAGGCGTCGTTGACCAGATAGCGCGTGGGGAAGTTGTCAGTGCCATCGGCGACGATGTCGTATTCCTTGATGATGTCAAGCGCGTTGGTGCTGGTGAGCATCGTCTCGTGCTTCACGATTTTCATGTATGGGTTCAGTGCCTGGAGCTTTTCCGCCGCGGAATCAATCTTGGGGCGGCCTACGTCTTTGGTACTGTGGATGATTTGCCGCTGGAGATTGCTCTCGTCTACCTTGTCGAAGTCCACCAAACCCAGAGTGCCGATGCCCGCCGCCGCGAGATAGTAGGCAAGCGGCGCGCCAAGTCCGCCAGCGCCGACGCAGAGCACCTTTGCGGCCTTCAGCTTCTTCTGGCCTTCCAGCCCGACCTCAGGCAGAAGCAGGTGCCGCGAATAGCGGGCGATTTCTTCATTGGTAAGTTGTGGCTGGGCCACGGCTTCTTCTGTCAGTGTTGGCATAGTAACCTCAAACCGGCCCTGAAGGCCCTCTTTCCCATTCTCTTTCCCACTCCCACATCTCTGCGAGGTGTGGGGTACCCCGGCGCTACGGCCGTTTATCGCCCGTGCGGCTGGCAACCACCAGCAATCGAAGGAATGATGGAGAGCGAGTCTTCTTCCTTCACCTGGGTGGCTTCTTTTTCCGGCAGATAACGCACATCTTCGTCATTCAGGTAGACATTCACAAAAGCGCGCAGCTTGCCTTCATCGGAGTACAGGTGCTTTTTCAGGTCGGGGTGCTGCGAGGTGAGGGCGCTGAGCGCCTCGCCTACAGTGTTGGCGTTGACCTGCACGGCGTCCTGCTTGTTGACATATACGCGCAATGGCGTAGGGATAAAGATCTTCACGGTACAAAATCCTTTCGTGGTGCTATTCAGTTGAGTGTGTGCGTTGCACAGGAAGCCGGGCGACCCTGGAGTCAACATCGTTCCGCTACCAGCTCCTCGACCTGAATGACCTCATCTTCAAAGGACTTGCCTTCTTCTGTGGTTCCCGTCAGCAGAAATGAATTGGTCTGCTTTGCCACGCCTTTTTCGACTGCGGTAATAACGTAGGAGCAGCCGAGCCAGTGCGCTTCTGCAAAGTCCGTCTTCGACCACTGCGCCGGGTGGTCCGGGTGCGAGTGGTAAAAGCCTACAATGTCCAGCCCACGCTCGCGCCCCTGCCGCTGGATGCGGACCAGCTCCTGCGGGGCTATGTGGTAGCGGTTGTGGGCCGAGTCGGTGCGGGTGTTTCCCGCGCGCACCGCGTCTGCGACTTCGTTCACGCCATCATGGGAGCGGCCCAGCAACACACCACAACACTCATGCGGATAGGTTTCTTCACCATGTTTCCGCAAGGCGTTATAAATTGGTTCGCTGAGCTTCAGCATTTCGTTACTCTTCCCCCCAGAAGCGTTCGCTGAGATATTTATCTGCCGAATCCGGCAGGATGGTCACAATCACTGCTTCACGGCCCGCTGCTGCCTCTTGTTCAGCAACCTGCAGCGCGGCAGCCACGGCCCCGGCAGCGGATACACCCACCAGCAGGCCCTCGCGCCGTGCCAGCTGCTTGGACATGGCATAGGCGGTTTCCGTCGGCATCTCAATGTCGTGGTCGGCGAGCGTTGCGTCATAAATAGGTGGCACAATCGCCGTTGCCATGTGCTTCAGCCCTTCCAGGCCGTTAAAGGGCGAGTCGGGCTGCATGGAGATGCATTGTATCTGTGGATTCAATTCTTTCAGACGGCGGGTGGTTCCGACAAATGTGCCGCTGGTACCAAGACCGGCGACAAAATGGGTGACCTGACCGGCGGTCTGCTGCCAGATTTCGTTTGCCGTAGTGCGATAGTGCGCCAGCCAGTTGGCGTCATTGCCGTATTGGTCGGCATAGTAGTACTTTCCCGGTTCAGAGGCAGCCAGCTCGCGCGCCTTGCGAATGGCCCCGTCCGAGCCGTCATTCGGGTCCGTCCAGACCACATGGGCGCCATAGGCGCTGAGGATGCGCTTGCGCTCGGGGGAAACATTCGCCGGGACGCAGAGCGTGACTGGAAATCCCATCACAGCGCCGAGCATGGCATAGGCAATGCCGGTGTTTCCGCTGGTGGCGTCGAGCAGGTGCTGGCCATTTGCCAGTTTGCCCTGCTTCAGGGCGGCAGTCACAATGGAAGACGCAGCGCGATCCTTGACCGATCCTCCCGGATTGGCCCATTCGGCCTTGCCCAGAATCTGAATGCCGGGCAGATGGGCAGTGATGCGCTCCAGGCGCAGCAGGGGTGTGTTGCCGATGCGCTCCAGAAGCGTGGTCCCCAGCGATTGGGTCATGGTGGCCATAAAGCGGTAACGTTGCGACATGCCGCGCAAATATGCGAGAGTGAAACTACGCGGCAGCTTACTTCCAGTTTAGCAAGTCTGCGCTGGCCGCGCCCTTACGACTATGCCCAGAAAAGTAAAGCAGCCGACTTTTGACGAAGTTCTCGCAAACCTTCGCGGTTCCCAGTTTGATGTTCGTGAGGCCCAGGGGGTCGCAGGACAATACCGCGTCGAAAAAAACGGATGCGCCGCCGTGCTGGCCCGCAAAGACAACGGAGCAGTCATTGTGGACGGTCCTGGGGTGCTGCTGGGCGGCGAGATTTCGCACCTGCTCGACCGCGGCTTCCAGAAGTTCCTGAAGACCAGCCGCCTGGAAATTACCGCGACCGCCGACCACCTGAAGGCGCTGCACCGCTTTACGGAAGAGCTGAAGGAAGGCATCGAGTCGCCCAGCTTCTATAACGAGTCCATCGGAACGACCAGCACCGACTACTTCTATGACCGCGTCCAGGGCAGAGACAAAAACCCGGTCCCGCGCGGAACCACACCGTGGAGCTCGGCAGAAGCACATTAAAGGAATGGTGAAGAAAAGGAATGGTGAAGACCCGGATTACATTGCCGGACAAGAGGATAGAGGAACTGTTCTCAGCCACGGATCACATGACTGCGGCTCCAGGCCCACCTGCAATGTCACCAGAAGATGTGGTTCGTGAAATCTCTGCGATGCGTGCGAAACGTATTTCCAGACAATAGCATCTATCATTTTTCATGGCTCTGCGCCGGACCATTACGGCCCTTTGCTTTCTGCTGGCTGGGCTGGTCTTCGCCCAGGCGGATCCATCCAGGCAAGACGACATCTATGCCATCTACTCTCTCCTGATGCCGGGCTCGCTTTTTGCCAACCTCGGCCCCAGCCAGAACCAGCGCTGGGCCATTGCTGATACCACGGTCAACATTGACGATATGAATCCGGCGCTCGCTCCCGACGCGGCCCTCAAGCCGCCGGATGGCAATCCGCAGCCGTTTCGCGAAGCTGTCGCGGACTTCAATGCCCGCAAGTATCAGCGGCAGACGCTGGTTAAGGGCTTCCATCTCAGCCGTCCGTATACGCTGCTTTCCGCTGATGAGGTGAATGAGTTCCGGCTGGCGCGCGCGTCCGCCACGGCCAGTACGGCCATCCAGCAGAAGTTTTCCGGCTATCCCGGCGTGACCTGCTTCAGCGATGTGTACTTCGATTCGCACCGGAGGGTGGCGCTGGTCTACATACTGGATTGGTGCGGGAACCTTTGCAGCCAGGGGGAATGGGTCTATCTGGAAAAGCACAATGGGCACTGGACGCAGCGTTCCGGACAGGCGGCCGTCACCTCCGGCGCAAGACCGTTCTGACTCAGCGTTTGGTCCGTTCTCCCGTGTCGTGCATTCGGCTTGCTTCAAAGCTGACGATCTTCCACTGCCCGAACCTGCGGTTATAGACGCGGGTGTAGCGGTACTGCCCGCTGATGTCGCTGGAGCCGTTGGTCCCCGTCAGTTCGGCACGCGAAGTCACAACGGCCGTGTCGCCATAAATGCGCACTTTCAGGTCATTCAGGTCGAGTGATGTAATGTGGAGGGTCCCTGCGCGGCGCAGGGCGAGCGCTTCGGCCTTGGTTTCAATCGTCCCATTCGCGCTGATACCAATGTAGTCATCGGCCAGCAGACGGTCCATTACGCTTACATCGTTGTTCAGCTGTGCCAGGCGCCATTGCATTTCCAGCGCTTCAATTTCCTTGTGCAGCTCGCGGCCGCCGCGGTGCGGAAGGGAGGCAAATGCCGGTATTCCCGCAAAGGCAAGCAGAAACAACAAAAAAGCTGCACCCTTCATTGCTGAAAGCGGGGTACGGACACGGAAATATGCGCGCATGTGCGTATCGGATGTTATTCCGGTTGTGCGCCGCGAGTCAAAAAGAAAGGGCAGATGGGCCATTTCCGGCCTCGAATGCGGAATCCGGCGGACTGGATGGAACCCGGCATGCATATTTTCTTTGACGTTCTGTCACCGCCTTCTGTGGCACCTGGTGTTTGTCAAACAATGGCAACAAGATCTTCCATCGAACGCTCCACCATCATCTGATACAGGCCGCCGATAGCATACTGCTTGAAATGCGGACTGGCACGGTGCGCATCTACCGCGGCCTCGTCCCGGTATTGTTCATAAATTAAAACTGTGTCCGGATCATCTTTGATCTGATGCGGAATGTAGGAGACGCATCCCGGCTCCTGACGCGAGGCGATGGCCAGCTTTTCCAGAATCTCTGCAATTTTGCTGCGGTCTTTTTCAGGAAAGCGCATGCGAACTATGAAACTCACCATATCTATGCCTGAAGGTACGATAAACGGCCACTTTTTGGAAGCGGCAGGAGCGGAACCATAAGCAGCACGCGCAATGCAGGCAATCACTCCGTCGCGTGCCGCTTCATTGGCCGTTGAATCCGTGATAAACACTGCAATGGCAGGCTTCCGCCCATCCGGCAGCGAGATCAGCACAACAAAAAGCTTCACTTGGCTGAAAGACGGGAAAACACATCCTTCGAACACTCGCGTTAAACTAAAATCAGCGGGCAGCCGGACGGTCGCTGCTGCCGTGCGCTCGCGCATGGCAGGAGAGGAAAGTCCGAACTCCGCAGGGCAGTGTGCCGGATAACGTCCGGGATTCAGGCGTCAAGGCCTGAAGACGGCCAGTGCCACAGAAAACATACCGCCCGCGGCGCAAGCCGCAGGTAAGGGTGAAAAGGTGCGGTAAGAGCGCACCGCTCCGGCGGTAACGCAGGAGGCATGGTAAACCCCACACGGAGCAAGACCAAATAGGGAGGAATGCGCGGCAAGACCCAGTCCGCCGCGCGGCGTGCCGGCCCGGTGCGCCAACGAGGGTCATCCAGACTGGCGGCCTTGGCCGCTAAGTGGAGCGGAAACCTCCGGGTAGGTCGCTTGAGCGCCGCAGCAATGCGTCGCCTAGAGGAATGACCGTCCTCGACAGAATTCGGCTTACAGGCTGCTTGCAAATATGATGGCCCCGCTTCTCCGGAAAAAGAGAGCGGGGCCTTCCCGTTTGTCATGCCTGCTACTTCGACAGCGCGCCGTCTTTGCCCATCACCGCTTTGATCTTGATCGTGCCTTGTCCCTGTGCCTTCTTCGCTTTCGGTGGATAAACAGGCTCCGCTTTGTTGATGAGATTCCTCTGCATCACGCTGGGGCTGACGGAGAGTGTTTTGGGCTGATTGCTCTCCGCGCCGATGCGCAAGTCGTCAGCTCGATTACAACGCCGGGCGACCCTTGCGCCCTTTGTCCGGAATCATTTGAAATACCTATGACATGAGTGAAAGAAAGCTGGTATTCCTTTTTCCCGGACAAGGCTCACAGGCCGTCGGTATGGGCCGCGACCTTTATGAGAAGTTTCCCGTCGCCAAACAGACCTTTGACGAGGCCGACCAGGCCCTCGACTTTCCGCTCTCGAGGCTCTGCTTTGAAGGTCCGGAAGAGCAACTCCGCCTGACCGAGTTCACCCAGCCAGCCATCTTCACCGTTTCCATCGCAGCCCAGCGCGTTTTGGCAGAAAAAGGCGTCACACCCAGCTTCGTCGCCGGGCACTCCCTCGGCGAATACTCCGCCAACGTCGCTGCAGGCGTGCTCTCTTTTGCGGATGCGGTAAAGACCGTGCGCAATCGCGGCCGCTATATGCAGGAGGCGGTCCCCGCAGACCAGGGCACCATGGCCGCGATTCTTGGCCTCAGCTCAGAGGCGGTCGTAGAGCTCTGCGCAAAGGCCGCTACCGAAACCAGCGCCATTGTCTCTGCCGCCAACCTCAATTCCCCCGAGCAGACCGTCATCTCCGGTGCTGCCGCCGCAGTAGAGCGTGCCGCCGCGCTCGCCAAAGATGCCGGAGCCAGGCGTGCAGTCATCCTTCCGGTGAGTGCCCCTTTCCATTGTGCGCTGATGCAGCCCGCGCAGGACCGCCTCGCCGAAGACCTGCGTGTCCTGAATTTCTCCGTGCCGAAAGTGCCAGTCATCACCAACGTGGACGCCGCGCTCACCACCGAAGCAGGAGCGCTCCGCGACGCGCTCATCCGCCAGGTCACCGGCTCCGTCCGCTGGGTCGAGTCTGTTCGTCTGCTCATCGAGCAGAAGCCAACGCACTTCATCGAAGTGGGCCCAGGCAGGGTACTCTGCGGGTTGCTCCGCCAGATTGACCGCAGTCAGACCGCGTTGAATGTGGAAGACGAAACCAGCCTGGAAAAAACACTCACCGCGCTCAGCACCCAGGCAGGATAAACCTCCACCTGCACCCATCCTTCGCGCGTGCGAGGGATGGGACTACTCCTGCACCAGAAAAACCCCAAACTCCGATAGAGCAACGCACGCAGCCGAATCCGTAATCCGAAGCCGAAGGCGCGATGTTTCCACCGTTTCGTTCAGGCGCAGCAGCCGGCAATTGCCAATGCTGGTGGCCTGCGCCACCTCTCTCCATGCGTCATCCTGCCACGCATCGAGCGCCACTCCACCAATGCGCTGTCCCAATTGGATCGCCTCTCGCAGCCGCACCACATTCAGCTTCTGCGGCCTGGCAAAATCCAGTGTCAGCTCCGGCGTATGTATCTCATCATCGGTGGCCCAATAGGTGTCTGGATTGCCGTCCACCAGCATCTGCGGGCCATAGCGGTGTTCCTGCCCGCGTACATTCGACGCGCGAAGCCTCGCCCCTCGCGCAAGATCGTCGCGAAAGAGACGCTCAATACGCTGGTGAAATCCTTCGAGCGAAGCCACATCCTGCGCAGAAAGCTGTCCCTGCCGGTCCGGTGGAAGATTCAGCAGCAGCGTCGCGCCTCTTCCTGCTGACTTGAAGTAAAGGTCCACCAGTTGCTCGGGCGTCTTGACCTTGTCATTCTCCTGCCCATGCCAGAACCAGCCCGGCCGTATCGAAACATCGCATTCCGCTGGCATCCAGTGCGATCCAAAGCGTGTGCCTTTCATCGAAGCGCTGGACAGAATGTTCCCCGGCGACGCCGGTCCTCCGTCCTCGCCCACCGGATCATACGTGGCCCAGCAGGTTTCGTCGGCAAGGCCCTTTTCATTGCCCACCCACCGCACATCTGGCCCGGCATCGCTGAAGATGATGGCCTCCGGCTGCAGCTTCCGCACCAGGCCCCATGTCTCCGGCCAGCCATAGTAAGTGTGCTTGTCAATCGTGCGCGTCTCCTTTGCGCCACCATAGTAGCCGCTGCCGCCATTCGCGCCGTCAAACCATACTTCAAATACCGGGCCATACCAGGTCAACAGCTCCGTCAGTTGTTGGCGATAGGTCTCCACATAGGCAGGTTTGCCATAGTTCGCATTGTTGCGGTCCCAGGGCGAGCAATATACGCCAAACTTCAGCCCATGCCTGCCCGCCGCATCTGCAATGTCGCGAACCACATCGCCTTTTCCGTCCTTCCACTTGCTCTTGCGGATGCAATGGTCTGTCGTTTTCGTAGGCCACAGGCAAAACCCATCGTGGTGCTTGCAGGTCAGAATCACGCCCTTCATCCCGCCTGCCCGCAGCGCCGACACAATCCCGTCCGGATCAAAGCCCTCAGGGTTGAACACCGACGGGTCTTCATCGCCCTCGCCCCACTCCCTGCCCGTAAAGGTGTTCACTGTGAAGTGCAGAAATGCATTGGTCTCCATCCGCTCCCAGCGCAGTTGGCGCAACGACGGCAGTGCTCCAAACGGCGATGGCGGCGAAACGCTTTTCGCAAATGCATGCAGATTGCCCACGACGGCCAGCGCTGCACCCGCCATAAAACTTCTTCTGGTTGTGATCATGTGAGTGTCTGTCCTGCGACCCTATCCTACCTACCATTCCGGGCCGGGCACAATTTGCTCGATCATCTCTATTCCTGTTCGGCCCAATTGAGCGCGCAGCGCCAGCTCTGTCCGTTTCTGGATGACCCTGCAGATGAACTACGAAATTTCCAAAGCACAAAAAAAGAAAACATCTCAGAATCCAGACCCTGCAACGGGCCTGATATTTCCTGAAGCGTCCTCCGCATCATCACCAGGGGGAGGAACCAAAACAGGCACCAGAAATCCGCGTCGAGCAATGGAATTCTCCGCATCTCTGTTCTTTACTAGCGATGTAGGACGACTTTTCACAAAGGATGTATCTATGGCAACTCTTCCCGTTTCCTCCTCTGCGGAAAAATATCTGGTGGCCTTCGTCATCTCCGGTGACGATGTCTTTAAAGTCACCGCCGACAATGTCATCCAGGCCGGCTCCGGCGCAGGCACGCCCGCCTTTGAAGGCGTGGCCAAGCTCAAGGCCGCTGCCGCCCTCTTTCAGCTCACTGACATTCACAACCAGCGCCCCAACGAACTGCGCAAGATGGCGCGCGAGTTGGCCATCGAAGGCATGGCGCTGCTCTCCCGCGCCAGTAATGTTCCACGCCTCACTACCGCAACTCCTGAAAGCTCGGTAGCATAGTCTTCAGATCATTTCTTTTGCTTTTTCCTGCCTGAGAAAGGACCTGACGCACAGAGCGCAGGCCAGACAAAAACAAACAAGTAGCGAAGACATGCCGTTCGCTTTTTTTTGACGATCGGCGGACCGCACTTTAATGAACACGTGCGTGCACTGGTGCCTGAGGCAAGACCCGGCCCTCACCCGTGGGTTTCCCGGGCAGAGTCAAACGCGGAAGTTTTTTGACTGCCTCGGGCACCAACCATTCTTAATTCTGGAGTCGTAACCAATGTGGAGTGAGTTCGAATCCGAAACCATCGCCGGGCGCTTTCCGCTCGGAAAACTCGTGCGCTCTGAGGGCCGCTATGGATGGTTTGAGACTACGTTCGGCGGCAAGCCCGCCATCCTCAGTCTCATCGAGTCATTGAATGACGAGGATGACCTGCTCGCCCGCCTGCGCGCCGCGCAGCAGGTCCACCATCCCAACGTCGTGGCCATCCTTGAGACTGGGACTGCCAGCGTCCGCAGCACGCCGCTCGTATACGCCGTCCTCGAATTTACAGAGGAAAACCTCGAAGACGTTCTGCGCGCCCGTGCGCTTTCCGCAGAGGAAACGCGCCCCCTCGCCGAGTCTCTCGTCCAGGCCCTTGCCGCCATCCACAAAGAAAAACTCACCTGCGGCGAGATCGAAGCCTCCAGCGTGCTTGCCGCCGGTGACATCATCAAGCTGCGCAGTGACAAGCTGCAGAAACCCGCATCTCAGGCCGAACTTCCCGCCCTCACTTCAAAGGACGTGCATTCGCTCGGCCTTCTGCTCTATCGCTGCCTCACGCAGAAGCGGCCGCAGCTTGATACAGAAGACCCCTCCATCGAACTGCTCCCGCAGCCTTTCTCGCAGATCGTGCGCCGCGCCGTCGGCGGCCAGGCTACCGTCGCCGAAATAGATGCCCTTCTGCGCCAGCCCGTGTCCGCCCTCAAGGCTGCAGAAAGCACCGCACCAGCGTCTACGCGACTGCCATGGGAAGAAACCTCATCCACCAGCAGCCGCCCGGGCCATCTGCCGTGGATGGTTGCCGGACTCGTGCTTCTCGTCCTGGTGATCCTCTTTACCCTGCACGCCGTGCTGCATTCTTCAAAAAATGCCAGCGTACAGCCTGCCCCAGCGCCCGTTGCACTCAAGCCGGTACCGGCACCGGTGCCCGTTGTCAAAAAGCCCGTGGCCCCCGTTGTGAAAAAGTCAGTGGCCGTAGTAAAGCCGCAGCCACCAGCGCCCACACCACAGCCCGCGACCCGGCCAGGCACAAACGCAGTCTGGCGTGTCGTGGCCTATACCTATAACCATCAGGACCAGGCCGAGCACAAAGCGCAGACCGTCAATAGCAAATACCCCGGCATGAATGCCGAAGTCTTCTCCCCCAAAGGGGACCGCGCGCCCTATCTGGTCACACTCGGCGGCCCCATGGAGCGCGACGCCGCCTTCCAGCTAAGAAACAAAGCCGTTCAGCAAGGCCTCCCACGGGACACCTATGCCCAGAATTATTCACATTGAAAAGGAAAAGCCAAAGTGCCGCATTCAGTTCAGGCGAAATGCCCGCACAAGGAGATGGCGGCATTGCAGCTCTACACGAAAAGCTGTCCTTCTGCCTTACTTGGCAAGGCAGAAGGTATTTAGAAATGATGGTCAGGCAGCAGTCCCCCGCCGAATGTTCGTAATCAGTCAGCGCTGACCGTCTGGCGTGATTCGAGTTCCGCCAGGCGCTTGGCCAGCAGCTGCTCGAGGTTTTCGAGTGCCTTGCTGAAGCCTTCAATGCCTTCCTTCAGCTTGTCTGAAGCCATCTGGTCAGCGGCATGCATCTTGTCGAAGGTCGCCTTGTCCACATGGATCTTCTCAATGTTGAGCGACTTCGCCTTCTCCGGATCGAGCTTGCGCGGCAGCTCGCCCTGCGCAGACTCAAGCTCATGCAGCAGGTTGGGCGAGATGGTCAGCAGGTCGCATCCGGCCAGCTCGATAATTTCGCCCGTGTTGCGGAAGCTCGCGCCCATCACCAGCGTCTTGTAGCCGAACTTCTTGAAGTAGTTGTAGATGCGCGTGACAGACTGCACGCCAGGATCATCTGCGCCCTTGTAGTCTTTGCCGGTGTTCTTTTTGTACCAGTCAAGAATGCGGCCCACGAAGGGCGAAATGAGCGTGACACCCGCATCGGCACAGGCAATGGCCTGGTGCAGGCCAAACAGCAGGGTCAGGTTGCAGTGTATGCCCTCTTTTTCCAGCTTCTCAGCAGCGCGAATACCTTCCCACGTCGAGGCGATCTTGATCAGAACACGCTCGCGGGAGATTCCGGCGCTTTCGTAAAGCGAGATGATCTCGCGGGCGGTCTTGATGGTGGCTTCCGTGTCATACGACAGGCGCGCGTCCACTTCTGTCGAGACGCGGCCGGGAATGATCTGCAGAATGCGCTTGCCGAACTCAATGGCCAGGTGCTTAAAGGCAAGGTTGGCCACGTCCTTGTCGCTGGCACTGTCCCCAAGCTGCTTGTGGGCATCCAGCAGTACGCCATCCACAATTGACTGATATTGCGGCATTTGCGCTGCGGCCGTAATCAGAGATGGATTGGTCGTCGCATCCTGCGGTTTCACCTTTTCGATGGATTCAATGTCTCCGGTATCAGCGACAATGGTAGTCATCGAGCGGAGTTGTTCAAGCAGGGTCTTCGACATGGGTCCTCCTCTTTTTGGCGCAGGGCTTCTATCTCATTGGATGCCGCAGAGCAAAGAGCGGTCACATTCCATTATCCCATGGTTACCGGGTTCGAGAGTGTTGCAATGCCGTCAATCGTGACTTCGACCGTGTCCCCGGCCTGCATGGGAGCGACTCCAGAAGGTGTTCCAGTTGGAATGAGATCACCGGGATTGAGGGTGATGGCGCCAGAAATATGCCGCAGCAGGTGCGCGATGGAAAAAATGAAATCGCGGGTGTTGCCCCTCTGCTTCATCTCGGCATTCAGGCGGGTTTGCACGCTGACACCGGCCTCTGGGTCAATTTCATCTGTCACGATCGGCCCCACTGGGCAGAAGGTATCAAAACCCTTCGCGCGCCACCACTGACCGTCCGGCTTTTGCAGGTCGCGCGCGGTCACATCGTTCACGATCGTGTATCCGCGAATGTACTGGCGCACATCTTCCTCAGGCCCAATGTTTCTGCAACGCTTGCCAATCACGACGGCCAGCTCGCCTTCAAAGTCCACGCGCTGCGAGATGGCGGGCAGGCGAATGGCCTCTTTGTGGGCGATCAGCGAAGACGGGGCCTTGAGAAAAATCAGTGGCTCTTTCGGGACCTCGTTGCCCAGCTCGGCAGCGTGCTCGCGGTAGTTGCGTCCCACGCAGACAATCTTTGATGGAACTACGGGCGGCAGCAGTGTGGCACTTTCCAGTGGAATTGGCGTGAATTCCTCCGCGACGAATTTCGTCCAGGGGTCTTCTTCAAAGGGCGGCAGCAGACGCTCGATCCAGAGGGTCCCGTTACGGTGCGAGACTTCAGCATATTGAGGGCCGGATTTGGTTTGCAGGCGGCAGTATTTCATCGGGATTGTATCTCAAGATTAACCTGAGAGATTGCCTTCCTGTCTCTCTGCAACATGTGCGCGGCCGAATCACCTTCTCAGGAATTAGGCAGCATTTCCTCTACCTCACCCGACCGCGCGCTTTCGTTATGGTCTTTATCCACTGCGCTCACAGAATAGGCATAGCGTACACCGGGCCGGGCGGTGGGGTCGGAGAATGCAGGCCCTGTCACTGGCTGGGCTGGCGAGATGCGTACCGGGGCCGCACTCGATCCGGCTTCACGGCGATAGACGATGTATCCGGCAAGGTCCTCCTCCGTGTCCGGGCTCCAGGAAAGGTCAATCGAATGGCCTTCCGCGTTGGCCACAGCAACGAGGTCTGACGGCACCGTGGGCGGAAAAGTGTCCCGCGCATTCACGACAATGGCCTCGCTGGGTGTACTGGCAATCTGGATAATATGGCCGTCGAGGCCAGTTGCAGCGACGCGCTGTGCCGTATAGCGGTAGACATGATCGAGCGCGGCATCTTTGTCGAGGGTGCCGCCGGGGTCCTTTCCTGCGTCATAGTCTGTTTCGAGAATCTGCTGCGTTGGTGCAGGTGCTCCAGCCATGGGGGAGGAAGACGGTTTTGGCGGACCCTCAAGAACGCGCTCCAACCGCACGAGGTTCCCCGGTGCCGAAGCAGGCTGCCACCGTAAAAGAATCCCATCGGCCCGCACTGTGGCCGCAAAATATGCGATCGGTGCTGGAGCAGGGCCGGATGCGGTGAAGACCGGGTTCGACGGACCTGCGGCGTGTCCTCGCTTGTTGGTCAGATCGACCGTATAGGTCAGCAATTGCGGCTCGCCTGAGGTGAGGTTCGCCGGCAGATGATCGTTGAAGTCGGCCGCTGCTCCAGGGGCGTACTCAGCTTTGCCAACGCTTTCGCACGGTGCTTCAGCCAGACTGCGGCAGATCACCGCCTCCTGCCGACCTTCAAGCTTGACGCGGTCGGTGGAGCGCTTCGGCATAGTCCAGTGCAAATGGACATCGTTCCCAATGCGGCTGGCCGAAAGATCAGTCACGGGCTGGGGCAGATAGAGGCTCGGAGCGCGCGGTGGCGATTCAAGTCCACAGGAAACGAGCAGTGGCAGGAAGGCGAAGAGCGTGCATCCGCTGAATAATGATCTCGCCCTCGGTCTCATTCCTTTTTCAGCGTAGCAGAGAGGGCGTCCTCCAACTGCGGATGCTCGAAACGAAATCCAGTCTGCTGAAGCTTTTGCGGAAGAACGCGAGCACTGGCAAGCAGTGCCTCGTCGGCCATCCGGCCAAGCGCCAGCCGGAGAGCGAACGCCGGAGCAGGCAGCAAGGCGGGCCGATGCAGTGTTCGCGCCAGAGACCGTGTAAATTCAGCATTCGTCACCGGCTCAGGTGTAACGACGTTGATCGGCCCGGAAAGTGCTTCGTTCTCCAGGACGAAGAGAACGGCCCGGACCACGTCCTCAAGCGTGACCCAGCTCATCCACTGCCGTCCGCTGCCCAGCTTGCCGCCGAGCCCAAGCCGGAAAATGGGCAGCATTTTGGCCAGTGCTCCGCCGTCTGATGCGAGCACCACGCCAAAGCGCAGATGCGCCGTGCGGATTCCAGTACCGCGCGCGGGTTGGGCAGCCGCCTCCCAGGCGGTGCAGGTTTCGGCCAGAAAGCCAGTTCCTGGAGCCGCGTCCTCAGTCAGCAGCTCATCACCTCTGTTGCCGTAGATTCCAATGGCAGAGGCGCAGAGGAATGCCTGGGGCGGATGCTTCAGGCTGGCAAGCAGGTGGGCCAGCTCCCTGGTGGGCTGGATGCGGCTCTCCGCAATCTCACGCTGATAGGCGGGTGTCCATCGGTGGGCGCCCACGTTGGCTCCGGAAAGGTGGACAACAGCGGTAAACTCCTCAAACCGTTGGCCTTGCCCTAGGGGTGGAAGGGCAACTTCCAGGTCGCTGGCAGGCTGGCGGCGCACCAATTTGTGTACTGTCGCCCCGCCTGCTGTCAGACTTCTGGCAAGCGAAGAACCAATCAACCCGGAAGCGCCGCTGATGAGGACCTTCATTTTCTCCATTTTCATTACCATCAAATGACATTTTTCAGACAATATGGGGGAACAACACTCCTAAGATTCAGATTTACAGGCAGTTGACAGTGTTAAATGTTTTGTGTATAAACCCAAAACAGTTTTTAATGCAGGCAACATAAATACGGGTTTCACGGCATCCATCCAAAATAGATGGCCGGGAGAGTGCGCCATGAAAAACAAAAGACCGGAACTGGAGAGGCCCTCCATTGACGAAGGCAGCGCCGAATCCTTTATTGCTGAGAAACACATTGGAGAGCGTATCAAGAGGCTGCGGCTGAAAAAATCCATGGGGTTGGTAGAGTTGGGCAGGCATACCGGACTTTCCGCCAGCTTTTTGTCGCAACTGGAAACGGGACGCGTGGTGCCGACACTGCGGAATCTGGCCCGTATTGCGATGGTCTTTGGCAAAGACCTTTCTTATTTTTTTGAGACGGAACCTCATACGGTCTTCCGCATCCACAAGAAAGGGGAACGCGTCCGGCTGCCCCAGACCGGGGTGGATGACCCTACCTATTACTTTGAGAGCATGGGGTTTATGGTGCCCGACCGCCAGCTCGACCCCTACTACGCCGAATTCATTCCGGTAAAGAAGCCGGTGCCGATCCAGTCCCACGTGCATCCCGGATACGAATTTCTTTATGTGCTGGAAGGCGAGCTGGAGATTCGGCATGGCGAGAAGCCCCATGTTCTGGAAGCCGGAGACGGGGTCTATTTTGACGCCAGCACGCCGCACTCCTACCGATGTGCGGGAAAGACCCCGGCCAAAGCCATCATCGTGAGTATGCATCAGCCTGCGGCACATCAGCCTGCCATGCATCTGCGGCCAATGGGCGCACCGCTTGGAGCGACCAGCGGAACCACTCAGGGAAACAAGGCAACCACGGTGGCTCCACACCGGCCTATGATGCCCACCTCTTCCGCGGCGCCGGAAATCCGGGCCAAGATATAGGCCATTAAACTGCGATGGTAAAGGCGTCTTCCGTGCGGGTGACCTCGCGGTAGAGCGTGTCCCGCTCGAAAGGCTGGCACCCGGCCTCGCGAATAATACGCACCAGATCAGAGCGTCGCATTCCCTGCGGAGTGGTTGCGCCCGCATCGTGGTAAATCTTCTCTTCAACGACGGTCCCGTCAATATCATCGGCACCAAAACGCAGGGCGATTTGCGCAATCTGCGGCGTCATCATCTGCCAGTACGCCTTAATGTGGGGGAAGTTGTCCAGCAGCAGGCGGCTGACAGCAATCTGGCGGAGATCCAGCATGCCTGTGGTGCGCGGAAGATGTTCAAGCGGCGTGTGATCAGGATGGAAGGCCAGCGGAATAAAAGTCTGGAAGCCGTGAGTATCATCCTGCAGCGCGCGCAGCTTCAGCAGATGGTCCACCCGGTCCTCATCGTTTTCCACATGGCCATAGAGCATGGTTGCATTGGACTTGAGTCCAACCTGGTGTGCGATACGCGCTGTTTCCAGCCATTCGTCGCCGTCAATCTTGTGGTCGCAGATGATGTGGCGTACGCGGTCGGCAAAGATTTCAGCGCCGCCGCCAGGCATGGAATCCACTCCGGCATCGCGCAGCTTTTCGAGCGTTTCGCGAATGGAGAGCTTTGCGCGACGCGCAAAGAACGAAATCTCGACCATGGTGAAGGCCTTGATATGGACCTGCGGAAAGCGCTCCTTCAGTCCCCGTACGAGGTCGAGGAAATATTGCAACGGCAAATCAGGGTGCAATCCGCCCACAATGTGGAACTCGGTGACCGCCTCGGTGTATCCGGAAGCGGCCGCGGCCCACGCTTCTTCAAGTGCCATCGTGTAGGAGCCGGGCGCGTCCTTTTTGCGGCCGAAGGCGCACAAACGGCATGCGGCGACGCAGACATTCGTAGGATTGATGTGGCGATTGACGTTGAAGTAGGCGATGTCCCCGTGCAGCTTTTCGCGCACATAGTTGGCAAGCCAGCCCACGGCAAAGATGTCACGCGAGCCGTAGAGCGCAAGCCCGTCGGCGAAGCCGAGCCGTTCACCCGAGAAAACTTTATCGGCGATCGGCGCGAGATTGGCGTCGGTGGTTGTGAATGGCCGTCGGCTGGATGCGAGCGTCATCGTTTGCCTCACCCTTTAATGATACTGGAGATGGTGCGGAGGGCCCATCGGATTCAAAGGGCCCCTGAACATAAGAGAGCGGGCCCGCGAACGTGCGCACTCTTTCACCGCCGCTGATACTGCCGCATCACATCCTCCAGGGTCACCACGCCTTCAATCGTCTCCTTGCTGGCGCGGTTCATCACCGGGAGCAGCGGCCAGCGCTCAAAATACGGCAGCGCACTTTCCAGCGGCATGTCCGGAAAGAGCACCGGAACCCGGTCTGGCGGGAGCGCGCGTTCCACCGGGGTCTCCGGTGCAAGCGTTGCGCTCAGAGACACCAGCTCATCGGCCTTCAACGCATAGCAGGAACCGTCCCATAACTGGATGAGGCAGGGCGAAAGGGCTTCATTGATAACCTGCAACGGAGTGTTCCCCGGAAAGACAGGTACTTCCACCGGATGCAGGGCGTCTTCTACCGTCAGCGCGGCCTCTTCGCGTTGCTCCTCCATCGAGGGCAAATGCAGGCCGTCCTGCTTGGTCAGCACCTCAAAAATCGGGACTGGCTGCAGGCCGCGCGAGAGCAGATAGGCGATGGTGTTTGAGAGAATCACCGGAAGAACAATGGAATAATTTCCGCTGACCTCCAGCACCATAAAGGCTGAAGTCAGCGGCGCTCGCAGAAATCCGGCAAACAGCACGCCCATCCCCACAAGCGCGTACGACCCAATCGAGCCCGTCAGGTGCGGAAAAAAGTGCCGCTCGAACGCTCCCACCGATGCGCCCAGCATGGCTCCAATAAAGAGCGTTGGCGCAAACATGCCGCCCGGCGTACCGCTGGAAAACGAGAGCGTCGTTGCCAGAATCTTCAGCAGCCCGAGTGCAAACAACAGTTGCCAGGTGAACTGCGAGTGCATCGCCTGGTCTATCACCTCGTATCCAGGTCCCATCACCTGCGGAAAACCGGCGAAGCCGATCAGCCCGACCAGCAGTCCGGCAATGGCAGGCTGGCAATAGTACGTCCACCGTGGAAGCAGCCTCAGTCTTGGACGCAGGTAGCCGAGCGCCTTTGAGAAAACGAGCGCGGAAAATCCGCCCACCACGCCCAGCACTGTGTACGCAATCAATTCGCGTGGATCATGCAGATTCACCGGAGGAATGCGAAAAATTGGCTCCGGCCCCCAGAACCAGCGCGCCACAACAACGCTGGAAATGGCCGACAACACAATCGAGCCAAGCACGGCCGCGCTCCAGCGCCCAATCACTTCCTCAATCACAAAGAGGATCGCCGAAATGGGAGCGTTGAACGCCGCCGCCAGCCCGGCCGCCGCTCCAATCGGCGCAAACAGCCGTAACCGCTGCTTTGATAGGTTCAACCTGCGCGCCACAGCCGAGGCAACCCCCGCGCCAATCTGCAACGAAGGGTCTTCCGGTCCCAGCGAATGGCCGCATCCAATCGCGATCGCCGAGGTAACGAATTTCCCCACGACGGTCCGGAAAGGAATGTAACCGTTGTAGATGTACAGCGCCGCTTTCGCCTGGTTCACGCCGCTTCCGCGCGCCGCCGGAAAAAACCTCTGCACCAGCGCAGCCACCAGCAGCCCGGCAAGCGCCGGAGCAATCAGCAGACGATACTGCCCCGGATGCGGCGCTGAGCCAAGCGTAAGGATCTTGATCCACTCAATAGCAACGCGGAACAAGACCACCAGCAGCCCGGAGAGGACGCCGATGAAGATAGACAGCACAAGAAACAGCCGCTCATCCCGCGACGGCGCGATCTTTTCTAACTCAGACTGCGTCAGCTCGGGCGGCTTCATTCCTGCTCCACCGCCTCAGGATTCTGCGCAATCTTCAGCAGCAGAGCATCATTGCCCGTTGGCGCCCCACATTGCTGTGCTGTGACAATCTCCGTCTGGTAAACAAGCTGCATCAAGGTCTGTTCCAGCTGCGGATCGCGTTCGAGCTGTGCCACCTGGATCGCCTGCGGCAACTGTTTCCATTGGCTTGCCAGGTCCTGCAAAGGCCGCGGCACCGCAGGTTGAGTGCTGAGGCATCCGGCCAGCCGCTCCTGCGCAATCTTGCGGTTGCCAAGCACGCGCATTGCACGCACCCTCACCGGCAGGTTCGCATCCGGATAGAGAAGCAGAATATGGTCTGCATCGGCCAGCATGTTGCGGTAAGATGCCTGTTTCTCGGCGGGCAGCTTCTCAAAGCCGGCGTGGTTCATGGCCCGCTCCAGAAATTGCTTTGCAGCCTGAAAGCGGCCCAGCTCGTACGCCGCGCGCCCTGCTCCTGCAATCGCCGCCAGCTGGACAGGCCGGTGCCGCAGTGCCTTCCGGTACAGTTCCAGAGCATTCGCCGCATCATGCGCCGATTCGAGCATTCCGGCAATGGCAATCTCAATCCCGGCATCGTCCGGCGCATTTCCCGCGGCAATCAGCAGTTGCGTGCGCGCCTGTTCATCGCGCTGCTGGCTGATGAGGTACTGCGCCAGTTCCAGCCGCACCTCGCGCCGTCGCACATAGCCGTCGCCCTGCCATGTGCCGTCGAGCGCTGCCTGATAATGTTCGATCGCAACCTCCTGCTGGCCTTGCTTCGCAGCCAGACGCGCCAGCTCGAGGTGGATCGGCCCATTGCCCGGCAGCGATTCAAGCAAGGTATTAAAGTAGGCGACGGCCTCCTGCGTGTGCCCGGCAGCGGCCAGCGCCTGGGCCAGTTTGATCTGGATCTGCTTGTCGTCCGTATCGTAGGCCAGCGCCGAGCGCAGGTCGTTGAGTGCCACCTGCGGCTGGCCTGCGTCCAATGCCAGCTCACCTCGGGCCAGCCATCGCAGCTTCAGGTTTTCGCGATGGACTGAAAAGGAGTGAAACAACGCCAGCGTAATAAAAAACAACACAACAGCGATGGCAAAAAGGCTGGAAAGCGCCAGCGTGTCCCACAAAATGAGCCGGTGCCGAAGCTGCCGCTCTTCAGGAGAAAGCGCCGACCGTAACGGGAACACTCGCATTCTTTATTCAGAGTAACCCGCAGAACAGGATCATCATCTGCACGGCAACCAGAATGAAGGGCCCTGCAGGCCCGGCATGTAGTTATGCCCCCTCCAGTGCTTGCAGAGCTGTTACACCCGTATTTTCATCTTCATCTCTCCGGCAGCGGCACTACCGCCAAGCTACGGTGCCCCGCGCCATCCACTGCGCGCACACCAAAGATCACATTGTCCTTGGAAACAGACAGCGTCGCGCTGTGTTCGCCCGTTTTTACCGGAAGCGAGTACTGCCAGACAGGAGCACTCGTCTCGCGCCAGACAATTTCATACTTCGTTCCTGCAGGAGCGCCATCGCCATCTTTCCATTCCAGCGTTGAGTTATTGTCGAGGTCCCTGGTCACAATCCGAACATCCACCGGCGCTGGAGGCGCAAAGGCGAGCGTCGCCAGAGTGGCCGCATTCAGAGCGGCGACGTGGGCGACGTATCGGTGGTCCACAAATTTGGGCAGGTCGCCGTACTCTATGCCGTTTTCTGTCCGGACGTTCTGGTGCTGGTGATTGAAGTCCTCGCGCCACTCCGTGAAACGGATCGCCGGAAAGCCTTCCTCGTTAAACGAAGTATGGTCTCCTCCACGTAGAAAACGGTCACGCCGGAACTCCAGCACCGGGTGAAACTGGCCATGGATATCGGCCGCATAGATCTGCCCAATTTCCGCCACCGCCCGCGCCAGCTCGCGTGAAGGTGAATCGCTGCCGTAGCCTAGGGATTCCAGCATTTTCGCCTGCTCCGGTGTTGCCTTCGCAGGGATGCCCTCGGAAAAGATGCGTATAGCCGACTTGTCCTGAAACCGGTCGTCGGGGGTGGTATTTCCGCCAACAATGTCGTTGTTCAGGACGCCCTCCAGTTGCCAGCCTTCCGTTTTGGCCAGATGCGCCAGATGACGGCTGCCGTTCAGCCCCTGCTCCTCTCCGGCCACGGCCACAAAGACAAGGGTCGCAGCAGGCTTCAGTTTCGAGAGCACGCGGGCACATTCCAGGCTCACCGCCACGCCGGAGGCGTCATCATTGGCCCCGGGAGCAAATCCGTGATCGTCCAGCGTATTGGAATTACGCGAATCATAATGCCCGGTCACCAGATACATGCGCTTCGCCTCTGCCGGGTCTGAACCGCGCAGGATGGCGTAAATATTCGTAATCGTAGTAGGTCTTGGAATGCGGCTCTGTGGACTTTCTGTAAAGGTGTCCCGTCTCACTTCCAGACAGCCGCCGCAGGCCCCCGAATAACGCTTGAATTCGGACTCAATCCAGTCGGCGGCGGCCCTGATGCCCTGATTTTCGGGCAAATCAGTCTCCATGCTGGAAAGCGTATTGCGCGTATGGAACGCAACCAGCGTCTCTATCGTGGATTGAATTTGCCGGGAGGAAATCTGTTCTAATGCGTGAGCAATGGCCGGATCAGCCGGCGCAGATCGAATCGGTGTTCCCACCGCCGTCATGTCAGTAAACGAGGTCGGCCGGGTGGCATCCTGTTTTGCCCTTGCGCCGTCTGAGACAGTAGGTAATGCCGCTATGGAAACCGCTCCTAAAACCATCGCCATTGCTGAGGCAAGGAAGTTGACATTCATGAGCATTTCCCGTTATCACCGAGGTGAATTGGTCCGCAAGCAACGCTTGACGCAATGCCGGATTCCCTTTAAAAACTAACGAAGTTGCATCCTGTAAATTGTTGTCATCATCCTAATACTCCGATTTGTCATTGAGGGAGGAATTTATGCCTAATTGTCCAGAATGTGAGAGCGTGCTCGATTTTGATGAAGAAGAAGTGGAAGAAGGCGACGTAGTCGTCTGTGACGAATGCGGCACCGAGTTTGAAGTGGTCGCCACCGGGCCTCTGGAACTTGCCAAAGTTGAAGAAGACTATGAGGATGAAGAGGAGGACTTCTCAGACGAAGAGGAAGAGGAATGAAGCAGTCTTACCCCAGCATCTTGAACAAATCCGGCGTAAAACAGGCGGCAGTCGCCGCCTCGCTGGCATTGTGCCTTCTGTTTGCTCTCACCGCCATCGCGCAAGGCAGCCGCTCCGTTGAGGGCAAGGTCTATGCCCAGAGCGCCCCGGTCGCGGGTGCCGTCGTCTACCTGCAGGACAGCAAGACCAATGATGTAAAAAGCTTCATTTCCACACAGGACGGCAGCTACCGCTTCGGCCAGCTTTCCACCGACGTGGACTATCAACTCTGGGCCGAATACAAGGGCCAGAAGAGCGACAAAAAGAACATCAGCTCCTTCAACTCCAAAAAGCAGCTCGTGATTGATCTGCACATCAAGGGCTAGATCAAGCGGCGTGCAACTCTGATATACAAGGAGGATGCGCGCTGTCTTCTCCTGCCTGCTGCTGTGGTTTTTTTGCGGCTTCCATGGCCTTTTTGCTGAAGCAAACCCCTCCTGGACCACTCCGCTTCCGCCGTTCCAGATTGCTGACAACCTGTACTACGTAGGAAGCCAGGACCTGGCCAGCTATCTGGTGGTGACGCCAAAGGGGAACATCCTCATCAACGCCAACCTTGAAACATCGCCGGCACAGGTCCGCGCGAGTGTCGAAAAGCTGGGCTTCCATTGGAGCGACATCAGAATCCTCCTCAACGGGCAGGCGCATTTCGACCACGTAGGCGGCGCGGCGGAAGTGGTCAGCGAAACCCATGCAAAGAACATGGTGATGGATGGCGATGTAAAAGTGGTGGAGACCGGAGGCAGGGCCGACTTTCTCGCTCCATCGCCCAATGTCCCGGCCTTTTCGCCTGTGCACGTTGACCGCGTGCTTCATGATGGCGACGTGGTGGAACTCGGTGGCACAATGTTGACGGCCCACAGGACCGCCGGGCACACTCGCGGATGCACCACGTGGACCATGCGCGCGCATGTCCCCGGCGATCCGGCAGGAAAACTGCGCAACATCGTCATTGTTGGTGGAACGACGTTCTGGTCGGAGTATCACTTCATCGCGACGCCCGGCCATCCTGCAAGCTACCCTGGCATCGCGCAGGACTTTCAACATACGTTTGCTACCTTGCGTGCACTGCCCTGTGATGTGTTTCTTGGCGCCCACGGAGGATACTTCGACATGCTCACGAAGCTGAAGCGCTATCCACAGGAGGGACCGCGCGTTTTCCTGGACCCCGCAGGCTACAAAGCGTTTGTAGCTGACGCGCAGGGAACTTTTGAGAAAGCGCTCCGTAAGCAGCAGGCCGCTGGAACTCGCAGCTACTCGTATTTCAATGACTCTACCGGATCAAGCTGGGCCGCGCGGGTCGCGGGAAGCGTTCCAAATACCACGCCTACCACAGTCGAAGTCAGCAGGGCGATGATGACGGACCACCCCGAGATTGGAATGCGGTAATCAGTAAAGAAGCGGACAGAAAATGGAAGCGCAAGGCCAATCACAATGCCGATGATTCCTCCGGCAAGTGAAATAAAGACCGCCTCTATCAAAAACTGCAGCTTGATTTCACGTGAAGTAGCACCCAGGGCCTTGCGTATGCCGATTTCGCGGATGCGCGACCGCACCGTCGCCAGCATGATGTTCATAATGCCCACACCCCCAACGGCCAGCGTCACCGTCGTAATCAGCAAAAGAACAATAGTCAGTCCATTGGCAATCTGTGCAGCCGTCGTGAGCAGCGCAGTTAGCGTATTGGCTTTGTAGACAGAGTTCTTCTGGTGCCGCGCACTTACCACGCGAACAATGTCCCGCGCAGCCCCTTCTACATCGTTCTGGTCACGGATGGAAAAGAAGATCTGCTTTACGTTGTCAGTACCAGTGAAGTAACGGGCCACAGAGTAAGGAATCAGGATGGTCTGGTCGGCGATTTCCGACTGCCCGAAAGTATCTACGCTCTCTTTAAAGGTCCCAACAATCGTGAAAGGAATGCCGCTGATCTGGAAACTCTGGTCTACCGCAGAATCAACACTGCCAAACATGGCCTGAGCAAAATTCTGGGTCACAATGGCAACATGGGCGTGGGTCTGGTCGTCCTGGTCGTCAAAAAAGCGGCCAGAGAGGACCTTCAGGTTACGCACCAGGCGGTACTCCGGGCTGACGCCGAGCACCAGCACGTCCTTGACCGTGCCTTGTCCAAAGCTGATCCGGTCATGCATCTCCAGCATCGGCGAAGAGTACATGACAGACGGCACCTGCTCTCTGACGGCGCGCTCGTCATCACGCGTCAGGTAGTCGCTCTGGAAGTTGTTGATGGAGCCAGTCCCGCCGCCTGAGTATTCCAGCTCTACCATATTGGTGCCAATGCTCTGCAGCAGGTTCAGGATGTACTGCTTGCCGGTCAACCCAATGGTGACGACCAGGATCAGCGCTGCCGACCCGATCACCATGCCCAGCGCCGTCAGCGCAAAGCGCACTTTGCTCGCGCGAAAGCTGTCAATGGCGAGACGCATGATCTCGCTGAGCAGCATGGTGCGTTTAGCACTGGCCAGCGTCTTTTCAAACGATGCTCTGTGCGAAATGACCGGATTCATAGTGGGCCCAACTTACTTATGGTACGCGCAATTCAACGTGCCTTAAAACACGTCAGAACGAAAATTGCAGCCCCCGGATCCACCGTCCGGTTTGTCGGCGGCTTTTGTCCCCGTAGCGGGTCAGCATCAAATTTCCCCATTTTGTTCTGTACACGCTGGAGCAGTTCAGGTCAGTGGTAAATGCCGGGAGGTCGTTCAAAATTGCGCGCAGCTCTCCGGGGCCGCTCCGGCAATCGGCTGGATCTGTGCCCGCAAATCGTCAGGGTTGTCGGCAAGCACAGGTGGGTTTCCCCTCTGGGAGATGCCAAAATTAGGAAACGTTGTAAAAGATGGTGGTCAACTCACCTGTTGGGTTGCGCATTCTTCGCACGCGCAATGCCGCCGCAGATAGTCCCATGAATAAATTCCACTCTGGTGGCCGTCATTCCAATGGAAACTGATGGCGTAATGCCCTACGGGAGTCACCGTTTCCGGGCGTGGCGGTGCCTGATACATGGGCAACAGGGTTTGTGGCTGTTGCTTTGGCTCGCCCGGCTTTCGGCCTGCCCTTTTCCGCTCATCATGGCAGGTGGCACATGGGCATGCATTGCGCAGCCAGGCAAAGTCCCAGTGGCTTCGGTGACCGTCTTTCCAGACAATCTCCATTCCGGTGCCTTCGCTTTTAAAAACTCGCACCTTGGCCGGGACCTTTGCATCAGAAGGAAGCTCACGTTCCGCAGCATCAGACCTGCGCGCCTCTTCTTCTGAAACAAACCGTATTCCTTCATGCCCCATATCTTTTAGTGTACTTCGCCGTCATTCATAGCGCAGCTTCAGCGCAAGGATCGCCAATGCCAGCGCCAGCGTAACGATGTTTGCCAGAATCACAGGTGTAGAGCGAATCAGCAGGCCATAGACCAGCCACATCACTTCTCCGAAGGAAAAGAGCAGAAACATGTGCAGCGAAATGTCGCGCGCGCTCTTCAGCCGCCACACGCGAAGGAGCTGCGGCACAAAGGCGGTCGTAGTGGAGAAGGCAGCAATCAGTCCAATTGTGTTTACCGGAGCGGTCATGGCAGTGTTCTGTTTTTATTGTCTCAGAAGGGAAAAAGCAGGCTCTTCTCTAAGGTCAGAGTCAAAGGCAGGATGACAACACGCCTTAGCTGAGATACCACAGGTTGATGGCAACGTAAGTATTGAAGGGGTACGACTTTTTGGGTCGTGCCATAACGCTACCGCGTCAGCGCGGCTTTGGCCGCTGAGGAATCGCCTTTCAGCGTTTCAATCTGAGTGCCCGAAGAGAACCTGAGACTGTTCCATTACACCCGTATCTCAGGTGTAGAAGCAATCAGCGTACGCGTGTAATCCTGCTGCGGCGCTTCGCAGATCGTGTCGCGCGGCCCATATTCCACCAGCTTTCCGCGATGCAATACTGCGATGTTCGTTGAAAGATAACGCACCAGCGGCATCGAGTGCGAAATAAACAGGTAAGTCAGCCCGAATTCGCGCTGCAGGTTGCGCAGCAGGTTCACCACCTGCGCACCCACGCTCACATCAAGCGCCGAAACAGGTTCATCCAGCACCAGCACCTCGGGCCGAAGCGCCAGTGCGCGCGCTATATTGATGCGCTGCCGCTGTCCTCCGGAAAACTCGTGCGGAAAGCGGTTGAGGGCGGATTCGTCCAGTCCGACGGCGCGCAATAATTCGCTGGCCCTGGATCGCAGGTCATTTCGCGGGACCGTGCGATGGATGACCAGCGGCTCAGTAATAATCTCCGTCACCTTCATCCGCGGATTCAGCGCCGCAAAGGGGTCCTGAAACACAGGCTGCATGCGCCGCCGGATGGCGTGCAGTCTGCGCTGCGATACTCCGGTGATCGGCTGGGCATCAAAGAGCACACGGCCCGATGTTGGTTCGATCAGCCCCAGCACCATGCGCGCAATCGTGCTCTTGCCTGAGCCCGATTCGCCCACCAGTCCCAGCGTGTCTCCCCGCTCAATGCTGAAGGAAACATCGTCCACCACAAGCACCTGCTCACGGCGCGAATAGCTCTTCGACAGGTGCTCGACGGTGATCAGCGCCACGGTTTACTGTTCGCCCTGCAGGGACTCGACTGCTTGCGCCACGCGCAGTGTCATCGCTTCATGGAAGTGCTTGCCCAGAATCTGCAATCCGATGGGCAGCCCTTCGCCAGACTTGCCGCACGGCACTGAGACACCGCAGATTCCCGCCAGACTCGCCGTGACCGTGTAGATGTCTGCCAGGTACATCGAAACCGGATCGTCCGTCTTCTCGCCCAGCTTGAAGGCGGGCGTGGGTGCCGTCGGCGTAAGAATGGCGTCCACTTCCGCAAACGCCTTCAGGAAATCATCCGTCAACAGGCGGCGCACCTGTTGCGCCTTTTTGTAATACGCATCGTAATAGCCGGCGCTGAGGGCATATGTGCCAAGCATGATGCGGCGCTTCACTTCCGGCCCAAAGCCAAGATCACGCGAGCGCCGGTACATGGCCGAAAGCGTGTTCGCATCCTTCGCGCGAAAGCCGTATCGGACGCCATCAAAGCGCGCCAGATTAGCGCTGGCTTCGGCCGTGGCGATGACGTAGTACGTCGGAATCGCATAGCGCGTGTGCGGCAGCGAGATGGGCTTGATCTCGGCCCCGGAGGCGCGAAGCTGCTCAATGGTCTTCTCCACCGCCGCCCGGACTTCGGCATCCAGCCCTTCTGCAAAATATTCCGCAGGCACCCCGAGCTTGAGCCCTGCCACGCCCTTGTCCAGATCAGCCGTGTAATCCGGCACCGGCCGCGGAGACGAGGTCGCATCCATCGGATCATGCCCGGCAATTACGCCCAGAGTAATTGCAGCATCGCGCACATTCGACGCGAACGGCCCCACACGGTCAAGCGATGAGGCAAAGGCTATCAATCCATAGCGGGAGACGCGTCCATATGTCGGCAAAACCCCAACCACTCCGCAAAATGAGGCTGGCTGGCGAATCGAGCCGCCCGTATCTGTTCCCAGGGTCGCCACAGCCATGCCTGCCGCAACCGCCGCCGCCGAACCTCCGCTCGAACCGCCAGGAACGCGGTCCAGCGCATGCGGATTGTGCACCGGGCCATACGCCGAATTCTCATTCGACGATCCCATCGCGAACTCATCGCAGTTAATCTTGCCCAGAATGATCGCCCCTGCTTCCTCCAGCTTGCGGACGGAAGTCGCCGTATACGGAGCAGTGTAGCCTTCGAGGATCTTCGAGCCCGCCGTTGCTGGCAGGCCTTCGATCGTCAGAACATCCTTGATCCCGACGGGAACGCCAGCCAGCGGAGGCAGCGGTCCGCCTTTTGCCGCCAGATCATCTATGCGCCGGGCCTGCTCCAGGGCGCGCTCAGGGTTCAGCGAAAGATAAGCGTGGATCTGCGGGTCACGAGCGTGAATCTGCTCATAGGCGGCCGCGGCCAGTTCACTGGCCTTGCTGCTGCCTGACTCGATGCTGCGACGGACCTCTGCAATGGAAAGCGGCCTGGAGACTGCGGTTTCAACTGTCATCAGCGTTCAATCACTTTCGGTACTTTGAAGAATGTCCCGTCGGTGTCCGGTGCGGTGGCCATCACACGCGCGCGATCCAGAGAAGGACGGGTTTCATCGCTGCGCAAAACGGTTTCTGTCTGTCCTTCGCCAATGACCTGGCTGACCTGCGCCATCGGCTCAACGCTCGATGTGTCCAGTTCGTTCATCTGTGCCACATGCTCAAGAATGGCGTTCAGATCGCGCAACATGCGCCCTTCTTCGTCAGCAGTCAGCTCAAGATTGGCAAGTTCGGCCACATGGCGAACGTCTTCTAAGGAAACACTCATCGGAAAAGCTGTCCTCAGGGGTACGAAATGCCCCTTTTCAAAGTATAGCGGGATACCTGCCTGCTCCACGTAAACTCGCTTCCTGGTGCTCCCGTCTCTTCCTTTGCATGGAACAGACCGCAGTGACGGAAATGGCTCCGGTGGCCACCCGCGGAACTCGAAAAAAGCAACGCGCGCATGCTGCTTGAAATCCGCAAGATGCTGACGCCCGACCAGTGGAAAAAAGTGAAGGCGATTCAACCAGAAGACCGCCACGTCGTCGTCGTTCAAAGGTTCCATGGCGGGCCGGATGGCCGGAAAGGCGATGGGCCACCTCCGCTGCCTCCTGTGGATGGCGAAAAACAGCTCCAGCCGCAACAGTAGCAGAGGGCGCCTTCATCCCGGCGCCCTTTCATTTTCCGGGAAAAGTATAATGGCCTCTGGCAGATATGGAGAACCAGAACCACACACCGGAGACGCGCCAGGTGCTTGAAGTCACCGACATCATGGCGATCCTGCCCCACCGCTATCCTTTCCTCCTCATTGACCGCGTTATTGAGATAGAGCGCAAGAAGCGCATTGTCGCCATTAAAAACGTCACCATCAATGAGCCGTTCTTTCAGGGACACTTCCCCAACTACCCCATCATGCCGGGCGTACTCGTGGTGGAAGCCATGGCACAGGCTGGCGGCGCGTTGCTGCTCACCGAGGTCCCGGACCGCGAGAACAAGCTGATGGTCTTTACCGGCATTGAACGCGCCAAGTTCCGCCGCCCTGTCGTTCCCGGCGACCAGCTTCGCATCGAGATCAACGTATTGCAGTGGAAGACCCGCGCCGTCCGCATGGAGGGGCTTGTCACCATTGACGGCAAGCTGGCTTGTGAAGCGGTCATTATGTGCCAGCTTGTTCCGCGCCGCAGGCAGGAAGCCCAGGCAGAGACCCCGGCGCTGGCGGCGGTGACCGAAGAGTGAGCATCCACCCCACAGCCATCGTCGCTCCCGGGGCCGTCGTGCCTGAATCCTGCACCGTCGGCCCCTATTGCACCATTGGCCCAAACGTGGTCCTGGGCGAAGAGTGCGAGTTGGTCTCGCATGTCGTCCTTGACGGACACCTGAAGGCCGGGGCGCGCAACCGCTTTTTTCCCTTCGCCTGCGTCGGCGTCGCACCCCAGGACCTGAAATACAAAGGCGAGCCGACCGCCGTCGTCATGGGCGACGACAACGTCATCCGCGAATGCGTCACCATTTCGCGCGGAACTGCGGGCGGCGGCGGTACCACCTATGTTGGCAGCCATTGCCTCATCATGGCTTACTCCCACATCGGACACGACAGCATCATCGGCAGCCACTGCATTCTGGCCAACTCGGCCACGCTTGCCGGACACGTCATCGTGGAGGACTACGCCACGGTCGGCGCATTGAATCAGGTGCACCAGTTCTGCCGCATCGGCAAATATGCCTACACCGGCGGCGGCACGACGGTTGTGCAGGACGTGCTGCCCTTCTCGCTTACCTCAGCCAGACGTGAGACCCACGCATTCGGCCTGAACAAGGTTGGCCTGGAGCGGCGCGGGTTCGACCGCGAGCGCCTGCGCGCACTCCAGCAGGCGTATCGCTATCTGCTGGCCGGCAAGATGAACACCTCCCAGGCACTCGAAAAACTGAAGAGCGAAGGCGTAAAGACCGAAGACGTGGCGTATCTGGTGGAGTTCATTGAAAAGTCCGAGCGTGGGATAGTGAAGTAGACCCTACCCTGTTACCAGTGCTCTTTCGCGCAGAGATGGAAGATGTCTCCCTTCCAGATCATCTCGGTAAAACAGGTAGTAAGTATCAAATGGAATGGGTCGCTTTCCATCGAATGTACGATCTGAACGCACGTTTTCTTAATGGAACGCGCTACTACTCTTTTTCTGCAGAACGACAGTCTTGCGTCATCAGTTCCAGCAGAATTGAGCGAAGCGCCTCCTGCGATCTGGTCTGGCATTCCCAAATCGTGATGACCCGCCATCCCTGTTCCTCAAGAGCTTTCCTGGCCTTGTTATCTCGTTCAACATTACCCTTTCGCTTTTCCTCTGGTGGCGGTTTCAAGAGTAAGTAAATGTTTGTCCCTCACTCTCAAGGCTTCGCAAATAGAACTGCCGTCCTTCACTAGAAATAAAAATCACTCGACAAAGGAGACAGGAGGTCCGACGTGACTTTGATTGAGAATGAGCGCAGCTCGTTGAAGCTCTTGGGTTGTACAGTAATCATCTTTCACAAATTCAATATGGGGAACTAATGAATGAGCGTGAACTCGTGCGACCAAGTACGCGTCGTACCCCTCGGAGCTCTCTATTACTTCTACGCCAGAAAAATCAAAGTACTTGTCCCCATCCCGATGCAGACTTCCTTGCCAGCTAATAAAACGTGCTGCTAAAAGACGAGGATTGTCAAAGGACGGATTCAGTAATTCCTTCAGCTCACCTAAAAAAGCCGCCAACGTTAATGCGGCCGATTCGGGATAATGACCACCGTAGTAAGCGAGAACTGTCGCAACAGGCCTCGATCCATTGAATTCATAAAATTCGACAATGAGCCGTTCAGACAAAGATTTTCTCCAAAAGATCGGATGTTCGATCAGGTTCAATGCTGACGAATCCGTGCCTTTAAAAAATCATTTCAAAAAAATCTTTTCAAAGTGAAACTTTACAAAAGATGGGTCAGGTTGAAAATGCGAAGGCATCGCGATACCTTTGCCCTCATAATTGAACAGCATTTCGTTTAATGCGGGGTTATTTGACCTTCGAAGCTGCGGGGATATTACAACTCTAAACTTCTCATCAAAAGAAATGAGCCCCCGATCAAATGCTCTGTCGTGAAAAGCATTCAAACATAAGCCATTCTTTGGGTTCGTACGATTCTTCTTGTCAATGCTCCACGGAATGATGTGACTTGCGCATAACAATTCTGGGATATGGATGCCCGTAATGCAGCACTGGCCATTGTAAGTAGCCAAAATCATAGACCGAAAAAATCCTTGATTGACACGGGCAATAATTTTGGCTTCTCTGTCCCCGCCCTCAGGTAAATCTTCATTTCCTAATTCTTCCAAGGATTTGCCAGCAAACATGAAGCGTAACTTCTCGCTTTCAAACGCTAGTCGGTCCCAATCTGAATTGAATTCTTGCCAAATCTCTTTTTCCAGAGAGCCTCCATGAGCTGCTCCGCTCAAGTTACGGCTCTTTATGGAAGGATCAAGGCGAGCGAAATTGGCAAGCTTCCATGAAAGGGCAGATGGAGTGCGCCCGAGAGTCTTTGCAAGTGAAATAATCTCGGGATTGCGGTTGTGAATGCGCCCAAACGGAATTCGGCAATATAAATTGAATGCAACAATCAATTCATCGCGGGTCCAATTTCTTCGTGGCATGCAAGTTCAGTCGCAGCGAATAGTTTAACCCTGTCAATGTGACGCAGAAACACAAAGAAAAAATCTCGAAAAAGAGTTTTGCGGTCAAGTGGAAGCTGTATCCACTTTGCAGCTTCCTGTATGCGCCCCAGTTGTTACGCCTCTGGTCGGGAGCCCCATCCTTTGGCCATAAAAGTGTGCAGGGCTCCACAAGATGACACCGACAACTCAGGACAACACAAATCCCCGAAATTCCCGTATACTGGTAGCTGCTGTACTTACAGCTTTTTCAAGTAGGACAACCATGCCCAAACTAAAGACACACAGGGGCGCGGCCAAGCGCTTCAAAAAGACGGCCACGGGAAAAATCAAGCGCGGCCAGTCCAAGATGCGCCATATCCTCACGTCGAAGGAAGTCAAGACCAAGCGCAGGCTCTCCGCTCCCGCTTACGTCTCTGATGCCGACCACGCGAAGGTGGCCCGCATGATTCCTTACGCCTGAGACCGGTAGCTGGTAAAGCGTTCCAGCCGCCCCGGCCAGCACGGCCGAGCCATCAGGCAAGCAAGCGAGTGAAGAGGTCAAAGCGAAAGCTCCTGCCTCCAGCCGCTAAACGAAACGCAAAAAGGAGAAACCACCATGCCACGCGTAAAACGTGGAACAAAACGTACGGACCGGCGCAAAAAGATCCTCAAACGCGCCAAAGGGTACTTCCTCACAAAATCGAAGCTCTATCAGGCCGCACAGGAAGCCGTCGAGCGTGGACTCAAGTTCGCCTACTCCGGCCGCCGCCAGAAGAAGCGCCAGTTCCGCTCTCTGTGGATTGTGCGCATCAACGCCGCCGCCCAGCTCAATGGCATCAGCTACTCCCAGTTCATCAACGGCCTCAAAAAGGCCGGAATCGAACTCGATCGCAAGGTGCTGGCCGACATCGCTGTCAATGACGCCGCCGGCTTCACCGCCCTCGCCGAGCAGGCAAAAGCTGCGCTGACCAGGTCAGCCGCATAGCAGACCGTCTTCCGAATCCAGAATCACAAAGGCCCGCTTCCCTATGGAAGCGGGCCTTTTCTTTGCACCTTTTTTGCCTTCTTTTCATTAATTTTCTCGCACTCCGGCCAAAATACACGTACAATAAGTACAACGCTCGATTCCGAGTGGGTTATTGATAAGCACGGAATGCACTTCAGCACTACCCTGCCCTTCTACCTCCCCGTTTTCAGCGACATCTTAAATTTTCAAAGGAATACCCCAAAATGGAACAGGGTACAGTAAAGTGGTTCAACGACGCCAAGGGTTTTGGCTTCATCACCCGTGACAACAACAACGAGGACATCTTCGTTCACTTCTCCGCGATCAACTCCAAAGGCTTCCGCAGCCTGCAGGAAGGTCAGCGCGTGCAGTTCAACGTGGTAAAGGGAGCCAAGGGCTTCCAGGCCGAGAACGTCCAGGCCGCCTGAAGTTCAGATTCAGATAACCCCCGGTTGCCAAAGCCGGGGGTTTTGTTTTGCGGAAAACTTCCCCGACGTTGCTACCAGATTCCCCTTGCGCTCCTGCCTGTGGAAAATTCCTGTCAATCCTCTGTCGTGGGCGCTTTCAAGCTAATCCCAACAAAACAAATAATTTATTTACTTGACTCGAGGGCCGATTATTTTTACCCGATTTGTTATCCTGAATAATATAGAGAAGAAATGCAGCGCCCACCGCAGTTCGGGCGTTTTCTGTTGAGAGATCCCCTCGTAAGTTATTGAAAACGCTAGATCGCAGTTAACCCTTGCAGAATCAGCAGGATAACGGGGGATAATCCCCCGCTAAGTCATTGAAAACAAAGGAACGCGGTTCAAGGCAAAGGGGGAGGGGTTCCCCTCCGGACACGGACGGCAGCCCCAAAGCAGCGAGCCTAAAACTTCAGAAATAGTCCCACCATCGGCTCACTCGTCAGTCGCCAGGTTCCCGTCTTATACAGCGCTGCCCCATAGTCCGGCGTTCCGTGGTACACCCCGCGATACTGCACTCGCGCCCCGAAGTGGGACGTAAGCAGAGGAACATTGACTCCCAGACCAAAGTTGATGCCCGGCTTCGCCTGTGCGCTGGCACGCTGGCCGCCATTCAATGTCGGTGAATACAGCAGTGCGCTGATCCCCACCAGGCCAAAGGGCTGGATGCCCAGAAGGTTTGGCGCGCTCACCAGATACGACCCCGCAAACTCATGCACATTGTGCTGCACTGAAAAGACCGTGGAAGAATAGCGATCAGCAAACCGGGTGTAACCATAGCTCGCCTCAAAGCCCATCCACGGATGGTAAACATGCCGGAAGGCCGCCTGGCCGCCAATGGATTTTGTAGGATTGACCGTAATTCCATCTCCGCTCGACGAGCTTGTGAACTGGCCAAAAGCGCTCAGTGATACATCGCTGTTATGCAGGGCGCGAACAGGATTCTGCGCCTCTGCAGCGGGTACGGAAACGAGCAAGCCAAACAGCGCCACCAATAAAAAAAAGGAACTCCGGTATTTTGCCAACATCAGGTCTCCCATTGTCATAGTAGACGATTGCCCCGCCTGAAGGAGAGTGCCCCTTCTGGTGCATTTCCGCTTTCAGCCCTGCGCTGATAAAGTCGAATTATGATCAAGGCCATTACCGTAGTGCGCCAGAGCAGCACTCCGGACGAATATGAAAAGCTGGCCAGCTTTTTTTCCGCGCTGGGATTTGAGAAAGGCAAGGGCTGGGAAAACGCGCAGGGCCGCGGCAGCTCGTTCCTCGCCCCGCTCGGCAATCTCGAATTCGTAGACGGACAGTTGTCCGTTCCAACAGACATTCTGATTGAGGTCACCAGTCTCGACTCCGTGCGCGAAGTGGCGCAGAAGTGGCTCTCACAAAACTCCCTGAACGGCCGCATCAGCGAGACCACTGAAACCTACTGGAAGTCGCGTCTCTTCACCATTGAGCCCGTTCCGGGCGTTTCACTCGCCTTCTGGGAATGGCTCGATCCGCTGCAGGGAAAACCCGCAGCGCTCGAAGGCGATCTTTCTGCCCAGGGAATGCGCTTTGCCATCATCGCTGCGCGCTGGAACGCTGTGATTACCGACCGCCTCCTGCAAGGCTCTCTGGACGCTCTTCTCCGCAGCGGCGCAAAGAAAGACGACGTCGCCATCATTCGCGTCCCCGGCGCATGGGAAATCCCATCCGCTGCGCGCAAAGCTGCCGAATCCGGCAAGTTCAATGCCATCATTACGCTGGGCGTTCTTCTGCGCGGCGAAACCGCCCACTATGAGGCCATTTACAACGAAGTCACGCGAGGCATCGGCCAGTCCCAGCAGGAAACGGGCGTCCCGCATACCTTTGGGGTCCTTACCTGCGAGACGCTGGAACAGGCGCTCGACCGTGCAGGCCTGAAGATGGGCAACAAGGGTTTTGAAGCGGCAGCTGCGGCGATTGAGATGGTCTCGCTCCATCGCAAAATAGAAGCCGAAGCGGTGGCAAAATGAGTGCTCCCGGAAAACGCCGCAAGGCCCGTGAACTCGCCATGCAGATGCTCTTCCAGCTCGACATGGGCAAGCAAACGCCCGACCAGGTCCGGAAGACCTTCTGGAAGGCCCGCGAAGAGCAGGATACAGATGCGGACGTGCGCGGGTTTGCTGAAGACATCTTCCGGGTTGCTGTTTCGCGTGAAGCAGAAGTGGACGGCCTCATCGAGAAGTACTCCGCCAACTGGCGGCTGGATCGCATGGCCAGCGTGGACCGCAATGTTCTGCGCATGGCAATTGCGGAAATGGTCGGTTTCCCCGGCACTCCCGCACCCATTGTGATTAATGAAGCGCTGGAGATTGCACGCCGTTACTCCGCTCCCGAATCCATCAACTTTCTGAATGGCGTTTTGGATGCCGTAGCAAAGGCGCGACTCTCCGCTTAGTTCGTCTGATATGCCGTGCCGCAGCGGCTGCAGAATCTTACCCCGGCAACCAGCGGAGCTCCGCAGGAAGCGCAAGTTCCTGTGACTGCAACAGGTGCAACTGGCGCCGCGGGGACCGCTCCCTGAAGGCTGGCCGCCAGCAGGGCGGCCTGTTCCATGTTGTACTGGCGCACGCGCCCCGGCATAAAGAAGCATTCAATGAAACCCGCAATCGCGGGAATGCCGGTCCAGAAGAAGAGCAGATAGAGAATTCCCAGGCCATTGCGGCGCAGATAGAAGTGGTGCGCCCCAAAGCTCCCCAGAAACAAAGCAAACAGCACACCGACGACTTCGTCTTTCTGCACAGCAGACATCTGTGCATAAAAGACTGCACGCTGCTGGTCGTTCAGATTTCCGGCGATGATAGGAAATGTGCTCATGGGCCCTGGTCCTTACCTTTCTGTGAACAGCAAGTATATACGCACATTCAGGGGCCACAGTTCACCTGATGCCGTCTATTCCACCGTCACCGACTTGGCCAGGTTTCTCGGCTGGTCCACGTCGCAGCCGCGACGGACGGCAATGTGATACGCGAGCAGTTGCAGCGGAATCACGTCGAGCACAGGCAGCAGTAGCTCCGGAGCTGGCGGAACATACAGGACGTGGTCGGCGACATGCGTAATCTCATCGTCTTCACGCACGGCCACCGCGATGACTTTGCCCGAGCGTGCCGTGACTTCCTGAATATTGGAGAGCGTCTTTTCATAGCGCAGTCGCGAGTCGCGGTTGTTGCGGTCCTGCGTGGCCAGTACGACCACGGGCAGCTTCTCGTCAATCAGCGCGTTAGGGCCGTGCTTCATCTCGCCCGCGGGATAGCCTTCGGCATGAATGTAGGAAATTTCCTTCAGCTTCAGCGCGCCTTCGAGCGCGATCGGGTAATGAATGCCGCGTCCCAGGAAGAGGAAGTCTGAGGCGCTTGAGTAGGTGCGGGCAAGCTGCTCGCATGGCTCATCCACGGTGCGCAGGACCTCTTCAATCTTGCCCGGAAGCAACGTAAGTTCTTCAAGGAGCGTGCGGCTTTCATCTGCGGAAATGGTCCCACGCGCCTGCGCCAGATGTACAGCGAAGAGGAAGAGAGCTACCAGTTGCGCGGTGAATGCTTTGGTGGACGCGACGCCAATCTCCGGGCCGGCGTGCGTGTAGATGACGCCGTGCGCCTCGCGCGTAATCATCGCGCCGACGACGTTGCAGATGGCGATGGTCTTTGAGCCTTTGGAAATCATCTCGCGCTGCGCGGCGAGCGTGTCGGCGGTCTCGCCGGACTGCGTGATCAGCAGGCCAAGCGCGTTCGGGTCGGCAATCGGGTCGCGGTAGCGATATTCGCTGGCGTAGTCCACCTCGACGGGAACTCGGGCCAGCCGCTCGATCATGAACTTGCCTGCTGTGGCGGCGTGCCAGCTTGTTCCACAGGCGGCAATGTTGACGCGCGTGTCGCGACGGAACTCCTCGTCACTGATTTTCATCTCAGAAAGAAATATTTTTCCTGTGTCGAGCGAGATGCGGCCCAGCGTCGTGTCGCGGATGGCGCGCGGCTGCTCGAAGATCTCCTTGAGCATGAAGTGCTTGTAGCCACCCTTTTCCGCCTGGATCGGGTCCCAGGAAATGCGCTGCACCTGCCGTTCGATGGGATTGCCTTCAAAGTCGGTCAGGTGGACGCCTTCGGGCGTGAGCACGGCCATGTCGCCGTCGGCCAGGAAATACAGATTGCGCGTATGGTGCAGAATTCCCGGGACGTCGGAGGCGACGAAGTATTCGCCTTCGCCGAGGCCAATGACCGCAGGAGGGCCGAAGCGCGCAGCGACGATCTTGTTTGGCTCGTCTGCGGAGATGACCACGATGGCAAACGCTCCGGTCAGGCGGCGAACGGAGCGGCGCACGGCCTCTTCCAGCACCATGTTCTTGCCCGTGCGCGCGGCGGAGGCCTGCTCCTGCTCAATCAGGTGCGCGATGATTTCTGTATCGGTTTCAGTTACGAATTTGTGGCCTTCCGCGGCCAGTTCCTGCTTGAGGGCGAGGTAGTTTTCGACGATGCCGTTGTGGACGACGACGATGCGCCCGGTGCAGTCGCGGTGCGGATGGGCATTTTCTTCCGTGGGGCGTCCGTGGGTGGCCCAGCGGGTGTGCCCGATGCCGTAGGTGCCGTAGACGGGACGTTCGTGCAGGACCTCTTCGAGCTTGCGCAGCTTGCCAGGGGCGCGGCGCAGTTCGAGTCCGTTGCCGTTGCCGCCGACGGCGATTCCGGCAGAGTCATAGCCACGATATTCCAGGCGGCGCAGACCTTCAATAATGACTGGTACGACTTCCTTAGGGCCAATGTATCCGACAATTCCGCACATAACGGAATTGTACGGTAGCAATTGGCGGGCCAGAAGGATATGGCTGCGTGTACCCTCCCCCTGCTTTTTGTAAATTCTTTAAAACAGGGCAGCTCTGCCCCGGGGTTCCTCAGCATGGAAAGGCTTATCTCCGAATCGAGCTAGCTTTTCAATTTGACAACTTTTCGTTTTGAAAAGAGAATATGATAATGCACGTAGTGACGCTGAAGCACCTGCACGAAGCATCTGTCAGATACAAGGATGCCGCTAAAGAAATAGCCGCCTGGTACAAGATCGTCACGCAGGTCCGCTGGACAAGTTTCGTTGAGGTACGACAGATCTTCCCAGATGCTGACAATGTGGATGGGTATGTCATTTTTAACATTCGCCGCAACCGCTACCGACTGATCACAGTCATCCATTACGCCAAAGAGCGGAAGGGCAAGATGACTCAGGGCCACGTCTACATCAGGTCATTCCTGACGCACAAGGAGTACAACGACAAAGCCAATTGGGACAAGGAGTACGGAACCAGATGAGCACAATTCTTGCAAATCCGGCAGAGATGATTCATCACGGCGCGCCTCACATCATCCACTCTGATGAAGAACTTCAGGAGTACACCAAAGCACTCTTTGAACTCACCGCCAAGGAAGAAACCACGCCCGACGAGGATGAGGCCATCGAGCTTCTCACGCTTCTGATTGAACGGTATGAGACGGAACGTTATCCGGTGCCAACAGGGGATCCGGTCACGGTGCTCAGGCTTCTTATGGAGAGCCACGGATTGCTGCAGAAGGACCTTATTCCTGAGTTCGGCGCGGAGAGCACCGTATCACTCGTGCTCTCTGGCAAACGGGATATGAATAAGGACCATATCGAACGGCTCAGTCGCCGGTTCCGGGTATCTCCAGCGGTCTTCTTTAATTGAAAGAAAATGCTTGAATTCGTTTTTGCCAGACTGCGATCCCTGATGCAAGGCGGAATGAAAAATCCGGCTTGATAAGGCCGTGCGCTGATTGTGCAGATTGCGGAAGATGAATTTCTGGTGGCCGGATTTGGCGCGCGGGTGCAGTTCCAGCTGGCCGACCTGAATACTCGCGAGCACCATGCAGTTTCTGCGCGTGGAAGAAGGCCGCTATGAAAACGGGCAGTGGAAGATGTCACGTTTGTGGAACGGCGACCAGACGGACTTTGGGCTGAACTTCCGGCGCGAGGGTGGAGCGGTGGTGCGCGCGGTGCTGGGTACGTATTGAGTTTGGGCTACACTGGGACGTGCGGCGGCTGCTTGCCATCTCGATGATGCTGGCTTTCTGGCTGCCTTTGCTTACGCCGGTGTGGATGCCGGGTGCGGCGGAGGCGGGTCTGCCGTTGTGCTGCCGCAGAAGCGGGAAGCACCATTGTGCGATGCTGGAGATGGGGCAGCGGCAGGGGCACGGTATTAGTGTGGTAGCGGAGAGATGCCCATATTCTCCGGCAGTCGCTCCGGTGCTCCATCTTGCCTCGTATGCGCCGCCTTCGGATGCGGCGGTCTTTGCGGAACTTGTCAGTCACCCCGCAGTGCATGCGCAGACGGATGCGCGCTATCGCGTTGCATTTGATCGAGCGCGGCAGAAGCGCGGGCCTCCTGCTGTTGATCTTTAGTGTGCTGTGACTGGTCTGGTTCCCGCCTTTCGCTCTGCGAAAAAGCAGGCCCTTTGCTTCGCTCGGGGACGACATCCGGTTGGGGCACTGAAACAGCACACTCGCTCCTCTTTCCACATTCCTTTTTCAGCCATCAGAGGAGGCATCTGCCGCATGCGCAGATTTTTATTGCTGTTCTTGTTTATGTGTCTGGCATGGAGCCAGCACGCGCGGGCCACGGTTTTTGGACAGGTGGAAGGTATTGTGCATGATCCGCAGCACCGGCCCGTTGCCGGGGCACAGATCACGCTAAAATCTGCGACATCTGATTTTTTGCTGACTGCGGAATCGAACCAGGACGGGTATTTTCGTTTTGCGGCGGTCCCGGTGGGACAATACACGGTAAGCGTGGAGCAGAAGGGGTTCAGCCCTCTCAAAGAGGGCATTACGGTGGTGTCGAACGCGTCGCCGGTGCTGCACTTTGCGTTGAATGTTGCAGGCGCTCGCGAGACGGCCGTGGTGAGCGAGACGGAGCAGGGCGCCAATGTGGACACGGCGACGACCACGACGCTGGTAACGCGCGAGGACATTACGCGTGCTCCGGGTGCGAGCCGGACGAACGGGTTCCAGATGATTACCAACTACGTTCCTGGCGCGTATGAGACGCACGACATGCTGCACATTCGCGGCGGCCACCAGGTGAGCTGGCTGGTGGATGGGGTACAGATTCCGAATACGAACATTGGCAGCAATGTTGGCGCGCAGATGGACCCCAAGGACGTGGATTATCTGGAGGTGCAGCGCGGTGGGTATTCGGCAGACGTGGGCGACCGCATCTATGGCGTGTTTAATGTGGTGCCGCGCACGGGCTTTGAGGGGAGCAACCAGGGCGAGCTGGTGTTGAGTGCGGGGAATTTCTACCAGACGAATGATCAGGTGAACGTTGGCAGCCATACGGAAAGGTTTGCGTACTACGTGGGCCTGAATGGGAACCGCAGCAATCTGGGCCTGCAGCCGCCGATTGGCAAGGTCTACCACGATGCGGTGAATGGATATGGCGGCTTCGGGTCGTTTATCTATAACCGTACACCGCAGGACCAGTTTCGGGTGGTGACGCAGTTGCGAACAGACTATTTCCAGGTACCGTATGATCCGGACCCGAACAGCTGGGAAAATCAGCAGTACGATTCAAGCGGGCTGCGTGATGGACAGCATGAGACGGACGGGCTGGTGGCTTTCACCTGGGCGCATACATTTAATGCTCAATCACTGTTACAAATATCGCCGTTCTACCACTACAACAGCGCGAACTACGAGCCGAAGCCGTATGACTTCCCGGTGGCGGCGACGGGCCGGCGCGCTTCAAACTATGCAGGGCTGCAGGGCTCCATCGGGACAGAGATTGCGCGGAACACGATCCAGGCGGGGATGTATAGCTTCGGGCAGCACGATGCAAATACGTTCGGGAGCATCTTCAATGACGGGAGTTACGAAAACTTTTCTGTGAGCAACTCGGCCTCGGGTGGGTTGGTGGAAGGCTATGTCTCAGACAATTACAAAGTGACGCCGTGGCTGACGCTGATTGGCGGCGTGCGCCAGTCGTGGTTTCGCGGCGATTTTACAGAGAAGACGACGAGTCCGCGAGTGGGGGCGGCGTTGCAGGTGCCGAAGCTGGGCTGGGTCTTTCGCGGATTTTATGGGCACTACTATCAGCCTCCTCCGCTGCTGACGGCCTCGGGGCCGGTGCTGGGGTATGCGAATGCGACGAACACCACGTTCCAGCCGCTGCGCGGGGAGCGCGATGAGGAGCACCAGTTTGGGGTGCAGATTCCGTGGCGGGGATGGATGCTGGATGCGGACACCTTCCGCACGCGGGCGAAGAACTTTCTGGACCACAGCACGCTGGGCGAGTCGAGCTTGTACTATCCGGTGACGATTGATGGGGCGCTGGTCCGGGGGTGGGAACTGACGCTGCGCTCGCCGCGGACCTGGCGGTATGGGCAGGCACACCTTGCGTATTCGAACCAGATTGCAGAGCAGCGCGGGGCGATTACGGGCGGGCTGGTGTGCTATCCGCCGGGCTCGGATGCATGCGCGGCAGACTGGACGTATTCGCCGGTGGACCACGACCAGCGCAATACGCTGAATGTAGGGTTCAATGCTTCGCTTCCCGGGCGCGTGTTTGCTTCGACCAATGTGAACTATGGGTCGGGATTTGTGAATGGCAGCCCGAATGCGCAGTATCCGGGGGCGTATCTGCCAGAGCATACGACGTTTGATCTGTCGGCGGGAAAGACGTTTGCGCAGAAGGTGACAGTGTCAGTGACTTCGCTGAATGTGGCCAACCGGAGGCTGCTGCTGGACAACAGCCTTACGTTCGGCGGCTTCCACTATAACCGTCCGCGGGAGATTTTTGGGGAGGTGCGGTACAGGTTTAAGTATTGAGCGACAAGGGTGCTTTCAGGCCAACTGGCCATACAAAAGGTCAGTGGCTGAAGGCCAGAATTTGATGATGCACTATTGGATAAGAGCGGCTTCTCGTGCAAAATACTCCTCCGCATTCTGCTGAAAGTCGGGAAATGAAGTAAATTGCTTATCAGCAGCATTGGTGATTAAAGCCTGGTCTTTTTTGCTTAGACCGTTCTCAAAATCTTCATGGACGATTACGCTCCGGAACGGAATCTTAGCTATCTGAAATTCGCGACATGCAAGGGCTGCGAAACGGGACTTGCTGCTATCCTTCACTCCATAGAGGAATATGGGGCGTGGCTTTAAAGAGAAGCACCAGTCTACCTGAAGCTCTTTCCGTTCAGGATTAGGCAAGAAGTCTCTTTCTGGTTGATAGAGATTCAATGTGCTGGTGATGAAGTCATCAAGCATTTCATAAAAAAGACTCTGGACCACCTCGCGTTTGAACAATTGCATATTGCTGACTTTTGCAATGGTCTGTGCGAATTGAAGAAATGCCGGGTATATGTGTTCAGGAGAGGTTTCCATAGATAACCGCCCCTTGTCTTCTGCTACGCCATTCTCTGTCAAAATGCGTTCGAAAATCCTGCGTTTTGTTGGAGTATCTATGTCATATACATAGGACAAGCGCATGAGAGTAAGTCCATGATCTGAAATCCTAATACGGGAATCAGAGGCCTTCGGAAGATCGAGAAAGATGTCCAGCATGTCGCCGTCCTCATGGAAAAGAGGAGCAAGTACCTGAATTATGCCGGGGCGCTTTTCGCGGAAAGAAATGTGACCGTTAAATTCAGATTTAAGCATGTCCAGAGCATTCATACTGCTTATCCTTCCCAGAGTGGGATCTGCGGTTGCAATTTTGGTGGAAAGTATTTGGTTGCCTCTGCTGCATTCAGGTTAATGGCTCTAACAAAGAACTGCACAGCTTCTTCAAACGAAGCATAGGCAGTAGTTTTTGTTGCATTTCTCTCCGGTCTGCCCCCTGCGGCTAAAATACTTGCATCAGCTTTATGGATGTGGAAATCATAGTGTGGATGCGCAGGATCAAAAATTCCGTTATAGGAACCGTGTTTTCCGTTACAACGAAGCAGTGTGATATCTCCTTTGACATCCCCTGGATGGTAAACAAGACCAATTGAAAAATTTTCAGGAAAATCCTCGCTTCGCCTCATAAACATGAGGAATTCTCCCTGAATACCATCTGAGATCAGTCTTGCGTCGTTGCGCGCATGTGCCCCTTCAATTTTCATGTCCTTTCGGGGGGATTCTGAAAATTTTTTCGGGCAGGAAATCAGTTCGTCAATCTCGGCTTGTGTGTATGCCGCCACAGAAAGGGATAATACCTGATTGGCTTGCATCCTCATCCATGATTTTCAACCTCAGCCAATCCTTCTTGACATAAGCTGCTCTGTGCTGAAAAGCTAGGGGGCAGGGTCTCCCTGCATGTCTGGCGTGTGTTTTTTGCAGGCGGGAGACGGGTTTGTGTTCCTGGAGGAAGCGGCTTGCAGTGCAGCGCTGCTTAATTTTCCTCTTCCCTGGCACAAAATGATTTGCTTATTTGGTTGAGGCGGAAAGCCTTGCCATGAAAAGGATTGTACGTTGACACCGACTCTTTTGCTGGCCGCCGCGATTCCTCCGGGCGTGGTCTCGTTTCTACCCTTTATCGCCATTATTGCTGTGTTCTACCTGTTGCTGATCCGGCCGCAGCAGACGCGGCAGAAGCAGTGGCGGAACATGCTCGAACACCTGAAGCCGGGTGACCGTGTGACCACTTCAGGCGGTATCCGCGGCACGATCCTGTCTATAAAGGATGACGCCATCCAGCTTCGGGTGCCCCCGGACAACATTAAGATGGAAGTCGTAAAGAGCGCGATTGCTTCTGTCACCACGGACGACCCGGCGAAGTAGACATCCATGCGTAAGAACCTGACACAAAAAACGATTCTGATTATTGCGATTCTGCTGGTCTTTCTGTTTGGGATTTTCGGAATTCCGAAGGGCCTGAGCGGAACGGCGCTGAAGGAGGCCCTCCTGAACCGCATTCACCTGGGCCTGGACCTGAAGGGCGGCACGCACCTGATTTTGCAGGTGATGGTGGACGAGGCTGTGGGCTCGCAGACGGACAACGATGCGGCGCGCCTGCAGACCGATTTGCAGCAGAACGGCATCACGGTCGGCTCTGTGACGAAGCCCGATGCGGCGCATCCGGAGACGCTCCTTATCTCCGGGGTCCCGGCAGACCGTGTTGGCGATGCCCGTTCGGTGCTGAACCAGCGGTATGGCAGCCAGTATGACATTTCGTCGGGCGAAAACAACACGTTTACGCTCACGATGAAGCCGACAGTGGTCGCCGATCTGAAGAAGCGGGCGCTCGAACAGGCGATTGAAGTCATCCGCACGCGCGTGGATTCGCTGGGCGTGAGCGAGCCGGTGATTCAGGAATACAACCTGGGCGCGTACCAGATTCTGGTGGAGCTGCCGGGTGTGGACGATCCGGCGCGCGTGAGAGATGTGATCCAGTCTACGGCGCGCCTGGAGCTGCATCTGGTGGAAGGCGGTCCATGGCCGGACGAGCAGGCGGCGCTGCAGGCGCTGGGCGGCTCGGTGCCGTATGACTCCGTGCTGATGCATGCCATTCCGGGTGCGGCAGGGCCAGACAGCAATGAGTCCGTATACGAGATCAAGCGCGTGCCGGAGGTTGCGGGTACCGATATTCGCGATGCCCAGCCTGGGCGGAACCCGAATACAAATGAGCCGCAGGTGGTGTTTTATCTGACGGCCGCGGCAGGAAACCATTTTGCCGATTTCACCACGGCGAACAAGGGCAAACCGCTTTGCATCGTGCTGGACAACAAGATTCGTGAAGTAGCGAACATTCACGACACGATTCGCGATGAGGGCACGATTTCCGGTGGTGGCATTACCGAGCAGTATGCCAAAGACCTGGCCATGCTGCTGCGGACGGGCGCGCTGCCGGCTTCGATCCACTACCTGAATGAGAGCGTGGTGGGGCCATCGCTGGGTGCGGATTCGATCCGTCAGGGTGTGCTGGCGTCCGTGGTAGGCATGCTCGCGGTCATGATCTTTTTGCTGATCTACTACCGCGGGGCGGGCATTAATGCGGACCTGGCGCTGTTTCTGAATCTGGTGATCCTGCTCGGCTTTATGGGATTCACGCATTCGGTGCTTACGCTGCCGGGCATTGCCGGCGTGATTCTGACGATTGGTATGGGCGTGGACTCGAATGTGCTGATCTTTGAGCGTATCCGCGAAGAACTGCGGGCCGGCAAGTCGGCTTCGGCGTCGGTGGACCAGGGATTCGCGCATGCCTGGACGACGATTGTGGACACGCACGTGACGACGATTGTATCGGCGGCGATTCTGTTCATTTTCGGAACGGGCCCGGTGCGCGGATTTGCGGTGACGCTGACGTTCGGTCTGCTGGCGAACCTGTTTACGGCAGTGTTTGTGTCGCGCGTGATTTTTGATGCGCACCTGAACAAGAAGCGTCCGGGTGAACCGATTTCGATTTAGGTAGTGATAAGGCGGTCAGCAAAAAAAGGCCACCTGCAGAAGCTGGCCCTTGGCAGATCGTATCTTCGCTGACCGCTTTTTAGCTGATTCGAGGAAATTCCGTGGAACTGTTTCATGATGTAAAGATTGATTGGCTTGGAAAGAAGTGGTATTTCCTGGGCTTTTCGCTGATATTCAGCGTGGCGGGCGTGCTGTCACTGCTGTTCTGGCATCATCTGCCTCTGGATGTGGATTTTCGAGGAGGCACGGTGGTGCGGGTGAAGTTCGAGCAGACGCCGGACCTGGACAGGATCCGTTCGGCCTCGGACAAAGCAGGCATGAAGGATGTGCGTATCCAGCGGTTTGGGGCAGCGGCGAACAATGAGGTGATTATTTCGCTGGCGCTGAGCCACACCTCAGAAAACGCGCTGGACCAGGGACGCGCCGCCATTCTGCAGGCGCTCGAAGCGAACTATGCCCAGAACCGTGGCGCCGATGCGGGAAAGCTTGACCTGGACAATGCCGGACAGGGAACGCTGGCCAACTGGCTGGCGCAGAAGGACCCGGAGCATCTGGGCCAGAACGATACCGCGCAACAGCACTATGGGCAGCAGGCAGCGGCCGTATTGAGCTATCGCGATCAGCGCGGCGGGTTGATTGATTCGGTTGATCATCTGTCGGGTGTGGTTACTCCCGCGGTGCTGGGCGAGCTGAAGCAGGACGCATACCTTTCTGGCTTTGCCATACGCGGAGTGGAGATTGTGGGACCGCAGGTGGGGGCGCAACTGCGTAACCAGGCGATGTGGGCGGTGCTCTATTCGCTGCTGGGCATGCTGGTGTACCTGTGGTTCCGGTTTGAGCTGATTTATGGCGTGGCGGCCGTGGTCGCGGTCTTCCATGACACGCTGATTACAATTGGCGCATTCAGCCTGACCAATCAGGAGATTTCGCTGACGGTGATTGCTGCGATCCTGACGCTGGTTGGTTATTCGATGAACGACACCATTGTGGTCTTTGACCGCATCCGAGAGAATTTGCGGATGTCGCGGCGCGAACCTCTGGCTGATCTGGTGAACCGGAGCATCAACCAGACACTAAGCCGGACGGTACTGACGTCTGGACTGACGTTTCTGACAGTGCTGTCGCTGTATCTGTTTGGCGGCGAAGTGCTGCATGGATTTTCGTTTGCGCTGGTGGTGGGTATTCTGATTGGCACGTATTCATCCATCGCGGTCGCGGCGCCGATGTTAGTTGCATATCAGGACTGGCGCCAGCGGCGCGGCAAGGCCGCGGTATTGCCTGCGGCGAAGAAGGCAAAAGTATAAGGAAGTCGCTTCAAAACATGGGATTTCGCGTGAAGATTTGCGGTTTTCCGGTGCAGATGTGCCCAACGCGGAAGCGCTTGGGAGGCATCCAACGAGGGCTGGATTTATTGGGTTGATATTTTCATGCGGTGAAACGTTTCCAGACGTACGCTCGATGTGATATAGGTGGTGTCACTCAGCTTTTTCGGAAGTGTTCCACCCGTTCCAGAAAAATTTAATTTTGACCGGGAACAAATAGACATCTCCGTGGTGTCTATAGGTGGTAACGAGTTCGCTTGGAAGAGGTAGGGCCATGTTTGAAGATGCCTTGATGGAATCGGGCGGCAAGATCAAGACCAAAAGCAAATACTTCACGATCATTGGATTTGTTCTGAATGGGTCGATTCTTGCCGGAATGATTCTGTACCCACTGATTTATCCGGAAGCGCTGCCAAAGGCAATGATGTCAACTTTGCTTGTGGCGCCGCCCCCACCGCCACCTCCTCCGCCCCCACCGCCGCCGCAGGCGCCTGTGGTGCACAAGGTGGTATCAGAGCTGGTGAACAACCAGATGACCTTCACCAAGATCCCAAAAGAAATCAAGATGGTGCATGAAGAAGCTCCGCCTCCGGCAGCCGGTGTGGCTGGTATGGAAGGCATGGGCGGCGGCGCTTCGGGCGGCGTGCTGGGTGGCGTATTGGGCGGAATCGGCAACGGGCCGGCTCCGGTGGTGAAAGCTGCTCCGCCGAAGAAGATTGCGGTATCGTCTGGCGTCATGCAGGGCAACCTGATTGTGAAGACGCAACCGCAGTATCCGGCGATTGCCAAGGCCGCGCGCATCCAGGGAACGGTGGTGTTGCAGGCCATGATTTCCAAGCAGGGGACCATTGAAAATCTGCGCGTGATCAGCGGCCCGCCGATGTTGCAGCAGGCGGCGCTGGACGCGGTGAGGACCTGGCGTTACAAGCCCTACCTGCTCAATGGAGAGCCGGTTGAGGTGGAGACGCAGGTGAACGTGGTCTTTACGCTGGGCGGTTGATCCGCAACCGTTACGCTTTTTGTCCGGCCCCATATAGACTGGGGCGAACCGCAAATTCTGTCCTGGCGCAAAAGACCGCGCAGGCCGTAGCTAATGAAGAAAACTCCGCAGGAGGAAAGATTCAGTGATTCTCGCCCAACTTACACATGTAGTTACTCACCCGGCTTCCCTGGCCTTTTTCCAGGAACAGACGGTAGGTTTCAGCCCGCTTGAACTATGGGGCAACATGGGCTGGCTGGCCCGCACCGTGGTCATCATCCTGTTCATCGAGTCCATCTGGTCGCTGGCTGTCATTATTGATCGCTGGCTGTACTTTGGTGCGGCCCGCAAGCAGTCGCGCGAATTTGCTCCGCGCGTTGCCGGTGCTCTGAAGGAAGGCAAGCTGGATGAAGCCGTGAAGGTTGCCGACCGCAACAAGAAGTCGCACCTGGCGGAAGTGGTCACCGCGGGTCTGCAGGAATTCCGCAGCTTTGGCGGCGGAACAGCGATCAGCGAAGAGCAGATCGAATCCTCGAAGCGCGCTCTTGAGCGTGCCGAGGCGATTGTCCACGCCAAGCTGAAGCGCGGTCTGGGTGGTCTGGCGACCATCGGTGCGACGGCGCCGTTCGTTGGGTTGTTCGGGACCGTCGTCGGTATTCTGAACGCCTTCCGTCAGATCGCTGTGCAGAAGACCTCTGGTATCGGCGCGGTGGCAGGCGGTATTTCAGAAGCGCTGGTTACGACCGCTATGGGGCTGCTGGTCGCCATTCCGGCCGTTATGACGTTCAACTACTTCACCAACAAGGTGGAAGCGTTTGACGTCGAGATGGACAACTCCTCGAGCGAACTGATTGATTACTTCCTGAAGCA
>JAJPKO010000020.1 GCA_021323655.1 Acidobacteriaceae bacterium
TCCATCGTCCTCGTCCCGGAGGTCTCGCTCCCCCTGTTTGTACCAGCCTTCCAAGCCTACAAGCCGAACCAATTGTGCGAAAGAAATCCTACGTTATCGAACTTATTGAGTAGAAATTCCCGGCCATGGGTGGTTGGTGATAATTTATTTATTTTGCATGGGTTAAATGGAAATATTCAGAGAGAGAGGGACTTGACGGGAATTTTCCACAGGGAGGAGCGCGCTCTGCGCGGACGTGATTGCCCGGGTTCGCTTCCTCCTTTCCGCCTGTTGCATTCTGCGAAGGGTTGCTTGCGCAACAAATCGCATCGCATTGCATTGCAATGTGGGTCCCTTTGGCTTTGCTCGGGATGACAAAACTTTGAAAATTGCTCTGCGAAAAGCCGGTCCTTTGCCTAGCTCAGGGGTAAATGAGACTTTAGCGCAGAACCCACATCTCACTGCACGATGTGGGGCAGCCGGATGGTTCTGCTTTCTGCATTCTTACGGTTGAGATTTATGAGCCGCCGTAGAGCTGGAAGGTGGCCCAGTAGAGCGGCTTTCTGAAGACGTCCTGCGAGTGCAGGAGGGAGAGTTTGGCATCACGGAGTGCCTGATCTGGCGAGCGGCCCTGGGCCAGCTCGTCGTACATGCGATCCATGAGCTGGGGGGCGGCGGCATCGCTTGCTTCCCACAAGGAGCCGATGACGTAGTGCGCGCCGGCGCGAAGAAAGGCCCAGGAGAGGCCGATGAGTCCTTCACCGCCGAAGATGCGCGAGCCTGAGCCATAGCAGGCGGAGATGGTGACGAGTTCTGCGTGGAGCGGCTGCTGGATGATGTCGCGCGCGTAGAGCTTGAAGGAGTCCGGATTGGATGGCTCGCGCGAGAGCACGATGGCCGAGTCGAGCGGCTGCGCGCTGCTACTGGTTCCATGAGAAACAAAGTGAATGAAGGAGAACTGTCCGGGAGTGCTGCGTGCATAGGCAGACGGGACGGCCCGCTTCTGAGTAAAGATGGCCTCAGTGCTGGCGGGGAAGTGGCTGGCGATGCTGGCGACTTCTGTTCCCGCGTTGAGAAGTGTGGGGAATTTCTCGTCGGGTGAGATGGGATCGCCCATCATCAGGAGCTTTTTGGTAGTGGGAGGATGCGACTCGGGATGAAAGGCGGCAAGCAGCTTGAGCGAGCTGGCTTCCGTGATGACGGCATCTTCGATCCAGTAATGGATGCCACCGCCAGGAGCAAGGAGTGTCTCAAAGTTGAACGTTGCCAGGTTTCCATCCGGAACGATGTAGACAGGCGAGCCCTTCGGGATATATTTTTGCGCGGGCGCTACGAGGATGTTGTAGAGGGCCATTCCGTCGGCGTACGAATCGGCGAGTGTGTCGCGGGAGTTGAGGATGGCCTGCTGGTATTTCCTGAGGTGTGCATTGATTTCGTCCTGCGGAGGCAGCTTGAAGAAATGCGTACCCTGGGAGTTGATGGCCCAGAGATAGGACTCCGGCGCAGCGAGGTTATACACCAGGATGGTGCCGTGCAGGCGCTGGGCCATGGCGCGGGTATCGAGGGGCCTTCCAAGGGTGGAGTGGAAATCGGGTGAGGGAAGGCCGAGTCCTTCTTCGAGTGTGCGTGCGCGGCCGAGATCGAGCCAGGTAAGGGCCTCGCTGGTGTGATTGTGGTGCACAAGGAAGCGCACGTAATCGTCGTAGAGCTGATCGGCATTGGCACCAAAGGGAAGCCTGGATTCTTCGCGCTTGAGAGTGGCACGCTGTGTTTCAAACGTGGTGATGGACTGGCGATACCATTTGTCGGCGAGTTGCGGCTTGCTGGTCCTCGCATAGATGTTGGCGAGCGCGCCTTCGACGTGCCATTGTAACGAGGGCCTGATTTGTGGATTCTGTTCGAGAGATTGGAGGAGCTTCTCCGATTCATCCCACCTCTGATAACAGATGGAAATGAGGGCCTTTACAAACAGGGCATCCATCTCATCGAAGATGCGGCCTGTTGCGCGGGAAAGCAGGAGGGCGGTGTGAATGCAATCTTCTGCCTGCCGGGTTTGTCCCAGGTCAAGATACACGGAAGCGAGAGTGGTGTTGGTTTCGATGATCTCTTCCTGGTCGCCAATGGATTTGGCCAGCTGAAGAGAGTTCTGGTAATACCGTATGGCCTCCTGTGTGTTTTGCAGGCGATAGAGAGAAAGTCCTGTATTGTTACCCCACTCGACTTCATCAATGACGGAACCCAGAGCCTTTGCCTGATCGAGGGCCTTTTGTGACTGGAGCAGGGCTTCCTGGAAATTCCCAAGTTGATATTCCGCCCAGGCGATGTTGCCCTGCGACTTTTCCTGAAGGACATGCGCGCCGATGGCCTGTGCCGATGCGGATGCCTGCCTTGACCACTCGAGGGCTTCGTCGAAGTGTTCGCGCCGGAGTGCAACGACTCCGAGGTTCAATAATGCGGTGGCTTCGAGGAACTGGTCCTTGTTCTGGCGGGCGGACAGGAGGCTCTGGCGAAACATTTCATTGGCATGGGCGAGATTATTTCGCTCGAGGTCAATGGCTCCGCGAATTCGATATAACTCACCTGCCAGCGCTGAAGGATGGCGGTCTGACAGGGACTGGGCATATTCAAGCTCCTGCTCTGATTTGTCCATCTGGCCGAGACGGGCATATGCGAGCGCGCAGAACATGGACCGCTGCAGGTCAATGTCAGTCGTAGTGAGGGAATCGGGGAGTTTTGCTCCCAGAAGCAGCAACACGAGATCATTTCGGCCTTGTAAGGCGTAGAGGTTGGCCTGGACAAGGCGGAACTTCCAGTCCCATGTGCTGCTCAGGTCTGAGTATTCGCTGCGTGCTTTTTGCGCCTGTGCCTGGGCCCGGGAAAGATCGCCACGGATGATACTGCGCTGCAGGTCAGAGTAGATGGCCTCAGCGTTGGCTTCCGTGTGGCGATGGCATCCTCCCAGCCCCAGTAAGGGAATGAGAAAGACTATGGATAGGGGCGACCATTGGAGCTTGCCGTGCCCGCTGTGACTGCTCCTGCGACGGGAGAACCCAACTGCGCGCGGACCATGGAAAGCCGGTACTGATGGTTGGTGACGATGAGCTCTGCGAAAAAGACCTTGCCAAAACCGGGAACGTAGATACCACTTCCACAGATGACTCCTGGGAAGTTTGGTATTTCCGGTAACTGGTCTATCAGAGAGCATACGATGAAGTCTCTGCCTTTCAGTCCATCTTCAGATTCCAGGCCATGAAAGTGGTGGCGGATCCATTCGGGGAGGGGCGCATTGTCGTGCTTTTTCGCATACGCGTCTTGTGCGCCAGCCTTTTGTGCCCGTACTTTGCTGAGGAAGTTCTCCTGCTCAAGCCAGGGCCGCCTTGGATAGCGACTTTTCGGGTCGCCTTCTGCTGAACCGTCGTGATCGGTAAAGAAATCATACCTGATGACGGGCGCGACAGGCGTACCACTGATGCGGAGGTTAATAAACTGTGAACCGACGACGGAGATGGTGGGCTGGCCTCCGTTGGGAGGATGAGAAACGGAGAGCTGCGAGACGATGCGGTCGGCGGTGATGACGTCGAGGATGTTGAGGCCCTCGATGGTGGCGCTGACCTGTGTGGTCCATGGGCCACCGTTGTCTTCATCCCTGCGGCTGCCGGAGACGTGCGTGCTCTCGCTGGTATAGCTGACGATGTTCTTCCACTTGCGGCCGGCACGCTGCTTTTCAATAAAACCACCGACCAGTGGGAGGGAAATCGATGTATGCGAGGGCACAAAGCCCTGAAAGGGTCGAGAAATGTATCCGCCAACGGCATTTGCGTCAGCGTGGTAGTAGAAGGTCTTTGCGGGTGTATCGGCCATGGTCTTTCCGTTCTGCGAAGATTCTGTTTGTTATCAGCGAATCTGTAAAAGGAACCGGTACTTCACGATGTCTACAGGAGCGCCATTGGAAGGAGTTCCCTGAACGACGAGTGTATTTACGCCTGCCTCGGCGCTTTCAGGGGGGACCTGAATGGTAACTGTATTTGCCGCCTGTGCCGTGCTAACAGGGACCTGCCAGATGAGTTTACCCGATGGGGAGTAGAGCAGGCACTTGTAGTCAGTGAAGCGCGCCTCTGCCGGAACATCTACAAACAGGAGAAAGGGCTGGTGCGCATTGGCGGTCACGGTACGGATTTCTGCTCCGCGGCTGGCGCCATCCACCAGATTGACGGAAGGCAGAATCTGGGGCTGCGAGGATGCGGACATCTGCTGGCGCAGGCGCGGCAGAGTCAGGATGTTCTGAAAGCCGATCACGACGAGCATCACGGCCATGACGGGCACGACAAATGCTGGCCGAAGTATCGCAGCCAGGTTGAATCCACGCCTGGGCCTTGGTACTGCAAGGCGCGTAACCGCAGGGTATGCGAGTGCCTGTTTCGCCTGTTGAATGAAGGCAGCTGTGGCGCGCAGGTCCAGAGCGCATTCTTCGCAGGTGAAGAAGTGCTCTTCAAAAGCGTCCCGCTCTTGCGGGCCCAACTCGCCCAGCAGATACTTTTCAACCGCAGACTGATTGACAGCCTCTGTATGGTCCATTTTGAGCCTCAACTAAATAGTGCAGCGAATACCCAAACGTATCGCATTATGTGGCTGTCTTTGTTGCGGCCGCGTGCAGCGGTCGTCACCTGCCTGACATAAAAGGACTTAAACGATTGTTTGGCGCGGTGCAGCAGTACCCGGAGGTATTCGCGGTCTACACCGAACTCGCGGCAAACCTCATCTTTGTCGCGCTCGTCGAGGAAGATTTTTTTGAGCAGCAGGCGGTCGCGTTCGCCCAGTTTTTCCAGGGTGTCGCGGACAATCTTCTGAGTGTCCCGTGCCATCATCTCTGTAACCACGTCGGTGTGATCGGACTGGATGTCCATTTTCGAGGCATCTTCCATGGCCTCGTTGCGAGAGTGGGAGCGATAGTGCTCCAGCAGAACGTGATTGCAAATGGAATTGACCAGGGCGCCGAGAGCCGAGGCATTGCGAATGCCTTCGTTTCCGCGCAGGAGGGTGAAGAGGCGGGCGAATGTTTCCTGCCGAACATCTTCCATAGCTTCTCTGGAGCGGAGGCGCGAACGGAGCTTGAGATGGATCAGCTCGCTGAAATAGCTGGTGAAGTGCTCTTCTGTGCGAGGATCACCTGCGCGAAGATTCTTAAGATACTCGTCGTCAAACTTCTGGAACTGCAACCCATCATCCTCGAGGTAAAGTCTTTCAGCTCAATGCCAACGGACTGCTAATTCCAAAACTATACATCCGCGTGGCAGGGATCGCACAAATTTCACGAAAGATTGTTGAGAAAAACGGCGGGGTTTACCGGGGCGGCTCTAGTCCTCGTTGCAACAATTCTTTTTCAACCTGGGACGAAAGAAGGAAGTTGAGAAGACGCTGTGCGTCGTTTTTATGAGAAGAATGTTTGAGCACGACCGCCCCCTGCAGGATAGGCGGGTAAGAATCGCGCGGCATGATGAAGTAGTGCCCGATGGAGCGAAGCTGTTGGGACACGGCCGAGGTGAGGGAGATCAACCCGACCTGCGCATTTCCGGATTCGACGTACTGGGCGGTTTGCGCGATGTTCTCAGCAATGACCAGGCGGGGCCTGATCTGGTCATAGAGGCCGAGATGGTGAAGCGATGCCTCGGCAGCACGACCGTAGGGCGCGTGCTGAGGATTGGCCATGGCCACTGTCTTCAGGTCCGGGCTGCGTAGCGTGTCAACAGAGAGGCTGCGAAAGGGAGAGTCGTTGCGTGTCCAAAGGACGAGCGTGCCGCGGGCATAGGGGACAGGCTGGGTGGTTTCTCCCAACCCGGCATCGATAACGTGCTGGGGGAAGGAGAGGTCGGCGGCAAGAAAGAGGTCGAAGGGAGCGCCGTTTTCAATCTGCGTGGCCAGTGTTGCGGAGGACTGATAGGAAACATCCACGTGCAGGTGGGTCTGGGCCTCGAATTCGTCAAGAATCGGAGGCAAAACGGGCTGGAGATCAGCGGCGGCAGCGACGCGCAAATTCTGCGCGAAAGCAGCGGGGAAGAAGAGCAGAAGAGCGAGAAGCTTATACACGCAGCACCATGACCTCGGTTGATTTGATTAACGCAGCGGCGGTTTCACCGACCTGAAGGCGCATTTCGCGCACGGCCTCAGCGGTGATGATGGAGTGGATGATCTGGCCGCCGATAGAGAGCTTTACCTGTGCAAGCAGGCCGTCTATTTTGATTTCGACAATACGGCCGACGAGCTGGTTGCGCCCGCTCAGGCGGCGCATCATCTGGCGTTTTGGCGTGTCGGGCTTTTCGGCTTCGTGCAGCAGGCCATCGAGTGCCGCTTCAGGAATACGGTAATGTCCGCCGGGCGTGCGTATGGCTTTGATTTTGCCGCGATACAGCCATTGCTTGATGGTGGGATAGGAAATTCCGAGACGAAGTGCCGCCTCGCGCGGAGTCAGCAGCGAATCCATGCTGCGATTTTATACGGAATTTGTGGAGTTTGTTGGGTGATTGTGAGCGGATGGATGAGGAAATGGCTTCGTAGGGGGAACGAACCTGGGCATCCGCTTTTACTGCACGAATTTACTGCGACAATTCAGTATTAGCGGCCCTCGAGAAAAGCATCTACTTCTTCGCCTGTCCAACGTGACTTTGTTCCTGCCCGTACCAAACTTCGGCGCAGGGTTCCTCCTGTTTCGAAGGGAAACCCCGTTCTTCTGTCTCTTTTTGGGGTCATCATTGAAATGGTCTCCTGAGGACCGCTGTAACTCCAGAGTATGGTCCTATAAAGATGTCCGCAGCACTTTAGAAATGCGCATCCGTGCTTTTTAATTTTGCGTCGCGCGGGTATCGCCTTTAAGGTAGTAACAGACCCTAAAAAACATTCATGGAAAATTCAGGACATCAGTTGCGCTGTACTGGATGCAGCCGTGTAACCGAACAGCGTGAGCTAAAAGCCGACTTCCGCTGCACGGAATGCGGGGACCTCTACGAAGTGGTTTACTCCTCGTGGAGCAGTGGTTTTGCAGCCGCAGGAACGAAACGGCCCAATGCGAGCGCGCTTCGCTGGCTCTGGAAAGAACGCTGTTCCTCAAACGAAGAAGCAGACCAGAGTGGCGTGTGGCGTTTTCGCGAGATGCTGAACATTCTCCGCGATGAGAAAAATATCGTCTCATTGCGGGAAGGGAACACGCCGCTGTATCTGCTGCGCCGCGCGGCAAAGTCTACTGGCATTCCAAAGCTGTATGCGAAGCACCAGGGCCTGAATCCCACCGGGTCGTTTAAGGACACGGGCATGACGGCGGCGCTTTCGGTTGCCCATGAGCTTGGATATGAATGGGTGGCCTGCGCCTCCACGGGAAATACTTCCGCAGCGATGGCAGCCTATGCTGCGCGGGCGGGGATGCGCAGCCTGGTGCTGATTCCGGAAGGAAAGATTGCGTGGGGAAAACTTTCCCAGGCGATGGACTACGGTGCGCTGACGATCCAGCTGAAGACCGACTTTGATGGCTGTGTTCGCGTACTGGCTGAAGTCGTGGGGCGCGCGCCGGTTTATCTGCTGAATTCCGTCAACCCGTACCGCCTGGAAGGGCAGAAGACACAGGCGTTCGAGATTGCAGAAGCGCTGGAGTGGGAAGTTCCTGACCACGTGATTATTCCCGGCGGCAACCTTGCTAACAGCTCGGCACTGGGCAAGGCTTTTCTGGAGATGAAGCACCTGGGGATGACGGCGAAGCTGCCGAAGATTTCGGTCATTCAGGCCGAGGGGGCGAACCCTCTATATCGCGCGATGCAGGAGGGGAATGGAGAGGCGCTGCACCCAGTCGAGGCGAACACGCGCGCCTCGGCGATTCGTATCGGGAATCCGGCATCTTGGAAAAAAGCAGTGCGCGTGATTCAGCAGACTGGCGGGTGGTGCGAGCAGGCCAGTGAAGCAGAGATTGCCCTGGCCAAGGCAGAGATTGGGGCCGAAGGCATTGGTTGCGAGCCGGCCTCAGCGGTCACACTGGCAGGTTTGAAAAAGCTTGCGCGGCAAGGCAAGATACAACCGCATGAAACCGTAGTGCTTCTGTTGACCGGGCACACACTGAAAGACCCAGACTATACGATTGCTTATCATCGTGGCGACCTGCTGAGGACGGATGAAGTTGGCGTGCTTCAGGCAGAGATCACAGCGACGCGCCGCAATGCGGTAGAGCTGAGGGCCTCGGCGGATGAAGTGTTGCGCGAGTTAGAGAAGGCCGAAAACAAATGACTCCCCTGCCATTCAAGCTGAAACTGCCCGCTACTTCGGCCAATCTTGGGCCGGGATTTGATGCCGTTGCTCTGGCACTCTCTTTGTATCTGGAAATTGAAGCAGTCCCCGCGCAGAAGTATTCCATTGAGGCAAGCGGGCGCAATGTGAACATCTGTGGCTCGACAGAAGGGAACCTGCTGCTGGACACGTACAGAACAACGCTGGAGCAGCAGGGGGTGCAGGAAGTGCCTCTGGCGCTGAAAGTGCGGAACGGAATTCCACTGGGCATGGGGCTGGGCTCGTCGGCTGCAACGCGGCTGGCGGGAGTGGCGCTGGCGGCCCATTTTGGCAATCTGGAATGGGACCGCAGCCGCGTGCTGACGGAGGCTTCCCGGCTGGAGGGGCATCCGGACAACACCGCAGCGTGCTGGCTGGGCGGATATACGGTGGCCTGCTGGCATGGAGATGAGGTGGTCGCAATATCACTTACTCCGCGCGCATACTGGCGAGCGCTGGTGGTGATGCCGCAGTCTCCGCTGCCAACCACACTTTCGCGGAAGGCGGTGCCGGAGACATTCAGCCGAGGCGATGCGGTGGCAAATATCCAGCGAGTAGCGCTGCTGACGGCAACCTTTGCGTCTGGACACAGCGATCTGCTGGCGACCGCGACCGAGGACCGGATGCACCAGCCGTATCGCGCGGAGGTTTGCCCTTTGCTGAAGAAGCTGCTGCCGCTCTCTGGCCGGGACAATGTCCTGAGTGTTACGTTGAGCGGAGCGGGGCCTTCCGTGATGCTTCTGGTGGAATCGGACTTCCAGATCAAGGGCGTGCAGGACCTGATTTACGAGCACCTGGAAGGCGAAGCAGTGGAGATCCTGCCGTGCCATATCGAATTGGCAGCTGGCGGTCCGTTGCGTGGTGCCTGACAGGGAAAAATTCCGCATGGTTACCATAATGTTACTTAAGTTTGCTTTACACCACCGACTTAAGATATTAGCTTGCAACTGTGGGCAGTTCTGGGGGAGGGCTGCTCTAGCGCCTGAGACTCCGAAGTATAGAGTCCAGGCGCTTTTAATTGTATGCATTCCTTTTCCGCGGAGCGGCCCCTGTTGCGACTTTTCACGAACATATATCATCAAATGAAATGAATTGGGGGCCTGGGAGACAGGAACCGGCATTAATGAAGGAGGAGCATGGCAGGTCTGGCAGTAGTTGAGGTAAACGATACCAATTTTGAGCAGGAGGTACTCCAGTCAGATCAGCCTGTGCTGGTGGATTTCTGGGCGGCCTGGTGTGGACCCTGCAAGGCGTTGGCGCCGATTGTGGATGAAGTAGCAGCAGAATATAGCGGCAAGCTGAAAGTCATGAAGATGGACGTGGACCGCAATCAGGCGACGCCCATGCGGTACGGTATTCGTGGCATTCCGGCGTTATTGTTGTTCAAGAGCGGTAAAGTGGCTGACCAGATTGTAGGCTATGTGCCGAAAGACACGATTGCACGCAGTATTGCGCGAGTGATCAGCTAAAGTTTGTTACGATGAGACAAAAGGCCTGCGGGAAAGCAGGCCTTTTTCATCTTCAAGCGTATTTGCGGAGTACGCCCAGAGCACGTCCCTGAATGGCGACCTGATCCGCAGGGACGTAGATGGGTTCCATTTCAGCGTTGGAGGGTTGAAGGCGAATCATAGGACCTTCCACGTAGTAGCGCTTCAGGGTGGTCTCCGCGCCATTGACAAGGGCCACGACAATTTCTCCCTGATGGGCTGTGCGGGTCTTCTCTACCAGAACGTAATCGCCATCTACGATGTGTTCATCGCGCATGGAATCTCCGCGCACCTGAAGGACGAATACGTCCCGATTGCCGACAATGTCCGCAAGGGAGATGCTTTCCGCGGTTTCCGGCGCCTCGAGGGGGAAACCGGCGGCGATGCGGCCTGCGAGCGGCAGGCGGTCCGAAGCAGCGGACTTGCTGCGTGGGGGAAGCACGTCAATGGAGCGGCTGCGGTTGTGTGCTCGTTCGAGCAGGCCTTTGTTCTGAAGATTGGTGATGTGCTTGTGGACCGTTGCCAGAGACTTCAGTCCGAGTCCGCGGGCTATTTCTTCAAATGATGGGGAGTAGCCATTTCGCTGCACAAAGCTGGAGATGAAATCCAGCACTTCCTTTTGCCGTCGAGTGACTGCCATGCCCGTATTGTAGCGAATAAAAAGCGAACTACAAGGAAAATCTGATTGTTTTTGTGGTCGGTGCATGTCGGGAAACGGCCGCTGGCATGTCAAGGGTTGGTGCAGGAATTCTTCTACACTTTCCCGTTTTGAACCAGGCTCCTCTTCAATTCCCAATTCCAAAATCAGACCTCTGCTTCCGCCTAAACATTTCTTGTGTTCCACCCGCGCTACAGGCGAAGTTGGAGGAGCACGAGGGAAATTCTGGATGCGTTTTCTAGTAGCAGATGATGATCAGGCGCTTGCACGGTTCCTGAGCCGCGGGTTTGAGGCGGAGGGACACCAGGTAATGGTGGCCGCTGACGGCGAAGCGGCGATTGAGATGTTTGTGTCCGAGATGCCGGACCTGACCGTGCTGGACCTGGACCTGCCCCGGCGCGATGGAATGGAGGTCCTGCGCTTCCTGCGCTCGGTGAGCGATGAAGCGCCGGTGCTGGTGCTGACCGCCAGGCGGGAGATGGAGACGAGGATCCATTGCCTGGAAATGGGCGCTGATGACTATATGTCGAAGCCTTTTTCGCTGCGTGAGCTGCGCGCCCGGTGCCGTTCGCTGACGCGGCGCAGGCAGGGGGCAGGAGTGGTGCTGCGGTATTCCGACCTGGAGGTCAACCGGGTGGAGCGTTCGGTACAGCGCGGGGGTGAAGCGGTGCAGCTTACGAACAAGGAGTTTGCGCTGCTTGAATTTCTGCTTTTGAACCGCGGCCGCTGCATCTCCCGTGCAGAACTGCTGCACCAGGTGTGGGGAATGAGCCCGGAGGCGGGCGCGAATGTTGTGGATGTGTATGTGAACTACCTGCGCCGCAAGCTGAAGGATTCTGGCGGCGTTCCGTTGATCCAGACGGTGCGCGGGCAGGGTTACTCGATAGGAATGAAAAGCAATGCATAAAAGCTGAGGAAAACTTATGTCTACTGCCGCTCTCGTAAAACGTTCGATTTCAGTCCCTGCAAGGACTGCCATCCTGGCCAGTGCTGACCTTTCTTTTCGCCAGCGCGTGAAAGAGGCGCTGGACGGGCTGCACTGGCAGGTGCGCGAGGCTGCTGGAGGCGCAGAGGTGCTGGCGCATCTGGATGCATCTCCGGCAGAGGCCGTTGTGCTGGACTCATGGCTGCCCGATCTGGAGATTCAGGAATTTGTTACTGAATTTGAGCAGAGTTATCCGGGCGTCGACCTGGTGATGGTGGATGGTCAGGCGGCAAAGACGGCGCGCAGCCCCCGGCGGAATGAACTTCACTATGCGCTGCGGCGGGCACAGGATGCGGATGGAGCGATCTGGAACAGCGCGCCGGTGGTCTCGTGGCAGGAAGAGGCCGCAGCCGCGAAATATGTAACTCAACCGGACACAAAAGGGGAGGTCCGGCCGGTTGCGAAGGCTTCTGCCCGATTGCCGGAATTCGTTGGCAGCCATCCGGTGATGCTGGAGGTGGGCCGCCGCATTCGCATGGTCGCGCAGAGAAGTACAACGGTGCTGGTGCAGGGGCCGACCGGGACAGGTAAGGAGCTGGTGGCGCACGCGATCCATCGTTTGAGCAGCAGGGCGTCGCGGCCTTTTATCGCGCTGAACTGCGCGGCGATTCCGGAAGCACTGCTAGAAGCCGAACTCTTTGGACACACGCGAGGTGCGTTTACCGGAGCAGTGCAGGGGCGCGTGGGACGCATTGAGGCAGCGCATGGAGGCACGCTTTTTCTAGATGAGATTGGCGAGATGCCGCTGCCGCTCCAGGCGAAGCTGCTGCGCTTTGTGGAGTGTGGCGAGCTGCAACGCGTGGGAGAAAACGAGCCTGTCCGAGTAGACGTACGGTTGATTGCGGCGACGCATCGCCCGCTGGCACAGCTTGCGGCAAAGGGAGAGTTTCGTGCTGACCTGTACTACCGGCTTTCTGTGTTCCAGATTAAGACGCCCGGACTTGCCGCGCATAGGGAAGACATTCCGTTGCTGGTGGAGCATTTTCTGAAAGGCATGGCAGAAGAAAGTCCGACGAAATCCATCACGCCGGCAGCGATGGAAAAGCTGATGCAGCACAACTGGCCTGGCAATGTGCGCGAGCTTCAGCACGTGCTGGAGCGTGCATGGATACTGGCCGAAGGGCGTCCGCAGATTGATGGCAGTGAAATTGAATTTGGTGAACAGCCGGAGTGTTTCTGAGAATTTTCTAATTTGCCCGCCCATGATACGGGCCAGCTCATGCAGGTGCTGAAAGCGCATCGCTGTGTGTATCGGCAGCGATGAAGAAAGGATTGAAGATGCAGATTACGACACCGGTCAGCGATGTATTGGAGCGGTATCTGGACTTGTCGTTGCTCGAACTGAAGTACACGGCGCAGAACATGGCGAACATTGATACGCCGGGATACAAGACCGTTGGGTTTGATTTTGCGGGAGAAATGGAGCGGTCGCTCCATGGCATGCTTGCGGGGCAAACGAAGAACGGAGTTGCACGCAAGCCGGTTTCTGTAGGATCGCCGCGCGTTGGTCTGGTGGATGGCCTGCTGGAGCGCCCGGATGGGAACAATGTTTCGATGGACCGCGAAGGCATGAACATGGCGGAGGCGCAGTTGCAGTTCCGCACGGGCATCGAGTTATGGAAGCGCGAGACGGCGCGGGTGATGGACGCGATTCATGAGGACAGCAAATAAGGAGGAGGGATGAATCTGTTTGGAGTTCTGGAAGTGAGCGGATCGGCACTGAAGGCCGAGCGCATCCGGGCCGAGGTAGTGGCGGCCAACATGGCAAATGCGGAGACAACGCGCACGGCCGACGGTACTCCCTACCGCAGGCAGCATGTTGTGTTTTCCTCCGCTGCGATGGAACCCATAAACTTTGCCGGAGAGCTGATGTCGCAGGCCGCCGCGCAGTCTGAGCCGAAGATCGGAGGGGTCCAGGTTTCGGCTGTTGTTCAGGACCCGGCCAGCACGTTGCGGCGCTATGATCCGGGGCATCCGGATGCGGACAAGGATGGGTATGTAAATTATCCGGACATCAATCCACTGACGGAAATGGTGGACATGATGGGCGCAACACGAGCGTATGGGCTGAATGCCTCGGCTGTACAGGCGGAAAAGGGCATGCTCAGCGCATCGCTGGACATTCTGAAGTCATAAAAAACTTTTGAGGGACGATTATGCAGACCGAAGCAATTGCAAATTCGCTGGTTTCATTTCCGAATGCTGCTCCGCAGACAGGCAACGCGCAGGAGGCCCCATTCGCCGGGATTTTCCGGGATGCGATACAGAACATGCAGCAGCTGGAGGACAAGGCGTCCGTTGCTGTGCAGGGTTTGCTGGATGGAAGCGGTACGGACGTACATACAGCCATGATTGCCGTCAGCAATGCCGATGCGGCCTTTGAGCTTGCGCTTGCCGTGCGCAGCAAGGGCGTGGCGGCCTTTCAGCAAATGATGAACATGCAGTTTTAAAGGAAGATGCGGGACGGATAGGGCATGGAAGAGAACCAGCAAATGCAACCCGCATCCGCGGGAGGAGCGGTAGGGGGCCTGCTCGGGCGCGCAAACACGATGTTTGCACCCATGGCGGAGCGCTTTCGCGGTATGGAGCGGCAGCAGCGAATATGGTTTCTAGCAGCTGCCGGTCTGGCTGTGACCTGCTTTATCGGGATACTGTGGTTTGCCATGCGCACAGACTGGAAGGTGCTCTATGCCGGCCTTGAGCCTGCGGATGCGCGTGAGATGGCCTCGGAGCTGACGGCGGCAAACATTCCGTTTGATGTTTCCCCGGATGGCGCTACTCTGCGCGTCCCCGCACCGAGCCTGGACAAGGCACGCCTGGCGACGACAGCGAAGGGTGGCCCCAGGAGCGGGCGAATGGGGTTTGAGCTGTTTGATAAGCCCAACTGGATCGGCTCAGAGTTTGACGAAAAAGTGAACTATCAGCGCGCGCTTGAAGGTGAGCTGGAACATACGATTGACACCCTCTCCGATGTGGAATCATCGCGGGTACATCTGGTGATGCCGCACGATTCGCTGTTTACAAGCCAGCAGCGGGATGCCAAAGCTTCGGTGGTGCTGAAGCTGCGCCATCACTCCCTTAGCGATGAACAGGCAGACTCGATTCGCAATCTGGTGGCGAGCGCGGTGGACGGTTTGCATCCGGAGAACGTCACCCTGCTTGATGCCGATGGGCGCATGCAATTGGGCAGACGCTCAGCCGGTGCTGAAGATGAAGCACATGAGCAGGCGCTGGCAGACAAATTGATTGCGACCCTGGAACCAGTGGCTGGAGTGGGCAATGTGCGAGCCTCAGTGAATGTGGAGTATGACACCTCTTCTGCCGATGAAGTAGATGAAACCTACGATCCAAATAACGTGGTGACGCTTTCGATGCAGCGGTCAGAACAGACGACCGGAACACAGAGTGGCCCGTCGGGCGTGCCGGGCACGGCGAGCAATGCTCCTAACGCTAAGCCACCTCTGTTTCCCACACATGACGTGGGGACGGAAAATGTGCGTCAGGAAAGCGGAACGTATGGGGCATCGAAGCGTGTACGGCATACGGTCCAGAACGCGGGCAAGGTCCGGCGCATTACTGCCGCAGTTCTGATTAACCACCGCATGAGTGTGAATGGCAGTCATGTGAGCTGGCAGCCGCGTTCCCAGGAGGAGATGAAGCAGTTGACCGACCTGGCTGAGACCGCCATTGGTTTTGATGGCACGCGCGGAGACCAGGTGAGCGTGGAAGACGTGGCCTTTGAAGACAACGCTGCGCCTCAGACAGGCCCGATGCAGCAGTTCCTGGCACAAGTGGCGCGTTCGGAGGCCTTATGGAAATACGGTGTATTGCTGCTTGCACTGCTGTGCCTGATCGTCTTCGTCGTGCGTCCGGCAATGAGGGCGCAGAGGTCCGCCGTCGCTGCCTTGCCAAATCCGGCATCTCCCACGCATTTGCCACAGGGCGGAGAGGAGGCGTTGCTGGCAGAAGCGGAGGACGAGGCAGTGACCGCACAGAAAAAGCGGGCGCAGGCCATGTTTGATGCTGTGACCGAGCACCTTCGGCGGGAGCCGGCGCAGGCCACGCGTCTGTTGCAAAGCTGGATACACACCGAATAGGAGAAGACCATGGCAACTGCTGCTGTTGTGCCAGAGATGACAAGCCTGATGCCGCCTCCATCCACGGTATCCATCCGGCAGCTTTCCGGCATAAAGAAGGCCGCGATTCTGGTGGTGGCGGTGGGTGACGAACTGGGTAAGAAAATCTTTCAGAACCTGCCCGATAGCGATGTCCAGCGGCTGACGGAGGAGCTGGCGGACCTGCGCAACATTCCTCCGGAGGTTTCGCTGCGGGTCATCGAGGAGTTCTACGAGATGCTCGAGACCCAGCGCTACATGATGCACGGCGGTCTTGAGTATGCGACGAAGTTGCTGGTCGAGTCCTTTGGAAAACAGCGTGCTGAAGACCTGCTTGCGTTGGTGAAGCGGGCGCAGGAGGCAAGCCAAGGCGATCTGGCCATGCTACAGAAGGTAGACCCGCAGCAACTGGGGAAATTTCTGGACGGTGAGCATCCGCAGACAGTGGCGCTGGTGCTGGCGCATCTTGACCCTAAGCGCGCTTCCCTGGTGCTGAGCGGCCTGAGCGAAGAGAAGAAGGTGGCGGTGGTGCAGCGCCTGGCAGAGATGCGGCAGTTTTCTCCGGAGATGGCGCAGAAGGTGGCCGTAATTCTGCACAAGCGGCTGCAGACGGTGGGAGACACAAGCCGCAAGGCCTATGCCGGCTTTAAGGCCGTGGCCGATCTGCTGAACCGCCTGGATGCGGAGCAGGCCAAGAAGATCCTGGAGCAGATCGAAGAAGACGATCCGGAAGTCGCGATCAATATTCGCAACCTGATGTTTACCTTTGAAGATTTTGTGACTTTGCCGTTGCCGACCATGCGCGAGTTGATTGCCGCGATTGACAAGAAGACGCTTGCGCTCGCACTCAAAGGCACGCGCGAAGACGTTCGCGCACACATCTTCCGCGCCATGTCGTCCCGTGCGGTGGAGATGCTGAGAGAAGACATGGAAGTGCTCGGCCCGGTGCGTACGCGCGAGGTCACGGGAGCGCAGAGCGAGATTCTGAATCTTGCACGAAAGCTTGAAGCTGACGGGAAGATCGTCCTGAAAGTAGAGCAGGGCGACGATTTTCTTGTATAGCGATTGACTGGAGGGGAAATGCTGCAACCGGCAGATCGGAAGGTCCGCCCCATGGAATACAGACAGGCTGGCGCGATTGCGCCGGTCCTGGTTGAACCGAAACCTTTGTTTGCTGTGCCGGACATGGATGTTCGGCCTTTGAACGGAACGAAGGAAGACAGGGAACAGCTGAAGGCACGTGTGGAAGAGCTGGAACAGCAGCTTCAGCAGCGGGAGCAAGAATTTGAGCAGAAGCTGGAGCTGGCGCGCACGGCGGCATTTGAAGATGGCCGGAAGGCAGAGGCATCCTTGCGGGCTGCTGCCGTGGAGAAGATCGCCGGGCAGATGGGCCACACGCTTGAGGAGTTTCGTGCCGCACGCGATGGTTACCTGGCGCAGGTGGAACAGGAAGTGGTGCAACTGGCGCTGGCCATCGCAGAGCGAGTGTTGCGGCGTGAAGCGCAGATGGATCCGCTTCTGCTGGCGGGTGCGGTGCGGGTGGCACTCGGTCAGATCTCTGAGACGACAGAGGTGCGTATGAAGGTGCCAGCAGCAGAATATGAGTTGTGGAACGAGATGATCAGCCTGATGCCGTCTCTTCCGCTGCGACCGCAGCTGATTGCAGATGAGTCACTGCGCGCAGGAGATTGCTCTCTTGAGACAGCCATGGGCAGCGTGGATCTGGGCGTGAAGTCGCAGCTTGCCGAAATAGAGCGCGGCTTTTTTGATCTGCTGGAGCACCGTGAGCGTGCGGCTGAGAACGTAGGGAAAACGCAGCGATAGGTGATGGAGCTACTGTCCACATATTTTGCGCGGCTCGAGCAGCGGTCTCCATTTCGCTGGCAGGGCCGCGTTCTGGAAGCAGTTGGCCAGACGATTGAGTCGGCGGGCCCGCTCTGTTCGGTTGGCGAGTGCTGCGAGATTATGGACAGCGAGGGGCACCTGCACGCGGCAGAGGTGATTGGGTTCCGGGGCAGCCATGTGCTTTCGATGCCACTTGAAAGTACGGAGGGCGTACGGTTTGGAGACAGGGTTTCTGCACTGGGAACGCAACCTTATCTTGAAGTGGGAGATGCCTTAATTGGGCGAGTGCTGAATGCTTCAGGCCGGCCAATTGATGACGGCCCGGTTCCGGCCGTGCGCAACATCATTCCTCTGGACCGCAATATTCCACATCCTCTGGAGCGCGTGCCTATTCGTCAGCCATTGGGCACGGGTATCCGTGCGATTGATGGAATGCTGACGGTCGGGCGCGGACAACGTATTGGCATCTTTGGCGGTTCGGGTGTGGGGAAGAGCACGCTCATCGGCATGATGACGCGCAACAGCGATGCTGATGTGATTGTGGTGGGGCTGGTTGGAGAACGCGGTCGGGAAGTTGGGGAATTTCTGGAAGACAGCCTTGGGCCGGAAGGCAGGAAACGCTCGGTGGTCCTGGTATCTACTTCAGACCAGTCTCCGCTGCTGCGTCAGCGTGCGGCCCTGGCGGCAACTGCCGTGGCGGAATATTTTGCGGCGCAGGGGAAAGACGTCCTTCTGGTGCTGGATTCGCTGACGCGCTTTGCCATGGCTGCGCGCGAGATTGGGCTGGCGGCCGGTGAGCCGCCAACTGCGAAAGGATACACGCCTTCTGTCTTCAGCCGCATGGCGCGTTTAGTAGAGCGGGCCGGACAGTTCCGGCGCGGCAGCATTACGGCCTTTTATACCGTGCTGATGGAAGGCGATGATCAACAGGACCCGGTGGTAGATGCCGCGCGATCATTTCTGGATGGACACATCGTGCTGTCCCGTGATCTGGCCGCCGAGGGTTGGTATCCGCCGATTCAGGTGCTCGATTCGGTGAGCCGTCTGATGCCTGCCATTACCAGCGATGAACATAAGGCCGCGGCGGCGCTGGTGCGCAAGATGCTATCTGTGTATGCGAAGTCCGAGGACCTGATTCGGATTGGTGCCTACAAGCCTGGCGCGGACGCAGACCTCGACCGGGCCATTCAATCACGGAACCGGCTGCGAGAATTTCTGATGCAGAGAGCAGCGGAAGATGTTTCATTTACGCAGGGCCATAACGCGCTGATCTCCCTTGCGGCCCAGGTTTGAAATGAAGACATCACTCGAACGGCTGCACCGGTTGCGGTGTCTGATGGAGGACACCAGCCGCATGGAACTGGAGATGCGACTGAAGGGCGTGTCTCTGCTAGAGAGTGAAAGATGCGCTCTGCGCGAAGAGCAGAAAAACCTATGGTCTGGAGCGGACATTGTTGTGGCGCACCTGGCGCGCTGGCGCGAGGAGGCCATTGCCGGCGAACTCCAGCACAAAATGCAGGAGATTGAAGGAGCCAAAGCCGAATATCTGGAACTGCGCAAGGAGCGGCGTCAGGTGGAGAATGTTCTTTCGGCGCGCCGTGTCGTGGAAAAAGCTGAGCGCAGCCGCCGGGAACAGCAGACGGTGGATAACTGGTTTGCACAGACGGCGCGGCGGAAGAAATTGTGAGATTTTTCTAATCCATCTCCCTCAACTCTGGCACGCTTGCTGCAAGAAGCACTGGTGGAGACGGACATTGTGCAGGTGAGTGCAGCAGGTTTACCGGATTTACAGTTAGCCGTGGATGTGGGCTCCTTGAGGAGTAAGGCGGGAAGCGCAACGAAACAGGACGGCAATCCTGACCTTCTATCTCTACTGAGCTCCATGCTTTCGCCGCAGCTGAGGCCGCAAGAGGGGCAAGGAGCGACGGCATCTGGCTTGCCAACTCAGTCCGCAGGAGTGGTCAAAGGGGTGAAGGAAAAACCTTTCGTTCCTGCGCAGCGTTCCGTGGATGAATCGAAACAAAAAGCGCCGCAGGCCCAGACCTTCGCGGATCAAAAGAGTTCACTTTCAAAAGACAGCAAGACGGGGAAAGAGAAAGGGCCGCTTCCAGAAAAAGCGAATGAGAAGAGCGGTTTTTTTCAGGCGGCGCTTCCTGGTGGGGGCACGAGCATTCCCGTGCAGGTAGTCGTGCCACCGCAAGTCACACAGGCATCGGTATCTCTTCGCCAGAAAGATATCCGGGTTTCACATGATCAGGCTGAAGTTCCCGGTGTTTCTCTGGCCCAGGCAAGCCAGAACGCCGAAATCCAGCCTCCGGCTGGAAATCAGGCCATACAAGAATTGAAAAATATTGCGAGTGCAGCAGCGGAAAATTCCAATCCGGAAGCCGCAAATGTGATGCGTGCGGAGATGGAATCGTCGGCAGCCCTCACATTGAAAACAAACCATAGCGATGACGTCACGGCCAAACCTGTGGCGCGTCAGGCTGAGATAGGGCCAGTAAATCGCCTCAAAAGCGCGGATGCGACCGCTCCTCCTTCCGGAACAGCGCCCACGCAAGCGAATCACCGTCCGGTGCTACCGGTGCCGGAAACGAAGGGCAACAAGAGCTCGCGAAGAGTGATGGACATCTTGCCGGCGGCTACGAGCAAATCGCTGAATCCAGCGCTTGTGCAGGCGGGGGCGGATGGTGCACGCATGCTGGCCACGCAGGGAAATTCCGGCGGCCACAGCGCTGGGGCAAAGGCCAATTTGGAATTGCCTCAGGCGAACCCCTTTCAGCGCATGGATGCGAGTGCTCCTCAGGCCACTCTGCTGAAGTCCAAGCCACAGCAGGTTGCAGTGGGCGTGCGTGATCCTTCGCTGGGGTGGATTGAGATTCAAACGCAATCTACTGCCGGGCATATCAGTGCTTTGCTCTCCACGAGTTCAACCGAGGCCCATGCTGCGCTTACCGCCGAGGCGCCGGCGCTCACACAGTTTATGGCTGAACAGAATATCCAGGTCTATACAGTGACCGTGGACATGCAGGGAGGCGGCGTGTATTCCGGCCAGTCTCAGGGAGGGGCAGATCATCCTCCGCAGCAGCCGTTGGTGCAGCCCTCAATCAGCGCTGCAACGCACCCGGTGCAGCCCTCAGTCAGCGAGGAAGAAAGTATTTATCCCGGCCATTCGTCCCACATCAGCGTGCGGGCATAACAGAAAGGAACGCAATGCAGACCCATCTGACACATCCGGCAGCGACTGCGCTTGATGCTTCTTCAAGCCCAGGAAGCAGCTCATCTTCATCGTCCTCTTCTACGGGCAGCACAGAGATCACGGCAAATGATTTCCTGACGCTGCTTGTGGCGGAGATGAAGAACCAGGACCCAACGGCAACGACCGACCCCAACGCGTACATTAATCAACTGGTCCAGGTAAACAGCCTGGAGCAATTGATTCAGATCAACCAGAAAGTAGGAGGGCTGGGCTTCGGTTCAAGCACAACAGGTACCAGCTCGGGAACAGGTTCGAGCTCAGGTCAGAGTGCGGTCGCTGGCCGAATGGCTGGCGCGGTGCATGTACTGGCGAATGCGCTTGTCCCGTCGAAGGGGAGCGACGACGCGCGGGGAAGACAGACCGTTATCCAACACTCGTAATTTCATTTCACAAGTACAGCGGAGGGAATATGCCATCGTTTTTTATTCCACTATCGGGTCTTGAGGCCGACAATACGGCACTCAATACCATTTCAAACAATCTTGCCAACATGAATACCGTGGCTTACAAGAGCCAGGATGTACAGTTCAGTGATCTCTTCTACCAGGAAGTAGGCGAAAGCGGTTCAGGAGATCCTGAGCAGGTAGGCGCGGGCACAAAGATCGGCGCTATCGTTACGAACTTTTCTTCCGGCACTACGACTCCTTCGACGGGCAATCCGCAGGATGTGGCTCTGAACGGCGACGGATTCTTTGTGGTGGAAAACCACGGCACGCAGGAATACACGCGCGCAGGGAATTTTGTTCTCAGCTCCAGCGGGCAGCTTTTGACGCAGGGCGGGGAACAGGTGATGGGTTTTCCTGCAGTCAATGGCGTGGTGAATACGAACGCTCCGCTGACGGCCATCCAGATTCCGGTGGGCCAGGTTGAGCAGCCGAGGGCGACCTCCACGCTTTCGGTCACTGCAAATCTTGATGCTTCGGCGGCGAATGGTACTACAGTACAGGGGCAGGTGACGCTGTATGATTCGCTTGGTGTAGGCCATGTGGCGACGGTGGATTTCCAGAAGACCGGAACAAATTCCTGGAGCTACAACATTTCTCTTCCGCCGGGCGATGCAAGTGGAAGCAGCGCGAACACGTCTGGAACGCTTACTTTTGATGCCAACGGGAACCTGACGGCGCCTGCTGCGAACCTGGCCAATGTGCAGTTTACCGGGCTTTCAGATGGGGCCAGCAATATGAGCTTTAACTGGAACCTGTTCGGATCGAATGGCAGGGGACTGATAGATCAGGTGGCTTCGCAGTCCGGATCGGGCATTGCTTCCATCACGCAGGATGGTTATGAGGCGGGCCAGTATAACGGATTTACGGTGGACCCAAATGGCATAGTATCGGCCACCTTCAGCAACTCGCAGACGCAGGTGATTGGTCAGCTTGCTGTGGCCAGCATTACGAATGAGCAGGGCCTTACCCGCCTTGGAGATGGCAATTACCAGACCACCCTTGCCTCTGGCCAGGCGACGGTCGGTACGGCCGGAACTGGGGGGCGCGGCAGCATTCAGGACAATGCCATTGAAGGCTCGAATGTGGACATCTCCACGCAATTCGCAGACCTGATTGTGGCCCAGCGCGCCTTTGAGGCGAATGCGAAATCGGTGACTACATTTGATACGGTTACGCAGGACACGATCAACATGGTGCATTGATTGTTTCTATCCGGTTGGGGGATCGGGGGCTGAAAACACCTTTCACGGATTCTTCCCCTGGATCTGACAAGGCGGGCGGGTACACTCTACTTTGCTTGTAAAGTCCTGATGTGATGCGAATTGCGTGGTGCTGTACCTCTCTCCTTTCGAAAGATGTTAATTGGATCGGGCTTCGCGCGGACTGGATTGTCCCCGGTCTTTCCAAGGCTTGGGGCACCCGGTACCTGGGTTGAGGTCGGTCTTCAGATTTCTGGAGTGGGAGATAAATCCGTTGCTCTGCCTTCCGGAGGAGATTACTTTACGCGAAATACTTTGACGACGATTGCGTTGGGCTGTTTGCCCGCCGGAAGCATGGTGAAGAGCGCGCCGGTGCGTGTGGTTCCGGAGGGGGTGCGGCTGACGACGCGCACAACGGAGATGTCTCCGGAGCGTGTGTCGGCGGCCAGTAGCAGATGTCCTTCGGCAGAGAAGGCGAGAGCATCGGGTCCTCCACCAACCGGGACGGTATTGACGCGCTTGCCGTCGTCAATGGAGTAGACGCCAATGGCGTCGGCATTGAAATTGCTGACCCAGAGGGTGGAATTGTCGGCGCTGACGATGGAGCGGACCGGATGGGCGCCGATGAGATACGCGCCGCCCACCTCGTCGGTACTGGTGGCGATTTCAGAGATGGTGTCGCTATTGAAGTTGGAGACGAAGATTTCTCCGCCGTCCGGCTTCAGCGCCAGATGGACAGGTGTCTGGCCCACGTCGAGAAATGCGAGCAGGCGGTCGGAGTGTTCGCTTTGAATGGGGCTGCCTGGGCGCGCAAGGCCCACGGCCATGACCTGATGTCCGGCAGAGCAGGCTATGAAGGCCTTGGAAGAGTCGGGCAGAATAGCGGCATCTGTAGCGCCCGGGCATCCGGCGAAGGTGCTGCGCGCTTTATAAGAACGGGGATCCATGATTGTGACGCTGCCGCTGACGCGATTGGTGACAACCAGAGTGTTTCCGTCAGGAGCGATGCGTGCCATGCCGGGAGCCTCGCCTGCGCCGATGGTGGCGATTTCGCGGCGCGCTTTCAGATCAATCACGGAAACATTGTTTGATCCCGAGTTGGCGACGTAGGCGCGCTGGCCGTAGGTGTCCACGTCAATGAAATAAGGTTTGTTGTGAACGGGAATGGTGGCGACGACGGAGTTTTTCTCAGCATCAATCACGCTGACGGAATTGCTGCCGGTGTTGACGGTATACACTTCGTTGCGAGCAGGATTGGCGGCGATACCTGTTGGGTTGGACCCGACCTGGAGTACGCGGTCCTGGCGGAGATTGACCAGATCAAGAACGGTGACAGTGTTACTTCCGCCGCTGGTGATGTAGGCGTACTCGCGGTAATTGGCAGGGAACTGCGGAAAGTCGTGTGGACGGCAGGCGGTGAGGGTGGCTGCCAATACCAGAAAAAAGGCGAAGGGAAGGGATTTTCTACCCTTTTGCGCAAAGGATCGTGCTTTTCCCGGACCATGAATATCGCATGTCTCTTCGAGACATGGGGCACCCGCAGGGTTCGTGGTTCGGGGTTTGTCCGAGGAAGAAACTTTTTGCGGTATCACTTTTATTTTGCAGCAACCGTTTCGGTCTGGTGGATGCCGCGGGGCACGTTGCGGTGCAGGACTGCGGCGATTTGCGACGCCTCATCCATAAGCTGCGCGAACTGATCGGGATAGATGGATTGCGCGCCATCGGAGAGCGCCTTGTCCGGCTGATGATGGACTTCGATGATGAGGCCATCGCAGCCAACTGCCACAGCAGCACGTCCGAGCGGAATGACTTTGTTGCGCTTGCCGGTGCCATGGCTCGGGTCTACGATGATGGGCAGGTGGCTCAGGCGCTGGACGGCGGGTACGATGCTGAGGTCGAGCGTATTGCGGGTGTGGTCCGCGAAGGTGCGCACGCCGCGCTCGCAGAGGACGACCTGATAATTGCCCTCGCTCATGATGTACTCGGCGGCCATCAGGAACTCTTCGAGCGTAGCGGCGATGCCGCGCTTGAGCAGAACGGGTTTGCGCTTGCGTCCGGCGGCCTTGAGCAGAGAGAAATTCTGCATGTTGCGTGCGCCGATCTGGATGATGTCAACGTACTGGTCTATGAGTTCGAGGGCCTCATTGTCTATGGCTTCTGAAACGATGAGCAGGCCGAATCTTTCGCGGACTTCAGCCATGATCTGAAGCGCTTCTTCGCCGAACCCCTGGAAAGAATAAGGAGAGGTGCGCGGCTTGTAGGCTCCTCCACGAAAGAACTGTGCGCCCGCATTGGCCACTGCTTCTGCAATGGCGAAGGCCTGCTCGCGCGATTCAATGGAGCAGGGGCCGGCGATCATGGCCAGGTCGCGCCCGCCGATGGAGGCATCGGTGCCGGAGAAGCGGATGACAGTGTCTTCTTCCTTGGCGTCGCGGCTCACGAGCTTATAGGGCTTGGAGACCTGGATGACTTCAGCGACTCCGGAGAATTCTTCAAGGATACCCTGGTCTATCTGCCCATGGTTGCCGGTGATGCCGATGGCCGTGCGCTGTGCGCCAGGGAGCGGGTGAGGGCGAAAGCCCAATTGCTGAATGTAGCCGCAGACTGCCTGGATTTCTTCCGGCGTGGCCTGCGCTTTCATGACGACAAGCATGATGCGCCTTTCCTGTAACCCTTCAGTCTAATGCAAACCAGCATAGGAAAAGAACTTATTCGATCTCCGAAACTTTAGTTGCGGGCAGGTGTTCACCCTCATAGAAACGGGTTGCAGTCAGCAACACGTTTTCCATAGCAGCAAACCCTCCTCGGACAACGAGGCTGCCCATCAGTGGCCTCGTTGTTTTTTTTTTGCGACCATGATTTCTGATTTCACGCAGGCGGCTGGCCCCCGGCTCGGGTAAAATAGCGAGTGGAACTCTTTTCAAAATTCCCGATATCAAATAAAAGAGCAGGAGAATTTACGATGTCCACACAATTGACTCCCGGAAAACTGGCCGGACTCAAGGCCGTCTCGGACGAGCGCGGTGTAATTGCTGCGGCAGCGATGGATCAGCGCGGATCGCTGAAGAAGGCGCTGGCGAAAGAGAAGGGGGCTGACGTTCCTGATTCGGCGCTTGAGGAATTCAAGAGCCTTGTGACTGAAGTTTTGACAAAGCATGCTTCGGCAATTCTTCTCGATCCGGAATACGGCCTGCCCGCTTCAAAGAGGCGCAATGGCAAGGGCCTGCTGCTGGCCTATGAGAAGACCGGCTATGATGCGACACTCCCGGGCCGTCTGCCTGATCTGCTGGATGTGTGGTCGGTGCGCCGCCTGAAGGAAGCTGGTGCGGACTGCATCAAAATCCTGCTCTACTACACTCCTTTTGAGAAGTCCTCGATCAACGACCACAAGCACGCATGGGTTGAGCGTATTGGTGATGAGTGCCGCGCGCATGACATCCCGTTCTTCCTGGAGACGGTTGGCTATGACGTCCATGGCGAAGATGAAAAGGGCCTGGCATACGCAAAGCGCAAGCCGGAGATCGTTACCGGTTCGATGGAAGAGTTTGGCAAAGAGCGCTATGGCGTGGACGTGCTGAAGGTGGAAGTGCCGATCCAGATGCAGTTTGTTGAGGGCACGAAGGCATTCAAGGGCGAAAAGGCGTATACCCGTGCTGAGGCCCTGGAGCATTTCCGCACCGCAGCTTCTTCGACGCACAAGCCCTTCATCTATCTGTCGGCTGGCGTGTCGAACCCGGTATTTATCGAGACGCTGGAACTGGCTGCCGAGAGCGGAGTAAGCTTCAACGGTGTTCTGTGCGGCCGCGCGACATGGAAGGACGGCATTGCCGTGTATGCGAAGCAGGGTGCGAAGGCCTTTGAAGAGTGGCTCAATACAGAAGGTGTAAAGAACATTGAGAACGTGAACAATGCGCTGAAGGCGGCGCATTCCTGGTTTGACAAGCTGGGAGTGAAGGCCGAAGCGCTGGTTTAGTTTTGTTTTATCCGGACTGGCAAGAAACGCCGCAGATTTTGAGGTCTGCGGCGTTTTTGTTTTCGACGTGCATGAATAATAGCTTGGAGGTGTGAGTCCTCTTCGTATCCAGATGAGGGGGAAGTGATGGCGAAGTGTAAGCAACCATCAAAGGCGCCGGTGGTAAATTCGGCGGTGGCGCGTCGAAGGCGGGTTGCTCAGTGAACAGTTGATCTTGTACGGTGATTTGGGAGGGGAGGAGCAGCGAGCTTCCTCCTATTCCGATTCCAAGACGGAACTGTGCTTGTGTACTCTGCGTAAGTCACTGCAATGGCCGTGAAAATTGAAGCAAGCTGGGAAGTCGATATTCGTTCGCGGACGGACACCGTTGTGCTTGCCGGGATTGCATCGGTCATTGTGCTGCTACATCTGCTGACGAACAGCCGCTATGGATTCCATCGCGATGAGCTTCAGTTTCTGAGCGATGCACGGCATCTTGATTGGGGCTTCGTTGCCTATCCGCCATTTACGCCTTTTGTCGAACGCATCAGTATGGACCTATTCGGCCTTTCACTCGTGGGGCTGAGACTTTTTTCTGTCCTGGCGCAAGCGGTGGTAGTGGTGGTGGCAGGACTGATGGCCCGCGAACTGGGTGGTGGACGCCTGGCGCAGGCAACGGCCGCACTGGCGGTCGGTCTTTCTCCACTGGCGCTTTTCGAGGGGACGGAGTTCCAGTACACCAGCTTTGGTTTTTTCTGGTGGGTGCTGATTGCATATTGCTTTGTCCGGTTGCTGAAAGAAGAAAACCCGCGGTGGTGGCTGGCGATTGGTGTTCTAACCGGATTCGGTCTGCTGACGAAGTATTCGATTGTGTTCTATATCGCAGGCGTTCTGGGCGGAATATTGCTGACCCGGACGCGACGTTATTTTCTAAGCCCGTGGTTCTGGACCGGAACAGCGATTGCCTTCGTGATTTGTCTACCGAACTTGTTGTGGCAGGTACACCATGGATTTATTTCGTACCACTTCCTGCAATCCATTCATAAGCGCGACGTGGGTGAGGGCAGGGCTGACGGATTTCTACCTCGTCAGCTGATTATGGGCTTTGCGCCACTGTGGATTCCTGGGCTGATTGGCTTTCTGCGCAGCGAGAGATACCGCCTGCTGGGATGGATGTATGTGATTACCCTTGCGCTTTTCTGGGCAGCAAAAGGCAGGGACTATTACATGGGAGAGGCGTACCCGGTGCTCGTTGCGATGGGCGCCGTGTTGGGCGAGCAGTGGACGGCTGCGCTTTCTGAGCGGCTGCGGTGGGCAATCAGGACGGTATTTTTTGTCCTGCTTGCGGGCTTTGCGGCGTATGTTGGCGCGATTCTGGTTCCGCTTGCCTCCGGCGGACCGCTTAAGCGGTTTGCACTGTCACGGAATGGCGATTTTCGCGAGGAGATTGGCTGGACTGAGTTAGTAAGAACTCTGGCTGATATTCGCGATTCTCTATCGCCTGAACAGCGCGCGAGCCTGGGGATCGTGGTGGGAAATTATGGTGAAGCGGGCGCGATCGAGATTCTGGGACAGGCCTATGGATTGCCCACTCCCATCAGCATGACCAATTCGGCCTGGCTGCGTGGCTATCTGGAGCCGCCACCCACTACGCTGATCCTGGTTGGGTTTTCGCGGGAGTGGGTGGAACGGAATTTTACCTCATGCAGACTGGCCGGCCACAATGGCAACGCCGAAGGCGTGCGGAATGAAGAGAGTGTCTATCATCCTGACATCTTTGTGTGCGGGCCGCCGCGCGAACCGTGGGCGGAGTTCTGGAAAGAGCACCTCTCCTTTGGTTAGGGCCTGCGCTTTCGCTGCTGGTATTTGCGCTCTTCGGTACGGCGGTCTACCTGTTCAAATAACGCAGTCAGCGAGCCGGCCAGAGCGACCACCAGGCCACCGAGGGTGAGGAACATGGCTGTGGTTTTCCAGAGAGAGCCGTTTCCGGGCATGCCTGGCTGCGAGTTGCCGACGTAGACCATTCCGCAGGAAATGAGGGCGAAGAGCAGCAGCGAGGCGGCGAGAATGTACAGGTTTCGGGCCATGTTTCAGGAGGCAGTATTTGTCTGGAAGAATGCCTCTACATCCATGATATTTTGCGTGACACGGTAGGGTGGCAGGCTTTCGAGAAAAATCCGTCCATAGCGCTGCCTTTGCAGGCGCGAGTCGAGAAGGACCAGTACACCGCGATCTTCGAGGGAGCGGATGAGGCGACCAAAGCCCTGCTTCAGCGTAATGACGGCTGAGGGCACCTGGTACTCAAAGAACGGATTTCCTCCGGTTTCTTCAATAGCGCGCATACGGGCCTCGACGACCGGGTCGGACGGGACGGCAAAAGGGAGGCGATCAATGATGACGCAGCTGAGGGCCTCACCCTGCACATCTACGCCTTGCCAGAAGCTCGATGTTCCAAACAGCACAGCGTTTGGAGTGTTGCGAAATTCTTCAAGAAGTGCCTTGCGTGGTGCATTGCCTTGCAGCAGCAGCGTAAAGGGCAGTTCCATGAGGAGGCGCTCATAGATGTCGCGCATCTGCTGATAGCTGGTGAAGAGGCAGAAGGCGCGTCCCTGTGAAATTTCAAGCACGCGGCGGATGAGCTTGATGGCTTCTTCCTGGAATTGCGGGTCGCGAGGGTCGGGCATCTCCGGCGGCAGATAGAGCAGCGCCTGATCGCTGTACCGGAAATGAGAAGGAACGACGAGTTCGCGCGCGTCGCTCATGCCAAGACGTTTGCGGATGTGCGCGAAGCCTCCCTGCACGGTAAGCGTGGCGGAGGTAAGAATGATGCTGGGGAAGTTCTCAAAAAGCAGGTCGGCCAGCAGATCAGAGACATCAATGGGCGTGGCCTGCAAATAGGTGGTGCGGCTTGACTCTCGTCCGCGGCCTCCGCCCCGGCGTTCAAGCCAGAAGACGGTGTTGCGGTCGTTGGCTTCCATCAGGAACTGCAATTGTGCGCGGACACCGCCTGTCCGGCGCCGCAATCCGGGCGCTTCTTCAACACTGCGGACGCGCTCCAGTTCGCCTTCAAGGCGATGCAGAGCATTCAGCAGCGCGATGTAGAGATCACCTTGTGTTTCGAGAAATTCTTCGCGGCCTTCAAACTTTGCGCGTCCTTCACCGGAGAGGTCCAGGGGAAGAGCGGCAAAGAACATCCGAGCACGCTCACGCACCATTTCTGCCGAGGACTTGAGGCCATCATTCAGCGCATGTTTTGAGCGGAGGAGGGTTTCAATGTCACGCGCCAACTCTTCAAAACGAACATTGCTGAGGCTGATTCCGAAGTAGCTGGATGCGACATCTTCCAGCTCGTGGGCTTCGTCAAAGATGACCGCAGCGGCGTCGGGCAGAACGCCTGCGTCGGGAGCGCCACCAGCTTGCTGCTTGATGGCAAGGTCCGCAAAAAAGAGGTGATGATTGACGATGACTACATCGCTTTCAGCCGCTTTGCGCCGCATCTCTGTAATGAAGCAGCGCTCGAAATTGGGACAGCTCTGGCCGAGGCAGGCGTCGCTGCGCGCGTCGAGTTTTGACCAGACGGAGTTGGTTTCAGGAAGGGAATCAATTTCGGCGCGGTCTCCGGTCTGGGTGGTTTTTTCCCATTCGGCGATGGCCTGGTACTGTTCGATTTCCTGAAGGCCATTGAGAACGGGCTGGTCACGCAAGGCGTAAAGCTTGTGGCGGCAGAGATAGTTGTTTCGCCCCTTCATGTAACAGACACGCAGCGGACCAAGCAGGGATTCAAGGAAAGGAACGTCTTTGAAGTAGAGCTGTTCCTGGAGATTCTTGGTGCCGGTGGAAACAATGACGCGCTGGCCCAGGCGCAGGGCGGGAAGAAGATACGCCAGGGTCTTGCCGGTGCCGGTGCCCGCTTCGACAATGAGATGCCGCTGCTCCGTCAGAGCGCGCTCGACGGCCTTCGCCATTTCAAGCTGGCCTTTGCGGAATTCATAGGGAAGGCTGGATCTGGAAAGACGGCCTCCGGGCGCAAAGAAGTCGTAGAGCGAGGGAAGCGCAGGGGCTTGTGGGATGACGGAGGACACAGGGAGTTCGCTTTATCTTCTCCAGTGTAGCGCATCGTAGCGGGCTGGGAGAAGCTACACGCTGCTGTAACTGTCACTGGGAGTGGGAGATTTAAGTATCGTTGCGAATAGTCCGAGGCCGCTCGAGCAGCTGTTACTGCATTGAGAAGACAATATGAATGGACTATAAATTATGAGGATCCGATATACGAGTACTCACAGCTAAAGAGTGATGGTCAACTTAAGCCTAGACTAGTCGGAGGTCAATTTAGGCGCTTATCACCATGCCCGTAAACGGTCTGCCTAACGCTGAAAGTGACACTCTAAACGAACTTATGGTAGTGTCCAGTAAGTTTCGCACTTTCGATCTTCCCTGGAACTTAGGAAGGTTGTTAGGTTGAGGTTGTTTTGCCAGTGGTCGCCATGGGGGCCAGTGGCAAAGCGGCTCAGGCGATGGCCCGGACTTCGGCCAGCCTGTTCA
>JAJPKO010000036.1 GCA_021323655.1 Acidobacteriaceae bacterium
AGGAAGACCGCATGCGCGGCGTCAGGGAATCCGGCTCGCGAATGCGATGCCCTCGCACAGTTCAGAGCCGTGCTGGAAATCGCTACTTACACCACGGGCTGCTAAGGGAGTTGGATGACCATTTAAATACAGGTACGCATTCCCTGTGGAAGCATCGGTCGGTGAACCGTAGAGCCAGTTTTCTGCCGTAGGGTTGAGATAGTGGACCGAGGGGAACTGGGCAGCAGCCGCAGAGAATGCTGCTGAAGCAGAAGCAGAAGCCGCTTGAGGTCCAATAAAAAAGAGTTGCGCATTTGGAATGCAATTCTGCAGTTGAGAAAGAAATTGGGCCGCGGCCTGTTGTTCGGCAGGCTCATTCTGAGGATCATTCACGCCTCCCATGATGACCACAATGTCAGGATCTGGATAGCACAAGTCGGTTTGTTCACGCTGAACAAAATTTTTCTGTGGAGAGTATGGTCCTGTCGAAATAAAGCCGCTTCCACCCAAGCCACTTTCCCACCAATTGAGGTTCAGATACTCGCCCAGAATTTGACCGTACCCGCTACCATAAACTCCTGATGGCTGGTCCTGCTCATATTGGGTCAATGCTGCTTCTACCAGGGCTGGCGCCGTCCAGGAGTCGCCAAACAATACTAATTTTTGAGGATTTATTGGTGTCTGAGGAGCCGATATTGTATCTGTGCCTGAAGTAATAATGCCGAAGAAAGGGGTGGCTCTCGTAAAGTTAAGCTTTATCTGCCTTTGCCGTTTGTCCCTGAACTGCACTTTGTAATAAAGCTTGTGCGGAAATTTCAGGCTTGCAGGTACCCAAATCCAATCTGTTGTTGTCCATACGCCGTCCACCCATAAGCGATATCGGTCATACGGCTGAATTACAAACTCAAATTGCTGGCAGTCGCAGGTAAAAGCAACACGATAGGACTGCAATACCTGGATCGAGGGGTCTGGAACGACTGCTCCATTGCTGAGTGGATTGGTGTTTTGTACCAGGGGAGGCCCCTCAAATCGAAATACAGAAGATGTCTGCGGGTAGGTGATGTTGTTTTGATCGCTGATCTGAGACTGATCAAACTGCGACGTGACCGTTGCCGCGTCTGCTGCTAAATCGAATCCGGGAACAGCCGTAGCGCTGGCATTGAGAATAGTGCTGTCCAATGGCGTTCCGTAGACAATCGTCCCAGGATTCCATTGGATCGCGGGCGAGCCCTGTTTGACCATGAAAGAAATCTGTGCGGAAGCAGGAGCATAATCCAGATTGCCCTGCTGTTGCGCTGTGATGGTGACAGTACCAGCTCCAGTTATGGTGAGAAGGCGCCCGTTCAGGGTCGCGGGTCCGGACGCTGATAACGTGACCGGAAGCCCGGACGAGGCGAGCGCAATCACCTGAAAAGGTGCGACGCCATATACCTGGTCCTGGATTGGAACAATGTGAATCGTTTGGGATTGTTGTGCCTTTGCTGATGCTGTGAAAACCAAGGCTGATACAAGAGGGAAAGCAAGGAGTTTCCTCCACACATTCCAATGGCGCATCTCAACTCCGAATCAAAAGATATGTGAACAGTTAAGCGGCACCAAATATGGTGTTCAAAACTTTTACTTGTGGTCTGGAATCACTGAAGGGGGAGGGTTCTTTCAGGATTTGGCAACTTATATATCAAACAAGAACGGCAGTTGCAATCAGAAAAATTGTGCCGTCGTCTCCTTTCAGGAGACGACTTGTGAGGTGGCACAGAAGAGAACCAAAGGTATCTTATTCCAGCAGCGCAGCCACCACGGAGGTTGCGGTCATCGCCGCCGTCTCAGCCCGAAGGATGCGCGGTCCCAGGCCCACCGGCCGCCATCCCTCCGAATCGAAGAGCGCTTCTTCTTCCGCCGTCCATCCACCTTCCGGGCCCACGGCCATGCGAATCGCGGGCATTTCGTCTCCGGAGTTTTTGAGCGCCTCTTCCACTGCGCGACGCAGTGTTGTTGAGCGCTCCTGCTCGGCCAGCAACAAACGCACGGCATCGCTGGACTGCCGGGCGGCCGTCTTCAGCGGCAGGACGTCTTCGACTTTCGGCACATCGGAGCGGCGCGATTGCTGCGCTGCCTCACGCGCAATCTTCCGCCAGCGCTCTACTCTCTTTTCCGCCGATTGCACCAGGTGCTTTTCACTCCGGCGCGCGATGATGGGGATGATCCGCTCCACTCCAAGTTCCGTCGCTTTCTCAATGGCCCATTCCAGGCGGTCAAACTTGAAGATGGAAAGCAGCAGCGTGATGGGCAGCGCCGGATCGGCTTCCACTTCTGCGACCAAATTGAAGCGCACGGCATCGCCCGCAATTCCAGCAATTACGGCATGCCAAACGCGATTTCCGGCGACGATGTCGTACTCCATGCCCGCCTGCGCGCGTAGCACGCGAATGAGGTGCGCGGCCTGCTCGCCTGTGAGCGATGCGGTCCCTTCGTCCCATGTATCGGCAATCCAGCGACGGCGTGTCATCTCATCCCATTGTCACAGAAACACGAAGGGGAACGCTTGGTGCGTCCCCCTTCTGTGTTGCCTGGAACGAAGTTTACTTCTTCTTTGAAGTTTTCTTAGCTGCCTTCTTCGTTGCCTTCTTGGCTGCCTTTTTCGTTGCCATGTTCTATTCTCCCTATTTGTGTACTGCGGAACCTCTTCGCCGCAGTTAACGAATGTATAGAGTGCGGAGGAACGAGTGTCAAGAAAAAAATGCAGAGAAAATCAATTTCTGCCGCGTTCGAAAAATACTCAGCGAGCAGGCAGCACGCTCACAGCACACGCGAGTGATGAAGGACCATCAGCGCAATTCCCGAAAAGATGTCGTGCCACGCATGCGCGATCATTCCCGGGCGCAGGCTTCCGCGTGCAAGCGCAGGCGCGCAAAACATCGCGCCATACGCGGTGATGGCGATGATTCCCGCGACCCCTTCATATCCATGCGCAACACCAAACAGGAGTGAGGAAGCGAGCACTCCGACCCACAAGCGGCGACTTACGCTTGCAAACTGCTGCAGAAGATAACCGCGAAACACAAGCTCTTCGCAGATTCCCGCGGAGACACTGAGGAGAATCCAAAGCATCAATTCCACAGTGTTCTCAGGCGCGAGTTGTGCCAGGGTCTTCTCCGGAACTGAAAAATGCGCGAGGTGGAGGAGCATTCCAATCGCCGCAAGCACAATGGAAGCCGCAATCCAGAAAGCGGCGGCAATCGCCAGGTCCTGTCCCCACTCGCGGCCAGATGTTGGCCAGACGCCAAGTAGCTGCCGCAGAGGCACGCCGCGCATTCTTATTCCCCACCACACCACGGCCGCCAATACCCATTCCCACACTAGCGTGAGGACGTATTGCAGTACGTGGTGCTGGCCAATGTTCTGGTGCGCCGTGCGTTGGCCGCCAAGAAATGAGAACAGAAGGACCGGAGCAATCAGCAGTGCCGTATGCCACCACGGCGCGATCGGACGCTGTGGAACTTCCTGCATAGTTTTGATTGTTTCATGCGGGTCTGCTATCTTCATCGGTTCGCCGTCTAATAAAAGGTGGGGATTTTTTGTCATGGAAGATGTAGTGATCGTTTCCGCCGTGCGCACGCCGGTGGCCAAATTTCAAGGGGCCCTGTCGGGCTTTTCCGCTACTCAACTGGGCGCCATCGCCGTGCGTGAAGCGGTGAAGCGCGCAAAGCTCGATCCCGCGCAGGTGGACGAGTGCATCATGGGCAACGTGGTTTCCGCCGGTCTCGGGCAAAACCCAGCCCGGCAGGCCGCACTCTTTGGAGGACTTCCACCCTCCGTCGGCGCCATGACCATCAATAAAGTGTGCGGCTCAGGATTGAAGGCGGTTGCTCTTGCCGCACAGGCCATTCAGACAGGCAACTCTGAAATCGTTGTTGCAGGCGGGATGGAGTCCATGACGAACGCACCCTATCTCCTGCCGCAGGCGCGCAGCGGTTTCCGCATGGGGAATGCGACTGCGGTGGATTCCATGGTCCACGACGGTCTGTGGGACGTTTACAACAACTACCACATGGGCCAGACTGCGGAAAACGTCGCCGAGAAATACAAGATCACCCGCGAAGAGCAGGATGAGTACGCGCTCAACTCGCACCGTAAGGCCGCAGCCGCATGGAAGGAAGGCCGCTTCTGTTCGCAGGTAGTCCCCGTTGAGGTGCCGGCAAAGAAAAAAGGGGAAGCGCCGACACTCTTTGAGCGTGATGAGTCAGTACGCGAGGATGCGAGCATTGAGGCCCTTCGCGCCCTCAAGCCCGCCTTCAAAAAAGACGGCACGGTGACTGCGGGCAATGCTCCGGGAGTAAATGATGCCGCCGCCGCACTGGTGGTCATGTCCGCTGCAAAAGCAAAGTCGCTTGGTCTGGAGCCGTTGGTCCACATCCGTGCGCAGGCCACCAGTGGAGTCGAGCCGCAATGGGTCATGATGGCGCCCGTCAGCGGCGTGCAGAGAGTAGTCGCCAAATCCGGGTGGAGCACAGACAGCGTGGACCTATATGAACTGAATGAGGCTTTTGCGGTGCAAGCCATTGCGGTGACGCGTGAGCTGGGCATTCCGTTTGAGAAAGTCAATGTGAATGGCGGCTCGGTCGCCATCGGACATCCCATCGGTGCCAGCGGCGCACGCGTTCTGGTTACTCTCATCTACGAAATGATTCGACGCAATGTGCATCGCGGCGTGGCCGCACTGTGCCTGGGTGGCGGGAACTCTGTTGCTATGGCAGTGGAGAGATGAAGGCAACAGAGCGCTTTACCGGACGGGTGGAAAACTACCGTCAGCACCGGCCACGGTATCCCGAAGCCATTGTGGACCTTCTGCATGCAGAATGCGGATTGACGGTGGATTCCCGTATCGCCGATGTTGCCGCGGGGACGGGGCTGCTGGCAGAAAGCTTTCTTGCTCGCGCTTACAACGTAATTGCTGTAGAGCCGAACGACGAGATGCGTGCCGCCTGCTCGACCCTGATGGGACGCTTCCTCAAACTTCAATGTCTTGCAGGTACGGCAGAAGACACGGGCCTTCCTGCGCATTCCATAAATATGATTACCGTCGGCCAGGCGATGCACTGGTTTGATCTCAAGCGCACACGAGATGAATTTGTGCGCGTGCTGCGCCCCGGCGGCTGGTGCGCCGTCATCTATAACCATCGCAAACCTGGCGGAGATGCTTTTCACGACGAGTACGAACGCTTGCTGCAAACGTTTGGTCTCGATTACGCATCAGTCTGCGAGCGCCACCTCACGCCGCAAAAGCTCAAAGGCTTTTTTGCTCCTTGCGAGATGAAGCAGGCCACATTTCCCAATGCGCAATCCTTAGATATAGAAGGACTGGAGGGCCGGATACTCTCCTCCTCCTATATGCCTTCTGTGGACCATGCAGACCATGCTGCAATGCGCGCGGCCATTGCAGAGCTGTTCCATAAGCATGAGCGAGAGGGAAAGGTCAGTCTCGAATACGAATGCGTAGTCTGCTATGGGCAATTGTCTTGAGCGGGCCGCTGACAACGTTCGACATGGCGCAATTTATATAAAATGTCGCAGGGCAAATTTTAATAGACGATGTAAGCGCTTCCATTTATCATCGCTTTGACTCTCCCTGGAGGAAGCTTTTGTTCCAACGTCTTTCTTTTCTGGCCTTGTTGGCCTGCTTGTTCCTCTCCGGCCCCCCGCTCCATGCGCAGCGCTGGCCGGAAGAAAAAGCCAAAGCCTGGTACGCGCAGCAGCCCTGGCTCGTAGGCAGCAATTACATTCCGGAAGATGCCATCAACCAGCTCGAAATGTGGCAGGCCGATACCTTCGATCCTCAGCAGATAGAAAAAGAATTGGGCTGGGCACAAAGCATCGGCATGAACACGATGCGCGTCTTTCTGCATGACCTGCTCTGGCAGCAGGATGAGGCCGGTTTCCGCCAGCGCATGGACACCTTTCTTAGGATCGCCAGCAAACACCACATTCGGCCCGTCTTTGTGCTCTTTGATTCCTGCTGGGACCCTGACCCGAAGCTGGGACCGCAGCATCCGCCGATTCCCGGTGTCCATAACTCAGGCTGGGTGCAGAGCCCCGGTGACAAGGCTTTGGCTGACAAATCACAGTACCCGCGCCTGAAGGCCTACGTACAGGGAGTCATTAGGTCATTTGGGAAAGACCAGCGCGTGCTGGCATGGGACCTGTGGAATGAGCCAAGCAATGGTAACAACAGCTCCTATGGAAAAGCCGAGATGCAGAACAAAGGCGAGCTGATTCAGGCATTGCTTCCGCAGGTCTTCGCCTGGGCGCGCGAGGAGCACCCCATTCAGCCACTCACCAGCGGCGTGTGGGAGGGAGACTGGTCCTCACTTGACACCATGGACCCCATTTCCCGCATTCAGATTCAGGAGTCCGACGTCATCTCCTTCCATAACTATGGATGGCCCGAGGACTTTGAGCAGCACGTGCGCTGGCTCCAGCAGTTCCATCGCCCGCTTATCTGCACGGAATATATGGCACGCGGCGCGGGCAGCACCTTCGATACGATTTTGCCCATTGCGAAAAAGTACCATGTTGCCGCCATCAACTGGGGCTTTGTCGCCGGAAAAACGCAGACGTATCTCCCATGGGATTCATGGCAGCGCCCGTATGTCCTGATTAAGCCGACAGTCTGGTTCCACGACATCTTCTATCCGGATGGAAGGCCTTATCGCCAGCATGAAGTGGATTTAATTCGAGAGCTGACCAGCGAGAAGTAGAAAGAGAGTGGGGCTACTTTTTCTTGCGCGGACCCAGGACAAGGCATGTTTCTGGGTCAGCGTTTAAAGCCTGTTTAAGCCGAGGAGGCAGATTTCCATCCAGAAAGGAGATTCGCGTGATCAGCACTTCCAATTTCCGCTCACGCTCTGCCGCAAAGGCAAGACAGGCGCGGATGTCCTCTTCTGTGAGATATGGAAAGTCCCTGAAGTATCTGCTCATGACTCATGCCGGATGCAAGATATTCGAGCACATCGGAAACCGTGATATGCAACCCGCGAATACATGGCTTTCTGTTGCGCTTTCCTGGCCAGATAGTGATGATCTTCGAGGAATCCATGCTGTACGGCGTAACGAACCAAAGCCCGGCAGACAACGCCAAAACTGCAGCGGAACAAGCTTTAGATTGAGAAGGTTTCCGGGGGACCAGCTGCTCGAAAAATCCATCTACAACTTTCGATGGAGACAAGCCTACATACGAATCTGCTATATTCAGCGCGTGTCCCGTTTCATCCAGATCAATGCGTTGTATGCTGGCCGCCGTGTGTTTACGGCCCTTTCCTTCCTTCTCCTGGCCGGAACGCTCGCTGCGCAGACAGCTCCGAACGCCCCGGCATCTCAGCAGCCGATGGGGGGCGGTAATTCAACCGGCGGCGTCCATGCGCCTGTACACGACGCGCAGAACCGCCCCATTACCGCTGGCGGTTTTGTGGACTCTGGCCCCGTGGTCTTCAAGGACATCTCAAAGGAGTCGGGCCTGACCACCTGGCGGCACACCATGGGCACTCCGGAGAAGCAGTTCATTATTGAAACAAACGGCTCCGGCGCCTGCCTGATTGATTACGACAATGACGGCTGGCTCGACATTTATCTTGTCAATGGTTCCACTTACGATGCCATGAACGGCAAGGCCCCCGCGCCTCATGCCGCGCTCTTCCATAACAATCACGACGGCACATTCACCAACGTCTCAGAAAAAGCGGGAGTGACCAATGAGCGTTGGGGCTTCGGCTGCGCGGTCGGCGATTTCGACAACGACGGCTGGCCGGATCTCTACGTCACCAACTATGGTAAAAACCGCCTTTACCACAACAATCACGACGGCACATTCACTGATGTCGCAGAGAAGGCCGGAGTGACACTGGGCAACTGGTCCACCGGCCCCACATGGGGCGACTACGACGGCGACGGGCGGCTCGATCTCTTCGTTCCCGGCTATGTGCATTACGACATGAGCAATCCCCCGGTGCCCGGATCCAAGGCCGTCTCTTATAACTTCTGTCAGTTCCGCGGCGTCAGCGTAATGTGCGGCCCACGCGGCCTCCAGGGAGAGCACGACCACCTCTTCCACAACAATGGAGACGGCACCTTCACCGACGTCAGCGAGAAGGTGGGCGTCAGCGACCCGAACGGGTATTACGGATTCACCGGAATTTTTGCCGACGTGAACAACGACGGCAAGGTAGATTTGGTTGTTGGCGACGACTCAACGCCGAATTATCTCTACATCAATAAAGGCGACGGCACTTTTGAGGACGACAGTTACGCCTCGGGCTTTGCCCTGAACCAGGACGGGCGCGAGATCGCCGCCATGGGTATCGCTGTCGGCGATTATCAGAACAATGGCCGTCTCGATCTGCTCGCCACCGACTTTTCTGATGACTACAAAGTGCTCTATCACAATGATGGCGACGGCAACTTTACTGACGTGAGCTATCACGCAGGCATCGCGCAGGACACCATCTCCTTCCTGGGATGGGGCGACGGCTTCTTTGACTATGACAATGACGGTTGGCTCGACATCATGATGATCAATGGCCACGTCTATCCGCAGGTTGACAAGCAGGACTGGGGTACTACCTTTGCCGAGCGTCCGCTGCTCTACCACAACAACAAGGGGCAGAAGTTTGAGCTGGTGCCGCCAGTGAAGGGGACGGGCCTGGCCGATGTATTCCCCGGACGCGGCGCAGCCTTTGGCGATCTCTTTAATGATGGCAAGATTGACGTCGTCGTCAACGCAATAGACAACACGCCGGTCCTGCTACGCAATGTTCATCCGGACAAGAACCACTGGATTGCCTTCAAACTCATTGGCGGCGCAAAGGGCCCACGCGATGCCGTGGGTGCGCAGGTCTACCTCACCGTCAATGGACTGAAACAGCGACAGGACGTCATCAGCGGCGGCAGCTATCTTTCCTCCAATGACCAGCGTCCGCACTTCGGGTTGGGTGACGCAACCAAAGTTGACCAGGTGGAGATTCGCTGGCCAGACGGTCAGGTGGAGAAGATCACTCCTCCGAATGTGGACCGCATCTACACCGTGCAGCAAGGCAAGGGCATCGTGGGCGAGCTATGCACCGCCTGCGAAAAGCAGCCGCAGAATGAGGCGAAGGCCAAGTAAATGAGGTGTCTGTTTCCTACCCTTGTTGCCGGACTCTTTTCTGCTGCGGCCTGCTTCGCCCAGACTGCGAAGACCACCGACTCGAACCTTGTTCCGGGAAAGTTCGTCGAAGTCACCAACCAGGTGGGCGTACATTTTCAGCATGTCGCCCCACACACATCAAAGAAGTACCTCATCGAGACGATGGGCTCCGGCACCGCACTCTTTGATTACGACAACGACGGCCGTCTCGACATTTTTCTCGTCAATGGTGCTCCTTTCGGCGACCCGACGCCCAAAGGCACCATTCCGCAAAAGAGCGGCCCACAGGACTGGAATCGTCTTTACCACCAAAAGCCCGATGGCACCTTTGAAGACGTGACCGAAAAGGCCGGACTCCAGGGCGTCGGCTATGGAATGGGCGTGGCTGTTGGCGACTACGATAACGACGGCTACGAAGATCTCTACGTGACCGCTTATGGCGGAAACAAGCTCTACCACAATAACGGCAACGGCACATTTACGGACGTAACGGAAAAGGCCGGCGTGGGCGGCAGCGGCTGGTCCACCAGTGCTGCGTGGGTAGATCTCGACGGTGACGGCCTGCTCGATCTCGTCGTACTGCGCTACATCCAGTGGGACTGGGACGACATCTGGTGCGGTGAGCATCGTGAAGGCTATCGCGGATATTGCCATCCCGACGTCTTTCAGCCCATCGCCATGCTCGTCTACCACAACAACGGCGATGGCACATTTACTGAAGAGGCGCACAAGCTCGGCCTCGACAAGCCAGCCAAGGCGCTCGGTATCGCCATCGGTGACTACGACCACGATGGACACATTGACATCATGGTTGCCAACGATTCCATGGTCGAGTTCCTCTTCCACAACAAGGGCGACGGGAGTTTTGAAGAAGTTGGCCTCGAATCAGAAATCGCCGTGGACGGCGAGGGGCGTACCTATGCCGGGATGGGCGTGGATTTCTCCGATTACAATAACGACGGTCTACCGGACCTCATCATCACCAACCTCGCCAACCAGAAGTACGCACTTTACCAGAACAGCGGTGACGGCTCATTTACCTACGCCAGCTACACCAGTGGCATTGGCGGCATGACGCTACTGCATTCCGGCTGGGGCATCCGCTTTATGGACTACGACAACGACGGTTGGAAGGACCTGCTCATCGCGCAGGGGCACGACCTGGACACTATCGAAAAGACCTTCCCGCAACTGCACTATCGCGAGCCGATGCTGCTGGCCCGCAACATTGATGGGAAGAAGTTTGTGGATGTTTCGCCCATCTCCGGCGACGTTTTCACAAAACGCTGGGTCGGCCGCGGAATGGCCGTAGGCGACATCAATAATGACGGCAAGCTGGACGCAGTCGTAACTGAGAACAACGGTCCTGCGCACGTGCTCATCAATCAGACGGAAACTGGCAACCACTGGCTGGGCCTGAGCCTCATTGGCCATAAGAGCAACCGTGACGCCATTGGCGCAATGATAAAGATCACCACCTCAGCCGGACCGCAGTGGGAGACCGTGACCACCTCATCCAGCTACCTGTCTTCCAACGATAAGCACGTTCACTTCGGGCTGGGTAAAGACACCGCAGCGCAGACCGTCGAAATTCACTGGCCGAGCGGCGTCGTCCAGACACTGAAAGATGTAAAGGGCGACCGTTATGTAACTGTGGACGAGCCATCGAACACTGAAACTGCGGCCAAAAAGTAAAAGCGAAGTAACCCATTCCGTGACGGACAGAAGCACCGATGAATAAAAATGGCCAGAGCATTTCAATCGCGGCCTGGCCATTTCACAAAACCAGACTACTGCATCCGATCCAGCCTGAACGCCGTCGCCTGAAAGTCTCCGCGCAGATCAAGGTCCACACCGTGGTCCATCCAGTAGGCACCGCTGGCTGATTCCGGCAGATGTGAGCCCACTTTTTCCGTGATCCAATGCACCCGGTATTGCGCATTGCGGTCAAGTCCGCGCAGAAAGACACGAGGATATGGATACCCCATCTGGCTGGAGTGCAGAAACGCAAAGACCGCCGCCTGACTTCCGTCTTGGGCCACCGATTCCGTCACCGAATACTCGCTTCCGTCCGTGGGCAGAATCAGCCGATAGAGCGCCCCATGCTGCACCGTCTCACGAACCTGCTTGTACTCCTCGATCAGGTGCCTGGCTGTGGCAAAGTCTTCATCTTTCCAGTTGTTCAGATTTGCTCCCACTCCGAGCGAGCCTTGCATCGAGGAAAGGAAACGGTATTCAAGCGACGTGGTCCGTTGGTTCACCCAGTTCGGCGAATCCGTAACCCACGCCATCATTACGCCTGGAGTGTATGCGTAGGTAAATCCGTTCTGGATCGTAAGCCGGTCAAACGGATCGGTATTGTCCGAGGTCCAGATTTCATCTGTGTAATGTAGAATGCCGAGGTCCACGCGCCCGCCGCCGCCTGAGCAGTCTTCAATCTCCACCTTCGGGTGCTTCTCGCGCAGCTCCCTCAGAATTGAGTACAGATTCTGGATGTACTTGACGTAGACCTTCTTCTGCTCGTCCGGAGCAACAGCTGGCCAGCCCGGCTCTGACCAGTTGCGGTTGTAGTCCCACTTGAGGAAGGCGATATTGTTTTCGCTCAGCAGCTTGTCCAGAAAGCCGAAGACATAATCGCGCACATCCTGCCGCGCCAGGTTCAGCACAAGCTGGTTGCGTCCTTCAGTGCGCGGACGCCCGGTAAAGTTCAGCACCCAGTCCGGATGCTTGCGGTAAAGGTCGCTGTCCGGGTTCACCATCTCCGGCTCGACCCAGATGCCGAAATCCATGCCCAGCGAATGCACCTTATCAATCAGCGGCTTCAGGCCTTCAGGGAACTTCTGCTTGTTCACATACCAGTCGCCCAGTCCGGCATGGTCGTCTTTGCGCTGGCCAAACCACCCGTCATCTATCACAAACCGTTCCACGCCAATTTTTGCAGCTTTTTCTGCAAGCGCCTCCTGCCCCTGTTCGGTCACGTTGAAGGCAGTTGCTTCCCACGAGTTGTAAAGCACCGGACGAGGCCGCGGCTTCGGCGATTCAGGCAGCACGTTCGCAAGCTCAAACTCGTGCAGCAGGCGCGACGCTCCGCCAATCCCATGCTCGGTAAATCCACCATAGAAAACAGGAGTTTCCAGCTCCTCACCCGGCGCCAGTTTGTAGCCAAAATCGAACGGATTGTAGCCGCCCGTAATGCGTACCTGGTCCATCACGTCCTGCTGGATCGTGATGCGCCACGATCCGCTCCATGCCAGCGCGCCAAACCACACATCCCCTGTGTCCTGGTCTTTGCTGTAACCGCGTTCAATCGCAAACCAGGGATTGTTCTGGTGTCCGGTCGAGCCGCGGCGGCTCTCAATCACGCGTGCACCCTGTCGCACCGGCTCATGCTGCACGCTCCATTCGCTGCCCCAGCGTCCGGTCAGGTAGTAGAGCCAGTAGTCTTTTTCATTGGGCAGCGACCACGATGCGGCCGCGGCCTCCTCAACCATTACCGGTGAACTCGTCTTGTTTGTAATGACAGCTGAACGGGCAAGAATGCCGGTCTTAGCATCAATCTGGTACTTCAGCTTTACATAGATTTCACGCTGAATGTCTTTCAGCCGGACAGTCAGCGTGTCTCCGTGGATACTGTGGTCCACATAGTGCAGAACCAGATCGCGATTGCCATCCGGGAAGGTGACCTTGAGCGCAGGCTCGTAATAAAAGGCCGATCCCCAACCAGGAAACTCCTGCAGAGTACTGCTGTTTGCCAAATCAAACGATGCATTGCCCTCACTTGCATGGGCCGGCCCCAGCGGATCACCTGCGCTCAGCCGCGCTCCCCAATAGATGGGCTGCAGCTCATCATCGTTATTCACGCCAAACGCATAGGACACATCGCCGCCACTCAGGCGAAACACACGCGTCTGCGCGTCAAAGGCAACGGGCGCAGTCTGCGCAAATGTATGCGTGTACATCAGAAGAAAAACAACAGCGGCAAGCAGTCTTGCAATCTTCATGGACAACGGTTCTCCTAGGGGAAAGCTATGTAAGCTAAACCATATATGGAGTGGCAGGAAGGTGTCATCCCGTCTCATCAAACCGAGTTACCTTGCACATGGGGTCAAGAAGGGAATAGCAATGGCATCTTTCCCAGGATTCCGGTACTCTATTAGGAGCCCCGTTTGGGCAAGTCTGGAGGTGTAGTTCCATTGGCAGAGGTTCGTGTGCAGGAAGGCGAGCCGCTTGAAAATGCATTGCGCCGGTTTAAGCGTAAGGTGCAGCAGGAGGACATCATTAAGGAAGTGAAGCGTCATTCCTTCTACCTGAAGCCCGGTGAAAAGCGCCGCATGAAGGAAGCGCTGGCGCGCAAGCGGAACCGCAAAAAGGCCCGCAAAGAGCAGGACTAACACCTTCCAACCAGAAACCCATGCCCCCTGTGCTTTCCAATGCGCGGGGGCAAGAATCTGCAGTCCGATTGGCCAGTTTTCTTAAATTCTGGCGTTCGCCGCCGTTCTCAGCGGCATGGGCCCCTTGTAAATTCAGCCGTGCAGTTGTAATCGAACAGATCTCCCGCCAGACCTTAAAGCGGAGGTTCTGCGCCTTTGCTGCGGCAGTTCCACAGCAGGGCTGGGGACGCCAACATGGACTTCACTGACAGGATCCTCAAGTGCGTAGACTGCGGCAACGAATTTGTCTTTACCGCAGGCGAACAGCTTTTCTTCCACGACAAGCAATTCAGGAACGATCCCAAGCGCTGCAAACAGTGCAAAGCAAAGCGTGCTGCGGGTGGCGCCTCCGCCCGCACAGAAACGCGGACGGTCTGCTCTGAATGTGGAGCGGAAACTACCGTGCCATTTAAGCCAACCCAGGGACGCCCCGTGCTCTGCCGCGAATGCTTCCAGAAGAAACGCAGCGCGCCGACATCCGGGCCTGCCGCTGGTGTAGGCCGCCCGGCAGCTTTATAGGTGTTTCCGAAGAGCTACAGACCTGCGCCTGATCGCGCCGGGGCTTTGCCAATTTCTGAGCAGAGAAGTGTAACGAGCGAGTACCCCCATCCTTAGAGGGAGATGTGGGTTTCAGTCGGGGAAACCTACTTGCTGCGGCCGGACGCCACTTTTGAGGTAGAACGCTTACCGGAACCTGTACTTACGCCAGCGAAGGCAAGGTCATGCGCGCTGCGAACACGCTTCTTGTCCTCATGTGTTACCAGCAGGGCCTCAATCTGCACCAGCAGGTCCTGTGTGTTCATCGGCTTCACCAGCACTTCATCTGCGCTCTGATCCTCCATCTCGGAGTCCGCCGCGGGGTACGCTGTCAGCATGGCAACAGCAGGCTTATATGGCGCTTTTCTTGCCGCCTGCACAACATCCAGTCCGGCGGTGTCACTTTCCATGCGCATGTCCGTGATGACCATGTGATATTGCCCGCTCTTGATTTTGGACTTTGCTTCGCGGGCGGAGGCGGCTGTTTCCACCTCGAAGCCGTTGATTTCAAGAACAGCCTTCAGCGTCAGCAAAATTGCCAGTTCATCGTCCACAAGCAAAATGCGCCGTTTCATACATACTCCTGTGCATGGTTGGTGGCCGACCACTCCGGACCAGCCACAGATGCCCTTGTCCGGTTGTTACACTTAACATGTGGAAGGATATCACGTTGAGAACTTTGGCTGCCGCGCCAGCCGCTCCGATGGAGAGGCCATTGCTTCCGAATTGCGCCATCGTGGTCTCCGCTCCGCCGATGATTTTTCCACCGCCACCGTCGTCGTTGTCAATACCTGTAGCGTCACCGACGAGGCCGACCGCGAAGCGCGCGCATATATCCGCCGCGTCCACCGCCGGAACCCGCAGGCAAGAATCGTAGTCACGGGATGCTATGCGCAGCGCGCTCCTGAAGAAGTGGCAGCGATAGAAGGCGTCCATGCTGTTATTGGTAACAGCCACAAGTCTCTGGTGGTATCTGAGATCACTCAGCCTTTCGGCTTCGTGCCCATCGCGCGGCTGGTCAACAGCGTTCCTGTTCTGCACGATCAGGACTTCGCGCATACAGAATTGTCCGTTCTCCCATTTGCTGAAGACGCACAGCAGACCCGTCCCAATCTCAAGGTGCAGGACGGCTGTGCCAACCGCTGCTCCTTTTGCATCATCCCGGAAACACGCGGTCCCAGCCGTTCAATCCCGCTCGCGGAATGCGTGGCCTCCATCCACCGCTTTGTCGAGAGTGGCGGCAAAGAGCTCGTTCTGTCCGGCATCAATCTGGGCCGCTGGGGACGCGACCTCCACCCGCAGCAGCGATTCGCTGATCTCATCGCCGCAATTCTTGAAAAGACATCGCTGCCGCGCCTACGCCTCAGCTCCATCGAGCCAATGGACTGGACGCCGGAGATGCTCGCGCTCTACGCGCAATATGCGCCCCAGGGGCGTCTCGCCCGACATGCGCACCTTCCACTGCAATCCGGTTCCGATACGATTCTGCGCAAAATGCATCGCCGCTATCGTCCATGGCATTACGCAGAAAAGCTCGCAAACATTCGCGCCCTGATGCCGGACGCGGCGATTGGCGCAGACGTCATGGTCGGCTTTCCCGGAGAAACAGACGCACTTTTCCAGGAAAGCCATGACTTCATCGCCGCGCAGCCTTTTACCTATCTGCACCTTTTTCCGTTCTCTGCGCGCCCCGGAACACCCGCAGCCGCGATGCACCGCGAAATTCCGGTCTCGTCGCGGCAGGTGGACGAACGCATGGCCGCTCTGCGCAATCTGATCGCAGGGAAGAACCGTGCCTTTCGTGAATCATTCCTCGGTCGTGAATTAAGCGTCATCACATTACAAGGCCACTGGGAAGGGGCCACCTTCGCGCTGTCTGACAACTTCATCAAAGTGGAAATCAACGCAGAACTCCCCGCGAACCGCCTTGTGAATGTGCGCATCACAGACCTGGGCGAAACCGGCCTTCGCGCTTCCCATCTGCCGTCAACCTGAGCAGAACCGCGGACCCAAAGCCATTACCTTCGCCCGGCCTTCTTCTCCCCCTGTGTCGCCGGATGCGCTACTCCACCGATCGCCTCCGTCAGCTTCACGCTCGCATTCCGCAGTGCACAGCGCACCTGCTTTGGAGTGGTTGGGTCTTCCATGCGTGCAAGATAAGGCACCGTCAGCGCAGCCACTGCATTTCCCTGCTCATCCAGTACCGGGTAACTGATGTTGATGACGCCACGAATCTCATAGCTGTCGCGCTCCTCATATCCCTGCGCCTGAATTTTGGAAAGGTGTTCGTCCAGGTCTTTCGGAACTTTGTTACCAGTGCGGTGTTGCCATGTTTCCACCGCACGCTCACGCGCCTCTTGTGGAAGATGCGCCAGAATCACATGCCCTGTAGAAGCATGCATCAGATCAACAATGGATCCGGCCTTGACATAGAACCCCGGACTGATGGGCGAGTCGGCCTGCGCCACAATCACTACCTGCCCGGCTTCGAGCACTCCCAGGTGGCACGACTGGTTCAGCTCGTGTACCACCTCCTGCATAATCGGCAGCGCCTCTGAAACCAGACGCTTCGTCGGCGGATACTCCTGCGCCATGCGAAACATCTTCAGCGTCAGTCGAAAGCGGTCATCTCCATCGGAGCGCGCGATATAGCCACGGTCTTCCAGGCACAGCAGCATGCGGAATATTTCTGAGACTGTGCGGTTCAGCCTTCGCGCCACATCGCTTTTTGTCAGTCCGGAAGGCTCCTGGGCAAACAACTCAAGAATATCGAGTCCTTTTTCAAGAGCAGGAGCAGGGTAGCTTCTCTTAATCGTTTTCAACGTGTATGTCCGGCATCGCAGAATTTTTATTAGCAGAAATTGTATATCTCAAGACCCGCCCAATCTATGCATTGTTCATCAAAACCACTTTTAGCGTATAAAAAAGGGGCAATTGTTTTTTCCAACCGGAGAGATGAAAATGAAAGCTTCCCACCACCCAGCGAGATTCCTGGCCTCGGCCCTGTTGGCGCTCTCACTCTCGGCCTTTGCCCAGCAGCCCAATCAGGACGATCTGATCTGGCAGAAGTCTGTCAGCAAGTTCAACAAGACACGGCAGTCCTTCTTAAACGTCGTGGATAAAGACGCGCACGAAGGCCCCTTCCAGCCTGACTGGAACTCGCTGAAGGGCTACAAAATCCCGGAATGGTATCAGGATGCGAAGTTCGGCATTTTCATTCACTGGGGCGTGTACTCTGTCCCCGCCTTTGGCAATGAATGGTATCCGCGCAACATGTACCGCCAGGGAACGCCGGAGTTTAAGCACCAGGTGGAAACCTACGGCCCGCAGACAAAGTTCGGCTACAAAGACTTCATCCCCATGTTCCATGCGCAGGACTTTGACCCTAAAGCGTGGGCCGCCCTCTTCAAGGAGTCTGGCGCGCAATATATAATTCCCGTGGCCGAGCACCACGACGGCTTTCAGATGTATCAATCTGAGCTGAGCGACTGGAACGCCGCGAAGATGGGGCCGAAGCGCGACATCATCGGCGAGTTGCGCTCCGCGATCCTCTCCGAAGGTCTTCATTTCGGCGCATCGTCCCACCGCGCCGAGCACTACTGGTTCATGAATGGAGGACGTCAGTTCCCATCCGATGTGCAGGACCCGAAGTATGCCTCCTTCTATGGCCCCGCGCACGTTGGTATTGACCCGGAAAAGAACGGAACAGGCCACCCGGACAACGCATACCTGAACGATTGGCTCGCCCGCAGCGCGGAAATCGTCGAACGCTATCACCCTGAGCTCGTCTATTTTGACTGGTGGGTCGAGCAGGACACCTTCCAGCCCTATCTGAAACGGTTCGCTGCCTTCTATTACAACCAGGCAGCAGAGAACGGCCAGCAGGTTGTGCTTTTCCGCAAGAACAATGCTTTCCCTGACGGCACCACGGTCCTTGATATTGAACGGGGAGGTCTCGACAATATCCGCCCTCAGCACTGGCAGACCGACACTTCAGTCAGCGACCGCTCCTGGGGCTACGTCAAAGGCGATACCTATAAGTCACCTGAGAGTCTCATCTGGCAGCTCGCAGATGTCGTCAGCAAGAACGGCAATCTTTTGCTGAACATTGGCCCGAAATCTGACGGAACCATTCCCGAAGAGGCCGTGAACATCCTGCGCAAAATGGGCGCATGGCTCAAGGTGAATGGCGAGGCCATTTACGGAACGCGCCCCTGGACCACCTATGGAGAAGGTCCCACTAAGGTCGTTGCAGGCGCTTTCCGTGACACAGCGACCCAGCCTTATACCGCGCAGGACATTCGCTTCACCACCAAAGGCAAGACCTTGTATGCCATTGCGATGGGCTGGCCCTCTGACGGACATCTCCTGATTCATTCCGTAGGCACTGGCAGCGGATTCAAGGTCGGCTCAGTCTCGCTGCTGGGCCCAAACGCCACCATTCACTTCCAGCAGAAAGAGGATGGTCTTCACCTCGATCTCCCAGCGCAGGCGCCCGGAGAATACGCATTCAGCTTCAAGCTGACTCCCGCGGAGTAGTTTTATTGACAGTTAGATATTTTTATTTATAGAACTTAGAAAGCTGAATTCCAGATGGGCGCCGATATCGAATCCCGACTACAGCAGGCGTTGCGCGAAGCCGCACCTCCATGCCCGAAATCTTCTCGCCCCGTGGTCATCATTGGAGCAGGGAGCATCGTGCATGACGCGCATCTGCCTGCATATCAAAAAGCCGGCTTTCCGGTCACGGCGCTCGTGGACGCAAGCCAGGAGCGTGCATCAGCGGTTGCGCAGAAATTCGCCGTGCCCTTCGCGACAAACTCGATCGAAGAGGCAATCCGCAAATCCCCCGGGAACAGTGTCTTTGACGTCGCCGTACCTGCGGGCTCCATTCTCAGCGTATTACCGCACCTTCCCGACGGAGCAGCCGTGCTCATCCAGAAGCCAATGGGCAACACGCTCCACGAAGCCGAACAGGTTCTTGCGCTCTGTCGCAGCAAGAGCCTCACGGCAGCAGTCAATTTCCAGCTCCGCTATGCGCCGGTGATGCTGGCGGCGCGACAGGTATGCGAATCTGGCCTCGTCGGCGAAATCCATGACATGGAGGTCATCGTCAGCGTTTACATGCCGTGGGACCTCTGGACCTTCCTGGCGACGGCACCGCGTCTGGAAATCCTCTACCACAGCATCCACTATGTAGACCTCGTGCGCTCCTGGTTGGGAAACCCGCAGCGCGTCTTTGCCAAAACTGTGCGCAATCCGCTGACGCCAAAACTCGCCGCCACCAAAAGCATCATCACGCTCGATTACGGCGAATGGAAGCGCGTCCACATTGCAGCCAATCACGGTCACCAATACCAGGGCTCGCAACAAAGTTATGTGCAGTGGGAAGGCACAGAAGGCGCTCTACGCGCAGTTATGGGGGTGAATCTCGACTATCCCAGAGGCAAGCCGGACGCGCTCAGCTTTGCCCGGCGTGGTGAACCCTGGCAGGTGTTGCCCACGCAGGGCAACTGGTTTCCAGACGCTTTCATCGGCTCCATGGGCTCCTTGCAGGCATATCTCTCCGGCGACGCACCAACACTGCCCACCAGTGTTGAAGATGCCATGGACACCATGCGCACGGTCGAGGCCGCCTACATCTCCAGTGAGCGTGACGGAGTTCCACTCCCGGAAACACAAAGGACCAATGTTCAATGAGTGAAGGAAAAGAAGCATTTTGCCTTAATGGAAAACACGCTCTCGTTACCGGAGGGGCCAGCGGCATCGGTGAGGCCACCTGCCGAGAACTTGCCCGCGCTGGGGCATTTGTAACCGTCGCTGATATAAATCTCGAAAAAGCCGAATCTCTGGCAAAACAGCTGCCGCAGGCGAAGGCGGTGCTCATGGATGTGACGAAACGAGCATCCATTGAGGCAGCAGCAGCGCGGCTTGATCAGCTTGACATCCTCGTCAACAATGCGGGCATCGCGCATGTAGGTGATATTTCTCGCGTCGAAGAAGAAGAGTTTGACCACCTCATGGAAGTCAACGTCAAGTCGGTCTATCTGGTCACAAAAGCGATGCTGCCGCTGCTGTTGAAGGTCCGCGGCTCTATTGTGAACATCGGCTCCGTCGCAGGGCTGGTCGGCATCAAACAGCGTTTCGCCTACTGCACAACCAAGGGCGCGGTCGTGGCCATGACGCGCCAGCTTGCCGTCGAATTTCCCAAAGAACTGCGCGTGAACTGCATCTGTCCTGGCACCGTGTATACGCCGTTTGTGGAAGGCTACCTCGAAAAGTACCACTCCCAAGAGAAAGACAAGATGATTGCAGAACTGAATGCGCGTCAGCCTATGGGCCGCATGGGAAAGCCCGAAGAGATTGCGGCCATGGTCCGCTACATCTGCTCTGAGGAGGCTGAGTTCATGACCGGCTCTGCGCTCACCATTGACGGCGGATGGACCGCTGCGTAAGAAGGAGAACGATCTCGATTGAGTGACCTGAGGATCATAAACGCGCGCGTCATAGACCTGCGCTTTCCCACATCTCGTGACAAGATCGGTTCGGACGCGGTCAACGTAAACCCCGACTACTCGGCGGCCTACTGCATCCTTGAAACAGACCACGGCCCCACCGGCTACGGCCTTACCTTTACCCTGGGCCGCGGCACCGAGCTGTGCGTGGAAGCGCTGAAATACCTCTCGCGCTTTGTGGTTGGGCGTCCGCTCTCTGCGCTCACAGATGATCTCGGCGCTTTCTACCGCGACCTGACCTCCGACAGTCAGTTCCGCTGGCTTGGTCCGGAGAAAGGCGTCATCCATCTGGCCACAGGCGCGCTCATCAATGCGGTCTGGGACCTCTACGCGCGCGTGCAGCAAAAGCCGCTCTGGAAGCTGCTGGCCGACATGGATGCGGAGGAAATTGTTCGCGCCATAGATTTCCGTTACATCACGGACGCCATCACTCCTGAAGAAGCAAAACAATTGCTCTGCGATCGCAAGGCCGGAATGGATGCACGCCTGAAGCAACTGAAGCAGACCGGATATCCCGCATACACCACGTCCGTGGGATGGTTCGGTTACAGCGACGAAAAAATTGTGCGCCTGTGCGATGAGGCCCTGGCCGAGGGCTGGACACACTTCAAGCTGAAGGTCGGCGGGCGGCCAGAAGATGATCTGCGGCGCGCGCGGCTGGTCCGCAGAGAGATCGGCCCAGAACGCAGGCTAATGATGGATGCCAACCAGAAGTGGGACGTCGGCGAAGCCATCGAGCGCACTCGCGCTCTGGCTGAAGTCAACCCCTGGTGGATGGAAGAGCCAACCAGCCCGGATGACATTCTCGGCCACGCGCGCATTCGTCGTGAAGTGCCGCAGGTGCGCATTGCTACTGGCGAGCACTGTCACAACCGCGTCATGTTCAAGCAGTTGATGCAAGCCGGGGCCATTGACGTATGCCAGATTGACAGTTGCCGACTCGCAGGCGTGAATGAAAACCTTGCCGTCATTCTCATGGCAGCCAAATTCAACATCCCTGTATGCCCGCATGCCGGAGGAGTCGGGCTATGCGAATACGTACAGCATCTCTCGGCCTTCGATTATCTGCGCGTTTCCACAACACTTGAAAATCGTGTCACAGAATTTGTCGACCACCTGCACGAGCACTTTGCTGATCCGGTAAGGATTCGCAACGCACACTATATGCTGCCGGAAAAGCCAGGCTACAGCGCGGAGATTTATCCTGAGACATATCGTGATTATGCATACCCAACTGGACGTATCTGGAGTTAAAAGATGAAATTTGTCACCTTTTCTGAGGCCGATGGAAACCCGCGCGCTGGCGCGTTGGCAGATGGTGCCGTCGTGGACCTTTCCTCACGCTTTCGCAGCGTGCTTTCCATCATTCATGGCGGAGTAGAAGCCGTTCATGCTGCTGCAGAGCTGGTCAATTCTGAAGCGCCGCGTATTCCTCTCGGCGACATAAAACTCCATGCGCCCATTGCGGATCCGCCGCGCATCTTCTGCATCGGGCTGAACTATCGCGACCATGCAATTGAATCAAAGATGGAGATCCCGAAAGTCCCCACAGTTTTCCTCAAGCTGCCCTCTGCCCTGGTGGGACATCGGGCCGCCATCGAACTGCCGTCCATCTCTACGCAGCCCGATTACGAGGTGGAGTTCGCATGCGTTATCGGCAAAGATGCTCGCCGTGCTGCGCAAGACAACTGGCAGGACTACATTTTCGGCTACACCATCCTGAATGATATAAGCGCCCGCGATGTGCAGCTTGCTACTTCCCAATGGACACTCGGCAAGAGTTTCAACAGCTTTGCACCGCTCGGCCCGGCAATCGTCACGAAGGACGAGATTGCCGATCCGCACGCACTCGATATCCAGCTTTCCATCAATGGCGAGCTTCTGCAGCACTCCAACACCCGCGAGCTCATCTTTAAGCTGCCCGATCTGATTGCGTACATCTCATCCATCGTTCCGCTGCTGCCCGGCGACATCATCAGCACCGGCACGCCTGCGGGCGTGGGCCTGGGGCGCTCACCTCAACGCTGGCTCAAGGCCGGAGAAACCATCACTGCTGAAATCGCCGGCCTGGGGCAACTGGTCAACCCTGTCGTCGCTGGAGAATAATCAGCATCCGTGTCCATCGCGCGCCCTGCATCTTCGTCCACTCCGCAAACAGGCGGGCCGCTTACCGAGCGGCGCTACATTGCGCCGTTCGCACTCATCACCAGCCTGTTTTTCCTGTGGGCAGTGGGAGTCAATCTCAATGACATTCTCATCCCGCATCTCAAGGGCGCCTTTCATCTCACCGACTTCGAGTCCTCCTTCGTGCAGGTTGCATTCTTTGGCGGATACTGCCTCGCCGCCTGGCCCGCCGGACGCATCATGGAGCGCATCGGTTATCAGCGCGGAATCGTCTGCGGCCTGCTCATCTGCGCTACAGGAGCATTTCTCTTCATACCTGCCGCCGCAGCCGGAACGTACTGGTTTTTCCTGCTGGCGCTCTTTATCATGGCCTGCGGACAGTCGTTTCTTGAGGTCTCCTCGAACCCGTATGTCACCTTCCTCGGCCCGCCATCGTCTGCTGAGCGGCGCCTGAATCTCGCCCAGTCCTTCAATGCTGTCGGCGCAGTCGTCACGCCCATCTTTGGCTCGGCCCTCATCCTCTCCCGCGCACATTCCGCGCACTCTGAGACCGACGTAGTCCGTCTGCCATACCTTCTCATTGTCGGTATCTTTCTCATCATGGCTTTCATGATCTGGTCAGCAAAGCTGCCGGTCATTCAGGAAGAAAGCGCCGAAGAGGAATCGCCGCGCTTCTCCGGAATCTTCGCGTTTCCCCACCTCCTGAAAGGCGTGGCCGCGCAATTCTGCTATGTCGGAGCGCAGGTCGGAGTGGCCAGCTTCGTCATCCGCTATGTGCAGCACACGCAGCCGGGCACGCTGGACACGGTCGCCGCCAACTACCTCAAGCTGCACCTCGTCGGCTTCATGGCAGGCCGCTTTGCCGGCTCCGCACTCATGAAAAAGATCCGGCCCGCGCACCTGCTTGCTGCCTTTGCCGCCGGATGTCTTGTCTCCGTGCTGCCCATCATCTTTCTGCATGGTCCGCTGGCGCTTGCAGGAATCGTGCTGCTTGGGTTCTTTCACTCCATCATGTTTCCCACCATCTTTGCCCTGAGCATCCGTCACCTGGGCCCCTACACCAAGCGCGGATCATCGCTTGAAGTCATGGCCATTCTGGGGGGCGCTATCTTTCCGGCCATTATGGGCAAGATTTCTGACGCCTCAGACATCCAGCATGCTTTCTTTATCCCTCTCGCGTGCTACATTGTCGTGCTCTACTTCGCCACGAAAGGATACAAGGTAAAGGCTGTTGTCGCAGAGCGCAGAGTTTGACCGCATTTCTTCCACCCTATATACTCAGAAAGTAATTCTGCGGGAGTAGCTCAGTGGTAGAGCATCGCCTTGCCAAGGCGAGGGTCGCGGGTTCAAATCCCGTCTCCCGCTCCAGTCAGCCGAGAAAAAATTCTGCGCAGACTGGCTTCACAGTCGCCTATTGAAGTAAGATTTCCTGTCCAGGGCGCGGTACCCAAGTGGTAAGGGAGAGGTCTGCAAAACCTTTATGCGTCGGTTCGATTCCGACCCGCGCCTCCATCCTTTTCAACAGCTTAAGACGATTGAATCCAAAGGCTGCACCCTCTGGTTGCCAATTGGCGCTTCAAACGTCCTCAGTCACCAGCCTGGGCGGCTGCAGCGGCCGAAGATGGGCCGCTCAGCTGTCCACTCAGGGTCTTTGCCGACAGGTCTGCCGATTCGTCGAGGACATGGGCGTAGAACTTGAGAAGAATGTCCGGGCGCGAGTGTCCAAGGCGCTCTTGCGCCGCCTTGACGGGCACACGTCCTTCCTCCATCTGCGTGGCCTCCCAGTGACGGAGAAGACGCCAGGCGATGTGCGGAAGATTGAGTTCCTTCGCGACCGGTTGAATGCTCCGGGCGAGAAGGTCCTCATGCCAGATAGAAGCCTTGCCAGTATGCTGGATCGCGATCCTCACGCAACCGGACACTGCCGGTCTGAAATCAATGGGGTTCCCAGGTTTTTAAGCCAGCGTGTGATCCCTGCGAATGGTATTTTTGTTGCGGCGCGGAGTACGTATGACTCATTGTTGGTCGCCTTGCGCGGAGTGAACATGAAAAAGTGAGAACATTTAAAGCCCGAAGGCTGTAAATGCCTTTGGAGCAGAGCAGAACATGGCGACCGCCAACCAATACACGGAAAGTCTACCCCACGAAGACTCCCAGCAGCTTGATCCCGAAGTGCTTCGTCGTCTTTATACTTACATGCTCAAGTGCCGAATGGTTGAGGAGCGTATCCGCGTCCTTTACCGCCAGGGAAGGTTCGCCGGAAACTATTTTGCTGCCGTAGGTCAGGAAGCAACTGAAGTTGGCGCGACGATTGATCTGTTACCCGAAGACACGGTTGGACCCTCTCACCGCAACTTCGTCACGAACATCATGAAAGGCACACCGCTGACGTTGTTGTTGGCGCATATTTATGGAAGGGAGACGAGCCCTGACCAGGGGCGCTCGGCCCCAGCCCATTGCGGGTATGCGCCATTGAATGTCATTACACCGTCATCGACGATAGCGGCTCAACAGAATATCGGTGTTGGAATCGCCCTGGCCTACAAGATGCAGAGAAAGCCCAACGTTGTTGTCGCGCTTACCGGCGAGGGTGCCACCAGTCTCGGCTTTTGGCACGAAGCGGTGAACTTCGCAGCGGTACACAAGCTGCCCATCATCTTCGTGATTGAGAACAACGGTTACGCGGAATCTGTTCCGCTGTCGCTGCAGACAGCAGTCGAGAACTTGAGTTCGAAAGCCGCAGGCTACGGGATTCCCGGCGTCACGGTCGATGGCAATGATGTCGTGGCCGTGTACACCGCGATGCGCGAGGCGATTGATCGGGCGCGCTCGGGCCGAGGAGCGACACTCGTCGAATGCAAGACCTACCGCTGGTACGGTCATTCTGAGATTGATCCCGCCAAGTATCGTGATCCAGTCGAGGTCGAGTACTGGAAAGCGCGCGATCCCATTCCAGCGATGGAACGCTACCTCGCAGCGCGGAACCTCTGGTCTGATCAGTGGAAGCAGGAACTGGCTGCCGAGATTAATCGGGAGATCGACGAGGCCGTCGCGTTCGCAGAGAATTCTCCTAAGCCGAAACCGGATGAGGCGCTCGATCACGTCTACTCCTTCAGCATCCGGGAGCGTGAGTTGAAGCGTAAGGTTTGGCCTCCACGACCCGAAGGGAGTCCATCATGGCGGTGATGACCTATATCGATGCCATTAACGCGGCGCTCAGCGAAGAGATGGAACGTGATCCCAATGTTTTCATTATTGGTGAGGACGTCGGCAAGATGGGTGGCGCCTTCAAAGCCACCAAGGGGCTACTAGAAAAATTCGGTAGCGAGCGGGTCATCGACTCGCCCCTTGCAGAAGGCGCCATTATCAGCTCTTCGATCGGCGCGGCGATGGCGGGCATGAGACCTGTGCCGGAGATCCAGTTTGTCGACTTCATTACGCCGGCCATGGACGCGCTTACGCAACAGGCGGCGAAATTGCGCTATCGCAGTGCCGGGACGCAGACCTGCCCGATGACAGTCCGCGTTTGCTATGGCGGAGGCGTTGGCGGCGGACTCTACCACTCGCAAAGTAACACCAGCTGGTTCATCCATTGCCCGGGGCTCGTCGTCGTCGCTCCATCGACCCCCTATGATGCGAAGGGGATGCTCAAAGCTGCGATCCGCAATGACGATCCGGTGATGTTTTTCGAGCACAAGAAGCTCTATCGATCGATTAAGGAAGAAGTGCCGCAAGAGGATTACACTGTTCCCCTCCTGAAAGCTGCGGTCCGCCGCAAGGGAACGGATCTAACTGCAATCTCCTATGGGTATACGTTGCAGCTTACGCTGCAGGCCGCCGAGCAGATGAAGCAGAAGCACGGAGCCGAAGTCGAAGTGATTGATCTGCGGACGCTTTCCCCACTCGATACCGATACGTTTCTAGAATCCGTCTCCAAGACCAGCCGCGCCGTGGTTGTACACGAGGATAACCGCACTCTCGGGATCGGAGCCGAAGTGTCCGCTGTCATCGCCGAACAGGCATTCGACTGCCTCGATGCTCCTATTTTGCGAATTACGGCGCCCGATGTTCCATTGCTTCCCGCAGCAGCGGAGTTGGAGCATTTTTGTACGCTGTCAGTAGAGAAGGTCATTGTCGCAATGGAACGCACTCTGGATCACTAGGCGTGTCTTGGGAGCACCGCCGCAAGACACGCGCAAAACGGCCTTTGCGAGCGGTTCAGCTCGAAGATGGCGCAGGCTCCTGTTAGACTCACTCGGCGGATCCCATATACCATTATGCAAAGTACTGATTCGATTGCTTAAATGCTGATCTGCCAAACGGTTGCGCTGACAGGGGGACAAAAGTCACTGTTGCTTTATGAAGGGTGACGCGATTCTCAGATAAGAAAGGTGATGTAGAAGTCTCTTCGCGGGGGTATGCACATGCTGGAAGCCGAACTCTTCGCTTTCCTGGCTGGAGCCTCTGACGGCGTCTTTGCGGTTCGAGAGTCAGGCGAAATTTGCTATTGGAATCGGGCTGCCCAGGAACTCTTTGGCTACTCCGAAGAAGAAGCCCTCGGCAAGACCTGCTCGCAACTTCTCCACGGTGTGGGCACGCTGGGGACGCAGGTCTGTCTTGATCGCTGCGTAGAGCTGCAATGCACGCTGAAGCCGAAAGACATGCCGAACTTCGATCTGAACGTGACGATGCGAGATGGAGAACGAAAGTGGGTGAATATTTCGACCATCCCGTATCTGGATCGCAGAACACAAAAGACGCTTGTCATCCATCTGGCCCGCGACATCAGCGAACAGAAGAAACGCGAGGAAGTCTTCCGTAAGATGATCGCGATCTCGCATGAAGTGGCAAGTCTCGAACCCACTACGAACGGAGCTGCGCCGATCACTCCCTTGTCACCACAAGAGCTTGAGATTCTACGGATGTTTGCTGCGGGGAGCGATGCCCCGAAAATCGCGAAGGCACTCGGAATCAGCCCACAGACTCTACGGAATCATCTCCACCACATCAACAAAAAATTGCGGACCCACAACCGCCTGGAAGCGGTGACACATGCGGTGCATCGCCACCTCATCTGAAAAAACTGATCACATCGATGTGTCGAGCACATTGATGTGACCAGCCGCCGTTACTTTTTGCCTGGTCGCGAGCAGCGAACCGAGTCGTCAACCGAGGACTAGCGCCCGCCCGTGGATCCTGCGGCTTGCCATTGGACACACAGGTTGCTGGAGGAAATTTGAGGCGAGTCTCATCGCCCGTGCCTCGGGAGATTGGCAGACATCTTTAGTTACGCTCGAGTACCAGCTACTCATTCGCTACTCTCGATTTCTTGCATGCTTCTTCCTCCATTGCGACTGCGCGTGGGAACAGAAGGTCATCTTCATACTTAATGTGCTGTTGCATATCGCGGTCGAATGCCGAAAGTGCCTCGTAAAGCTTCGCATAGCTGTCGCAGGCGCCATCGGGTGGAGTGTAGTCATTGCTGAGTTTCCGAATTTGATTAAGTTCATCGTCCGTTTTGACGTGTTCGAGAACCATGATCCGAATTGGGTTCTCCACTGTCCCAAATGGTGGCCAGGATACGGAAGCATCCCGGACGACCTCCGCTTCGACTTTGGCTATATAAGGAAAGAGCGTCTGTTCCTCTTTGAGCAGGTGCATCAACAGGTCCCGGCTCATCTGGGAAAAAAGATCGTGAATCCGCTTCAGCTCTGGATGACTTTTCCCCTGCTTGTCAATTGCTTCTTTGGAGAGGAGCGCGATCCGAGTGATTTCCCGTCGGCAAAATGCATGGTGAGTGCCGACAATGTGCTCGATTAGGCTGGCCAGCGATTGGTCGCTCCAATCCTTGCTTGATTTGCTTAAATCCAAGTTCATCAGATTCTCCTCTTGCAATTACTGGCCCGAATCAGGCGGCGGCTCGATGGGTTGGCGGTGGCGAGATCGAAGAAACGCAAGCAGAGCGGACAACTGATCCGAGGTCATATTGTTGCGATACGACGGCATATTCTCGGCTCCGCTGTAAATGCGCGTCGTGATTTGTGCCGGCGTCAACGTATCACCCGCGTACGTAAGGTCCGGCCCGCGAATGCCACCATACCCGGATACCTTATGACAATACTCGCAACCCTTATCGTGAAATACGCGGGCGCCGTCGGCAATCGGCCCGCTGGTTACGCCGACGACCTGGACAGGCAGCGGAGGTGCTTCCATTCGGGGAGACCACGGCGCTATTTTGCCAACTTCGCCATAGTACGCGATCATGAACAGAATCGCTGCCACAATGACGAACGACCATGGACGCCGTAGCGGGCTACGCTGCCCCTTGCGAGCCACAAAAGGAAGCAGAATCAGCGCAGCTCCGAAGATTGCTGGCCCCCAGACCATCACCAGAGCTTCCGACCATTTCGGAATGAGAGAGAGAATGGCGTAGTACCAGAAGAAATACCACTCTGGACGAGGTGTAGCTTCGATGATGGACGGATCCGGTGGCTTGCCCAGCATTGGAGGCCCAACCACAATCGCAAGCCCCACAACCGTCAGCACCACCAAAAAACCGAATACCACATCGCGCCAGGCGGCGTCCGGCCAGAAGGGTTCTCCCTCGCGGGCGAGCAGCGCATGAAACCAAGGACGATAAGTCTTAGGATCAACCGGTCGATCGACGGATGGAGGCTCGGAGATTCCGTTGTGGACGACAAGGTAGAGATGGAAGCCGACGATGAGAAAAATAAGCCCGGGAAAGAGAAAGACGTGGGCGACGAAGAAGCGACTCAACGTGGCGCCCCCCACGGTATCTCCTGCGAGGATGAAGTGGCCCAACCAATTGCCAATAAGCGGAACCCGGCCCGCCTGCTCGGCGGCGATGAGTACGGACCAGAAGCCCGTTTGATCCCAGCGCAGCAATTGTCCCGTGAAGACCATCGCGAGCGTCAGCAACAACAGCGCGACGCCACTCAGCCAGTTCATCTGGCGCGGATACTTGTAGGACGCCATCAAATACACACGAATCGTATGCAGTCCGATGAGAATAATCATCGCCGAGGCGCCGAAGTAGTGAATGCCTCGTACGATCCGCCCGATAGGAGCGCCGGAAATGAATTGCAGGGTACTATAGGCCTGGCCTGAAGACGGAACATAGCCGCTTGCGAGCGCGATTCCGGTCACGACCTGAATCAAAAAGGCGATCAGGGTCGCACTGCCCAACACATAGAACCATGCGGATTTCCGGGCCTTGGGGACCGGGTGATCCAACAGCGGACCTAATATCTTTGAAACACCGGTCAGGTCGTCGAACCAGAGCCATGCCTGTTTCAACATTCGCATGTCGATCTCCTCCGGATTAGGCAATCGGAACTGGCATCGTTAAAATCTGAACGGAGTTTTTGTTGATACGTACTGGGTATTGATTAAGTGGTTTTGGCGGAGGGCCTGAGGCAACCTGCCCGTCGGCATAAAACACCCCGCCATGACAAGGACACATAAAAAGGTCTGCTTCAGCCAGCCAACGCACAGGGCACCCGAGATGAGTACAGATGGTCGAAAACGCGATAAATTCTCGCTCGTCCACGCGGCGCAGCCAGGCTGTTGTTTGCGCGGTCACCCCGGCCCAGGGAAGTGGTGATGGGTCCTCGAAGGCGACGTTCACGGTTGAACCGATCTTGAAGTCATCGAGCGAACCCACCGTTCGCCAGATCTGAGGTGACTTCCTCAGACCCAGCAAGAACGCGACGCTGGGCAAAGCTATCAGGGCAGCGCCAATCGAACTCAGGGTGATACTGAGGCGAACGAGAAATCTCCGCCGGTTGATTTCCGGGCCGTGCTTTACTGGGGCCTCCGATGGGGGAATCTCAATCATTTTGCGACCTCCTTTACGTACGAATCTGGCTTCCGGCGGTTCCAGATCACGACTTGGTAGGGTCGCCAGAGATACTGAAGCGGAAGCATGACTAGATGGACCAGACGGCCGAATGGGAACAAGAGAATTACGAGGAACCCGACAACAAAATGCAGCTTTACAAAAGCTGGAAGGGATACCACCGTCACCAGTTCCGGGCGGAACGTAGCCAGCGACCAGAACCACGGAACAGCGGTGTGTAGGTACCACAATCCTCCCCATCGATCAAAGATAGCTATGGTGGTCCCACTCCCGATCTGAATCAGAAGCACAAAGAGAATCAGGCCATCCATGTAGGTGGTTGCCGCCTGGACCAGCGATTTCGGAGCCAGCCGGCGAATGATCAGCACAACCAAACCGAAAAATGTGTACAGGCCCAGAGCCATTCCAGTCACCTCGAGAACCAGGCGACGAGTCTGGTCTCCGAGAAGCCATGCGGCGGGGCCTGGTAAAAAAGCTGCCAGCAAGTGTGCCAGCAGGATCAGCGTGATCCCATAGTGAAAAGGCACAGATCCCCAGAACAGCTTCCGCTTCTCAAGAATTTCGGAGGAAAGGCTGGAATAGGTATAGGGTTGCCGCAGGCGGCGATATATGCTGACACCGATAGCCAGGGTGAGCGCAATATAAGGGAACGCGATAAAGAGAAAATTATCCATGCCGGTCCTCTCCGGGCGGAATTGTTATCCCATCAGGCGTCCACCACTTCAGCGCGGATGCGGCCAATATTTCGTGCTGATGATGCACCAACCTCAGGAGAGCGCGCAGTGCATGCTCATAAGGGTTTCCACTCGCTTTAAGGACCTCGATCATCCGAGTGACCGCGGGCAGAAGGCAGTCCTCGATCATTGCAGGCCGTTCTTCTTCGGCCAGGTCCAGGTAGTCCAGGATGAAAGTAATGTGATCGGGCAACTCGACTCCGAGCACCATGCCGCGAGTTTCCATCCGCCCCTTCAACTCCGCCAGAAAAACTCCGCGCCGTGCATCATCGCCAAACAAGTGATATCCAAGGTTCGGCGTGCAATCGGGCCGCAGGTCGAAAGCTCCGGTGTAGGCCTCCTGGAGTTGGCCAAGCGTTTTCTGCGCTACCGAAGCCTGAAAATCAAGCAGATGTGCCTGTGCGTCTGGAGCCTCCGATGCGAGGTCTGCGGCACAGTCCTCCAGCACCTCTGTGAAAGGGACCTTCGGATAATCAAGAATCACGGCAAACATCGAATAAATGGTCATGCTTCATAACCCCCGTGTCGGCCAGATGAGATTGCCAAATCCGCGATGTTCTTGAAAGTCCTGCGTATCCATTCCCATCTCAATGGCTTGTTCGCGCAGGAAGGGCGGAACAACCATCCGCTCGTCGGCTCCTGCGATTGCTGTCAAGTGGTAAATGCCTTCCACATCTTCAGGTGTCAATCCAGCTTCCTTGAGTGCCTGAAATGCGGTTTCCATGGAAATATCGCCAACGCTTTCTGCTCGTTTATAAATGCGCACTCCCAGCAGTTTGCGATACACCGCAACGACCTCAGCTTCATCGCCAGAGGTAAACAAGCTTGCCATGTAACGGATGGGTAGCCGTGCACTTTCAAGTGAACTAAAGAACTCGGAGTCCATCTCGTAATAACCCTCCTGGCTCAGGGTGGCAGTGACTGGAAGCAGGGGCGGGATATAAAACAGCATGGGCAACGTCCGCCATTCCGGGTGTAGAGGCAGAGCCATTCGCCATTGCTTTACGTACCTGTAGATCGGAGATTTCTGAGCGGATTCGATGATCTTCAGATCGATGCCACAGATGAGCGCCTGCCGAACCACCTCCGGATCGAACGGATTCAGAATGAGGTCCCTTTGCGCTTCCACCAATTCAGCTTCTGGCTTTGAAGCAGTCTCCTCAATCCGATCCGCATCGTAGAGAACGACCCCGAGATAGCGAATCTTTCCCACGCAGGTGTGCATGCACGCCGGCGGTTCGCCCATTTCCATGCGCGGATAGCAGAGGATGCATTTCTCCGCTTTTCCGCTGTTCCAGTTGAAGTACACCTTCTTGTATGGGCAGCCGGAAATACACATGCGCCAGCCCTGACATTTTTCCTGGCTCACGAGCACAATACCGTCTTCGCCCCGTTTGTAGATTGCTCCAGAGGGACAGGCCGCGACGCAACTCGGGTTCAGGCAGTGATTACAGATTCGTGGGAGGTAAAAATAGACCAGTTGCTGGAGTTCAAAAAATTGCCGTCGCTCCTCTTCAGTCAAGGATTTAAGGTTCGGATCGTTTGCAGCATAAATCTCTGAGCCGCCCATGGAGTCGTCCCAGTTTGGGCCGGCCTCGATCTCCATGTCCTCGCCCGTAATCATCGATATCGGCCTCGCGACCGGTTGATCCTCGCCCGGCGGTGCATCGATCAGGTCCTGGTAACGGTAGGTAAAGGGATGGTAGTAGTCATCGAGGGCAGGCAGGCGCGGATTATAGGATATGTTGACCAACTCGCTTTTCCTGCTACCGAGTCGCAGGCGAAGTTTGCCGTTCTCCACTACCCAGCCGCCGCTATATTGCTCCTGGTCTTCGTAAAGGGTGGGATAGCCTGTTCCTGGCTTGGTTTCGACATTATTCCACCACATGTACTCGGTACCCGGCCGATCAGTCCACAGATTCTTGCAAGCGAGGCTGCACGTGTGGCATCCGATGCACTTGTCGAGATGAAAGACCATCGAAACCTGAGCGCGGATGTTCATGCTATCTCCTTAGTTGCCACTGCGTTGATGCATTCCCCTGTTACCACTGCGGCTTACCTTCAAGTTTGTGAACAATGACGTAGGTGTCCCGATCCGTGCCCGGTGGGCCGTAGTCATTGAAGCGGTAGCAATTGTGTGCGTATCCCCCGGCCATCAGCACTGGCTTCAGGCGCATACGCGTCAGGCTGTTGGTTCCTCCAGGGCGCCGATTTTTGCGCATCGGGGATTTCGGGAAAGAAATTGTCCGCTCTGGTGCGTGATAGAAAATGCAAATTCCTCGCGGGATGCGAGCGCTGACGACGGCGCGCGTCACCACGACGCCGTTGTCGTTGTAAGCTTCCACCCAATCGTTGTCGAGAACACCAATCTCGGCGCCGTCCTTATCATTCAGCCAGAATGGCTCGATTCCTCGTGAGAGAGTCAGCATCCGCAGATCGTCGTAGTAGGTGGAGTGGATATGCCATTTTCCATGGGGCGTAATGCAGGCCAAAGTGATGGATCGTCCGGCTGGTTTGCTCTCGATGACATTGAACGTGTCTTCGAGGGAGATGCGCGGCTTGAAGGATGGGCATGCTTCACCGAACGCACGATAGGCTTCATGATCTTGATAAAGCTGCTGACGGCCGGTCAGTGTCCGCCACGGGACGAGCCGCTCGACATTGGTGACAAACCCGCTATAGGCACGGCCGTCATTCACGATACCCGACCAACAGGGGCTGGTTAGAATCCGGCGTGGCTGCCTGGTGAGATCGCTGAAGCTGTAGCGGACTCCGCGGCGAGCCTCCGCCAGATCTGCCAGTGGTAATCCCACGCTCCGTTCTCGATCCTTGAACCCCCGATAAGCAACCTCCCCGTTGGCTTCGGGCGCAAAGAAGAGCACAGCGTCGGCAGCGTACTTCGCATCTTCCAGAGAAGGATAGCGGTGGCCGCCCCATTCATAAGAAGGCACGAGCTTGGCGAATTCATCGTACAAATCCGCGACCTTCATCTCAATTCCGTGGTCCTCCACTCCGTGTTGTTTGATTCCCGGGCCGAGCGAATTGAAATGATGCGTCAGGTTGACGTAATCGCGCTCAACAATCGAGAAGTGTGGCATGGTCTTACCCGGAATTGGTTCGCATTCCCCTTTGGTCCAATCGCGCACCTCCGGTTGGGCAATCTCATCAGGTGTGTCGTGCAGCAGGGGAGTCGCTACGAGATCTTTGAACGGCTCTGGGAAATGCTTTTTTGCCAGTTCGCTCGTCTTTGCCGCGAGCGCGCGGAAGATGTCCCAATCGCTCTTCGATTCCCAGCAAGGAGGTACCGCAGCACCCAGCGGATGAAAATAGGAATGAAGATCGGTGGTGTTGAGGTCGTTCTTCTCGTACCAACTCGCCGATGGCAGAATGATGTCCGAGTACAGGGCTGAAGTATCCATTCGGAAATTTAGATCAACCACCAAGTCCATCTTGCCTTGGGTTGAAGCCTCCCGCCATTGCACCTCCTGGACAGATTCCTGCGCTGTCTCCGCCGCAATCGCATTGGAGTGTGTGCCCAGATAGTGACGCAGAAAATATTCGTGACCCTTGGCGCTGGTGTGGAGGGCATTGGCCCGCCAGATCAGCCATACGCGAGGCCAGTTTTCCGGCAGATCAGGCTCTTCGACTGAGAAGCGCGTTCGTCCAGTACGGAGTTGCTCCACTAGCCAATCGGAGATTTCGTGAGGCTTGTGCGCTCCTGCTTCCCCGGCCTCATGCACGAGGTGGATTGGATTGCGATTGAATTGCGGGTAGAAAGGCAGCCAACCCATGTGCACCGCGTCCACCTGCAGGTCCATGCAGTGCTCGCGCGCAAAGTGGCCGCTGGCAGGGTGATGGTCAGCGTGGGTCTTCTCATAGCGCCACTGATTACTGTGAACATAGTGGAAGGAAGGACCGTTTTGCAGGCGCGGCGGTCGAATCCAGTCGAGTGCCATCGCTATACTGCTCCAGGAAGCCATGGGCGTGAGCTTTTCCTGGCCGGTGTAGTGGTTCAGTCCACCACCATTTACCCCCACACACCCGCAAAGGATCAGAACAGAAATCCCCGAACGATAATGCAGATTGTTGTGATACCAATGGTTTACGCCCGAGCCAATGATGATGGTGCATTTGCCCTTGGTCTTCTCCGCCGTAATCGCGAACTCACGCGCCAATTGAATGACGGTCCTTCTCCCGACTCCGGTGAACTTCTCCTGCCATGCCGGAGTGTAGGCGATCTCATCATCTTCGTAGTTGGCCGGATAATCTCCGGGCAATCCTCGCGACACGCCGTACTGAGCCATCAGCAGATCGAGTCCCGTAGTGACCGCAATCCGCCCGTCGATCGTGTCGATATGGCGGATGGGTACGGTCCGCCGAAACGTCCGCCCACCTCCGAAGTCGAGGAACGAAACTTCGAGGGCTTCCTCGCGATGATCGATCAGGCTAAGTTGAGGATCGATCACGGAGCCATCCAGACCATCTTTCATTTCGAGATTCCACTGGCCTTCCTGCTTCTGCCAGCGAAATCCAATGGAGCCTTGCGGCATCCGCACCTCACCACTCCGGCTGTCGAATACCAGAAATTTCCAGTCGCCGTTGTCTGTATCGCGATAACGGTTTATCCGGTTTGCGCGAACAAATCGTCCCGGCGTGTGGCCGTCTGCGGTCTTCTCGATCTCGATCAAAAGCGGTGTATCGGAGTAGCGCTTGAGATACTCAACGAAATAAGGAACCTGTCGCTCCACATAGAACTCTTGAAGGATGACGTGATTGACGGCCATCCAGAATGCCCCGTCCATGCCGGCGTTAATCGGCACCCACCAGTCTGCCTGCTTAGAAACGTCGCTGAAGTCCGGAGACAGGACTACCAACTTTGCACCGTGGTGGCGCGCCTCGATCGCGAAATGCGCATCCGGCGTGCGGGTCATGTTCAGATTGCTTCCTGTAACCACAATGTACTTACTGTTGAACCAATCCGCACTCTCGGCAACATCTGTTTTTTCCCCCCACGTTTCCGGTGAGGCAGGCGGGAAATCAGCGTACAAGTCGTAAAAGCTGAGCAGCACCCCACCAAAAAGTTGCAGAAAGCGTGAGCCGGCAGCATAGCTGAGCATGGACATGGCAGGAATCGGGGAAAAACCAACCACTCGATCCGGCCCATATTTTTTCGCGGTGTAGAGCATCGAAGCGACGACAATCTCCAGGCACATGTCCCAAGTTGTGCGGCGGAATCCACCCTTGCCGCGCGCAGTCTGATAGTGATGTCGCTTCTCCTCATCCTCGACGATAGAAGCCCACGCCTCGACCGGATCGACGTGTCTGGTTCGCGCGTTCTCCCACAAGTCCATGAGTACGCCGCGCAGATAGGGGTACTTGATCCGCAAGGGGCTGTAAACGTACCAGGAAAATACAATGCCGCGCTGACATCCGCGAGGCTCATATAGCGGCAGAGCACTTTCGAGCTTGGGGTAATCGATGGCCTGCATCTCCCAGGTGACGATGCCGTTTTTTACATAGATATTCCACGAGCAGCCGCCGGTACAGTTCACTCCATGCGTGCTACGCACAACCGTATCGTGCTGCCAGCGGTTGCGGTAGAACTCTTCCCACTGCCGCATCTTCGGGTTAAGGATGTCTTTGATCCAGCTCAAGATCTCACTCCTTGTCCTGTGGCTCTGGCGACGAGAGCCCGCCGTACCGACAGCACGCGCTTTCTCCAGAAGAATGCAGTGAGAGCGACAAAGATAATGCCCAGCACGAAAGCTGCGAGAATCAAAATCTGGGTCGCCCACTGCTCCTGTGACTTGGCTTCAGCGGCTGTTGCCTTAAAATACGCCACCATGTCCGCCTGTTCTTGTGGAACCAGTTGATGGTCACGGTAAACGGGAATCATGGTCGGGAAGTATAGAGTCTGCATCGCTGCTTGGGTTCCCGTTGGACCCAGCTTTGCGTAGGTGTGCGTCAGGTCGGGTCCTAGTGTTCCTCCATTCGGGAACGGGAGTCCGGTAATGCTATGGCAGGAAATACAAGAGGGTCCTTGATTGTGGAAGAGGGTTCTCCCTGTGAACAACGCCTCACCGCGGGACACCGAACCTTGCTGGTCTTCAGGAACAGGCGATGTGACAGGATAAAGCCCGGCCGAACTCATTGAGGGAAACAGGATGAATAGCACAAAGACAGCACCGGCCCATCGAACTTTGTTCAGTAGCCGCGCGGGGATGACACAATACGTTTTCACGGTCGTTGTCGATGCGATCGAAGCGACAGTTCTTCAAAGCCAGCGTAGAGATTTGCTGGTATGGAAATCATCTACCTTATGGCAATATTTGTGATTAGTTCATTCGTACTTAGAATTGAAACAGACGTCACATTGTTCCGGTGGCATTCCTGCCGCAACACTAGCATTGATGGTGCTTGAGGGAGGAAATGATGACAGCCGCAACACAAACCGTTCGTGAGATCACGCAAACCCAGCCGACATCCATCCGCGTATTCGAGAAGTTCGGAATTGAGTATTGCTGCGGAGGACGTAAGCCGCTCGCCGAGGCGTGCGCAGCAAAGGACGTTGACGTTGAGACAGTTATTGCTGCACTCGAAGCTGCTTCCCACAGCGAAAATACGCAAGTGAAGGACTGGACGAAGGAATCCCTTGCGAACCTAACGAAGCACATCGTCGCGACGCATCACGCCTATTGCAAGGCAGAACTTCCACGGCTGTCGGGCCTGGCGATGAAGGTGGTCAAGGCCCACGGAGGTACAAATCCGGAACTGGCCATGATCCGAGTGAAACTGGCCGATCTGGCCGAGGAACTGACGGACCATCTGGCAGAAGAAGAGGTTTTTGTATTCCCCCTGATCGCGAAACTCGAAGCAGAAAAGGCAAGCACCGGCGTCGAGGCAGCGGATTCCTGCATCTCTATCGGGAACCCCCTCGCGCTTCTCATCAAGGAGCACGATAATGTGGGAGTTCAACTCGCAGAGATCCGTAGTCTGAGTCGCGATTTCAACGCGCCCGTACATGCCTGCGCGACTTATCACGCCTTCTTCGACGGACTGAGGGATTTCGAGCACGATCTGCACAGACACGTCCATCTTGAGAACAATATTCTCTTCCCACGTGCGATTGAGTTGGAGTCAATTCCTGGTCAGTAGGTGGGCAAGCCGCCGTGCTCCACTGCTCCGCTGCGCTGAAACCTAATCAGAGGGGTTCCTCAGCTCAACCCAACAAACCTCTGGTGCTCCAATCGAAATGCAGCATTATGGGCAGCTGTGTCATCTGTACTCAATCGAGTGACGGGAAGCCTATTGCGCGTCAGAACGATCTTAATGAAGCTGGTTGTGTTGGTGTTGCGGCGTAACTCGTTCCCCATTCAATAAGTAAGCGCCCGCCAACGTACCACCTTTGGTGCCGGATATGTATCTATGTATCCATGTGCTGACTTGCAGCTTTTCGTAAATGATGGGGCGCTGCGGGTCCACACGGGGCAGGCTCTGCACTGACGAATTGACTGTACGAGGGAGGATCGTTGATGACTACTTGGCCATTGGCCATTTACTTTGCAGCAGTTCTCTTCATCGTCGTGGTGATGCTTGGAGTTTCCTATGTCCTGGGACAACGCCACCGGGACCCCGCGACGGCGTCGCAATACGAGTCGGGTATCGTCTCCCAGGGTTCGGCGCGTTCTCGTGTGTCGGTGAAGTTTTTTCTGGTGGCGGCCCTTTTCGTTGTCTTTGACCTGGAAGCGATCTTTCTCTTTCTTTGGGCTGTCACCGGTCGCGAGCTGGGCTGGCCCGGCTACATAGAAACTCTCATTTTCGCCGGCGTCTTACTTGCGGCGTTTATCTATCTCCTGCGCACGGGTGCGCTTGACTGGTACCAGACCGCATTTGACAAGGAGCGGTCCTGATGCCGTCACCCTCTGCTCAACGCAATGCCTTGGTAGAACTCGTGCGGCCGGGCGAAGATCCAATAGAAAACGCAATCAAGCGCAGCGTCATCTTTTCGCGTCTGCAGGACCTTCTCAGCTGGGGGCGAAGTAATTCCATTTGGCCGTTCAATTTCGGGCTTTCCTGCTGCTATGTCGAGATGGCAACGAGCCTGACCAGCAAGTACGATATCTCGCGATTCGGCGCGGAGGTAATTCGAGGCACGCCGCGGGAGGCGGATCTGATGGTCGTCGCTGGAACGGTCTTCATCAAGATGGCTCCAGTTATTCTTCGCCTTTACGAGCAGATGATGGAGCCGCGTTGGGTGATCTCCATGGGCTCCTGTGCAAATTCCGGAGGAATGTACGACATCTACAGCGTGGTGCAGGGTGTTGATAAATTTCTGCCCGTGGACGTCTATGTGCCCGGCTGCCCGCCGCGTCCCGACGCATTTGAACAAGGACTGTTGTTGCTTCAGAAGGCGGTTGGGACCGAGCGCCGCCCATTGAGTTGGGTGCTCGGCCCGCAGGAAACAACGCGTGCACCACTGCCATCGGAACGCGATTTCCATCGCGCGGAAAGACAACGCACCACAACGCTTCGCCCGGTGGATGAAATCTGATGATGCTCAGCGTTGCCCGACAACCCGAAACGCAGGCCTCTGCCGCTGCCTCCATTGGCGACGAACTCCGTTCTCTGGTTGGAGAAGATACAGTCACACCGCAGGCGACCGCGGACGCTATTCCCACTTTGTGGGTTGCACCGGAGAACATCCACAAGGTGCTGACCCGATTAAAGACGGGAGTCGATCAACCATATAGGATGCTCTACGACCTCACGGCCATCGATGAGCGCATGAAGACTTATCCGCAGGATGACCCGGCGAGTGACTTCACCATCGTCTATCACCTTCTGTCCTTCGATCGCAATGAATATATCCGGATCAAGACGCCCCTCAAGGAAGAGCGCGCAACGATTAACACGGTGTCCGATCTTTGGCCGGCGGCGAACTGGTATGAACGTGAAGTCTGGGATATGTTCGGGATCCGTTTTGATGGGCATCCGCACCTGGAGCGAATTCTCATGCCCAGAACCTGGAGCGGCCATCCGCTGCGCAAGGACCATCCAGCGCGTGCGACGGAGATGGGCCCCTTTCAGCTTTCTGATGCAAAGCAGGATGCCGAGCAGGAAGCACTCCGTTTTCGTCCCGAAGAATGGGGCATGAAGCGAGGCCGCGACGGCGAGGATTTCCTGTTCCTGAATGTGGGTCCGCAGCATCCCGGCACGCACGGCGTGCTGCGGGTGATTTTACAGTTGGACGGCGAAGAGATCGTCGATGCTGTGCCTGACATAGGCTATCATCACCGCGGTGCCGAGAAGATGGGTGAGCGGCAATCGTGGCACACCTACATTCCTTACACCGATCGAGTCGACTATCTTGGCGGCGTGATGAACAACATGGCCTACCTGATGGCACTGGAGAAACTCGCCGGAATTCAGGTACCGCCGCGCGCCCAAGTCATCCGAGTGATGCTGGCGGAACTCTTTCGCATCATCAGTCACCTTGTCTGGTACGGAACGTTCGCGCAAGACCTAGGGCAGCTCTCTCCGGTGTTCTACACCTTTAATGATCGTGAACGCGCGTTTGGGATCATCGAAGCAATTTGCGGCGCGCGCATGCATCCCAACTGGTTCCGCATTGGCGGAGTGGCGCAGGATCTTCCGAAAGGCTGGGATGGGCTGATCCGTGATTTCCTGAAGTACCTTCCACCGCGGCTCGCCGAGTATGACAAGGAAGTGATGCAGAACAGGATATTCAAGAGGCGCACCCAGGGTGTGGGTGCCTTCACAAAAGATGAGGCCATCGAGTGGGGGGTCACCGGGCCGGGGCTGCGCGCATGTGGATTTGCGTGGGACTTCCGCAAGACCCAACCCTACTCCGGCTACGAGCATTTCGAGTTTGATATCCCGACAGGGACTCATGGAGATTGCTACGACCGCGGTCTGGTGCGGGTCGAAGAGATGCGACAAAGTCTCCGCATCGTCGAGCAATGTGTTGATAACATGCCGGAAGGCCCCTACAAATCACTCGACGCGCGCGCCTGCCCTCCACTGAAAGAGCGCACCATGCACGATATCGAAACGCTCATCACCCACTTTCTGGGTGTGAGCTGGGGACCGGTGATTCCGCCTGGGGAAGCACTGGGCGCAGTAGAGGCTACAAAAGGAAACAACGGCTATTACCTGGTGAGCGATGGGGGCACGACTTCCTATCGCACGCGGATTCGCACGCCTTCCTTCGCACATATGCAGATGCTCCCCCAGTTGGCTCGCGGTCGGATGATTCCCGACTTGCTTGCCATCCTGGGCGCGATGGATTTTGTACTTGCGGACGTAGACCGATGACAATACGGTGAGGACACGCATGCTAACAGTTGCGGAACGAGAGGAGATCGAGGCGGAGCTAGCGCGTTACCCAACTAAAGAAGCGGTATGCATTGACGCCATGAAGATCGTGCAACGGCACCGCGGATGGGTTTCTGACGAGAGCGTGCGCGATATCGCGGAACTGCTTGAAATGTCTCCGGCGGACCTCGATGGGGTGTCGACTTTCTACAACCTCATCTTCCGTAAACCCGTAGGTCGGCACGTGGTGATGGTCTGCAACAGCGTGAGCTGCTGGATTCTGGGCTACGAGAAGATGCGCGAGCACCTGACCAAGCGATTAGAGATTGAGTTCGGAGAGACCACGGCCGACAACCGGTTCACTCTCTTGCCGATCGTATGTCTTGGCGCGTGCGATCATGCGCCGGCAATGCTGGTGGACAACGAATTGCACACCGATCTTGGCCCAGACCGAATCGATCAAGTGCTGGAGGCATACAAGTAGCCGTGGCCCAAGAGAAACCACTTACCGAGGCAATTCCACTTGATGGCCAGGCGCTCAGCCTGCGCGGATATGAGCAGGCAGGTGGCTACCAGGGACTGCGCAGAGCTCTGCGCGAGATGACTCCTCAAGCCGTCCAGGAGGAAGTGAAGAAGGCAGGCCTGCGTGGCCGCGGCGGCGCGGGCTTCCCCACAGGAATGAAATGGAGCTTTGTCCCTATGGGCAGCGATGTGCCACGGCCTAAGTATGTGATTGCCAATGCCGACGAGATGGAGCCAGGTACCTTCAAGGATCGCTATTTAATGGAAGGCAATCCACACCAGTTGATCGAGGGACTGATCCTGGCTGCCTACGCTACCCAGGCGGATGTAGCTTTCATTTTCATTCGCGGCGAATACAGGCTGGCCCAGGAACGATTGGCCAGAGCAATCGCCGAGGCACATACGGCTGGATATCTGGGAAAGAACATTCTCAAGTCGGACTTCGCATTGGAGATGATTCTGCACGTGAGCGCAGGCCGCTACATGTGCGGCGAGGAAACGGGATTGCTCAACGCGCTTGAAGGCAAGCGCGCCAACCCACGCTCCAAGCCGCCCTTTCCGCCCGTCGCTGGTCTTTGGGGTAAGCCGACCACGGTCAACAACGTCGAGACCCTGGTGAACGTGCCGCACATCATTGCGAAGGGTTTTACCTGGTATCAGGGTCTGAGCCGAAGCAAGGATTATGGCACGAAAATCTATGGCGCGAGTGGCAAGGTCAAGCGGCCTGGGCTATGGGAATTGCCGATGGGCACGACGATACGCGAAATCCTGGAAGAACACGCTGGCGGCATGCGCGAAGGTCTGCGCTTTCGAGGAGTGCTTCCGGGGGGCGCTTCAACAGATTTCCTGGTCGAAGAGCATCTCGACGTTCCCATGGACTTCCTCGAAGTGCAGAAGGCCGGAAGTCGCCTTGGAACCGGCACCATGATCGTCCTCGACGATCGCACCTGCCCGGTGGGAATGACGTCGAATCTGATTCACTTTTTCGCCCAGGAGTCTTGCGGCTGGTGCACGCCTTGCTGGAGCGGGCTGAACTGGGCGAAGCAGATTCTCGCCGCGATGGAGGCAGGGCGCGGAAAGCCCGTCGATATCGACAAGCTTTCATTTCAAACGAAATTCCTGGCGCCCGGCAACACCTTCTGTGCGCTTGCGCCAGGCGCAGCCGAGCCACTCCAGAGTGCATTGAAGTACTTTCGCGAAGATTTTGAGCGCCATATCCGCGAGCAGCGTTGTCCCTGGAAGTAGTGGCTATGGAGAGCTGATGGGAACCATCTACATCGACGGAAAGCCCTACGAAGCCGACCCGCAGAACAACCTGCTGCACGTTTGTCTCTCGCTCGGGTTCGACCTGCCGTACTTCTGCTGGCACCCAGCTTTGAACTCAGTGGGCGCCTGCCGTCAATGTGCTATCAAACAATTCAAGGGCGAACAGGACAAAAAGGGCAAGCTCGTGATGGCGTGCATGACGCCAGCCTCGCCGGATACGCGGATTTCTCTGCTTGACCCGGACGCAGTGGCTTTTCGCGCGGGAATCATCGAAGGAATGATGTTGAGTCATCCTCATGACTGCCCTGTGTGCGACGAGGGCGGCGAATGCCATCTTCAGGACATGACGGTGATGACCGGCCATGACTACCGCCGGGCGGAATTTCAAAAACGCACTTTCCGGAATCAGGATCTTGGTCCGTTTCTCAATCACGAGATGAACCGCTGCATCCAGTGTTATCGCTGCGTACGTTTCTATCGGCAATATGCCGGCGGAAAGGATCTGAATGCTTTCAGCATCAACAATACCGTATATTTCGGACGCAACGAGGATGGCGTCCTTGAGAACGAATTCGCAGGGAATCTTGTCGAAGTTTGTCCAACTGGTGTTTTCACCGATCGCACGCTCAAACAGCACTATACACGCAAATGGGATTTGCGCATGGCACCCTCGGTCTGCGGCCATTGCGGGGTCGGATGCAATGTGACACTAGGAGAGCGATACAGCCTGCTACGCCGTGTTGTAAACCGGTTCAATAGCGAAGTGAACGGCTATTTTCTCTGCGACCGGGGCCGCTTTGCTTACGAGTTCGTCAACAGTCCAAACCGAATTCGCACGCCACAACTTGACGGAGAAGCAATTTCCGGCGAGGCAGCGGAGTGGGAATTCCAGAATCTGACCTCCAGCCGGGATCGGCTGATCGGTATCGGATCGCCGCGAGCATCGCTGGAGGCAAACTTTGCGCTTCGGCAGCTCGTTGGCGCGGATCGGTTCTTCGCCGGCGTTGAGAGCAAAGAGTGGACGCTGATTACAACAATGATCGATATCCTCAAGCGAGGGCCCGCACGTTCCCCAGCATTGAACGAAATTGAACACTCCGATGCGGTTCTGATCCTGGGTGAGGATGTGACCAACTCAGCGCCGCGGATGGCGTTGAGTCTACGACAGTCGGTTCGCCAGCAGCCGATGGAAATCGCCAAGAAGCTGCAGGTTCCTCTTTGGATGGATGACGCTGTCCGTGAAGTGGTTCAGGACCAGCGAGGACCGTTCTTCATCTCGGCACCGTTCGCCACGCGCCTCGATGACATTGCAGCCATTACCTACCGCGCAGCACCCGACGACGCGGCGCGCCTTGGTTTCGCCGTGGCCCATGAGATTGATGCAAATGCCCCTCCGGTCCCTGGGCTGCATGAGAAAATGCGCGCCATGGCTCGTGTTATCGCGGATGCGCTGAAAAAGGCGAAGCGGCCGTTGGTTGTCTCCGGGCCGAGTTGCCGCAGTCTTGCAGTAGTGGAATCGGCAGCTAATGTGGCCAAAGCGCTCTGCGGTTTTAGTCAGCCTGCGATGCTCGGCCTGCTTACACCCGAGTGCAACAGCTTTGGGTTGGCTCTTCTCGGCGCGCATGCGCTTGATGAGGCGGTGGCGCTGACCGGAAAAGACGCAACGGTGATCGTGTTGGAGAACGATCTCTATCGTCGCCTTCCTCTGGAGAAAGCAGACGCGCTTCTCGGATCCGCCGCTCGCGTCATTGTACTCGAGCACTTGTCTAATACGACCAGCGCAAGGGCCAGCCTGCTGTTACCTGCTGCCACGATCGCCGAATCGGATGGCACGCTGGTCAGCAACGAGGGCCGGGCGCAGCGATATTTTTCTGTCTTTCCGCACCAAGCAGAGGTACGCGAGAGTTGGCGATGGTTGCGAAAACCGCAGTGGTCTTCACTCGACGATGTGCTGAGCGATCTCGCGAAGGAAGTGCCGCAATTGGCTGCCGTGGTCAATGCCGCGCCATCGTCTAAATTCCGAGTAGACGGGGCCAAAGTTCCTCGAGAGCCTCACCGTGCGAGCGGGCGCACAGCGATGACGGCCAATCTGACTGTTGTTGAGCCCAAACCGCCAGTCGATCCGGACTCTGCGCTCTCGTACACCATGGAAGGTGCCCCGCTTCAGCCTCCCGGCGCGTTGCAGCCGTTCTTCTGGTCACCGGGCTGGAACTCGATTCAGTCCGTCAACAAATTCCAGAGCGAGATTGGCGCGTCGTTGCGCACTGGCGATCCGGGAGTTCGCCTGATCAAACCGTCGGGCAAGGGCGAATACTTCACCCAGATTCCGAGCCACTTTGTGCGGCGCGAGCGGGAATGGCTTGTCATCCCGATCGAACACATTTTTGGCACTGAAGAACTGAGCCAGCATGCTCCCGCCATCGCAACACTCGCATTCAAGCCGTATCTTGCTTTGAATGCCAGCGATGCCGGCAGCCTTGGCCTGGCGAATGAAGGCGAAGAGCTGGAAATCGAACTGGGCGGGGCAAAACACCGTTTGCCGGCCAAGATCCTGCCCGATTTGCCTGCCGGTGTTGCTGGTATTCCGAATGGTTTGGACTTCGCCTTCGGTGAGGTGTTTCCAACCTGGCGCCGGATCGAACGAGTCTCATGATGATCTCTCATCCCATCGCGTCCATCATCGGCATCCTCATTGTGGCGTTGAGCCTCTCGGCGTTTCTGATCTGGGTGGAACGAAGGCTGCTGGCGCTCTGGCAGGACCGCTACGGCCCCAATCGCGTGGGGCCGTTCGGGCTGCTGCAAGTGCTCGCCGACATGATCAAGATTTTTACAAAGGAAGACTGGATCCCGCCCTTTGCCGACAAACCCGTCTTCGTGATCGCACCCGCCATCATCATGGTCACGGTATTGATGTCGTTCGCCGTTCTTCCTGTCGCCCCAGGAATCATAGTTTCCGATTTGAACATTGGCCTGCTCTTCTTTCTGGGTATGTCATCGCTTGGCGTCTACAGCATCGTACTGGCAGGTTGGGCGTCAGGAAACAAGTATTCGCTTTTGGGCGGTCTGCGTGCGGCGGCGCAGATGATCAGCTACGAAGTCTTCATGGGGCTGTCATTGATGGGAGTTGTGCTGCTCGCCGGCACATTTAATCTAACCCGTATTGTGGAAGCACAGCGGGGCCTCTGGTATGTGGTTCCACAGTTCCTCGGTTTCGTACTCTTTCTCATTGCTGGCGTTGCCGAGGCACGCCGTCTGCCCTTCGATCTTCCCGAGGCGGAAGCGGAACTGGTCGCCGGCTTTCACTCCGAATATTCGGGCATGAAGTTTGGGATGTTCTTCGTTGGTGAGTATCTGGGCATCACCCTGATCTCGTCGATGATCGCGGTGCTGTTTCTGGGAGGATGGAACGGCCCATGGCTGCCTCCACTAGCGTGGTTTCTGATCAAGGTCTTTGCTTTTCTATGCTTTTTCATCCTGCTGCGAGCTTCGCTTCCGAGGTTACGTTTCGACCAGCTGATGTCTCTCGGATGGAAAGTGATGTTTCCGCTGGCGCTCGCGAATCTGCTGGTCACCGGAGCAATCGTCCTGGCGAAAAAGTGAGGAAGGAGAGGAAGTCAATGCGATGCTGAGCGTGATTCGAACCATCTGGAACGTGTTTCTGCACTCCTTCCGCCGGCGTGTCACGATTCAATATCCGGACGAAAAGCCATATCTGACGCCACGCACCCGAGGCCGCATTATCCTCTCGCGTGATCCGGACGGCGGCGAACGCTGTGTCGCCTGCCATCTCTGTTCCGCCGTTTGCCCGGTCGACTGCATTGCGCTGCAGGCGACGGAAGATGAGAATGGGCGCCGCTATCCTGAATTCTTCCGCATCAATTTTTCGCGATGCATCTTCTGCGGGCTCTGCGAAGATGCCTGCCCAACCTATGCCATTCAACTCACCCCGGATTTCGAGATGTCTGAGCATAACCGCCAAAACCTGGTTTACGAAAAACAAGACCTGCTGATCAGTGGACCGGGCAAGTACACCGGTTATAACTTCTGGCGTGTTTCGGGAGTTCAGATTGAAGGCAAAGACAAGGGCGAGGCGGAGAACGAAGCTCCACCGACAGATGTGTACAGGTTGACGCCATGACGAATCCGATGGAAATCCCATTTTTCGCTGCAGGTGCTGTGGCCGTGATTGCGACGCTCCTGGCGATTACGCGGACGATTGCGGTTCACGCACTCCTGTATTTGATCGTGTCGCTTCTGGCCGTGGCTGTGGTCTTTTATACGATGGGCGCTCCTGTGGTGGCGGCGCTTGAAGTCATCATCTACGCGGGCGCGATTGTGGTCCTCTTCGTTTTTGTAGTGATGATGATGAATCTCGGAGCACAGGACAGCGAAACCGAACGCAAGTGGCTGGCCTGGCGCGCCTGGATTGGTCCTGCTGTTCTGTCTGCGTTACTTCTTTTCGAAGTGATTTATCTGGTCGTGCGTGCTCCGGTATCTGCAACCATTGGTTCGATCTCGACGCCGAAGGAGATTGGCCTGGCGCTCTATGGTCCCTATCTTCTTGGCGTAGAACTTGCGTCGATGCTGTTGCTAGGGGCACTGGTGGGCGCGTGCCACGTGGGACGGATCTCGAGGTCTGGAAGGGAGGTACAGCAGTGACAGCGATTCCAATGGCCGACGGACTCATCCTTGGAGGCATTCTGTTTGCCGTCGGATTGGCCGGTGTTCTCCTGCGACGCAATCTGCTCCTGATTCTGGTGTCTATCGAGATCATGCTCAATGGCGCCGGTGTCACGTTCGTTGCCGCCGGGAGCCGCTGGGGGCAGGCTGACGGCCAGGTGATGTTCCTCTTTATTCTTGCCGCGGCGGCAGCGGAAGTTTCTGTCGGTTTAGCCCTGCTGCTCACGTACTATCACCGTCGGCAAACACTCGACGCCGATTATGTAAACGAGATGAGAGGGTAGCGATGCTGCGACTTCTCTGGCTTGTCCCGGCTATCCCGCTTGCGAGCGCCCTGGCGCTTGCGGTTCTGCGGCTGTCGCAGAAGACTGTCGCATGGCTTGGGACTTGCTCGATCACTGCATCTTCTGTCATTTCCTTGTTGGTCTCCATCTCGTTTCTGAACGCCCCACCAGCTTCGGGCGCGTACACGCAGATCCTGTGGAGATGGTTCGATGTCAACGGCCTCCGGCCCGAGATCGCGCTCTATCTCGACCCACTTTCACTCGTCATGATGGTCGTGGTGGCGTTTGTCAGCTTCCTCATTCATCTATACTCAACCGAGTTTATGAGCGGCGATGATGGCTATGGGCGCTTCTTTGCCTACATGAATCTGTTCGTCGGTTGCATGCTGACCCTGGTCCTCGCGAACAATCTACTGCTCCTCTACCTCGGTTGGGAGGGCGTGGGGCTGTGCAGCTATCTGCTCATCGGTTTCTGGTATCGCGATCCGGCCAACGGCCGCGCCGGGCGGAAAGCATTCATCGTCACGCGCGCTGGCGACACCGCAATGGTGATCGGCCTGTTTTTGCTCTTTCATGATCTGGGCACCTTAAACATTCAGGACCTCATGCATCGCGCTGTACTTCAGTGGCCAATCGGTTCTTCCGGAGCTCTGGCTGCGGCTTTCCTGCTGTTAAGCGGCGCCGTAGGCAAATCGGCGCAATTGCCATTGCAGACCTGGTTGCCTGACGCCATGGCCGGCCCAACTCCGGTAAGCGCCCTTATCCACGCGGCTACGATGGTGACGGCGGGCGTATATCTGATTGCGCGCACGCACACTCTCTATTCCCTTGCGCCCCAGGCGCAGTTCGCGGCCGCGGTCATCGGCGCGGCAACATTGCTGATGGCGGGCTTCAGCGCACTCACGCAGCATGACCTCAAGCGCGTTCTGGCCTATTCGACGATCAGCCAAATCGGGTACATGTTTCTTGCGCTTGGCGTCGGCGCATGGCCGGCGGCAATTTTTCATTTCATGACCCATGCCTTTTTCAAGGCATTGCTCTTCTTAGGCGCCGGTATTGTCATTGAGTCTTTGGGCGGCGAACACGACATCTTTCGTATGGGTGGACTTCGACAAAAGCTTCCAGTGACATTTTGGACATTCCTGGTCGCCGGATGCTCGCTTGCGGGCTTGCCCCTCATCACCGCGGGGGCCTTCAGCAAGGGCTGGATTGTATGGGGAGCTTACAGCGCGGCCAACGGGAGCGCAGAACTCTGGGTAGTCGCACTGGCGGGAGTATTCCTGACCGCGCTCTATACCTTCCGGATGATTTTCCTCGTCTTTTTCGGGCAGCAGAACAGCCAGGTGACACGCAAGCCGGGCCCGGCGATGGTCATCCCATGCCTCATTCTTGCATTTCTTTCGATAGCGGGTGGTTACATCAGAACTCCGTTTGCGAGCTACCTTAGTACAGTTCTTGCCTGGAATCCGGGCATCACGCGTAGTCCTTCCTTCGGCGAGATGTTTTCCGAAGCAATTGTCGCGCTGGTCTTTTTCCTGGGACTGTGTCTCGCCTACGTGTTCTTCCTGCGCAGGCGGGACTATTCCACGGTGCTGGCTTCAAGCCCGGCGGGCAGTGTCCTGCATCGCTTCTGGTTTTCAGATTGGGGAATGGATTGGCTTTATGACCACCTGTTCGTGCGGCCGGTAGTGTGGATCGCAAAAGTTGGCAAGGGCGATCCGATCGACGGATTCTACGCCGGCGTTGGCCGGTTGAATGAGATTGCCTGGCGCGGCCTAAGCCTCTCTCAATCAGGGAGGCTGCGCTGGTATGCGGCCGCTGTTGCCGCGGGAACGATCGTCCTGATTGGAGTGGTGATCTTCTCATGATCCTCGGCTGGCTCATTGTGATCCTCATTGCCGGTGGGCTCATCGCCTGGCCGCTCGCACGTCTGCATCCGCTACTCAGCCGTCTGATCGCACTCTCCGCCGTCACTCTTGATCTGGCCCTTGCTTTGGTTTTAGCAACGCGCGATTTCGGCCCAGGTAGCACCGCCGGCGGCGGATGGCGCGAGGAACTGGATTGGAGCTGGATTCCTCAGTTCGGCATTCATTTTCATCTCGGGATGGATGGGCTGAGTTTCTTGCTCGTGCTGCTCACGCTCTTTCTTGGAGTAGTCGCCGTGGTTGTTTCATGGACAGAGATCGCCACGGCCGTTGGCTTTTACCACTTCAATTTGTTATTGATTCTTGCCGGAATTCTCGGAGTCCTGCTCTCGCTCGACTTGTTCCTTTTCTATTTCTCGTGGGAGCTGATGCTTGTCCCCATGTACTTCCTCATTTCGGTCTGGGGACGAGAAAGGCGGACCCATGCGGCGGTCAAGTTCTTCCTTTTCACTCAGCTGAGTGGGTTGTTGATGCTGATCGCTCTTCTGGCTCTCTACTTTGCGCATCACCAGGCAACGGGTATCTACACCTTCGAGTATCAGGATCTTCTCGGCACGCCGCTTGATCCTCATCGAGCGATGTGGATCATGCTCGGCTTCCTCGCCGCGTTCGCGGTCAAATTGCCGGCCTTTCCATTTCATACCTGGCTTCCCGATGCCTGTGCCGAAGCTTCCGCGGCGAGCAACCTGGTACTGGCGAGCCTGATGGCCGCTACTGCAGCGTACGCCATGATCCGCTTCCTTCTGCCGCTCTTTCCTGAAGCAGTCCATACCATCAGCCCTCTGATGATCGTGCTTGCCGTAATTGGAATTCTTTATAGTGCCATCCTGGCCTTCTCCCAAACCAATCTCATGCGCCTTGTCGCCTATGCCAGCATTGGCCACCTTGGGTTCGTGTTGCTTGGGATCTTCGCTGGCAATTCGCTCGCGTTGCGCGGCACCGTCATGACGGTGATTGCCCATGGCGTCAGTATTGGTGCGCTCTTTCTGGTCGCCGGAGCAGTCGAGAAGCGAGTGCAATCGCGCGAGATCGACACCATGGGCGGCCTCTGGGATACGATACCTTGCCTGAGCGGCGTCGGGTTATTCTTCGCGCTCGCGGCGCTGGGGCTTCCCGGGCTGGGTGATTTCATCGGCGAGTTTCTCATCCTCATAGGTACTTATCAGGCTCACATCGCTGCGGCCGCCGTTGCAGCATTGGGAGTTCTTGCGGCAACCTTTTATGCGCTGCGTTTTGTACAGTATGCATTCCAGGGGACGAATATTCATTCTTGGCACCTACCGGATCTTGCGGCGCACGAGGGATTCGTATTGGGCGTTCTGATCGCAGTGCTGCTCTGGCTGGGTCTTTACCCACAGCCGGTGCTTCAAACTCTGGCGCAGGCCGCGAGTCATGCTCCGGCTCTTTGGAGATGAGCCATGGGCTGCGTTCACGTAATTTCGCTCCTGCCGCTGTTGATCATCGCTGCAACTTCTGTTGTGGTGCTTCTAGCGATCGCTGTCCGCCGTAATCATGCTGCCGCCTTTGGCCTTACGCTTGCGGGACTCGCAGCGGGTATCTGTTCGACGTTCTTTACGCCGCCAAATCAGGCAACTCAGCTGCTCCTGATGGACAGGTACGCGTTCTTCTTCATGGGTCTGCTGATGGCGGCCAGTCTCTTCATTGCGCTGTTGTCCTATGGCTATCTCGCCGCACGGGAAGCTAGGAGAGAGGAGTTCTATGTTTTGCTACTGGTTGCCACGCTTGGCGCCATGACGCTCACTGCAAGCAGCCATTTTACCTCGCTCTTTCTCGGTATTGAGATTCTCAGTGTCGCGCTATACGGTTTGATCGCCTATCTCCGCGATCGTTCGCTGCCCCTCGAAGCCGGAATTAAGTATCTGGTTCTGGCCGGCTCTTCCTCCGCATTTCTGGCTTTCGGGATCGCCCTCGTCTACGCCGACCTCGGCGTCCTCGATTTCGCAACCGTAGCGCAACGCATTAGCAGTACTCAAAGCGGATCTGCACTGGGACTCCTGATTCCCGGCACTGTTCTGATTCTTGTCGGTGTCGGTTTCAAACTAGCACTCGCGCCGTTCCACATGTGGACGCCGGATGTCTACGAGGGTGCGCCTGCTCCCGTCACCGCATTTGTGGCCACGGTCTCGAAAGGCGGGATGTTCGCCCTTCTCCTGCGTTATTTCAGTCTGTCTGGAGCCGACCGATCCCCTCGCTTGCTTCTTGTACTATCGATCATCGCCATCGCCTCTATGCTGGCCGGCAACCTGCTGGCTCTGTTCTCCACCAACATCAAGCGTATCCTGGCTTACTCTTCGATTGCCCACATGGGCTACCTGCTCGTGGCAGCTGAGGTGAGCAGCCGCCTCGGCGTGGGTGCCGGTGCGTTCTATCTGGTGGCCTATTTCGTTATGATCCTCGGCGCGTTGGGCGTCGTGACCTTGCTTTCGAGTGGCGAGCGCGATGCAGATCGATTTGAGGACTATCGAGGTCTCTTCTGGCGGCGTCCAGTGCTTGCGCTTATCTTTACAGCTATGCTGCTGTCACTTGCAGGCATTCCGCTCACTGCCGGCTTTCTAGCTAAGTTTTACCTTGTGGCTGCAGGTGCTGATTCTCATGCTTGGCTGCTCATCTTCGTTTTAGTCGTCACCAGCACCATCGGCCTCTTCTACTATCTGCGAGTGGTCGGGGTGATGTTTCATCAGCCAGCCTCGGAGCGTTTGGTGCCTGAACCTTTGCCGCGCCGCACACCGGCTGTATCGGTCGTCCTGGTGGCGCTCTCGGCATTTCTGATTTGGTTTGGAGTCTTCCCATCGCCGTTGCTCCGTCTCATTCAATTCGCAATTGGCAAAATCTTTTGATACGAGGAGTCGAAATCATGGAAGAAGCCCTATATCCTGCTGCTACTCTCGAAATCGCAAAGAAACGCGAACAGCTTACGCCTGAAACCCTAAACGCCTGGCGCGCCTTTAGCCGGCAGGTCTTTGCCGACGGAGCCTTGCCTGCCAAGACGAAGGACCTCATCGCGATTGCAGTCGCTCATGTAACCCAATGCCCCTATTGCATCCGCGCGCACACCAAAAGCGCTCTTGCCAGGGGAGCAACTGAGAAGGAAATCATGGAGGCCATCTGGGTGGGTGCGGAGATGCGGGCCGGAGGTGCCGTGGCGCATTCAGCGCTCGCCATCGATGTGATGAAAGATCATGCTTCGCACGAGGAGGAACAATGACTTTGGCCGCGCACGAGCAACGCGCATTAGATATTCCCATCGAAAATCATCCATGATGCTGCGCCCTGTATCCGGTACGGGCTGGAGGGGGTGGGCCGCTGTGATTCCCATATGCGTTCACCTGATGGCTCGCCGGCGCAGGGTGCGGCCGATGCGAGCCTCTAACCTATCCGATTTCCAAGCCTTGCCTGATTCGAAGATGTCGATGACAGATGTACCCTTTGTCGGGATGTTTGATTCATTTCCCACGACTCGACACCTGGTCGAGACTATAACTGTTAGAAGAATGGTGATGCAATGATTCAGGCTGAAGTTGGCGGTGCGGCGAGGGTTGATCCAGGGATTGGCGTACAAAGGCCTGGCTTCATGATCCGGGATTTCACGCTCGTTTCTAATCGTGGTGAAGATATTCGAATATCGAGCTTCCGTGGCCTATCCAATCTGGTTGTGGTATTTCTCGGGCACTCGGACGCGATGCGCATTTTCCTCCACGAGGTCGAGCAGCACGGTCGCCAGTTCTCAGAGCAGGATACGACGGTTGTAGCAGTTGTTCCTTACGGGCGGGAAGAGCAAGCATTCCCGATTGAGAGCAGTTCACCAGTCGTTGTCCTCTATGACAAGACGCACGCAGCGTATCATATCTCCGGAGCAACGGATGAGAACGGCCGTCCAGTTCCGCTCGTTTACCTGACCGATCGCTATGGAGAGATAGTGTCAACCTATGTTGCGCCCGGCCACTCGATACCCCCAAACGTTGCGGAGATCTTAAGCACGCTCGACTTTGTGAACCAACAGTGTCCAGAATGCGAACCGCCGGAATGGCCGCGATAGTGCGAGCGCAGGGGCGGAACGAGTCCCTTTCATGTTGGCAGTAGCACTCCTAAGCAGGCCCGATGACATCGAGAGGGCACACCTTATTTGCCGGATATTGACAATGACAAATTGCAACAAGCGTCACCCCACCAAGGACGAATGGCCCATTGCTGGGGAGCTGTTATCGGACTATAAGGGAAATCGTTCACGAGGAAGACAAACCTCATTAACTCAAAAGAATGGAGGGCTTGATGAAATCAGCACTGTTAGCGCTTACCGCGTTTGTACTCATGGGAGCGGGTACCTATGCAGCGCCCAAGTCGGCCGGTCGAACCTTCAGCGGCGAGATCATGGACAGCACCTGTGCGAACATGGGCAATCATGATGCCGGCTACAAGATGAGCAGTACGCACACCCCCAAGGATTGCACTTTGGCATGTGTCAAGTCGGGCAGTAAGTTTGTCCTCTACAACTCCGCAACCAAGACGGCTTATCAACTGGACAATCAGAACAAACCCAAGGAATTTGCCGGACAAAAGGTAAAGGTCATTGGAACCTACAACACCGGCACAAAGACGATTCATGTCGAAAAGATCGAAGCTGGCTCATAGCGGAGATCATTATCCTCGCAGAGGTCCCCGGTTACGTTGAATTCTTTGGCGAATCCAGAGGTCGTGTGTTCTGATTCGCGCTGTTCTCAGAATGAATGACAAGGTCTAATTCTCGCTTGCCCCGATTCTTTAGCGGCGCTGTCGCTATCGCGATTCTGGCTGCGATTGTCTATTGGATCGTAACGCGTAGTATCAGCGCGCTTCCGGAGCCGGGACCGCTTGAAACGCGCATCTTCGCGATCGTTCGCAACGGGTACATCCACGAGGCAGCGGTCCATTCGTACTCCAAAGCGCCTCTCGACGACCCCGCCGAGATCTCAGCCGGCCAAGGATTATTCAGTATGGCTTGCGCCTCATGCCATGGCAGCGATGGACGTAGTCCTACCAACATTGGAAAGGCGATGTATCCACGCTGCCCGGATCTCGGATCGCCTGAAGTTCAACGGTTATCGAACCCTGAGCTCTTTTGGGTAGTTAAGAATGGCATCCGTTTCAGCGGCATGCCAGGTTTCGGAAATACCTTATCAGACGATGAAATCTGGCAAGCAACATATTACGTACGGAGCTTGAGAACAACGGCAAAACAGAAGTAGGCGGACCTTGTCATGATTGCAGAAGCGCAGGCAGGCAGTTGCACAAACGATTATCGAACGTCCTGCCGTCAGCAGGTCCACGCATGCTATGGAACAACCAGACCTCTTCATGGAACAGGTGCCCTATTGCATGGTGTGGTGTTTCAGCGAGCGCTCTCGAGGAGAACCTTCGATTGTGTAAGTCCTTCGAGGAGCAGATGAAAGTATACGAAGCCGCTGTACGGATGCCATCGCCTGACCGCATGCCGTACGGCTTCATAATCCATGGGTCCATCGCGTCCGAGCCATTGCGCCAAACGATTTCGTGCACCTACATCATCTCCGGGGAAGACATCAATTCTGCCGAGGCCGCGTAGCAGGGCATACTCTGCGGTCCATCGGCCGATCCCGCGCAGGTTTATCAATCGCTCTATCACCTGATCATTATTGAGCTTGTTCAGCTCTTCTTGTTCCAACTGTCCCGTCTCGGCCGTTTGTGCGAGTTCCAGCAGAGAACGAGCTTTAGCAAAGCTGAAACCGAGAGTGCACAGGGAATCTGGATTCAGGCGGAGAATGCCGGCCGGTTGCGGGAACCCATGCTGTACAGCACCATCATAGTGAACGGTGGGGCCACATTTCTCCGCAAGACGATTCAATACCCAGATTCCCGCTGTCAGTGATAATTGTTGGCATGCAATCGCGTTCACCAGCCCTTCGAAGACTGAGGGAAAACGCGGTGGCTTTAGCCCGCGGAAGCGCTGGACCAGCGGGGCCAGACGCCCGTCGCGGGCGGCAAGATGATAGAAGGCAGAGAGATCGGTCGCGAGGCCGAACATTTGCCGTAGAAGCCCGGACGCATGTTCTTTGGTGTGTTCAGAGATGCGATTGCCGGTCAGAGTCACCTTCAGACGAGGCCGCTCGGATGTTCCGAGTTGCGTAAGTGCTGCTTCGAGCGGCTCATTGTCAATCACCAGGACACGCCGCCAACTGGTTCCATCCCAGAGATCTACCGTATTGTGCGTACGCCGGCGCAAAGCCCAAGCAGTGTAGTCCAGCCGAAACGGCGGAACCGGGCGCAACTCGAAACTCAACGACTTCATCGGCAGCTCGACTGCGCGGAGGTCGGCAGCGGTTGCTGCCTTCTCCGCAAATGTGCTCTCGCTCAAAGAGCCTTCCGGTATAGAAAAGGCCTAGTGTCCGTAGTGCTGGGCGTTCACGTCGGCAAAGTGCTTCCATCTTTCCGGTAAATCGTCGGCCGCATAGATAGCGGACACGGGACAGACCGGCACGCACGCGCCGCAGTCAATGCATTCCACCGGATCAATGTACAATTGCCGTTCGGTTCCAAAGGTCGGCTCATCCTTCCTCGGGTGTATGCAATCTACGGGACAGGCATCAACACAGGCAGTATCCTTGGTTCCGATGCAGGGCTCAGCTATGACGTATGCCATAATGGGCAACCTCCCGGATTCAGCGTAGGGGAAGCTACCCCGGTGAAGCAGTGACAAAAGTCGTTGCCGAACGGCGGGCGAAGCGCTATTCAATATAATGTGCCGGTCCGCTCGATGGTACCGACTCACACCGATCGCAACTTCAGCAGGCCGAACTCTGTTTGGGATCGTCCACGGATCTCCCGCTCAATTTTGTGATCGATTCAGAAGCTTGTCCAGCGTGAATCCGTCCGGCTCCTGGAACGCCAGTAAGAATGCTGCTGCGGCCGCCGAGAAAACCGAATAGTCGAGTGGTTTTTTGATGCCAAGGCCTGTGGCCATGCCCAGAGCAAATGACAAAAGGAGAAGGCCGGAGAAGACAGAGATAATTCGCGTTTTGAAGCCTGCGATGAGCAATATCCCAAAGACTGTCTCTGCGACGGTAGCTGCCCATGCAAAGGACATCGTCAATGAACTGGGAAAGAGAGAGAGCACCGCACCCGTGTATTCCACGAAATGAGCGAAATCTCCCCAGGATACGTTCCTTGCTCCATGCGGTCCCCATAAGCCGAAACGATCAGCCACAGCGGATAGAAAGGAAGCTCCCAGCGCTAACCGTGCGAACAGACGGACAATCTCTGCCCCGTTCTCGGTGAGTTGCCTGGTCTTTGAATTCATCGGGCCTCCAAACAAGGAAGGTTGATTTTAAGTAAAAAGGTGTCCTCGGGGAAATCTGAAAGGCAAAAGAAAGCCCCGGTTTCTGCGGAAAACCGGGGTCAGGAGGTTTGTGTTATCAAGAGACATTCTCAGGATAGATATCGAGCCGGCATTCCGTCTTGGGCCCAGCGATGGTTTTTTTAATCCACCTTTGGGTTGAATTTCCTGCCCGAGAAGGGAAGTACCCCCTCCTCCTCCCTCGCTGGGGCGATTCCTTTGTTTTCAATCACTTAGCGGGGGATCATCCCCCGCTATCCTTTTGATTCCAAAAGAGTAAACTGCAATCTAGTATTTTCAATCACTTACGAGGGGGTCTGAAGAAACGCCCGCTTGGGAGCGGGCGTTTCGTTGGAACTCTGTTCTTAAATTCAGAATATCAAATTAAGGCGAAATAACCGGCCAATTCTTTTGAAGAATAAATGCTTTGTTTTCTGTAGCTTCGATCAGGGTTGAAGGCCGCAGAGGCTTGACAGGAGTTTTCCACAGCCGCTAGGAGCGGGAGGAGGCGCTTGCCAGCTTCGCCTCCGCCTCTTCGATGACGTGGTTGGCTTCCTCGTACTTTTCGGCGTCGTCGCCGGCCTCGCTCCACAGCTTTTCTCCGCGCTCGAGTTCCTGATGGGCCTCGGTTGCGTTGATTTCTTCCGGCTTGAGTGCTGTTTCGGCAAGAATGGTGACGCGGTCCGGCAGGACTTCCACAAAGCCCCAGCTTACAAAGTAGCGCTGCTCGCCGGCGTGACCGCCATGGGTGCGCACCTCGCCTGCGCCCAGCTCCGAAAGCAAGGGAGCGTGCCCGAAGAGCGCCTCCATGTAGCCATTGCGCGCAGGCAGCTCGATGGCATCCGCCGTGGAGTCTACCAGCACGCGATCAGGGGTGACAAGCCGGACATGAAGTTGGTTGGCCATGGCTCTTACGCGTTTGCCTTCATCTTTTCTGCGGCCTCGAGCACGTCTTCAATGGAACCTTTGAGATAGAAGGCCTGCTCAGGAATGTCGTCGTGTTTGCCTTCGAGCACTTCCTTGAAGCTGCGCACCGTGTCCTCAATTTTGACGTAGCGGCCGGGGATGCCCGTGAACTGCTCGGCCACATGGAAGGGCTGCGAGAGGAAGCGCTGTATCTTGCGGGCGCGTGCGACGGTGAGCTTGTCTTCTTCTGAAAGCTCGTCAATGCCGAGGATGGCGATGATGTCCTGCAGGTCCTTGTAGCGCTGCAGAATGCGCTTGACGCCCTGGGCCACGTCGTAGTGCTCCTGCCCGACGACGCGCGGGGTAAGAATGCGCGAGGTGGAGGCGAGCGGGTCCACGGCGGGATAGATGCCAAGCTCAGAAAGCGGACGCGAGAGCACGGTGGTTGCGTCAAGGTGAGCGAAGGTGGTGGCCGGTGCGGGGTCGGTCAGGTCGTCTGCGGGAACATACACGGCCTGCACCGAGGTGACCGAGCCTTTCTTGGTGGACGTGATGCGCTCCTGCAGCTCGCCCATTTCCGTGGCCAGGTTTGGCTGGTAGCCCACTGCCGAAGGCATACGGCCCAGCAGCGTGGACACTTCAGAGCCTGCCTGGGTGAAGCGGAAGATGTTGTCAATAAACAACAGCGTGTCGGCGCCTTCGTTGTCGCGGAAGTATTCTGCGACCGTCAGTCCGGTGAGGGCGACGCGGAGACGCGCGCCCGGCGGCTCAGTCATCTGACCGTAGATCAATGCGGCCTTGGACTTCGAGAAGTCCTTCAGGTCAATGACTCCCGCTTCCTGGAACTCAATCCAGAGGTCGTTGCCTTCGCGGGTACGCTCGCCCACCCCGGCAAAGACGGAGAAGCCGCCGTGCTTCAGGGCGACGTTGTTGATCAGCTCCTGGATGATGACCGTTTTGCCGACGCCAGCGCCGCCGAAGAGGCCGATTTTGCCGCCCTTCAGGAATGGCTGGATGAGGTCAATGACCTTCACGCCGGTCTCAAACATTTCTTCGCGCGTGGACTGCTCGTCAAAAGGGGGAGCAGGGCGGTGAATGGGCAGATGCTCTTTGGCGTTAACCGGGCCCAGCTCGTCTACGGGCTTGCCGATGACGTTGAGCACGCGGCCCAGGGTCTCGCGGCCGACGGGAACGGTGATGGGCCCGCCCTGATCAATGGCCTTCATGCCGCGGACCATGCCCTCGGTCGGCTCCATGGCGACGCAGCGCACGCGGCCTTCGCCGAGGTGCTGCTGGACCTCCAGAATGACGTCAATCGGCTGGGGGACGTCAAAGCCCTCGCTGATGACGCGCAGCGCCTGGAAGATGGGTGGCATCTTCGATTCTTCAAACTGCACGTCCACGGCCGGGCCGGCGATTTTAATGACTTTGCCAATGTTTTCTGCCATATGAATTTCTTTCTCTCTACAGTGCGGCTGCGCCGCTGACAATCTCAATCAGTTCCTTGGTAATGGCCGCCTGACGCACGCGGTTCATGGCGAGCGTCAGCGAATCAATCAGTTCAGAGGCGTTGTTCGTGGCCGAATCCATGGCCGTCATACGCGCGGCGAACTCCGCCGCTACTGACTCCAGCATGGCGTGATAGAGCTGCGTGGCCACATAGCGCGGCAGAAGGGCATTGAACAGCTCGCCTGGGTCCTGCTCGTAGATGTAGTCCACTTCGGCTGTGCCGAAACGGCGGGCCTCTTCTTCGGCCTGTTTGGCGCCGGCCTCAGCTTCGGCCTCGCTCAGGCTTACGCCGGAGGAGATGGCCGCTTCGCCGGCGCGCTCGCGTTCTTCCTGGGTCATCTCCTGCGTGAGGGCGACTTCGCGCTCTCCGATTTCGAGGATGGGCAGGACGCGCTCGACGACCACACGCTGCTGGATGACGGACTTGAACTCGTTGTAGACCACATATGCGGCGTCAATCTTTTCGTGCGCGTAGAGCGAGGTGATCTCATGCGCCAGCCCGCTTGCGCGTTCGAAGTTCAACTGGTGCAGGATTCCATGATGGTGGTCATCGAGAAGCTCCACGGGAGCCGCGCGGTGCCGCCCCTCCTGCCTGGCTGAATCGGTAAATTGGGCGGCAGGATAACGCCTGCGCAGCACATCGCGCCCCTTGCGGCCGATGGCTTGAATATCAACCTGTGCGTCTTTGTGCCCGGCGATGAAGGTGTTGGCAGCCTTGACGATGTTCGCGTTGAATGCGCCGGCAAAGCCGCCTTCGCCAGAGATGACGACAAGCAGAATGTTCTTCTCCGGGCGTGTGACCAGCAGTGGGTGCATCTGCCCGGTTTCCGGGTCCACGGCATCCACGCGGCGCCGCAGAGACTGGAGCACCGAGGTCATCATCATCGCATACGGGCGCGAGGACAGGGCCTTTTCCTGGGCGCGCCGCAGCCGGGCCGCGGCCACCATCTTCATGGCCTTGGTGATCTGGCGTGTGTTTTTCACACTGCGTATGCGCCGCCGTAAATCGAGAACGTTTGCCATTGATTTATAAAGTTGTCATCCTGAGCGCGTGCTTTTCGCTTCAAATCGCCGCTGCTCTCAATCTTTACCCTCAGGGGCCAAAGCCCCTTCGTATGCTTCAGCGGCACGGCCAAGGCCGTGCCTTTCAAAACTGCCACTCCTGGGGGTACTCGCATCCCGGAGAGATGTGAGTGCCCAGGAAATCCTACCGTCCGGCTGCGACCACCTGCGCTGACTCATGTTCGGCGAAGAAGTTCTGTTTGTGTTCGTTGATCGCGGCCTTCAGCTTGTTGCGCAGATCATCGTCGAGCGCCTTCTTTTCGCTGATTTCCTTGAGCAGCGCCGATTGTGCAGAGTCCAGATACTTGTGGAAGCCTTCTTCAAACGAGCGGATCTCTTCCACCTTGACGTCGTCGAGCAGGCCCTGCGTTCCGGCAAACAGTATCGCTACCTGGTGCTCGGCGGTCAGGGGATGGAACTGCGGCTGCTTCAATAATTCTGTCAGGCGCTGTCCGCGGGCAAGCTGCTGTTGCGTGACCTTGTCGAGGTCGCTGCCGAATTGCGAGAAGGCCGCCAGCTCACGGTACTGCGCGAGGTCGAGCTTGAGGGTGGAGCCGACCTGCTTGATGGCCTTCATGGCGGCCGAGAACCCGACACGCGAGACGGACAAGCCAACGTTCACCGCCGGACGCACGCCTGAGTTGAACAGGTCAGTTTCGAGAAAGATCTGGCCGTCGGTGATGGAAATCACGTTGGTCGGAATATATGCCGAAACATCGCCGGCCTGCGTTTCAATGACGGGCAGTGCCGTCAGCGAGCCGCCGCCCTTTTCCTTGCTCAGCTTGGCTGCGCGCTCGAGCAGACGCGAGTGGAGGTAGAAGACATCACCGGGATACGCTTCGCGGCCCGGAGGACGGCGAAGCAGCAGGGAAATCTCACGGTACGCGGCAGCGTGCTTGGAAAGATCGTCGTAGATGACCAGCGCGTGCTTGCCGCGGTCGCGGAAATACTCGCCCATGGCGCAGGCCGCATACGGCGCAAGGTAGAGCATCGGCGCAGGCTCAGATGCGGTGGCTGCGACGACGATGGTGTAATCCATCGCGCCGTATTCAGTGAGCGTCTGGACCACCTGTGCCACCGAAGAGCGCTTCTGGCCGATGGCGCAATAGATACAGACCAGGTCGTTTTTCGCGTTGTTGATGATGGTGTCGAGCGCGATGGCGGTCTTGCCCGTCTGGCGGTCGCCGATGATCAGCTCGCGCTGGCCGCGGCCAATCGGAATCATGCTGTCAATGGCCTTGATTCCGGTCATCATTGGCTCGCGCACGGACTGGCGGTCAATCACGCCCGGAGCGATGCGCTCTACTGGAAGCATCTCGGTGGTGTTGAGCGGGCCTTTGTCATCAATGGCCTGACCGAGCGAGTTGACCACGCGGCCGATCAGCGCCTCGCCTACGGGCACGCTCAGAATTCTGCCGGAGCGCTTGACCTGGTCACCTTCGCAGATTTCAGTGTAGTCGCCCATCAGCACGGCGCCCACCTGCTCCTCGTCGAGGTTCATGGCCAGCCCATAGACACCATGTGGAAACTCAATCATCTCACCGTACATGACCTTGTCCAGGCCATGAATGCGGGCGATGCCGTCGCCCAGCGAGATGACGGTGCCGACTTCGTCCACACGGACCTTCGCGTCGTAATTCTGTATCTGCTCCTTGAGGAGCTGGGTAATTTCGTCTGCTTTAATCAGCGCCATTGCTTTTTGCCTTACTTACCTAAAATTTGTCATCACGAAGCGTAGGGCCGTTTTCTATCGCCATTTACCTCAGGGGCCAAAGCCCCTTCGTACGCCTCGCCTGATGGCATGGCCAAAGCCGTGCCCCTACAAAACTGCCACGCTCCGGGCGCCCCACATCTCTTGAGAGATGTGGGATTTCTCTCACCCTGCCAACTGCTTTCTCAATCTCTCCAGCCTGCCCCGTACCGAGCCGTCATACACCGTACTGCCGACGCGTACGACTACTCCGCCGAGCAGCGATTTGTCCTCAAAGTACTGTGCACGGACCTGGGTCCCAGTCATGGCGGCCACCCTCTGCTCGATGCCGTGCCGCTCGTCTGCTTCCAGAGGCCGTGTCGCGGTCACCTGCACCTCAGAAATTCCCAGCCTGCTGTCCATCTCCCTGCGGTATTCGCTGAGAATCTCGCTGAGAATGTCCAGGCGGTCGTGCTGAATCAGGACCGCGAGAAAATTCCTTACCTGTTGCGACATCCCCAGCCGCTCATTCAGCTTATCCAGAATGGATACCTTCTGGCCGGCCGGGAAGGTCGGGTCGAGAAAGACCTCGCGCAGATCGTCGCTTTCCCACCAGACGGCGACAAAATTGTCCAGTTGCGCCTGAACATCATTTGTATTCAGATGCGCTTCTAGCACCACATCCGCAAAGGCCCTTGCGTAAGGAGCAGCCACCGCAGCCATCAGTTCTGCCCTCCTTTGCTGTTTTGGGTGTTAGCCAGCTCTGAGGTGAAGTTCTGTACCAGGATGCGGTCCGCATCGGCGCCGAGGTGGATGCGCTGGAGCGCCCGTTCGACGGCGAGATCGGCGGCAAACTTCTTCAGATCGCGCTGCGCGGCGGCGCTGAAGGACTCAATCTCGTGCTCGGCGGACTCGATGATGCGCTTGCGCTCTTCCTCAATCTGGGCTTTGATGCGCTTTTCGTCTTCCAGAATCTCCTGGTCGGTCTGGCGGCGGATGGCCTCAATTTCGGTATCCAGTTTTGCCAGCCGGGCCTCCACCGCACTCAGCCGCTGGTTGGCGTCTTCGGTGGCCGAACGGGCCTCTGCCAGCTCCTTTGAGATGGTCTCGGAGCGCTTGCGGAAGGCCTTCGAGAGTACCTTAATCAGAAATGCCGCAATGGCCAGAACCAGGACGGCGGAGTTGAAGTCCTCGAAGATCTGGGTCGCCGTTTCCGTGTCCGTGTGCAGATACTTCGCAATGGTCTGGACGGCGGCCGAGTGCCGGTAGCCTTCTTCCTCGCTGCTGGTCTCCGGCGCGTCCATTTTTTCGTAATTGGAAGCGCTCTGCGCTTGCGCAGGCTTTTCCGCCTGGGCGAAGGCGTGCGAGACGGGCGCGGAAACCAGAAGGACAGCAGCCAGCAACAGCGTCAACTTAAACCGGAAACTACGCTTCAACGGACACTCTCCACGGGGGCCACGCCTACTGGAAGAATGGCTTGAAGAATTTGCGAGGCCAGCTGCTCGGTCGAGCCTTCAATCTGCTTGCGGGCCTCTGTGGCCTGCTGGGCCAGCGAGGACTGCGCGGCCCGGACCCGCTCCTGCGCGGTCAGGCGCGCCGAAGCCAGAGCGTGGTCGCGCTCGGTGTTCCACTGCTGGATGCGCTGCTCGCGGTGGCGGAAGATGTCGGCGCGGGCGGCGCGCAGCTTCGCCTCATATTCCTGGGTCTTTGCATCGGCGGCGGCAATGGCGGCCTGTGCCCGTTCGATGGCGCCTTTGGTACGCTCGCGGCGCTCTTTCAGGGTGCGCATCAGCGGCCCATAGACCAGAAAACGGTAGGCCAGCACCAAAAAGATGAAAACAATCATTGTCGGCACAGAGCCGAGCGCCAGATCGCCGAGTTGTTGCAGTATCTCGTCCATTCTTTACTGCCCGTCCACACCACCTCCATCGCCTTGCACTTCGGCTTCGGCGGGCTTTCCAACGCCTGTTAAGCCAGGAATTCACTTTCTGGAGGGTGCTGCAGAACGTATAGGTTGTAACAGAGTGAAAAATAATGTGTCAACGTGGCAGAAGACACTACTTTCTACGTTTATCACATCTGGCAGGGTTTTGGGTCATGGGCTACAAATACAACCCTTTCTTTAGGAACCGGCAAGCAAACTTGTTCCTTTCCGCAGGCGCCAGCCGGTAAAACTTCGCTTTTCGGTTGTTCCTCGCTGGCGGTAATCGGGGCGGTAGATAACGTTATCATGTACACTGGGGGCTGATATGAGCACGTTCTCCATCGGTGTGGACCTTGGCGGCACAAACCTTCGCATTGCAGCATTTACCCAGGAGTGGGAGCGCCTGAAGGCTGCTTCCATGCCGACCCGGGTGCAGGCAGGTCCTTCGGCCGTGCTGGACGATATGTGTTCGGCCATCCGCGAGCTTGCGGCGGAATTTGCACAGAAGCGCACATTTGCCGGTGTTGGTGTTGGCTGTCCCGGTCCGCTGGAGCTGCCCTCTGGACGCGTGCTTACGCCGCCGAACCTGCCTGGCTTTGAGGGTCTGGAGCTTAAGACGGAGCTGGAGCGCAGGCTGCATTGCCCGGTGGTGGTGGAGTGTGATGCCAATGCCGCGGCTCTGGCCGAGTGCCATGCCGGAGCAGGGAAGGCCCTTGGCTTTCAGTCGCTTTGCATGCTGACATTGGGTACAGGCGTGGGCAGCGGCATTATCCTGAACGGGCATGTGTGGCACGGCTTCTCGGGCATGGGCGGGGAGGCCGGACATGTTCCCGTTTACCATGACGGCCTGTTGTGCGGATGCGGGAGCCGCGGGTGCCTGGAACAGTATGCTTCGGCAACGGCCATTGCTCGCGCTGGGAAAAAGCTGGTCCTGGCTGGAAGCCAGAATGGCTCCGCGACCGTGACTGCGCGCAGCCTTGCGGAAGCGGCCCTTGCGGGAGACCCTGAGGCGCAGAAAATTTATGACGAAGTGGGGAAGGCCCTCGGTATTGGACTCGCCAGCCTGGTGAGCACGCTGAATCTTCCTTTATATGTGGTGGGTGGCGGCGTTGCTGCCGCATGGGACCTGTTTTCCCCTGCCATGTTTGCTGCTCTGGAGGCGGACAGTTACATCTACCGCCTGTCAAAACCGGCCAGCGCAGCCGTCCCGGAGCATGGAAAGACGAACGTGGTGCCAGCAAAGCTGGGACCCGATTCGGGGCTGCTGGGAGCAGCCATGCTGCCTTTCTTTGAGTGAGATAGCCGATTTCGGCAGCGCCTTTGCCCGCATCTAATGGTTGAAGAAGGGTGCTGTATGAAAAGCCACAGAACAGAACCGCGCAACCGGGAAGAACACACCTCAGCCATGCACACACCCCCAACCTCCGTGCAATCCGCTTCTGCTCCGGTAGAGCCGGAAGATGCGCATCTGACAGGAGCAAGCCGTTCACTGCAGCGCCGTCTTTTAGGGTTAAATATTGAGGGCGGTCAGGCGCAGCGGCACCCGGACACTCCCGCCGGGATCCACTCCACCGGGTCATTTACTGGTACTGGCACAGGCAAACGCTGAGGATAGAAGGCCCGGACGAGTTCCGGGCCGTAACTGCTCCGCAGCGTCTTCAGTCACTTTCAGGAAACAGTTTTTCGTCTTCCTCTTCCGGCCTCCAGTCCGGCGCCTTCAGGTCTCGGGGAACAGCATCCAGTTTCGGCATCTCCGGCAATTCTGCCTGACCAATGGCGAGCTCATGGAGGGTCCGCGCATGGGTAAAGACACTGCCCCTGCCTTCCAGGCACCCGACAAGATTGTTGTAGTGCTTCACGGTGCTGGTGAGGGCATTTCCCATCTGGGAGAAGTAACGGTGGGCAGTGGCCAGTTTTTCGTACAGCTTCTCGCCTGTGTCCCGAATGGTCTGCGCGTTTCTTGTAATTTCCAGCTGCTGCCAGCCGTAGGCCACGGCCTTCAGCAGAGCAATCAGCGTGGTTGGGGTCGCCAGAATCACGTTGGATGCGCTGCCGAACTCAATCAGGCCGGGGTCTTGTTCGAGCGCCGCGCTGAAGAAGACCTCGCTGGAGAGGAAACACACCACAAAATCCGGACTGTCCCTGAACTGCTTCCAGTACGACTTTGCAGAGAGCTGGCTGAGGTGTTCTCTGACCCGCGCCGCGTGGGCTGCCAGCTTGATGGCGCGTGTCTGTTCGTCCTGTGCGCTCATTGCCTCCAGGAAGGCATCAAACGGCGTCTTTACATCAATCACAATGGTGCGTTGATTGGGCAGGTGGATGACGCAGTCGGGCCGGATACTGCTCTCCTCTCCGCGCACAAATACTTCCAAGTCGAAGGAGGCGTGTTCCACCATTCCGGCAAATTCGATGCATCGTTTCAACTGCAATTCGCCCCAGTTGCCGCGGACCTTTGGAGCGCGCAGGGCGGAGATAAGCTGCGAAGTCTCCCGTTTCAGGTCGGCCTGGGAAGACTGCATTCCTTCGACGAGCTGCCTGAGTGACTGGTAGGCGCCTTCGCGTTTCACTTCCAGTTGCTGGGTATCGGCTTCGAGCTTTTGCAGGGTTTCGCGAACCGGTTTCAACAGATCGGCGATGGCCTGCTCCTTTGTGGAAAGGGATTGTTCGGCCTTCTGGTGCTGCTGGCCCAGCTCCTGCCGCGCCAGTTGCAGAAATGCCTTGCTGTTTTCATTCAGCACGCGGGATGCGGCGCTGCGGAAGCTTTCTTCGAGTGCTGTTCGCGCCTGCTTCAGGGCCTCCTGCTCGGCGGTCAGGCGCTCTTCCAGGCGCGCTTTTTCGAGGCCCAGCGCCTCGGCTTTCAGGGTGGCTTCCCGAAGCAGGTTTTCCCGGTCCGCAAGCTGGGCGGCGGCAGATTCCGCGGCGGCAGATTTTGCTGCCAGCTCGGAGCGCGCCCCCAGATGGCGCATCCAATATCCAATCGCCACCCCGGCAAGCAAGGCGAGGAGCACAAACAATGTCATAAGGGGCATAGCGAATATACTCGCATTGAAAGTGGGACGGATGAAAGAGGACGGGCAGCATTTCGCAGTTGGGCGAAGCGCGTCCTTGCCTGTAGGCCCAGTCCTCAGTAGACTTGAAATTTCTGAGTGCGGTATTCGTGTGCGCCGTTCCCGGAAATCTTTTTATTTCTTTGCCCTAAAGACAAACAGGAGAATCGCATGGCAGCAGTAGAAGACAAGGTAAAACAGATTATCGTTGAGCAGCTTCAGGTGGACGAAGCCGAAGTCACCCCCAGCGCCTCTTTTCAGGAAGATCTGGGCGCTGATTCGCTCGACGTCGTGGAACTCGTGATGCAGTTTGAAGAGGCCTTCGACCTTGAGATTCCCGACGAGGACGCCGAGAAGATCAAGACCGTCAAGGACGCGATTGATTACATCGAGAAAAACGCGAAAGGCGGCAAGTAACCTTGCAACGGCGCGTCGTAGTCACGGGCATTGGGTTGTTGTGCGGCGTTGGCAACACAACACCTGGGGTCTGGAACAATCTGCTTGCAGGCAAGAGCGGGATGGCCCCCATCACCGGTTTCGATACGACAGGTTTTTCTGTCACCTTCGCTGCCGAGGTGAAGAACTTCGATCCGCTCAAATTTGTGGACAAGAAGGAAGCGCGGAAAATGGCGCGCTTTATCCACTTTGCTCTTGCCGCCACGCATGAGGCCATGGAGATGTCCGGCCTGCAGGTCACCGGTGCTTTCGCCGATCGTGTTGGTGTGCATATTGGTTCCGGCATCGGCGGGTTCGACGTCATCGAGCGCGAGCACAGCGCCATGTTGCAGGGCGGCCCGCGCAAGATATCGCCGTTCTTCATTCCCGCAGCCATCATCAATCTTGCTGCGGGACAGGTCAGCATCCGCTACGGCGCTAAAGGCCCCAACGAGGCGACTGCGACCGCCTGTACCACCAGTGCCCACTCCATTGGCGACGCCTACCGCATTATCCAGCGCGGCGATGCGGACGTGATGATTGCCGGCGGAGCTGAAGCTGCCATAACCCCCATGGGAGTAGGCGGATTCGCAGCCATGCGCGCCCTCTCCACCCGCAATGATGAGCCGGAGCGCGCCAGCCGTCCTTTTGACAAGGACCGCGATGGGTTCGTAGTCGGCGAAGGCGCTGGCATCCTCATTCTGGAAGACCTGGAGTTTGCCAAAGCACGCGGCGCGAAGATTCTGGCAGAAATCATCGGCTACGGCATGAGTGCGGACGCCCACCACATCACCAGCATGGCCCCTGAGGGCGAAGGCTGCTACCGCGCCATGAAGCATGCTCTGGACAGCGCGAAACTCCAGCCCAATGAGGTAGATTACGTCAACGCGCATGCCACGTCCACGCCCGTGGGAGACGTGCTTGAAAGCGCGGCGCTGCAAAACCTCTTTGGAGAGCACGCCATGAGCGGCAAACTGCTTATCAGCTCCACCAAATCCATGACAGGGCACCTGCTCGGCGGAGCTGGCGGGCTGGAGGCAGGCATCACTATCAAGGCACTGCTGGAGCAGATCGCCCCTCCGACGATCAATCTCGAAAACCCTGATCCGGAATGCCGGCTGAACTATGTTCCGAACAAGCCGCAGAAGGCAAAGCTGAACATTGCTTTGTCCAACTCCTTTGGATTCGGCGGCACCAACGGCTCATTGATTTTCCGCCGCTGGGAGTAGCGGGCCGGGCCTCGCGTTCTGCGCAGAATGGGCTGTTTTTGCAGCCCATTTTTCTGCATCCTGGGATTCATGATTGAAACACGCGCTTAATATTCGAGAGGTATTGGCCTTACAGGCGCACAACGCATCGCGTCATGCCTTGTCTTTTTCCGGAATGTTGCTTTGGACTTCAGGCATGCGTCCCGGCAAAGTCGCAGGATCGCTTGGCATACGAGCCAATCTGCCCTAATCCTCACGTTTTCCGTAAGCCGCCAGAAACCCATCCACCACGTACTTCGCCAAGTCTGACGGGACCTTCTCCTTCTGGTGCTTCAGCATAATGTGCTGGTAGAGCATGGGCCCCATCAAAAGCGGGACAGCGATGTCCGGGTCTATAGACTCCTTCAGTTCACCTCGTTGAATGCCGCGTTCAATCATCTCCTTCAGGCAGCGCCGAGGCCGCTCCAGAACGCGCTCGCGCCACTGCCGCCCAAAAACCGGATTGCGCGCGGAGTACGCGATCAGGTGCGGCATCATGCGCTCCCTAAGTTTTTTCCGGTGCTCGGCAGGCTGGTAGTTCAGTTGTGCGATGAGATCGGCGCGCAGATTACCGGAATCAAACTCCGGCGGCTCCTCATCCAGCCCATGCAGATAACCAAGCACCTCGAGGGCCAGCGTGTTCTTGTCGTGCCAGTGTTTATAGATGGTCGCCTTGCTGACGCCCGAGGCGTCAGCAATGGCGTCCATGCTGGTCAAGTCAATGCCGCGGTCGGCAAACAGCGCCAGCGCGGCCTCCAGTACCTTACGATGTGCGGTTTCGCTCCTGGTCCTTGCCATTGCTTACATCTGGATCTTTGAAAAAAAGTACGATCCCAGCAGCAAAAATCCGGCCGCAACCAGAACCAGGACTGCAAAATCGTGTGTAAAGCTGAAATACCATGCCCCGGTCAGCGCGCCACGCAGCCCATCAATCCCATAGCTCAGCGGATCTATGTGCGTGACCACGGCCAGCGCCTTCGGCAGTCCCCACAGCGGAAACAGCGCTCCGGAAAGGAAGAACATTGGCATGGCAACGAAGTTCATCACCAGAGGAAAACCCTGCATGTCCTTGATGATGGACCCGAAGGCCGTGCCCAGCGCGGCAAAATTGATCGCCACCAGGGCCACAAATACCGCGGCCTGCGGCAGCGCCGCCCAGCTATGCGGACGGAAGCCGATGATCAGGCAAACCACGAACACAAGCAATCCCTGCGTCATCGCCACGGTTGCCGCACCCAGCGTGCGCCCCACCATGATCTGCATCCGCGAAACCGGGGCCACCAGTGTCTCTTTCAGAAAGCCAAATTGCCGGTCCCACAAAATTGAAATGCCCGAGAAAATGCACATAAACAGCACGGACATGGCAATCACGCCGGGCGCGATGAATTGCAGATAGCTGCCGTTGCCCGCGCGCTGAAATACCGGCCCCAGACCAAACCCCAGTGCCACCAGATAGAGCACCGGCTGGCCCAGAGAGGTAATGATCTGCACCCGCGAGCGCGTGTATCGCTTCAGCTCCCGCAGCCAGAGAATATAAACCGTCTCCATTGTTATCTCCCCAACATTTTGGCCACGTTGCGCATGGCATCGACTGAGCTGGCACTCTCGTCGCGGATAGACTCGCCCGTGAGCGCCAGGAACGCACCTTCCAGCGATTCGGTGCCGGTGCTCTCCTTCAGATCCGCCGCCGTGCCCTGCGCGATGATCCTGCCATGGTCAATAATGGCGATGCGATGGGCCACACGGTCGGCCTCATCCATGTAGTGCGTCGTCAGAAAGACCGTTGTCTTCTCGGTCTCATTCATCTTCTTCACGTGCGTCCAGAGCTGGTTCCGGCTTTGCGGGTCGAGTCCCAGCGTTGGCTCATCCAGGAACAGGATTTTCGGTGTGTGCAACAGCCCACGCGCAATCTCCAGCCGCCGCTTCATGCCGCCGGAAAACTGCTTCACAAAATCATCGCGGCGGTCCCACAACTCAAATTGTTTCAGCAGCCTCTCAATGCGCTCCGCCCGTAGCTTGCGCGGAACGTGGTAGAGAATGCCATGTAGCTCCATGTTTTCGTATGCGGTTTGTTCCGAATCGAGGCTTGGATCCTGAAACACGATTCCGAACCGTTTCCGCGCGTCTTTTTGCTGCTTTGCAGGGTCCAAGCCGTCCAGCTCAATCCTTCCGGCCGTGGGCTGCAGCAGTGTGGTCAGCATTTTGATGGTAGTCGTCTTTCCCGCTCCATTCGGGCCAAGAAAGGCGAAGATCTCCCCTTGTTGCACCTCGAACGAGATGTTATTCACAGCGGTGAATTCGCCAAAGGTCCTCACCAGGTTTTCAACACGGATCATAGGCAGGTTTTCTCCGTAAGAGCAATACTGAACGGTTTAGTTTAGTTCTGTCAAGTGACTGGCCGTCCAGGCAGAGGCGCCTTCGGCGCGCGTTCGCTCGTCTGCTTTCGGCGGTATCCTTAAAATCAGGGGCAAGAGCATGGAAGCAACCACCACTGCGAATCCAGCGCTGGCGTATGCCAGAGAGAAGAGCGCGCGCATCCCGTGGTATCTGTGGTGCGGGGCGCTGGCCGTGACCTCTGTGACCATCGGGGCACACTGGGACGTTTCCTGGCACCGGTCCATCGGGCGCGACACCTTCTGGACGCCCGCGCACATGGCCATCTATGCCTGCGGGGTCCTTGCCGGCATCTGCTGCGGATACCTCATCCTGAACACCACGTTTCGCCGGTCGCCGGAATTTGTCGCAGCATCGGTGAACGTATATGGGTTTCGTGCGCCGCTGGGGGCCTTCCTTGCAGCCTGGGGCGGATCGGCCATGCTCACCTCAGCACCCTTTGACAACTGGTGGCACAACGCCTACGGCCTCGATGTAAAGATCATCAGCCCGCCGCACACTTTGCTGATGCTCGGCATCTTCGCGGTTGAAATCGGCACGCTTTTCCTCATCACTGCCGCCATGAACCGCTCTGACGGGGCGCTTTTTAAGAAGCTCCAGCACCTTCTGCTTTATCTTGGTGGGCTCATGCTGGTGCTCACCATGTTCTTCCGCATGGAAAACACGTGGGACATCCAGTTGCATTCCTCCGGCGCGTACATTGCTACCGCGCTTGGTGTGCCCACTTACTTTGCGCTTTTCTGGGAAAGCTCGCGCCACCGCTGGGCCGCAACGTACATCAGCGTCTTCTATGTGCTCTTCGGTATCGGACTCATTCTTGTCCTGCCGCTCTTTCCCGCTGAGCCGAAACTCGGGCCGGTCTATCAGCCGGTGCACCAGTTCATTCCGCCGAAGTTCCCGCTGCTGCTGATCGCCCCCGCGTTTTTTATGGACCTCCTGCTCCAGAAAACGCAGCACTGGAAGTCATGGCTGGTTGCACTCGTCTCCGGCCCGTTGTTTGTGCTCTCTTTTGTGGCGGTGCAGTGGCCCTTTGCCAGTTTTCTTATGACGGATGCGGCCAAGAATCGCTTCTTCGGCGCAGGCTATCTTGACTACGGCACGCCTTCGTGGACGCATGATGCTCTCCGCCACTTCCTGGACCCCGAGCATGGACTGGTCCTATGGAAGGGCCTGTGCATCGCCATGCTCTACGCGGCCCTGAGCACCTGGCTTGGCCTGGCCATGGGTAAATGGATGCGAAAGGTACAGCGGTAATGCAATTTTTAAAAATATGGGTAGAAAAGCGGTCCTTCAGCCCCGGGCCGTTGCCAACACTCCGCTCCATCTTCGCGACACTCTCCTTCTGCGCGGTGCTTTTTCTCGTGTTGCCTGCTCACGCGCACGTTGGTAGCCCGGATGTTTACACCCAGGGGGATGCCGGGCCTTATAAGCTCTTCATCGTTGTGCGTCCTCCGCTCGTCATTCCCGGAGTCGCAGAAATTCAGGTCCGAGCGCAGTCTCCCGGCGTTGAGAGCATCACTGCCGCTCCCATGCTGCTTACAGGTGAAGCCTCCAAACACCCGCCTGTGCCCGACGCGCTGACCAGATCGCAAACTGATCCGCAGATGTTTACCGGACGCCTCTGGATCATGGCCACCGGATCATGGCAGGTGCGCTTTACCGCTGGTGGTACGCAGGGGGAGGGAGTATTTTCCGTTCCGCTTCCCGCAACCGCGCAGGGCACTCGCAAAATGTCCTGGGGACTTGGGTTTCTGCTCGGTGTGCTGGGCGTTCTTTTGGTTCTGGGCGTGGTCGGCATGATTGGCGCCGCGGCGCGCGAGGCCCAGCTGGAGCCGGGCCAAAAGGTCTCCCCCGAACGGAAGAAGCGCGCATATGTAGCCATGTCGGTTACATTTGTATTGCTCATCGCAGCCGTTGTCCTAGGCGGAATGTGGTGGCGCGCGGAAGCTGCCGATTACTCCTCCTACATCTATAAGCCGCTGATAATGAAGGCATCGGTGCAGTCTGGCAATGTCCTCGACCTGCGCCTCAAAGACCCTGGCTGGCTGCCCAGCCGCAAGCTCGACGACTTTGTCCCCGACCACAACCACCTGATGCACCTGTATGCCATCCGCTGGCCGGAAATGGATGTGGTCTATCACGTCCATCCGCAGCAGACCGCTGCCGGAGACTTTCAGCTTGCCCTCCCGGACATGGCCGCCGGTACATACCACCTTTACGCCGATGTGGTCCACGCCAATGGATTCCCGGAAACGCTCGTCTCCACCCTCACGATTCCAGCCCTGCACGGGCGGCCCCTCTCGAGCGATGACTCTGCGGGAACAGCCTCGCCCATCGGCAGCGACACCGGAGCCATCTACAAGCTGCCCGACGGATACACCATGGTCTGGAAGCGTCCCGCTGTGTTGAAGGCCAATGCCGCTGAGGATTTCACCTTTGAGCTGCTCGACCCGAACGGCCAGCCGCCAAAAGACATGGCCCTGTACATGGGCATGGAGGGACACGCAGCCTTCGTCAAGACCGATGGGACCGTCTTTGCGCACATCCATCCTACAGGGACGGTTGCGATGGCTGCGCTTATGATGGCCGACGCCCAAAATCCGGGCCCCTCACAGATGAGGATGGACATGCCCGGAATGGACATGAGCGGAGACACGCCTGTGTCGAACACCGTAAGTTTTCCCTATGGATTTCCGAAGGCGGGCAGCTACCGCATCTTCGTGCAGATGAAGCACGGCGACAGAGTCGAAACCGGCACTTTCGACGCATCGGTACAGTAATCCGGGTGCCCACATCTCTTGAGAGATGGGGGACGAAGACTACTGGGGCTTCTGTGGCGATGATTGCTGCTGCTGATTGTCATCGCCCTTGCCAATCTCCTGCCCGCCATAGGTGATCTTCACCGAAGACCCAAACCGCTTGTAGTTCGTATATTTCACGGTCTCGCGAATATGCACATCCTGGCTTAGATACCCGCTGCCTCCAGCAAAGTGCAGAATACCTTCGCCGCGTGTATACACCGGGAACCAGTATTTGCCATCAATTTGCTCGCGATAAGTGGCGAAGGGTGGGGAGAGATCTTCATGGCCCTTGCGGGTGTCGTCCGGCACGTTCTTCCCATTGGTGACGACAATCTGCAGGTCTTTCTGGTCTACCCAGATGCGTCCCTGAAAGTACCGCTTGTTCTTCTCAATCACCTTTGGCTTGATATCAAAAACGTAGGTGTCAACTTCATCTACCTTCTGCTTGCCCACGTACGTAATGTCATATTGCGACGCGCCTTCCTTGGTCAGCACAAATGGCAGCCGGTGTTCAATGTCCTCATAATCGGCGGGACTCATCATGATGCGAGTCAAGGTGCTCTCCGGAGCGAACACCACTTTCTCGTACTTGTGTCCCGTGGGGTCGAGTGTAATGTCTGTCACCTGGTAATACTGGCCATCGGTTTTGCCATCGTCGTTAATTGTTTCGACCTTCACGCTCCGCTCATAGGTATAGTTCTCCATGGCGTGCGCAAATTCCGTTTCCTTTGCGGTAAAGTTGTCTATAATCTGCTGCACCGGGACAGCAGGCTGCGAAGTGTCCAGCTTTCCAAACCCCGCGTCAAGCGGCATAGACGTATAGGTCACCTGCGCGGCAAGGGACATTCCAGTGAGCAGCGCAACAGCGCACAGGCAGAGAACGAGGCGGCGGAAAATCACAGGCGTACGCTCCATCTATTAGGATAGACGCCCGGGCAGCCCAAAGGGACGAGAATTCCTGAGATGCATAGCTTGATTAGCCTGTAAGTAGCTTGATTAGCCTGTAAGATGAACCCAGAAACCCTACTTCGCCGGAGGAAGTTTGCTCTATTGGCTCCTGTATCAGAAACTCTTTCCTTACTTCAGACCCTTTCGTATCTTCCGGTATCTGACGTTTCGCACCGCCTTTGCGTCGCTCACGGCGCTGCTGATTGCGCTCATCATTGGCCCATATGTCATTGAAAAGCTGCGCGAATTCCAGATCGGCCAGTACATTCGCGAAGAAGGCCCCAAGGAGCACCATAAGAAGGCCGGGACGCCCACCATGGGCGGCGTGCTCATCTGTATCGCCATCCTGCTGCCAACCCTGCTCTGGGCGGACCTCTCGAACCCCTTCGTCTGGCTCGTTGTTGGTTCCACGCTCGCGTTTGGAGCCATCGGTTTTGCCGATGACTACATTAAGGTCGTCAAGCGCCGTAATCTTGGCCTGACCGCCCGTGCCAAAATGGGTTACCAGATTCTCGCCAGCCTGGCCATCGCCATCGCGCTCGTCTACATGCAGATGCAGGGCATGTACTCGACCAAGCTGATGGTGCCCTTTGTGAAGTGGCTCAAGCCGGACTTTGCGATTGAGGCGCTGCGCCACGTCCCGCACTTTGGACTGCTGGCGTTTCTGCCGTTTATTATCTTTACGGTGCTGGTCATCGTTTTTTCGAGCAACGCCGTCAATCTCACGGACGGCCTAGACGGCCTGGCCATCGGATGCACCATCATCGCCGCCGGGGCACTGACCGTGCTCACCTACGTCAGCGGTCACGTTGTGTTTGCGGACTATCTCGAACTACAACGGATGCCCATGGTTGGCGAGCTTTCCATCTTCTGCGGCTCCATGGTTGGGGCCAGTATTGGCTTCCTCTGGTACAACGCGCACCCGGCTGAGGTCTTTATGGGCGACGTTGGCTCGCTGGCGCTGGGCGGCGCGATTGGGACGGTCGCTGTCGCCATCAAGCAGGAGCTGCTGCTGCCCTTTATCGGCGGAATCTTTGTCCTTGAAGCGGTCTCGGTGATCCTGCAGGTGGGCAGTTATAAGCTGCGCAAAAAGCGCATTTTCAAGATGGCCCCCCTGCATCACCACTTTGAGCTGATGGGCTGGTCCGAGTCCAAAGTCATCGCCCGCTTCTGGATCGGCGCTCTGGTGTTTGCACTTTTGGCGCTTACGACATTAAAGCTGCGCTGAACGCGTATTCCACATGACACAATGGCTTGTCAGGCCGGAAAATCATAATCATGGAGTTTAAAGGCAAGAAGGTTTTAGTGGTCGGACTGGGCAAGTCCGGTCTGGCGGCGGCCCTTTTTCTGCGCCGTCGCGGCGCGCAGGTCACAGTCTCTGACGTTCGCAGCGCCGAGCAGCTGGGCAAGGACATTCCCGCTCTTCTCGAAGAGGGAATTGCGGTCGAAGCCGGAGGACATGGGCTGCTCACCTTCCGCCGCCAGGACCTCATCGTCGTAAGCCCGGGCGTGCCGCTCAACACGCCAGAGCTCGTGCAGGTCAGGCGCTTCGGCCTGCCCATTCTTGGCGAGCTGGAACTCGCGTTCCGCTTTCTGAAAGGCAAGACCATCGCCATTACCGGCTCCAACGGCAAAACCACCACGACTGCGCTCACCGGAGAAATCCTCAACGCCCCGGTCGGCGGAAACATCGGCATTCCGGTCATCGCGCTGGTGGATGAAAGCCGCGACGACGCCTGGTCTGTGCTTGAAGTATCGAGTTTCCAGTTGGAAACGACCGAACATTTCCGCCCCGATATTGCCGTTGTTCTAAATGTCACGCCGGACCACCTCGACCGCCACGGCACCTTTGAAAACTATGTGGCTGCAAAAGAGCGTATCTTCGCCAACCAGACCGCGGAAGACGCCCTCGTCCTTAACGCGGACGATGATGTGACGCAGCGGATGGCTGCCCGCGCCAAATCCCGCGTCTTCTGGTTCAGCGCAAAGCGCGTCGTGCGTCAGGGCGCTTTCGTGCATGAAGGCGCAATTGTCTTCCGCTCCTCAGAGCTTGGCGCGCCCGAATTCATTCTGAAGGTTGAGAACGTTCCTCTTAAAGGCCATCACAACGTGGAAAATGTGCTGGCTGCTGCCTGCGCTGCCCGGCTCGCAGGAATTGCCCCAGAAACCATTCGCGCAGCCGTCGAAACATTCAAAGCTGTTGAGCACCGCCTGGAATACGTCGCCACCATCAACGGCGTGGACTACTACAACGACTCCAAAGCCACCAACGTGGACGCCGCGGCCAAGGCCATCGCCGCATTTCCGGGTGGGATCCATCTCATCCTCGGCGGAAAAGACAAGAACTCCGATTACCGCCAGCTCCGCTCGCTGTTAGAAGAGCGCGTCAAGGCCGTTTACACGATCGGCGCTGCGGCGGAAAAGATTGAGGCCCACATCTATGGCGCAGTTCCGGTTGTACATGCTGAGACCCTGGAAAACGCCGTCACCAAAGCATCGGAAGCAGCGCGGCCCGGCGAAATTGTCCTGCTTGCTCCGGCCTGCTCCAGCTTTGATCAGTTTGAGAACTACGAACATCGCGGGCAGGTCTTTAAAGACCTCGTGCTCGCAAAACAGGGTGTATGGCAAAACGCGTAGGCGTGGACAAGTGGCTGTACTGCACCACGCTGATTCTGGTGGTGATCGGATTGGCAATGGTCTTCAGCGCTTCGGCGGTGATGGCCAAGGCGCGCTTCGGCTCACCTTACTATTTCGTCGTACGGCAGGCCGTCTGGGCAGCAGCCGGGCTGGGTGCGATGACCCTGCTCATGAAGGTGGACTACCGCAAGTACAACAAGCCCAATGTAGTTTTTCCCGCGGTCGCCGTCACCATCATCCTGCTCATGTCTGCCTTCCTCATGCGTGACTCGCACAACACGCACCGCTGGATCCGTTTCGGCATTCTCTCCTTCCAGCCCTCGGAGCTGGCCAAACCCGCGCTTGTGCTCTTTCTCGCATGGTTCCTGCAGAACCGGATGCACATGATTGACGACTGGCGCGGTACCGTCCTGCCGGCTGCGCTGCCCAGCCTCGTCTTCATTGTGCTGATTCTGAAAGAACCAGACCTCGGCACGGCCCTCGTTTGTGCCGGTGTCACCGCGCTCATGCTCTATCTGGCCGGAATGGAGATGAAGTATCTGGGTTACGCCGCGTTCGCTTCCTTACCCGTGCTCTATCTCATGCTCTTCCGCGTCAAGTGGCGTCGCGACCGCCTGCTGGCTTTCATCAATCCTGAGGCGGACCCGCTTGGCAAAGGTTTCCATATCATCCAGTCGCTCATTGCTGTCGGCACCGGAGGGCTGCATGGCCTGGGCTACATGGAAGGCCGCCAGAAGCTCTTCTACCTCCCTGAGCCGCACACGGACTACATTTTCGCCAACATTGCTGAAGAGCTCGGGCTTATCGGTGCCATCATCGTTGTGGGTCTGTTCGTTGTTCTGGGCTATCGGGGAATGCGCGCTGCTATCCTCTCCAAGGACCCCTTTGCCCGCTTCCTGGCCTTTGGATTAACAGCCACTATTCTTATTCAGGCCTTCTTCAACATCAGCGTAGTGCTGGCCCTCGTCCCGACGAAGGGAATTACGCTGCCGTTCATCTCCTATGGCGGAACATCGCTCTTCATCATGCTGGCCTGCATCGGCGTACTGCTGAACATAACCCGGGAGATTGATTAGGCAATGACTGACAATGCAAACGACGGGGCCGCAGATTCTGAACCCTGAAGCCGACACGAGATGGAAGAGGATTGGGCCGATCTCTAAATTCAGTCGAGAAGGATTCTTGACACTTTACGTTAAAATGTCAAGAATGAAGACATATCCGCTACGCTCGTAGGCGAGCATTATCCGGCCCCTTCGGGGGCCTTTCGATTTTTATGAGTCAGAAAAATATCGCAATCTTAATAGACGGTGGATTCCTCCGCGCGACAGCAAAGAAGGCCAAAAAGAAATACGATTCCGATTTTATTTCTCAGTTTGCGGAAGCCTGCAGGCACGAAAATGAAAGTATTTTTCGTATTCTGTACTACGATTGCGCCTACTATAGCGGCACCGTCCGGCTACCAATCTCCGGCAAAGAACACGAGTTTAAAGCCAACGATGAGTGGCTCCATGCGCTTTCCTACAAGGAATTATTCGCTGTGCGGCGTGGCGTTCTGAAATTCCGTGGTTTTAAACCCAAACAAACGCCTGTCCCTCCTAAAACGGCTACAGATGAAGATTTCGAACCAATTTTCGAACAGAAGGGAGTTGATATGCGGATTGGTCTTGACATTGCCGCTTTTTCGCACAATCGAGCGGTTGAGCGAATCGTGCTTGTAAGCGCAGATACTGACTGTGTTCCGGCGCTGAAGTATGCCAGAAAGTCTGCAAACCGTCCTGATTTCACCTCCAAAAATTAAGCTGGCTCCGGAGCTGATTGCACACGCTGATTTTCAGAGAATGGTTGATCTTCCCTGAGTACAAACGAAAATTGTAGCTCCCACTAAAGTAGAACTATGCGCGTACTCATTGCAGGCGGCGGGACCGGGGGCCATATTATGCCGGCGCTCGCCATTGCCCAAGCCCTCAGGCAGAAATACCAGGCCGAACTCCTCTTTGTTGGCACGCCGCGCGGGCTTGAATCGCGGCTTGTCCCGCAGGCAGGGCATCGCCTCGAACTTATCCAAGTCGGCCAGTTCAACCATGTGAGCCTGACCACGCGTCTGCGCACGCTCTTTGATCTTCCAGCCAGCCTTCTGCACTGCCGCAAATTGCTCAAACAGTTCCGCCCTGAAGTGGTCATCAGCGTGGGCGGATATGCATCGGGCCCGGCCACCATCGCCGCCATCCTTGCCCGCATTCCCACGCTGGCTGTCGAGCCGAATGCTTATCCGGGCATGGCCAACCGGCTGGTCGGGAAGCATGTCTCTGCGGCGGCGGTGAATTTTGAGCCAGCCATCCGGTATTTCCGCAATGCGCAGGTCACGGGCATTCCGGTACGCGCCGAGTTTTTCCGCCTCCAGATGCGCCCGGCAGACGCTCCTTCACACCTGCTCGTCTTTGGGGGAAGCCAGGGTGCGCGCGCGCTGAACCGCGCGATGCCGCCCATCGTCGCAAGGCTGCTTGGTGCTGTTCCGGGGCTGACGATTTTGCATCAGGCGGGGGCGCGCCACGCCGAAGAGACACAAGCTGCTTATGCTGCCACGGGAGCTGACCCCGCACGCTGGCAAGTCCACGCCTTTCTCGATGACATGCCCCGCCGATTCGAGGCCGCCGACCTTATCCTCTCCCGCAGTGGGGCCAGTACGGTCGCCGAAGAGATGGCCGCTGGCAAGCCCGCGCTGCTGGTTCCTTTTCCTGGCGCGGCCGACGATCACCAGCGGAAGAACGCCGAGGTCATGGTGCAAGCCAACGCTGCGCGCATGCTGATTGAGTCTGAAATGGCGCCGGAGCGACTGCTTGAGACCCTCGTCTCTCTATTCAAAGACCGCATGGCCCTCCGGCAGATGGGTGAAAATGCGCGGAAGCTGGCACATCCGGATGCGGCCGAGAAGATTGCAGACATGGTTGCCAGGCTGGCAGCCAGTAATCAGCCAACAGGGTCCGAATACCAAGATCGCAGAGTATAAAAAATTTCTTGCGCTGGGTTGAACTTGTAGTAGGATTCCGGCATCCCCCTTTCGGCCCACGTCCCCCCGCAGGTGTGAAATTCCAGTGTTACGGGAGAGCCTATGCGCTGCAAGGCCCGGTTGTATTTTGTGCTTTTTCTGTCTTGTGTTCTGGCCGTTCTTACCTATGCAGAGAACCAGCCCTCGCGGCAGCTTCCGCAGGTGCAGCCAGGCGTGCCTTATGCCGCACAACTGGCCATTCCACCCGGCCTGGGCTATCCGTTTGAGGAATGCAAGCTGGCCGGGGACCCTCTGCCCAAGGGTCTGATCTTTGACTGCGACCGCCTTCAACTCAAGGGGCAAGTGTCCGAAAAGCAGGAGAAGACATATGCACTTCATCTGCTTCTGGCGGACGCTCAGAGAAATGAGAAGAGTTTTGTGCTGTTGCTCAGGGTATCGAGCAGGCCGACAGTGGTGAATTTAGGAGATGCGCCAGAAGCTAATACCACAGCACGAGACAATTCCGTAGTTTCGAGTGTTAGGGGTGAGATTGGGCCAGATTTGAAAGCATTAAACAAACCAATATCAGCCGAAAAAGCTTTACCCGATAAGGAGACAGCTTCAATGGCCTACTCCAGCCCAGGGGCTGTTATTGAAGATTCAAGAAATGCGAATGACCTTCAGGCGGCAATGGTCCAGCTCATACGGACTTCTCTAGCGACTAAACCTGCACGGAACAACAATCTGCCTGCATCCAAAACAATAAAGTCGAAGCATGCATTTTTTAGCAATATTAATCTAATCTGCGATGAAATCCCCAATGCGGATAATGCTGTTACAGCAGATGCGTCTGCTCAGAGCAAACTGATGAAGTTAATCGCATGTCCGGACCCCAAAAAGGCAGATCAAGATTCTAATTGTGCACAATACACGGTCAGCTTACGAAGCATCGAAGATGAAGCAAAGGGAGCTTCATCAAAGCTGAAATCCTGTGTTACCCTCGATAATTCTCTCAGCACAATTGCCAAAAGTTGGTATCTCGCACGAGCAGCAGCCTGGGATGCACTGGTGGTAGATATAAATGCTCATCAGCACGAGGTAGCCACTAAAACGTATTTGCCAGGTGCTGAACTAAGCCAACCGCTAATCGGGGACCCATTAACAGCAGTAGCCGTTGGGGCTGGCAACAGTCCTCAGAATTCCTGGGTCAAAGAACAAATAGGAGTGGGTTCGAGGGTCATCAGCCAAAGTGCCGCTGACTACTCAAACAACAGCAATGTTTTGTCAAAAAACGGAACAGGTATGCAAGCACCTGTATTTCTACTTGGCGCAGCATTCCAAATGCCGCAATTTGACCGCCACTTCTCTTTCCATAAGCTTGGATCGTCCAAAGGAAATAGGTTATCTGGCGTGGCTCCCACTTCTATATTCACTAATTTACAGTTTTCTCCAAATAGCACGAACGTATTGAACGGATACACGTTTGGTTTTGGATATCGTTTAGGTGGCAAGGAAAGTCCACTTGATTTCCTTGTCGGCTATTCTGTTTCTCCATTCAATGAGCCTTCGGCTGGATTTAGAATTGCTGCGTCTCAGGTGGTCACCAAGAACGCCGAATCACAGAAACCTTTGCCTGTTTATCTACGGTACGATGCGGCAAAAATTCTTGATTTTAAGGACTACCCTGATGCGTTGGATGGGTTTCCGGTCCTTACTCAAAATCCTGATGGGACTCAAGGATCTCCAATTTACTCAGGGAACGTTTTGACTACACATTACCGTGGAGGCATATTTCTCGGTTTGTCCTTTTCTTATGACTTGCTCGAGCTCTTCCAGCCAAAACAAACGGGTTCTACTCCTACTCCGCATTAAGTAAAGCTGCAAGGCAAGTAGTAATTCTACCCTCTGCTTTCCACAGATATAGGACGCTCTGCCTGTCTCTGTCAGGCGGGGATGTTCTTCTTTCTGCGGCTCAGGACGAAGTCGTTGTCGCGTTTACGCCGGACGGCGGTTGCGCGGTCAATCTTCCGCCAGAAGGCCCAGAAGTAATCAATGGCGGAGATGGTCGAGACCAGCACCATAAAGTAGACGGCGGTTACCGCTACCGGGCGCACAGGCATCAGGAACCAGCCGAAATGCCAGTAGTCCCAGCGGTGCGCCAGGATAATGGCGACGACGGAGACAATCTGGATGACGGTCTTGAGTTTGCCGAGGTCGCTGGCTTCAATGGTGAAGCCTTCGGTGCTGGCGATGCTGCGCAGTCCGCTCACCAGAAACTCGCGGCCAATCACCAGTACCGCGATCCAGGGCTTCATGATGTCCGGCGTGTACTGCACCAGGCAAATGAAGGCCGCCGTGATCAGCAGCTTGTCGGCCAGCGGATCGAGCAGCATTCCAATGGTCGTAATCTGGCCGCGCCGCCGCGCGAGGTAGCCGTCTACGCCGTCAGAGATGGAAACCAGAATGAAGAAGAGCGAGGTGAGCAGCTCCTGCTCCCCGTTCGGTCCCCTAAGAGGGAAGTGCGGCGACAGCATCCAGATAAGGAGCGGCACGCACAGGATGCGTCCCATCGTAATGGAGTTGGGAAGGTTCACGGCACGGCCCGAGGCGAGAAGCGCGTTCTCCTTCAATTATGCACCACCATCAGGGGCAATTCACACCCGCAAAGTGAAGCGGAGGCGCATATTTTCGCCATACCACATGATGTAGTTCGTTCCCCAGGCATTGTTGTACAGGCTGCAATGGACGCCCCTGGAAAGATCGGGCTGCGAGCGGGAGAAGTTCAGCGGTGACTTTTCCCCAAAGGCAAATAGCGGCGCATCGAGCGTCTCGATCCGGAGGGATTCACTGCCATTCTTGCACGCGAGTCCGGACGAGACCCCATGCAGGTGCCGGCTTCCGGCCTCCACCACATCCAGCGGTGATAGCTGCTCCCCGGCCTTGTCAATGATCCAGCCCTGAGGGTCGGCAGTTGCCGGATGGAAGGTCAGCCACAAAGCCTCCGGCATCCGGGTCGCGGGTTTGTCAAAGCAGTAGAAGTTCAAATGCACGACAGGGTCGGAATCGGGCAGGAGCAGCTCGAGAAAGAGCTTTTGCGGCCAGGCTGCGCGTCCGGAGGAGAAGGCCCCGGCATCCTGCAGAGCCAACTGTGCGAGCACGCGATGTCCTTTCCCGTCCTTGCCGACGTGCAAGGACGTTAACGCAGGCAGCCATTCCTGGCTCCTGGCGGCAAAACGCTCGATGTTGGGTTTGCCGAAGTCCTTCTTCGCCCAGTCAGCATCGCTGATAATGTAGTTCGCAAAAAAACGCGTGTAGTCCTGCTGCGAAAGTGTCTGGTAGGAGAACAGGGCCAGAGGATGGTCCGCGGAGGCCCATTCGCGACCGGTCGCTTTGTTCCGCAGACGCCGAATGGCTCCGGTCTTCCGTTCCACCCCCAGAATGAAGTGCGCTGTTTCGATGTCCTTCTCGGCCGGATGCGCCTTTCCGGAAAGCTGCGGCGGTTCTGCTTCCAGCTTGCGCACTGCATCGAGCGCTTCGGTGTTCAGCGGAGCAGGCAAGCGGTTGAGGGCAACGAACAGGTCCTGCCGCTTTTCCTGCCAGCTGAACTCGACGACCTTGTAGTTCTTCGTTCCGAGCATCGGCTTCAGGTCCTGCGGCAGGTAGTGGTCAAAGTCGAGCCATGTCTTCGTGTCTGTGCCCCAGGTGTGCTCTGGCTCAAGCAACAGGCCCCGCAGCAGTGCAACGTCGGTCGCATCGCCCACACGAAACCTGTTCTGTCCGATCCACTTCTGCCGCAGCCGAGCCACTTCGCGGTAGCGCGCGACCTTGAGCGGGTCGCTGGCGACGCCGTATATCCAGGTGTCGCCGATCTCCTGTGTCAGCACCGGGAGATTGCTGCGATGCGGCCAGACAGCATTGGCAATCTCTGTGAGGTTCGTTGCCTTGATCTGCGCATTCGGATATTGCAGTTTCAGCAGCGCGTAGGTCTTGCGAATCTCCGCCGGAGTATGTGGACCGCTATTGTCTCCGCGCACTACTACCGCAATGGCAAGGTCCGTGTTCGGAACGCGCGTCACGCCGCCGTAGCCGTGGTGATACATGACCGCCAGCGTCGCGCCGTTCGAGTCCTTCCACAGAAACATGGGAGGCACCTTCGCGGGAGTGCTTGCATCATTCACGCCAATGTCGAGGAACTTGACTCCCTGGCTGGCAAGCGGAACTACCAGCCCGCGCGTGTGTCCGGGAACATCGGTCATTTTTGCGCCGGTGGTGGTTGTTCCAAAGCGGCGATCAAGACAGTGTGAAAGCCCGATGCAGCCTTCAATCATGGAGCGGTCGAGCATCTCGCTTTGCCAGGAGACAGGCAGGGCGTGCCACGCAATGTCTCCGCGCTGGACGGCCTGCTCCATGCGCCTGCGGTCCTCGGGCGAGGCCTGCTCCAGGTATTCATAGAGCAGCCAGGATCCGGTGGTCCACACGTAGGCGGGGCCGCCGGACTGGCGCATCTGCTCCGCAATCTGGATTGCGTGAGGGAAGTATTCACTGAAGTAGCGATGGACCACGTTGGCCTGAGTGTCAATGAACCCGGCATCGAAGTGGCACTTGAACATGACCAACACCCGCCTGACCTGCAGATCCGGCGGGCTGAAAGCAAAAGCATGAAGCGGATCCCAGAGAAGAAGGCCGCCTGTGGCCAGAGCAGACTTGAGAAGTTCGCGGCGTCGCATAACGGGTGAATGGAGTCGCCACCATTCTACATGCGGAAGAAAAGGGGCCGGCACGATCGCTGCCCCTTTTTATCTTTCCGTTCGGAATGGGATCTTGCCGCGATGCTGCAGAACACGCCCTGGCCATGCAGAAGTGATGCGTCCAGGCCCAGCTCCAGTGATTTGGATCACAGAATCCAAAAGTAAATTCGACTAGCCTAGTTGAGGAGTGGAGGTGTTTATGAAGACTAAGTTTACCCTTGTTGCTATCGTCCTAGCTGTTGCAGTGCTCTCTATCAGGCCTACGCATGCCCAGAATGACAAGAAGCTAAGTGAACAGACGATGCAAAATCTATCCACCGCCATGCACGGCGAAGCGTTTGCATATGCAAAATACATGGCTTTTGCGGAGCACGCTCGGAAGAGCGGTGACACAGCGCTTGCGGACCTTCTTGAGAAGACGGCCAGGACGGAGTGGCTTGAGCATTTTGCGGAAGAAGCCAAGTTAGCTGGTCTTGTGGGGCCAAATGCCGACAACCTGAAAGATGCGATCAAGGGCGAGTCCTACGAAACAGAGACGATGTATCGCAACTTTGCGCAACAGGCCGAACAGGCAGGCGATCACGAAGCTGCGCAACGATTTGAAGAAATTCGGCAGGACGAAGCCAAGCACCGAGATGCATTCACTGCGGCACTTAACAATCTGGGAAAGAAGGGTCACGGAGATCGCTAGTTCATTTGAAAGGAGGGATTTTATGAGGACAAGGTGGAAGTGGCTTTTTGCAATCTGTCTTATTGCAGCCGCGATTCAGCTGATAAGGCCAGATACGTCCAACCCTCCAGTAAATACGTCTCAAACGATCCAGGCAGGACTGCCTGTTGATCCTGCTGTTTCTGCACTGTTCGCTCGCTCTTGCAATGATTGTCATTCGAACCTGACAGCATGGCCGTGGTACAGCAAGGTCGCTCCAGTGTCGTGGATGATAGTTTCTGATGTCCGTCGTGGAAGGGGTGACCTTAACTTTTCAGAATGGGGAGCATACCCCGCCGAAAAGCAGCAGGAATTGTTGAAAGAGATATGCCAACAGGTTTCAGACAAAGAAATGCCTGGGTCTATATATGTACTGATGCATCCGGCGTCAAAATTATCTGACACCGACATCCGTTCGATTTGTACATGGACGCAATCCCTAACCAAGCCCAATGACAACACGCGGTCAAAAGAGTAGACCATGCGTCCTGAAGCGAATAGAACGGAGGAGTTCAAGCTCCGCGCTCAGTTCGTAGTTCTGTTTGTGGCTGGGGTCTTCCTGGTCCTCTCGATTGCCTGGATAGCACGGGCAATCTTGCTGTTGTTCTTTGCTGCCATTCTCTGTTCGTTGTTATTGACTACGGCTACTAATTGGGTGCACGCAAAGCTGAAACTTCCCCGAGGAATTGCCTTAACAACTGTGGTAATAACCATAGCTGGCCTTTCCGCCCTCGGTATTTGGCTCCGTGGCTCCGCTATTGCAGAACAATTCTTAAAGCTGCAGATTGATCTACCTCTTGCCACGCACAAATTGTATGGAAAACTCCAGGCGACGGATTGGGGACAATGGTTCCTGGCTCGACTCAAAGAAAGTACACAGCAAATGGGTGGCCTGGCATTCGCCGTGTCTCGTATTGGTGGGATGGTGCTAACGACCGCGACTGCTGTGGGGGCGCTTGTGGTCCTGTCTATTGCCAGCCTCTACTTTGCGGCAGAACCCGACACCTATTTGAAGGGCCTTCGCCTTATTACACCTTCGCGCTACCAGAATGCGGTTGAACGTTGTCTGACGAGCGCAGCCGTACAACTCCGCTACTGGCTACTTGCGAAGTTTATTTCCATGATTGCTGTGGGGGTGCTCGTCTTTATTGGGTTGTGGATTCTAAAAATTCCACTTGCCGGGACCCTGGGTATCATTGCGGCGATTCTGACCTTCATACCGAACGTTGGCCCGATACTTTCGGGGGTCCCCGCTGGATTGCTTGCTTTCGCGATCAGTCCAGCGAAAGGCCTGTTGACGGTCTCATTATTTTTCTTAGTACATTTCATCGAGGGGAATTTCGTGACGCCGCTGGCAGAGCGGGAGATTGTAAAGCTCCCGCCCGCGCTTACCTTGGCTGTTCAGCTGTTTCTGGCAACGATAACGGGAGCTATTGGCGTCGCACTGGCAGCACCGTTGATCGCAGCAGCTTCGGGAATCGTTCTGGCGCTTCGGACAGAAAAAGACAAAGTAAACCATGATAGCCACTCGGGAGATGATCAAATCAGCTTACATTCTTCTTCACTAACGGATCACGATAAATTCCCCGGCAAGCATCAGGAGTACGCCAACCAAGCCGATTGCGGTGAATTTACGAAACCGGGTGGTCCCCCATATCAGGGCAATGCCTAATTTCACCAGAGTGTTACAAACAATGCCTAATACCAAAACCCTTGCCGCTTCTCTTGTTTCCATGCCCTGTCGAACCATAGGCAGAAGAGAGGCGACAAGAGCATCAATGTCGATGGACCCAAGCAGTCCAGCAGAGCCCAATATGCCTGCCGTTCCAAACTTCAGACGCGCAATGGTAACCAAATACTGAGACGCAATAAAGATCAGGGAAAGATAGAGGGCTGTGATGATGCGTAGCGGGGTCTTTTCTTCCAGCGAACCGATTTCCCTGGTCTGCCGCCGCAGGCTATAGAAGCTTGTTAGACCTCCCACTAAGACCGGTGCGACAACATACGCCAGAGTCACACCGGCAAGAGCGGGGCGAAGAAAAACACACAAGACACATACCCGGAGCATAGAGACGGCTGTCGCCGCCATCACGCCCCCAAAGAGAGGAATATGAGATTCCAGATACCTCCGGCTATCCCGCGCGAAAGCCAACGTTACCTGGGTAGAAGAAACGAGTCCACCGATGAATCCTGTAAGGACCCAGCCAATCTGATTGCCTAGAATTTTTCTGGCAAGGTAACCAAGGAAGCTGATCCCTGAAAATATCAAGACCAGAACCCAGATAGATCGCAGATTCAATATTCCCTGGGGGCCGAAATTTCGTGAAGGAAGGAGCGGAAGAACAATGAGCGCCATCGCTGCAAATTGTGCCGCTGCCTCCAACTCAACTGCGCCGACGCGATGGACGAAGGTATGAAGCCAGGATTTTTCGATGAGCAACAACAATGTCCACGCATAGAGAGCGGTGGCAATACTCAGGTGGCCAAGACCAGCAACTACACCGCTGGCTATCACCACCAGCGCAGCAACTTCGGTGGTCGCATCGCGCGCAATTCGGCCTGCATTCAGCCGCACGATCAACACCGTAAGTGCGGCACTGACTAAGAGGACTATTCCAGGAACAACGAAGTTTTTTGTGATGAGGAATCCGCACACTCCCGATAGGGTTCCAAGCAGAGTAAAGGTGCGGAGGCCTCCGATCGCTCCGGGCTCGTTTTCTTTATAGGCTCGCTGCCGATCAATACCGACCGCAGCACCACCGAGGGCTGCAATTGCTATTCCGAGAAGGCCGTTATTTTCAAGCACTATCGCGACCTCTTCTTCAGGCTTGCGTGTCCTTGATCCCAATGGACAAGCACATTAAGCAAGGAATGATACAGGAGCCAGTACCTGAAGGTTGTGATGAAAATCACGAGCGAAGTAGCAAAACCGGCGTGACGCTGGTCACAGGAAAGACCGGAACAGACCACTAAGATACACCGTGTAGCAATAGTATGTCGCAATGACCATACCAGACCAGATCGTAGTAGCAACAGATTTCTCTCCAGCATCAAGCGCAGCGGTCTCCGTTGCAAGCGGAATAGCGAAAATCTTCAAAGCCAGGGTTACGTTGTTCCATGTCTTTCAATATGCTCCCCAGCATCGTTACAAAGTACCCATCGGGTGGATGGTGGAAATGATCCGCCGAGATGTCAGTACAAGATTGCAGGAAGCCAAAGATGTCCTTCGTCAATCCGGCGTTGATACGGACATCATGGTGCAGGAAGGTGGAACTCCCGCTCTGCGAATTCTTGACTTTGTACAAACGTGCAAACGACCTCTTTTGGTGATGGGAACTCACGCAGTCGGAGGCATGGAGCGTTTCCTTCTCGGCTCGACAGCGGAAGATGTATTAAGGCACGCGACTTGCCCGGTAATTACGGCCGGTCCTCACGTATCAGGGGACGTAAACCATCGCGGGTTACAAACAATTCTGTTCGCCACGGACTTCAGCAACACTTCGCTCGCAGCAGTCCCTTTTGCCATTGAGTTGAAGCAAGCTACGCGAGCACAGATTCGAGTTCTTCATATCTCAGACGATCATCTTTCAGAAGAAGAGGAAGGAAAAAAGTTCGACAGGGTAAAGAAAGTATTTCAGAGTGCCGAAGGCATCGACTACATAACATTACATGGAACCAACATCAGCCAGGCCGTGGTCAACGAAGCAGAGCGTTCGAAAACGGATCTGTTGGTCCTCGGAGTGAGGCGAACTTCTGAAGTTGCTGCACATCTTGCGCCAAAGATTACCTTCCAAATCATTGCCGCGGCCCCATGCGCGGTCCTTACAGTATCCTCATAGCTATGGCATCGGAAGCCCCGGTCAGGGCCAGTACTTTCGAACGAATAGAGGGTTCGTGGACCCGATACGCTGCTGTCGTCTCGCTTGTCGCGATATTTCTGCACTTGTTGTTTCGATACATCCTGCATTATCAAGGCCCCATTGCTGTCGTTCCATTGTGGATTGCCATTATTGCAGGTGGCCTTCCGCTGCTCTATAAACTCCTCATTCAAATCTGGAGACGTCAATTTGGGGCAGATTTTCTCGCAGGCCTGTCGATTGTGACAGCAGTCCTGATGGGCGAACTGCTGGTTGCCACGATCATTATCCTCATGCTCTCTGGGGGCCAAGCTCTGGAAGAGTATGCGACGCGACGTGCTTCTTCGGTCCTCAATGCGCTCGCTCACCGCATGCCCAGCATCGCTCATCGAATCGATGGCAACGGCACAGTCTCGATTGCGGTAAGTGAGATTCGCATTGGGGACCGTCTCATTGTCTTTCCGCACGAAATCTGCCCGGTGGATGGCACAGTAGAGTCGGGCACAGGCACGATGGATGAATCTTTCCTTACCGGTGAGCCCTTTCGCATTCGCAAGACTTCAGGCTCTCAGGTGATTTCAGGGGCCTTGAATGAGGATGCAGCCCTTACAATCATTGCCGATAAACTTGCCGTGGACTCACGCTATGCACGCATCATGCAGGTGATGCAAAAAGCCGAGGAGAATCCTCCGGCTATTCGCCGATTAGCAGATCGCCTTGGTGCATATTACACACCAATCGCCGTTTTGATTGCTCTTGCCGGATGGTTTTTGAGCGGTGATCCGGAACGCTTTCTTGCGGTGCTCGTGATCGCTACTCCCTGCCCCTTGCTCCTGGCAATTCCCATTGCCATCATTGGTTCCATCTCGCTTGCGGCGAAACGAAGCATTGTTATTAAGAAGCCGGTGGTTCTTGAGCAAGTTGGAAATGTTCGCACCATGTTTTTCGACAAAACTGGGACGCTGACACATGGTGAACCGGTTGTTACAGAGATTGTCACTTTCTCGGGCGCGAGCGCGGAAGATGTCCTTAAATTCAGTGCCAGCCTTGAGCAATACTCGAAGCATCCACTTGCGGGTGCAATTCGGCAAGCGGCGCAGAAAAACCATGTGCTACTGCAAAGTGTCGACAACATTAGTGAAAAACCGGGAGAGGGGTTAACAGGGCATGTGACGGGTAGAAGCGTTCTGGTTACTGGAAGGAGCAAGTTACGCCCAGAACTGGCAGCTTTGCTTCCTCCTACAAGTTCTGGAATGGAATGTGTCGTCCTCGTGGACAACCAATTAGTAGGTCTGATCCGATTCCATGACCGGCCACGCAAAGAAAGCAAACCCTTCATCGGCCACTTAAGGCCGAAGCATCAGGTTGAGGAGTTGGTTATCTTATCAGGAGATCGTGATCTCGAAGTACGACACCTGGCCGAAATTGTTGGTATCAAAGATGTGCGCGCGGGCCTGACTCCGGAGCAAAAATTACAGATCGTGAGGGAGCATACGGAGAAAAACCCAACTCTGTTTTTAGGAGACGGTATTAACGATGCTCCGGCCATGTTGGCTGCTACAGTCGGTGTTGCCTTTGGACAGAACAGCGATATCACGGCAGAAGCAGCTGGGGCGGTCATTATGGAGGCGAGCCTGGGCCGAGTCGATGAGCTGCTCCATATTGGGAAACGAATGCGCCGGATTGCTCTTGAAAGCGCCGTGGGCGGGATGGTCCTGAGCACTGTCGGAATGTTCCTGGCAGCTTTTGGCTTTCTGCCTCCCATAGCCGGAGCTATTGGCCAGGAGGTGATTGATCTTCTGGCGGTGTTAAACGCTCTTCGCGCATCACTCCCCGGAAAAGAACTTCAAGACTTCTGATTAGCCCCCATACGGTGACCCCCGTCACAGCCCTCTCTCTGTGCACAGAGTACTGTAGTTCAGTGATGAGACACGAACTCAGATTGCATCGGTTGACCTTCGGGATACTCATAGTGCTTCTGATGGCATTCGTGGTTTTTTTTATTACCCTTCGTCCTCTCTTCTCAGATCGCCGCCTGGATGTAGTTACGTCCTTCATCATTATCGTATTGGCGGCAACGGCATTTGGCTCGATGGGAATGATCGAAGGAATGATAGCTCTCTATTTTGGCAAGCGTCACAAACGGGAACTGTTGAGTTACCTCGCATTGGGGTTATTATCTCTGGGCACTTCAATCTACCTTACTGTTGCCGACTCAGCATCGATTCAAACAGTTGCTCTTGTTGCCGCGCCTCATGCTTTCCTTTTTGGCGTTGCTGAATTGCGTCTCAGCCGGCACCTGAAGCGCCATGCCTCTTATAAGCGGGGGCTTCTTACGGGAGGCATTGTGGAAATATCGCTGGGGATTGCACTACTCAATGCATATCGGTTGTCGAATGAAGGTGCATCAATGTTATTAGGCTATGTAGCAACGATATCTGTCCTTCAACTTCTGCCGTTGGTCCTTTACTGGCACAAGCCGTACTCTGCCGAGAAAGCACCGTGAACGGCGACCTGTTGACAAAGAAAAGGGGGGATTATGGAAAAAGGAGTGCCACACCTATGGAGTCGCCCAGATCCGATTCTGGTTGCCACGAATCTGCACGACGCGCCCCATCTGGTGCCGCATGCTATCGCCCAGGCGAGACAGAGCGACGCCAAAGTTCTTCTCGTCCATGTCATTGAACCTGCCTACCTCAGGACAGGTCCAGTGGAAGGACCACCTTTTGTTCTTCCAGGTCCCACAGTACGTTCCGTTCAAGCCAAATTGAACAGAATTGCGAAACAATTTCAGCACGATGGCATCTTGTGTGAACCGATCGTCTTGAAAGGATTACCTGCGGAAGAACTCCCGGCGCTCATCAGGCAACGCGACGTGTATCGGGTGATTGTGGGGACTAGAAGTGCTGAAGCCATTGACCGTATTTTATGGGGATCGGTGGCCGAGAATCTGTTGCACGAAGTAGATGTTCCCGTATGTGTCATTGGCCCGCATGTATGCCCACAAATTCGACCTGAGCAAGAACCGAAGTCGATCCTGTTTGCCACCTCATTTCACCATAAGAGCAAGAAAAGCGCACAACTCGCTCTTGAAATTGCAAACCTGAATCAAGCTCGCCTGACATTACTTCACGTCTTGCCACCTAAAATTATCGGTACGGAGGACCATGCCGAGTTGCATGCACAGCGAGAGCAGGACTTACTGAATCTGATCACGGAAGAAACGAAACTCTGGTCATCGCCGAGCATCTCAATTCGTGAAGGAGATGCAGCAACAGAGATTCTCGCTGAGGCTGCAAAGGTCTCAGCGGACTTAATCGTACTCGGGACAACTAACGCATCGAAAACCGCACGACTTATGAAAACTGGTGTTGTACATCGGGTAATCGCTGAGACGAAAGCACCCGTGATCACCTTGCGACAGGAGTAGGAAACATATCAGCAGAAGAATGTTTACACCCCTGAGGTAGGCTCTTGCTCCCTATACACTTTTTCTGCAATACCCATTTCTCACATACTGCAGATCCAGGACCGTCTGAAGATAGTCAAACAATTTCTCACGAGGAAGTACGCCATCCAGTTGGCCATTCGAGACGACAGGAAGCAGACCAATGTCTTCCCGGTTTATGATTTCCAGTGCTCTCAGCATAGGCGTACCGGGAGCAACTGTGCTTAATTTTTTCCACGGGCGCATGATCTCGCCGACAGCAACTCGTGGCCATTTCGCACGATCTACATGCTTGATCTCGTGAGGTGTTACAAGACCAACCGTGTTTCCATTTTCGGTCACCAGTAAGGATCGTCCTCCTGTGCGGAGAAGAGTATGGTCCACAAAATCCTGGATGCTCTCATGACTATCAACTGTGGGATAGTCTTCCACCATGAGGTCACTGACTTTAATTCCTGCCAGAGCATTTCTCAAAGTCGTCTCAACATGACTCTCTCGTGCAGCCTGCAACAGAAACCAGCCGATAAATGCGACCCATAAGGCGCTTAATCCACCTCCTCTGAAATAGCCTATGATTCCGGCAATGATGAAGACTCCTGCGATCGCTTGCCCTGTTCGTGCAGCATACATCGTGGCCCGCTCCAGGTCTTCGGTTTTCCACCAAATGACTGCGCGCAGGATGCGCCCTCCATCCATGGGATAGCCTGGAATCATATTGAAGAAGGCCAACCCCAGATTGATATATCCGAGCCATGACAGCATGGCTGCCACAGGGACTGGGGCTGGACTATCAGCAGCGCCGAGGCAGATAATGCCGATCACAACGCTGGTTAGCGGACCTACGATTGCAATCTGAAACTCGTCTTTGGCGCTTGCGGCTTCCTGGCCGAGCTGGGACACTCCCCCGAGCGCAAACAACGTAATCTCGTGCACAGGCAAACCACGCGTCTTTGCCATGAGCGAGTGCGAAAGCTCGTGCAGAAGCAACGAGAGGAAAAAGAGCAGCGCTGTCGTGACTGCCAGGCCCGTTGCAAGAGCAACCGGCCACTGCGGATGGCTGGAGCGATAATCGCCAACCAGAGAAAAGACAATGAGAAATGCTATGAGAAACCAGCTATAGTGCAGGCCGATTGTGATGCCAAAAACCCGGCCAAGTTTGATCTGGGAGCGCATTTTCGACTCCTCTTTTTCTACGATGGACTTTCTGAAGAGCAGACCGCAGTGATTCCGATCACAGCCGGGGCCGTCGAGCAAAGAGATACTACTCAGTGGGTGAATGGCCATGGCATTTAAGCAACTTCTTTTTGAGTCCCAGGCCCGCGAAAAGCTCCTGAAAGGAGCGAGCCTTCTGACGGATGCAGTTCGTGTAACACTCGGGCCTAAGTCGAAATGTGTGCTGATCGAGAAGGCGTTCGGCAGGCCCATCGTGTGCAACGATGGGGTGACGATTGCCAAGGAGATATCACTCAAGTCTCCTGAAGAAAACCTTGGCGCGAGCATGATGCGCGAAGCTGCCGAGCGCACTGGGGACGCCGTAGGGGACGGCACCAGCACAGCAACCATCCTCGCGCATGCCATTCTTGCAGAGGGCCTGCGCAACATCGCCGCCGGCACCAGTGCGATAGAGATCAAGCGCGGGCTGGATTGCGGCCTCAAAGTAGCGGTGCAATCAATCCGCGCACTATCCCGACCAGTCGCGAGCCGGAAAGAGCGTGCCCAGGTGGCGACGGTTTCCGCGCACAACGACCCTGCCATCGGCGAGATGGTCGCTAATGCCGTAGAAAAAGTGGGCGTTGAGGGTGTTGTGTCAGTCGAAGAAGGCAAAGGTACAGAAACAATTCTTGACCTTGTCGAAGGGATGGAATTTGACCGCGGTTATCTTTCAGCCTACTTCGTGACGAATACGGAAAAGATGCAGGCCATCCTCGAAGATCCGCTCATCTTTCTCTATGAGAAAAAGCTCAGCAACGTTCAAGACCTTGTGCCTGTTCTGGAGCAGATCGCGAAGGCCGGACGACCTTTGCTGATCATCGCTGAAGATGTAGACGGCGAAGCCCTGGCGACACTGGTAGTCAATAAATTGAGAGGGGTCCTTACCTCGGTCGCGGTAAAAGCACCGGGCTATGGCGAACGTAGAAAGGCCATGCTTGAGGACATTGCGATCCTGACCGGGGGGAAGTTCTTTGCTGAAGAGCTGGGGACCAGACTCGAAAACATTACATTGGCCGATATGGGAAGCGCCAAGCGCGTCATTATTGACCGCGAGACGACCACCATCATTGAAGGCGGGGGTGCAAAAGCAGCGATCGACGGCCGCTGCAAGGAACTCCGCCAACAGATTGAGAAGACGACATCTGACTACGACCGGGAGAAATTGCAGGAGCGCCTGGCAAAGCTCGCTGGCGGCGTCGCCGTTATCCGTGTTGGCGCTCCGTCTGAAGCAGAGATGAAGAACCGCAAAGAGGCCTTTGAAGACGCCATCAGCGCCACCAAAGCCGCTGCGGAAGAGGGCATTGTTCCCGGCTGTGGCCTTGCCCTGCTGCGGGCCATCGACGAAATCGAAAAAGAAGAGCCAAAACATGGCGGAGACGACCGCATCGGTCTTCGTGTTCTGAAACAGGCGCTGGAAGCGCCGACAAGACAGATCGCGATGAATTCCTCTGTGGATGCCGGCGTTGTGATAGAGCGCATGCGCTCCGGCAAAAGGAATTACGGATTTGATGCAGCCACAGGCGCTTATGTTGATCTGATCGAGGCAGGCATTATTGATCCCACAAAGGTCGTGCGGACCGCGCTCGAGAATGCTGTGTCCGTGGCCAGTGTTCTGCTTCTTACTGAAGCCACATTGACGGACATACCAGAAGAAAAGAGCAAGTCAGGTCCCGGGCAATTTCCCGAAGAATGAGCTTATGGCTTCCGAACATACGAAGAATATTTATGCGCCGGAGACAAGCGATGTCTGCGGTCAGGATATCGGCACTGAATCGTAATATCTCTGCCACGATGCAACTTATCTTCGGTGATCTTCGTCACAGCCGCCCGCCAGGGAGAGTACAACAATGATTTTATCCAGCGCACCCTGCGCATTTTTCATCCATTAAGGAGAACGAGTATGCCAACCTCACTCACCGTAAGACCCAGCACCTCAGGCAGGACGGCCATTGAATTTCCTCTGGTCAGAAACTTCTTCACAGATATGGAAGCCATCACCAACCGCATTGCTCAACGCGCCTTCAGTCTATTTCAGGAACGCGGTGCCTTTGACGGCATGGACTGGGACGACTGGTTCCGGGCCGAAACCGAGCTGCTGAAGCCTGTCCCGATCGAGATGAGCGAAACAGCCGACAGCTACACCATTCGCGCGGAGGTCCCTGGTTTTGACGTGAAAGACCTCACCGTTCAGGCCGAGCCAAACTCGATTTACATTCATGGCAAGACGGAGAAGAAAAAAGAAGAAAAGAAAGGAGAGGAAATCAAATACAGCGAGGTATCAGCGAACGAACTGGCCCGCCGCATTGATTTGCCAACTTCTATCAATCCAGAAAAGGCGTCGGCACAATTGACGAATGGAGTGCTCGAACTCACGTTGCCAAAGGCGGATTCCCCCAAGAAGCTTGAGGTCAAGGTAGCAAAAGCCGCATAGATTCCTTGCCCGGTCGCTCTATTCCCGCCAGTCCAGGCATACCATCTAATGCCGGTTTTTTAGCCAGCCGTCCGGGGCCTCATCCTGGAGAGGCCCCGATTCATGCCATCGGGCCATTTCCGTCTGCTCCTAGTGATGGTTTTTCCAGGGAGGGGAAAGGCATGTGATTGAGGTCACAGCCGCGCTTCCCAACATTCATGATGATGGAAACAAGGACACTGTATGCCAGAGATATTCGTCGGAAATGAACCGCAAGAATCCTCCAGGCCGGGGCTCCTTGATGCGTTGACTATCGCCTGTCGCCGCTGGGACATGTTTCCTGTTGCAGTGTGCTGGCCTTTGAGCGATGTTTCTTTTGCCGGAGCCGTTGAGGCCACGGAAGCAGGGATCATTCTTCCCATCTTCATAGGCCCCGAAAAGGAGTTGGCCCGTATTGCCGGCTCGCTTGGTGTTTCTGTAAGCGGCTTTGAAATTATCAACGCGCATACCGAGGAGGAAGCTGCCGCGAAAAGCGTGGAGCTTTGCCGGATGGGCCGCGCTGCTGCGCTCATGAAGGGCAGCTTGCATACAGATCTGCTGATGCATGCCGTTCTTCAGAAAGAATCCGGCCTACGCACGTCCAGGCGCGTCAGCCATGTCTTTGTGTTGGAGGCCCCGCTCTACAACCGCACGCTTTTCATCACCGATGCCGCCATCAATATCTGTCCCACGCTCGAAGACAAAGTGGACATCGTGCAAAATGCGATTGATCTCGCCCACGTGCTGAACATAAAGGAGCCAAAAGTCGCCATTCTCTCCGCTGTGGAAACGGTATGTCCCAAGATCACTTCCACTCTGGATGCTGCTGCGCTTTGTAAAATGGCAGACCGAGGCCAGATTACGGGCGCCGTTCTGGATGGCCCGCTGGCTTTCGACACGGCCGTGAGCGCCGAAGCGGCGCAGATGAAAAATCTCGAATCTCCCGTGGCCGGAAAGGCAGACATCTTTGTCGTCCCCGATGTCGAATCCGGCAATATGCTGGCCAAACAACTGGAATATCTGGGAGGGGCGCGTCTGGCAGGCATTGTTCTCGGAGCAAGCGTACCCATCATTCTTACCAGTCGTGCTGATGTTGCTGATGCACGCGTCGCCTCCTGTGCCATTGCCTCAGTGCTTGCAAGAAACAAGCAGTCATACAATAGACTGTGACAGCGGTCACCGAACTCAACGGCGTGCTGTGGCCATGGGACATGCCTCTGTCACATCGGCGAGTGATCTGCATCACAGCAGTTCGGCAGTGGGACCTTTAAGGTATCCAACAACGCGAGCAGGAGGTCATCATGACTGTTCAGTCTCCAACGATGGTTACATTTGAACGCATTTTGATCCCGACGGATTTTTCGGACCTGTCGGTGCGAGCGCTGGAGTATGGCAAGGTCATCGCAAAGAGATACAACTCCCGCATCCTGCTTGCACATGTGAATCTGCCTGTCAATCCCATTTCTCCGCCTGAAGCGACATGGATCGAAGAGCAGGACGAAGTTTGGGAAAAACTCGAAGAGCGATTGGAAGAAAACGGAAGCGCCCTCCGGGCAGAAGGCTTTCGGGCTGAAACGGTTTCGCTCACCGGAAATATTCACGAGGAGCTTCAGTCGACTGTTGAAAAACACAAAACTGATCTGATTGTGATGGGGACCCACGCCAGGAGCGGCCTGAATCGCCTTCTTTTCGGTTCTGAAACAGAGTCGCTGATGCGGCAGGCAAAGTGCCCGGTGATGGTGATTGGGCCCTCTGCGCCGCCAGCTCCACAACCGGCATGGCAGGTGAAGAGCGTGATTTGCGCTACTTCTCTTGACCCTGGTGAGGCATGGATCGCAGGATACGCCTATATTCTGGCCCTTGATCACAAGGCGGGATTTCTTTTGCTGCATGTCAAAAGAGCGCATGACAAGGGACAGGGTGGAGATTGGCAAGACTTTGAGAAAACCTTTCGGGAATCGATTTCGCCTCGCCATGTAGATCCCGCGCACTTTCTGTGCACCCAGGTTTCAGACGATACATTGGAAAATACGGTCCTTGATCTTGCCAAGGAGCGGGATGCTGACCTGATCGTCGTCGGAGCGCATTCTGCGTCCGGCATTGCTAGTCATCTACTACGTGGAACAGCGCCAAAGATCATTGCGAAAGCGCCGTGTCCCATCATGGTTCTTCACCAGCCATAGGGCAAATCCAGAAGACGAGTGAGCAGTCGCTGGCGGTGGCCAGGCGATCTAAACTTCTTCCGCACCTACCTCGTTGCTGAACACAACGGCATTGCGAATTTTCATCTCGCTCAGCGATTGCATGAGACTTCCTCAAGAATTTCCATTGTTGAGACGTGCCCGGAAGCGCGCACGCAAATCACCGGACACGGGGCCTTGGAGATGACCTCAAGCACTGTGCTTGTATGAAATCGCTCCGGCGTAAGCTCGTCTGGAGGAGCGCCAAGTACAACGAGATCTGCGTGATGCTCTCGTGCGTAGTTCGCAATGACCGCACCCGGTTCTCCAGAAACCACAAAATGCTCGACCGGCACGGTATGGGATTCATTGAAAGGCGCAAGAAAACGCAGCTTTTCAAGAAGGCAAGAGCGCTTCATTGGGCCTACCGCAGGAAGCACGTGCAAAACAAGCAAGTTCTCATTGGCAATGCGGTGCGCGTATCCCATGGCCGTGAGCGAGGCTGCAGAAAAATCTGTAGCGATGAGCACACGGCGCCAGCGTCCGGCCCAGCGCATATGTGCATCAGCATTGGGAGAGATGGCCAGAATCGGGCACGGCGTCCGGGCCAGAAGTTGCCTTGCTACCGTGCCCAGGGCCACCTGGCCTGCCTCGCTCCTGGCTCGCGTGCCCAGAATCAGCAGGTCGGCATGATGGTCCTGGACAGCCTGAAGAATGCGGTCGCAGATCACTCCGCTCGTAACCACTGAGTGGACCTGAATGCCTTCCCTTCGTGTTTCTTCCTCAAACTTCTTTAACTCTTCGCGCGCCACCTTATGCGCGGCGATCTCTTCCGGCGCGCCCTCAGGAAAAGCATAGGCAACGGGATCAATTGCATGCACAATGACGAGCGTGGAGCCATGCAGGCGTGCAATCGCCTGCCCATAACGAAGAGCGGTAGAGGCGGTTGTTCCTAAATCCGTGGCGATTACAATGGTCCCGAATTTTAGTCTGTCCTCGCGCATATCTTTTCTCCCTTCCGCCTTCCACTATGCACCGGGAAAAGGTAAAAGAGCAGTGACATAAGGCACGGCTGTTGTGTGACGCGCATCACACGATGATCGAAGGAAGCGGTCTCAAGCCGCAGTTGAATATCTGTCGTGCACTGGAACACCCGGCGTTTCCCTGCGGCGCGGCTGCAATTGCTGGCCTGGAGGGCGCCAGGTCTCGACGACCAACTTCCGCGTACATTCCGCGCACAGCCAGACCACTCGGCGTTGTTCCCCCTTATGGTTCTGAGAACCGGTGACGAAGTAATCCACGCAGTGCAGGCTTCCGCTGCGGAAATACATGACTTCTGCCTTGCATGAAGGGTTAGCGCATTGCATTTCCCAGTCCTCGATTCTGTGCTACCCGATAACGCCGGCGAAGCGGTCTGCTTCTTCGTGTTTTGCTTCTTTGCGGGGTTGCGCGTGATGAAAAGCCAGCACAGGGCAATGAGCAGCCGCTGTCACCTTGTAAGCTGTGCTGTCGCGGAAGTGGAACAGTGGGAGCGCTCCGTCCATGCCCACAACGATCAAATCCGCTTCTGTTTCAGCTGCTGTACTCATGATTTCTTTCACGAGATCACCCGCTACCACCTTGGTATGTATCCCAGGCGCCGGATCATCGGTATCAGGAAGCAGGGACCTTAATGCTTTTTCGGCCCAGGCAAAAGTGCGTGCCGGATTAACAGTCTCACGAATAATGTCGAGAGGGAGCACATGCAATAGTGTTAGTTCAGCTTTGTAGGTCTGCGCCAGATCAAAGGCGAGATGGAGGCTCTCAATGTAGTCGCCAGTGAAAGAGACAGGATGCAGAATTCTCTGGGGCCTGCTTTGCCTTCCAGCAGAGCGGGCGCCTGGGCCAACGGTAAAGACAGGCACTCTCACCGACTTCAGCAAATCATTTGCCACAGAACCCAGCATCATCTGACCCAACTTGCCGCGCCCATGTGTCCCCACAATGAGCCGTTTGGCGCCCGTGCGTTCCAGCTCTTCGTGAATGACGTCTGAAGCGAATCCATGACGGCAAACCGTATTGCAGACGAGTCCATGACCCTCAATCTGGCGTTTCAGCTCCATCAGCATAAGGCGCGCATCACGGTCCCTCTTGGTTTCATTGATATAAGCAGTCGCCCCGGACTCTACAGGCTGGACCTCAGGCGGAGTAATCGCGTGCACCAACGTGAGTCGGGCACCGCAATTTCTGGCCTGCGCGATGGCATGTGGGAGAAGATAATCTGTGTCGGTCAGGTCTGTGGCAACAAGGATGTGGTCGGGCGAAGCCAGAGCGCGGATGCGGTCTTCTGCAGTGCTGGGCATCTTAATCTCCTTATTGTTCATACTATGGACCATCAAGAAAACGGCCTCAGTGACGTAAATCACACAAGGCCGTTTTTTATGAGTAATGCGCCGGATTAGCGATCAATCACCATGCGCCTTCTCTACAAGCTGCCAGCTTCCTTCCTCGACATAACCCTTCTCGTCATAGGAGTGGCCTGTAAGCAGTCCCAGCAGGAACCAGCAGAAAGCGAACATGCCTATGGCGAAGATGGTGTCTCCTGGAATGCGCAGCCAGCGCAGGTCGTTCATCAGCCCGGTCTGCAGGAACTCTGAAGATCGCGCATACCAGGTCCCGTATTTTACTGAAGCCCACGCCTGCATCAGACCTACCGGCAACAGGCTCAGCAACACCATCAGCGACAAGCCAATGTTGATGCACCAGAAGGCGACGGAGAGAGACCTGTCTTTCCAGGCTTTTCCCGGCTGTAATGCCCGCAGACAGAAAAGCATCAATCCCAGACCAAGCATTCCGTATACTCCAAACAGAGCTGTGTGGCCGTGGACTGGCGTAGTATTCAGTCCCTGCATGTAATACAGAGCAACTGGCGGGTTGATGAAGAAACCGAACAGTCCGGCGCCGACAAAGTTCCAGAAGGCAACGGCGACAAAGAACCATATCGGCCACTTGTAGGCCGCGACCCACATTGCATGGTTGCTTTGCCGGGTCAGCCGGATGTTCTCCCATGCCTCAAAACCGATCAGCACAAGTGGAACAACTTCCAGTGCGCTGAAGACCGATCCCAGGGCGATGACCGCAGGTCCGGTTCCGCTGAAGTAGAGATGGTGGAATGTGCCGATAATGCCGCCGGAAAGAAAAACGACTGTTGAGAACAGCACTGCCTTTGTAGCGGTTTCTGTGCGCAGCAGCTTGAGCCGCGTAAAGAGAAAAGCAATCACAACTGTGGCGAAGACCTCGAAGAACCCTTCCACCCAGAGGTGAACAACCCACCAGCGCCAATATTCTGCTGTGACCAGGTTGCTGCGCTGTCCATACATCAACCCCGAAGCATAAAACAGTGGAATTGCAATGCTGCTGATAAGAAACAGCACCAGCAGAGGACGGCTCTCGGACGGTTTTGCCAATGCGGGGCGCAGCGCGCGCCACATCAGCCACAGCCAAAAGGTCAGTCCTGTAAAGAGCAGAATCTGCCAGAAACGGCCCAGGTCAACATATTCATATCCCTGACTGCCAAACCAGAACCAGAGGTTGCTGAGTTTCTGCTCAATGCCCAGCCACTCCCCTGCAAGCGAGCCACCCACGACCAAGATAAGCGCGGCAAAGAGCAGGTCCACTCCGAGGCGTTGCCCCTTCGGCTCATGACCACTGACAGCCGGGGCGACATAGAGGCCCGTTGCCAGCCATGAAGTAGCAATCCAGAAAATAGCAAGCTGCAGGTGCCAGGTGCGGGTAATGGAATAGGGCAGCCACTTCGCAAGGGGGATACCGTAAAAACCAGAACCTTCAACGCCATAGTGGGCTGTGATAATGCCAACAGCAATTTGTACGAGAACCAAGGCAGCAGCAACGTAGAAATATTTGATGGTTGCTTTTTGTGATGGTGTGGGATGCAGTCCCAGCAAGGGATCATGTTGAGGGGGCGTTTCATGGTTGGTCTCTGGCTCTTTTGAAGCGAAATACCAGACCATCCCGCCCACTGCAGCCAGTAGCAACACAAAGCTGATGACACTCCAGACTATGGATCCCGGAGTCGGCCCATTTCCCACGAGCGGCTCGTGCGGCCAGTTGTTGGTATAGGTCACATCTTCGCCGGGACGGTCGGTTGTGGCGGCCCACGCCGTCCACCAGAAGAACGCAGCCATCTGGCGCTGCTTCACAGGATCAGTGAGCGCTCCGGCTGGGATGGCATAATTGCTGCGTCCATTGGAGAAGATGTTCGCATAATACTGTTCGAGATCGGCAAAAGCTGCGGCGCGCACAGGGCTGATGGTCAGCGCCTGAGTAGAAGGATCGAAAGAATTCCGGCGTAGCTCATTTCTCAGCCTGGCCTGAAGAGCGCCTTTTTGCTCATCGGACAACGACTCATACGCTGGAGCGCCTTCTTGCTTTGCCCAGGCATTGAGCGTGAAGAGCGATTCGCGATGCAGCCAGTCGGCTGTCCAGTCCGGGGCGACGTAGGCGCCATGTCCCCAGACAGTGCCGATCTCCTGGCCACCGATGGATTGCCAGACGCCTTGACCATTTGTGATATCGGAACCGGTAAACAAAGTTGTCCCATCTGGAGTGATAACGCGTGCCGGAACCGGCGGAGCATGGCTGATGATATGGCGGCCAATTCCGCCGAGCACTGCAAAAGAGATTCCAAGGACAAGGACCAGCGCAATCCAAAGACGTTTGTAGGAGTTCATGAATCTCCTCACTATGCAAGAGTTGGTTTTGACTGCAAACGAAGATGGGCCGGAGGTTGAAGAAGCGTCATGCCGATATTGAGCGCGAACAAACTTACGGCCAGCAATTCAACCACTGCTGAAACAGGTAGCACCTTCCATGCCGGGGCCCATAGATTTTCGTAGGCCAGCGGCTCAGAGAAGACGCGCAGAAAGCATCCGGCAAAGAGCAACAGCAGCGACCAGAACATGAGCTTCTTGCTCCACAAAATGCGCATGCCGCAGAAGGCAGGCAAAACGCGTTGCCCAATAGTAAATACCATTCCAGCAACAAAGCCAACGGTCAAAGCATGACGACTTGCGCCCCAGAATCCCCCTGATTGGTCAAAGAGGACGGCGAGCAGCGACAATACACAGGAAACAAGCAGCCACACATAGGTAAGCCGCGCAAACCAGGCAAAACTGGGGTGAACATTCAAGAGCTTGGGTGGATTGATGGCTGGTTCCCAAACATGCAGTGCGTCGACGGAGAGTAAACCGGAAAGCAAAAAGACCAAACCTGCGACCGGCAGTAAACGAAGAAACGTTGCGGCAATGCCGGCAAGACTTAGCACATACGCAACCATAAGGAGGCGTCCATTCGGCTGTTTCAGTCCAGCAAATACAGGTAGCCAGCGCGCATTGAACCCGCAGATGGTAGGTACCAGCACACCCCACACAGCCAGCACGATAAATTGCTGATCGGAAACGTGCGGCAATGCCGGCGAGTTGCCATGAAGCGCCTGAGAGAAGAGCATCCAGCAGTTCACAATCAGCGCCAGCAGAAAGACGATGGTCGAGTAAGAGACAATGCGCATCCACGTTTCGGGCTTGTTCCCGGACTTTGTGCGATGTCGCCGCACAAAAAGATAGAACAGAACAAATGCAGCCAATTCCAAGGCGCCGGAGAGCGGCAGTATGACACGCCAATTTTCGCTGGTCACGCCTGCAATCCATCGAATGAATACACCAAGCGTCCATAGTACCCACACAGTCCATCCGGCGCGTGTGGGAAAAGCCCTCGAGCTCTGCATCTTAGTAAGCGAATAGAAGCCGATGCCGATAATGAAAGAGCCGATCCAGCCGAAGATCTGCGCCTGCCCATGGGCCTGAAGCCATGCCTGTGACAGAGCGGAAGGCAAGTGAGAGCGGGAGATGTCCAGCAGATTCCAGACTCCCAGAAAGGTCCCAGGCAGCAGCATAAAAAACATGCCGCTGACGATAAACGCCGTTACCAGGTGCTGGCTCTGCCGCTCAGACTCGATGCGGGCAGCGTCAGCCACTGCAACGGGTTGGGAAAGCATGCTCACCGTGGTTCCGTCAGTGCAAGAGCGCGTGGAAATAGAATGTTGTTTTCAAGGTGAATGTGCAGGTGCATATCTTTTTCAAGGTCTTCCAGCGCCTTCCAGAGAGCGCGGAAGGTGGTGCATGCATCGGCAGGCGGCTGATAGTTATTGGTCTTCTCGCGTATGCGGCCCAATTTCTCGCCTGTTTGATCATGCTCAGTGAGCATGCGGCGCACAGGGTACTCGACGCTTTGGAACATCGGAAGATGGGCCGAGCCGGGTTCCCTTTCTGTCTTCGCGATGTAAGGAAACAGCACATTTTCCTCGCAATGGAAATGGTGTTCTATCTCCGCACCCACCGCTGCATAGAGCTGGCCGATGGGGAAAAGCTCGGGATGGTTTGCTCCATGCCGCTGTTGTACTTTCGTAAGCAGATTGCCGATCAACTCCAACTGCCGCCGCGTGTATGCGTGGTGACGCGTAACTATGTAATCGCACAATTCTTCCAGAGACATCTGCTGCCAGGGCATTGCCTGCGGATCTTCACTTTGCTGTTCCATCTCAGCCAGAACATCACCGACAGGAATATTCCGTTTGGCGCACGCATTGAGGAGGGTTTGGCCGCCGCCGCAGCAGTAATCAATACCAAGACGCTCCAGTAGCGGGATGGCTGAAGGAAATTCTGTGACAATATCTCTGACTGTTGTTTCCGGGTCGAAGCTCATCTTTAACCTCTGGGTCTCATCTTTGCAGGGGCAGGAATGACAGGCAGTGACTTAGGTCACAGCCGTAGACTTGAAGCGGAGCAGAAGGGCCTATGACAACACAGGAAAAGATAAATGCGATCAGGAAGACTGATCTCTTTGGTCAGGTATCGGCAGATGCGTTGAAGCAGCTTGCAGAGAAGGCTGTCGAGCGTTGCCTTCGCCAGGAAGAGATCCTGTTTATAGCAGGCGACCCGGCGCACGGATTGTTCGTCATTGTCTCCGGAGCCTTGCGGGCCTTCCGGCAAAATCCAGACGGCCGGGAGCAGACCATCCATGTTGAGTGCGCAGGCGCAACGCTGGCCGAGGTCCCGGTCTTCGATCAGGGCACTTATCCCTCTACCGTAATTGCGGAGGAAGACTCGCTTGTGCTGTTTCTCTCTAAAGAGAATGTACGGGAGTTTCTGCTGGAAAATCCGGAAGCTGCTCTCTCCGCCCTGGGCGTTCTCGCGAAGCGGTTACGGCGTGTGGCCTCGCTGGCCGAACAGCTCTCGTTGCGCGACGTTACTCAAAGGCTCGCGGCCATGCTGGCCGAAGATGCCGTCCGCCAGGCAAGCGAGTTGAAAGACGGCGTCTCGTTCTCTCTGCCCATTTCCCACCAGCGGATCGCTGCGCAATTGGGTACTGTGCGTGAAGTCGTCACCCGCAACCTGCATAAGCTGGTGGATGAGAAAATCATTGCTGTTCGCGGGCACAGGATCGTTGTTCTTGACGCCCTCAGGCTGCAGCTGAAGGCAAAAGCAGAGAATTAAACAAAGGAGACCACGCACTGCTGGCCATCCAGGTTGAGAAGGTGATGGCGGTCACATCCCTTTTGTAATTCTCTGTCTAAAGTCAAGCCTACGGAGCGATCCATGGCATCAAGCTATGTTCTCAGTTTCTCGCAGATTCGCATGAACGACGTCCCGCGCGTTGGGGGAAAGAATGCTTCCCTGGGCGAACTCTATGCCATATTCAGCAAACAGGGAGTTGGTGTGCTGGACGGATTTGCAATCACCACCGACGCATACTGGCGCCTCCTGACAGAGAACGGCCTTCGGGAAAAGCTGGAAGCTGTCTTCGTTGATTTGAATCCTGAAGACATAGAAAAACTTGCGGCAGCCGGACGCACGGCCCGGTCGCTGGTTCTGGGGACACCGTTGCCTGAGGAGCTTTGCGCCGCCATTCTCGATGGCTATCATGCTCTTGCCCAGCGCTTAGGATATGAGCCCAGCCTCGCTGTGCGCTCGTCGGCGAGCGCGGAAGACCTTCCCGAAGCGTCTTTTGCCGGGATGGCCGAAAGTTTCCTGAACGTGCATGGTGAAGAAGCGCTGCTGCGGGCTGTGCATCAGTGCTTTGCTTCGTTATTTACTGACCGGGTAATCAACTATCGTGCGCGGCAGGGCTTTTCGCAGCTAAAAGTAGCCCTGTCGGTTGGTGTCATGCCTATGGTCCGCTCCGACAAAGCATGTTCTGGCGTCATGTTCACACTGGATATCGAATCTGGCTTTCGCGATGTGGTCACTATTACCGGTGCCTATGGCCTGGGCGAATTCGTTGTGCAGGGCGTGGTTACGCCGGATGAATGGACGATCTTTAAGCCGACCCTGCGAAAAGGTTTTGACGCGATTATTGGCCGTCAACTTGGATCAAAGGAAGTCCGCCTTGTCTATGGAGATGGCACACGAACAACCCGAAGCGAAGCCACACAGTCGGAGGACCGTGGCCGCTTTTGCCTGACTGACAGCGAAGTAGCACAGCTTGCCCGTTGGGGATGTTTGATTGAGGAGCACTATTCAAAACTCGCCGGACGGCCACAACCGATGGACATTGAGTGGGCCAAAGATGGAATCACCGGGAGGCTTTATATTGTTCAGGCGAGACCGGAAACTGTCCATTCTGCGAAAACTCGAGCACACGCCACCGAGGTCTTTCGACTCACCGGGACACACGGGCCTGCCCTCGTAAAAGGGCAGGCTGTTGGCGAAAAAATTGGATCGGGAAGGGCCCGTGTCGTTACCGATGTGTCCCGGCTGAACGAAGTGCAGCAAGGCGAGATTCTCGTGGCCAGCAACACCGATCCCGACTGGGAGCCAGTCATGCGCCGTGTTGCCGGTATTGTTACAGACCAGGGCGGGCGCACGGCCCACGCCGCCATAGTGTCGCGAGAATTTGGCATTCCCTGTATTGTCGGCACGGGCGATGCAACCCAGGTGTTGAAGACGGGGCAGGAAGTCACCATCTGCTGCACGGAAGGCAATGAAGGTCACGTATATGCAGGACTTGTGCCCTTTCAGGTGGAAAAGGTAACGTCTACAGTTCTTCCGCTGATGCGGACGAAAATCATGCTGATTGTTGGCGACCCCGCGAAGGCATTTGGTTTCGCAACCATTCCTAATAAAGGCGTAGGGCTGGCGCGCATCGAATTTATCATTACCAACCATATCGGTATTCATCCAATGGCGCTTGCTCATCTGGATTCTATTCATGACGCACAGACCCTGGCACAGATACGCAGCCGCATCGGACAGGAAGACCCGAAGGAATTCTTCATTCGCAGACTGAGCGAAGGAGTAGGCCGCATTGCCGCTGCTTTTTATCCTGAGCCGGTAATTGTACGTTTAAGTGATTTCAAGACAAACGAATATGCCAATTTGACTGGCGGTGCTCCATTCGAGCCGCACGAAGAGAACCCCATGCTGGGTTTTCGCGGAGCATCGCGCTATTATGACGAGCGATACGCCGCCGGTTTCGCGTTGGAATGCGCCGCCCTGGAACGGGTACGCAATGACTTTGGCTTGTCCAATGTAAAAGTGATGGTTCCTTTCTGCCGCACTGTCGAAGAGGGCCGGAAGGTCATCGCCATCATGGCCCAACATGGATTGAAGCAAGGCGAGAACAATCTGGAGATCTATGCGATGTGCGAGATTCCGGCGAATGTTGTCCTGGCAGAGGAGTTTCTCAAGGTGTTTGATGGCTATTCTATTGGGTCGAATGATCTGACGCAGTTCGCGCTCGGTCTCGACCGCGATTCAGGGACCGTCGCACACCTTTTTGACGAGAACAATGCTGCTGTGCGGTGGATGATTGCACACGCCATCAAGTCAGCCCATAAGGCTGGCAAGCCAATCGGAATCTGCGGGCAGGCGCCTTCGGATTTTCCTGAATTTGCAGAATGGTTGGTCGAACAGGAAATTGATTCCATTTCTCTCAACCCGGATACAGCCGTTCAGACAGCACTCCGCGTGGCGCATGCTGAAACCAGGTTCGTCCAGTCTGCATCTTAAGCCGCCATTGCAATTAGCGCCTTCTGGAATTCACGGAGTTCGCGTCCTTCTTCTTTAAACCATAGCGATACCTGTACCGCAAGACCTGTGACGGACATCACTGGCAATACGAAAGCCGCAGCATAAAGTGGCTTTTATTGAGGTGTGCTCCACATGACCACCGCGACTTTTGCCAAAGAGAAGCAAACCGATCAGAAGACAGCAACGATGAAGGCGCTTGTTTTCCACGGGCCTGGCCGGATTGCCGTAGAACAGATGCCTATACCCAGGGCGGGTTATGGTGAAGCCGTCATCCGTGTGACGCTGACAACCATTTGCGGGACAGACGTGCACATTCTGAAAGGCGAGTATCCAGTCAATCCTGGCCTGATCATCGGGCATGAAGCAGTGGGGACAATTCACGAACTGGGCCCTGGCATTTCTGGCTACAAAGTGGGTGAGCGGGTGCTGGTGGGGGCGATTACCCCTTGCGGCCAGTGTGCATCCTGCCTGTCTGGTACGTGGTCACAATGTGGAGGTGTGCCCCTCGGAGGCTGGAAGTTCGGCAACACCATCAACGGCGCGCAAGCCGAGTATCTGTTGGTACCGTATGCGCAGGCCAACATGGCCAGAATTCCCGATGAACTGCGCGATGAGCAGGTGATTCTGTTGGCCGACATCGCCTCAACGGGTTTCTCCGCCGCCGAAAGCGCTCAGGTTCAGTTAGGGGACAGCGTGGCGGTCATCGCACAGGGACCCATCGGGCTTTGTGCGACAGTAGGCGCGAAAGCAAAGGGCGCAGGGCTGATTATCACCTCTGAATCGAACTTCATGCGCAAAGAGATGTCCTACAAGATGGGCGCGGACATTGTGCTCGACCCAAAGGCGGTGGATGTAGCGGCCGAAATACGCAGGTTGACGCATGGCCGCGGAGTGGATGTCGCCATCGAGGCACTGGGAACACAGGCGACCTTTGAAACGGCATTGCGCGCCCTTCGGCCTGGAGGGACGCTCTCAAGCATTGGCGTCTACGCTGGCAAGCTGAGTATTCCTGTGGATGCCTTCGCTGCAGGAATTGGTGACTACAAGATCGTGACCACTCTGTGTCCTGGCGGCAAAGAACGCATGCGCCGTCTTATGGATCTGGTGCTGCAAAAGCGCGTGGATCTGACGCCCTTGCTGACGCATACCTTTTCTCTGAACGAAATCGTGGATGCTTACAGCTTGTTCAGTAAACAAGAGGACGGCGTGCTGAAAGTGGCCATCCACCCACAGGACCTGCGATCATTAAAGCCGGGAGACGACCAATGCTGAAGAAATGAGGTGCGCCATGCGCGAATATCGTGAATTCACCATGAAGAGAATTATGGTCGCTACAGATTTTTCCGATGTGTCCTACGTAGCTTCCAGTTACGCGAAACAACTCGCCAAATGCTTCGCGGCAAAGGTATTGCTGGTTCACATTGTCAATAACGAGCAAACTACTCATCAAAAGGAAACATCTATTTCGAGTCTTCCTGAACACATGGATACAGCGGAAGCCGAGATGCAAAGAATGGCATCTGCGTTTTCCTATGATGATGTGCTCTGCTCCGTAATTATGCGAACAGGCCAGATCCGGCAGACAATTCTCGACCTGATTAAGGAGCGGGATGTTGACTTGCTTGTGGTGGGAACACATGGCAAAGGACACAAACATGGTGAAGAATTGGGGTCGGTTGCTGAGACCCTGCTGCGCGCCGCTCCCTGTCCGGTTCTGACGGTGAGCAAATGCGTGCGGCTGGATGCCTGCGAAAATACTCACGAGCGCAGCGTTCTTTTCCCAACGGATTTTTCTGAACCTTCACACGCAGTATTGCCATATGCTGAGTCTTTGGTCAGGTATCTTGGCGGCCGCATGCTTTTGCTGCATGTGGATGAAAAGCAGACCTCCAGCCACAAAGAAGAGTTCCAGGCGCTCATGAAAGAGATGAAATATCCCACTATCGTTTCTGAATCCATTACGCGCCTCGGATGTCCGGCCGATGCAGTTGTAGCTGTTTCCACTGAAAAACACGTGGATTTCATTGTGATGGGCGTCCACGGAGCGGACCAGGCAGGGAAGGCCCACAATTATGGGACGGCATTCGATGTCATCCGGCGGGCAAAATGCCCTGTCTTCACCCTTTTTACCCAATACAAAGACAAAACAGATGAGAAGCCTCAAGAGGAAATGACGGAGGCTGAAGAATTCCAGCTCCAGCAGCAACGCCTTGCTGTTCACCATTCCTGACGAGGCGAAGTCTCGTGTGCAAAAAAGAGCAGGGAGGAGCGATCAAAATACAGGCTACTCCAACGGCCGATCCAATAGAGAGGCTTGCCCTGCGTCAGAGTACAGATATTGATACATCTGCCCGGTTCGCAACAACCGGAATAGGCTTAACATCTGCTGAAGCCGCTGATCGCCTTTCCCAGTACGGCTTCAACAGTCCTGTGCCAGTCAAGCGTGCCGCGACCCTGATCGAGTTTCTCCTCTTGTTCCTTAATCCGCTTGTAATCATTTTGCTGGTGGCCTGCGCCGTTTCATTTGTTCTGGGAAACGCACCTGACGCCATCATTATTCTTGTTGTGCTCTTGCTGGGCATCTCGATTAATTTCGTCCAGACCTACCGTTCCCAGCAGGCCATCAAGAAGCTACAAGAACACATCACGCTCACGGCGACAGTCCTTCGCGATGGAACATGGACTGAAATAAAAAGGCAAGAGGTTGTGCCGGGAGACGTAATTCATCTCGCGGCGGGAGACCTGGTCCCCGCAGATGCGCGCCTGCTCGAGTCGCGCGATTTGTATGTGCAACAGGCGGCACTTACCGGCGAATCCATGCCGTCAGAAAAGGACGCGAACATTAAAGAGGACAAGACCGGATGCCCTGAATCGCCAAATTATGTTTTCCTGGGCACCTCGGTTGTAAGCGGCACGGCAATGGCCGAAGTCCTTGCCACGGGCCCCAACACCGTATTTGGCGCGATTGCCAGGCGATTGGCCGCCCGTCCCGAAGAGACCGAATTCGAGCATGGCATGAAGCGGTTTGGGCTCCTCATCATGCGCGCGGTATTTTTCCTCGTGCTTTTTATTCTGGTGGTCAGGGTCGCCCTGCATAAAGATGCGTTTGAATCTTTCGTCTTTGCCGTTGCATTGGCCGTTGGACTGACGCCCGAGTTTCTTCCCATGATCACCTCTGTCACTCTTGCCCGCGGCGCTGTGCGCATGGCGCGGGAGCAGGTGATTGTCAAACATCTTCCCGCAATCCAGAATTTTGGAACGATCGACGTGTTGTGCAGCGACAAGACCGGCACCCTCACGACAGGGGAAATGGTCGTGACCTCTACAGTTGATCCTTATGGCGAATCATCTGATCGCCCATTGTTCTTCGGCTATCTGAACAGCTACTTTGAAACTGGCATCCGCAGCCCGCTCGACATTGCGATATTAAAAAGCAGGCTTCTCGACATCGCAGGCTTTGTGAAGTGCGACGAAATCCCCTTCGATTTTGAGCGGCGCCGTGTCTCCATTGTTGTTGAACAAAACACTGGAGGTTCTGCCAGCAGGCTGTTGATCACAAAGGGTGCACCGGAAGGCATTCTCTCGCTCTCCGACTTTTGCGAGATCGGAGGACAGCTTGTTCCTCTGGACAATGAAACTCGGAGTCGCTGCCTCGTCACCTTTCAGAACCTGGGCCGCGAGGGATTCCGGGTACTGGCGGTCGCGTATCGCAATGTGTCCCCTCAGGAAAGGTTTACGGTTACAGACGAACATTCCCTTATCCTGGCCGGGTATCTTGCCTTTGCTGATCCTCCAGATCCGGGTGCGGCCGCCTCGATCGCAGCCTTGAAACGCGACGGAGTGGAGGTGAAAGTCCTGACCGGCGACAACGAGCTTGTCGCTGAACACATCTGCCGGCAAGTTGGGATTGCGAAGCCAGTTATCATTTTGGGTGAAGAACTTGAGCGCACCAGCGACACTGCTCTGCAACACCTGTTGGAAGAGACCACCGTTTTCGCGCGTGTTTCCCCCATGCAGAAGCATCGGATTATCCATGCACTGAAGCGACGCGGGCATGTGGTTGGATATGTTGGCGATGGAATCAACGACGCTCCTTCTCTGCGCGAAGCAGATGTTGGCATTTCCGTGGCCGCAGCCGCTGACGTCGCGCGCGAGGCAGCCGATATCGTCCTGTTGAAGCGCGGGCTTCAGATACTTCACAAAGGGATCATTGAAGGGCGCCGGGCATCAGCCAATGTGATGAAGTATCTGTTGATGGGCACCAGCTCTAATTTTGGAAATATGTTCAGCATGGCTGGCGCATCGCTGTTTCTCCCCTTTCTCCCCATGCTGCCGACCCAGGTGCTTCTGAACAACTTCCTCTACGACGTCGCCCAGATCACCATTCCCTCCGATCATGTCGACCGGGAATATATTCGTCGCCCTCACCGCTGGGACATGACCTTAATCCGTAATTTCATGCTTTTCATTGGCCCTATCAGCTCGATTTATGATTTCCTGACCTTTTATGTTTTGCTGCGCTTCTTCCACACTGGTGAGACTGAGTTTCACACCGGGTGGTTCGTCGAGTCTCTGGCGACACAAACGTTAGTGCTTTTCGTCATCCGGACCATGGGCAACCCGTTCAGGAGCCGGCCCAGCGTGCCTCTGACGGTCACAACCGTTCTGGTTGTGATTGTCGGATGCTTGCTTCCTTATTCTCCGCTTGCTGGACTGCTCAGGTTCGTGGCGCTTCCAGCGCCCTACTTTGTGTTTCTGGCTTTCGCAACGGTCACCTATTTGCTACTGGTGGAGGTTGCGAAACGCTGGCTTTTCTCGTCAACCAAACTGAGTCATTGATCTTTTCCCTGGTCACCCGAGTATGGTTAACACAGGGCATGTAGCTCCAGCAATGACGCGAAATGCGACTCCAGGCACAAGATGTGTGGCAATTGCCCAAGCTGGCCGCGCCCCCACAATTATGAGATCAGCGTGCTTCTCTTCGGCAATCTTTAGAATTTCGTCCGCTGTGTTCCCACACTGCACCACATATTCAGCCACGCAGCTTTCCCATGCAGGAATGAGATCTCGCACAGCCTGCATAAATCTGGCTTCGATCACAGTGGCGTCCATCGTTTTCGTATGCCCTTCCGGCAGCACGTGACAAACGCTGATGCGCGCCCCCTCACCAGCAGCCAGAGAGAATGCATATCGGGCGGCGACAGATGATTTTGGGCTGAGGTCCGTAGCCAGGAGGATTTTCCTGAACAGCACCCCGTTGCGGGAAGGATCATCAACCTTCAGCCCGACGGTAAGCACGGGGCACTGGGCTTTGCGAAGAATTTCTTCCGCAGTCGAGCCAAGTACCAGGCGCTCGAGATCCCTCGACCCATGTGTGCCCAGGACGAGCAAATCCGCCTTGTGATGTTTCGCAGCTTTCAGAACCTCCTCGACGGGATCTCCCTCCAACAGCACCCGGTCCGCCTGGAAACCTGCCTGGTGCAGTTGGTAGTAAAGACTGTCCAGGTTCTCTTTCGTTTCCCGTCGCAGCTTCTTGTATGCGGGATCGGCGCCGAATTTCGGCCAATCGCTTGCCGAGGCGCGTAGAACATGCGCGGTCGTGATGGACGCCTGAAAATGACGGGCCAGTGCTCTGGCATACTTGAATGCCTTCCGCGAGGCCTCTGTGAAATCAGTGGCGATTAAGATTTTATGAACGGCGACCGGCGTTTCCAGCTGAGCTGTAGGCATACTTTACCTCCTCTCGCACCAGCCTAAGAACGGAACGCAATCTTTGGATGTGATCGTAGTCACTGGCTTGAGTGCGTCCAGTCACAGCACAGTCCAGGTCAATTGCGGAAGATGGTGTTGTCATGGGAGATGATTGATCTCTCAACATCGTTCCAGGTGCCCGATGCTGGAGTATGGATGAACTGCTTCTGCAGGAACGCAGAGGCCGGCCTCAAGAAGATGAAAGGCCGCCCCTTGCCCGGTGCGAACGGCCTGGGCTAAGCTCTGGTCGCGCAGCTTACAAAAGGAGAGACTGATCATGAAATCTACAAGCGAGAAAAAGCTTCAAAACGTCTACACCACCCTCGACAAGCTGCTGGTGAGCCCGGAGTCCTATGGTGTGAAGGACATGCCGCAGCAATTGATGGATATCCTGCGCACCATGCGCGAAACGCTGGGGCAGGCATTGCAGGAATTGCAGTATGAGGAGCCTGTTGAGGACCTCGCCGTTGAGTTATCACAAGACGCGGACTGCGCCAGCTAACTAATCTGGATTGTGACTGGCATCAGAAGCTTCTGCCACGGCCCATGAAAAATCCCTTTGCTGCGCTGCACGGCATTTTGTCTTGAACATGCACTGGGGTGACGGCCGTCACAGTGCACAAGCCTTCTGCTCCTTAGATTGGAAACATGAGGGCGAAAATCATCGACGGCGTGGTTTTGGCTGTGGCACTGCTGGGTGCTTTGCTGCCCGCAGACATGGCTTTCGAAAAAGAAATTATCCCTGGTTCTCTCGTGTATCTTTGGACGCGCATAAGCTCGTTGGCTCCGCGTTTTGGTTGGACGCAGGTCTGCAAAACTCCGCCTGCGCAAATGTGCGCAGCCACAAGAAGGGATGTATGACGACGACAACTGTCACGCAAACGGCAAAACGGAAGCAGAGTATCCACCTGGAAACGACCCGCCTGCATCCTAAGCGCATCTTGTTCGCAACTGATTTTTCCTCGCAGGCTTCGGCGGCATTCAAATGGGCGGCGCGTCTCAGCCAGCACTTCGGCAGCAAGCTTTACATGGCGCATGTACTGGCCCCGGCATATTACGCCGCAGGGAGCGGCATCGTGGCTCCAGTTCTTCAGGAAGTCGAGATCAAGTTGGCCAAGGAGAAGTTGGCGCGTTATTTTGCCAGGAAGCCAGAGTTGGATTCTATTACGCACGAAGAAATCGTCACCATTGGCCCAGCCAAAGAACTGGTCCAGAGCATTGCCGAAGAAAACCACATCGATCTGGTTGTTATGGGGTCACATGGGCGCGGTCATGTCAGCAAACTGGCGCTGGGATCGGTTGCAGAAGCGGTACTGCGCCATTTGCATTGCCCGGTCCTCGTCTGCGGTCCGGAATGCAGGCGTAGATATCAGCCCTTTAAAGCGATTGTGTTGGCCACCGACCTATCCCTTCGCTCGCTTCGACCAGCGCAGTACGCAAGCTCATTGGCAGAAGAATTTCGTGCAAAGCTCACCATTGTGCACGTCTTGCCGGGGAGCAAAACAAGCGCAGAGCAAAAGCAACAAACAGTGGAAGAAATCGACGAAATCATACCAGCCATGGCAGAGTTGCGCAAAAACACGAATTACTGCATTCCCAGCGGAGATTTGGCACAGGAGATGCTGCGAATTGCGGAACTGGCAAAAGCCAATTTAATCGTAATGGGTGTCGAGGAGAAAGGAACGATGGCAGATCATGCGCCCTGGGCAACGATATCAAAGGTGATCCGTGAAGCCCGTTGCCCGGTGCTGGCGGTCCAGCCTCATATCATCTGACAAATGCTGGAGCTTGCGTTTCTTCTGCCAACTCCAGCTCGGCCAGAGGCGCTCATGCTTGTCCTCTATTGTTTATTGATAGCAGGTGCAGGATTGGTTCTTTTCCTGATTAGTGCCTTGTGGGAGCATGATTTATCGAAGCGCCTCCACGACCAACTCGATGCCAGCGCGGGGCCCGAAGCGGACATGAAGAGACTGGAATATCTGCAGCGCGAGCACAAGATCATTGAATGGGTGCGCGTGGCCGGAGCCATTGGGTTGCTGATCGGATTGGTTCTTCCCATGTTCGTCGGAAAGTAAGGCCGCAACAAGGCTCATAGGTATCGAAGAAGTCCCAAGGACTTCAGGAAGGATTGAGTCATAGAATTTTCATTTTGCTTTAAACTCTCTATTCGCGTTGTGCTTCTATATTTCCGATATCTGCGGCCACTGCTCCGATGCAAGATCGAAGGCCCAAAACTCAATAACAGTCACTGCAGTCAAAGCATCGGCAGTTGGCCTGGGTCCGCGCTACGTAATAAGGATGGCTCCCATAGCGCGTACGCGACTCGCAACTCAAGCGTTGGTGGATCATGTGGAATGGTTATTGCGGCAATCTGATCCGCCGCACGAATCGAAATCAGCTGATCGTGCTTCTCGCAGTTGCCGCGCTAATCGGCTCCGTCCTCTATGCGCGCTGGTACTATTTCAACCAGTTCTTCCGCGGGACAAGTTCGGCCGATGTGCGAGCGGTGGCCCAGCATCCCAGGGAAGACCAGTTTGTACGCGTCCGCATCGATCAAGCGTTCTACGCAGGATTGCAGCATACCACCACGAAAAACGGCGCGACGGAAGTTGATAGCCAGTACTTTCTCACCGAGGCCGGGGACAAGCTTCTGATTCTTCGCGTTCCCGGCGAAGGGCATCCTTTAGAGCTTGACAACTTCACCATTGAAGGGAGGGTAAGACCGCTTCCAGACGATCTGAGCGCGATCCTTGAGAAGAGTCGCCAGCCTAACTTTCCGCACTTCTCCCCTTACTACATCGACGCCGAAGATTACCGCGGAGTCGGAGTAGGACTGATCATCATCGGCGTGCTGGCATTGCTGTTCTGGGTGTGGCTGCTATGGCGGTACCTGCCCGGCGCAGGCGATTTCAGCCGCCATTTCTTCGCGAGACGTATTTCGAAGTATGGGCCCTTAGAATCATTGGTTCCGGAGATCGACATGGAAGTAGCCGCGGCAGATGCGGCGCGTTCCGGCACGTTCGGGAACTTGAAAATCACCCGAAACTGGCTTATCACCGGCGGACCTTTCGATGCGAATGCTATCCGCCTGAACCACCTGGTCTGGGCGCACCCTTACCAGGTGAACCGAAAGCTCTATTACCTCATTACAGTGGCCAGGTACTACTACTTGAAGGCTTATGATGACTTAGGCAAGGAGGTTGAAGTCAGGCTCAAGAAGCCAGTTTTGGACGCTGCACTGCGCGAGCTCGCCGGTAAGTGTTCTCAGACCTTCTTCGGCTATCACCAAGTCATCGAAAAGCTCTGGAAACGCTTGCGGAATCGGGGGCAGTCCGGCAGGTTCCTCGAGGAGGCCCACGCCATCCTGGAACAGCCGGAACCAAAGGAAGAGAAGGTCGGATAACAGCAAGTGCGTTCTGCCGGGTTGGAACATACTCCGGCGCGTTTGTGATTCATGAACCTTTTTCCTCCTCAAGAGGAGGGCGATATGTACCGTTTCAAACTCCAAAGGCTCATCGCGGCTTTGGTGCTTGGTGCCTTTGCCCAGAGCTGTGCAGCCGCGGGCCCAAGCGCGGAGGCGCTGGTGGCACGTGAGATCACGGTGCTCGAGCTGGCCGGGGGCGGCACGCCGCTCACGCCCACCGAGCGGCGGCAGGCGGCCGAGGCGGTGGCCAGCGCCCTGCGCGGCAACCCTCAGGCTCTATTCCGCAACTATGCAGCCTTGACCCAACCGCTCCAACGTGCCGCACACGATCGTGCCTACGCTGAGCGTCTGCGTAAGGCCCTTCGCTACACCGTGGAGGAGGGCCAGCCAGCTCCGCAAGGCCTCGAGCGGATCACCGCGGTCGAACGGCAGATCGTTCGTGCGCACGACCCGGTGGTCGCCTTCGACCCGGCGCGCAAACACCTGATTACTGAAGCCAGTTTGCGCGATTTTCGTGACGCGTCCGCGTGGCTGGCCCAGCAATGGAACCTGCCGCCTCCGACGCCGAATTTCACAGCGCATCTTCGTGACTGGTTTCGGACCGCTTACTTGAAGTCGGACAACATCACGGCACAGGTATTAGCGAGCCAGGCTGAGAGTTTCCCTTACATGGCCGCCGCCCTCGCGAAGGCCGACCCAAAACGTAAGGAAGCAGCCATCCAGCAGGCGCGGCAACAACTGCAAAGCTCCGATCCAGTTACGCGTGACCAGGCGCTTGCAGCTTCAGTAGCGGTGCTCGGTGTGCTAGCCGAACGGCAAATGATTCCGCAAGGAAGCGCGTGGGACAATAATCCCCTTTTGAGCAAGGAGTCGAAAGAGATCCTGAACATCATGCTTCCCGGCGGCGTGGTGGCTGGCGCAACTGTCCAGGGGATCAACAATGCTGACATCTTCGCCAACGACGTCTACCGACACTAACTTAGGAGAGGTTGCGCGCCAGTTTAGGAACCGGAATTCGCCACATTCGGATCATGGAGGTGCTGGATGCCCAGTTGCAGAATGCGAACCATTGGCTTTGTACTCACGATGTTTCCAATCATAAGCCCGCTGTCGGCGTGTGCTCAAAGCACGCCAAGCACGAACGCGCTGGTGGCGCGTGAGATCACGGTGCTCGAGCTGGCCGGGGGCGGCACGCCGCTCACGCCCACCGAGCGGCGGCAGGCGGCCGAGGCGGTGGCCAGCGGCATGCGCGGGAACCCCCAGGTTATGCTTCGCAACTATGCGGACCTGGACAAGCCCCTCCAGCGTGCCGCGCGCGATCGCGCTTATGCAGCTGGCCTGCGAAGGATCCTCCGCTACGCATTGGAGGAGGGCCCGCCGGCACCCCAGGGGCTCGAACAGACCTTCGCAATCGAGCGGCAAATCGTTCGCGCGCATGACCCCACAGTGGTGTTCGACCCGGCCCGAAAGCAGATCATCACGGAGAGCAACCTGCGCGACTACCGCACGGCGTCCGAGTGGCTGGCCCGGGAATGGAACCTGCCCCCGCCGACGGGAGACTTCACGGCGCATCTTCGCGAGTGGTTCCGGACCAGCTTCATCAAGACCGATAAGGACACCGCTGAGATGTTAGCAACTCAGGGAGAGAGTTTCCCCTTCGTCGCCTCCGGTCTGGCCAAGGCCGACCCGAAAGCTAAGGAAGCGGCGATCCTGCAGGTCCGGCAGCAACTGCAGGCTGCCGATCCGACCACGCGAGACCTGGGGCTTGCAACCGCAGTTGCGGCGCTTGGCGCACGCACGGAGCAGCAAGCGACCCAACAGGACCCGCTTGAGGGTTTGTGCACGGGTTTCCCATTTACCCCGGAAACCTCGCGACAGTGCAGGGTGTTGTATGGCAGTGTGTTCGGGCTTGCAACCGTCCGCGGGATCAACAACGCCGATGTCTTCGCCCATGACCTCTACCACCAGCCTCCTACCTACCACCACTAGCGGAGGCGGTGTTCTTCCCGGATCAGGGAATTTTCCAGTGAGGTTTTGACCGCCTGGCAGGGGCGGGTGGTTGCGTCCCAGTGGTTTCAGCCTACAATTCGATGTGATGGCCATCACCGAACTCAAATTGCCTTAACCGCTATTGTGAGGTTGGTATGAATGCGCTTCTGTTGCACAGAATCCACTTCGCCTTCACTGTCACCTATCACTACCTTTTTCCACAGCTGACCATGGGCCTTGCGCTGCTCATTGTCGTGCTGAAAACCCTCGCGCTGACCAAGAATGATGAGCGCTATAACCAGGCTGCACGTTTCTGGGCGAAGATCTTCGCCATCAACTTTCTGTTAGGTGTGGTCACTGGGATTCCCATGGAATTCCAGTTCGGCACCAACTGGTCGGAATTCTCGCGCCGGTCCGGCGGCATCATTGGGCAGCCTCTGGCGATGGAAGGCGTGTTCTCTTTCTTCCTGGAGTCAACTTTCCTGGGCCTCTTTTTTTTCGGCGAGAAACGCCTCTCAAAGTGGTCGCACTGGGCCTCTGCCTTTATGGTGTTTGTTGGCTCCTGGATCTCCGGCTTCTTCATCATCGTCACCGATGCCTGGATGCAGCATCCAGTTGCATACCGCCTTCTACCGGACGGGACCTTCGAGTTGACCAGCTTCTGGAAGCTACTGCTGAATCCATGGGCATGGCTGCAATACGCGCACAATATGTGCGGCGCTGTGATCACAGCGGCCTTTGTCATGTGTGCCGTAGGCGCGTTCTATCTTCTGGAGGACCGCTACAATGAGTTCGCTCAGATATTTCTCCGCGTAGGCGTTGTTGCAGGGTTCATCTCCTGTATCGTGCAAATCTTTCCTACCGGCGACCTGCATGGACGCTACATGGCCAAACACCAGCCGGCCGCCGTGGCCGGCATGGAGGGCCTGTTCCATACCGAAAAAGGCGCGCCGATTGTCATACTGGGCCAACCGAATTACGAACAGCAGCGCATCGATAATCCATTGGTTGCGAATGATGTGCTGAGTTTCCTCATTTATGGAACAACTGCGGCCGAAGTCAAAGGACTGGACCAGTTTCCGCCTGACCAGTGGCCGACGACGCTGCCGCTGCTCTTCTACAGCTACCACATCATGGCCGGTCTCGGCACATACTTCGCGCTGCTGATGATCGTCGCGGCCTTCCTGTTATGGCGCGGAAAGCTCTATCAGACGCGGTGGATTTTATGGCCTCTTCTGTTGAGCTTCCCACTGCCTTACATCGCCAATACTGCTGGATGGATGACGGCGGAGATCGGGCGCCAGCCATGGCTTGTCTATGGCTTGCTGCGCACATCAGAAGGCTATTCGCTCCACGTATCGGCGGCGAACGACCTTTTCACCTTGCTGGGATTTCTGGGAATGTACAGCGTACTGTCGATTCTGTGGATCGTGCTCGTATATCGCTTCATTCGCACAGGCCCCGCAATCTCCGCACCTGTCGCATCAGCCAGTGTTACTGCGTAACTTAGAAGGATTGGAGAGGAAGCATGGGAGCGATTTGGTTCTGGATCGTGGCGGTGATGCTCGCCGCCTATGTTGTGCTCGACGGCTTTGATATCGGCATCGGCATTTTGTATCCGCTTCTGGCGCGCGACGAGCAGGACAGGCGCATCATGATGCGCTCGATAGGTCCTGTCTGGGACGGCAATGAAGTCTGGCTGTTGGCCGGCGGAGGCACGCTCTACTTTGCGTTCCCGCTTCTCTATGCTTCAGCCTTTAGCGGATTTTATCTTCCTCTGATGATCGTCCTCTGGCTGCTGATCATGCGCGGCGCGAGCATTGAGTTGCGTGCGCACGTGGACAGCGCCGTGTGGCGCAGCTTCTTTGATGGGCTTTTCTTCGTATCAAGCGCTCTGCTGGCCATCTTTTTCGGAGCGGCGCTGGCCAACGTCATTCGCGGCGTGCCCCTGGGCGAAGACAATTACTTCTTTTTACCGCTCTGGACGAACTGGCGCGTTGGGCCCGAGCCAGGCATCCTGGATTGGTACACCGTGATTGGCGGAGTTGTAGCATTGGTTGCTTTGGCTACGCATGGCGCGCTCTACCTGGCGCTGAAGGCAACCAATGAATTGGAGATGCGGGCCGTGAAGTTCGCCAAAGCCGGATGGGTCGTGCTCTGTATTGTCACCCTGGTAAGCCTGCCAGCCACGATTTGGGTGAGGCCCAGTTCACTGACGAACTACAGTGAGCACCCACTGCTCTTTATCGTCCCGCTCGCAGTTCTTCTCACACTGGGGGGAATGCGTATTTATGCGCAGAAGGGAAAAACGCTGGCGGCGTTCCTCTCTTCGTGCGGTTATCTCATATTCATGCTGGTGGGCGCCGCTGCTGGGCTTTACCCTGTGCTCCTGCCATCATCGTCCGATCCGGCCCGCGACATCACCATTGCCAAGGCGCTTTCCGGCCTGCATGCGCTTCATGTGGGACTTGCGTGGTGGACCTTCGGCATGGCGCTGGCATTGACATATTTTGTAGTCACCTACCGAATGTTTCGCGGCAAGGTCTCCATACACGAAGAGGGCGATTACGGACACTGAAAACCGCGCCAATCTCGCTCTGCTGACATCCTCTGTGAGATTTCTGCGTGCTCTGCGTCTCCTGTAATGGCCCGGAAGTTTTCACCACTGGGAATACGGAGAGCACAGAGGGTGTTCTGCTTCAGCAGCTATCGCATTTTCAGAATTGGTATATCCGAAGCCACAGCTCGCGAGTTATAACGCCATCATCAGGAAGCGGCGACCCAGCACACTTGCCTGATCAGGCCACCGCAATTCTGAAAAATGTCGTAACAGATAACCTTAGTGTGATTTACATCACTGAAGCTGCTTCTCCTTATGATTCACAGTATGGGCATGGGGGATTGAGCATGCTAAATCCAGCAGAAGATTGCTTCCGTACCCGCTCTCTTGCCTCGCTCGACCACATTCCTTATGCCGGTTTCGTTCCTGGAGCGCCTCCGAATGAACTTGTGCCGAAGCGTTTTTATACAAGCACAGTGCCTGAGGTCATTTCCAAGGCCCCATGCCCGGCCCTTTGGGTAGCTGCTTCCGGGCGCATTCCATGATGGAAATTTTCGAAGAGGTCGCATCGAAATGCTGAGCGAAATAAAAATCCGGAACAGGGTGGTGTTCAGCCACGGAATTCTTGCCATCGTCCTAGGTGGAGTGCTTTTCTATATGCGCGCCATCATGGACGGCCTGCTGATCGAGGTGCTTGCTGTGGTGGCGGTCATCATGCTTGCTGCGGCCACCCTTTTGCTGGCCGGGCTGGTTGACTGGTTTGCCGCTGCCGCCGAAGTTGTCAAGCATGTCCATCGCGCTACATTTTACTTCTATATGGTTGCCGGAGCATTTCTTGTGTTAGCTGGGATTTTCTTCAGCTATTACCCAAAAGCGACATTACAATGGCTGGTGATTTTTGCGTCGATCCAGGCATTCGTGTCGGGCCTTTCAGCATTTATTTTTGCCATCAAAGCAGGACATCACCGCATCGAGCGTCGCATCCTGTATTTCATCGGCACGCTTTCCATCTTGTTTTCCGGGACCATGGCGAGTTTGGCGAGAGGGCTTACTAATCAGGAAGCAACCACCATTCTGGCCGCCTATCTGTGTTTTTTGGGTGCGAAGATGCTCTTCTTCAGTTGGATCGTGCACAGGAAGGCCCTTCTTATTAAAAAGCTCGTGAATGGAGCGCATACTGCATTGACGAACTGAAACACAAGCGCATCCAACTCTCCAAAAGAGAACAGCAAGGAGATCCTATGAGCACAATTGCAGCGGCCACTTCCTCCCGCACTGTTCATAATCCGCTGTCCAATGACGAGGTCAAACAGCTCGATGGCTACTGGCGCGCCTGCAATTATCTATGCGCCGGCATGATCTATCTGTATGACAACCCTCTTCTGAGTGAACCGCTGCGTCCAGAACACATCAAGCAGCGGTTGCTCGGGCACTGGGGATCGGACCCCGGACAGACCTTTCTCTGGGTCCATCTGAACCGGCTGATCAAGAAGCTGGACCTGAACATGATTTACATCTCCGGCCCCGGGCATGGCGCGCCTGCCACACTGGCCAATGCCTATCTGGAAGGAACGTATTCTGAAATTTATCCGGAAATAAGCCAGGACGAGGCGGGCATGCGGAAGTTTTTTCGCCAGTTCTCCTTCCCCGGTGGCATTGGCAGCCACTGCACGCCGGAGACTCCCGGCTCGATTCATGAAGGCGGCGAGCTGGGCTACAGCCTTTCGCATGGCTTTGGCGCTGCATTTGACAACCCTGACCTGATCGTCGCCGTATGTGTGGGCGACGGGGAAGCGGAGACCGGGCCGCTGGCAACTTCCTGGCATTCGAACAAGTTTCTCAACCCAATACGCGACGGTGCCGTGCTGCCTATCCTTCACCTGAATGGCTACAAGATCGCCAATCCAACCATCCTCGCGCGCATTTCGCCGGAAGAACTGGATGCGCTGTTTCGCGGATATGGATACAGGCCATACGTCGTCGAGGGCAATGATGCTTTCACGATGCACCAGAAGATGGCTGCCACACTGGAACGCTGTATCATTGAAATCCGTGAAATTCAGGCGGAAGCCAGGTCCAGCAGAAAGGCAAGCCGTCCTCGCTGGCCGATGATTATCTTGCGAACGCCTAAAGGATGGACTGGCCCCAAAGAGGTGGATGGGCACAAGGTAGAAGATTTCTGGCGCGCGCATCAGGTGCCCATCTTAGAAGTCAGAGAGAAGCCCGAACATCTCCGTGCTCTCGAAGCGTGGATGCGCGGTTATAAACCCGAAGCGTTATTTGACAGGAATGGCAGGCTGGTTCCTGAGCTACAGGCGCTTGCTCCCAAAGGCCAGCGGCGTATGAGCGCGAATCCTCACACCAATGGCGGGCTGCTGCGGAAGGCGCTCGATCTGCCGGATTTCCGTGATTACGCTGTGGCCGTCGAAAAACCCGGTGTGGCCGAAGTTTCATCGACGGATGTGCTCGCCCATTTCCTGCGTGACACGATGCGGAAGAACATGTCGGATTTTCGCATTTTCGGCCCGGATGAGACCGCCTCCAACAAACTCCAGGCAGTGTATGAGGCAAGTGGGAAGACCTGGCTGGCGGAGGTCAGGCCTGAAGATGCCGACGGTGGCGAGCTATCTCCGGACGGACGCGTGATGGAAATGCTAAGCGAGCACACCCTGGAAGGATGGCTTGAAGGCTATCTCCTGACAGGCAGGCATGGCTTCTTTTCAAGCTATGAGGCGTTTATCCACGTTGTGGATTCCATGTTCAACCAGCACGCCAAGTGGCTGGAGGTGAGCAAAAAGCTTCCGTGGCGCGCGCCCATCTCCTCGCTCAATCTGCTGGTCACGTCGCTGGTCTGGAGGCAGGACCACAACGGCTTTACGCACCAGGATCCCGGCTTTCTTGATGTAGTTACAAATAAAAGCGCAGAAGTGGTCCGCATCTATCTTCCGCCGGATGCTAATTGCCTGCTGAGCGTCACCGACCACTGCCTGCGCAGCACTGACTATGTCAACGTTATTGTGGCTGACAAGCAGCCGCACCTGCAGTATCTCGATATGGATGCGGCCATCCGGCACTGCACCAAAGGCATCGGCATCTGGGAGTGGGCGAGCACGGACGCGGGCGAGGAACCTGATGTGGTGATGGCCTGCGCAGGCGACATTGCGACCATGGAGTGTCTTGCGGCCACCGCCATCCTGCGCGAACATTTTCCCGACCTGAAGATCCGTTTTGTGAACGTAGTTGATCTTTACCGTCTGCAGCAGGACACTGAGCACCCACACGGCCTCTCGGACCGTGACTTCGACTCACTGTTCACAAAAGACAAACCCATCATCTTCAACTTCCATGCCTATCCCTGGCTGATCCATAAGCTGGCTTACCGACGGACAAACCACAACAATCTGCATGTACGCGGCTACAAGGAAAAGGGCAACATCAATACCCCGCTGGAGCTGGCCATTCTGAACCAGGTAGACCGCTTCAACCTGGCGATGGATGTAATTGATCGCGTGCCGCGGCTTCAGACCACGGGCACCCACGTCAAAGAATGGCTCAAGGACCAGATAATTGACAGCGTCTGCTATGCCCATCAAAACGGCATAGACCGACCGGAAATCCGCAATTGGAAATGGTCGCTGTGAACGGGACCATTCTTGCAGTCAACAGCGGATCGTCTTCTCTCAAGTTCGGCCTCTTCGCAGAACAGAATGGAGAGGAAGCGGTGGTTCTCCAGGGAGAAGCTGAAGGCATTGGCAGGTCAGGCAGCCGGTTATGGATGAAAGATGCCGCAGGCAACCCTCTTCTGGATGTGGGCAATCCTCTATCTGCGCAAGTCCAGGCGCTGGGTGAGATCGTAAAAGCGCTCCGCCAATTTACCCAGGGTGCTCCGCTGGCCGCAGTGGGACATCGCATTGTTCATGGCGGCCCTCATTTGCGCGAGCATCAACGCATCACGCCCGACCTGATTCAGACACTCAAATCAGCCGTGCATTTCGCGCCGCTGCACATTCCTGCTGCAATCACCTTGATTGAATCAACGGAACGACTGCTCCCCGGAGTACCGCAATACGCTTGTTTCGACACCACATTCCATCGAACCATGCCGGAGACATCCTCGCGGTTTGCCCTGCCCGGGGAGATGTACAGCAAGGGCATCCGGCGGTACGGATTTCACGGCTTGTCTTATGAATCTGTGCTGTACCGGCTCGGCGCAGAAATTCCACCCCGCATGGTGTGCGCGCACCTGGGCAGCGGAGCGAGTCTGGTCGCGCTGCGAGACGGCCGCTCGGTGGACACAACGATGGGACTGACTCCGACCGGAGGCATTCTGATGGCGACACGTTCCGGTGACCTCGATCCTGGCGTGCTGCTTTTTCTGATGCGCACCGAAAATATGAGCGCAGATGCTCTGGAAACATTACTGAACCATCAATCAGGACTGAAGGCCCTTGCTGAAGGTGAAACCGACATGCGGCAATTGCAAACCAGGGCAGAAAAAGGCGATTGCAAGGCAGCGCTGGCCATAGATGTCTTTGCAACTGCCGTGCGCAAGTGCATTGGCTCTTACGCAGCAGAACTGGGTGGCCTCGACCTGCTGATCTTCACCGGGGGCATTGGAGAGCACAGCCAATACGTGCGGCAACGCATCTGCCAGGATCTCGATTTCCTCGGCATCAAAGCCACGGGTCAGGGACAGTTTTCTAAAATCAAAATCATGACCAGCGAGGAAGAAGTCCAGATTGCGCGCCATTGCCGGCGATTGCTGCGCGGCAACGACAGTTAGGCGCTACGCGAGTGAAAGACCGTGCAGCAAGTGGGGTCAGTGCATTATTGCAAGTCGAATCCGGTTGGCTCGCAGCCACCACGCCGACGACGTGGGTCAGCAGGCCACACAGCCGACCGCTTCGACTGGAATCGGCAACGGTGCTCCGTCGAGAGCAGGCAGCTTCTGCGGAGCACAACACGCCTTCGTGAATCTCGATAGGTCGGCCTGCATCGCCTTGTCTTCACCGAGGACGGAGAGCGTTTCGTTCAGGATGCGGGCAGCGCCTGCGTGCTTCGGCACGACGATCCTGTAATACATCCATTTGCCCTCACGGCGAGCGGCGACGATGCTGGCGCGACGTAGGTAGGCCAAATGCCGTGATATTTTTGGCTGGCTCTGGCCAAGGATCTCCACGAAATAGCAGACACACACTTCCTTGCCGTTCATAAGGTTCAAAAGTCTGAGACGGGTACGGTCGGCGAGCGCGGCAAACAGCAGCGCCAGGTCGTATTTCTTCATAGAAAGACTCACAGACAATTATATACGCCTTGACAGATACGTCCAGGAGAGAATATATTCGCTTTACCGTATGTGATAAGGAGACGCAATCATGGAAACTACGAGTGTTCAGGAGCAAGTCAAGGAGAGGTACGGAAGAGCTGCACGGGCAGTGGCCGAGTCCAATAGCGTGCAGGCATGTTGTGGTCCCGGCCTTCGGTGCTGTGATCCGATCACAGCCAATCTCTACAGTGAGGACCAAACAGGGATTATTCCTGAGAAGGCGGTTAAAGCTTCTCTTGGATGCGGCAATCCGACTGCGTTGATCGACCTTCACACTGGAGAAACCGTTCTGGATCTTGGCTCCGGTGGCGGCATCGACGTGTTGCTCTCGGCGAAGCGCGTGGGGCCAACCGGCAAAGCATACGGCCTCGATATGACGGATGACATGCTGGCACTGGCGCGCGAAAACCAGAAACAGGCGGGTGTTACGAATGTCGAGTTCCTGAAGGGTGAAATCGAAAACATCCCTCTTCCTGACAATTCGGTCGATGTCATCATCTCGAACTGCGTCATCAATCTTTCCGCTGATAAAGATCGCGTTCTCCGCGAGGCGTTCCGCGTGTTGAAGCCCGGGGGACGGTTTGCGGTCTCGGATGTGGTTGTTCGGGGCCATGTACCGGATGCAGTACGCAAGAACATGTTGCTCTGGTTCGGCTGCATTGCCGGCGCCCTCGAAGAAAGCGAGTACGTCCAAAAGTTGGTGAGCGCGGGCTTCGCGGCCGTCTCCATCGAGCCGACGCGTGTGTACAACGTCGAGGATGCCCGCCAGTTTCTCGCCGATGCCGACGTTGATGTGGATGCCATTGCTCCGCAGGTGAATGATAAGTTTTTCAGCGCTTTCGTTCGCGCCAACAAACCCACAGCCGGCTGCTGCGATTCCGATTGCTGCACGACTGCCCTGGCGGGAGCGAAGGAATAAGACATGGCCGATCAATACAACGTCCTATTCCTCTGCACTGGCAACTCTGCCCGTTCCATCATGGCCGAAGCGATCCTTAATCACAGAGGCAAAGGCAAGTTCATGGCTTACAGCGCAGGCAGCCATCCGACTGGGCAGCCGCGGCCAGAAGCACTCAAGGAAATCGAATCTGCGGGGCTATCAACGAAGGGCCTGCGGAGCAAATCATGGGACGAGTTCTCTGGGCCGGATGCGCCGAAACTCGACTTCGTTTTCACGGTGTGCGACAATGCCGCGAACGAGCAGTGCCCTTACTGGCCAGGTCAGCCAATGACGGCGCACTGGGGCATCCCTGACCCTGCCGCAGTCAAGGGGAATCCGGAAGAGATCACCCGAGCGTTCCATGATGCTTTTACGGTGCTTGATCGTAGAATCGGGCTGTTCCTCTCCCTACCGCTTGCGACGCTTGAGGGTATGGCGATCAAGCGCGAACTCGACCAGATCGGCCGGTCATAGGAGGCTAAAGTGAAAAAGAGCCGGTTGTCTTTTCTGGATCGTTATCTGACGGGATGGATTTTCGCCGCCATGGTCGTCGGCGTGGCCCTCGGTTGGCTTGCTCCCGGAGTCGTGCCGTTTCTGAATCGCTTCAGCGTTGGCACGACTTCTGTCCCCATCGCGGCTGGACTGATCCTGATGATGTATCCGCCGTTCACGCGGGTTCGTTACGAGGAACTGCATGAGGTCTTTCGCAACAAGCGAGTGCTGGGTCTATCACTGGTGCAGAACTGGCTGATCGGGCCGGTTCTGATGTTCACGCTCGCCATCGTCTTCCTTCGCGGGTATCCCGAATATATGGCGGGGCTCATCATGATCGGCCTGGCGCGGTGCATCGCCATGGTGATCGTGTGGAACGAGCTGGCAAAGGGAGACACGCAATATGCAGCCGGGCTGGTTGCGTTCAACTCGCTGTTCCAGGTCTTCTTCTACTCGGTCTATTCCTGGTTGTTCATCACGGTTCTGCCCGACTGGTTCGGGCTGCGCGGAACCGTAGTGAACATCTCAATCGGGGAGATCGCAAAGAGCGTTTTCATTTACCTGGGCATCCCGTTCCTCGCCGGCTTCCTGACACGCACAGTAATGATCCGGGCAAAGGGCCGCGAATGGTACGACCACAAGTTCGTGCCACGTGTTGCACCAATGACGCTGATTGCGTTGCTCTTCACCATCGTCGTGATGTTCTCGCTCAAGGGCAATTACATTGTCCGCCTGCCTCTGGATGTTCTCAGGATCGCCGCACCGCTGCTGATTTACTTCGTGGTGATGTTCCTCGTCTCGTTTTATATGGGCCGCAAGCTGGGTGCTGACTACTCGAAGACGACAACGCTCTCGTTCACCGCAGCCTCAAACAACTTCGAGCTGGCCATCGCTGTTGCTGTATCGGTGTTCGGTATTAACTCCGGTGCGGCGTTTGCGGCTGTAATCGGTCCGCTGGTAGAGGTGCCTGTCATGATCGCCCTGGTCAATTTGGCGCTGTATTTCCAGCGCAGGTACTTCGCTGTTCCGGACCTCCTGGTGAACGTCAAGTAGCGCATCATTTGCCGAATCATTCATCGACTCGGCGCCCCGATTGAAGCAGTTCATTAAGCGGGAATCCAGCAAAGCCTTACTCTGCCCGTTAACGAGGGCGGAACCCCACGGACAAAGCCCCTGCCCGATTGTGTCCCAATTTCGCCTTGCTGTCCCAGTCATCTTCGCAGCTATCAGCGCGGGAAGTAGGTGTTCTCGGTCGCCAGGACACTGTTCACCCCGTCTAGTTTGCGTTGGGCGATCGTCACGTTGTTCATTCCCTCAAAGAATCTGCGCAAATCCGCCAGCGCTGCGTTGTCGCGCTGCCGCTGCAGGCGGTTGCGCTCGGCCTGGAGAAAAGCATTCTCCACCTCCCGCGCTGCGTCAGGAACCGCCTTGGTGGTGCGGACTTGTGCCTTGATGATCTCCGTAACGCGGTTTCGCCTGTCGGCCGGCAATCGTGGCCATGCCGTTTTGACGACGGCGTAGCGGACCCCCGCTTGGACAAGCGCTGTGCGAAACGCCTTGTCGGCAGCATAGGCCGCGTTCAGCTTCTCGCGATCGTCGGGCTCCTCGCTGAAATCGGGCGGCGGAACGCCGGCCAGTCCAGCCACAAAGCGGTTGGACCGGTCGAAGGCTCGCAGATCGGCCATGGTCACGATATCCTTGTTCCCGGTATCCTCCACCATCACCGGATCGCAGCGGGACAGAATGTCCCACAGCAGCGGATCACCCAACTCCTGGCGATTGAAATGCAAAGCCGCTCTGACGCGGTGGCGCATCTCGGCTTGGCGGACCGCATCGGCCTGCCGGTATCGGTCGAGTTCGGTCCGCAACTGCACGGCTTGGCGCCGCATCTCTTGTGGATCCTCAAGCATCATGCTCCGCAGCGCATTCTGAAGCGCATGCCGATCCTTGTCGCCCAGGCGGCAATCGCCCGCGACCTCGAACAGCTCAAGGATGGGAGGGGTCGATGCGGAGTCGTCCGCCGTCAAGCTCACTTGCGGTTTCCATACCGACTCCGGGTGTGCGGCTTTGGCCGGGCCAACATCGTCGCAGCCGCCCAGCGCAAGGCAGGCGGCCATTAGCAGCGCGAACAAGGCCATGGCCTGTCCCCACAGATCGTTGCCAGCCTGCCATTTCATCAGCTGTGATTCGCCAACTGCCGTCCAGCTCAAGCGTGCGATTCGCCCCTTTTGGCCTTCTTTGCGAGTGGTTTTCTTTACGAGGCCGAAGCGCGCCAGCGAGTCAAACGACGGCGGACAGGTCGCGCCGATTGCTCGATCCGGCGTTGATCGACTTGAAATGGCTTGCCTTTCCATCAAGTCGCGATTCTCGCCTTGATTTCGTGGTAGTGCCTCATTCAGGTAGTGTCTCATTCAATTCCCCCGCCATGGCCCCGCCCCTATAGCCCATAGATAGTAGGAAACGAATCCTGCAGCCACCTGTTCACTTTCACTGACCTGCCTGATGCCTGGCTGGCTGGAAGTCACCAGGAAGCTGCCAATGGGATACCTCCGCTCCCACATAGAATACCGGACCCCAGTTGCCGGTATCTCCACAAATTGCCCGAAAAATGATTTCACACCTTGCGATGCGCGGGCAAGATGAACACTATCGAACTTCAGGATTTCTTCAACGCTTTTTACCCTCGCCTTTCGCCCAAATCGATCCGGCTGATGCATGCCGTGTTCACCTGAATCAAGCGAAGGTCTGGGGAATGGTGGAGAAGAACGCGACAATTGGAGTGAAGCTGCCTCGGCGGAAGCGACGCAAGCCTACGATCCTGTTGCCTTTGGCGACAATCGGTAGGCTGATTGAGCTTCTTCCCGAGCCTACCAAGAGTGTCGTCAAGAGTGTCGTCGTGCTGATCGTGTTCGGATCGCTTCGCAGCAGTGAGATATTGGTCGGGGAGAGAGGATTTGAACCTCCGACCCCCTGGTCCCGAACCAGGTGCTCTACCAGGCTGAGCCACTCCCCGATGTTATGCAATCAATCGCCTCTGGCGAGGCGGTGTTTATCCCTGGTTTTCACAGTGTATCAGAGTCCAGGCTTCTGTCCCTTTCCTGGTCAGCAGGATTTAATTTCCCTGTCCCGGGCGCGGCACCTGAGCAGCCAGCAAGGTACGCATAAAAACCTCGGGACCTGCACACTTCAATGTCGGAGAGCTTCATTTTCCTGTAACATCAAAGCTTCTGATGACACTACTCTCTGCACAATGAACGCATTCCGTGCCACACCGAACCAGCTTACATTTTTGCGGCTGTGCATCATTCCATTTCTGGTGCTGGCGATCCTGGACGGATATAACCGCACCGCTTTCATTCTCTTTCTGGTTGCCGGACTGACCGATGGGCTGGATGGCCTGCTGGCGCGTGTTCTGCACCAGCGGACCGTGCTCGGGCAGTATCTGGATCCCGTTGCCGACAAACTTCTGTTGAGCACGCTGTTTCTGGTGCTACACCATGAAGGTGCAATTTCGCGCAAGGTAACAGTGCTGGTTTTTGCGCGCGACTTTGGAATTCTTGTGGTGGCGGCACTTCTGTACGCCAGCCTTGGAATGCGGAACTTTCGGCCCAGCCTTTTCGGGAAAGCCAATACGCTGGCACAGATTTTAGCGCTCGTTTCCGTGCTTTTGAGCCGCTTTTACACGCCGGATTGGGTGTTGTTTGTACGACACTGGGCGTTGCAGGCAACCATTGTGCTTACTGTGGTCTCTGGCTTTCATTATGCGTGGCGAGTCGCGCGCAGACTGGGATCTTCTTCTGCCGCCAAGGCAGAAGAAGGATGAGCTTCACTGGAAAAGCGGACAACCCGGCGGACTCTCTACTCTTCTTCTTCTTCGGTAACTTCTTCTTCGATGGCCATGTCCTGAAATTCGGTGGAGTCGAAGACCTCTCCGCAATCCAGGCATTCGACGTATTCTGCATCCTCTTCGCGCGCAACGATGCGTACTCTGGGGTGTTTGCAAGTCGTGGTCATGGGGTGATGGGTCGTAGATACAGGTGATATCGGCAAAATTTTATCTGGATCGAGGCCGTTGTCAAACAGGAATACGTTAAAAAGCACAGCCGGGATCCCGGGTTATTTTCCGGCGAACCGTGCTCATGGCCCATCGCACTATGAAAGCCCTATTAGAAGATAATTATTATTATCTGCAAACCAGTTGAATTCGGACTGTGGCGGTCGTATACTCACATCAGGCACACGGGGCAAAAGGGCCCCCATTTTCAGCAATTGTCATGCTCAGGCTTACCAAGAAAGCGGACTACGCTCTGATGGCTCTCAAGTATCTGGCGGAGCATCCGGAGTGCACTGCCCTGAGCGCAAAGGACATTGCCGAGGCCTACCACATTCCGCAGCAGCTGCTGGCAAAGATCCTGCAGCGTCTGGCCAAAGTGGGGCTGGTCAAGAGCCACCCCGGCATGAATGGCGGATACGCGCTGGCGAAAGCCCCGCAGAAGATATCGGCCTTTGAGGTTATTTTTGCTGTGGACGGGCCGCTGTTTATCACCTCCTGCTTTACGCAGGAGGGAAACTGCGACCTGACCAACAGCTGCACCATCAAAGAACCACTGGCGCGCGTGAACGAGACGATTTCAAGCGTGCTGAAGAACATCCATATTTCCGATCTGGTGGAAGAAGGCCGCAGCCCGATCGAGCGCAAACTGGTGACCATTCGTTCGGCCAGCGGCGAAAAGATTTTGCAGGCAGTTTGAGGAGAAGAAGAGACTGATGAGCAGTGCAGTGGAGACCAACCTTTCTGTCCCAGCAGGCGTGAAACTGCCCATTTACCTGGACAATCATGCTACGACGCCGCTGGATCCGCGCGTGCTGGATGCAATGATGCCCTATTTCACGAGCAAGTTCGGCAACGCGGCGAGCCGCAACCACTCTTTTGGCTGGGAAGCCGAGGCGGCAGTGGAAGAGGCGCGCGCCCAGATTGCCAAAGTCATTGGCGCAACGGCAAAAGAGATCATCTTCACCTCGGGTGCGACCGAATCCAACAACCTTGCCATTAAGGGCATTGGTGAGATGTATCGCGAACGCGGCAATCACATCATCACTCAGGTGACCGAGCACAAAGCCGTTCTCGACACCTGCAAGCGCATGGAAAAAGCCGGTTTCCGCGTGACGTACCTTCCGGTGAAGGCCGACGGGCTGATTGATTTAGAAGACCTGAAGCGCGCGATCGACGACAAGACCATCCTGGTCTCGATCATGTTCGCCAACAACGAAATCGGTGTCATTCAGCCCGTGGCTGAAATCGGCAAAATCTGCCGCGAAAAGGGCGTCATCTTCCACACCGATGCGGTGCAGGCTGTCGGCAAGGTACCGGTAGACGTAAACGCGATGAACATTGATGTGCTCTCGCTTTCCGGGCACAAGATTTACGGGCCCAAGGGCGTAGGAGCGTTGTATGTGCGGCGCCGCAACCCGCGCGTGCAGATTTCCGAGCAGATCAATGGCGGCGGCCACGAGCGCGGCATGCGTTCCGGTACGCTGAATGTCCCTGGGATCGTCGGGCTGGGAAAGGCCTGCGAAATCGCCCTGGCAGAAATGGACAGCGAAGCAAAGCGTCTCAGCGCACTGCGCGACAAACTCAAAGCAAAGCTCGAATCAAAGCTTGACTACATCCACGTCAATGGCACCATGGATCATCGCCTCCCCGGCAATCTGAACATGAGCTTCGTGTACGTAGAGGGCGAGTCGCTGCTGATGGGCATCAACGATATCGCGGTGTCGAGCGGTTCGGCCTGCACTTCGGCAACGCTTGAGCCTTCCTATGTGCTGAAGGCGCTTGGCCTGGGCGACGATGTGGCGCATAGCTCCATCCGCTTTGGACTCGGTCGCTTCAATACTGAAGCGGAAGTAGATTATGTGGCCGATAAGGTCATTGACGTTGTGCAGAAGCTGCGCGAGCTTTCTCCGCTGTATGAGATGGTGAAGGAAGGCATTGATCTGACCAAGATCGAGTGGCAGGCGCATTAGAGCAGTCGGGACTTTCCAAAAGAGGAGAAACAGAATGGCATATAGCGACAAGGTCATTGATCACTACAATAATCCGCGCAACGTTGGGCAGTTGGACAAGAGCAGTCAGGACGTGGGCACGGGGTTGGTAGGCGCTCCGGAATGCGGAGACGTCATGCGCCTTCAGATCAAGGTCAACCCGGAGACGCAGGTGATCGAGGAAGCGAAGTTCAAGACCTTCGGTTGCGGCTCGGCCATCGCTTCATCTTCGCTCGCAACGGAGTGGGTAAAAGGTAAGACCGTTTCTGAAGCGCTCGAGATCAAGAACACTGACATTGTGAAGGAACTCGCTCTGCCTCCGGTGAAGATTCACTGCTCGGTGTTGGCGGAAGATGCCATCCGGGCAGCCATCGGTGACTGGAAGAAGAAGAACGGCGTAACGGAAACAGAGAAATCGGCACAGACGGTAGCGTAAGCAGGTCCATTCATTAGGTTGTGAACCCAATGAATGGTTTCCTGCGTTTCGTTGTTGGGCAGCGAAACTAAGACCAGAACAACAACCGGGAACTGGGGGCAACAACTGCGGGCTACTGGAGACTGGCAACAACTGGGGACTTTCCATGGGAACACATCTTAATGTGCTCGATACTCCCGCGCAGAAGGGCATTCACGTCACCGAACGTGCGCTCAAGCGCATCCGCATCGTGATGGCGAAGGAAGGCATTTCGCCTTCGGAAGGTGGAGTGCGCCTGGGCGTACAGGGCGGCGGCTGCTCGGGGTTGTCGTATAACGTGCGCTTTGATACACAACCGCGCGAGCGCGACCGGGTGTTTCAGTTTGAGGATGTGCGCGTTTTCGTAGATCCAAAGTCGTTCATCTATCTCGGCGGAATGACCCTCGACTATGAAGAGACGCTGGTCAGGCAAGGGTTCAACTTTGTAAACCCGAATTCCTCGCGCTCCTGCGGCTGCGGTTCATCGTTTTCAGCTTAGAAATGGCGCCTGTATCGCGCATTCATTGACCTTACGAACTTCATTATTTATGCAAGCGGCTGAACAATCCGTGAAGACGGCATGCTGGTCGTGCGGCTCGGCGCTGACCGCGGGGCAGCCGTTCTGCGAGGTCTGCGGCAAAGTGCAGGCTCCAGGATCTTGTGTGACTTATTTTGATGTTTTCGGGCTGCCGTGCAAGCTGGTGCTCGATGTATCCGCACTCGAACGCGCTTTCTACAAGCTCAGCCGCAAGCTGCATCCTGACTTGTATGCGCAGGCCACGATGCAGGAACAGCAATGGAGCCTGGAGCAGACATCGCTGCTGAATGATGCCTATCGCACGCTGAAGGACCCGGTGCGGCGCACGGAGTATCTGCTGCGGCTTGAAGGCGTCGAGATCGAGCGGGACAAATCATCCGGTGACGAGAAGAAGGATTCGCGCGTACCCGCTGATCTGCTCGAAGAGGTCTTCGAACTCAATATGCAGCTTGAAGAGATGCGCATGAGCCAGAAAATGGGCGAGGATGACCGCCAGTTGCGGAGTGACCTCGAAAAGGCAAAAGCGCAGTTCGAGGGCCAGCTCGCGGATTTTGACGCGCAGTTGCAATCGCTTTGGGGGGAGTGGGACGCGGCCCTGGATGCTGACGGCAGTCTTGCAAAGGAAGATGCTAAAAACAGGATGGTCGCGCTGCTGGATCGTAGGCGCTATGTGCGGAATCTGGTACGCGATGTAAACGAGGCACTTGAAATCTAAACCAATCGGGCTGTTGTCAGGGTATGGAGTCAGAGAACCCGCATGGAGCTTCATTTCATGCGCATGTTTTCAGGAGATTGAATGCCATTGGTAAGAATTTCTGTTTCAGAAAAAATGCCGGTTGAGAAACGCAAGCAGCTCCCGCAGATCGTTTACGACGCGATGCGAGCTTCCATCAACATTCCTGAAAACGACCTTTTTGTAGCGATTCACACGCATGGTGAAGGTGAGCTGGTGGCCGATGCACACTTCATGGGCATGCAGCGCACGGGAAATTTCATCATCGTCAGCATCACCATGCGGCGTGGACGCACCGTTGAGATGAAGCAGAAGCTATATCAGGAAATTGCCCGGCTGGCACAGGAGCGCATCGGAACCGCTCCGGACGATGTAATGATTGTTCTTGCAGAAAATGGGCTTGAAGACTGGTCATTTGGAAAAGGCGTGGCGCAATACGTGGCGGCACAGCAAAACTAAGGCGGTAGTGTGGGCGAAAACAAAGAACGCATTGTTGGTATCGATCTGGGCACGACGAACTCGCTCGTGGCGTTTATGCAGGGCGAACAGCCGGTAGTGATTCCCGGCGAAGACGGTTCGAATCTTGTGCCCTCGGTCGTCGCCCTTGATGCAGGTGAAGGACAACGCAAATTCGTTGTCGGAAATCCAGCGCGTGCATACCTGGTCCGCACACCCGAGCGCGTGATTTATTCCGCCAAGCGGTTGATGGGACGAGGCCTTGAAGACGTGCAGGACGAGCTGAAACTCTTTCCTTTCCGCCTTGCCTCTGATCTTCAGCGCGGAGAAGTCCTGCGCATTCGTCTGGGCGAAGAAGAGTTCACGCCGCCCGAGATTTCCGCCTACGTCCTGCGCCAGTTAAAGCGCAACGCCGAGCGATACTTCGGTGCTCCGGTGACCAAGGCCGTCATCACCGTTCCTGCTTATTTCAACGATGCGCAGCGCCAGGCCACGAAAGATGCAGGCCGCATGGCTGGACTCGAAGTGTTGCGCTTGGTCAACGAGCCAACGGCCGCCGCGCTGGCCTATGGTCTTGATCGCAATAAGGAAGGCATCGTTGCCGTGTACGATCTCGGCGGCGGCACCTTCGACATTTCCATTCTTAAGCTGCACGAAGGCATCTTCGAAGTGATCGCCACCAATGGCGACACGCACCTGGGCGGCGATGACATTGACAATTTGCTGATTGCCATTGCTCTTGAAGACATTAAGGGCGACATGGGCCTGGACCTGAGCGCCAACCCGGAAGCCATACAGGCCATTCGCAAAGCCGTGATTGAAATAAAAATTGCGCTCTCCGCTGCCGAAGTCGCGCACATCAATGTTGATCTGCCAGGGGGACAAAAGTATCAGCGTGAACTTCCCCGCACCGCGTTTGAGCAGATCATCCAGCCCGTCATTGAAAAGACCGTCGGCCCCTGCCGCCAGGCCCTCAAAGATGCAGGGATAGCACCGGAGCAGATTGACGAGGTTGTCCTGGTCGGCGGCTCCACGCGCATCCCTGCCGTGCGCAGGCTCACTGACGAGGTCTTCCATCTTGGCCCACGCGGCAAGAAACCGCACACCGAGCTGAACCCCGATGAGGTCGTCGCGCTGGGCGCGGCGGTGCAGGCAAACATTCTTGCCGGCGGTTCCAAGGCGACAGAGGACATGCTGCTGCTCGACGTGACGCCGCTCTCGCTTGGTATTGAGGCCCTCGGCGGAGTAGTGGCGAAGATCATCCAGCGCAACTCAACCATTCCCGCCTCGGCGACTGAACATTTCACAACAGGCGTAGACGGGCAGACAAATGTTGCAATTCATGTGCTTCAGGGAGAACGTGAGCTCGCAAGGGACTGCCGCTCACTGGCGCGCTTTGACCTGAAGGGCATCCCGCCCATGTCCGCCGGACTGCCACGCATCGAAGTAAAGTTCCTGATTGATGCAAATGGCATCCTGCATGTTTCGGCGCGCGAGCAGCGCTCGGGCCAGGAAGCGCAGATTGAAGTGAAGCCAACGTATGGTCTTACTGATGAGCAGGTCGAGACGATGATCCTCGACTCCTTTGACCATGCTGAAGAAGATTTCCAGCAGCGCCAGTTGATTGAGGCCCGCAACGAGGCAGATACCATTCTGCGCGCCGTCGAGAAGGCCCCGGACAATCCGGCGTGGCAGCAACTGACGGATGAGGAGCGCGCACAGATTACGCTTCTGAAGGCAGAACTCGAGGTTTTAAAGCAGGGAGATGACCTGAAAGCATTGCGTGCCGGTACGGACGCCTTGGACAAAGCCACGCGGCGCTTTGCCGAGTTGATGATGGATGTGGCCGTATCGAGTGCTATCAAGGGCGAGACCATGGATTCAGCAGGCGAGAAGCTCGGCGAAGGCCCCACCGCGCCGCATCCATTTGCGCCCGCGGAGATAAGTAAGGAATAGCATGAGCGAAGTGAAGATAACCCAGGAAGTTGATTTAAGCAAACCACCCGCGTCAAACATGGTGCGGGTAACATTCGAGCCGGAAGGCAAGGCCGTTGAGTTTGAATTTGGCACGCTGCCCTATGACCATCACGGCAAGCCCATGTCGTTTCTCGATGTGGCTGAGAACTACGGCATTTTTCTCGACCACGCCTGTGGGGGCGCCTGTGCATGTACTACCTGCCACGTATGGATCAAGGAAGGCGTAGACGGCCTCAGCGAAGCCGATGATGACGAGCTGGACCGCCTCGACATGGCCGCCGATCTGCAGCTCAACTCGCGTCTCGGCTGCCAGTGCGTCATCACCAAACCGGGCAACTATGTTGTCGAAATTCCTAAGTGGAACCGCAACTACGTTTCTGAAGGCAAGCCGCTCGCCCTCTCAGAGGAGAAAAAGTAATGGCGCGTGAAATCTGCTGGACCGATGCGGAAGAGATTGGCATTCAGCTACAGGAAAAATTTCCAGACCTGGATCCACTTACCGTGCGCTTCACCGATCTGCACAAATATGTGTCCGAGCTGGATGGTTTCGCCGATGATCCGGCCAAGTCAAACGAAGCAAAGCTCGAGGCCATCCAGATGGCCTGGTACGAGGAATACAAAGACGCTTTGGCGTGAGCCTCTGGAGTTCGTTTCTCTCTCTTTCTCTCTACTCCTGATTCCTCTCCAGTAGCGGCAAAATAAGCCACAAGCAAAACCCCACCAGTTTCGGTGGGGTTCTGGCTAGGCTTTCGTTTTTGTTACTGAAGCAGCTTGGTGACCAACTGCTGCATGCTGTTGGCCTGTGCCAGGGCGCTGATGCCGGTCTGGCTGAGGATTTCGTACTTGGAGAGGTTGGAAGTTGCCGAAGCATAGTCTGTGGCCATGATGGAATTTTCCGCCGAGGTCACATTCTCCTGCTCTGTGCTTGCCACATTGCTGACCGAGTTCAGCATGTTGATCTGGGACCCGGTATAGCCGCGTTCCGCTGCCACGTCCTGAATTGCGGCGTAGACGTCATTCAGGGCGGCCTGGGCGTTGGCGGTGGTCGTCAGTTTGTCAGTGCTTAACTTCTGGCTGTCTGCTGCCACTGGAGTATAGACAAGTGTCGAGGTGACTGTACCACCGCCTGAAGTGTAGGTGAGCCCGGCAGAACCGGTGCTGTCGCCCACGGCGGCGCTGGAAAGTGCAGCCAGCGTGATGGTGTCAGCAAAGCCACCGCCTTTGGTTCCATCTCCTGTGAAGATCTGGAAACTGCCGCCAAAAACCTGATTTCCGTTATAGGTTGTCGTGCTGCCAATGTTGCTGATTTCGTCCAGAATGGACTGGAACTCAGAGTCCGCCGCGCTGAGCTGGGACGTGTTCAGCGTTCCGTTGGAGGCTTCGGTTGCCAGCGTTACGGCGCGATTCAGAAGGTTCGAGACCTGTGAGAGCGCGCCATCGGCTACCTGCAGCAGACCTACGCCTTCACTGGCATTGTTTGTGGACTGTGTAAGCGCGGTAGAGTTTGCCTGCAGGCCGTTGGCGAGCGAGAGTCCGGCAGCGTCATCTGCTCCGGAGTTGATGCGCGAGCCAGACGAGAGCTGCGTCAGTACGTTTTGCAGGCTGGACTGCGTCTGGTTCAGGTTGTTCTCGGCGTAAAGCGCGGAGATATTATTCAGGACACCCAGTGACATATAAGTTGTGCTCCTCTTCTGTGTGAATTTGGGTTGCCCGCTTCGGGTGCCTGGCCGGCCACGGAAGGCCGGGTCACCAGTTCGGCAGGAACCACGTTACACACAGCCTTCATCGGCGCAGGGAAATGGCACTTTATCGCTGGTGCGGGGTTTGGCATGTGACGTGCGTTTTGCACCTGGAAGTGCTGATTTGAGGGGTTTTCCATGGCCTGAGGCACTCGCATTTCCCTTCAATCTTTTCCTGTCGCTGCCGATAAGCCTTCTGTAACAGGAAGGTCATCCATTCATGATTGAACTTACCCGGCTTAATGGGCACTCGATGGTGGTCAACAGCGACCTCATCAAGTATGTCGAGTCTTCTCCGGACACGATGCTCACGCTGATTCATGGAGAAAAGATCGTTGTAACGGAACCATGCGAGGAAGTGGTGCGGCGCATTACAGAATACAGGACGCGGCTTCTGGCAGATGTCCTGAAACAGTCGTCGGGAGACGATCTGAATACGCTGGCCGCGGCTTCCACCAGGGCGGGGGGACTTCGCATTGTTGCGGCTCAGTCTGCCAGTGACGAGATGCCCAGCATGGACGATGCGGCCCAGCAGCGTCGCCGCAGAGACTGGTAAATCCACGTTCGGGACACACCTATGGACAAGAGCAGCTTTGCAGGAGTGGTACTAGCATTGGCCGGGATCTTTGCCGGCCTGATTCTCGATGGCGGACATATCGGACAGGTGCTGCAGCCGACGGCGGCCCTGATTGTTCTGGGCGGAACAATTGGCGCTGTCATGCTGCAGTTTCCTCTGCCGACAGTCATGGGAGCGTTCAAGCGGTTGGCGCAGGTCTTCTTTGAGAAGAAAAATGATGCGGATGCGACTGTGAAGCTGCTGCTTGGTTTTGCCAACAAGGCCCGCCGGAGTGGCATTGTTTCTCTTGACCAGGACCTTGCCTCCATTACAGACCCCTTTCTGAAGCAGGCGCTGATGCTGGCCGTGGATGGGACAGAGCCGACTGAGCTGCGGAAGATCATGGAGCTGCATCTGGAGAATGAAGCAGAGTCGGAGGACGCGATTATGGCGGTCTTTGAATCTGCCGGAGGTTTTGCGCCGACGATTGGAATCATTGGCGCGGTGATGGGGCTTATCCAGGTGATGCAGCATCTGGACCACATGGATGAAGTGGGCCGGGGCATTGCTGTTGCGTTTGTTGCGACCATTTATGGTGTGGGCTCGGCGAATATATTCTTTCTTCCGGCGGCGGGAAAGCTGCGGCACCGCATCTCGGATGAACGGCGTCGGAAGGAGATGGTGCTGGAAGGCGTGATCTCGATTCTTGAGGGCATGAACCCGCGCATGATCGAGATCAAATTGCATGGTTTTCATTCGGCGGCAAACAAGAAGCCGAAGGAGAAGGCCGTGGCAGTGGAGGCGGCATGAAGCAGAAGAAAGAGAAGGGACGTGCGCCAAACCATGAGCGATGGCTGGTTTCCTATGCGGACTTCATCACGCTGATGTTTGCGTTCTTCGTCGTGATGTATGCCAGCTCCAAGGCAGATCTGAAGAAGCAGGCGGCGGTGGCGCAGGCCATCAACGCTGCTTTTGAGTCGCTTGGCTTGTTCCAGCCGCAGAGCAAAGAGCAGGCGACCCAGGCCTCCGCGGCGCTGGCCACCTCCCAGGATTCGCCTGTATCCCCGATGAATGTTGTGCTGGGCGAGCAGATACTTGCGTCGCCGGAGGTGCAGCAGGACCTGGAGCGGATCAAGAAGCAACTGGAGAAGCTGTTGTCCAACCAGATTGCGCACCACGTGGTTGCGATTCGCATTGGGCGGGATGGGCTGGTGATTTCCCTGCGCGAAGCTGGATTTTATGACAGCGGCTCTGCGGCGCCGCATCCGGACTCAGTGAAAACGCTGGACAAGATTGCGGAGGCGCTGCGGACGACGCCCTACGACATTCGCATTGAGGGGCACACGGACAATGTGCCCATCCATAATGGACAGTTTGACTCAAACTGGGAGCTTTCGACGGCGCGCGCGACGCGGCTGGCGAAGATGTTCATTGTGGCCCACCACTTTGCTCCGGTGCGGCTTTCTGCTTCGGGTTATGCGGAGTTTCATCCGGTAGCGAACAATACGACGGCGGATGGGCGATCGCAGAACCGGCGTGTGGACATTATTGTTTTGCCGAGCATGACGGTACCGCATGCTCCGGCGGTGAATGTACAGGCGAAGCCGGAGGCGATCAACGCTGCGCTGGCGCGGCCACTCCCATCAGCTTTACAATGACGTGCTTGCGCCGCTGGCCGTCGAATTCGGCGTAGAAGGCGCGCTGCCAGGTGCCAAGGTCGAGGTGGCCATTGGTGATGGGAAGCGTGATCTCGTGGTGCAGCAGCAGCGACTTGAGGTGCGCGTCTGCATTGTCTTCGCCGGTTTGGTGATGGCGGTAATCGGGGCGCGCGGGGGCGAGTTTTTCAAGCCACTCTTCGATGTCTGCGATGAGGCCGCTTTCGTGATCATTGACGTAAATGGCAGCGGTAATGTGCATGGGGGAGACGAAGCAGAAGCCGTCACGGATGCCACTGCGGGCGACGATCTCCTCCAGTTGAGGGGTGATGTGGATCATCTCGCGCCGCTTCTTCGTGTGGAAGTGAAGGTACTCAGTGTAGGTTTTCAAGGTGCCGGTCATTTCAGGCATAGAACCCCCTCTTTTTGATTTTGTAAAACTATTGTTTTTAAATGGCTTGCGAGATTTAGTTCGCTAAAGTCTTGATAATAATAAAGTTGCGTATAAAGTATAGAAAATACAAGGCTTAACGGAAGTTTATCTTTTTGCCTCCCCTCCCGCATCCGCATTATCTTAAATGTAAATTCTTGATTGTAAATGAGTTAGATGTTTTTAGCTGGTAAAGTCTTCATTCCGGAAGAGTTACGTTTTACGGGCTCGGAAAACCCTTTATTTCATTTTCAAAGCCTTATTTCTATTGTAGCGAATGGTAGCGGCTTGGTAGACCATTGCTTGTTTAAACAAACAATTTTCTACTGGTGAATCCTGCGCTGGATCGGGGCGGGCTATACGGTCTTCTTTGACATGGAGCGGAGGTAGATGACCAGGTTCCATATCTCATCGGGTTTGGCGCGGGGGCCTTCGCCGGGCATCTGGCCTTTTCCGTTTTTGATGATGTCGTAGATTTGGGCATCGGTGAGGTCTTTGAGGGCGTCGGGTTTGGTGTAGTCGCGGAGGGTCAGCTTCATGTCGCTGGCGACATCGCCTTTTCCGTCGCCCTTCTCGCCGTGGCACATGGCGCAGTCGTATCCGTAGATTTGTTTGGCGCGGGCCTGGGACTCGGGAGTGGGTTTGACGGGGTTGGTCTGGGGTGTGGGTGTTTGTGGCGATGACGGCTGGTCTTGAGCGGCAGAAAATACGGTGACCAGCAGCAGCGCTGAAGAAACGAGCAAGGGCTTCAACACGGCGGCCTCCGGAAATGTAAGGTGAAGTCGCGAAGCATAGTACACCTGCGTAGAAACAAAGGGGAAGATGTTTTTTGGTGGGGTGAAAGAAAGTTGTTCTCTGGTGGAGTGTGCGTGCTCTGACCAGATGGTATGGAATGCGGTTTTGTGGATCCAAGGCGGGGTAGCTGGAGGACCGGCTTCCTGTTTCATCCCCTGAAAATAGGCCGCGCAGATATCTGCTTGACTATGTCATTTTTAAAGTGTTATTACTTCAAAGTCATTTGCGCAAACGTTTGCGCAAATGAATTATTGCTGGCAGTGTGCATATTCAAAAGCAAAATCGTAAACGCGTACTGCGGCACATTTATCACAGTAGTGGTTTGAGGAGAGTCCGATGCAAAAGAGCCCTTTAAGAATTTCCTTTGCGCAAATCGCAGTGCGGCCCTATGCGTATATGGCCTTACTGTTTTTCGCGCTCGCATGGTTTTTCCCACCTGCGCTGCATGCGCAGTTTCGCGGTTCGCTACGCGGAACAGTGACTGACCCGCAGGGCGCCATCATCCCTGGGGCGACCGTCACACTCACAAATACAGATACCAATCAAAGTCAGACCGCTACAACGGACAACAATGGTATTTATATCTTCAACGGCCTTCCTCCGGCGCACTTCAAGCTTACAGTGGATGCTTCGGGTTTTAAGCAAAAGGTGCTGGAGCAGGTGCAAATCATTCCTGAGCAGCTGAACTCATTGGATGTGCGTCTGGAGATAGGCGGAGCGCAGCAGACCGTGACAGTGTCTGGCACAACACAAGCGTTAGATTCGGAGACAGCAACAGTAAGCGCAACGGTCAACAGCAATCAAATTCAGCATTTGCCTTCGTTTAACCGTGATATCTTTCAGCTTGCGCAACTGACCCCTGGAGTATTTGGTGATGGGTCGCAGGGAGGCGGCGGAGGAACATACAACTTGCCGGGGAACCAGGGGCCGGGTGGCTCTGGAGGCGGACAGGCGGGCATTTTCGCTACTGAAAATGGGCCCCAGATCCAGACGCGTGGTGGCCAGTATGAGACAAACGGGATTTCCATTGATGGCATCAGCACGGTAAGTGCAGTGTGGGGCGGCACGTCTGTGATTACCCCCAGCGAAGATTCTGTGGACAGCATGAAGGTTGTTTCGAACAGCTATGACGCTGAGAATGGGCGGTTTAGCGGTGCGCAGATACAGGTCACATCGAAAAGTGGCAGCAACGAATTACACGGAAGTGCGTTTTTCAAGATGTCACGTCCGGGATTGAATGCTTACCAGCGGTGGAATGGTGTGGGTTCCAATATTCCGGGCACAGCTGCAGAACGTGGTGTGAACCGCGACAACAATAGGTTCAACAATTATGGTGGAAGTCTAGGTGGTCCCATCTGGAAAGACAAGATATTTGCCTTTTTCAACTGGGAGACGAGCCCGCTTTCGGCGACCAACACCGCACAAGGCTGGTATGAAACATCTCAGTTTGATTCGCTCACCGGAATCGGCCCGATTGCTTCCAAGTATCTAAGCTATCCCGGAGAGGCCGTTTCAGCTTCAGGCATTTTACAACGTACATGCAGTTCAATTGGCCTGCAGGAAGGTGTGAATTGCAGAACAACATCTCAGGGATTGGATGTGGGTTCACCCCTGAAGAATGGCGTTGGCCTGCAAGATCCAACCTATGGTGGCAATTCCAACCAGCCTGGGGTGGGAGGCGGTTTGGATGGCGTGCCAGACCTTGCCTATTTCAATTCCATCAGTCCTTCGAATGTTTCCCAAAACCAGTACAATGGCCGTCTGGATGCCAATGTTACATCAAAAGACCATGTGGCTTTTGCTATTTACTGGGTCCCGTCCAACAGCACCAGCTTTAACGGACCAATCCGGTCGGCCAACCTCTGGCACCACTCGCAGGTCAATGATGCATTCTCTGTGATCTGGAACCACACCTTTTCTCCTACCTTGCTGAACCAGGCGCGTGCCAATGCGGCCGGATGGCGTTGGAATGAAATCAGCTCCAACCCTCAGGAACCATTCGGTCTGCCGCAGGCAAATATTGATCCAATTGGAACGATCGGCGGTCAGGGGGGCTTTCAGTTCTTTGGGGCACCTGGACCGAGCAATTTCAACCAGTGGACGTACAGCTACAATGATGTGCTCACGAAAGTCCTGGGCAGACACAACATTAAGGCAGGCGGTGAATTGACCCGGCTCTATTACCTGAATAATCCGGTGTATGCCGCGCGTCCTGGCTTCAACTTCAATAATCTCTGGACATTTGCCAATGATGCTCCATACCTCGAGAGCGGGCAATTCGATTCAAAAACTGGAATTCCGTTTGGCAATCGCCAGGACAACCGGGAAAATATTTGGGGATTCTTTGTACAGGACGATTTCAAGATCAAGCCGAATTTTACAGTAAATCTTGGGCTACGCTGGTCTTATTTCGGGGCCTTCTACTCCAAAGAAAATAATTTAGGGGTGCTTCGTTTTGGGAGTGGGTCCAATCCGCTGGATGGCCTGCATATCAAACTTGGCGGAGGTATCTATTCACCTCAGAAAAACAACTGGGGCCCTCAGATTGGCTTTGCCTGGCAACCGAAGCAAAACAATGGAAACCTGGTGCTTCGTGGCGGATTCGGCATCAACTATAACCAGAACGAAATTGCCATTACGGCCAATGGGAATGGTAATCCACCTTTCGTGGTCCAGGCGAACTTCACCTGCAGCTATCCATATACCAACAATCCCTCATGCGCAGGGACCGGAATTGTGTATCAGGTAGCCACCGATGTGCATTCTCTCTTCGGATTTCCACCGAATCCCAATGCAATCAAGACATTTGGTCCCGACAACCTTCCTCTGCCTGGATCGGCACCCATTTTTGTGACAGGTTTTCTGCCGGACCCGAAAACCATTGCCAACTATCATTACTCGTTTGATGTGCAGTACCAATTGCCTCTGAATATGGTGGCTTCGCTCGGCTATCAGGGGAGCCAGATGCGCCATCTTCTGATCCAGAACAACTGGAATGCCATCGCGGCAGCACGAGGATTGGCATTAAATCCAAAAGTCAACTTTCTCGATTTTTACCAGAACAGCGGGAGCGGCAACTATAACGCGATGATTGCCACGTTGGATCACAGTTTCGCCCATGGGTTCCAGGCAAAAGTGATGTATACGTGGGCGAAGGCGTTGGATGAAAACTCCGGCCCATATTCGGAGGACTTTTATCCTTACAACACGCACGCTGCTTATGGCCGTTCCGATTACAATGTCGCCAACGCTGTGAAAATTTTTGGTTTGTGGCAGCCGGTCTTCTTCCACGGCAGTCATAGCTGGATTGAGAAGGTCGCAGGCGGATGGTCACTCAGCGGTATCTGGAACTGGCATACGGGCTTTCCATGGAACCCGGTTTATAACGCAGTGGGAAGTCTCTATTATCCAGGCAGCGGCTACGGACAGCTTCGTCCATCAGCCAGGCTGCATGGCTATGGAACAAATACGAGCAACAAGACGTTTCAACAAGGCACTAATCCAAATTTTGGCGGCGATGGCACCAAATTCTTCCCTGGGCCGACCTATGTTGCGGCCACGGGATCGTCTTTCCTGAACACAGTGCCTGCCCCGTTGCCTGGCATCCAGCGCAACAGCCTGAACGGGCCGAATTATAACGACGTAGACGCTACTCTGACGAAGGCCTTTGGTCTGCCAAGTATGCCAATTCTGGGGGAAAACGCCAGATTTGAGATTAGAGCGGATGCCTACAATCTTTTCAATAAGCTGAATATTAACCCCTCATCCATTGATGGCAATCTCGGATCCGTTGCTCCGGATGGAACGGTAACACCGAACGGAGATTTTGGAGTTGCCGGTTCTGCATTAGGCAGTAGAACAGTACAAATACAGGCTCGATTCAGCTTCTAGCTGGCCTCCATCGAGGGTACGTAAGCAGCGTACCCTCGTCTTCTTTCCTGCTTCATTATCCATTCCTGCCCTGTCATAGAGGAGGATTCTGTTTTGAGTTTTGCGAGGACATCTCGTGTAGTATTGATTTTTTTGTTATTTTTTGCTGCATCGCACATCATTGCACAAGAGCAGGTTGAAATCCATGCTGAGGCAAAAGGCAGGCCCTTTCCGCACTTCTGGGAGCAGATGTTCGGGTCAGGGCGTGCAAACCTTACGTTACGCGAGAGCTACCGTAATGACCTGCGAGCGGTGAAAGAAATTACAGATTTCCGCTACGTACGTTTTCATGCGATTCTGCACGATGAAAACGGTGTGTACAACGAAGATGAGCACGGGAATGCGGTCTACAACTTTGCCTATGTAGATCAGATTTATGACGGCCTGCTGAAGAACGGCGTGCGGCCTGTCGTTGAAATTAGCTTTATGCCGAAGAAGCTGGCGTTTAATCCAGACGCGCTGCATCCCTTTTGGTACAAGCCCAATGTTTCCCCGCCGAAGAGCATGGAGCGGTGGGATGATCTCATCCGGCATCTTGCGCAGCATCTGGTCGACCGCTACGGGATAGAGGAAGTATCGCAGTGGTACTTCGAGGTGTGGAACGAGCCGAACATAGATTTCTGGGGTGGCATTCCGCGCAAGCAGTCTTATTTTGATCTATATGCGCACACGGCGCGGGCGCTGAAGTCCGTCAATCCGCGGCTGCGCGTAGGAGGGCCTGCAACTGCGGCTGCGGCCTGGATTCCGGATTTCCTGAAATACGCCGCTGAGAACCATGTCCCGGTAGACTTTGTTTCCACGCACGGATATGCGGACGATACGGTCGAAAACCTCCTCGGTACGCATGAAAACATTCCTATGGATGATCGCGTATGCCGCGCTGTAGCGAAAGTAAAAGGCGAGATTGAGGCATCGGCCATGCCGAACCTGCCGCTTTTGTGGACTGAATGGAACGTGGAGGGCATGGATGAATCGCGGGATACGACATTTGTTGGTCCGGCGCTGGCCAATACTGTGCGTGAATGTGACGGCCTGGTGGACATGATGTCATTCTGGACGTTTTCTGATGTATTTGAAGAAAATGGCCCGATTCGCATTCCCTTTGACGGAGAGTTTGGCTTGCGCGCCAAGGGTGGAATCAATAAGCCGAGCTTCTATGCCTTCGCGCTTCTGCACCAGCTTGGCAATCAGCGGCTGGCGAACCCTTCCAAAAATGTGATTGTCACCCGAACACCAGATGGGCAACTGGCGATTGCCGCATGGAATATTGTGGACCCCGGTCAGAAGGGCGCAGCCAGGCAGATGATACTGATCTTCAGCGGAGTACCTGCTAATGCCCCGGTTACGATTCAGCGTATAGATGATGAACATGGAAACGTTTTAAAGGCCTATGCAGCGATGGGGAAGCCAGTGGACCCAACTGAGGCGGAGGTGGAGCAGATGAACCGCAAGACATCCTTAGGACCTGCTGAGCAAAGTAAGCTCGAAGGCGGCAGGTTGACTCTGGGCCTAGACCCGAACGCACTTTTGCTTATTAAAGTGGGGCGGTAACCGAACGTTATGAAAGACACTCTTCGCTATCTATGTTGGCTTCTGGTCTTTTCTTCCTTTGTTTCTGCCGTGGCAGATCAGAATTATTCGCAGCAGGTATTTTTTGAAAACAGTCTTTCGCCTGGTTCTTACTTCTATAGTGCAGGGAAGGTTTCTGCGCCGAGCACATTAGAGCTGGTGGGCGGCAAGCTCCCGGTGGAGAGCAGGGAGTTTATCAGCGGTCCCAATGCGCTGGAATTGCAATGGCGATCTATGCCCCAGGGAGGATGGGATGCAGAGATCAAGCTCTATCGATGGCGTAACCGTAATGTGGATTTTACGGGTGACAGCCTTTATCTATGGCTTTACTCCGAAGAAGGGATCCACGCGGCAGACCTGCCGAAGGTCGCCTTGGTGGATTTAAAGAACAATTTTACGCAGCAGATTTCTCTTGGAGGATTTGCACCTGACCTGACTGCACATAAGTGGACAAGAGTGCGCATACCGATGGCGCAGTTCAAGAGCGCCTCCTTGTACCCATTTCATCCCGAGCTTTTGACGACAATCATTTTTGCACAGGGCAATGCCGATGGCGGTCTACATACGCTGGATATAGATGACATACGCATTGAAAATGCCGGGCAGTGGGCAGGACACACGCCACAATCTCCCCGGCTTCTGGAAGCCAAAGGCTACGAGCGGCATGTAGACATCAGATGGGAAGCGCCCCCGGATCCGGCTGTGGCCCAATATGTAATATATCGTTCGGAGCATGGAGGACCGTTTCGTCCGATTGGGGTGCAGCGGTATGGAGTCAACCGTTACGCGGACTTCATCGGCGATCCTCATGTGTCGGCCAGCTACAGAGTCTCGGCACGTACATCCTCGCTTCGTGAATCCTCTATGTCCAATGTGCTCACAGCATCCACGCACCCTATGACGGATGAGGAACTGCTGACAATGGTGCAGGAGGCCGCGTTCCGCTACTACTGGGAAGCAAATGAGCCTGTTTCCGGCATGGCCAGGGAAAACACTCCCGGTGCGGACGACATTATTGCGCTGGGTGCCAGCGGTTTTGGCGTCATGGCTATGATTGTGGGCGCCGAACGAGGCTTTGCTCCACGTGAACAGATCGTAGATCGGCTGCTGCAAATCACGGACTTTCTTGCGCGTGCCGACCGTTTTCATGGGGCTTGGCCGCATTTCATCAGTGGCAGAACAGGGCATGCCGTGGGCGTTTTTGGAATTTATGATGATGGCGCCGATCTGGTAGAGACGTCCTTTCTGATGCAGGGACTGCTGACGGCGCGACAGTATTTTCATCGTGAGAACGCAAAGGAAGAGCGTTTGCGCAGCAACATCACCAGCCTTTGGCAAGGCATTGAATGGGACTGGTTCCGCGCTACACCGAAAAAAGATGCTCTTTACTGGCACTGGTCACCAGACTATGCGTTTCACATTGCAAACCGGCTGGAAGGCTGGAATGAAGTGATGATTACCTACATGCTGGCCATTGCTTCACCTACGCATCCTGTACCTGCGAGTCTCTATCATACGGGATATACGTCAGAAGGAACAGACCACGTTTATGGAGAAAAGCACACATATTATGGAATCCAACTGGACATGAATTACTCTCCCGGCTCACCCGGCCCGCTCTTTTTCACACAATACTCTTATCTGGGATACGATCCCCGCGGATGGCGGGATCAATATGCAGACTATTTTGCAAACAACCGCAAGGAGGCACTGGTCAGTCAGGCATACAGCATTGCAAATCCCAACCACTGGAAAGGCTACGGGGCCGACAGTTGGGGACTGACGGCTGTGGATGGTCCGGATGGGTACAGGGAATATAAACCGTTTACTGAAGACGATGGCACGATTGCCCCGACCGGGGCCGTAAGTTCTTATGCATATACTCCGCAGCAATCGCTGCTCGCCATACGGCACTTTTATCGCGACCTCGGCGCACAATTGTGGGACATCTATGGTTTTCGCGATGCCTTTAACCAGCAGGAAAGCTGGTATTCAGGGATTACGATGGGCCTCAACCAGGCGCCAATGGCCGTGATGATTGAGAATGGCCGTACCGGACTGATATGGCGGAATTTTATGGCCAATCCTGAGATCCTGAAAATGCAACAGGCAATTGGATTGATACACGAAGGAACGGAAAACAACTCGACGCCGTAAAAATATAGAATGACCGCAAACCAACCCAAAACCGTCGCCAGACCTCGCCTGAAAGAGCTGTCGCACTACCTTGGGCTTTCCCGGACCACGATTTCCCGTGTTCTCAGTGGTCAGGCAGAGGAGCACCGGATCCCCGAAGAAACGCGTAAGCGTGTTCTGGCAGCGGCTGCGCAGTTCAATTACACGGCCAATACCCTGGCACGCGGGCTGCGGAGCAGAAAAAGCAGGACCATCGGTATCATGGTCCCGGAAATCAGTGAGGGCTATTCAACTGCGGTTTTAGGTGGGGTCGAAGACGTACTGTTACTGTCAGGATTCTTCTATTTTGTCGTAAGCCACCGCCATCGTTCCGAACTCCTTCGGGAATATCCTTCGCTTCTGCTGGCGCGTGCTGTGGAGGGGATCATTGCGGTAGATTCTGCTCTCGAGGAAGAACTGCCGATTCCTGTGGTCTCTGTTTCCGGACATCACCGGCAGCAATCGGTGGTCAATATCGAACTGGATCATCTGCTTGCTGCCCGCTATGCTCTTGAACATCTGCGAAAGCTGGGACATAAAGAAATCGCCTTCATTAAAGGCCAGAGCTTCAGTTCAGACACGCGGGCCAGGTGGCTTGCTATATGTAAAGTTGCGTCTAAGCTCGGTATTACCATCCATCCTCGTCTGGTGACCCAATTGGAAGGCACTGCCCCTGGGTCTGATCCAGGGCGGGCAGCAACGGTCCAGCTGTTGGAGCGCGGTGTACCCTTCACCGCGATTTTTGCGTTTAATGATCTGACGGCCATTGGTGCGATTACAGTCTTGCGTGAAGCGGGGATTCGCGTGCCGGAAGAGGTTTCGGTAGTGGGTTTTGACGATATTCCCAGCGCAGCGACGAATATGCCTCCTCTGACCACTGTTCGGCAACCCATGCAGGAGATGGGCCGGGTGGCTGCCGTCACTCTACTCCAGATGATTGATGGCAATCACGAAGAATGGCCCAGGAAGCCGATCCGTGTGCTGCCGACATTTGTTGAGCGGGGATCTACAGGCATCGCCGTAGCCACACCAGAAACATTTCTGACCAGAACGGTAGTCAGAGGCAAGAATTGAATTCAATATGAAGGAGCCTTGTTTGTTGTCATCTTTTTTTCGCGGCATGGCTGTTTTTGGAACCAGCGCAGCTCTGTTTACAGGTCTGTTGATTGCACAGAATGTTCCGCCTTCCAACCCGCAGCTTGCTGCTTCGGAGATCGACCGGAAAGTGGACGCGTTGCTGAAACAAATGACCCTGGAAGAGAAGCTGGGACAACTAGTGCAGTACAACGATGCGGGCCACATTGCGGCAACAGCTGCGCAACTGGCAATCAATCCAGAGGCAAAGAACCAGGTGGACGCGATGCAACTTGCCGCAGAGGGCAGGCTCGGCTCCATGTTGAATACAGTTGGCGCAGAGCACACGAATGCCTTTCAGCGAGTGGCAGTAGAAAAAAGCCGTTTGCATATTCCGCTGCTTTTCGGCGCGGACATTATTCATGGGTTTCGCACGATTTATCCTGAGCCGCTTGCGCTTGCCGCAACATTCGATCCTGATCTGGTAATACAGCTCTCGCGCATGTCGGCTGAGGAAGCAACGACTGCGGGCGTTCGTTGGTTTTATTCACCCATGGTGGACATTTCGCGCGATGCACGCTGGGGGCGCACGGCGGAGGGCGCAGGCGAGGACCCGTATCTGGGCGCGGCGATGGCGCGGGCCTATGTGCGCGGATATCAGCAGGATGATCTTTCCAAGCCAGATAGCGTCGCTGCCTGCGTGAAGCACTTTGCCGCATATGGTGCAGCGGAAGCTGGGCGCGAGTACAACACGACTGATATGTCGAACATTCGCCTGCGTCAGGTGTATCTGCCTCCGTACAAGGCTGCGGTGGAAGCTGGTGTGGCAACGGTGATGAGCGCGTTTAACGCGCTAAATGGCGTTCCGGCGACCGCGAATCCGTATTTATTGCAAAAGATTTTGCGGGATGAATGGGGATTTGATGGCTTTGTTGTCAGCGACTACACCGCCATTATGGAATTGCAGAACCATGGCATTGCTCTGACTCCGGCAGACGCGGCGCGCAAAGCGATCCTCGCCGGCGTAGATGTGGACATGATGTCCCACTATTATGATACGCAGCTTCCAGACCTGATTCGCACTGGACAAGTGCCTATGAGTGTTGTGGATGAGGCCGTGCGCCGAGTGCTGCGCGTGAAATTTGCGCTGGGGCTTTTTGATCATCCTTACGCGCGTGGAACAGAGGTAACGGCAGCAGTGCCTGCGCATCGCGCGCTGGTTCGCCGCGCCGCGGAAGAGTCCTTTGTGTTGCTGAGGAACGAGCAAAATGTCCTGCCCCTGCCCCAAAAGGCGCAGAAAGTTGCCTTAATTGGGCCCTTAGGGGATGATCCCGGACAGATGCTGGGGGCATGGTCGGGCGGGCCGCAGCTAAGTGATGTCGTGACCATCCGAAGCGCCCTTGAAACTCGTGCGAAACAATATGGCGGCCGGGTACTGTATGCAAAAGGCACGGATATCCAGGGCACATCCGAGTCGGGTTTCGCGCAGGCCCTTCAGACAGCAAAGCAGGCTGATGTTGTTGTCATGGCACTGGGCGAATCGGGTGCGATGAGCGGAGAGGCCGGCTCGCGCGCGCATCTTGATCTGCCCGGAAATCAGGAGCAGCTTCTCGAAGCGATTACACAAACAGGGAAGCCCGTTGTGTTGCTCGTCTTCTCAGGGCGCCCGCTGGTGCTCACATGGGCCGCAAAGCATGTTCCTGCCATCCTGGAGGTCTGGTTCCCCGGAACGGAGGCGGGCAACGCCATTGCCGATGTCCTTTATGGCGATGTTTCGCCGAGCGGCAAATTGCCCATGAGTTTTCCCTGGACTGTGGGGCAGGAGCCTCTTTACTACAATCAATTTCCGACCGGCCGTCCGCCAGCTCCGGGAATGGACCTGACGCAGCCTCCGGGGCCGGACTCCCGTTTTGTTTCTCGCTATATGGACGCGCCGAATGCCGCGCTTTTCCCATTTGGATATGGCCTAAGCTATTCGCGCTTCTCTTATGGAAAGGTCTCGCTCTCGCGGAATTCCATTCCTCTAAGCGAAGTCAACCAGAATGCCAGAAAATTGATTTCTGCAACTGTAATGGTTACAAATACGGGCAGCCGTGAAGCAACAGAAGTGGTCCAGTGCTACGTGCGCAACCTGGGCGCAAGTATTGAGCAGCCAGTACGCAGTCTGAAAGGATTTACCAGGGTTACGCTAAAACCTGGAGAATCAAAGAACATTTCATTTGATCTGGGTTTTCCTGAGCTTTCGTTTTACAACAATGACGAAAAGGCCACAATAGAACCCACACAATACACTGTCTGGATCGGGGGAAGTTCTCTGGCAACACAGGAAGCCAGCTTTCACATAACGCCTTAAAATCGCTGCAGATAGCATCCTGAAGCAGCTTGCCAATCTACTGCTGCACGCAGCGGGTGTCTGATATCTGCTTCGCGCACCCAGAAGATGACGCAGGCATGTCGGGAGGCGGGCATCGTGGAGCAGATCTATCCCGGCTCCAGGCTGATGGACATAACGCCATTCTGAAACCGTAAAACCTGTTGCTACAAAAGCAAACGCTTCAGCCACTTTTTGCGTCCATTTTTTCAAGGTGCGCACTTGGTGGCTGTACGAGTGCTCCGGCGCACTTAGGAAACAAGCACGCAGTTTCGGCTAGCTTCTTAAGACATTCGCTGGAGAGCCTGTATTGATCATTCATACATCGCTGCACTATCTACTTATTGAAGTGTTCGTTGTGTGTGTCGCATGCCTGGCAGCGCACTGGAAACCATGGTTGAAATTTGTTGGCCGGGTCGAGGTAGCTTTCAAGGCAGCCAGCAAACGTGCTGCGCTCAGCTTTTTTGCAATCTTCACCATAGGTATTGCGGTCCGTCTGGCGCTCCTGCCCGCTGAACCGGTCCCACGGCCGTTGCTCCATGATGAGTTCAGCTATCTTCTGGCTGCTGATACTTTCGCCCATGGGCGTCTGACGAACCCTCAGCCACCTGTACCAGCCGCGTTTGAAACATTTCATGTGAATGTTTGGCCCACATATCAATCCATGTATCTACCAGGAACTGGCCTTGCGCTTGCCGCGGGGCAACTCACCGGATCACCGTGGATGATTGTGTTGCTGACCTCGGCGCTGTTCTGCGCCATGGTTTACTGGGCGGTTTCAGGATGGCTGCCGCGCCATTACGGACTGGCCGCCGCTCTGCTGGCCCTCGCTGTCTGTTTCAACTGGAACCGCTGGTTTGATAATTATTTTTGCCTGGGACTGACGGGCACTGCCGGAGCGCTCGTTGTGGGCAGTATTCCACGCATCTTTCGTTACAAAACGATGTCGTCCACTGTCCCATTGGGGACAGGACTTTGCATCCTTCTGCTGACCCGTCCGTATGAAGGCTGCATCGTGTCACTGCCAGCGATTATTGTGCTTGTGTGGATGCTCCGGCGCTCCGGGTGGAAGTGTGTTACCAGACTCGCTGCCTGCCCACTGTTGATGCTCTTTCTTTCGTTTGGATGGCTTTGCTACTACAACTGGAGAGGCACGGGGCACCCTTTGCTCTTTCCCTATGTGTTGAATTTTGAGCAGTACCACATTACCGGGCCATTTATCTTTTCGCGTCCACGCCCAATGCCCGCTTACCACCATGAATCCATGCGCAAGTTCTATGCAAGGTGGGAGATGAATACATATCGCATGGTGACGCGCTATCCATTCGCATTTTTCCGCTTAAAGGTCAAAACTTATTACCACTTCTTTTTCCTGGGAAACGCGCTTCTGCTGTTCTTTGGTTGCATGGCCGCTGTAAAACACAGGCTGCGCCTCGCACTTGCATTCGGATTTGTGGGTTTTTTTATTGAATTACTTCTTATGGCATGGCATCCCTATCCGCAATACGGAGCGCCCGCGGCGGCCCTCTTTTTTACGTTGATTGCATTTGGGATGTTTGCTGTGCGCAGGATGCAGTTTCGCTGGTTTAGTGGCGCAGATCTTGTGCGCGGATGGGTATTGGCGCAACTTCTGCTTACGGGAAATATCTTCTATAAGCACTGGATGAAGAGTCCGGTGCCGCCAGAGCCCCGCTATGCTTCTGTTGAACGTGAAAAAGTAGAGAAACTGTTGCTTGAACATCCTGGGAAGCACTTATGCCTGGTGAAGTACTCGCTGGACCATCCTGCAATCGAGGAATGGGTCTACAATGGCGCGGATCTTAAGAGTGAGCGCATTGTCTGGGCACACAGCATGGACCCAGACGATGACCGCAAACTGATGAAGGCATTTCCTGACCGTGACGTGTGGCTGCTTGAGCCAGACGATCCAGCACAAAACCTAATGGCTTACTCTGCAGACAAGGCCTATCCCAACACAAACCGTGCTACCGTGGCAAGGATTACTCCTCCACCTCCGTTCTAGCAATCCCAGGTCTTGCTTTCTCGATCTTCGCTGCCGCATTGCACGTCGAACCAACCGGAGCAGGCGTAACATCGTACACCGCGCCGGTTATGCCAGCGTCAAGCTCGGGTTCGCAGGAGTGACAGGAACCAACGGGGAGATTGGAAGGCAAGTTATGAGCGCAGACAAGAATGCGTTTACGAGGAGGCTGGTGGTTGGGCCCGGTGCATTTCCTGCTTGTACCACTCGACGGTGCGGCGGAGGCCTTCTTCAAAGCTGACGAGAGGCTCGTAGCCGAAGGCTTCGCGGGCGGCGGTGATGTCGGCCAGTGAGTCCTGGATGTCTCCGGTGCGTGGGGGGCCGTAGATGGGGGGGTGGGTGTATCCGGTGAGTTCGGAGAGGATTTGATACGTCTTGTTCAGAGTGTGGCGCTGGCCGCAGGCGACGTTGAAGACACGCCCGGCAACTTTTTCAGCGGGTGCAGCGGCAGCGAGAAGATTTGCCGAGACGGCATTTTCAACGTAAGTAAAGTCGCGGCCCTGCTCGCCGTCGCCAAAGATGGTGGGCCGCTCGCCGCGCAGCATGAGAAGTGCGAATTTTGCCATGACACCGCTGTAGGGCGAGTTTGGGTCCTGGCGCGGGCCGAAGATGTTGAAGTAGCGGAGGCACACTGTTTCCAGCCCATAGATCTGCCAGTAGCTGCGCATGTATAGTTCGCCGGCCATTTTCTGCACCGGATAGGGGGCGATGGGCATGGGTACCATTGTCTCAATGCGGGGAAAGCCGGGCTGGTTGCCATAGGCGGAGGACGATGCAGCGTAGATAATGCGCCTGACTCCGGCAGCGCGTGCGCCTTCGAGCACGTTGAAGGTGCCGTCTATGTTCGCGGTGTGGCTGGTGCGTGGGTCTTTGACGGAGCGGGGGACGGAGGGCAGCGCTCCCTGATGAAAGATGATGTCTATTCCTTCGCAGGCGCGCGCGACGGCGCCGGCGTTGCGCAGGTCGCCCTGGATGAATTCGAAGTGATCAAGAAGGCCGGAGAGGTTTTGTTTGCGTCCGGTTTCGAAATTGTCGAAGCCGCGGACGGTCTCTCCGCGTTGTATGAGGGTCTGGGTGATCCATGAGCCGATGAAACCAGCGCAGCCAGTGACTAGGTATTTTGTCATTTTTTCCTATGGTATTGCATTGGTTGCACTGGTGAAACTGGTGCGGGACTGTGGTTCTGTTCTTTTTTGCATGCTGCGAAGAGTGGTTGCTGGCGCAACAAATCGCACCTTGCGGTGCGGGTCCTTCGCTTCGCGCAGGATGTCAGGTTTTGGTGTGGTGGATGTGGGTTCCCACATCTCTTTCAAGATGTGGGAATCCGAGGTTGTGCTGATGCTTAGGAGTTTTATACGGTGACGGGCTGCTCGGCGCTTACGTTGACGGGGGTGAGCCAGCCAAAGCGGTCCGGGCGGAGGCCGTTGGCGATGCCGAAGAATTCATCGGCAAGCTGCTTGGTGATGGGGCCGGTATTGCCATCGCCGATGGTGATGCGGTCCACTGAGCGGATGGGTGTGACCTCGGCTGCGGTCCCGGTGAAGAAGACCTCGTCGGCGATATAGATGAGCTCGCGAGGGAGTGCCTGCTCGACGACGGGGATCCCGAGATGGCGCGCGATGGTCAGGACCGAGTCGCGGGTGATTCCGGCAAGCACCGAGTTGGCGAGCGGAGTGGTGTAGATGACGCCATTGCGCACGAGGAAGAGGTTTTCGCCGGAACCTTCCGAGAGATAGCCGTTGACGTCGAGCGCGATGCCTTCGGCGTAGCCATTGGTATCGGCTTCCATGCGGATGAGCTGTGAGTTCATGTAATTGGCACCGGCCTTGGCGAGCGAAGGCATGGTGTTGGGTGCGAGGCGGCTCCAGGAGGAGATGCAGACGTCTGCACCGTGGTCTCCGGCCACGTATTTGCCCCAGGGGAAGTTGGCGATGTAGACATCAATGGGCGCGTTTTTAGGGTTGACGCCGATTTCGCCGTAGCCGCGCAGCGCGATGGGACGGATGTAGCAGGGCGCGATGCCGTTGGCTTCGATCAGCTCGACGGTAGCGGAGCAGAGCTGATCGAGCGAATAGGGGAGCTTCATGCGGTAAATCCTGGCCGAGTCAATGAGGCGCTGCATGTGCTCGGGCAGGCGGAAGACGGCCGAGCCCTGTGGCTGCGAGTAGCAGCGAATGCCTTCAAAGATCGATGAGCCGTAGTGGACGACGTGGCTCATGACGTGGATCTGGGCCTTTTCCCAGGGGATGAGGTTGCCGTTGTGCCAGATTTTGCTGGTGGGCTGGATGGGCATGTGAAGCTGCGCTCCTTTGGTAGTGAACCTTAGATTATATCTGCGAAGAAGGGCATTTGGCGCGGGGTTTTCGAGATGGGAGTGGCGTATCTGCTCGGGTGGCCCTTTGTGGGGGCACCCGGGGACGGTACGGATTTTTGTGGAGGCAGGTTGATTGCGATGGATAGAAAGTTTTGAAGAGTGCGGGGGCAGCGGCTGTGGATGGCGCGTCCGTTTTCTGCCACAATGCGGGCGTTTGGGGAACGGTTTCTCAATGCGTCATGTTCGGGGTGGATATATGAAGCGCTTTTACTGTCCCTGGCGAAGGCGCCGGAGGGCTGGAAAGGCGGAGGGCCTTTCCAGCGTGATGATGTGGTAAATGGGCCGGTTTCTCCGGATCGGCTTACGAGTTAAAGCCTGCATCAGCAGGGGTCGAACATACTGTCCATAATTTCGCGCAGTGCGCGCGGAAGCCGTTCGGGATCGCGCGGAAGAATGGCATCGCCGGTGAGGCCGCTGGATTCGAGCGCCGAATCAGTGAGGTAGGCGATGAACTGCCGCGGGTCGCGGCCCTTGATGCGCAGGGCAGTGGCGATGGCAGACTCGATGGAACGAGGATGAGAGACCTCAAGCAGCACGATGTCATGGCGCAATTCCCCCCAGAGAAGCTCGGCATGGCGATAGTCGCTGCCAAGATCCACAGTAAAGCGGGCCTTCAGCAAGACATTGCGCAGCGGGATGACCAGGCGGTGTTTATCACTGCCAAGAAGAATGCGCGGAGTTGACTGCGTTGATTTGTCAATGATGCTCATGTCTTCTCCTTTTTTCTTTCCAAATGGCAAGCGGCGGAGAAGAATGCAGATGGCTTGCCAAACGGCCGTCGTGGTGCAAACCGCTCTGAATTCAACAAATTGACCTTGTTGAGGCGCAGGCAACCATTTTGTATCGGGAAATCTGTGCACGGAGGCGGGAAATTTCGACACGATTCTATATATGTTATTTAGAATGAATGGCTTAACTGGAACCGGCGTGCGATTCGGGTAACATAAGGTGATGATGTACGGACCGGCCCATCAGGCGCTGCATGAGCTTCAGCATTCGGCATATGTGCGGTTTTCGCTGGTGGCGTTCAGCTCGATCTTCTTTCTGGTGGATCCGTTTGCCGCGATCGGGACGTTCATCGCGATTACGGCTGGCGCGGACGAGAAGCGACGGCGCCGGATGGCGTTCAAGGCGGCGTTGACCTGCTTTATTGTGCTGACGGCATTTGCGCTGGCGGGGCAGTTCATCTTCAGCTTGTTTGGGATCAAGCTACCTGCCTTTGAAATTGCTGGCGGTTTGATTCTGCTGCTGATCGGCATTGATATGCTGGAGGCGAAGCGCTCGCCGACGCAGGAGTCTACCGACGAGACGATGGAGGCCGCGGCCAAGGAGGATGCTGGCATTGTGCCGATGGGGATTCCGATGCTGGCCGGCCCGGGCGCGATTTCAAGTGTGATGGTGCTGGTGGGGCAGTCGCCGAACCGGTGGCAGTTGTTTGCGATCTTTGCTTCGATTGCGATTACTGCGGCGGCGAGTTATGGGGTCTTGAGCGGCGCAGACCGGCTGCGACGCGTGCTGGGCGAAACCGGCATCAGAATCCTGGTACGTATTATGGGACTGTTGCTGGTGGCGCTGGCGATGCAGTTCTTTGTAAATGGATTGACGGACCTGGGCGTGATTGCGAAGCAGGACTAGGACTGGCTGCAGGCATTACGATACGGGGAAGGTGCTGCAAACCTACGTCTCAAAATCGAGATGTGGGGCACCCGCCTCTACTGAACAGTAATGAATTCACTCGCTGCCCAGATACGCCAGCTGAACTAATATCTTATCTTGTGGATGTGTCATGAACGTGAAAGCCAGAACGACATGGATTCCAGTACTTCTGTTTGCTCTTTTTCTTGTGGTTCCTGCGCATGCGACCTTTCAGCAGCCTCCACCGTGCAAGAATGCGTTTACGGTTGACCGCGAGATTGCGGAAGGGAAGAAGGCGGAGCAGCAGGTGTACAAGACGATGCCTGTGCTGCCGGATTCAAGCCCGGTGACGCAATACGTTCAGCAACTGGGCAGGAAGCTGACGCAGTATGCGCCGGGGTACAAGTGGCCGTATGAGTTTCATGTGGTCAACCAGGCGGACATCAATGCATTTGCCCTTCCGGGTGGGACTATTTTTGTGAATCTGGGCACGATCCAGGCGGCGGAGACGGAGGCGCAGCTTGCCGGGGTGATGGCGCACGAGATTTCGCACGTGGTGATGCGCCATGCCACTTGCAATATTACCAAGCAGCAATCACAGGCACCGCTGTGGGCACTCGGGCAACTTGCAGCAGGCATTTTTATTCCCGGAGCAGGAGGAGCGCTGGCTGCGCAGGGAGTAGGCGCGGTGGCAGGCATGACTTTTCTGAAGATGGACCGCGATGCAGAGAAGCAGGCCGATCTGCTGGGCACCGACATTGCTTATGATGCGGGGTACGATCCGCGCGGCATGGTGCAGTTTTTCGAGATCATCCAGGGGAAATATGGGTCTGGTGGCGCGCAGTTACTGAGTGACCATCCGAATCCGGGCAACCGTACTGAATACGTGAATGCGGAGATTGCCACGCTGCCACCGCGCACGAACTGGGTGAAGACAACGCCGGAGTTTCAGAAGATCAAGAAGCTGGTGGCGAACATGAGGCCGTACACGGCGCAGCAGATTGCCAGCGGTGCGTGGAGGAGCAGCAATGGGGCCGCTGCTCCTGTATCTGTTCCGGCGCAGACGGTAAATTTTAAGCCGAGCGGGAGCTGGAAGCGTCTGGATGCTGCGGGATTTTCACTGCAATATCCGGGCAACTGGAGCGCGACCGAGAATGCGGGAAATGCGGCGACGATTGCTCCGGCGGGCGGAGTCGTCAATACGGCGAACGGTAATGTCACTATCTATGGCGTGATTATTGACGATTACCGGCCGCAGCAAGCGACGGACCTGGCGACGGCAACGAGCCAGTTGATTGCGTCGGTACATCAGGGAAATCCAGGCATGAAGGCTGTGACCACGGTGCAGGATGTTCTGGTGAACAAACAGCCGGGCAAGAGCATGGAGTTCATCAATCAAGGGGCTTCTGCCGGAGGGGCTGCGGAGCGTGACTGGCTGGTAACGATTTCACGCAATGACGGGTCCTTGAGCTATCTGGTGTTTGTCGCACCACAGAAGGACTTTGAATCGCTGCGCGGCACTTATGAGCAGATGCTGCGCACATTCCGGGTGAATCAGTGAATCAACTCTGTCCAATGCTCGACGGCGAGTGAGCGGGGCTGCGGAGGAGCGCTGCTGTGTTCTCCGGCGGCGAGGGCGTGGACCTGCCGGGCTGCTTCCTTGAGGGACTGCTCCAATTCTGTAGAAGCGGCATCGTGGGCGGCGATCTCAGTCTGGCCTTGCTCCTGAATCTGCTGGCGCGCGTACGCTTCAAGACCGGGAGAGAGTTTTTCTTCCGGCAGGCGCGAGGCCAGTCCGAAAGGGCGCAAGGCGGGGAGCATCAGGCTACTGGTATCTGCCTGATTGCGGCGCAACAGCTCGAGGGCCAGACTTTGGGCCAGGCCAATCCAGGTGCGATTGATCGAGCAGTATACCGGTTTTTCCTGCGAGAACATGTCAGACAAGGCGGCGATGGTGGGGTCCATGGCCTGTGCCATCCTGCGCTCGCTGTGATGCTGGGTCAACCGGACCAGAAGGGCGCCGGAGTGTTGCAGCGCATCCGGGGCGTAGGATGCGCCGAGAAGCTGCTGGATTCCCGATAAGGCAATGCCGAGGTTGGCGGCGGATTGAGATGCTTGTTGGGCCGCGTCGGATTTTGCCAGTCCTGCATAGGCTTCGGCGAGGTCTGCGAGGGCTTTGGCCAGGTCGGCGCGCTTTTCCATCTCAGCCTGCGCGGTGCGCAACTGCGCGAGGTCCTGCGCGTCGAGGGGAGCTCCGAGCAACGCGTTTTGCAGGCGCTCGAGCTTTTCGTGCTGCGTGATGACTTCAGACAAAGCGGCATAGTACTCGTGCAGGTCGTGGGCGGTCCGGGCGAGGCTGGCGGCGGTGTCGCGGGCCTGATCAGAAGGTTTGCACGAGAGGACGAAGCAGGGCAGAGCGGCCATGCACAGCCAGAGCGCGAATCGGCGCAGGAGCATCGGGAGGAGGATACCAGAAGGGGTCGGGAGGGGTGCGGCGCAGGCAAGCAGGCCATGGGTACACGATTAGTAACATTCGTGCAGGCAACCATTACTGGTTTGACAAAATTGTGAATCTTCAATAAAACCTGAGGATTGGAAACGATTCCATGTTGATGTTTCCGGGTGCGGTATCGTTTCCATCCTAACCCCTATTGGAGACAGTATGTTCAGTCACTGGAAGACTCCATGCACATTGTTTTTATCCTTCTTCTTTCTTGTATTCATGACCTGTTTGCCCGCCGGATGGGGGCAAGCTGACACTTCATCTATTTCTGGAACGGTCACGGACGCGAGCAATGCTGTCGTGCCGAACGCGAAGGTCACGGTCCGCAATGACGCGACGGGAGCCGAACGCACGGCAGTCACAAACAGCAGTGGTTCCTACACGATTCCTAACCTCACGCCGGGCAGCTATACGGTGCGGGTAGAAGCGCCTGGATTTCAGGCAACGATTTTGAGCGGCAACCGGCTTGATCCGAACATTGGCAGCAAGGTGGATGCCACGCTGAAGGCCGGCAACACCAGCACCACGGTGACGGTGCAGGCCGATGCCAATGTGTTACAAACCGAGTCGGCGGCAGCAGGACAGCTGGTGACGGCCGAGCAGGTAAAGACGATCCAGCTGAATGGGCGCAATCCGCTGTACCTGGCGCAGCTTGAGCCGGGAGTCGCACGCAATGCTGCGATTTCTTCGTTCAATTTTGCGCCGGACTTCAGCGGTCCAAACGTGAACGGAGCGCGCGGCAATGAGAGCCTGCTGACGCTGGATGGTGCTCCGATGATCCGGACGCGGGCCAACGGAACACAGATTGGCGTGGCGGACGTGGATGCCACTTCACAGGTACAGATCCTGACGACGGGGTATCCGGCCGAGTATGGCGGCACGTCGGGCGGACTGATTCGCATGGTGCCGAAGAGCGGGACCAGCGAGTTCCACGGAACGGTGTTTGAATATCTGCGGAACTCATTCTTTAACGCGAATACATGGGGCCGGAACCAGTCTGACCAGCCGGCGCTGCGCGACCATCCTCCGGCTTTCCGCTACAACCAGTTTGGATGGAACCTGGGTGGGCCGGTTTACATTCCGCATGTGTTTAACACGTCGAAGCAGAAGCTGTTCTTTCTGGCCGGACAGGAGTATGTGCGCTACCGGCAGACGGTGACGCAGACGGGGAAAGTGCCGACGATGCTGATGCGGAGCGGCAACTTCAGCGAGCTGCTGGGCAACAACATCTTCTACCAGAATGCGGTGCAGCTGGTGGACCCAAGGACCGGCACGCCATACCAGGGCAACATCATTCCTTCTTCAGAGCTGAGCCCGAATGGAATTGCGCTGCTGAATGCTTATCCGGAGCCGAATGCGACGAACAGCAGCTATAACTGGCAGTCGCAGGCGCCGTATCCGCAGGACCAGCGGAAGGACACGTTGGTGGTGGATTATGTCCCGGCGGATGCGCACCATCTGCGCTTCAGCCTGCTGAACTACAACTACGATTACACGAACCCGTTTTCAGGGAACTTCAACCGCACTCCGCAGAAGTGGCACTGGCCGAACCAGGTGGGTGTGTTGCACTACACGTGGACGATCAGCCCGACGATGGTGAACGAAGCGACGTTTTCGGCCTCGGCGGACCACATCACGATCACGTATGACACGTCGAACGGCTTGTATAACCGGAACCTGTATGGGATCAATTATCCCTATCTCTATCCGGCGAACGAAAAGCTGGTGCCGAACAAGATTCCCACGATCAATCTGGCGAACTTCACCACGCTGGATGGCGGGCCGTATCCGTCGCACTCGGGTGGCGTGATCACGAACCTGGCGGACAATCTGACCAAGGTGGTGGGCAACCACACGCTGAAGTTTGGCGTACTGTGGGAGCGGTCAGGGGAGAACAACTTTGACCAGATCAGCGTAAGCAGCACGACGCCGGGAGCCACGAACAACCAGAACGGCCAGTTTATCTTTACCGATACGCGCAATCACTATCCGACGTCGAACGCGGCAGTGGGTAATGCCGCGCTGGGCCTGTTTGATACGTATGGCGAGATCGGGCACAAGTCGTACACGCTGTTTCGCGGAAACATGTACGAAGGGTTTGCGCAGGACTCGTGGAGAGCGACGCCGAAGCTGGTGGTGGAGTATGGCGTGCGCTACAGCGTAATGCAGCCGTATTACGCGCTGTGGAGAAACCAGTCCGTGTTTGATCCGAAATCGTGGGATCCGGCGCTGGCTCCGAGCGTAGACCCGATTACGGGGCAGCTTTCGGGCGGCGATCCGTATAACGGCGTGGTGATTCCGGGCAGCGGATTTCCGGGCTCCGCACGCGGGCATGTTCCGGACGATATTCTGAATGGCCAGTACAACCGGCTGTTCCGTGGATATGGACCGGGTTACTCGAAGACGACGTGGACGAACATTCAGCCGCGCATCGGACTCACCTATCAGGTGACGCCGCTCACGGTGGTGCGCTTTGGCGGCGGCCGGTTTGTGCAGCGGGTCGGCATCAGCGACACGGTACAGCTTGGCGGCAATGCTCCGTTCCAGCCAAGCTCGACGGTGACGGCGGGCTCGGTGGACAATCCGGGGGCAGTGGGCGTGAATGCGCTGCCGCTTTCGCTTTCTTCACAGGCCTATGATTTTCCTGATCCGAATGCATGGAGCTGGAATGCGGCGGTGGAGCAGGAGGTGCCAAATTTCGCGACGTTCACGATCCAGTATGTGGGGCGGCGCGGACTGCATCTTTCGCAGCTGGAGAACGTGAACCAGCTTCAGCCGGGAACGGTACAGGCCCATCCGGATGTGAAGGCGCCGGATGCGCTGCGTCCTTATCGTGGATTCTCGGCGATTCTGCAGGACACGAACGCGGGAAGCTCCATGTACCACGCGTTACAGGTGGACATGAAGCGCCGCATGACGAAGGGACTGCTGTTTGGAGTGGCGTACACGTGGTCGAAGAGCCTGGACTACGGCTCAAGTCCCGGATATGAGCTGCCGAATTATTACAATCCTCGCCTGAACTATGGACCGAGCGATTTTGATATTCGCAACATTCTGGTGGTGAACTACGTGTGGGACATTCCTTACGGAACGAACCTGGGGAACCGTTTTGCGCGCGGGGCGCTGGGTAACTGGCAGCTTTCCGGAACGACGCAGGCGCAGACGGGCGAGCCTCTCTCGGTGGGCACAGGCGATGACTTTGCCGGTGTTGGGCCAGGTGCAGGCACGCAGCTGTGGGACATGACCAGAAGCCCGATTGTGCATAAGAAGTTCGGTACCGGATACTGGTTTGACCCGAGCGTCTTTGTGCAGCCTGCGGCAGGAACGCTTGCGCCGCGGGGCACACGGAATGCGATCTATGGGCCGGGCTTCCAGAGCTGGAACATTGCGTTGCTGAAGAGCTTCCATGTGATTCCCGGACATGAAAACCATCAGCTGCAATTCAAGGCGGAGGCGTTTAATTTTACGAACCATCCGAACCTGGATTCTCCGGACAGTAACCCGACCAGCGGCACCTTTGGCGAGGTGACGCAGAAGGGGAACACTTATTCGTCAGAACGGCAGATGCAGTTCAGCCTGCGCTATCAGTTCTAAAGACGATGATTTCTCACCTGACCAGCCTCCCATTCGTGATTGAATGGGAGGCTCTTTAAAATCAGATGTGAAGCAATTGCGACACATCATTCAGTGTGATAATCTTTGAATCTGTACGACTCTTTCAGCAGACGCGGCAGTGTCTCTCGAAATTGGAGTATGTGGCTGATCGGGCTGGCGTAGCTCAGCTGGTAGAGCATCTGATTTGTAATCAGAGGGTCGGGGGTTCAAATCCCTTCGCCAGCTCCAGAATTCCAGCCTCGTAAGGCGCGAATCCGCAGTCATTCCACCTGACAGCGTCCCGTTTCAAGCCGGAGCATGTTGTGGGCTTCGTTGAAGACGGCTGGCGTCTGGAAAGGGTGACAGGATCGCGAAAAGATGGATGCACAGGTGGCCGAGTGGTTAATGGCAGCAGACTGTAAATCTGCCGCTCCTTGGAGCTACGGAGGTTCGAATCCTCCCCTGTGCACCAGTTAAGTTTTAAGCAGGGAAGCGGGTTTCACATGCGGGTGCGAGGTGTTCAGCGCAAGGTAGTCGCGCTCCT
>JAJPKO010000034.1 GCA_021323655.1 Acidobacteriaceae bacterium
GCAGGCACTCTGACGGCGAAGGGGATTGGCAATGGCATTCCGCGTCCAGCAGGCACTCTGACGGCGAAGGGGATTGGCAATGGCATTCCGCGTCCAGCAGGTACTGTGGCGTAAGAGACATGGAAGAAGAATCCATCTTCATAAGAAATAGTTTCTTCACATCGTTTAATTACGCGTAGTATGTCAGTTGTATGCAACTGACGTTGTTAGCTCGACTTTTATGGGCAACAACTTTTTGTGCGCAAGCTGCCCTCTTGCTCGTGTTATTGATGCGCGAGAGGTGGAGGGTTTTTCGTTTTTTTACAGCTTGGATCGCATTTCAAGTAGTTGATAATATTGTCTTTTTCTATCTTGTCTATAATCATTCCACCGCTGGCCTATATAAGACCATCTATTGGAGTGCAGAGGTCATAGATCTCGCGTTGCAGGTGTGTGTCGTCCTTGAGATGGCGCGCATTGTGCTTAAACCTACCGGCACCTGGGTTCGAGATGCTTTAAAGAATTTTTTGCTTCTCGGACTGGCAGGCGTTCTGATTGCCGCTGTTCTTTCTTACGTAGCAAAACCACATAGCGCAAATTCTCTTAATGCATGGATCGAGCGGGGCAGCCTGTTTTCTGCCATGCTTTCCCTTGAGCTTTTTGTTGCGATGGGAGCAGCCTCGACGAATTTGGGATTGGTTTGGCGAAACCATGTCATGGGGCTGGCGGTGGGATGGTCCGTCTGGGCCATTGTGGATTTCTTTGTGGAGGGTGCTTATAGCTATTTAGGCCCAAATTGGCATGGAATTGACCTCGACCAGGTCCGGATCATATCTCTTCAGTTGGTTACCATATATTGGGCCATTATTTTCTGGCTTCCGGAGCCGGAAGAGCGTATACTTTCTCCTGAAATGCGAAGGTACCTCGCTGCGCTGCATCAGGATGTACAATTAAACGCAAGCAGAACCGGCAGTTTAAATCATCGTTGAGCTGACACATGTGGATATTGACCTTCTTAGGTTTTGGGATGGCCTGTACTGTCTGGGTACTGTTTATCCAGACGCGCGCCCGTAAATTACGTTCTGGCAACTGGGACGACCTTGTCGCCCAGATCCAGCCTATGCATATGCGCGGGCTGGAGATTGTTGCTCTGGATCACCTCAATCCTGGCCGGGACCAGTTGAAGCTGGAGCCAGCCGAAATATGGGCGTTGGTTGGCGGTACCGAAGGTCTGCGGCGTATGGAAGTGAATGCCGACCTGATGGTTTCTCTGGCTGCTTATGTTCGCCGCTGGAACTATGAGGAGGCGGTCATCGTAGCGGAGCGCATTCGCCACGATGCGGTACAGCTGAAGCAGGCCTTGCGCAAGCTTCGCCGAGCTTCTCTGTCGGCCAGCAATCAGATCAAGGCACCTTTCTATATCCACCAGGCGGCAGCGGCTTACTACCTGATGACAAAGCGCCTGATAAACCTTTACAAGGCCAATCAATACATGCTCTATCCGCGACTGGCTGAAGTTCTGTAATTCCCGTTTTTTCTTATCAGACGAGAGCCCGCCAGCTTTGGCGGGCTTTTTGCTTGGCATCTGTGGAGTTTTTTCGGAGAATGATTTTCGAATTGCCTCGTCTTTACCCGATTTTCGACGCATCTTTTCTCCCAAGGGAAGATCGCCAGGAATTTCTGAGACAGATGATCACGGAACTGGCAGAGGCAGGCGTTTCTCTGCTGCAGTACCGGAACAAGCGGGGAACGGAAGCGGAGATATTGTCAGACGCTGCTGTGATGCGGCAAGCTGCCGGGAACCGGATCAAGCTCATCATGAACGATCGTCCTGATCTGGCTGTCCGCTCTGATTTTGATGGTGCCCATGTGGGGCAGGAGGATGTGTCTCCTGAGGAGGCGCGAAGAGTTCTGGGCGACGACCGGATTCTTGGAATTTCCACGCACAATCGCGCACAGGTGGAGCTTGCAGATCAGCAGCCTGTGGACTATATCGCGACAGGCCCTGTCTTTGCTACTTCTTCCAAGGCGAATCCTGATCCGGTCATCGGGATCGAGGGCGTGCGGGAGACGCGCTCGCTTACGTCGAAGACACTGGTGGCCATTGGGGGGATTACTGTGGAAAATGCTCATGGTGTGCTTAAAGCTGGCGCGGACGCAGTTGCCGTGATTTCAGCTCTGTTTGCTCCTGGGAGGCGGGCTGGAGAAGCGGCGCGAGAGTTTTTAGAGACATTGAGATCGCGTCAGAAACTGACGCCTCCAAAAAAATTATTGCGCTGCTAACGAACGCATTCCATTGAATTTGCATCTTGTCTGGTATAAGCATCGAACTTAAAACCGGAACGTGCATGGCAAAACCAAAGGACGGAAGAAAGCGCGTCGTCATTGAGCACGTCTCGCCAGAACTGGACGGCGGCAGATTTCCTGTAAAGCGCATTGTTGGTGACACGGTCATGGTTGAAGCCGATGTCTTTGCCGATGGGCACGACCACGTCGCGTGCCGGGTCCTCTATCGCTTTGAAGATGAGAGCAGCTGGTCCAGCGTAAAGATGGAAACGTTGGGGAACGATCGCTGGCACGCTTCATTCCAGGTAACGAAAATGGGGCGCTATTTCTTTTCGATTGCCGGGCGCATCGATCACTTTGATACATGGCGGAGCGATCTGGTGAAGCGCCTTGAAGCTGGTCAGGATGTAGCACTGGAACTCCAGACCGGAGCGCTCATGCTGGAGGAGGCGGCCGACCGTGCGTCCGGAAATGACGCCGCTCAACTAAAGCAACGTGCGCACGTTCTGAAAACGAAGAGTGGCAGCGAAGAGGCGCAACGGCTTGCGCTCGACCCAGCACTGGCTGCGATGATGGAGGCGTATGCGGACACTTCTCTTGAAACCATCTATGAGCGGGAACTGAACATTGTTGTAGACCGCGAACGGGCGCGGTTCTCAAGCTGGTATGAGTTGTTCCCGCGTTCGTGCTCACCTGTTGCCGGGAAGCATGGTACGTTCGCGGACGTGGAGGGCCGGCTCGATTATGTGTCGCGACTCGGGTTCGATGTTTTGTACCTGCCGCCGATCCATCCCATTGGCGTGAGTTTTCGGAAAGGCAAGAACAACACCACCACCGCGCAGCCGGGGGATGTGGGGAGCCCGTGGGCGATTGGCGCAAAAGAAGGCGGGCATACGGCGATCCATCCAGAGCTGGGGACGCTGGAGGATTTTCGTCATCTTGTAAACAGGGCAAGAGAGCGCGGACTGGAGATTGCGCTTGATATTGCGTTTCAGTGTTCGCCGGACCACCCATGGGTCAAGGAACATCCTGAATGGTTTCGCAAACGGGCTGACGGGTCTGTTCAGTATGCGGAGAATCCGCCCAAGAAATACCAGGATATTTATCCGCTGAATTTTGAAAGTGAAGACTGGCAGGGGCTATGGGACGGGCTGAAGGACGTTTTCCTGTTCTGGATTGAGCAGGGAGTACGCATTTTTCGCGTGGACAATCCACATACGAAAGCATTTGCTTTTTGGGAGTGGGTGATCGGCGAGATCAAGCGCGAGCACCGCGACGTGATTTTTCTTTCAGAAGCATTTACGCGGCCGCGTGTGATGGAGCGGCTGGCGAAGCTGGGATTTTCGCAATCGTATACGTACTTTACGTGGCGCAATACGAAGGAAGAGCTGACGGAATATTTCCGGCAACTGACGCAGTCGGAATCACGCGAGTTTCTTCGTGCGAACCTGTGGCCCAATACGCCGGACATTCTCCCGGAGTTACTGCAAACTGGCGGGAAAGCAGCGTTTATGGCACGGCTGGTGCTGGCTGCCACACTGGGCACAAATTATGGCATTTATGGGCCAGCGTATGAGTTGCTGGAGCATGTTCCCATCAAGGCAGGAAGCGAAGAATACCTGAATTCGGAAAAGTATGAGCTGCGCCAGTGGGACCTGAAGAGTCCTGACAGTATTGCGCCGCTAATTGAAAAAGTAAACCAGGCGAGGCGGCAGAATTCAGCATTGCATACCAGCCACAAGCTGATTTTTCATGAGACGGACAATCCGCATCTGATTTGCTATAGCAAACAGAGCGTGGATGGCACGAATACGGTGTTGGTTGCAGTGAATCTTGATCCATATTACGTTCAAGCCGGATGGGTGACGCTGAACATGGCAGAGCTTGGCCTGGAACTCCATGAGCCATTTCAGGTCCAGGATGAGCTCACAGGGCAACGCTACCTGTGGGAGGGCGCACGCAACTACATTGAACTGTCGCCTCATGCTGTGCCTGCGCACATCTTTCGCATTCAGCGGCATGTGCGATCTGAGAAGGACTTTGATTATTACTTATAGACAAAAATGAGCACGCCAACAGTCCAGCAAGCAAGAACGAAACGCTTAGGAAGCGCCACGGATCCGCTCTGGTACAAAGACGCGATCATCTACGAATTGCATGTGCGCGCCTTTCAGGACAGCAATAACGACGGGATCGGTGATTTTCCCGGTTTGATCGAGAAGCTGGATTACCTGCAGGATCTAGGCGTGACATGCCTGTGGCTTTTGCCGTTCTTTCCGTCTCCTCTTCGCGATGATGGCTATGACATTTCCGACTATCTGACCGTACATCCAAACTACGGAACGCTGGATGATTTCAAGCGCTTTCTGCAGGAGACGCATGATCGCGGGATGCAGGTGATGATTGAGCTGGTCATCAATCACACATCTGACCAGCATCCCTGGTTCCAGCGCGCACGTCGTGCTCCGGCCGGCTCGCCAGAGCGCGATTTTTACGTCTGGAGTGACACGGACCAGAAATATAAAGAGGCCCGCATCATCTTTACAGATACGGAAAAATCAAACTGGACCTGGGACCCGGTGGCGCAGGCCTACTACTGGCACCGCTTCTTTTCGCACCAGCCGGACCTGAACTATGACAATCCGCTGGTCATGGAGGAGGTGCTGAAGATCCTTCGCTACTGGCTGGACATGGGTGTAGATGCGCTTCGGCTGGATGCGATTCCCTACATTGTGGAGCGGGAAGGCACAAATTGCGAGAACCTTCCTGAGACGCATGCAGCCATTAAAAAAATTCGCGCTGCAATGGATGAGGGTTATGCGAACCGCATGATTCTGGCGGAGGCGAACCAGTGGCCTACGGACGTACGGCCATATTTTGGCGATGGGGATGAATGCCACATGGCTTTTCACTTCCCGCTGATGCCGCGCATCTATATGGCGCTGCGGCAGGAAGATCGTTTGCCGATTACGGAAATCATGGCGCAGACGCCGGAGATTCCGGAGAATTGCCAATGGGGTTTGTTTCTTCGGAACCATGATGAGCTGACGCTCGAAATGGTGACGGACGATGAGCGCGACTATATGTACCTGGCCTACAGCGCCGACCCGCGGATGCGTATCAACATTGGCATTCGGCGCAGGTTGGCCCCGCTGGTAGACAACAATCGCCGCAGGATAGAGCTGCTCAACAGCATACTGTTTTCATTTCCGGGAACTCCCATCATCTACTACGGCGATGAAATTGGCATGGGAGACAATATCTATCTTGGCGACCGGAATGGCGTGCGGACCCCCATGCAGTGGACGGCTGACCGGAATGCCGGTTTTTCGCGGGCCAATCCTGCGCAGCTTTATAGCCCCGTGATTATGGATCCGGTATGGGGGTACCAGGCCATCAATGTAGAGGCGCAGCGCAGCGATGCATCTTCACTTTTGAACTGGATGCGCAACATGATTGCGTTGCGCAAGCTGTTTCCGGTTTTTGGGCGGGGCACGCTCAAGTTTCTTCCTTCGGCCAACCGTAAGGTGCTCTCTTATTTGCGCCAGAGTGACGGGCAGAGTGTATTATGTCTGGCCAATCTGTCACGTTTTCCGCAGCCAGTTCTTCTGGACTTGTCAGAGTTTGAAGGCATGGTGCCTGTAGAGATGCTGGGATATGTAGAGTTCCCGCCGATTACAAAGGCCCCCTATTCGCTGACGCTTGGCGCTTATGAATTTTTGTGGTTTGAGCTGCAATCTGCGCTGACGTCTCAGGACAGTGACGAAAGCGGCCCGGAGAATGCGCTGATTGAGATTGGAAACGAGAACGACTGGCATGCCATTCTGACTGGGATGAACCTGGAAAAGCTGCGGTCTCTTGTCTTTCCGGAATTTATTGCAAGGCAGCGGTGGTTCGGCGGCAAGGCGAAACAAATACGTTCCGTCACAGTTACAGATTGGGCCATCTTTGACGAGGGCAGGTCTGCGTATCTGGTGACCGCAGTGAAATATGATTCGGGAGAAGAAGAGTCATATTTCGTTCCTCTGACCATGGTATTTGGTGAGGTGGCGGAGGCGGTCCGCACAACGCGCGAAATGGCAATTGTGGCCCCGATAAGAAGTGCGAGCCGCGAGGGACTCTTGTGTGATGCCTTTGTGAGCGAAAGCGCTTCTCAGGCATTACTCGATCTGATTCGTACAGGCGGCTCAGTACAGTCCGTCAGCGGTACTATTCGAGGTATTGCCAGCAGCATACTGCCAACTATTCTTGCGGCAGGCGAGGCCACGCCTGCTGCGCATCCAAGTTTGGCTGAGCAGAGCAACTCGTCCATTATTTTTGGCGGCAGCATGATTATGAAGTGCTTCCGCAGACATGAACCAGGCCCGAATCCTGACACGGAAATCTCCAGGTTCCTTACCGAACGCACGGGCTTCCGTTCCATCGCACCCTTTGGCGGCGCCATAGAATACGCACGGAACGATGAGGCGCCCTCTACGCTCGCTATGCTCCAGGGATTTGTGATGAATGATGGTGATGGTTGGAAGTGGACACTGGAGAAGCTGGACGGCTATTACAAATTTTGCGCAAACGAATCGAACGAAAGCGAAATCAGCAGATTCATTCGTGACGACTACTTTCCCGCATCGGCGGAACTGGGACGAGTCACCGCTGAGATGCATCGCGCTCTGGCTTCCGGGAAGGACAATCCTGACTTTGCGCCAGAGACCATGCAGACGCAGGAGGTGGAAGAGCTATGCAAAGGCCTTGCTGAGCACGCTGCACATACGCTCGAGATGCTGAAGGCAAATCTGGGACTGCTTCCTGAGGACGCACTGGAACTGGGAGGTGTCGTCGCCGGACGCAGACGCAGGATCCTGGGCCGTCTGCACAGTCTCATGTCCATCCAGTCGCCCATTACCAGAACGCGAATTCATGGCGATTATCATCTTGGACAGGTGCTTCGCATTCAGGCGGGGTTTGTTGTGCTGGACTTTGAAGGTGAACCGGCACGGTCGCTTGCGGAACGCAGAAAGAAACAGCCTCCGCTGAAAGATGTAGCGGGAATGCTGCGGTCGTTCAGTTACGCCGCATGGTCCGCGTTGTCGAGGTATGTTCTCCAAACCCATGCGGAAAACCAACAGATGGAGCAGTGGGCAAAACTCTGGATTCGTCTGGTTTCGGACGAATTCCTCAAGACCTATCTTGCAGAGATGAACTGCGACTCCCTGCTGCCAAAAAAAGACCTGAATTTGGTACTGGACGCATATCTTCTGGACAAGGCGCTTTATGAGTTGGGTTATGAGCTGAACAACCGTCCCGACTGGGTGCGTATTCCATTAATGGGCATCGTCTCGTTGTTGTCATAAAAGCATGAAAGAAGAACAAATTCACGAGAATGAACAGGCTGCGGCGCCGGTAACCAGCCGCGCCACTGTGCTGCTGGGCGTGACTGGCACGGTGGATTCCGCGATAGTGCAACCGTGTCTTCAGGAAATAGGGCCAGTCTTGAACGCGCGTGTGATCGTTGCAGCGCCAAACCTGGCGGAAGCCACTGAAAATGATGTTCATTTTCGCAGCTATCCCCTCACGGCGGGTAGGCCGGAAAATCTACCGTGGGTGAATGCATCCTTTGCGCAACGCGCCATCTGCTCGCTTGCTGCGGAAGTGCAGGCAGATGTGTGTGTACTGCTGCATGGTGACTTGATTCTATTGAACGCCGATGTGCTTCCGTTGTTTATACAGCCTGTTCTGGAAAAGCGCTGTGATGTGGTGCTGCCTGTCTATGCGGCCGGAAAATTCGATGGCCTTCTGAACCACGGAATTCTCGCTCCTCTCGCGCGCGCTTTGTTTGGGCAGCGAGTCCGGTATCCGTTGCCACTGGATTTCAGTTGTTCTGCGGAAATGTGCGCGAAGTTTACAGCCCCGCATCCTGCGCATGATCCAAATGCAGATGAAATCCTGTGGCCGGCCACCATTGCGGCTGTGGCGGGCAAGCAGGTATGCCAGGTAAACGTGGATGCGAGCCACGGGCGCCAGACAGACGGCATTGAGTTGAGGACGGCGCTGGCCAGCCTGGTTGGATCTGCATTTATTGAAATGGAGAAGTATGCTTCCTTCTGGCAGCGCATTCGAGGTTCACGCGCAACACCCGTCACTGGGCATGCGGTGAAGCAGGCAAGTGAGAGCGATGGAATAGACGTAAAGCCGCTCATTGATTCATTCCTTTTGGGTGCGCGTAATTTGCAGGAGATCTGGGGCCCTGTGCTGCCTCCGGTCACATTATTTGAATTGAAGAGGCTGTCGCGCGCGCCGCTGGAGGAATTTCGAATGCCGGATGAGCTTTGGGTGCGCATCCTCTACGATTTCGCGCTGGCGCACCGATTGCGCAGCATCAGCAGAAGCCATTTGCTGGGTGCGCTTACTCCGCTGTATCTGGGATGGGTGGCATCCTACGTCCAGGAAGCAGCAAACCTTTCTCCATTTGCAGCAGAGCAGCGTCTGGAGCAACTGGCCCGCGCTTATGAGGAAAATAAACCTTATCTCCTGCGCCGCTGGAGATGGCCTGACAGATTCAATCCATAGAGAGGAAAGCGAGAAATGTGGCAGCAGGTTGAACAATCATTGCACGACTCAATGTGGCGCGTCTTTAACAAAGTCGCGCAGTTGTTGCCGGGAATACTTGCCTTCCTGGTGGCATTACTGATCTTTTTGCTGATTGCATGGGTTGCGGCTGTGATCACGCGACGCATTCTGAATGCTGTGGCATTCGATAAACGCACCATGCCGACCACCAATGCGCTCAGTGAGCTAGCTCCGCGGCAAACGCCGACGGTGCTTGCAACGCGCGTCGTCTTCTGGGTATTTGTGATCATCGGCGTTCTGGTGGGAGTCTCAGCATTTGAGGCGGCCTCGGCAGAGTCTGGCATCTCCGCGTATGTATTTGCGTATCTTCCACACGTGATTGGCGCTGCTGTCCTGCTGTTTCTTGGGACGGTCATCGGGCGGTTCCTCTCACGCAGTGTTTTGATCACGGCCGTAAATCTTAATCTGCAATATGCGCGCTTGCTGGCGACAGGAGTACGCTGGCTGATTTATGTGCTTACGGCAGCGATGGTGCTTGATCATCTCTCGATTGGGGGAGATATTGTTCCTCTCGCGTTCGGGATACTATTTGGCGGAATTGTGCTGGCTTTGGCGCTTGCCGTAGGATTGGGTTCGCGCGACCTTGTGAGCCGCTCTCTGGAGCGTGAGGCCGCAAGGCCCAGCGAGCCTCCTGTGGAAGAGAAGATCCACCATTTCTGACTCACGCGCCAAGCAGGCGCAGCAACCATCCTGCAAGCATGCCTCCGATGCAGGGTCCAAGTATGGGAACCAATGCGTAGCCCCAGTCACTGGGCCCTTTTCCGGAGATTGGAAGAACGGAGTGTGCAACGCGGGGGCCCAGGTCGCGTGCGGGATTAATGGCGTATCCGGTGGTGCCGCCCAGCGAGAGTCCGATAGACCATACGATGCAGCCCACAAGATACGGTGAAAGGCCGGCTGCGGCCCCGGTGGAGAGTACAAGTTTCGAACTCACAGCCCCTACGACGAGCACGAGAACTGCGGTGCCGACGATTTCTGAAAAAAGATTTGCTGCAAAATTCCGCACGGCGGGAATGGTGCAGAAGGTGGCGCGCTTCGTGGCCGCATCCTCGGTCAGCTTCCAGTGCGGAAGGTAGTGCAGCCACACGAGAACCGCTCCGGCGAATGCTCCGAGAAGCTGTGCGCTGATGTAGGGAACGCATTTGCTGAAGCTGCCGGTCTGCACGGCCATGGCCAGAGTGATGGCAGGATTCAGGTGTGCGTCTGCACTGCCGCAGAGCACAGAGACAAAAACACCGCAGATGACGGCAAAGGCCCATCCTGTGGTGATGACCATCCACCCGCTGTTTTCCGCTTTCGATCGTTTCAGCAGGACCCCGGCAACGACCCCATTGCCAAGCAAAATGAGCACCAGTGTGCCCATAAATTCACCGAAGAATGGAGACCTCATTCTGTTCTTTCACCGTCAAGACTGTATTGTTTTACCAGCGCTTGAAACTCAGCCACTTGCTGCGTGACCCAACCCTTATCTCTGTGCAGTTCCTGTGCCATGATTTCCGCCACCGCTTGCGCCATTTCGCCGGCGGCCCGGGCGTTCAGAAGGAGAGCGCGCGTGCGGCGTGCAAGCGCATCTTCGACTGTTCGGGCCATTTCATGTCGTGCTGCCCATACAATTTCTGCGCCGATGTAGGGAAGGGTAGGATGCAGGGGGGAGGCGAGTTCAGGATTCGCGGCGGCGATTTGTCGGATCGCTTCTGCATCAGAACCGTAAACCCAAAGGCTGCCCAGGGCGCCAGTATTTTCTGCATAGCCGTGAATTTTGAGTGTCTTCGTGACGCATGGCTCTTCACGCAGGCGGCCCAGGGTGATGGCATGGTCTACGCAGTCTTCAGCCATGTGACGGTACGTGGTCCATTTACCTCCGGTGATGGTGAGCAGGCCGGAGTTGTCCACGTGGATTGTGTGGTCGCGCGAAAGTGCCGAGGTTTTGCCCGCAGCTCCAGTAGCTTTGACCAATGGGCGAATGCCTGCAAATACGCTGAGTACATCGCTGCGCCTGGGCGGACGGCTGAGGTATTGCGCTGCCGTATCGAGAATGAACTGAATCTCTTCCTCCAGTGCGCGCGGCTCGTAGGATGGTTCTTCAATCGGAGTGTCCGTTGTGCCGACCAGGGTGTGCTGGTGCCAGGGGATGGCAAACATCACGCGGCCATCGCTGGTGCGCGGAACCATGATGGCTGTGTCTCCGGAAAGGAACGACCGCTCGAAGACGAGATGGATGCCCTGGCTTGGCTCGACCATGGAGGGCACTTCCGGGTCGGCCATGCGGCGGATTGTATCGGTGAATATTCCTGTAGCGTTGATGACCACGCGCGATGCGATGGTGTACTGCTGGCCGGTTTCAGCGTCGTGCGCGATGACCCCGTTTACATAGCCTTCATCATCTTTGGTGATTCCAGTGACCGGCATATAATTGACGAGCACTGCGTTGTGGTCTGCGGCCGTCGCAGCGAGATGAATCAGCAAGCGCGAATCATCAAACTGGCCATCGTAGTAGATGACGCCGCCGCGCAGGCCTTCTTTCTGCAATGTTGGAAGGCGCTCAAGCACCTCTTCCGACGAAAGCAGGCGCGACTTGCCGAAGCCGTATTTGCCTGCAAGCATGTCATAGAGCTTCAACCCGATGCCGTAAAACGGAGCTTCCCACCAGGAATAATTGGGGACGACAAACGCTAGATCGCTGACCAGATGCGGTGCGTTCTGCCGCAGGATGCCGCGCTCCTTCAGCGCTTCCATAACGAGCGAGATGTTTCCCTGCTCCAGATAACGCACGCCGCCGTGGACGAGCTTGGTGCTGCGGCTCGATGTTCCTTTACCGAAGTCTTTGGCTTCCAACAGCAGAACGTCGAAGCCGCGCGTAGCTGCGTCTACAGCAATACCCATGCCGGTGGCCCCGCCGCCAATGACGATGATGTCCCATGGAGTTTCGCGCTGCGCAATCTGCGCGATCATCTGTTCGCGAATCATGCGGGACCATCCTGGGTCCAATGTTTGCTGCGCTCAACGGCGTTGCGCCAGCGGTCGCGCATGGCTGTAATCTCTTTGCGATTGCGATTGGGTTCAAACCGGGTATCGTTCTTCCGGCTTGACCAGATTTGTTGCGGGCTGTCCCAGAAGCCCACGGCAAGTCCCGCGAGATAAGCTGCGCCAAGTGCAGTCGTTTCCGTTACGGCGGGGCGCAAGACCGGAATCCCCAGGAGGTCGGCCTGAAACTGCATCAGCATGTCGTTGACGGCGGCGCCGCCATCCACGCGCAGCTCAGAGAAGTTGCTGCCTGACTCCGAGTTCATCGCGTCTATGACATCTGCTACCTGGAATGCGATGCTTTCGAGGGCCGCGCGCGCGATGTGTCCATGCTGAGTGCTGCGGCGCAGGCCGATGAGAAGCCCGCTCGCATGTGCGTCCCAATGCGGAGCGCCAAGGCCAACGAAGGCAGGAACCAGGACCACTCCATCTGAATCGGAAACAGTACTGGCCAGCGCTTCGACGTCGGAAGATTTCTGGATGATCTTCAAGTTGTCGCGCAACCATTGCACGACTGCGCCGCCAATAAAAATGCTGCCTTCGAAGGCATATTCAAGTTTGCGATTCAAACTGCAGATCAGCGTTGTAATCAGGCGATGTTTGGATGCGACAAACTTTTGCCCGATGTTTTGCAGCAGAAAACATCCAGTACCATAGGTGTTTTTTGCATCTCCTGGATTGAGACATAACTGCCCGAAAAGGGCTGATTGCTGATCGCCTGCAATGCCGGCGATGGGAATGGTGCCGAGGCCAAGAGTGGTGGTGACTTCACCATTGGTTTCGCCCGACCAGACGACTTCGGGCATCATTTGCCGAGGGACATTGAAAAGCTTCAACAGGTCGTCATCCCATGTGCCTTCGACGATGTTGAAGAGCATGGTGCGCGAAGCATTGGTGTAGTCGGTGACGTGCTTTTTGCCGCTGGTCAGGTTCCAGATGAGCCAGCTATCTACAGTGCCAAAGGCCAGCTTGCCGGCTTCAGCTTTTTTGCGCGCTCCGGGGACATTTTCGAGCAGCCAGGCGATCTTGGTTGCAGAAAAGTAGGGGTCAATCAGCAGGCCCGTTTTGTTGACGATCGTCTTCTCCACTCCTTCATCTACAAATCGCTTGCATACTGCGGCGGTGCGGCGATCCTGCCAGACAATGGCATTGTGAATGGGCTTGCTGGTTTCACGGTCCCACACGATGACGGTTTCCCGCTGGTTGGTGATGCCGAGCGCCGCCACATCCCGCGGGCGCGCTCCGGCGCGAGCGAGTGCTTCAATGGCAGAGCTGAGTTGCGTCGTCAGGATGTCGAATGGATCATGCTCGACCCATCCACTCTCGGGGTAAATCTGGCGGAATTCCTGTTGCGCCTGCGCGGCAATTTCGCCATTCTGTGTAAAAAGAATGGCGCGTGAGCTGGTTGTTCCCTGGTCCAGAGCAAGAATGTAACGCATAAATTTTGCAAAGATGAGTAAACAATGTTCGCGGGCGAGTTGCAAGCTCCTGCCGAAGTTGCCAAACGACCTTGCCAGCAGATAGTTTATAGAGTTTTCACTGGAGGGGACATGCCCGCTTCCGAATTGAAATACAACTCTGGATTTGGAAATGAGTTTGCGACCGAGGCCGTTCCCGGCGCGCTGCCGCAGGGGCAGAATGCTCCGCAGAAGCATCCGTTAGGGCTGTACACGGAGCAGTTCAGCGGAACCTCATTCACATCTCCGCGACATGTGAACCGGCGCACCTGGACCTATCGTATCCGGCCGTCGGTGACGCATAAGCCGTATGAAGAAGCGCCGGTGAAGCTCATTCGCAGCGGCCCGTTTACTGAGGTCTCGACACCGCCGAGCCAGTTGCGCTGGGACCCGGTACCGCTTCCGCAGGAGCCGACCGACTTTGTGAGCGGCATGATTACGATGGGCGGCAATGGCGATCCGGCGATACAGACAGGCGTTGCCATCCATGTGTACGCGATCAACCAATCCATGGAAGACCGCTTTTTCTACAACGCGGACGGCGAAATGCTGGTTGTTCCGCAGGAGGGTGGGCTGCGTTTCCATACAGAGCTGGGTATTCTGGGCGTCGCTCCGGGAGAAATCTGCGTGCTGCCGCGCGGGCTGAAATTCCGAGTAGTACTGGAAGGCAAAGCCGCGCGCGGATACATCTGCGAGAATTATGGGCAGCAGTTCCGATTGCCGGAGCTTGGACCGATTGGGGCGAACGGGCTGGCGAATGCGCGCGATTTTCTTTATCCGCAGGCTGCGTATGAAGACCGCGAAGGCACATTCCACATTGTGAGCAAGTTTTTAGGAAAACTGTGGGTGGCGGAGATTGATCACTCGCCTCTCGACGTTGTGGGATGGCATGGGAATTATGCTCCATACAAATACGATTTGAAAAACTTTAACTGCATTAACTCCGTTTCGTTTGACCATCCGGACCCATCTATCTATACAGTGCTGACTTCACCGAGTGCAATTTCGGGAACTGCGAACGTGGATTTTGCCATCTTTCCTCCACGCTGGATGGTGGCCGAGCATACGTTTCGCCCGCCATGGTTCCACCGCAACATGATGAACGAGTTCATGGGGCTTGTGTTTGGGCAGTATGATGCGAAAGCGGAAGGCTTTGTTCCCGGCGGAGCGAGCCTGCACAATTGCATGGCAGGACATGGTCCGGATGCTGAGACCTTTGAGAAGGCAAGCGCTGCTGAATTGAAGCCGCAGTATCTGGGTAATACGCTGGCTTTTATGTTTGAGACACAACTCGCGGTGCGTCCGACAAAGTATGCTTTGGAGACGAAGGTCCTTCAGCACGAATACTTCGAATGCTGGCAGGGACTAAAGAAGTACTTCAAATCAGGAGCAAAAGGATGACGGCCATCGAGGCGCTGCTTGGCGGATTAGTGGATTATGCCGGCCTGTTTCCGCCCGCGGAACTCGATATGCTGACCGCCGTAAAGAATTATGCCAGCTACCGTTCGGGCGACCACGCGTGGATGCTTGGGCGCTTTATTGTTCCGGCACCCAGGCTGACGGAGTTCACCAGAGCATTCAATGAGGCGTGCTGCGATGAGCAAGGGACCCCATGGCTCTTAAGCGTGATCAGCAGCGGCGACGCGAATGAAGATGCGCGTCTGATGGAGAATTTCAGCGAAGGCGCCGCGTTTCTTCAGTCTGCGGAGTGCAAGGTGGAAAATACAGCGCAGTGCGAGCAGATGGTATTGGCTGCTCCGGCAGAACTTGCCGTTTACGCCGAGTTTTCGCCGGCAGAGTGCGATGCGATGCTTCCTGTTCTGAAACGGCTGGATGCGCGCGCCAAGATACGCACGGGTGGTATTCGTTCCAATGCCTTTCCCAGCGCGGAGCGGGTTGCTCATTTTCTCGTCTCCTGTGCTGCGGCGAAGGTCGGCTTCAAGGCCACGGCTGGGCTGCATCATCCGCTGCGTTCTGTGCATAAGCTGACGTATGAGGCGGAGAGCGGTTCGACGCTGATGCACGGTTTCATCAACGTATTTGTAGCTGCGATGGTTGCGTATTATGGAGCATCGCAGGAAGACGTGCTGATGGTACTGCTGGAAGACAGTCCCGAGTCCTTTGAATGGGACAAACATGCGCTTGCCTGGCGCAACCAGAAATTTTCTGTGGAGCAGATCAGGGACGCGCGGGAGAATTTTGCCACCAGTTTCGGGTCGTGCTCATTTACTGAGCCTGTCGAAGGCCTGCGCGCTTTAGGATGGCTCTGATGCAGAAAAGCTGGATTGACTCTGCCAATGATGGCAGCACTGATTTTCCTTTACAGAACCTGCCGTTTGGAGTTTTCTCTGTTGCAGGGGACGGGCCGCGGATCGGCATTGCCATTGGAAATCGTGTGCTGGATCTGCGGGCGTGTGCCGAAAATGGGCTGCTTGATACGCTAGATAGACCGGTCCAGGATGCGTGCTGTACTCCTGTATTGAATGAATTGATGGCCCTCGGACGCTCTGCTGCTTCAGCTGTCAGAAGGCGCGTGATGGAATTGCTGGCCGAAGATGCTCCGGCAAACTTACGCGGAAGAATGGAGCCGTTATTGCATGTGGCGGAGCAGGTTACTATGCATTTGCCTGCTGCGATCGGTGACTACACGGATTTTTATGCCTCGGTGTATCACGCGACGAACGTTGGCAGGCTCTTCCGTCCGGACAATCCGCTGCTTCCGAACTACAAATATGTGCCAATCGGTTATCACGGGCGGGCATCATCTATTGTGGTCAGCGACACGGGTGTGAAGCGTCCCAGCGGTCAGATCAAGCCGGCTGATGCGGCTGTTCCGACCTTCGCACCGACGCGGCTGCTCGACTATGAACTGGAAATGGGCTGCTTTGTCGCAGACGGCAATGATCTGGGGCAGCCTGTTCCAATCCATGAGGCGGAAGAATATATCTTTGGCCTTTGTCTGCTGAATGACTGGTCGGCGCGCGATATGCAGGCATGGGAGTATCAGCCGCTCGGACCATTTCTGTCCAAGAATTTTGCGACGAGTATTTCGCCGTGGGTTGTGACTCTGGATGCGCTTCAACCTTTTCGAGTGCCTGCTTTTCAGCGCGAAGCCGGAGATCCTGATCCGTTGCCATATCTTAATTCGGCGGATGACCGGCTGCGCGGTGGCTTTGACGTGGTGCTGGAGGCCTGGCTTTCTTCAAAATTGATGCGCGATGAAAAGCTCGCTCCCATCATGCTAAGCCGCGGAAACATGCGCGACCTTTACTGGACGCTTGCGCAGATGCTTACACATCACGCGAGCAATGGCTGCAATCTTCGTCCCGGGGACCTGCTGGGAACCGGGACTGTTTCCGGACCGGGTAAAGACTCAGCAGGCTGCCTGCTCGAGATGACTCGGCGGGGAACTGAGCCGATTTCGTTGCCTACGGGTGAGCAGCGCAAATTTCTGGAGGACGGCGATGAGGTCGTCTTCCGTGGATACTGCATCCGGGAAGGTCATCCGCGAATTGGTTTCGGGGAGTGCCGTGGAGTGGTGCTTCCGCCGGAATAGGCCCCTACTTTGTTTGTAAAGTCTTCTTGGGAAATGGGTTATGGAATCTTTCCGGGAATGTCATTCAATATGGAAGACCTCTTTAGCATGAAGGCAGACGCTTGCAGCTTGAACTACCTCAAAATTTTGTTCCTGTTTCTCTATGGGTAGAGCACAAATACCCGGACAGTGAGGCGGACGATATTTTCGCTTTAGAATCAGTCGCTTACGTGAGGAGAGGCCAGGGCAAGCTCTTGACAAGCTCGGCGACTCGGCGCACATCGCTCTCCGGGGTGGCGAAGCGGAGATACTCGCGGCTTTCGACGCCGCCCATGGGGATTTCGGTCTTGCGGAACTGCATGGGGCTGGGGAGTTCCTGGTCGAGCGCAATGTGGACTTCGCGCGCACCCGTGGTTTCGATGATGGAACGAATGTTGTCCTGGGTGATGCCGCATCCGGGCATGATAATGATGCGGTTACCGGCGGCCTTGATCATTTCGGCGACCTTTGGCGCTCCGGCGACGACGGAAGGCTGACCGCCGGAGGTGAGTATGCGGGCTGCTCCGGTGGAAATCACGGCCTCGAGCGCTTCGAGCAGGTCTCGAGAGACGTCGATGGCGCGATGGAAGGTGACGGGGAGGGGCGCGGCGAGCTCAACGAGCTGGCGGGTCCGTTCGACATCTACTGTACCGTCGGAGCGGAGCAGTCCGAGCACGATACCATTTGCGCCGAGTTCTTTGGCGGTGCGGATGTCGTGCTGCATGGAGGCAAATTCGGTTTCGGTATAGAGGAAGTCTCCGCCGCGCGGACGAACCATGACGTTGATGGCGATGCCGGAGCGTTCGCGTGCGGTGCGGATGGTCCCAGCGCTGGGGGTGGTTCCGCCTTCAAGAAGGTTGGCGCAGAGTTCGACCCGGTCAGCACCGCCGCGCTCGGAGGCGATGACGGCGTCCACGGATTCGAGGCAGATTTCGAGGGCGATGTTTTTCATGGTCCTTTTTGAGCCTATATCCTGTTGGAGGAATTCTTCGCCTGCTGCCTGGAAGGCCTGCAAAGGGATGGATGATGCTAAGGTCAGGCGCGGTTCGACTCTGTTCCCCTGCAGCTGCTGCCCCGATTCAGCTTTTTCGTGGTCTGTAAACTCCACACCCGCTGGCCATTGTTTGCGTAAGGTGTATCCCTTTGGATGAGGATGCAGAGCAGCCGTTTATTTTGCGCGGGAGAAGACTACGTAATTGCGGCCGAAATAGAGACGATAGTGGTCACCGTCGGCATCAAGTTGCAGCGGTGTGGGGCGCTTGATGGCCGTGTCGTGAACGGTGGGGACGGTGAAGAGGTCGTTTGCAGCGATGTCCATGACCAGGAACTTGCCGTTTACAATACCTGTGCCGTAGGCGCCGGGATGCAGGGTATGTCCGCTGAAATCGAGTGGGACTTCGGTGATGAAGTAAGCTTGGTATTTCTGCTGGATCCCGGTGGAGTACCCGGAATTGTCTACCAGTGTGGCCAGTGTATACATGCCATCAGGGAAATGGATGCCTGCGGAGTTTCGCGTCTGCACCGGAGCGGACTGGCCGCGGAAGAAGACGGCTTCCGGGAGAAGTTTTGTTGTTTCGGCGGGGTGGAGGATGACCGGTGCTGAGGACTGGGCGGAAGCGAGAAGGGGCACGAACAGAAGAACTGTCAGCGCGGCGAGAGAAGCGCGGTGTAATTTCATGACTTCCTTTGTATCAGGAAGGAATAGGGGTGATACAGATTTTTGTCGCGTGCTCTGGTAAATCGGCTCTGGCATTTAACAGAAGAACCGCCGATCATGGGTGACGCGCTATTGGGCAACTGCCACGGCCGCTTTTGGAGCTTACTGGAGCTGGCGCGCCTGTGCGCAGAGTTTTTTTGAACTTTCCTTCTCTCGACTCTTCGCTATAAACGCCACTCCCCACCTTCACCATTGCGAACCTAAAGTTATGAGTTATGCGAGGGCGGTGGAAATTTCTGCAAGGATGGCGCTGGCGGTGGCGGCTGGGTCGGGGGACTGGGTGATGGGACGGCCTACGACGAGGTAGTCGGCCCCGGCGGCGAGGGCGGCAGAGGGAGTGGCGATGCGTTTCTGGTCGCCGATGTCAGCGCCTGCAGGGCGGATGCCGGGTGTGACCAGGATGGAGCCGGGGAGTTCACGGCGCATGCGGGCAGCTTCTTCCGGGCTGCAGACGAGTCCGAGGATTCCGGCAGAATGGGCGGCCTTTGCCAGCCGGAGGGCCTGTTCTGCGGGAGAGGTGGAGATGCCAGTGGCGGAAAGCTGGGCTGCGTCCATGCTGGTAAGAACGGTGACGGCGAGCAGGCGCGGGGCGTGGGGCTGGGAGGCTACGGCTTCGGCTGCGGCCTGGAGCATGGCCGGGCCTCCGGATGCGTGTACGGTGAGCAGGTCAGCACCGAGCGCGGAAACAGAGCGGACGGCCCCGGCGACGGTGTTGGGAATGTCGTGCAGCTTAAGGTCGAGAAAGACGGAGAAGCCCTGCTGCCGGAGCTGTTCGACAATGGCGTTGCCGGCAGACAGATAGAGTTCGAGGCCTACTTTAAACCAGCGGCAGAGGCCTTCGAGCTTCGAGACAAAGGCCAGGGCCTTTTCCGCGGAGGGGAAGTCGAGAGCGACGATGAGCTTGTCCTGGGGCGTGCGGCCCTGCGCGGAAGGCAGATCACGCGCAGGGATGTCCTGAGGGTTTTGCGAAGCGGCCATCTCGAAGACAATTTTACGGCTTAACCGTAACGGGCGACAGCGGGTACTGGAGCTGTGCCAGATTGGTCTTCGGATTTACCAGGTCAATACGGACCGGGGCCGTACCTCTATTGCTGAAACCAAGGAAGCGCGCGGCGGCGTAAGAGAGGTCCACGATACGGTTCTGCGGCATAGGGCCGCGGTCATTCACGCGGACGACGACGGACTTGTGATTGTTAAGGTTGGTGACGCGGACGATGGAGCCTAAGGGCAGGCTGCGGTGCGCGCAGGTGAGCTTGTTCATGTCGTAGTCTTCACCGCTGGCGGTCTGCTGGCCCTGAAAGTCCTCGCCATACCAGGAGGCGCGCCCGATTTGATACCAATGGCGCTTTTTGGGGGCCTTTTTAGTTTCGGGGCCTTGGTCGGGGACCGCAGATGGCTGCGGGTTGGTTGCTGCCGGGAGTCCGGCCTTGACACTGAAGAGGCCGACAACGGCCGTCAGCAACACTCCAGCGTAGGTCGAGAGTTTTGGATTTCGTCTGCTCGTATCAGTTGCGATAGCGGTCATATTCCTCCTTTAAGGATTGTAGGTAGGCAGATGACCTAAGTCAAACAAAAATCGAGGCTTGCAGAATTTTTTACTTGCAAAACCATCCTGCCTGTGGTAGGAGGGGCTGACTGCTGTGGCCCATCTCAGGCGGCTTTTATGTGAGCATCTGAGCTTGACCTTATGATGTAAGGGCGATGAATGAGGCTGCCCTTCCAGCTTGCGAAAGAGACGTTTGGCCCATAGCGCTGACGATTGCGGGTTTTGATCCGTCGTCGGGTGCGGGCATTTCGGCGGACCTGAAGGTGTTTGCGGCGCACCGGGTGTATGGGATGGCGTGCATTACGGCGCTGACGGTGCAGTCCACTTTGGGGGTGAGGCGAGTTGAGCCGGTAGAGGCGGCGACGGTGCGGGAGATGCTCGCATGTTTGCGGGAGGACGCGGTCCCTGCCGGGGTGAAGATTGGAATGCTGGCCACGGCCGGAATAGTGGACGAGGTGGCGGAGTTTCTGGCGTTTGGCGGAGTTGTGCGGGAGAGGGTGGTGCTGGATCCAGTGGTGCGGTCGAGTTCAGGACGGGAGCTGCTGGACCGGGAGGGAGTGGTCCGGCTGCGGGCCGAGTTGCTGGGGCGTGTGGGATGGGTGACTCCCAATGTAGATGAGCTGGCGGTGCTGGTTGGGGCGGCGCCTTTGGAGCGGGAGGATGTGCCACGGGCGGCGGCAGAGCTGGGGCGGGCGTATCCGGGACTGCATGTGCTGGTGACGGGTGGGGAGATGGAGCGGCCGGATGACTTTCTGCTTCTGCCTTCGGGCGAGAGCGTATGGCTGGAGGGGAGCCGGGTGGAGACGACTTCGACGCATGGGACGGGATGTGCGTTGTCATCTGCGCTACTGTGTGAGTTGATTGCGGGTAAGGGGCCGGAAGCGGCAGCGCGGGATGCGAAGGAGTATGTTACGAAGGCGCTGAGGGCGGCTTATGCGGTGGGGCGGGGACGAGGGCCGATGGACCATCTGTTTGGAATGTGCATGGGTTGAATCAAGGCTGTCTCGTTGCGCATCTGTATCTCAGTACAATTGATACAGCGCGTCTATGGCCGAGCAGGAGAAGCCGAAATCCGCACAAATGCAAGAAGATGACGTTGTCGGCAAGGCGTATGACAGCCGGCTGATGCGGCGCCTTATCCGTTATCTCTACCCCTACAAGTGGGCAGCTCTCACGTCGCTGGTGGCGGTGTTGCTGAAGGCAGCGCTGGACGTTCTTGGGCCATACCTGACCAAAGTAGCTGTGGATCGCTACATGACGGCGCAGCCTGCGACGAAGCAGTCGTGGCTGGCGCACCATTTGAGTGCGAATGCGGTGACGGGGATTACGCAACTGGCCATACTCTACCTGGGCGCGCTGGTGCTGAGTTATTTTCTGGAATTTGTGCAGACCTACCTGATGCAGTGGACCGGGCAGAAGGTGATGTTTGACATGCGCAGTCAGATTTTCCGGCACCTGCAATACATGCACGTGGGATTTTTTGACCGCAACCCGGTGGGGAGGCTAGTGACGAGGCTGACCAGCGATGTGGACGCGCTGAATGAGATGTTCACATCGGGCGTGTTCGCCATTTTTGAAGACATTTTTGTGCTCACCGGCATCGTGATTGTGATGCTGCGGATGAGCTGGTGGCTGGCGCTGCTGGCCTTTGCAGTGCTGCCGCTCATTCTGCTGGTGACGCGGGTCTTCCGGAAGCATGTGCGCGATTCGTATCGGCGTATACGGACGGCGATTGCGAAGATCAACTCGTATACGCAGGAGCACATCAGCGGGATGACCGTGGTGCAGCTCTTTAATCGGCAGAAGCGGTCATTTGAGCAGTTCTCGAAGGTCAACCGGCAGCACATGGATGCGTTCAAGGACGCGATTCTGGCGTATGCGCTGTACTATCCGGCGGTAGAGCTGCTGAGCTCGATTGCGATTGCGATTGTAATCTGGCGTGGCGGTTATGGGGTGCTGCATGCGACGGTTTCGCTGGGCGTGCTGGTGGCCTTTATGCAGTATGCGCAGCGGTTCTTCCGGCCGATCCAGGACCTGAGCGAGAAATACAACATTCTGCAGGCGGCGATGGCGGCGAGCGAGCGCATCTTTAAGCTGCTGGACACGCAGCCGGAGATTGTTTCGCCAGAGCAGACGAAAGAGGGCGACGGGTCAGGGCGCATCGAGTTTCGCGATGTGTGGTTTACGTACCAGAAGCTGACGGATGAGCAAAGGCTGCGCATAGCCGCCGCTGACGCGGCTGGGCTGGCAACGATGGAAGACGTGGAGTGGACCCTGCGCGACGTCTCGTTTGTGATTGAGCCGGACCAGACAGCGGCCATAGTTGGCCATACCGGGGCGGGCAAGACGACGATCATTAGCCTGATGATGCGGTTTTATGATATTCAGCACGGAAGTATTCTGATAGATGGCCTGGATGTTCGCCAGCATGATTTGAAGCGGCTGCGGCAGCGCTTTGGCGTGGTGCTGCAGGACCCGTTCCTGTTTACCGGGACGATTGCGGAGAACATTCGGCTGGGTTCGTGTTGGATCACAGACCAGCGTATGGAAGAGGCCGCCGATGAGGTCAACGTCTGTGACTTCATCCACTCGCTTCCGGGAGGCTTTTCGGAACCGCTTCATGAGCGTGGCAATGGCCTCTCGACCGGACAGAAACAGCTCATCAACTTTGCCCGCGCCCTGGCCCACGATCCCCGCATTCTGATTCTTGATGAAGCCACTTCTAGCGTAGATACCGAAACGGAGATGCGCGTAAGGCTGGCACTGGAGCGTATGGTAGAGGGCCGGACTTCGGTGATTATTGCGCACAGGCTTTCGACGGTGCAGCGGGCGGATGTGATTCTGGTGATGCACAAGGGCAAGCTGCGGGAGATGGGGACACATCAGGAGCTGCTGGCGCAGCGCGGGCTCTATTGGAAGCTGTACCAGCTCCAGTACAAGGACCAGGAATTTGGGGACATCGCCTTGCAACCAGGGCTGGTGGTAGGGGACTAGCGGTACGGTATATTGGGTCTATGAGCGTTGTGGATGATGTGCGGAAGGTGCTTCAGGATTTCCCCGCTCCGGAACAGCGGGCGATCTCGGTGTGCCTGGGTGCGACTGAAGCCAGAATGAGTGATCAGTTCGCGCATGTTGACCCGCGCTTTACCGCCATGGACCAAAGGCTTACGCAATTGGAGTTACAACTCCAGCAAGGTAAGCAGGACATTTTTCGGGCGATCAACGCTCTTGCCGACTACAAAACGCCTTCCGAACGTGTGACACGCATCGAGTCAAAGGAAGCTCAAACCCATTCGCTTTGATGGGGCCAACTTGCAACTCCATACCCAGTCCAGAATTTTTTTGTCCGCTGGAGAAGCCAGCGGCGAGAATTATGCCGCGCAATTGATTCCTGCGATCCGGCAACTTGCACCTCAGGCGGAGTTTTTTGGGCTGGGCGGACGACGGATGGAGGCGCTGGGTTTCCGGCGCATTGTGCGGGCGGAAGATGTGGCAGTGATGGGCATTACTGAGATCATCCGGCATATCCCGCACATTTATGCGGAGTACCGCAAGCTCAGGGCGAGCATTGCCGCTGAGCGGCCGGATGCTGCCATTCTGATTGATTTTCCTGATGTGAACCTGTCACTGGCGCGGACATTGCACCGGCTGAAGATTCCGGTGATTTATTTTGTAAGCCCGCAGCTCTGGGCGTGGAAGAAGTACCGCATCCGGAAGGTGCAGCGTTATGTGGACCGGATGCTGGTCATCTTTCCCTTTGAAGAAAGCTTTTACCGGGAGCATAACGTAGAGGCGCGATTTGTGGGGCACCCGCTGGTTGAAGTGCCGCTGCCTTCGATCTCACGTAACGAGTTTGCTGCCCAGCATGGGCTCGACCCGTCCAAAGAATGGGTAGGGCTGCTGCCTGGCAGCCGCTTCAAGGAGCTCCGCCTCAACCTTCCGGAAATGATTGAAGCCGCGCGACAGATCGGTGGGGACTATGAATATCTGCTGCCGGTTGCGCCGACGCTGACTCCGGAACAGGTGGGGCACGTTCGGAGCATGCTTCACCAGGCGAATCCTCGAATTGTTATCACCCATGATGCGCGGGCGGTGCTGCACCACTCGCGCGCGAGTATGGTGGCCAGTGGAACAGCCACCGTCGAGGCAGCCCTGATTGGCAATCCGTTTATTGTGGTCTACCGCGTCTCCAGATTGACGTATGCTGTTGCCAGGCGGGTGGTCAAGGTGCCGCATGTGGCCATGGTAAATTTGATTGCCGGGCGCGAGGTGGTCCCTGAGCTCATCCAGAACGACTTTACTGCCGCGAATGCCGTCTCACACTTGCGTCCTTTGCTGGAAGATGAGGCGGCGCGGAGCAGGATGAAGCAGGACCTGGCTACGGTGGCCGCATTGCTGCACACAGAAAAAAGCCCGATTGAACAAGTGGCGCGCATCACAATAGAGTTGGCGAGTTCAGCACGATGAAGACACTGATATCTGACAACAGCCCCGTCCCTGGAATTTTTTCGCGCTTACTTCTGAGGCGACCTGAAGCGTTTTTAGTGCTTCTGCTTGTGTTTTCTGCGCCGTTGTTCGCCCAACAGAAGCCGCTGATTGACATTACCGGATATACGATTGATGCGCAGCTTTCGCCTTCGGACCATAGGCTTTCCGCCACAGCGCGCGTGACTTTTACAGCGCTGGACAACTCTGACAACGCGATCTTTGAACTCCATGGCGCCCTGAAGGTGGAGAAAGTTGCCGATACTTCCGGCAAGGCGCTCACGGGCGAGCGTGGTCAGAATGCGACGGTCATCGTGACGCCGCCATCACCTTTGGTGAAAGGACAACAATATACATGGGCGTTTACCTACGGCGGGGTGCTAGACGATGGGTCAGGCAGCCCGGTAGAGGGGCTGAAACTCGCGCATGTGGGTGACCCTATCAGCTATCTGCTGTATCCGGGACGCTGGTTTCCGATGACTGGGTTCCTGACGGACCGGTTTACGGCGGACATTCACGTGAAAGTTCCCGCGGGATATCACGTGATCGGGAGCGGCGCGACCACTTCTGCGAGTGGGGAATATGACTTCCACTGGGCGAAGTCCGGATTTCCGGGAACGATTATCGCCGGCAAGTTCGCGCCTCCGGTTTCGGCCGCACCCAACATCCATATCTATACGACGGATGCGCACAAGCAGGCTGCGCAGGATTACGGACAGGCTGCGCTGCGCGAATTCGCTTACTTCACCAGCACGTTTGGCGTGCCGGACTCGACGCAGTTGAATGTGGTCGAGCTGCCGGACGATACCGTGCATGTATGGTGGGCGCCGGAGATTGCTGCGGTTGCGGGTTCCTATATCGGCAGCAACATCAACAGCTACCGGCTGCTCGCGAATACGATTGCGCACCAGTGGTGGGGAAACCAGGTGAGTCCGGCGACGCTGAATGATGCGTGGCTTGAGAATGGCATGTCTCGCTACGCGGAGCTGATGTATCTGGAGGACCAGGCAGGGCGTAATGCGCTGAATTCTGCGATTCAGGACGTTTCTGCCAGCGCGCTTGCCTATGACACGATTCCGCTGACCAGCGCCGGGCGGCTCGCGCCGTTCTCGCCGCAGTTCCAGGCGATGACACTGGACAAAGGCGGCATGGTCTTTCACATGCTGCGCTGGGAAGTGGGCGAGGACAGCTTTTTAAAGGTCCTTCGCGCAGTCCTGACGCAGTACAAAGATCAGCCGGTGAAGACCAGTGATTTTGAAAAGCTGGCCGAGGCGCAGTCGCAGCAGCAGCTTACTCCATTTTTTGCGCAGTGGCTGGATGGCACGGGTGCGCCGCAGTTCACAAACAAGTATGCCGTCTACCGGCTTGGGAACAATAAAGGCTTCCGCACGATTGGCGAGATCCAGCAGGACCTTGATCTTTTCAACATGCCGGTGGAACTGCGCATTGAGACGGACGGAAAGACCGAGGAGCGCCGCATTGATGTGGTGGGGTCGGACTCGCAGTTTGTGGTGGACACCTTCGGGCGGCCGCGACATATCACGATTGATCCGGACAACTGGATCCTGAAGAACTCGCCTGACATGCAGGTGCGCGTGCATATCCTGCGAGGGCAGAACCTGGTTTCGGCAGGAGATCTGACGGGGGCACTGGCTGAATATCAGAATGCGCTGAAGGCCAATCCGAACAGCTCACTGGCGAGCTACCGTATTGGCGAAGTGCTCTTTACGATGCGGAACTATCAGGCCTCGATCAATGCGTATCGCGATGCGCTGCGCGGAGATGATGATCCAAAGTGGACCGAGGTCTGGAGTCATATTCAGATTGGCAAAATCTTTGATGTAACCGGACAGCGCGACCGCGCAATTCCGGAATACCGCCAGGCATTGCAGACCAATGACAACACGGGCGGCGCTTTAAATGAGGCGCGAAAGTATCTGCAGACGCCGTACAAGAGGCCGGACAACGAGTAGAGTGCCTGCCCACAGCCCATACAGACCTATGGCCTGTGCGGCATGATGGGTCGAGATAATTACCTCCGATGACCGCCCTGGGATACAATGGGTTTCCTGATGGCGCGGACCCATTTTCAATCCGTGGATGAGTACATTGCATTGCAGCCTGAATCTTCGCGTGCTGTGCTGGAGCAGGTGCGTCATGCCATTCGCAGGGCATTACCGAAGGCTGAAGAGACGATCTCGTACCAGATTCCTGCGTACAAATTGAACGACGCGGTGGTGATTTATTTTGCCGGGTGGAAGAAGCACTATTCGATCTATCCGGCCTCTGGTTTGCTGATCGAGGAGTTTGGGGATGAGCTTGCGCAGTATGAGATCAGCAAGGGGACGATCCGGTTTCCTCTGGGGGAGAGTGTTCCGGTGAAGTTGATTGAGCGGATTGCGAAGTTTCGGGCGAAAGAGGCTCGTGAGCGCAAAGAGAAGGTGTGAAGGGGTTTCCTTTCGGCGGTCAAGGGCGCATGAACTGAAAGTCCATGCGGGCTTTCGGCTGCGCCTCAGGATGGGCGCCGGGGGTGTTCTGCTTTCTGCATCCTGCAGAGGTTGTTGTTTGCGCAACAACTCGCATCGCCCGGGTGTGCAGGTCCCTCGGCTTCGCTGCGCTCCACGCAGGATGACGAAACTACGTGCTTATGCGGCTTTTGCGATTTTGCGCGCTTCTGTCATGCGCGGCTTCTTTTTCTGGAGGGACTTCCAGGCGATTCCGGTAAGGGCCAGGGCTGCACCTGCGAGCAGCCATTTGACATACATTTCTGCTTCCAGCTCAAGGCTGGAGGTTTTTGCTCGTGCATCGAAGCTGCCGTGTGCTCCGTGGTCGCCGGGTACGGGTTCCCAGAGGTTATCGGGCCGTGAGGAGTCTTCTGGTTCGCTGGTCTGCTGCGAACCATAGCCTGACTTCGCGAGATAGTGATCGGCGTAAGAGGGCACAAGCTTGTTCCCGACGATGGCTTTGACCACAGACCATGCAGTGTAGTATTCGCGCTTTTCGGGATGATGCGCGGCGTGGTAGATGGCACGTGCGGCGACCTCTGGCTGGTATATGGGCGGAACGGGCTGCGCTTTGCGGGGCAGGCGGCTTTTGACCCATCCGAACTGCGGCGTGTTGAGCGCTGGCATTTGCACCATAACGGTGCGGACGCCGCTGTGGTCGTGCATCAGCTCTGTGCGGAGCGAGGCAAAGAAGCCGAGGATGGCGTGCTTGGATGCGCAGTATGCTGCCTGAAGCGGAATGCTGCGGTAGGCGAGAGCGGAGCCGACATGCACGATTACTCCGCGATCACGGGGCAGCATGTATTTGAGGGCGGCGAGAGTGCCGTTCACAAAGCCAAGATAGTTGACTTCAGTGACGCGGCGAAATTCTTCAGCGGTCATTTCGCGGATGGGAGAAAAAACCGACGTCATGGCGTTATTGACCCATATGTCTATAGGGCCAAGCTCGCTTTCCACTCGCGCGGCGGCTTCCTGGATTTGCTGTGGCTGAGAAACGTCGGCGGGAAGGACGAGCGCTCTGCCTCCCATTTCTTCGATTTCCCGCTTGGCTGCTTCAAGACCATCGCGGCCCCTGGCGATCAGCCCGACGGATGCGCCGCGTCGAGCGAACTCCCGGGCCGTGGCACGGCCTGCTCCGGCTGATGCTCCTGTGATGACCACGACTTCTGGCTGAGGCATTTCCATCTCCGCTTCCGCGAAGTTGGATGCGGGATGAATTTGATGGAGATGCGCGGGACGGGCGCTTGCGAAATGCTAAAGTTGTGCGCAGACCCTCGACCCAGGTCATGGATGACAGGTCAAAAGCGGGTTGTTTTTATGAGGGGAATTGCGCTTGCAGCCATGCTTCAAGCTGAGCTGCCGGAATTCTGATGCCCAGGAAAAACTGGCCGAAGAGGGCGTAGACGGCGCTGACGCGGTCGAAGCGCATTTCGTAGATCAGCTTTTTAAAGACGAGGGCGTCTTCAGCGAAGAGGTCCACGCCCCATTCCCAATCATCGAAGCCGATGGAGCCGGTGATGATCTGGCGTACCTGGCCCGCATAACGGCGACCAATCATGCCATGTTCGTGCATCATCTGCTGGCGGTCTGCCATGGGCTCGGTGTACCAGTTGACCTGCTCGCCGCGTTTGCGGTCCATGGGGTAGAAGCAGATGTATTTTGTCTCCGGGATGGCAGGGTAGAGGCGCTGGGCCATGGCTTTCGACTGGCGCTCGACGACTTCGCGAATACCGGCATCCCACTCTGGAGTACCGGGTTCTAGACCTTGTTCGGCCAGGGCTGTGTAGGTTTTGGCGGAAGACTCGTACAGACCCAATTCGACTACCGAGAGGTAAGAATGCGAAGGCCGGAGAAAGTCATGCAGGCGCGCCCGGGCAAGCTGAAGCTGGACGCGGTCCAAAGCTGCGAATGAGTTGCGGAAATGGACGAAGAGGATGTCTCCCTTGTGGCCAAGAAGCGAGAAGATGGCGGACTGGCTGGGAGCGTCCTGCTCCCAAAGCGCAAGAAGGTTTGTGGCTTCATGGATGCAGGTTTGCTTTTCGCCGGAAGGGAGTTTCTTCCAGGCAGTCCAGTCGAAGTGAAACATCTGATGTAAGACGCTTGAGCCTTCAAGCGTAATGGGGACGCTGGGTAATTCGGGCAATGCGGACCTCCGACAAATGGTGTTCAGAAGGGGATGTCGTCGTCGCTGATTTCAGCAGACTGGCTGAGATCGTCTTGCGCAGTGGAGCTCTGATTGTATGATGAGGCCCCGGAGGAGCGCGAGTAGCCGCCGGATTCACCTTCACCGCGACCGCTTAACAGAGAAAGGTCGTTGACGATGATTTCTGTGCGGTATTTTTTCTCCCCGGTGTTCTTGTCATCCCAGGAGCGGGTCTGGATTTTGCCCTCGACATAGAGTTTCGAACCTTTTTTGACATAGTCGCGAATGATTTCAGCGGTGCGCTGAAAGGCGACGAGGTTGTGCCACTCGGTCTTGTCAGTCCAGTTCCCGGCCTGGTCTTTGGTGCGGTCTGTGGTGGCAAGAGAAAAGCTGGCGATGATGGCACCATTCGGGGTTGCCCGGATTTCGGGATCTTTGCCTACATTTCCCAGAAGAATGACTTTATTGACGCTCTTTGCCATAAATCCTTCGCTTTGTTGTCCTGTTATTCCTGAGGGGTAATTCTGCCAGGCACGATTGCATGATCCTGTCAGTTTTTCTGGTCAGTCATGCCAATCCTACTACATCCGTGCGGCCGGATTCGAGACACCTGAGATCGCGGCCTGACATGCATTGGGGGCTGGCACTATGATCGTGGACTCGATGAGAAGCCTGGCGAATCCGGCGGGTATCCGCCGCCGCGCGATGTGATTCACTGGATGAGGGAGTCTGGATTGTTCTCTTAGAACCAGATACCGTAGACTTGATGCTCGTATTCAGACCAGATGCGCTTGGCCTGCTGTGCAGGGTGCATGAAGAAGAATCATGCTGAACCGTGGAATTCTGAACCCTCATATCAACTCGCTACTGGCGCGTGTGCGCCATACGAACACGCTTGTGATTGCGGACCGCGGGTTTCCGTACTGGCCCATGATTGAGACGGTGGACATCTCGCTGGTGGATGATGTGCCTCGCGTGCTGGAGGTGCTGCGGGCGATTCGCGACAACTACAGCATCAGCCGGATTTTTATGGCGGAGGAGTTCCGCCAGCAGAACACTTCTTCTGTGGTGCTGGAGTTTACCGAGGCAATGAAGGGCGTGGAGGTGCAGTTTGAGCCGCATGTGGCCCTTAAAACGCGCGTGCCCCAGGCGATTGGGCTGATTCGTACAGCAGACACCATTCAGTATGCCAACATGATTGTAGAGTCGGGTTGAGCTACAGACGAACCGTCACCCCATTTGCTCGTTGAGGGAAACCATGATCTTTGTAAATTGCCCGGGATTTCGGTCCCACTCCGCCAGGATTTCTGGAGCTTGTTGCAAAGGAACAACTGTGCTGATGGCTGACTCTACCGGGAAGCGCTTCTGTTCAAGCATGGCGATGACTTCCTGAAAGTCGCGGGGCAGCGCATTGCGCGCGCCCATGATGTCGAGTTCTTTCTGCACAAAGAGACGGGTTTCGTACGTCACCGGTTCTTTTGCATAGCCTATGTAGACAACTCGCCCTGTAAATGCAACAAGATCTACGGCAGCGCGGAAGGTCTCGGGCCTTCCAACGGCTTCTATCACGACCTGCGGACCGAGGCTGCCGGTGAGTTCTTTCAGTGTTGTTTCGACATTTTGTTGCTTCGAGTTGATGGTGTGCGCAGCGCCGGCTTTTTTCGCAATTTCAAGCTTGCCGTCATCCACATCTATGGCAATAGTCTTTGCTCCACGGAAAGACGAGGCGGCGATCGCGCCGAGGCCGACTCCTCCACAGCCGAAGATGGCAACGGTGTCTGCATCGTTGATGTGGGCGCGCGCGACGGCGTGGCAGCCAATGGTCAGCGGCTCGACGATGGACAGCTCGCGCAGGTCCAACTGCGCCGCATAGAGTTTCTCCAAAGGAACAGAGATGTATTCACGCAGCGCGCCGTCACGCTGGACGCCCAGGGTCTGATTGAACTGGCATGCGTTGTTTCTGTGATTCCGGCAGGCGGCACAGGTTCCGCAGCTTGTGTAGGGGGACAGTGTTACATCCATGCCTGCGCGGAGGCCATGGTCGTTTGCGTCCACTTCTTCAATGGTGGCGGCAATTTCATGACCGGGAATGCGCGGGTAGGAGACGAGAGGATTGAGGCCACGATACGAATTGAGGTCGCTGCCGCACAGACCGACATAGCGCACGCGAAGCAGCGCCTCTCCCGGCTTGCGGACGGGCGCCGGAACATCTTCGATTTGAAGTAGGCCAGGGGCGCGCAGCACCAAAGCCTTCATGCGTTGGGCCCTTTCAGGCCATACACTCGAATTGCATTGCCGCCCAAAATGGCTTCCTGTTCCGCCACTGAAAGATGGGAAAGCAGCGTGGTGAGGGTCTGCCACCACTGCTGATATCCAGAGGCGACGGTGCACACGGGCCAGTCAGAACCGGCGAGCAGGCGGTAGGGGCCGAACGCCTCCAGCGCAACTTCGACATAAGGCCGCAGGTCCCCGATGGTCCAGCGCTGCCAGTCTGCTTCCGTAATAAGGCCGCTGAGTTTGCAACTCACGTGCGGGCGGCGGGCAAGCTCGCGGAGGTGCTCCCGCCAGGGCGAGAGTTCAGCCGCGCGTATGTTTGGTTTTGCCAGATGGTCCAGAACAAATGGCTGATTGGGGTGAAGGTCCACAAACTGCGTCGTGATAGGCAGGTGACGGGCATAGATCAGAACGTCGTAGACAAGATTTCTGTCTTTGAGCAGGCGGATTCCGCGATTGAAATCATCGCGCAGCATGTAGCGATCGTCGGGTTCATCCTGAAGGACGTGCCGCAGACCGCACAGCTTTGGATGGGAACCGAGATTTTCAAGTTGGGCAGGGAAGTCCGGGCTGCTGAGGGGTGCCCAGCCGACTACACCCGCAATATAAGGGTGTTCGTCAGCCATTTTCAGAAGCCACTGTGTTTCTTCCATTGTCTGGCGTGCCTGCACAGCAATGGAGGCATCAACGCCTGCCGTCGTGATTTCACCTGCGAGGTGCGCGGGTAAAAAATCGCGCCGGAGTACCTGCATCTTTTCGTTGATCCAGGAATATTCGTCCGGGGTATATCTCCAGAAGTGCTGGTGAGCATCTACACGTTTAAACATGGTTTTCGGATTTTCCGGAAAGCCAGACGTTATTTGCAACAGGTGCAAGGATGGAATGTACTCTGGCCATAATTTTTGCGTCTACCGATGTGCGTAAGGTATGCAGGTTGTATTGTACACATGCCGACAAGCGTGCTGGCAATCAAAGAGCACCAGTGCGATGAGGCTGTTCCCAACACTGAGGCATGCCATTGCGCTTGGTCCGGCACAGCCGGAAGCTTATTACCTGTTGGGGCGAGCGTATGAAGCAATGGGGAATAAGGCTGAGGCCCATAAGCAGTTCGCGATACACATAACTTGCAGAAAGGCCAGTTGGACAAACTGGCCCCCAAATGCCGCGCCAGGCCGCACCTCCCGCGCAATGATTCTGTTACAATTGGAGGGATATCACGAAGACAGGTTTGATGATGCAGGCGAGTCTTTGTGGCAGAAAGGTAGAAGTTTCCTCTTCCTGACTGTGCCATGGCGCGCGAAATCATTTATAGTTAGAAGAGCAAAAGGGGACGTAGTTCAGTTGGTTAGAATGCTGCCCTGTCACGGCAGAGGTCGCGGGTTCGAGCCCCGTCGTCCCCGCCATAGATTCTAAAAGACTTAGAAGCTATGGCACACCACAGGTGACAAACAAATCCGGGTCCAATAAAGGTCCATTAAGCCAACCTGAGCTTCCTGCGGGTCTATCGTAGTTGGATGCCGTTTCTAACAAGGCAATTACCAGCTTGATCTTGCCCAGGCGATGATGAAGGTGGCTATAATGAGAACACCGGATCCGGCGATCATCTGATAGAAATTGGCCCGTGGCCGCTCTCGCCATTCGCCCAAGGATACTCCCCACCCATTGGAGGCGATCACGATGAGGCCGATAAAGACAGGCCAGCCAACGCTGGTTCCCACCGAACCTAGACTTGTCGCACCGCGTGCATAGAGAAAGATGCTGATCATCCAAATAACAGCCATCCCCGATACGAAGATTGCATCGCGGCCCGACCCTTCCCTCTGGAACAGGGCCGCCTGGTGCGTGACTACGAGGCGATAGAAGCACCAACCGGCTTGCGATACGGCGCCGGCAGAAAGCAGGATGGCCCATGCAAGCCATGGCACAAGAGTGTCAGTGCGGGTGAACCGAGGCATGAGAGATGTGCCGTACTGAATTCCCAAATTCAATAATGGAGAACCCAGTCCCCCGAGCGCTGCAATGATTAACCCCTTTCGGAATTTTGCCCGCTCTGCATCGGTAGATCGGGCCGCGGTCCCCGCGCCTCTGGAAACTGTGCCGGCAGTTGCGCACAGGGTGACCCCAACCACCATCGTGATGACGCCTAGCAGGAATACCCAATCGGAGATCGTACGGAAGGCAATCCCGCGCACGATCGCGAATGGAACAAGCGCACCTACTACGATGGAAAGACCGAGTTGAATTGAAATGCCCAGGGCAATACCGAGCAGATCAATCGCCAAGCCGTAAAGCAGCGAAGCTACGCCCCATATCAAGCCCAAGGCAACCAAAGCCGCGAGTCTGTGCAATGGAATGGCTGCGATGAGTCCTTTCCATTCCGGGACCGCGATCAAGATGGCGCTCCACGGGATGACAACCATGGCGAGAATGGAAAAGAGGCCCCAGATATGTTCGAACCTCCATACGCGGGCCCTTTTCATAGGAACGGCAAAGCTGCCGTTCAATGCGCCTCCGATTACAATCCCCAGCCAACTGCCCAGGCCATCTACCACGCGAGGCGCACTCCGAATCTGGCCATTGAATCCTCACGAAGAGTTGTCCCAGCGCCAGGCATCACGGGACTCACAAATTGCCCATCAGTGATCGTAGCCGGCTCCACAAAGCAGTCGCGTGTCCATGGGATGTATTCCAAAATTGAGCAGGAGGCGTGTGCTAACGCAAGGTGGAGATGGATCTGCATCATGTCTCCGATGTGCGGCGCGACGGGCAGTCGATGCGCCCGAGCCAGATCCGCCACCTGCCACCACTCGGTAATGCCGCCCAGCCGTGTCGCGTCGGGCTGGACGTAGTGGGTTGCGTTAGCCCGAGTAAATGCGGCAAACGCATCCAGGGAATAGAGCTGCTCCCCAATGGCGATCGGTGTTCGCATGGATTGGGCCAGTCGTTGGTGGCCTTCCACATCGTCATACCAAAGCGGTTCTTCGAACCACGTCACATCGAGGTCATCGAAATGTCGTCCCAACTCGAGAGCGGCGGGAAGATCGCACCGTCCGTTCGCATCCACCATGATTCGGATGTCACTACCCACCGCGTGCCGAATCGCCTCGACGCGTGCGATGTCCCGGCGGGGATCGGGCAGACCCACTTTGACCTTTACCGCCTTGAAGCCGTGCTCCTCGACAGACCGCCGGCAATTTGCGACTAAATCTTCCAGACTCAGATTCAACCAGCCCGCATCGGTGTTATAGGCGGCGATGCCCTGGGGCGAACTCCCGCCTAACAACCGCCACAATGGCAGGCCGGCCGCCTTGGCTTTGAGATCCCAGAGAGCGATGTCGACGGCGGCCAGTGCCAGCTGCGTGATTCCGGCCCGGCCGACCCACTGACTGGGAGGAAAGTGGTAGAGCTTCCTCCACACAAAGTTCACATGATGAATCGACTCGCCGAGCAGCAGCGGCGCATAGACACGAGCGATGCAATCCGTGATGAGCAGGTCGGAACCTAAGTGGCCATGCGTACCTGTGTAACCATACCCACATAATCCGCCATCGGTCCGAAGCACCACCCCGGCGACACCCCAATGCGTCAAGTGATGCATGCTGTCCGCGACAGAGTTTCCAGTTACCGGCACGTGCAACAAAAAAGGCTCGACTGCCGTGATCTTCAATGGTTGAATCGGCGTTTCAGCAAGCCCAGGTTGCAGTTGAATTATCACAGTTATCTCACCTTTCCACGCAGGATTCATAGAGACGGAGCAATACGTCCAGCGTGGCCAGCCCATCAGCGGCCGTCACGCGCGGTTTCGCACCGGTATCAAGACAATCGAGAAAATGGCTAAGCGCGGCCTGGAAGCTGTACATGTAAGACTCAGCCGGCTGATGCGTGAGCCAACCCTGCCATTCAAGCGGCATCGCCTCAGCCACTTCCGAAAAGTACTCCACCCTCGGATTGGGGCTGATTTCGTAACGAATGGACCCCTTATCACCGGAGATTTCCAGCGAATTCAGGTATCCCAGCGGCCAGTCGTGCTGATACCCGGGCAGTTTGTGCCCATAGCTCACAAAAAGTTGTGCCAGCGCGCCAGAACGGTACCGCAAAGTCGCGGCTGCATGATCTTCGCCTTCCATCTCGGGTCGGCATAGATTGGCAGTGTATCCGTTTACCGATTGGACCTCTCCGAAGATAGCGCGCAAGCAGTACACCAAGTGTGCGCCGGCATCCACCCAGCAGCCGCCGCCGGTCTTTTCACGGCTCAGACGAAAATCCCAGGGCCTGAAAGTCAGCCAGCCGGCTGAACTGCCTTTGGCGAAGAGAGGACGGCCGAGCCAGCCCTTTCCAACGAATTCGAGGATGCGTTCGAAGGCAGGGTGAAACAGTCCTGTATGAGCGATCAACAGCGGGATTCCAGTTTTCTCCACAACATCCACAATTCCCTGCGCATGTTCCCGTGTAGCGGCGATGGGTTTTTCCATAAACACCGGTTTGCCGGCCTTGGCCGCCGCAGTTACATACTCCAGATGAATGTGGTGTGGCAGGAATAAACAAACCGCATCCGGATTGACTTCCTTGATCATTGGCTCGAAAGAATCGAAGGCGGGCACACCCCACTCTGCGGTCCGCAGTCTTCGTGCCTCCGCGCGGCTGTCGCAAACGGCCACGAGTCTGGCCCTCTCCTGCATTTGTTGGATCGAGTTATAATGCACATCGGCTATCCGGCCAGCACCGACGAAGGCAAGTTGATGTTGCTTCATCATCGGCTCCTTTGTGCAACCCGTTCCCGGGCTTGCTTCACTTCGTTCACGAGATACTCCGCCAATGTATTCAGGTAGAATTCGCCTCGCCTGGCATCCCCAGCTCGCTGGTCTCCTAAGACACCATTTGGCGAAACCCGGTCGATCCCCTCTTGCATCACTTTCTCCACAATCGCGTCGAATGGGGCAACGTTGCCGGCCTCGGCCGAGTCCATTCGCACGAGATCTGGGCGGGCGGCGAGCATCATCGAGGTCTCGAACTCGCCGGCATGAGAGCCGGAGATCGAAAGCGGAATGCCCTTTTCAACAGGGATTCTGTTCCATGTGGTCGAAACATATCCGGCCAGGTCTCGCAGACCGGTCACATAACAACCGGGCCACTTAAGTTCCAGTTGGGGAAGAATATCCTGAAGCACCGCATGGTTGCCGCCATGCGCAATCCAGAAATACACCATGCGAAAGCCCGTTCGCGCATGACTCTCAGCAATGTCGTGCAGCATTCCTGCCAACGTCGCTTTGGAAACCGAAACCGTCCCCGCAAATGCAGTATGTTCCTGTGAATATCCCAGAGTCACAACCGGGCCGACGAGCGTCTTTCCCAGAAGCCGTGCGGCACGGATGGCAGTCTGCAATCCATGCTCGTTATCGACGAGCAACGGCAATGCCGGACCGTGCTGTTCAGTCGCTCCGAGCGGCACGATTACGTCATGCCAGCCCCCGACGATCAGCTCACGGACTTGAAACGTGGTTAATTCGTCGAGAAGAAGCGAATGCTTCTCCCGCTCCGGTTCGATCATGGTGCCACCGTCACTCTCCGGCGGCTCACTACGGGGCACCATGACCTGTCACACGTCGCAGAAGCCTTCAACTCACTCGCGCCCTGGGTTGTGGGAATCGCCAAATCGAGCTCATATTTATGCTGGCCCAGAGCCGGCACAACGAACGACGTTTCGGCGTGTGCTAGCTTGCCTCGATTGGTGCGCGATTCCAACGTAAGGGTCAGCTTGCCGGTCAAAGCCTCATTGGTGTCATTCGTCAGCATGATCGTGAACCTGTGCCGGCTGTCTGGCTGGAGTTTTGGCTGCCAGAAATCCAGGTTTACTCCTAGAGGCTTGAAAGCCTGCCCCATGTAATCCTCAAAATAGGGTTGAAACTCCAGGGTCTGCACATTCCTGAAGTTGTCGTCCGTAAAAGTATGCGGTCCGTCCGCATCCAGGTAGGCAAGATACATGACGGCAGCAAATTGCCGGGTTGCCCGCCAGTGTTCGGTCAATCCAGCCAGAAGATAGGCGTCCTGGAAGAATCTTTCATCAGATGTTGCATTTGGTCCCACGAGGTGGTCATAAATAGGCTTGGTGATTACGGTAGGCCGTCCATCGCGATGCAACCAGAGCCAGTCATACTCGTTGATGATGATCGCATGGCCGGGAAACTGCGCCTTATAGCCCGGTCTATTTTCGAGATCGGACATTTCAAACAACGGGTGGCTCTTTGGAGAAGTCCAATACTTTTGAAAGAAGTAGCCTTTGAATTTATACGGATGAATCTCGTATGGATCATTCGGTCCCTGCGGGCCGTTGTAGCCGTTCTCCCACGGCCGGTTCGATAAATCCATCTTTCGGACTACCGGAATCACCTTGTTGCCGAGGAAGGGCCATCGCGTCTCGTTGGATGCATCCCACAGAACCACGCTGGGGTGGTTCCAGTTATCGCGAACAAACTCTTTGTACTCCGTCAATACCTCGTTTTTGTTCCACAGCTTGTGACGAAACGGTTCGCGGTCGTCCCACACCGGGTACTCATATTCCAGCAGAATTCCATCTTCATCGGCCACATCGAGCCAGTGTTGCGGAGGAGGGCCGATGCAGAGACGAAATGCATTCCAGTGCATCTTCTTGGGAATCTCCACGAGGAACTTGTGGACCCATGCGTCGTCCCACGGCAATTGACCGGAGTTGGGATCTGTGAAAAAGCGGTGCAGCGTGATGCTGGCCCCGCGCCAGTAAATCACCTTGCCATTCAGGATGGCTTTGCTGCCTTCGAAGTGCAACTCACGCATCCCAAAGCGTGTCGTAATACTGTCGCTTTCACTCGAAGTATTGAGCACATAGAGGAACGGATTATCCGGAGACCAGAGTTTCTCGTTCGGTATCGATACGGTTTGGCGCACGAACTTGTGCTCTCCGGCAGCGAGAGACACCTGTTCGCTGACATCTTTGCCCACCATTGCGCCGCTCTTCCAAGCCTTCACTCTTTGAGTCAGGTTGATCGTACGTGCATGACCATAATTGGTGAGCTCAGTCTCGACCAGAATTTCTGATGACTGAATACGCGGCGCCACCTGGACACTGTCGATCACCAGGTCCCCGGAGAGGAGCACAGAGACGCTGTCATAGATGCCCGGAGTCCAGAATTCCTTTTCGCCATCCCCGCCCGTCATCACCCAGTCGGGAACCGCCCCGGGGTGGGCTCCGATGCGAATCAGAAGGCGGTTTTCTCCCGTCCAGTTGATCGCGCTTGTCAGGTCAAAATGACCTGCGGTGAAGCTGCCCATGTGTTCCCCTATCTTTTTGCCGTTCAACCACACAGCTGTCCCAAACTGGGCCTTATTGACCACCAGGCGTGCACGCTGCATCCGAACCGGGGTCGTGAAAGTCCGCATATACCAGAAATAATTGCGCTTCTGTACGGTGCTGCCAAGTCCTTCCACAAACTCAGAGGCCGGAACTACGTGGTAGAGTTTTGCAAACGTATAGCCCCACTCGTGGGTGTGGTATTCATCTACGTCCGGAAACCTGGGCACAGCGGAATGTGTCAGTCCGGGAACGGGTCCCGTGTGAGTGAACGAAATTGGAATTGCATCAGGTCCTGTGCTTTCCCCAATCGACCAGGTACCATCCAACGGTATGGTAATCCGCTGAGCATGAAGATCGACCGAGAATGTCATGGCGACCAGAAAGATGCAGACTGCTACCTGCCGAGCAGTACTCCTGAACGATCTCATCGATTTCCACCCATCCCTTTGTTCTTGCGGAAAAACGCAAGGTTCCACGGTCCAATGGGGCCGAGACGAAAAGATTTATTAAGTAAATCGCAAAACATCGTCCCCACGCTGCTGTGCGTTAGCTCTCTTGTTTGTCTGTGGTAGTTACCTGGCGCTTGCCTTAAACCAGCCCACTAACAAACAGGCACATTCCGCTTCCAACTGGTCAAGATGGCCTTTTTCTACCGGCTGTCACATTCCCCCCTCCATCTATTCATGCGTTCCGCGTGAAAACCTCCCCAACGGGAACCGTGCCCAACTTATAGGCAAGAGAACAGCGCCAGTCAAAGCAATTTCCTAAAGTTCCAGTATGTTTGCAATGCGAACAGAGCGGCCGACGCCGGTAGCCGAACCTAACCGCAGTATCTCTAGAGATCGACGGAAATCTCCGTCGACTCTTATAGACCTCTCCGATCAAGATTGTTTACATTGCAATCGGCCTGACTGGAGTGTCAGGCAACTTTGTACCACAAGTTGGGGAACAGACTGGTAATCTCACCCGCGTTCTGACCGACATCAGGAATCATCATTCTTACAACCTTGCTCTGTGCGGCTGGCCTATTCGAGGTCACAGCCTGCGTGTACACCTCAAGCGTGATTCTGCTGTTCGCGTGTCGTAGAAGCTCCTGTACAGTCTTCACATCTTCTCCGTTGGCCTTCAGCAGCATGCCGAAGGTGTGGCGGAAGGTGTGCAACCGATGTTCTTGTAGATGCCGTTCGCCCTGGCGACCGGCTTGATATACCGCTTCATCAGATTGTCCGGCCAGTAGGGTTGTTCACCCTTCATGGTCTCGCTGACAAAGATGTAGTCGTCGGTTGGATGAGCGCTCAGGCCTACACCAACGCCGCAGATCGTTTTTTGCGATGACGAATGCGAATCGGCCAAGTAGCCGATGTGAGGCCAAATTCCCGCTCTTATGATTCTCGCCGTTCGCTTCTTCCTGGTGAAATGGAGCATTCGGGAACGAATGGTGGGATCGAAGCAACGTGTACTTCGATGACGAGGATGGGATGAAAACCGAAATTAAACACATTCGCAGGGCGACGATTCTTCAATTCAGGAATACATCGCACAACCTATTTATTGTTTTCCTATTTGTCGCAACTCTGTTCAGCCGAAGCAGTATGGCAATAGCGCAGTCTGCATCTCCAGACGGCACGGTCATACCCTCCGCATCAGAAATCATAGATACACAAGGTAATGTGTGGACACTTTCGCAAGGAGCGGTTTTGAAGAACAACGCATACGCAGGCTATACGGCAAATGTTGTGAAGCTTGCCTATGTTAACGGGATGATTTATCACGAAAATAGCCAAGGCTCATGGTACTGCTTCACCGGTACCGGAACAACGCAATGGGCCGAGTCGACGTACTCTCCCTTTCCCATCTCGCCGAATGGAATGACTATCCCTGCAAATGCATATATAACCGACTCGCAAGGTAATGTATGGACACTTACGTCTCAGACAGTGTTAGAGAATAGTGTCCCAGCAGGCTATACAGCGAATGTCATGCTGGTGGCGGTCGTTGGCGGAACAATCTATCAGGAAAACACACAAAACCAATGGTTCTTTTGGAATGGATCAGGATGGACAGGAGCGACCAATCCCCTTGCCGCATCAGCCAGTGGTGCCACGATTCCCTCAGCCCCCTACCTGATCGATACGCAAGGAAGCTTGTGGACTCTGTCGGCCCAGCAGACCGTTCTAAGAAACGGGACCGAGGCTGGCTATACCGCGAACGCGATTCAAATGTCCTATGTCAACGGAATGATCTATCACAAAAATGCTCAGAATCAGTGGTTCGGATGGAACGGGAATGGTTGGACCTATACCGGGACGAATCCACGCCCCGCGACGGTCTATTGGGGGGCAGACGGCCACCGCGATAAGGCGGATCAAACCGGCCAGGACAACCCCTACCAGGATGTTCCATTGAGCCAGCAGATCGCGGACCTCAAGAACATCTTCGGCAATACGCCCAACACGATCTTCTACAGAGCATGGGATAGCATCATTGGACATGAAAGTGACGTAACTGAATTGCAGGCTGCGGGAATTATCCCCATTATCTCGATGATCACATATCCAGATTGGTACAGCTTCTCCAGTGAGTCGGACGCTTATAATTGGGCGTACTCACAGGCCACAGAAGCAGTCAAGGCCGCGCCGACTGCGACGTACTGGATAGTTGGAAATGAATGGACGGATCAGCCGCCCATCAGCGGCGAGATCACAACAACGGCTGGCTCAGTTGCATCAGATTGGACGAATTTGAAGTCTTATCCCTTATACCGCGGTGCGGCTGCAGGAGCAATCGCAGCAATTCGGGATAATATTCCGAACGCGCAAATCATTGGAGGAGCAAGCACGGATTTTTACCGTGCGGGATTTGCCGATGCGCTGGCGAAGGATCTAGAGAACTATGGAGGGCGCAATTTAACGTGGGACTACACGAGTCTTCATTGGTACGTGGACGTGGCATCCGTGCATCCTAACGGCTCCGATGGAGGCAATTTGGGAATGCCGGACGACTACTATAACAACTACGACGCTTACACTCTTCTTAATCCAACTGGAAAGCCTCTGTTCGTAGATGAACTTGGTTCGAGCGACGGGGGCATTACATTTAACGACGCGGCTGCCGGAAATGCGATTACTGGGTTGATGCAGAATTTTCTGGCCAATGCAGTTCCATCCTCTTCAGCGCAAGGCATTGTGGGAGGGACGATTTATCAACTCTATCAGTATGCGCCGAGTCAGCAGTCATTTCTTTACTACCATGTTCCCGGAGAATCGACCACAACACTTGCTCCGCAGGGTGCAGCGGTGAAGAACTGGGCCAGCGCCAATGCAAATCCAAGCACGAATAGTGGTCCGGAATTCTCTCTGTCGGGTAGCGATTTTTCGGTGGGAGCGCCGGGACAAGCCACAATCACAGTTACAGTGACTCCATTGAATGGATTCACAGGGCAGGTTGGAATTGCCTGTAGTGCACAGAGTGTTCCGTGGGCAGGCGGTCCCGGAACGCCGACTTGCACTGTATCTTCCGTGCCTCCGATCACCGGGGATTTTCCGGTGTCGGCGACTGTGACTGTAGTCACGAGTTCTTCGACCCAACAGGGAGGATGGGTGCTAACGATAACTGGTACTGGAGGCGGTGCCAGCACTGATACCAATCTTAACTTTTCGGTGAACTAAAGCATGCACTGAATGAAGCAGCGGCCAGCCATCCGGACCGGCCGCTGCCATCTCGAAACGAGTGTGGGAGGATTATTTGCGGGGCATTGGTGGCATCTGAAGCGCATTTACGAAGCGGAAAAGATTTATCTGACCACTTCCCATAGTTGCCCTCCAAAATCTTTGGAACTCGCCAATGATTCGGTTATTTCAGCATCCGCCGTGTGGCCGATGCGTGGTTTATGTTGTGCATCGCCACAATATACGCTGGCCACAACGTTTGCGGCCAGAATAGTTTTGTGAGGGTACATCGTTGTCACGTTCCTGTGCAGGTTGGATGATCTGTCTTTTTGTCGCAGTTTTCTGCCCAAGCCATACCGCGGTACTCGGCCAGTCGCGTCCGCAACAAGGTTTTCAGTTTGCAGGTGTATCAGAGCGCGAAGCAAAACCGACTGCGCAGTCAAGTTCAAACGGAACAGGAAGAAGCATCGAACTCCGTGCAAGGGTTCTCCTCGAACGGGCCTTAACGGAGCCGAAGAAACAAATCGCTATCAGCGCATTGCGGTTGAGAAATCGCGCTTGTACATTCCGTTGTTGCTCGGCTCGGACATCATTCACGGCGATCGCACCATTTTCCCTGTTGGGAAGCTGCCAGTTTCTTTTCCCCGTTCCGTGGGGCAGGAGCCGCTAAGCTACATGCAGTTTCCTACTGGCCGTCCGTGGACAAATGTGGATCTGTCACATCCTCCTGCAACTGGCCGGGAAAAGGATGTTTCGCGTTACATCGATGAGGACAATGCCCCTCTGTTTCCATTCGGTTGGGGGCTTAGTTATTCTAAATTTTCGTTTCGAGACCCAGTTGTAAGCAGGTCGATAGTATCGCTCAGCGAACTTGTGTCGGATTCTTCAACAACGCAGCAACCACAGCAGGCTGGCGTGGATGTTCACAACGATGGATCAATGGAGGCAATCGAGACGGTTCAGTTGTATATTGGCAAACGCTCGAGCAGTGTGGAGCAACCCATGGCGAGTTGAAGGGATTTGCGCGTGTGAAGCTGGCGCCCGGCGAAACACGGCGCGTGGAGCTACCATTAGGTTTCGAGCAACTGTCCTTCATCAATGCCAAACAGGAGCGAGTCGTGGAACCGACCGTAGTCGATGTATGGGTTGGCGAGAATTCCTGGCGAAGCAGCATACGTCGTTCACGATCACTCCCTAGTAGGGAAGAACCTCTGCGCAGATTACTGAATTGACGATGCGAAGCACTCCCGAGCGCCCGCGCTTCTGCCCCCTTCCATTCGAATGCCTCTGGCCTTCATTGGAAACCTGCGAAAGGAAAGGTTGAATGTATCAACCGGAGATCTACGGAATTGTACTGTCGTTCATGATCATCAGCATGTTCTGTTGGGGGTCCTGGGCAAACACTCTTAAGCTTTGTCCCAAATTCAGGTTTCAACTCTACTATTGGGACTACGTGATTGGCCTTCTGCTCGGGGCCTGCATCTGGGGCTTGACTCTCGGCAGCTTCGGCAGCACCGGACAGCGATTTCTGGTCGATATCGCTTCAGCCAGTTCTCGCACCTTCCTGCTTGCCTTCATGGGTGGCGTGGTCTTCAATGTGGCCAATCTCCTTCTTGTAGCTGCCATTGACATTGCGGGCCTGGCCGTCGCTTTTCCCATCGGCATCGGGCTGGCTCTCGTCGTTGGCGCTGTGAGCAGCTATTTGATCACGCCCAAGGGAAATCCTCTTCTTCTCTTTGGCGGCATCGCTCTTGTGGTGGCCGCAATTGCCTTCGACGCCATAGCCTATCGCATCCGCGAAGCAAACAAGGCAGCCATGAGCCGCCGCGGAATCGTGATCAGCCTGATTGCTGGTGTTCTGATGGGATGCTTCTATCCCTGCGTCTCCGCGGCCATGACTGGCGCAGATCCCGTTGGTCCTTATGCGGCTGTCTTGTTTTTAGCCCTTGGCGTTCTGGTCTGCGCCATTCCGTTTAACTGGCTGTTGATGCGCAAGCCGCTCGATGGCGGCCGCGCCACTTCGATAGGCGAGTACTTTCAGGCCCCCGTCTCTTTCCATTTCTGGGGAGTGCTGGGCGGAGCCATCTGGTGCACAGGAACCGTTTTGAACTTTGTCTCCTCCCAAGCCCATATCGTTGGCCCCGCCGTCTCCTATTCCATTGGGCAGGGCGCGACCATGATCTCGGCTTGCTGGGGGGTCTTTGTGTGGCGCGAGTTCGCCACTGCTCCTTCTCCATCCAGGATCTTTTTGGCATGGATGTTTGTTCTGTTCCTGAGTGGTCTCACGGCAGTTGCTGTGGCTCCGCTCTTTTCCTGAGCTCCTGAATGGTCGCGATAGCAGGCCACTGCGGCTCAGTTGGTGCTCGTCTGAAGCAGCGCTAATTCCGCCCGCAGTGCACGATATCGAAAACGCCCAATCAGGAACAATGCTCAGTTTTTATCGGTTTAATGTTCGTGATACAGGAGAGACAAATTGCCCGGCAAAAAACCCATCATTGTTGTAGGCAGCATCAACCTCGATCTCGTCGCCGTCACTGAAAGGATCCCGGCCGTAGGCGAAACGGTGCTCGGATTGGATTTTCAAATCCATCCTGGAGGCAAAGGTGCAAATCAGGCCGTAGCCGTTGCACGCCTCGGATATCCAGTTTGCATGATCGGCCGCCTGGGAAATGATGCCTTTGGTTCTCAGTTGAGGACCCATCTCCAGAGCGTCGGCGTCGATCTCAGCGGAGTCGCCACCAGTCCCGGCGCTTCCGGAGTCGCCGTCATTGAAGTTTCCAGCAAAGGTGAAAACAGCATCATTGTTGCTCCTGGTGCCAATGCCAAAGTTACGCCTCAGGATGTCACCGACAACCTCGGAATCATTCGTCAGGCGGGCATGGTCCTCACCCAGCTCGAAATCCCCCTCGAAACTGTCGAACATCTCGCTTCCGTCTGCGCGCGGGAGAACGTACCGCTGATTCTCGATCCAGCTCCCGCGCGCGAACTTCCCAAGGCAATCCTAGAGAAGACGCAGTGGCTCACCCCAAACGAACTCGAAGCGGCGTTCTATTCTTCTGGCCACAGCTTGCCATCTGCTCAGATTGCCCAGTCCATTCTTGCCAATGGTTGTCGCGGCGTCATCCTCAAGCTCGGTTCGCAGGGCGTGTACCTTACTTCGCGCGATGGCGTCGATGAGTTTGTCCCCGCGTTTCGCGTGAAAGCGGTTGATACGACCGCTGCGGGTGATGCCTTTAATGGCGCCTTTGCTGTCGGTCTCATGCTGGGCAAGTCACCTCAACAAAGCGCTGTCTTTGGGGCCGCTGTAGCCGCAATCTCCGTAACCCGCGTCGGGGCGCAACCCGCGATGCCCACCATGGCCGAAGTGGCATCGTTCTTGCATGAAAACTCAACCATTTGTCTTTAGTGCACTTCGCATGAACCTCAGTCCGGCGATGATTTCGGTCTAAACGGCCGGACAAAACAGAGACGAATTGAAGTCCTTTGCATGAACTGGAGAACCCGCATTGAAAAGTACTCGCCCAAGTCTTCGGTGGTGCCCGGCACTCTCACTCTGTGTTGCACTCTTAGTGACATTGGCCAGGGCTCAGGATTCACATTACGTTCCTTCGCCTGCCGTCCAGCTGATCACCTCTCCTCCCTGCCTCACTCTGCCCAATGCATGGGAAGGTGAAAGGTTTCCCTGCACTCCGTTCGCTCATCGTGAATGGCTGACAGATCTCAATCATTGGCGCACTGAGCGTCGTATTCGCGTCGGCTACGATCCTACCCGCTATTCCGTCCCGGCCCTCAAATGGGCGCAATCCAGTTTCATCCAGCCGCAAATGATGGTCAGCGACCGCTTCTTCTACGACCCCGTACAGGGCAAGTACACGGTCGACAAGTATCTCGACGACCTCCAGAAGCGTTACGGCGGCATCGACAGCGTGCTTATTTGGGCGACTTATCCAAACCTGGGCATTGACGATCGCAACCAGCAGGACATGGTTCGCTCCATGCCTGGCGGTATCGAAGGCCTCAAGCAGATGGTCGCCGATTTTCATCGTCGTGGCGTTCGCGTGCTCTTCCCCATGATGATGTGGGATCAGGGCACCCGCGATCCCGGCAAGCCCTGGCCTGATGCCGTCGCCGAGTTCATGAAGCAGCTTGATGCCGATGGCGTCAATGGCGACACACAGGATGGCGTGCCTTTGGCTTTCTCCCTTGCCGCCGAAAAGATCGACCATCCTCTTGCTTTCGAACCGGAACTCGGCGAAAGTGACGAAGCTGTCGCATGGAACGTGCTCTCCTGGGGATACTACTCTGATTTCAAATTCGTGCCCCAGGTCGATCGCTATCGCTGGTTTGAGCCGCGTCACATGGTTCACGTTTGTGATCGCTGGAGCAGGTCGAAGACCGACAATCTCCAGTTCGCTTTCTTCAACGGAGAAGGCTGGGAGAGTTGGGAAAATATCTGGGGCATCTGGAACGGCATCACCCCGCGCGACAGCGAAGCCACCCGCCGCGTCGCCACCATGGAGCGCGCATTTGCTCCGTTCCTTATCAGCGCGGAGTGGGAGCCGTTCTATCCCATGCACCTCTACGGTGTATTCGCCAGCCGCTGGCCGCTCGGGGACCAGACCCTCTGGACCATCGTCAATCGCAACGAATATGACGTCTCCGGCCGCCAGATCACGGTCCCATACAAATCCGGCATGCGCTACTTTGACGTCTACCACGGCGTTGAACTAAAGCCCGCCATTGAAGCCGATCAGGCCGTGCTTTCCTTCCCCATCGAAGCACGCGGATACGGAGCCATTTTCGCCACTCCGTCCGAGCCCGATGCCACAATCCGCCAGACTCTCGACAAGATGAAGGAACTCACCGCCAAACCTCTGTCGAGTTTCTCCAATGAATGGCAGAAGACTCTTCAGAGGATTGTCGATATACCCGCCACCAAACCTGCCCGGACTGCACCCGATGGCATGGTCCGCATCGATGGGAGTGACTATCTCTTCATCGTTCGTGGTATGGAGATCGAGGGCGACAACGACGTCGATGTCGATGTCCAGTATCCATGGGAAAACAGCCCTCGCCGTTACCACGAACATCGCATCGAGATCAAACCCTTCTACATGGACAAGTACCCCGTCACCAATGCCGAGTTTAAGAAATTTCTCGATGCCACGCATTACCGTCCTAAAGACGATCTGAACTTCCTCAAAGACTGGCAGGGCGGCACATATCCTGAAGGGTCTGCCAATCGGCCCGTTACCTGGGTTTCGATCGAAGATGCCCGCGAGTACGCCAAGTGGGCCGGCAAGCGTCTCCCGCACGAGTGGGAGTGGCAATACGCCGCGCAGGGCAATGACCAGCGCCATTACCCATGGGGTAACTGTGATTGGACCCTTCCACCCACTGTCCCCAATCCACTGGCATGCCCCGTGCCCGCTGATCCCAAGGACACGGTGGCGCCCATCCCGGACAGAGGACGCACCATGCTTGCCGCCAGCGATGTCAATGCGCACCCCCGGGGAGCAAGCCCCTTCGGTGTGATGGATATGGTGGGCAACGTCTGGCAGTGGACCGACGAGTATGTCGACGAGCACACCCGCGCCGCCATCCTCCGTGGTGGAAGCCACTACCAGCCCCAGGGCTCTATGTGGTATTTTCCTCAGGCCTACCAGAATGGCGAACACGCCAAGCTGCTTCTCATGGCGCCAAGTTACGATCGCTCTGGAGCTGTAGGCTTCCGCTGCGTCAAAGATGCCGAATAGGCTGCGCAAAGAACACGGCAGAACTCATGCGCTCGAGGGGCATTTTCCTCAGAGGTGTTCAAACATTACCTTACGCTCAAGGGGTGACTGACCTGGAAACCGCATCAACCCGGGTTCCAGGCCGGTCACTCGGCGTGCTCGGGCGGGCTCAAGCAAAGGCCGATGATGCCGGCCGCCTTGGTCTACGTTGACGAAAAGACCGCATCCAAGCGCTTGACCGGCTCGATCCGGGCTAATTGGGATAGCAGTGGACTGAACCAGATCCCAAACCTAAAATCATTCCGACGAAGAACGGGGATGTTCTTTCGTACCAGCACTAAGATGTTCTTCTTTCGTACTAACACTAAATGGAGTAGCTGAACTGGATGCAAAATCCGAGAAGAGCTATTCGAAGGGCTCAGGACAAACTTAACGAAGCACGAGCGCGTTTCACATCAAGCGCTCGGTACAGATGGGTTTCTGCTCTTCGGGTCAGCTTGGGCTGTGCTTTAATGTTTTTCCTCGCTGCCCATTTCGTCTTTGCAAACGACCAACACTCAAATCCCTCATCCATGTCGGGGTATACCCGGCAACTCTGGCAGACTCAGGATGGCTTGCCTGAAGGAATTGTGCAAGCTATAGCCCAAACGGACGATGGTTACCTCTGGATAGGAACAAGTGGCGGCCTGGTCCGCTTCGATGGTTCACGATTTACGCTCTTCACACACACAAACACACCAGCATTTCGTGCCGACAGCGTCTTCTGTCTCGCGCGGGCAAGTAACGGCACTCTGTGGATCGGTACCGAAGGAGGCGGTCTCATTCGCTATCGTCACGGCCAGTTCCGCCTATTTTCGAAGCTTGATGGACTCACTGATGATTTTGTGCGGACCATATTGGTGGATCATCAAGGCCGAATTTGGGTAGGAACAGACCATGGACTATTCCGTGTGAGAGGCGACCTTGTGACCGCCATTCATCCTCCTGATGCCAAAGATCTTGGATCGATCCATGCCTTGGCTGAAGGCAGCGATGGAGGAATATGGGTTGGTGGCTCAAAACTCTTCAGGCTCATCGATGGTCGGGCGACTGAATATCCATTGGCAGGTGCGCCAGGATGGCTGGGTATCAAATCCTTTTTGCCACTGCGCGATGGAAGCCTCCTGGTTGGGACTATTTCGGCCTTGATGCGGCTGCAGATTGCCAGAGGCCACGGGGTGTGGGCCAAAGTAGATGGTGTTGTCGGCACCGTACGAACGTTACACGAAATGAAAGATGGTTCGGTTTGGATCGGAACTATCGGCCATGGCCTCTTTGTAATGCGCGACAATCGCTTTAGCCACTATGCGGCGCCCGAGGTATTGCCCAGCAACATTGTTCTTGGGATCTACGAAGATAGCTATGGAGACATCTGGCTCGGCACACAGGCCGGAATGCTACGGCTCAGAAAGGCAGAAATTACGACAGTTGAGGTCCCTGGCATGGCCGATTCTGATTTTGGCAGCATTTATCAGGACCGGCATGGAACCCTTTGGGTGGCCTCCTCTCGACTTCACCAGATTCGTGCGGGCAAAATAACAGAGTTTCATGTGCCAGGAACTCACGACCTGAAGATTAGGACTGTACTGGAAGATAGCGAAGGAGCATATTGGTTTGGAACTGAAGGGCAAGGTATTTACCGGATGCGTGGAACGCGTGTCTCCCATTTCACCAGCCAATCTGGCGGATTGGCAAACGACTTCGTTCGGGGATTTCTCCAGTCTCGGGACCGGAGTGTCTGGATTGCAACGGACGGCGGAATAAGTCACTGGGTAAATGGAAAATGGCAATCGTTCGATCAGCAGAATGGACTTGCCTATGGAAGTGGAAGGGCTCTGCTGGAAGATGCTAAAGGCGATCTCTGGATTGGAACAGATGGCGGATTGAGTCACCGGCATCTGGATAAATTCGTCAACGATGAAATCACACGTGCACTCGCGACAAAGAAAGTGTGGTCGCTTCATCAAGATGTCGAAGGTGGGTTATGGTTTGGGACACGAGGGGACGGACTGTATCGCTGGTGGCTCGGGCGGATGTCCCATTTCACCATCTCAGACGGATTGGCATCCGATAGTGTTTACTCCGTCGTCGAAGACACTTCCGGGCAAGTCTGGCTGAGCAGTCCGAACGCCGTAACTATGGTAGCGCGAAAGGAAATCGATCAAGCGGCAGAGGATCCCTCCTTCCATCCCCATTTCAGACTTTACGGAGCTTCCGAAGGGTTGCAGATAACACAGATGTTCGGCGGCATTCAGCCCGCAGGAATCCTGGCTTCCGACGGTAAGATTTGGTTTGCAAGTGCGGCTGGACCAGTCCGAATCCATCCCGGCAACCGGAACATCAGCAGGAATATGCCAAGGGTTGTTCTTGATGACCTGGACATTGATGGCAGCTCTGTGACAACGGCTAATGGGGCGGATCTCGGCACTGGAGGATCAAGGATCGAGTTTCATTTTCATGCCATTCAACTCACTGCCCACAATCGCATACGATTTCGATACCGTCTTGACGGCTTCGACAAAACCTGGAATTCCACGCTGCAAGGCAGTGCCTCCTATACGAATCTTCCTCCCGGGAGATACACCTTTCGAGTGGACGCATTTGATGCCAATACCCCGGATGACCTCACCGAAGCATCCATTGCTGTAACGCGGCGGCCCCATTTCTACCGGACGTGGTGGTTCGCACTATTCTGTCTTATGCTGAGCGTGGGCGTCATATGGGGGATCCAGTGGCGCAGAACGCGAAGCCTTAAAGAGAAGTTCGCTGCTGTAATGAAGGAGCGGAGCCGGGTGGCGGGGGAAATCCACGACACGATCATTCAAGGTTGCGCTAGTGTGTCGGGGCTCCTGGAGGCACATAGAATTCTGACCGATCAGGGGATCGCCCAGGGCGATCAGTTGCTGAATACCGCTTCGTTACAAATTCGATCCACAATCGACGAAGCACGGCAGGCTATCTGGGGCCTCCGTACGGGCGACATTGCGGAAGTCAATATTGCCGAAGAGCTTCGAGTGATCGCGGCACAACTAAATGCGGAGTTTCAGCTGCCCATCCTATGCAAAATCAAAGGAAGGGGAAAGCCGGTTCAGCGCACAGTCGCCCATGAGATTATGATGGTCACACGCGAAGGTCTCTATAATGCAGCGCGCCATGGGCGCCCGAAAAGCGTTGAACTGCTTGTGCAGTTTGACCCTTCGTTGCTTCGAATTATTATCTACGATGATGGAAAGGGGTTCGATGTAAACCATCCTGGAGTGTCCAAGGACCAGCATTTTGGCCTGGAAGTGATGCGAGAACGAATCCAGCGAATTGGCGGGGAGTTTGGAATCGAGACCGCGGAAGGGCAGGGAACGCGTTTGACAATCTCCCTTAAGAACACAAGCCTATACGCATCGCGAGCACAACTATGACTGAGATAGCCAGGAAGATCACTGTTCTGATTGTTGACGATCATCCCTTGATGCGAGTTGGAATTGCGACGATCATCAATGCGCATCCGGACTTTGAGGTGATTGGTCAAGCCTCCAGAAGCAAGGATGCTGTTGAACTCTTCTTGCAATGCCGGCCCGATGTGACACTAATGGACTTGAGGCTTCCTGATGGAAGTGGTGCAGACGCAATCCGAATGATTCGTGAGGTCGAACCGAGGGCGCGGATTGTTGTGGTAACCACTTATGAAGGTGACGAGGACATCCATCAGGCAATTGCGTCGGGTGCTCAGGGTTACGTCATTAAAGGTATGCCGTATGAGATGCTTGTGAGCGCAATTAAGAAGGTCCACCGCGGAGGACGTTTCCTACCTCCCCCTGTCGCAAGGGTTCTCGCCCAACGCAACCCCAGACAAGGGCTTACCGCACGGGAAAAGGAAGTGTTGGCCCTGATGATTGAAGGCAAGACCAATCCCGAAATCGCCGACGCACTTAGGATTGCCAGAGCGACTGTAAAGGCGCATGTGGAGCACATCCTTTCCCGGCTCGATGTGACCGATCGAACGCGAGCGGTTGTGGTTGCTCTGCAACGTGGAATCGCACACCTCTAGGAGCATCTCTCAACGAAGATTTTCGTAAGCGCAAATTCACATGTTCACGATCTCAGTTTCCCAGAAGCGCCTCCGTACCGCCTCGGGGTCTCGCTCCCCTGCTTGTACCTCACAAGTACTCGATCGGTCGATGTGCCGACGCAGCGCGGCTCGGTCCTATTGAATACCCTTAGCGTCATCTTCGGATTCATGTTGACGGGAGAGGACGCGCATGCTGTCAAAGATTTTGCCGAGATTGTCTCTCATTTGCTTGTACTTTAGACACAAGGCAACCTGCTCTTTCGCCTCATTCAACTTGCCGCTCTGGCGGTACAAACCCGCCAATCGGTAATGTGCTACATAATCCGATGGATCAATTTGAATCGCACGTTCGAACATCTGCTGTGCTCGCTCTCGCTGATTTAAGAGGACAAGCACCTCACCCAACTCAGTGCAGGCATCGCTATCATTTGGGTCCAGTGCTAAAGCATGCGAATAGGCAGTAGATGCGGCTTGCAAGTTCCCGCGTTTCTCTGCGATTTTCCCTAACATAAGTAGTGCTTTTTCATCCTCAGGATTGGCTGCCAAGGCCGCTTTAAACTCGGCCTCCGCCTCGGCCTGGAGCTTCTCATCGGAGGAGTGATAGAGAACGTCCCCCAATTCGGTATGCAGTCCCGGAAGGGTAGGGTCACTCTTTATTGCCTTTCGATAATTTTCGATGGCAAGAGCGCCCTCGTTATGCCGCGCCAATTCACGCGCCATTACCATATACATCTGCGCACTACCCGGAGCCGTCATGGCCAATGTCAACATGGCTTTGCCGGCAAGATCCGAGTAGAGCCGATAGGCACTGAAGAGCAGTACCGTGTTGGTTGGCTGCAATGCCAACAGGGACGACACAGTTGTTGCCGCCTTTTCCAGATCGCCAGTTGCCGTGTAGTTCTGGATCAAAGCCTCGCCCACCTCGGTGTAAACTTTCTCATCCTTGAGCTTTGGAAAGACAGCTTCGAGATCCTTGCGACTGCCTGTCTGGTCACCGGTCCGGCCCTCCGCCAGCCCAAGTAGTGCCTGAATTTTCGACAAATCGGGCTGCAATTTAACGGCTGCGCGAAGTTGGGGGACAGCTTCCTTGTAGTCGCCGCGAAAAAATAGGAGGACGCCAAGATTTGCATGCGCGTCGACAGCGCCTGGATCGAGAGCAACGATTTTCTCGAACTCAGGAATCGCAAGATCCGGGCGACCCTCCCGCAGATACCTCTCCGCGTTATGCGAATGCTGGGAGATCTGATCCTTTACTGCCGCCGGACTCTGGCACGGTGATGGAATAGTGACAGCCATCAGAAGTGCCACAAGGAAATGCATCTTGATTTTAGAGAGCGAACATAAAGGGTTGCGCGGCTGTCCGCGGCCACCAATGGGGTGTGACTCGTGCCGCTCCCTCTCGCCGCGATTGATCGCAGGAATGTATGTTCTGTGGTTCATTCCTAAACACCAGAAGATAGCCTGCTGTCCGGTCGCGGAGTTCGCGGCCGACCCGTGCGCACTTGCGGGCCGGCCCGCGTCAACATAATCAGAAGCTCAGCCGTGTGCTGATCTGCATCTTACGCCCACCATTCGTAAGGTTCCTGTCATAAGTTACGTTTGTGCTTGGACATGCCGCACCCAGGGTTGGACAATACAAACTGTAATTCGGATCGCCAAAGCTCGGATGATTGAACACATTGGTGGCGTCTCCGCGAATCTCCCACTTGATCCCTTCGGCGAGAGCAAATGTTTTTCCGAGGCTCATATCAACATCAGTTAAGCCAGGCCCGTAAACGCTGTTGCGATGTGCGTTTCCGAATGTGCCTGCTTGCGGAGCAGCGAAAGCCGTCGGATTGAACCACCCCGTATGGATGCTGGGATGTGACAATTTCGGGTTCCCGATGACATTCGGATACCAAAAGCCATCTTGTGCAAAGGACTGGTTATTACTAACTATTGGGGTGAAAGGATTACCGCTCTGGGCCCGAACTATTGCCGAGACGTTCCATCCCCCAACAACCGAATCAAGAATTCGAGCATTCAGTCCGCTTCCGCCCAGGTATCGTCTACCTATTCCGAAAGGCATCTCATAGGTCACATACCCTTTGAATGCGTTTCGCACGTCAAAACTTGATGGTCCGTAGTTGGCAGAGGGTTTAAATGCGTTTTGCCAAATTATAGACGGGGCCTGCCATGCGGCGGAATCCTGGTCGTTAAGAAAGTGCGACCAGACGTAATTGAAACTGAAGCTGAGGCCTGAGGTAGAGCGTTGCGTAATCGACGCCTGGAATGCATTGTAATTTGACACAGCATTATAGTTTCCGCCCCAGGAAATCATATTCTGGAACTGTGGATAAGGCCTGCCGGAAGGATTGTCTTGGGGGCCAAGCTTACTTTCGGGCACCTGATTGATATCCGACTGAAACGGAAGGTTGTAGCCATGACTTGCCACGTATGCGATCTCGGCGACAATATTGGGAGTCAACATACGCTGCACATCCAAAGTCCATTGTTCTATTTTGGTGTCGGGCGCATGGTACTCTTGGTACCATGGTCCCTGACCGTTCAGGGCGTCTGGAGTGTTTGGAATGGGCCCGTAGGGCAGCTGGGATGCCGTATAGGTGGCACTGACCGCACCATTCCCGTTCACCGTGCTCGTTCCGGACAAGTTCACCACCGGTGTGATGCCGTTGGTCAAGTCTGATGCGCTTCCAGTTGATTGCAACGCGCCACCCATGGCAAGCCCCCTGCTATTTAGGGTGTAATTGTAGTTGTAAAGTCCCCAACCTCCCCGCACCGTCGTGTTGGGTAATGGCTCCCAAGCGAACCCAACCCGGGGTAGAACACTGCTCCAGATATTCGCTTCCAGAGAAGTACGCCCATTTGCGTGGGTTGTGCCGTACCACATCGCTCCAAGCGTGCCCGTCGCCGGATTCAGAATCGTGGGATCGAAGGAGGCTTCATTACCCTTAACCTCATTCCATCCATGTTGGATTACGTAGCGGACGCCCAAATTGAGAGTGAGGTTGGGTTTCAGCTTAATGTCGTCTTGCGCAAACATCTGGGGTGTCTTGTAGCGCCCACCGTATTCGGGAACGACATAAGCGCTCCAATAATTCGAATCGCCCAAGAGAAAGTCAGCATAACCTGCACCGGTAGAACCCGACCCTACATATGCGGACGTGTAGTTGCCGGAGAAAGTGAAGGTCCCGCTATTGGTGTTGCCCCACGCAGTTGCATTGTCCTGGTAGATAAGAAATTCCCCGCCGAAGTGAAGAATGTGCTTGCCTGTGACCAAGGTCACCACATCGGAAGGAGCAAAAGTAAACTGTTTCAGAATTGCATTTGAGGCTGGTGCTATCGAGGCATAGCCTCCGGTGATATTGAAAGCTGGAAGTGCATCGGCTTTGGCATAACTGAGCCCAAGTTGTTCCGGATAACCCTTCCCAATCGTTTTATCCGCAAAAAAGTCCAGTTCGTCTGTAAACCCAAATCTTGCCTCGTTGATCAAACGCGGACTGATTGTCCACACGTCTGAAATCTGAGCGTTGTTGTTTTCACCGTCCTGATTTTGCCACCCGACAGGGGCAGCAAAGATACTTGGACCCAGCGCTGGTGCATCCTGTTCGCTGTCAGAAATCGTGATGCGGTGTTGCGCGGTGACATCGTAATCGAGGCGGCCAAAATATTTTGTCGTCCAGGATGCTGTTGCCAACGAATAGTAGTAATTGTTCGCCGTTGTGCCATTCGGCTCGAGTACACCAGGGATGAAGAAACCTGACGAAGGGTGGTTCGTTGCGGTCGGGAAAAGGGATTGTATCTTCAAAGCGACTGGATTGATCAAGGATTGTGGAATCTTGTTTCCGTTGCCATATTCTGACGCGAATGAATGCCTTATCACGCAGGGGGCAGGCTGCGTCGTACCATCGTCTTCAAGGCAGGTGCCCGTCTGCTTTACTACCTGGGTTGTAGGGTCATAGATTGTTGGGAACCCTGTAAAGTCTCCATTCATCACCTCCTTCGTTGGGAGTGTCGCAAACCCTGTATTCGCGCCGCTATTGTTGTAAGTCCGATCATAATTGAAGTAGAAGAACAGCTTATTCTTCAGAATCGGCCCCCCAATAGCCCCCCCGAAGTTATCGAAACGGAGAAATGGGACTTTCACGGGTGCGCCGAAACCGTAGTTTGCTGCATTTAATGCGTCGTTTTGTAAGTATTCATACACTGCTCCGTGAAATTTATTTGTGCCTCCTTTGCTGATCTGGTTGTACTGTACTCCACCGATTCCTTGTTCCGCTGAAAAGGTAGAGGCCTGTATCTGTACCTCTTTGATGTCTTCTAAGGGTATGACCACATTGTTTCCTGAGTTGACGAGGAGAACAGTCGAGCCATCCAATGTAACGTTATAGTAGGGAAGATTTCCGTTGACCGCAGCGCCTGTTTCTTGGGGGTTACTCGAATTTGAGTACGCGCCTGAGGCCGAAGCTGCGCCAGTTGCGCCTGGGGTCAGAATGACAAAGTTCTCCCAGGTAGGACCGGAACCTACTCCTACTTCCGGCATCTGCTCCATGGCCTGCGCTTCCAGCGTAATGGACTGCTCTGCCGTCTCTGTGCTCAAAAGAGGGACATTGTGCGCGTCAACAACAACATTCGCGGTCTCCGACCCAACTTTTAGCTGTGCGCTCACTGTCGTGTAGCCTGCCCTCACCGTAACTGGTCCGCGGACCAATTTTTGAAAGCCTTGTTTCGAAAAGGTGACCATGTAGTTGCCGAGTACGATAGACGAAGTGTCGTACACGCCTGCAGCGTTGGTGGTGACGTTTATAGACACGCCGGTATCGATGTTTACGACAGTTACGGTTGCAGCGGGAATTAGTGCACCCGTGCTGTCGGTTACCGTACCTCGGATGTCGCCAGAGCCTGTGGTCTGCGAGAAGCCGGCAAGGCTCGAGCCTACGACCAGAAACAATATCAAACCCGAAAGGTACACCCTCATTAGCATTGCATCCTTGAGCTTTTTCTGAAGGTAGCCGTGTCTTTTCATTACGTTCATCTCTGTCCTCTCTGAATTCGGTGGGATCCCTATAATTTTGTTCGTTTTATCGTCGAATGGTCTGCGCTATAGCCTTACAACAAAATGCGCGCCACAGTTGCGACGAATGAATATCCTTCGGTGAATCCATGGAACCTGCATTGATGGTTTCCGGAAGGTAATCGCAGCAATCGTAGGTACTCTGATAAACGCCTGACATCCGCCACATGGCCTATGGCAATGCAGGCGTTCACCTGGGTGGATACCTTTTCTTTTCGTCGCCTGATATCGCCTAAAGTAATGCCTGACAGAGTGAGGGAGCGAGTGCGGGGCGCGTCGTGATCGTACCGCATTGCAGATGCAGATGAGGTTTGCTTCGCGATGCGGCTCATCTCCTCCGCGCTGTAAGTCGCTGTTTCTTCAGGGCCGCGCGTGCATAAATTTTCTATGCGCAATTGCCAATCAGCCCGTCAGCGCCGTGGTCGCCACGCGCGCCGAGCCTCCGGCATTTGGGCCAATGTTTCGCAACCGGGTCATCAGGCGGTCGAAGAGGCCCTGCTCCTGAGAATGATCACTATCGGATGCGCTTCATGATTTCCACTGTGGCCGTGTTCTCGCGATGAAAAGATCTGCAGCCAGCAAGTCAGGTCGGGTTAGCATGGAGACCGATCTGGATCGCATAAGCCCTGATTGTGAGGAGTAGAAGTGGAAATGCATAGACCATTGCAGTGCACATTCTGCAGGTTGCCTGGCAAAATTCCAGACGTGCCCTACATCTTTTAGCTGTTGAAGATATTTGCTCATCAATGTGCATGGCCACATAGCGGCGGGAGAGCGCCAATGCAGCATTGCTGTTTCATGGGTGATCCACAGTGCGTCATTAGATTCTATTTGTTCATCAAACCTGCGGCGTGGTTCGATGGCTACGCCGCAGGTCTGCGTTATCTCGATCTCGCCTTCACAGGTAGCAAAGGTCAGAGGTTGAATCAATTCACGATGAAAATGACATTGGTATCAGCCGTGATATCCCTGCCGGTCGCGACCACCGTCAAGTCATAAAAATAGCCAGAGGTCGCTGGGTCGGCTGAGATTGTGATCGTAGCGGTTACTGGAGCACTGCCCTGTAACGAAACAGGCCCTGGAACCGCACAAGTCGGAGTGTCGGGTGCACCCGCGTACTGCAGGCTTTGAACGCTGCAGGTCAGGACTATATCCCCGTGATACTCCTTGATAGGCGTCAATGTGATCGTCGCAGTCGCTGTTGTCCCTGGCGAGAGCGTGGGTCCTGTGCCACCAGACAAAGAGAAAGTCGGTTTATTGTTGTAAGTTGGGTCGTTGTGGCGGGCGATCCACTCCTTCACTGCTTTGCCTTGTGGCGCGATCGTAACCGGCCCGCCAGCAGGATAGTTATAGAGGAAATAGCCAGTTTCAACTTGATCATTAGGCTCTTTTGGATCAAAAGGCATTTGATAGAGTTGGTAGATTGTTGCTCCTACAACTCCACGCTCAGTTGACGACGGGTTTGTGTGTGACAGAACATTGTCCATTAGGTTGGTCAACCTGACCCCAGCTTCAACATCGTTTGCCGGAACATTCCCATCACTTGAGCCTAACTCGTCTATGAATAACGGCTTCATCGCCGGATAAAGCAGAGAATATGCATTGAGTGTAGAGAAAGGGGACCAATTGGCGACAAAGTATGAATCGGGTACCCCCAGATCTCCCGAATCACCCTGTGTACCGTCGGAAGCTACATCCATGTACCAATGCAGGTTCGTGAAATCCCACAACAGATCGCGGCCATTATAATCGACAAGATCCGCCGCGAGCGCATCGGCGAAGCCTAAGGGTGTCCATCCGGTAATCGCCCCTGCGATGATTTTTGCATGCGGATTGTTGTCGCGAATGGCCGCAATTGCGCCCGCCGCGGCCCCTCTATAGATGGGATAATGGGGAGCGGTGTTCCAGTCTGACGCCAACTCGCCGAATTTGAGTTTCTCATTTGCAATCGGCCATTGCGAATTCCATTCATTTCCAACTTTCCAGTACATCGCGGTCGGCGCGGCCTTGACTGCCTCTGTGGCCTGTGAGTACGCCCAATTATAAGCGTCCGACTCACTGGAGAAGCTGTACCAATCTGGATATGTGATCACCGAGACAATGGGGATAATTCCCGCAGCCTGCAACTCAGTTACGTCACTTTCATGCCCAATGATGCTATCCCATGCGCTGTAGAAGATTGTGTTGGGCGTATTGCCGAAGATGTTCTTGAGATCCGCGATCTGCTGGCTCAATGGAACATCCTGGTAGACTCCCGGTTTGTCTCTGTGGCCGTCAGCGCCCCAGTAGATCGTGCCGGTCCGCAAACACTTCTTTTCGCCATGGCCGGCTTCATTCCCGGGAAAGCAATTGCCGGACCGTGACGATGCGGTGACGGTTTGTCCGATCGCGCATTCCGCGGCAGTCGCCAAAATAAGAATCCCAAACAGCATTTTCCATGTTCGCGAAAATCGGCTTCTGGCCCCAGCGCGCACTTTTTCTTCTTTTGAATGCCTAAAATCCATTGTTGTGTGGGTATTACTCGATGCCGTATGCACACTTCACCTCCAAGGGGATTTGTGATGATTGGGAGTACTGGAAACCGCACACAGGTGAAATCCATGGGCACGCCCAGTACGGAGTGGTTGAAGAGAGGAATTTGCTACCATGAGAACCTGGCGTCGAACTGCACGCCAAGTTGTTCCCATGAAAATTGGAAAAGAGGTTGCCGCTTGCGCCGAAGCCAGTATTTGTTGTCCCCAAAATGTGCGTCCAGGACTTAATTAGTAAGGTGCCATAGGCGCCATCGTAGACCTCCTTCGTATATGTGATTTCGATTTCGGATTGGAATGTCCCCGTCGTCAGGTTGCGACAACCCAGTATGAACGCCCCTAGGCTGCACGTGAATGTCCCAGAACCACTCGACTCCTCTCTAGGGATTCAGTAGGCCCCTATGTTTTTTGGCCTTAGCTTCCAATTGTTCGCGCTATTGCTTTACAACAAAATGCGCGTCACATGTTGCCACGACTGAATATCCTTCGGTAAAACCATGGAACCTGCATGGGAGGTCTCTGGAAGGAAATCGCGACAATGGTAGGTACCCTGAGAAACGCCTGGCATCCGCCACATGGCCTATGGCAATCCGGTTGCGCACTTGGCGGACACGTTTCCTTTTAGCCCCTTGGTATCACGTGAATTATGCAAGCAGGAGCGTGTGAGCGCGGAGCCGCGTCGTAATCCTCGATGGTTTTGCGGTAATGGAAGCTGGAATTGTCGCGAGCGTAAACATGCTTCGTGCCTGTGGAGAGACTGCCTGCAATCACGTCCAGGTGTGCGGCGATCCCACGGGCGCGGGAACGAGCTGTCCCTCCGGCGGCTTCAGCAGATGGGGGCAGTTCGTGGCCATGCTCCTATCAGTTAGACGGCGGCCAGGCGGTGAGCGAAGTCAAGTTATGGCATTTGGGCTTACCGCAAGCGCCGCCGCGTCGTGCCGCTCCAAGTGCCCGCCTTGACATCAATCGACCAATTTGCTTGCCCCAAGATTGTTGGCCATCCATCATGGTCGTTATCAAAGACCACAGGGAAAAACTCGTTTTGACCAATTCCTGAACTACCGCCCATGTCTGTCCATCGATCTCCGATGTACACATAGGTAGTGCTCCGACTGCCTGCGACGGGCAAAATCAAAAGGTTTTGCGTATCGAAGGTATTTGCGCTTTGAGGCACGGTGCTTACGTAGCGGCCCCAATTCCACGGTCCGGCCAGTTGACGTGCTGTCCAAACTGTGGTTTCGCTCGACTTCCAACCGTCTGTATCTGACGCGAATAAGAAATACCGGGACCCGATCCTGACCAGATCTGAGGCCTCCTTATTGCTCGGCGAGGCTGCATAGTTCCGAGGAAGAATCCTGGACACCACAGAATCAATCGCAAGAAAAGATCTCTTGAGCGGGCGATGCAGATTGAACCATTAATTTCCGGGCTATCGTTTGTCAAAGACAGATACGCTTGAGTATTTTCGACCAGAATTGACCCAAGATCGCCCATCGAAGATCCGCATGGATATGGATCTTCGGCTTGATATCGAAACGGCCCATAAGGCGAGTCACTCGTAAAGAATGTCAGCTTGTTTCGCCCAGTTCCGTCGTTATTGTTGTGCTCGGTAAAGAGGACATACTTTCGGGTCGTCTTGTTATAAGCAACTTTTGGACGTCCGATCCAGTCATTCTTGTTATATGCAGGCACATCCAATAGGTTCACCACGTTGCCGTGGGAGGTCCAAGTGATTAAATCGGTTGATGTGTACAGATTCACCTTATTGTTTACGGGACCGGACCAATCCATCCCATACCAATAGAAGACAGAGGCCCACCGCACAATCGTACCGCCCTGCGCTCTAATCGGCTGCCCTGCCGTATCTAACCAGACGCTATTGTTCACGATCTGTGAGTTATGTTCTCGGGCCAAAACGGAGACAGCGGAATTCGATGTGGTTAGTATTACGGAGACAGCGGCAATCACAATTGCGTGCTTTATCGTACAGTGTGGAAATGTAAACATGTGTTTCGTCAAATCACCTTAAATGATGGATATTTCCCGCAGAGAACGCTGTTTCATACTTTGCGCTTGCGAAAGCCTGCAAGCTATAGTTGCAGGAAAGATGAACCGAGCAGAATTTTAGCCGGCGCAAAACACGACATGCATACGCCACATGGCCTATCCTCCTGGAGCTTGTAGTGAAGGAGAGTTATGGTATGGTAGCCGCGGATGTAGCGGTTGCGGCATGTCGCCGCCTTGGATTTGCTCGCGTGACCGAGGATATGCGGGCGACTGTGGAAGAGCAACGAGACAAGCTCGTTAAAGTGGGCAGGTTGGAATTGAGGGGTGAGACCCTAATGCTGAATCAAGATGTCCCTGTGCGTTAAATCTTCTGATGCCAGATCGACCGATTCACCGCTCAACCCAAGATTGTCGAAGTCCACATCTGCCCACCGGATACCTAATTAATCCTCTGATTTCCATTAAGATTGGGAAGTGCTTTCGAAGAACTACCCCAAATTCACCCTGATGCAACGGATTGCGATGGCGGTGATTCCGCGGCTCACAGCGTTGGTTCTGGCGGTGATCGGGGCCACGTTACGATTTGAAGTCATCGCCGAGCCGGGTGCAGTTCCCGCTACGCCTCCGGCAAAGGGCATCTTCTGCTTCTGGCACCAGTGCACGCTGCCCTGTGCGTGGTACTTTCGCAAATTTCGCTGCTCCATTCTCATAAGCCGCAGCTTCGATGGCGAGCTGATTGCGCGCACTCTTGCCCTGCTGGGGTTTTCGAGCGTGCGTGGCTCCAGCTCCCGAGGAGGTGCGGCGGGTCTTCTCGCGTTGGAGCAGGTGGTTCGACAAGGAATGCCGGTGGTCTTTACGGCGGATGGGCCTCGAGGGCCGATTTACCAGACCAAAATGGGCCCGGTGAAACTGGCGCAGATGACACAGCAGGAAATCGGCAGTTTTTATCTTCTTCCTGAGTGGGCCTGGAAATTGCGTTCGTGGGACAGCTTTCTTGTTCCCAAGCCGTTTTCCCGCGTTGCCGTGAGCTGGGCGCGTCCGGTTGCGCCCCCAGCGCCGGATGCTGACGCTGCCACGCTGGAGTTGAAACGCCAGGACCTGAATGATGCTCTGGAGCGCGCCCGGCAGAATGCCGAGCGCCACTTTGAGTAGCTGGTTGAAAGCGAAACAAACTCAGTAGAAGTTACTTCCGGTTGATGAGAATGCCCTATTGCCTCCAGAAGAAGGTGCTACTTTGTCTGCCTCAAGGAGACGAGAAAGGTCCTAGTCGGTCTACTTTTTGATTTGTTTTTTTCGCTCAGCCCACCGTTGTTTCATGGCTGCTGAAATGCGACGCCGGGCTGCCGCGCTCATTTTTGTTCCGCGGGTGCGTCCTGGTGCAGAGCCTTTTCTGCGCCGCTCTGTGCCGGTGCCTGTCAGCAGTTCACGTGCTTCCCTCAGACGTTTGATCTCTTTGTCCAAGGCAGCAATAATGTCTTTTACTTCCACAGTTCCTCCATCTGGCTCGTCATAGCCTATCGGCATTAAAGAAAAGGCAAGAAAATTAAAGTTATTTCTGCCGGCTTGTATAGCTGGAACTAACAGGAATTAGTGTATCCGTACTTATCAAAGATGGACAAATATTTAAATCCGATAAATCGCCACAAAATAATATTCAAACCATCTTCAGACTTAATCGAGGTCCTCGGTTAGCTGTATAAGCTACCCAAGTTTATAAGACGTTGCATGGGAACATCAGGTTTTACGACACACAAAAAATTAAATGGCGGTGCGGTATTTGTGATTTGAGTATGCCATCATCCGCACTGTCTTTCTGGGTGAAAGCAGTCTAAAGAGCAGGGAACCGCCTCCATACAATTTGCGTACTTCCGGTAAGCGATGCAGAGTGCAAGCGACATCTTTGGGCAGGTCTTTCGCGCCATCTGGGCCAACAAGCTGCGGTCTTTTCTTACCATGTTCGGCATTGCCTGGGGCGTGGGCTCCATGCTTCTGCTCATCAGCGTGGGCGAAGGCTTTCGTTCGGGACAGCGCCGCTCTCTGGCAACGCTTGGCAATGATCTCATCATGATGTGGGGCGGCACCATTCCTGCCGTACCCAACCAGCACACGGGGATGCGCCCCTACAATCTCACGCTCTCTGATGCACAGGCCATTCGCACGGAGGCATCTGACGTGCGCGCCGCGACGGCCTTCATCAACCGCGAAGACATCAAGCAGCAGAGCCTGTATGAAAGTGCCGGAGGGCAGGCCATTGGGGCCGAGCCAAACTACAGCAGCGTGCGCTTTCTTCCCATCAAAGAAGGCCGCTTCCTCAACGACTCTGACATGGCCGACCGCCGGCGCGTCGTAGTGTTAGGTGAAAAAAGCGCGAAGCTCCTCTTCCCCGGACGCCCCGCCCTGGGCGAAACGGTCCTGCTGAATGGGGCTCGCTTTGTAGTCATTGGCATTGCCGACAAAACCGGGCGCGGCAACAACGAAAACGAAAATCAGAAGATATACATCCCGCTCAGCACCATGCTGGAAATGTTTCCCGTGAAGGGGGAAAACATTCCTGCCGATGCGGTCACCTCTATCCAGTACCAGCCGCGTGTTCGCGGTGACAACGTTGCGGCAAAGCAGCAGGTGCACGAAATCATTGCCCGGCGTCATGGCTTTGACGCCAACTCTGCAGACGCCTTCAACGAATGGGACACCATCAAGACCGAAGAAATGGTGGGGAAAATCTGGACTGCGATGGATGTTTTTCTAGGCGGCGTCGGCATTGTGACGCTGGCACTGGGCGCTGTGGGCATTATCAATATCATGCTCGTCTCCGTTACTGAGCGCACCAGCGAAATCGGACTGCGTAAGGCGTTGGGCGCGACCAAACGAAACATCATGACGCAATTTTTTATCGAAGGGCTTCTGATCACCGGGGTCAGCGGGCTGATCGGCATCGCCGGAGCGGCGAGCTTTATGTATGTGCTGCACTCTTTAGTGGGAAACAATATGCAGGGCTTTGATCCTCCGCACATGGCCCCGTGGTCTGCCGCGCTCGCACTCGGTGCGCTGAGCCTAAGCGGCATCATCGCAGGGCTATACCCCGCAGGCAAAGCTGCGGAACTCGATCCGGTAGAAGCGCTGCGGCGCGAATAGGAGCAACGCCATGATGCGCGACATATGGGGCCAGGCCTACGAGGCCATGCTGTACAACCGCCGCCGCACTTCCATCACCGTTGTCGGTATGGCGTGGGGCATTGCTACAGTTGTCTTGCTGCTCGCCTACGGAGCAGGATTCGGCCGCGCCATCGAGGCCATCTTTGCGCAGTGGGGAACTCAGCTCATTGGCGTCTTTCCTGGCCTTACCAGTGAGCAGGCCGGAGGTACAAAGGCCGGTGTGCAGGTGCGCTTCACGCAGGAAGACGTAGACCGCCTCTGGAATTCAGTCCCGAATCTGCAGCACATCTCGCCCATGCTGTCCAAGCAAGTCCCAGTGTCGAATGATCTGCACACCTATACATGGACGGTGAATGGTTATCACTCTGAGATTCAGGACATTCTCAAGCTCGACATTGCTTCCGGAAGGTTCTTCACCGACCTCGATGACCAGCAGCGCAATCATGTTGCTGTCATTGGTTCGGAAGCAAAGACCAAGCTCTTCTCAGGCCAATACGCCATCGGGCAACGCGTTCGTCTTAACGGAATCAGCTTTACTGTCATCGGCGTACTCAAACCAAAAATGCAGGAAGGCGATGACGATATCAATCGCCAGATCTACGTGCCATTCAATACCATGGGCGACATTAAAGACCTGAAGTATCTCGATGGCATATGGATGAACTACACCGGCGACAACGTCATGGTGGAAAAGGCCATCCGCAATACACTCGCCGCTGCGCACAACTTCCGTCCCTCCGACCACAACGCGATCTTTGTTGCCAATCTTATGGAGCAATTGAAGCAATTCCGTATCATCACGCTCGCGCTGCAGGTCCTGCTGCTCTTTATTGGGGCGTTAACTTTGGGCATTGCCGGAATCGGCCTTATGAACATCATGCTCGTCGCCGTGCAGCAGCGGACTCGCGAAATTGGCGTAGAAAAGGCACTTGGCGCACGCAAGCGTCATATTCTGGTCCAGTTCCTCGCTGAAGCGCTCGTGATTACCGCTGCGGGAGGGGCGATCGGCATAGCTCTTGCCTATGCTGTGGCCATCGGGGTCGGCCGCATCACCTTCTACAGCGCCCTGGCCTCGAATGCTGAGGCCGCAGATATCCGGTTGCTCATCTCCCCCGCCATCGTCATTGTCGCAACCGGAATTCTGGTCATCGTCGGGCTGGTCAGCGGCATGGTTCCGGCCATTAAAGCAGCAAATCTTAATCCCATTGAGGCACTGCGCTACGAATAGCCGGTGGCTCCACCTTTTGGTGGATGGCCGTCGTCACCTGCTCCGTGTAGCATGGCATTCGCATGGAGCCAAAACGTCAGATGGGACTGCCTGCGGCCGTCGCCGCAGTCGTCGGGGAATCAATCGCGCTGGGGATTTTTCTTACCCCGGCAGCCATGGCAAAGTCCCTGGGCTCGCCCCTTCTTCTGGCCGCCGTCTGGTGCGGAATGGGGTTCATCGCTCTATGCGGAGCACTCTGTTATTCCGAGCTGGCCGCGCGCTTTCCCCAGGCCGGCGGAGAATACGTCTATCTGCGTGAAGGTTACGGGCTGCGGCCTTCCTTCCTCTATGGCTGGATGTCGGCCGTCGTCATTGATCCTGGTGTTGCGGCTGCTCTGGCCGTGGGCGCGGTGCCATATGTGCAATCGCTCCACCCTATTCCTCCCCGACTCGCGACCCTTCTGCCATTCATTTTTCTTCTGTGCCTAGGGGCCATCAATTACGCGGGCACGCGCCTGAGCAGCCGCGTAATGGCAGCGGCCAATCTGCTCAAGCTGGTGGTGCTCTTCAGTCTCGTGGCCTGGGCGTGGATTTCAGGACATGCTTCCACCACCAATCTGCTGCCTCTTGTAACGCGGCGCCCGGGCGCAGAACCGTGGTTTGGCGCGATCGCGGGCGCAACCGTAAGCGCCTTCTTCAGTTTTGGCGGATGGTGGGAAGCGGGCAAACTCGCTGGGGAAGTACGAAATCCACGCCGTACGTTGCCTGTGGCCTTCGTTACAGGAGTCCTGCTGGTCACCGCCGTCTATCTCACCGTGAGCTTCGCATTTCTCTCCGTGGTGCCCATGGAGCGCATCGTCTCAAACACCGCTTTTGTTGCACAGTTTGGCTCCGTGCTCTTTGGTACTGCCGGAGGAAAAATCCTTTCGGCCTGTGTTTTGCTTTCAGTGGCAGGCGGGCTCATGGCCATGACCATGGCCGCACCGCGCGTCTACTATGCCATGGCACGTGACGGGGCTTTCTTCTCTGTTTTTGGACGCCTGCATCCGCGCTTTGGAACTCCAGCCAACGCCGTCCTGCTGCAAACCATCATGGCACTTCTGGTGCTTTGTTTTGGCGCTTTCGATCGCATCCTGGCCTACATCATCTTCTCTGCCATCTGCTTCTTGTCCCTCTCCGCTGCATCCCTTTTCCGGCTGAAAGATCCGGTGCGGAAGTGGTGGTTTCCTCTCGCGCCCTTCATCTTCCTCATTGGCAGTGGGCTCATCGCGCTGCTCATTCTCATGCACAATCCGCTGCCGGCGCTGGCTGGCGTTGCCGTTGTCCTTAGTGGCGACCTCTTGCGGAGGTGGTTTGCTCCTGCAAAACCAATTTCCATAGCAGACGTTGCCGAACCAACCCTTCCCTGAAAGGACCTTTTTCTCTATGGCCCATATTCGTTTGCCTGAAGAGCTACCGGGAATCCGCGGAGCCATGGCCTTTCGCCCTGAGACGGCGAAACCATTGAACGAGCTCGTCGAGATATTGCTACATCAGCCCAATACGCTTACTCCCGGAGAGCGCGAGCTGATTGCCACCTATGTTTCCTACCTCAACGATTGTTACTACTGCCAGACCATCCATGGCGCCATTGCCGCCGCCAGTCTGGACGACAATGAAGACCTAGTGAAGCGGGTCAAGGCCGACTTCCAGCACGCCGACATTTCAGAAAAATTGAAGGCGCTGCTCGTCATCGCCAGCAAAGTCCAGAAAGGCGGCAAAAACGTAACCGCTCAGGATGTAGAAGCCGCGCGGAACCTTGGCGCAACCGATCTGGAAATCCACGATACCGTCTTAATTGCCGCCGCCTTCTGCATGTACAACCGCTACGTAGATGGCCTTGGCACATGGCAGCCCCGCGATGAAGCCATGTATCGCGAGCGCGGCAAACGCATCGCGCGCGATGGTTATGTTTCCATCAGCAAAGAATATCTGCCAGCTGAAACAGCTTCACATTGAGGAGAACCACACCCATGCCACACATTGCTCTTCCAAAAGGACTGCCGGGAATCTCCGCTGGTTTTGCCTTCCGACCTGAGACGGCCAAACCCATGCGCGAGCTTGCCCACATTCTGCTCCACGAGCCCGGTAGTCTTGCTCCCGGCGAACGTGAGCTGATTGCCACCTACGTCTCCTATCTCAACGATTGCTACTTCTGCCAGACCAGCCACGGCGCGGCAGCATCGGCCCATCTCGGGGATGAGGAACTCGTCAAGCGGGTCAAGGCCGACTTCCAGCACGCCAACATCTCTGAAAAGCTGAAGGCCCTCCTTGTGATTGCAGGCAAAGTGCAGAAGGGCGGCAAGAACGTAACTGTCCAGGATGTCGAAGCCGCTCGCAGCCAGGGCGCAACCGATCTGGAAATTCACGATACCGTTTTGATCGCCGCTGCCTTTTGCATGTACAACCGCTACGTGGATGGACTCGGCACATGGCAGCCGCGCGATGAATCTCTTTACGACGCCATGGGCAAGCATCTGGCCGATCACGGCTACCGCAAGCCATCCATCCCGAGCGTCGAAGCAGCATAGGGGGTCCCCATGCGCAGAACTGGCGTTGTCCTCATTACGGTGTTCCTGGCTGGCTTATGCGTCTTTGCGCAAAAGCTCGCTGGGCGCACCGTAACCGTGCAGGGATGGGTCATTGACTCAGCCTGCGCGTACACAAAATCTCTGGACAAGCCCGTTAGCCCGGATTGTGCGCGGGCCTGTGCACGGAACGGTTCGCCGCTCGTGATTCTGCGCGATGACGGAACGATCTTCGTCCCTATAGATGACAAAACGCCGGCCTCCTCACTCAATCCAAAGCTTCTGCCATTCGCAGGCCAGTACGTGGACATTACAGGCATCGAGTATGTGCGCAATGGTTCCCATGCACTCGTCATCAGAACGATTGCACCGTCCACCAAGAAGTGAGGCCGTACGCGTTACTCTGGCCAGAAAGACATCTGCGCTTCCGTTTCCAGCCGCTCCGGTGCGGACCTCGGTCCACCATACCGCTCTCCAAGGTGATATTTCCTCACCACCGCTGCCAGCAGGTCTGTCACGCGCTTGCGGTATGCCTTCGAGACAAACGCATCCTCTCCATAGCGCTTCTCATAGCTGGCCGCGAGCGCAGGGAAGTGCTGCTGCACGAACGACAGAAACGTCGCCTTTGAGCATGGCTTCAGATACAGCGGGTTCGCAGCCATAAAGCATGCCTTCGCTTCCTGCGCGCGCTTTGCCATCGCGTCAAACGCAGCCGGTGTGTCATTAATTCCCGGCATAATTGGGCAGCACAGCACACCTGCGCGTATGCCCGCCTTTCGTAGCCGTGCCACTGTTTGAAAACGCAGGTCTGGTCGTGGCGCGCGCGGCTCCAGAATGCGCGCCAGCTTAACGTCTGGAGTGGTGATGCTTATATGCACCGTCAGCCGGTTGTGCTCCGCGAACTTCTTCAGCAGGTCCAGGTCGCGCACAATCAGCGTGGATTTACTGATGATGCCCAGCTTCAGCCCGCGGCATTCGGCCATCACTTCCAGAATGCTGCGGGTCACCCGCGCCCGTCGCTCAATCGGCTGGTAAGGGTCAGTGGCCGTGCCCATAGCAATCTCTTCGCCGCGCCGCAGCTTGCGCAGCTCCTGTTTGAGCAGCCACGCCGCATTCTGCTTTATGAAAATCTGCCGCTCAAAGAGCGAGGGATCACGCAGCTCCATAAACTCGTGCGTATACCGGGCAAAGCAGTAGCGGCATCCAAATTCGCATCCACGATACGGATTGATACTCCGGCCGAAGGGAACGCCACGTTTTGAAACCACCGAGTTCAGCACGGAGCGAACATTCAGGGCGCGATATTCTGTCATGTGGCCGGTATCAGCCACTGCGGACTGGCTGGCAAGCCGGGCGATTCCTACCAGAGGAGTGGAATCGGCATCGTCGGGAAAGAGCGACAAAGCAACGGTATTCGCCTTTTCTTCGCTCATGTAGAAAAAGCTATGCTTCTTTCCGTTGTTGGTCAATTCATTCTCGGTGGAAATTTCATCCAACCACAAGAACCACATTTTGCAGGAGTTATGACCAATGTCTGATCTGAAGGGAACAACCATTATCTGGCTGGGACATGCGGCTGTATATATTTCTACAGCGAAGGGTACTTCTATTCTGATAGATCCTTTCATCTCCGCAAACCCGAAGTATCCCAAGGGCCACAAGCTTCCTGAAAAGATAGATCTCATCCTCGCCACGCATGGCCACGGCGACCACATCTCCGACCTGGTGGACACGGCAAAAAAGCACAACGCGATTGTTGTAGGGATACCTGAGATTGTGGGATGGGCACAGTCGAAGGGTGTAAAGAATGGCGTTGGCATGAACATGGGCGGGACCTGGCGCCACGAAGACATAGCTGTCAGTATGGTCGAAGCCCGGCACAGCTCCGGAATTGCAGATGGCGACAAGAGCGTCTATGGCGGCGAACCCGTCGGCTTTGTGCTGACCATTGAAAATGGCCCGGTGCTCTATCACGCAGGCGACACGGCAGTCTTTTCTGACATGCAGCTGATCCGAGAGTTCTATCATCCTGAGCTGGCCATGCTTCCTATCGGCGATCACTACACCATGGGGCCGAAGGGCGCTGCGCTTGCAGCAAAATTTCTGGGCGTGAAAACCGTCCTCCCCATCCACTACGGGACCTTCCCCATCCTGACCGGGACGCCCGAAGAACTGAAGAAACATCTGGAAGGCACGGGCATCGAAGTGAAAGCGATCTCCCCGGGCGAGAGTCTCAGGTAATTCGTGTTTTTGATAGCTTTAAAGTGTTCACTTGGTGGTCTGCTGGCCTTCTCTGGCAAGCAGCACCACGAGTATGATGCCCGCAACGAGCACGCCTTCTTCCACGCGCTCTGACTCGACATGAAGCTTGTTGAAGGCCACGTGGTCTGGATCGTTTGGTGGCACAGAGTCTATGGCGCCTCCGGCAGCAAGCCGATAGCCTTCCATTTTCGGAATGATGGAGAACTGCGAAAAGGCGGTGAGACAAAGCATGATGAAGGCAACAAGGACAGGCGCAATCACATGGCGAAGATAAGTGCCTGAGCGGTGCGCAACTGCCAGCAGCACGATGATCAATACTCCGGCAAAGAGGCCCTCATAATGCAGGATGCGCAGGCATTTTCCAACGATTGTGCCTGCGGCGTGCGTGTCGGGCAGGGAAGAGAACGCAGTTGCCGCCACGATGGGGAAGAACATGACTCCACCGAGCCACAGCACAACCAGGAGCAGAATCAAAGCGCGTAAAAGGGTCTTCATGCGGGGTCTGCTTTCGCTATTTATCTTGTACCCCATAGATACTGGGTCTGCCAATCAGGCGCTCGACCCGCTTTGCAATGGGCGGGTGCGTGGAGAAGAGATTGGCGAAGTCGCGGGCACTCATCAGCGGCTGCACTATAAACAGATGAGCATTGGAAGGCGAGGCTGCCATAGGCAGGCGCCGGGAATAGGCTTCGAGCTTTTCAAGCGCGCTGGCGAGCGCATAGGGATTGCCAGTAATGTGCGCGCCGGTCGCGTCGGCCTCATATTCGCGTGAGCGCGAGATGGCGAGCTGAATGAGTGTTGCAGCGATGGGAGCCAGGATCAGCATGAATAGAGCGCCGAGTCCACCGCCGTTGCGTTCGCGGTCCCGGCTGTCGCCGTACCCGCCAAAGAGCGAGGCCCAATAGCCCATGCGGGCGAGCATGGTGATGGCGCCCGCGAGGGTGGCCACAATGGAGCTGGTGAGGATGTCGCGGTTGCGCACATGACCGAGCTCGTGTGCGAGGACGCCTTCCAGTTCGTCGTCATTAAGCAGGTTAAGAATGCCCTGGGTGACGGCCACGGAAGCGTGTTTTGGATTGCGTCCAGTGGCGAAAGCGTTGGGCGAGTCGGTTGGGATGACGTAGATCTTCGGCATGGGCAAGCCGACACGCTGCGTGAGCCGTTCGACGACCTGGTAAACACGCGGCAGCTCTTCGCGGGTGACTGGCTGGGCCCGATACATGGCGAGCGCCAGCTTGTCAGAGAAGAAATAGCTGAAGAAGTTCGTTCCTGCCGCAAAAATGAAGGCGAGAACCAGGCCGTTGCGTCCGCCGAAGCGCTCTCCCAGAAAAAGCAGGAAGAGGGTGAGTGCGGTCATTAAAAGAGCAGTCTTGAAGGTGTTCATAACGCGGCCCTCCCTGTTTGATGAACCGCTGGAACTATTGTTTCATGAGACAATTTCGACGGTCTTAATCACAGGGAAATATGAGATCTGGAAAACGCTTATGAAAAACAGAAATCAATGTAACTTTGGATAAAACAGACTATTATTTTTTGATAAATAGCAGGTCGCACAGTAAACCCTTCATTTTGTTCATAGTACGAAATTTTTCTGGAAATCTCATTTCTCGGCATGTGGATTGCTTTTCTATCATCTGAAATTTGCACAAAATCCAGATCATCGAGAAGTCTGTATGAAAAACATAAGGTCTAAAAGCCTCAAACTGTTCGCAGTGGCAGGCATAGCTTTCCTGGTTCTATGGTTCTCACCGAAAACATCCAATGCCCAGACGAACATTTCTGGTGACATTGTTGGGACAGTAACTGATCCTTCTGGGGCTGCGGTATCCAACGCCTCTATATCCGTCACCAGCGCAGCCACTGGGCAGATAAAATCTGTAACTACTTCCGCAACGGGTCAATACCGGGTTCCGCTGCTTACCCCGGGAAGCTACAAGATCTCGATTACAGCGCCGGGTTTCCAAACGAGCGAATTTACGGTGACTGTGGCTGCCGGTACAACCACGTCTGGAGATGCCAAGCTGACGGTAGGGCAAAGTTCTACCACGATCAGTGTTACAGCTGAGGCCCCGATTCTTCATACCGACGACGCGCAGGTGAGCACTACATTCAACCTCCAGCAGGTCCAGAACCTTCCAAATCCTGGAAACGACCTTACTTTCGTTGCGCAGACTTCTCCGGGCGCGGTCATGAATACACAGGGCGGGTATGGAAACTTCGCAGTTTTCGGCCTGCCGGCCACGTCGAATACATTCACCATCAATGGTGGTTACCTGAATGATCCTTTCCTGAACCTGAACAATTCAGGCGCGACAAACCTGCTGCTTGGGAACAATGACGTGAGCGATGTGACCGTTGTTTCCAATGCCTATGACGCGTCGTTTGGTGGTCTGGGTGGAGCGCAAGTCAACGAGATTTCGCGAGCAGGCTCGAACCGTTTCCACGGCAATGCGACGTATTGGTGGAATGGCCGCGTGATGAACGCGAACAACTGGTTCAACAATAATGCGCCTAAGGGAGAGAGGACGCCTCGTCCTTTTGTGAATGCCAATCAGTGGGCGGCTGCGGTGGGCGGTCCTATTCGTAAGGACAAGACCTTCTTCTTTGTGAACTACGAGGGTTTACGCGTGGTCCTGCCTACTCGCGCCACGGTATATGCGCCAAGTCCTACTTATCAGGCGGCGGTCCTGGATCCGACGCCGATTTGCGGAGAAAACAACGCGGGATGCGCGAACCCGAATCCGCTGGTGCCGAACGGCAACCTGGCATATAACGGTAATTCGGCGGAAGCCTCGCTTTATCAGAACATTTTCAAGCAGTACAACAATGCTCCCGGGTTCGCCAGCGCCACACCTGCATCTGACATCTTTGGTGTTCAGTTCAATGGGACGGCCGGAAACTTTACGCATGAATACCTTGTGACAGGACGTGTGGATCAGGTGCTCGGTTCAAAAGACCAGCTGTATGGTCATGTCAATGTAGACAAGGGTGTACAGGCCACGTTTACAAGTCTGCTGAACCCTGTATTTAATGCGCTCAGTCCTCAACCGCAGTATTCGGGCCAACTTAACGAAACCCATACATTCAGTCCGAATATTACGAACCAATTTCTTTTTACGGCCATCTATTACCGTGCAGTTTTCACAAATACGAACCAGGCTGCTGCAAACCAGATTGCTCCGTTCGTCCTGGTATTTCTGGGCGGATCGCTGGGCACGAACGGTTTTGGCGGCTTTGTTGGTGGTCAGGACCACGTTTTTCCGCAGGGCAGAAATGTAACGGGATATCAATTTGCGGATGATCTGAGCATCAATCGCGGCGCGCATACCATTAAGGTGGGTTGGACAATGCGGCGTGATGATGTGACGGACTTTGATCCTTCTGTCCGGGCAGTGACGCCGGAAGCGTATACCACTGCAGCCGCATTTGGTGCGGGATTTGCAACCCGGTGGCGGCAGTCATTTCCTCTGCGTGTCACTCAGCCGGTTGCCCTTTATGCAATGGGTGGGTATGTACAGGACCAGTGGAAGATCCGGCCGAATTTCACCCTTACATATGGCGTGCGCGTTGAGCACAACTCCAATCCAGTGTGCATTACCAACTGCTTTGCTAATTTGGCCCAGGATTTCCTTGCTGAAGCATCTGCTTCTGCAGTGGATACACCTTACAATAAGCTGATCAATAGTGGGCGGCATCAGGCGTTTTACGATTTCCAGAAAGTTGCAATTGAACCGCGGGTAGGGATTGCATGGCTTCCGTTCGGGCCTGATTCACGCACAACGATCCGCGCCGGATTCGGAATGTTTTCTGATACATTCCCGGGCGTTGTTACAGACAACCTCCTGACCAATCCTCCGACGGGAGTGCCATTTTATATTCGCGGCAGCTATGTTCTGGATCCGAGTCAGGCGGGTAGTGGTGCTAAAGCTGTTACAAATGCAAATGCCGCCTTTCAGGCTGCCTATGCGAACGGCGGATCATTCAGCACTATCTCGGCGTCCGTTCCGGGATTTGTTGCTCCGGCCTTCACTTCCACGACCCATAGTATCAAGTATCCGACTTATGAGGAGTTCAGCCTCGCCATTGAGCACCAGTTGACGAAGACGGCAGCTCTCTCCGTCAGCTATGTGGGGAATCATGGGTATCATGAGCCGGTTTCCAACGACAATATCAACGCGTATGGTTTTCCGGGGCTACCGGACAACGCGCCGAACGCAGCGTTCGGGCAGGCGACTGAGCTTTCGAGCGGAGCAAGCTCGAACTTCAATGGACTGGTTACCTCTTTGGTGAACCGGAGTAAATGGCTCACGCTACAGGTTAATTATCAGTACAGCCACGCACTGGATGAAATCTCAAACGGAGGTATCAGCGCATTTGGCGGGAACGCGATTGCGCCGAATAATCCGTACAACGTGCACCAGAACTATGGAAATGCCGATTATGATATCCGCCATTATGTAAGTGGCAGTTATGTTTTGACTGTTCCTTATTTCGGAGGACCTCATGTCCTTTCTGATGGCTGGCAAATCAGCGGTACGGTCTTCCATAGCACGGGTCTTCCTTACTCCATCATTGATTCGTCAACGCCATCCAATTATGGCGGTGGTTCGCTGTTTGCCGATCAGCTTGCGACCGGCTTCAGCAATCACTGTGGTGGCGCGGCACATGCGGGAGTGAATGGGGGCACTTCGCCTTGCGCGTTTGCTGCTACTGGCAATTCCAGTGCTGGATTTGCTTACTTTGATTACGCATCTGGATTCAATGTGCAGCATCGCAATCAGTTCACCGGATCGGGATACACAGACACGGACCTTACCCTGAGCAAAGGATTCGGGATCCCTCACTGGGAAGGTGCCAATCTGCGTTTAGGTGCTCAGTTCTTTAATGTGCTTAACCATCCGAACTTCGCGCAGCCCGTTAATGATGTGGAGGCTGGAAGTGGGCAGGGCGGTTTCGGTACTATCAACGGAACTGTTAACACCCCCACTTCGATCCTTGGATCGTTTCTGGGTGGCGATGCTTCTCCTCGTCTTATCCAGCTGAAGGCCAGCTTTAACTTCTGATTGGATTCTCTAAGGCGGAGGCAAAGTCCTCCGCCCATGGTTCCGGAACCTTTGATCAAGGAGGGCCGCGGTCGACCGAGTTCCAGTTGACATTCAACTTCTAACAAATTCAACGTTCATTCGCGGAGGACCACTGGTCCTCCGCTTTTTGTTACATCAAAAGGACGGCAAATAGGTGCGCAGATGGCGCTATCTGGCGTATGCTGGTTTCGGTTCAATACTTAAAAGGAGCAATGGCATGAAACTGAACGTTTTAGCGGTTGCAGGTTTTCTGTCGCTGGGGGTCATGGGACTTTCAGCGCAATCTACTACCACTGTGAATGGCTTTGTCAGCGAATCGCATTGCGGAGCGGACCATAGCTCTCCCAGTGCGGATGCGACCAAGTGCATCAAGAAATGCCTGAAGGGCGGCTCTGATCCGGTGCTGGTGAGCAATGGCAAGGTCTACAAGATCAAAGGCGAAGAGTCGAAGGTAAAAGGGCTCGCTGGCCAGAACGTTACCGTCACCGGCACCGTGGAAGGCGACACCATCACGGTCAACTCGGTTTCCGCGCAGAAAGCCAGCTAATTTCCTGGTCCAAGTACAGCCAGAAGGGCCCGGCAGGAAGGTGTGTCCTGCCGGGATTTGTTTTTGCAATCCTGGCATTTTAAAACCGGACGTTTATTTTTTTTTGGCGAATCTCTCTTGAAGGCCGCACGAAACTCAGTCGCGAGGACGGGTCCGAAGTCACTCTCCGTCGCGAACAGCTTTGATGGCGGGGTAGAGGCGGCGGTAGACTTCGTATCCTTTGGCGTAGGTTTTTGCTGCGGCTGGATCGGGCGAAATCTGTTCGGCGATGCGAATGGCTGACGCGCAGGCCTCATCTGTAGTTTTCCAGGCGCCTGCGCCTACTCCAGCGAGGAGTGCTGCGCCGAAGGCAGCTCCTTCTTCGGCGACGAGCACATCGCAGGGATAGCCGTAGATGCTGGCCTGGATTTTGCGCCAGAGGGGGCCGCGAGCGCCTCCTCCGCCGAGGCGAACGCCTTTGACGGGGATGCCAAGTTCTGAGAACAGGGTGAAGGTGTCTTTCAGGGAGTAGGCTACGCCTTCGAGCACAGAGCGGGTAAGATGCGCGCGAGTGTGCGAGGCGGTAATGCCGTAGAACATGGCTGTGGCGTGCGAATCGAGGTGTGGGGTGCGCTCGCCGAAGAGATAGGGCGCCCAGAGCAGGCCGTCGCTGCCAGCCGGAACTTTCTCCGCTTCGGCGGTCAGTGTGTCATAGTTTATGCCGGGGGCGATGGTGTCGCGCAGCCAGCGGAAGGAGAGTCCGGCGGCCTGGGTGACCCCCATGACATGCCAGCGGTCGGGAACGGCGTGGCAGAAGGTGTGCAGACGTCCGTGCGGATCTTTGGTGGGGGCATCGGTGGCAGCAAAGACGACACCGGATGTCCCGATGGTGGCCGAAACAGAGCCGGGCTGGAGGATGCCCATGCCGACCGCGCCTGCGCCCTGGTCTCCTGCGCCGGCAACGACGGGAGTGCCTTCGGCGAGCCCGGTGCGCTTTGCGCCTTCGGAAGAAATTCTTGCGCATATGTCGGGGGATTCAAAGACCTGCGGCAGCCATGACTCGCTGATTCCGGCAACGCGCGCCACTTCAGAAGACCAGCGACGGTTGGTTACGTCGAGCAGAAGGGTGCCGGATGCTTCCTGGACGTCTATGACATAGGTTCCGGTGAGGCGGTAACGCACGTAGTCCTTGGGGCAGAGGACGCGTGCGATTTTTGCGAAGACCTCGGGCTCATGGTCACGGACCCAGAGGAGCTTGGTCAGAGTGAAGTTGGGTAGCGCGGGATTGCAGGTGAGTTCAATGAGGTGCTCGCGCCCGAGCTGCTGATGCAGCCAGTCGCATTGCGGTCCGGTGCGCTGATCGCACCAGATGAGCGATGGACGCAGCACGCGACCTTCGTTATCGAGCATGACGGCGCCGTGCATCTGCCCGGTGAGGCCGACGGCGGCGATATCGGAGGCTTTGAGGCCGCTGGCGGCGAGTGCGGCGCGAATGGCTTCCTGCGCGGCGCGCCACCAGTCCTCGGGGTCCTGCTCGGCCCAGCCGGGCTGGGGACTGCGGATGGGAGCGTGTTCGCTCATTCCCGATGCCAGGACCTGCCCGCTGTTATCTACCAGCACGGCGCGCGTGCCTCCTGTGCCGATGTCTATCCCCAAATAGGTCACAATGCTTTTCCTCAGTAAAGCGAATTAGTACGGCGAATTAAATGTAACATTCCGATGCATGTAAGAAGTAATCATAGGGATTTTCATGGCTGCGCGCGTTGCTTTCCGGGAAGGTTGTTGTTTGCGCTACAACTCGCACCTTGCGGTGCGGGCCCTTTGGCTTCGCTTCGCTACGCTCAGCGATGGCGGCTTTTGTGCAGGGGTTGCGGTTGTGGCACCCGGGATTTTTCAAAGGGCCAGTATCGCAAAGTGGCATTTGCTTCTGTTTCTGGAATGGGCGCACACTGAAAGCATGAAGCGTGTCCGTTACACCAAATATGACGGCAGCCTGGCGGGGGAGATGAGCATGGAAGACCTGCTGAATGCGCTGTCAGACTTTCTGTTGGATTCGGGCTTTCAGAACCCGTGGACGCAGTTTCAGGACCTTGATCAGACATTGGAAGCATTGCGGGAGGCGCTTCGGCAGGCCCTGGAGTCGGGCGAATTGTTCGATGAGCAGATGCAGCAGAAGGTGGACGAGCTGGCTGCGCAGAACAAGCTGGACGAGCTGATTGACCAGATCATGCAGCGCATGGAGCAGGAGAACTACATTTCGATTGAACAGCCGCGTGAATCTGCGCAGACCCTGTCTTCGGGCGGGCAGGTGGGGGAAGGCGAGTCGCAGGTAAAGTTTGAGGTCACGGACAAGAGCCTGGATTTTCTGGGATACAAGACGCTGCGAAACCTGCTTGGCTCGCTGGGGAAGTCGAGCTTTGGACGGCATGATACGCGGGACTGGGCGACGGGGATTGAAGCGAGCGGCGCGTCACGGCCATATGAGTTTGGCGACACGCTGAATCTGGATGTGGTGACGACGCTGAACTCGGCGATTCAGCGCGAAGGGCTTGCGCTGCCACTGAGCCTGGAGTACAGCGACCTGCATGTACACCAGTGTGAGTACCAAAGCTCATGCGCGACGGTGGTGATGCTGGACTGCTCGCACTCGATGATTCTGTATGGGGAAGACCGCTTTACGCCGGCGAAGCGCGTGGCGATGGCGCTTTCTCACCTGATACGGACGCAGTATCCGGGAGACTCACTTTCGCTGGTGCTTTTTCATGATTCGGCGGAAGAGATGCCGGTGTCACAACTGGCGCGGGTGAAGGTGGGGCCGTACTACACGAATACGCGAGAAGGTCTGCGGCTGGCGCACCGTATTCTTGACCGCCAGCGCAAGGACATGAAGCAGATCGTAATGATTACGGATGGCAAGCCGTCGGCGCTGACGCTGCCGGATGGACGTATTTATAAAAATGCGTTTGGGCTGGACCCGCTGGTGGTGGGGGAGACACTGGAAGAGGTGTCGCGCTGCAAGCGGTCGGGGATCATGATCAACACGTTTATGCTTGCCTCAGACTTTGGCCTGGTGCAGTTTGTGCAGCGAGTGACAGCGATGTGCAAGGGCAAGGCGTATTTCACCACTCCGCATACACTGGGCGAATATCTGCTGATGGACTATATGCAGCACAAGATGAAAACCATCCATTAACAAAATCAACATAAAATTCTTCCATTTCCGGAATTGGTGCAGCGGTCGTGTATCTTTCTTTCAGGAATCATGCAGACATTTGCCGCGATTGATATTGGTTCTAACTCCTGCCGCCTGAAGATTGCGCGGGTGGTGCAGCACCGGCTGAAGGTGCTGCATGAAGACCGAGAGGTGACAAGGCTGGGCGGTAGCGTGTTTGAGACGGGCCTGGTTTCTCCAGAAGCCATGGCCGCAACGCTGGGAGCGCTGAAGCGGTTTCAGCGAGCTGTGCAGATGCACGGGGCAGACCGTGTGAGAGCAGTTGCTACGGCCGCGATGCGCGATGCGCGCAATGCCCGCGCCTTTCTTGCCTGGGTGCGGGACGAGACCGGATGGGAAGTGGAGATTATTTCCGGGCTGGAAGAAGGGCGCCTGATTCATCGCGGCATTATGAGCAATGAACCGGGCGCGGCTGGACGCTGCCTGCTGATTGATGTGGGCGGGGGGAGCTGCGAGATATCTCTCTCAGAACACAAGCGCATTAAGGAGACGGTGAGCATTCCGCTGGGTGCGGTGCGGCTTACGCAGGAATTTCTCCACAGCGATCCACCTTCAAAACAGGATGTGGCCCGGCTGAAGCAGTTTATTGCCCGCGAGCTGAGGAGGGCAGAGCGGCGGGTGCAGCCGACGCGTGTCCAGACGGTGATTGCGACGTCAGGCACGGCGGCGGCCTTGTCGGAAGCCAGCCGCACGGTGGTGAAGCAGCGCGCAGGGACAAAGACGTCCCTCACCCCGACGCGGAGCGTTCGAAAGCTGACAGAAAAGCTGACGAAGATGAGCAATGCTGAGCGGACGAGCGTGCAGGGGATTGGGCCGCGGCGTTCTGAGATTATTGTGGCCGGAGCGCATGTTTTTGCGGAGTTGCTGGAGTCGTACGGGCTGCCGGGCTTTCGCTACTCGCCGCTGGGATTGAGGGATGGAATTCTGGCGCAGATGCTGGCAGAGCAGGACCCGAGGGCGTCGGCCCACCAGCAGTTTGAGCGCGAGCGGTGGGAAGCTGTGCTGGAAACATGCCGTAAATACGGGGTAGATCCGAGGCAGGCGGAACCGGTGCGTCTGCATGCCGTGCAGCTGTTTCAGGACCTGAAGACGGTGCATGCTCTGCCGGATGAATACCGTATCTGGCTGGAAACTGCGGCGATGCTGCGGGACATTGGGAAATTTATGAATTTCCAGGGATACCACCGGCATGCGCAGTACATTATTGCCAATTCAGAAATGTTTGGCTTTACGCCGGTGCAGCGCGTGATTACGTCTGCGATTGCGCGGTATCTGGGCAAAAGCCGGCCGGAGGCGACGGGGCGGACGATGCGGCAGGTCCCTCCGGAAGAGCACGAACATGTGCGCCGTGCCGTGGTGCTGCTGCGCCTTGCTGTAGCGCTGAACCAGGACCGGGCGAGCGATATTCTGCGCGTGCGGGTGAGGGTGTATCCAAAGCAGGTGCTGATGGAGATTTCTCCCGGACGCACGGGGGCAGAGCTGGAGATGTGGTCGCTGAGGAAAGAGGCGGCCTACTTCAAGGAAGTCTTCCGCAAAGACCTTTTTGTGACCCTGGTATAAACACCGCGGAGAATACGTGGGTCCACCAACCAGTTGAGAGTGCCAGGGCGCCGGGTGCAATCTACCCGTGCGATGGCGCCTTTACGCAGCCGGACATTGACGCGGGCCTGGGAAGCGAACAGGGAACCGAGGAACTGCGGCAGGTTCGGGTTGTGTCCTACGAGCAGGACGTTTTCGTATTTTTCAAGGCCAGCAATAAATTCCTGGAATTTGGCGACGCTGGCTTCAGGCGAGAGCGCATCGGTGACTTGAATCTTCTGGTCATACCCTACCTCAGTGCCTACGAGCGATGCCGTCTGCAGAGCGCGCTTGAGGGGGCTTGAGGCAATCAGATCAAATTGAACGTTCAGCGCGTTGAGATAGGCGGCCACGAGCATGCATTGCTGTTTGCCTTCTTTGTCGAGTGGGCGTTTTACATCAAGAAGTGGATTTTTGCGGCGCGTTCCAGCGCTGGCATGGCGCAAAATGTAGAGGTTCATGGGTCAGTCTTTCTGAAAATGGCTAAAACGAATAAGAATTAACCTTATTGTAACAATTCGCCTGGGAATCATGGCTGTCCAACGGAGCGCTGTAGCTGAGTAGATACTATGGCCGGTGGCTGCGTCTGCTCCTGCAGAGAGCTGAAGCGGATGCGCGGGAAAGCGTCCGGGTAATTCTGCCGGATGAAGGCGATCATTTTTTCGCGGACATAGCAGCGCAGGTCGAACTGTTCGCTGGAATTGCGGGCGCTGAGAAGGCAGCGGATTTCCATGGTGTGCTCGGAGAGATTTGTCACCTGGAGGGAATTGACGCGACGGTCCCAGAGGGGAGAGCTTTCGAGCACGCGGGTAAATTCCTGACGGAGGGCCTCGACGGGCACGGAGTAGTCCACGTAGAGAAAGGCTGTGCCGAGCAGCTCGGCGGTCTGGCGTGTCCAGTTCTGGAAGGGATTTTCAATGAAGTAGGACAAGGGGACCACGAGACGGCGCTGGTCCCAGATGGCGATGACGACGTAGGCGGTGGTGATTTCCTCGATCCGGCCCCATTCGCCTTCGACGATGACAACGTCGTCAATGCGGATGGGCTCGGTGAAGGCGATCTGAAGGCCGGCGAGGAGGTTGGCGGCTGTTGACTTTGCTGCAGTGGCAAGAACGAGGCTGGCGAGGCCAGCTGAGGCGAGAAGTCCGGCGCCATAGTGCCAGAGTTTGGAGTCGTGAAAGAGCGAAAGGATCAGGCCGGCGTCGAGCAGAAGCAGCAGCGTGATGGCGAGACGCCGCATGAACTGCATCTGGGTATGAATGCGGCGGGCACGGAGATTGTCTGCCGCGTGCAGGTCATAGCGGCGCAGCAGGAGGTCTTCAGCGAGATAGACGGCGGCAACGAGGAGCCATCCAAGGCCAAGAAACCAGAAGATGCCAAGGAGCTTGTGGGCCATGCCCAGATAGGCGGCGGGAATGGGTATCCAGGGAAAGACAAGTCCAATGGCGGTGAGGATGACGATCCAGCGCGCGGGACGCCGCAGATGCTGCGCGGACAGAATGAGCAGGGAACGTTCGCGATGTTCAGCGTGTTTTACCTTGCCGAGTACGCGGTAAGCGATGTCATGCAGGAAAAGACTGACAAGAATGGCGAGGCATACGAGCGTGATGCCGAGGCCCCAGTCCCTTTGGTGACCAGCAAATGCGTTATAAGCAAGTAAAAGGGCTTGCTGCACTTAAGGAGAGATGCAGGGAATCAGGCGCGGCGTTGGAAGTCGCCGCTTTTTCCTCCGGACTTTCGTTCCAGGCGAACGTGCTCGATGACGATGCCTTTGTCGAGCGCCTTGCACATATCGTATATGGTGAGGGCGGCGACGGATGCGGCGGTGAGCGCTTCCATTTCTACGCCGGTGGGCGCAGTGGTGGCCACGGTGCTGCGAATGGAGATGCCGCTGGTGGTGACCACAGTCTTTACATCCACAAAACTCAGGAGCAGGGGATGGCACATCGGGATGAGGTCGGCGGTTTTCTTGGCGGCCTGGATTCCGGCAAATCGCGCGATTTCGAGGGGATTTCCTTTGGGGTTTTGCGGTAGGGCGGCGAGGACATCCGGGGACAGCAATACGAAGGCAGAGGCTTCCGCTTCGCGATGCGAGGCAGATTTGGCGCTTACATCTACCATTCTGGCTTTACCGGATTCGTCGTAGTGTGAGAGTTGGGGCATGCGGTGATTGTAATCCTGCGAAACTGACGCATTCAGTACCTGGGTTGAGGTCCTTCCTTCCACCCAGAACGCGAACACCGCGCGTTCCGGCGTCCCGGTTCCCTAAGGATGAGCACCCGGACGGTGTTCTGCCGATGCATTCTGCGAAGGGTTGTAGCTCGGGCAACAAATCGCACCTTGTGATGCGGGTCCTTCGACTTTGCTCAGGAGGACGCATCAAAAAAACGCAGATACAGCTATTACTTGCCGGTTTTTGCTTCTTCCGCTCTTTGCCGTAAGGCATGGACGACTACGCGGAACATCTCTTCTTCCGGAGCGGGTTTGCCGGTCCAGATTTCGAACTGACGCGCGCCCTGGTGGACGAACATCTCGACACCTGTAATAACCGGAATGTTTTTTTCACGGGCCATGCGTAGCAGGGGCGTTTCGACCGGGTTGTAGACCATTTCAAAGACGAGCCGCGCGTTGATCTCCTTTGGCTCCAGAATGTGATTTGGCTTGAAGCCCTGCATGCCTACGGGCGTGGCGTTGAGGATGACGTCGAACTGCGTTTTGGCGAGCTGGTCGCGGCGGAAGGTACGGGCCTTTGCCTGGCGGGCGAGTTTCTGGCCGTCGGCGGCGGTGCGGTTCAGGATGAAGACCTCGGCACCCTTTTCCTTCAGGCCGAAGACGGCGGCGCGCGCGGCTCCTCCTGCGCCCAGGACCAGAACTTTAGCGCCTTTGAGCTGCAGGCGGCGCTCGAGTGGGCGGACGACAGCGGCAACATCTGTATTGAAGCCGTAGAGCTTTCCGTCCTGTGCGCGAACGACTGTGTTACAGGCGCCAATCTTTTCCGAGATCGGGTCGGTCTTTTCCAGATGCTCGAGGATTTCTTCTTTGAGAGGCATGGTGACGGCGAGCCCGTGAATGGGGACTTCGCGTACCAGCGTGAGAAGGTCTTTGAGCTTTGTGGTCTGTAGCGCGAGGAAGACTGCGTTGACGGTCTCGCGCCGGAAGGCGGTATTGAGCATCAGGGGTGAGAGCGAATGCCTGATGGGATTTCCAACGACGCCATAGACCTTGGTGGCGGCATCAATCTGGTCAATGCGGTAAGTTTCCCGCAGCGTGCGCGCGGCAATCTGGCCGGGGCCGGTTTCTTCTCCGGGCGTGGCGGCGGCGAAGGTAAAGGCACTTCCGGCGCGGATACCGAGGACGCGGCTGATGATTCCCTGGTCGCCCATACAGATGCCAACCATGTTGGCCATGTCGCGCGTGCGCTCGAGGAAGTGCATCATGGTGACGTTGTCAGATAAGGTCCTGGCAGTCGAAACAATCTTGATGAAGTCCGGTTCATAGGGCCGGATGCGCTCGAAGATGCCGTCGAGGTCTTTGGTTGCTGAGAAATCATGCCAGGAGATGAGCAGGGCCGCCCCGCGGGCGCGTAGCTTTTCGAGTTCGGCTTCTTTGACGCTTTCCGCCGTCTGGATCTCGACATCTATGATGTGGCAGCCGGACGCGACGGCCTTGTTCAGGATTTCGAGCTCGTCGGCGATCTTGCCCTTGAATTTGCCTCCGGCGGAGACGCGCCGGCAGGTGGCAATGGCGGTGACGTCGGGCCTCTCGGAGAGAAACTGCTTGAGTTTGGGAATGGCCGCGAGGGGCTTGTCGAGGTAGTCGAGACGGAATTCGAGGAAGGTGTTCTCGCGGATGGTCTCCTGTGCCTTTTCAAGCATTTCGGCAGGGGTGGAGCCAATAATGGCCACGCACACCTTGCCGATGCGCGACCGGATGTATTGAGGCGAAACTGCTGGAGCAATCTGATTCATGGACATTCGTGCAACGGTAAGAACGGACGCATTCTAAACCTTATATGCCAACCTGGGCTTTCTTTCCAGACCCGTGCGCATGCTATGCGCAAAGTCAAAAGCTAGGCTACCCTGAATCTAAGGTTTTAGGGGAAATTTTTGTGGCTGAATCTATATCTATTGTTGAAACAAAGGTTACTCGCCCCTGGGAGGGCGCGGCGGATGAAACAGGGCTGGAAAACTGGGTGGAAGCGGCCCTCGAACGCCATCAGGCGGCCCTGAAGCGTCTGGAGAGGGTTTCTGGCGCACGAACCCCGGAAAATACGCTGGCGCCTTATGATGGCGCGGTGGCCGAGCTGAGCATGGCGCGCTCGCTGACGTCGCTGCTCAACAGCGTGCATCCGGAAAAGAAGGTCAGGGACAAGGCGCAGGGACTGATCCAGAAGATTGCGGAGGCGGGCACGCTGCTCGCCCTGAACCAGGATGTGTACCGCGCGCTGGAGGCGATGGACCTTGCCGGAGCCGATAGCGGTACCCGGCATTATGTGGAGCGCACGCTGCTGCAGTACCGGCTGGCTGGCGTGGACAAGGACGAGAAGACCCGTGCCCGGCTGAAGGAACTCCACGACAAGGCGACCCAGTTGTCGCTGACTTTCCGGCGGAACGTGCAGGAGAACGTGAATAAGGTCATAGTCGAGGACAAGTCCGAACTGGAAGGGTTGCCAGAGGACTTTTTGGCGAACCATCCGGCGGACGATCATGGCCTGATTACGCTGACGACTGATTTTCCGGACTATCTGCCGGTGATGACCTTTGCGAAGAACGCAAAGCTCCGGCTGAAGATGTTTCTTGCCTACAATACGCGGGCGTACCCGGCGAATGAGGGCGTATTGCTGGACCTGCTGAAGACCCGGCGGGAGATTGCCAATCTGCTTGGCTTTGCGACCTGGGCCGATCTGGCGACGGCCGACCAGATGATGGGTTCGGCGGAGAACCTGCGGGCCTTTCTTGCGGATCTTGATGAAGCGACAAAGTCTGGCGCAGAGCGCGAATATGCTACCGTGCTGGAATTTGCGCGGCAGCATGAGCCGAAGATGGTTGCGATTGATGCTGACAGCCGGTCGTACTGGTATGAGCAGTACCGCCGTTCGGCCTATGACTTCGATTCGCAGACGGTGCGGCCTTATTTCCCTTATGACCGGGTGGAGCGGGGTGTTCTGGATACAGCGCAGAAGCTCTTTCAGGTCAGCTTCCGTCCGGCGGAAGACGCGGAGGTGTGGCACGCGTCGGTGAGTGCGTGGGACGTATTTGATGGCGGGGAGCGCATCGGGCGTTTTTACCTCGACATGCATCCGCGCGAGGGCAAGGACAAGTGGTTCAGCGCGCATCCGCTGATTCCGGGCATTGCGGGGCAGCAGCTTCCTGAAGCGGCGCTGGTGTGCAATTTTCCTGAGCCGAAGGAGGGGAATCCGGCGCTGTTGCAGTACTCGGATGTGGTGACTTTCTTCCATGAATTTGGCCATCTGATGCACGCGCTTCTGGGCGGAAAGCAGAAGTGGGCGGGCCTGAGCGGTATCGCGACGGAAGATGATTTTGTAGAAGTGCCTTCGCAGATGCTGGAAGAGTTCTTCCGCGATGCGAAACTGCTGGCCACGTTTGCGAAGCACTACCAGACGGAGGAGCCGATTCCGGCAGAGCTGGTGGAGAAGATGAACCGTGCCGGGGCCTTTGGGCGCGCAGACTGGGTCCGGACGCAACTCTTCTATACGACTTACTCTCTGGAAACGCACTATGAGGACCCGGCGACGCTCGACCTGAATGTGCTGTTGCAGGCCGACTATACGAAGTTCCTGCCCTACACGTGGATTGACGGCAACCGCATGTATGCGAGCTTTACGCACCTGACGGGGTACTCATCGAACTACTACACCTACCTTTATGACAAGGTGATCGCACTGGATTTCTTTAGCCAATTCAACCGCAACAACCTGCTGGAAGACCCGGTTGCGATGCGCTATCGCAAGACGGTGCTTGAGCCCGGTGGCTCAGTGCCGGGCAAGGAGATCGTGCGGGAGTTTCTGGGACGGGAGCAACGCCTGGAGGCGTTTACGGCATGGATCGGGGAGTTGGGATGAAATAAAAATGCCTCATTCTGAGGAGAATGAGGCATTGAGCAAGGAGAGGGCTCCTTAGTAGCAGATACATTCTTCCCGGCCGCAATAGGAGCAGCAGCGCAGGGTAGGACGGCGCAGGGTATCGCAGCCGCCGGCGATCGAAGGGATGACGAGCACTTCATCGCCATCCTGGAATGAGTACTTCTCGTTGCCGAGGAAGCGGATGTCTTCTTCATTGACGTAGAAGTTGATGAAGCGACGCACGTTGCCGGTCTCATCGCGCAGGTGCGTTTTGAGGGCAGGGAAGTGCGTCTCAATGTCTTCAATCAGCGCGGGAAGATTGGCTGCGTCTGACTTGATCTCCTTCTCGCCATTGGTGTGCTTCTGAAATGCGTTGGGCAGCAAAACTCTAACGGACATCTACGCCTCCTGTTACCAGCTCGTTCAGTTCCTTGATTTCGTTGATGTAGGTTTCAAAATCAGTCAGCCGCGGACGGATGGCCTGGCTCTGCTCATATTTGCCTTGCAGAACGTCGGTCGTCTTCAGGCCGTTGCCGGTGATGCAGCTTACGGTCAGTTCATCCGGCTTGATGCGGCCATGCGCATAGAGCCGCGCTGTGACCGCGGTGGTGACGCCGCCTGCGGTTTCAGTAAAGATGCCTTCGGTCTCGGCCAGCTCCTGGATGGCAGACACAATCTCGACGTCAGAGACGTCCTCGGCCCAGCCGCCGCTCTCGCGGATGGCGCGCGCGGCGTAAACGCCGTCGGCCGGATTGCCAATTGCCAGCGAGCGGGCGATGGTGGAAGGCCGCTGCGGCTCAATGTGGTCGACGCCGGATTTAACGGCCTTTGCGATGGGCGAGCAACCTGTGGCCTGTGCGCCGAAGAAGCGGACCGGCTTGTCTTCGACCAGGCCCAGCGTGACGAGTTCCTTAAAAGCTTTGCGAATTTTTGTAATCAGCGAGCCGCCAGCCATAGGGACCACGACGTTGTCCGGAAGACGCCAGCCGAGCTGTTCGGCGATTTCGTATCCGACAGTCTTGGAGCCTTCTGCATAGTAGGGGCGTAGATTGACGTTGACGAAGCCCCAGCGGAAGCGGTCGGCAATCTGCGAGCAGAGGCGGTTGACGTGGTCGTAGTTACCGTCAATGCGGATAAGATTTGCGCCATACACCTGCGTGTTGAGGATCTTGGCCGCTTCGAGATCGGCCGGGACGAGGATGTAGGCCTTCAGCCCGAGGCGCGCGGCCTGCGCGGCCACGGCGTTGGCGAGGTTACCGGTTGAGGAGCAGCCGACGGTGTCGAAGCCGAAGTCCTGCGCCGCGGCGAGAGCAATCGCCACGACGCGGTCTTTAAAGCTCAGCGTCGGCAGGCAGACGGCATCGTTCTTGAGATAGAGGTTCTTTGCGCCGATACGTTCAGCCAGGCGCGGGGCCTTGAGCAGGGGGGTCCAGCCTGCGGGAGTCCGAGGGACGTACTTTTCTGCCACTGGAAGCAGCGCCCGATAGCGCCACATATTGGTGGGGCCTTGCGCAATGATCTCGCGGGTGACCGTCTTTTTGGCGGCGTCGAGATCTATCTGGACTTCCAGCGGCGAGAAACACTCGTCACAAATGGAGAGCGGAGCGTTACCGTAGCGCTTGCCGCACTCCCTGCACTGCAATTCGTAAGATGAAGCCACCATTGTCCTCGCAATCTGCAAGGCGGCTTCCGGGGACCCGCTGGGATGCAAGCCAGCGAGTGCACAACTGCACGGGCACAACGTGACGAAAACTCTGGTACTGCCTGTTGCAACGACCGGTACTGCTACTTACCTGGGATTTAGCGAGATGCGATACAGCCTGCACCCCGAATCTCATGTACCCCACCGGTTAAGGTGAGCGAGAGTTGACACCGATGTCCTGAATTGCTCAGGCCGGTTGTCGTGGCGTCACAGGGCCCGTCCCTCAGCCACTCTGCATGAAATTCAGGCTCGCTCACAAGGAGCAAACTTGAATGCTTTGTTTGTATCACAGGAAATTTTGGAATGCAAGAGCGGGGAGAAGAACAAGTTTGAGAACCCCGGGTGCTCCATGTCTCGAAGAGACATGGGGTGATGAACTCTGCAAATCATCCGACATTTTTTCAATCCAGAAAGAAATTACCGGTCTTCATCGCGTCCAGTAAAATACCAGCCTCGTGCAGTTCATTAGGCAGAAGAAATTGTTCAGCGCCAGTAACCTCATGGAAAATGTAGAAGCGAACGCCATCGAATTGAATATATTTTGATGAGCGTATGCCGCCGTTTAAACGCACAAATGTATGTGCTCCGTTACGCGAGTGCTGCTTCAAGTCGTCAATTGTCATAATCGGAGTTGGCATAGGTACTTGAATGGAACTTTTCTGCGATCTTAGCATCGCCGCGCGTTACAAGAGTAAAGGACAGATTGCGCGGGTCCTGTCCGAAGCATGGTGGGCGGCAAATGGTTATTGCCTTGTTTGCACCTCAGACTCACTGAAGCAATCCAAAGCCAACACAAGATGCACTGACTTCATTTGCAGCGGTTGTAAGCACAGCTATGAACTAAAAGCCCTTCGCCGCTGGCCAGCCGCCAAGGTGTCCGATGGCGCTTATGCAGCCATGATGTCGCGTATCCATGAAGGAACAACGCCTTCTCTTTTGCTTCTCGAACGAAGCGAAAATTGGCACATACGGTCACTGACAGCAATTCATTCAACCTTCCTCACACCCATTGCAATTGAAAAAAGAAAGCCGTTAAGTGGTAATGCCGTTCGGGCAGGCTGGACAGGATGCAACATTCTCCTGGACAAAATTGGCCAGGATGGACAAATTCCAGTAATACAAGAGGGGGCTTTTCTCCCCAAAGAAGAAGTTCGCCAACGCTTCAGAATGTTTATGCCCCTGGCTGAAAAATCTGCGGAAGAACGCGGCTGGACGGCCTTGACCCTCACTGTTTTGCGAGGTTTAGGAAAACCCAGTTTCCTACTGAAAGATGTTTACGAGAAAGAGCAGATTTTCAGCAACTCGTATCCTCAAAACCGCCACATCAGGGACAAAATACGACAACAACTGCAAGTGTTGAGAGATATGAAAATCATCCGGTTTGATGGCCGGGGGCATTATTCATTTTTATGAAGAAAGAACATACAAACTCGGTAGATTACAACCGCTTATCCAGACGGCTGCGGAACAGTTAAGTAGCAAATACCCTTCCTCGGCCGGGGTGCCCCCATGTTTCGCAGAGACATGGGGTTCTCATCCTGCGGACCTTTCCACATCCTGAGGCCAACGGTCAACGAAAGTTACATATCAGGTTTATCCCTACTCACCAGACACTTTTGGGGGGACCGCTCTTTTCCATCCAGAGGCCCCAGGTGAGGGGGCCGATTTTTTCGTCGTCGAAGGGATGGCCGGCCAGCTTGAGGGCCAGTTTGATCTGTCCGTGGTGGTAGCCTTCGTGCCAGATAAGGTGCTGGAGCATCAGGAGCGGGTGGTCGTAGTGAAGGTCCATGGCTCGGGCTGCCTCGATGCGGCCTTTGATTGCTTCGCGGACCGCGGCTGCGCTCTCATTCAGCATCCGGGTCATCCGGGTGCGGTCGCTTTCGCTGCGCCATTCGCCTTCGGGCATTGGGCGGGCGAACTCGGGCGCGTCTTCTTCGACGAAGACCAGGCGCACGTAGTGGAGGTGCATAAACATCTGGGCGACGGTGGGACTGCTCTCCATGACCCTTGCCCCAAGACCGCTTTCAGGTGTCGCGTGGAGCAGGTTGATGACGATGGCGTTGTTGCGGTCCCAGGAGTTGAGGATGACTTCGAGCAGATTCGGGTCGGATGTTTCGGGCATGCAGTCCACCCTATCATCAGGGCGCCTTTCCCATGTTTGTACAGAGGGGAGGCTGTACGAGGATCGTTTTAGTTTTAATAAGTCAGGGAAGTGTTACAGGGCAGTTTGCTTCAGGGTTGGAGTACTTCGTGGACGGGCCCGTAGGCGGTCATCTGGCCGGCTTCGATGGCGAGGACTTTGTCGGCGACGGTGCGGGCCTGCTCCAGGTTGTGGGTGATCCAGACGCAGGTGAGGTGACGCTGGCGGACGAGGGATTCGAGCAGGGCCTCAATGCTGCGGCGGGCGCTTTCATCGAGCGCGGAGGTGGGCTCGTCAAGCAAAAGCACTTCGGGCTGGTTGGCGAGGGCGCGGGTGATGGCAACCCGCTGGGCTTCTCCTCCGGAGAGCGTGAGGGCGTCGCGCTGGGCATATCCGGCGAGGCCGACCTGTTCCAAGAGGCTGTTGATCTCTTCAGGGGACATGGCCTGGTGGCGCTGCGTGGGGCCGTAGGCCAGGTTTTCCGCGACGGTACCAGGAAAGAGGTAGGCGCGCTGCATCACCATGCCCATGCGGCGGCGGAGCTCGCGCGGTGGCAGGGTCTTTGTATCCACTCCCTGGAGCAGGACCTCGCCACTAGTTGGCTCATCGAGGCGATTGAGAAGGCGGAGGAGTGTACTTTTGCCTGCGCCGCTGGGGCCGACGATGGCGAGGACCTCTCCGCGCTCCAAGGTGAAGGAGATATTGCGCAGGAGTGTGCGCGACTGGGGCGGGGGAAGCATGCGACCGAGTTGTCTGGCTTCGAGCATCAAGTGGAGTATTTTGTTCTTCTTTCGGGCGGTCGGAAGTCTATTCGATATTTTAAAGAAGAGTGTTTGCGTGAATTGCGAGAGGTGGCAGGAGCAAAGTATTGAAGATGGCTGTTGGGATTTCGTGGTTCCATCCTTTGCTGCGCAGAGGATGGGGCACCGGGGATTGTTTTGCCCAATGCATTCTGCGAAAGGTTGTTGCTGCGCAACAAATCGCACCTTGCGGTGCAGGTCCTTCGGCTTCATTTCGCTATGCTCAGGATGACAAAACTGAAGAGATTCCGCAGATACAAGAATGACACATCAGCGCAGCTGCGGAGACTCGTTTAACTTTTGCAGCAGTTGCAGGAGCGCGTTTCCTCGGTGGCTGAGGTGCTGTTTTTGCGCGAGGTCTATTTCGGCCATGGTCTTGCCGAGGTAGGGCAGGTAGAAAACGGGATCGTAGCCGAAGCCACCTGTGCCTCGGGGAGAAGGGAGAATTTCTCCTTCTACGGAGCCGTCGGCGGAGAGCAGGACTTCTCCGTTTCGGGCCAGGGCGATGACGCAGCGATAACGCGCGGTGCTGGTCTGCAGCTTGCGGGAAGCAAGTTGCTGAAGGAGATAAAGATTGTTGCGCTCATCGGCTGTTCCAGGGGCTTCAAACGCGGCGTCGTCGGCGTAACGAGCGGATCGCACGCCGGGGGCACCGTCGAGCGCGTCTACTTCGAGGCCGGAATCGTCGGCGATGACCAGCTGATCTGGAAGGAAACGGCTGTAGTAGATGGCCTTGAGGGCGGCGTTTTCTTCAAATGTGGCCCCGGTTTCTTCTGGGGCGGGGATGTCCTTCAGGCCGGGGAGTGGGAGCACAGCGACGTGGAAGACCTCAGCGGCGGCGGCGAAGTCGCGCAGTTTTCCTGCATTGCCGGAGGCAAAATAGAGGGTATAAGGCATAGATAAAGTGTAAGTGCCTCTTTATGCCTGCGCCTGTTCGTGCTGCGCGGCGATGGTTTCTCCGGCGTGCTCGCTTTCATGCGCGACTTTTCGAAGGGAGACCTGCTCAAAACGCGCCCAGATGAGGCCGATTGGAATGACGCTGAGGAAGGTGACGAGGAGCAGAACGGAGCCACAGCCGAGGGCCGGTTCCCATGGAACCTGAAAAAGCTTTTGCATGGTCGCGGTGGTAAGGCCGATCTGGGTGAACCATCCCAGGACGGGAAGGGTAACAAGGGAACTGCCCATACTCGCGGCCATGAGCAACATGCATTGCGAGAGATGCAGGTTGGCGAGGATGGGGCTGGCGACGAAGGCGCGCGCTGTTTCCAGATAGGCAAAGGCAATCAGGCTCCAATGGATGAGCGAGATGATGACGACCATGAGCAGGTCGCCTATGGAGCTGATGGCGTTGAGGCCGTCGCGGAAGCTGAGGATTTTGTCTTCCACCTGATGGCCCATGTTTTTGGAGAGCAAGCCGAAGGCGCGGCCCATGAGGCGGGCGACGATTTTGCCTGATGCACGAACGAAGGCGGTGAACAGAGCGAGAAAGACGGCGACCAACAATCCGGCGAGGGCGGCCTTGTTGATGAGGTCAGGGCGCGGAAGGGAGTGGCGGTCGGGAGAAAACAACAGCACGGTGGAGAAGATGAGGGCCATTGAGCCCATGTCAAACATGCGCTCGACGGTGTAGACAGCAATCTGGGCGCTGAGGGGTATCTGGGTACGACGTGAAACAAGGTAGGGTCGCACGAGGTCGGCGAGACGGCCAAAAAGAGCGACGCCGGTGAAGCCGATGACCATGGAACCGATGAGGGCAAAGGGCGAAACGCGCCTGGTGGGACGCAGAAAAATGGACCAGCGGAGGGCACGGAGGCCATAGGCGATCCAGATAAAACCAATGGCGAGGCTGATGCGCTTCCAGTCTGCGAGCCTGAGCTGCTGGGCAAATACGTGCCACTGGAAATGGATGCGATGCCGCGCCCAGAGAGCAAAGATGATGAGGGCGGCGACCACGATAATCCAGAGGGTCCAGTTCTTTTTGTTCAAGAGATGTCCTTCACCTGCGAGTTAATTGCCGGATGATTTCCGCAAGGCGGCCAGCTGTTTCTGCGCCGCTGCCCGCTGGGTGTACCTGCGATTGAACTCGTGGATGACACGGGCAACGTAGGCGCGGGTTTCACGGTAGGGTGGGATTCCATGCCAGCGCTCGACGGCAGCCGGGCCAGCGTTATAGGCAGCGAGGGCGAGCGCGAGGTCATCGTGATACTTCTTCAGCAGCGCATCGAGGTACGCTGCGCCTCCGTTGACGTTCTCGTCGGGGGCGAAGCTGTCATGCACGCCAAGGGTGAAGGCGGTCCCAGGCATGAGCTGCATCAATCCGCGTGCCCCAGCGCGGCTGACGGCGCGAGGATTTCCACCACTCTCTGCTTTTACGATGCTGGCGAGAAGGTCCACGTCGAGATCGTGTTGGGAACCGGCGCTTGCGAGTATCTGATGGAGATCACCGGAGGTGAGCTTTGCGGCAGACGTTGCGGGAGTGCTGGCCGGGGGATTGGGGAGATCCAGATGCTCTACGGTGTTGATTTCGGCCAGATCAACGTCCACGAAATTTTCGCTGCCGGAGTCAAGAAAGAGACGGACGCGGTTGCCATCGGTCTGGCGGTGGTCGCACACGAGATCGAAGCCGTTTTTGAGGGTGACGTGCTCGGCGGCGTAGCTCTGGGCGTAGCATGCCAGGAGAAAGAAGGCCAGGGGCATGGCATGCCGGAGGTATGGGAAAGACCGCATCAGGCCCACTCTACCACGCTTGTATGATAAAGAGTTTCTTCGATGACGGCGGCCACGCCATCGGCATCGTTGGAAGGGGCGATGCGCCAGCCGCGCTGCTGGCCGAGGCCGAGCAATTCAGGTGCGGCGTTGGCCATGAGCACGGGATGTCCGGCGAACTCAAGCATATCGAGGTCGTTGAAATTGTCGCCGATGGCCATGATTTCGTGCGGACGGAGACCGCGCCGGTCGGCCAGTTTGCGCAGGGCCACGCCCTTGGACCATCCGGGCGGCAGGATGTCCAGAATGTTCAGGTTTCGTGCTGGATACTGTGTCTGGTGCATTTCAATCAATTGGGCATAAGGGCTGGCGGTGAGATAGGCTTCGGCGCGGCCCATTTCTTCCACCGTTCCGCAGACCATGCCTTGTACCGGGGCCTCACCGGCGTCGAAGGCGCGTTCGAGCGGCCGGACTTCCTCAATCCAGGGGCGGTTTGCCTCGACCCAGAGAGCAATACGAGAGTGGAGTTTCTCGAGCGACTCGATGACCAGCTCGCCTTTGCCGTCGCGGTCGAAGGTGAAGACGGTGGTGCCTCCAAACTGGCGCAGAACGCCGCAAAGACTGCGTGCGGTTTCGATGGGCAACAAGGCGCGTTCCATGTGTTCGCCCTCAAGTGTGCGCGTGACGGTGCCGTTGGAGGTAATGAGCACGGTTTCCGGTTTTAATTCGAGCGGCAGAATCAGCGGAGCGGCATAGGCCTGGCGCCTTCCCGTGGCGATGACGATTTCTACGCCCGTACTCTCTGCCAGACGCAGGGCGCGCTTGTTTCGCTCGCTGATGGCGGTACCGGCCGATGGCAGTAGGGTCCCGTCAATATCAATGGCAATGAGTTTGACGGGAGAGGTGTTGCGGGCGGGGAAATTGGCCATTGAGTCTAGTTTACAGGGAACGCTCAGTCACCCGGCGGTGGATGGTCGAATGAAAAAGGGATACGAGGGTGACAGAAACAAAATGTGCCTTGTGTGGAAGATGGCTGTTTGGGTTTTGTGGCCTCCCCGCCCTTTGCTGCCCACTCCAAAATGCGAACAGCGTGCGTTCTGTGGATGATGAAACTGGTGGGGCCCACGCCAGCTGCGCGACGTTATTTTTGGCGGGCGAGGACGAGGGTGATGTCGTCGGGCTGCTCCTGGCCGCCGATCCAGTTGCGCAGTGCCTGCATGACCTGTTCTGAAATGGCGTCGAGCGGCTTGTGGCGGTGGCGGCGGACGACATCGAGGAGGCGGTCTTCTCCGAATTCGCCGAAGTCGTTTTCCGGTTCCGTGACGCCGTCACTGTAGGCGATGAGGATGTCACCGGGGTGCAACTGCTCTACGCCCTGATCATAGGTGGCGTGTTCGAGGAGGCCGACGACAGTGCCGCCGCAGCCCAGGGTGGCGACGGTGTCGTCGGCACGGAGAACGAGGGGCGGGAGTTGTCCTCCGCAGGAATAGGTCAACTGCTGGTTTGTGCCGTCATAGTGGGCGAGAAAGAGAGTGGCGTACTTTTCCGGTTGCGTGCTGCGGTAGAGGTGGCGGTTGAGCTGCGTGAGGATCTTTGCGGGTTCCAGAAACGGATCGTCGTTTTCTTCACCGTTGCGGCTGGTGAGCAGGTCTTCTCCGGCAAAGCGATAGGCGCGCACGGCGGAGTGCAGGGTGGCCATCAGCAGTGCGGCGGAGATTCCCTTTCCGCTGATGTCGCCGAGGGCGAGGCCAAGTTGGGAATTACCGAAGACGAGGAAATCGTAGTAGTCGCCGGACACGGTGCGCGCGGGATAGCAGGCACCATGCAATTCAAGCATGGGGAGGGAGATGGCACCTCGTGGGAAGAGATTGGCCTGGACTTCCTGGGCGATGGAAAGCTCATTTTGCAGGCGTTCTTTTTCGCGCTGTTCGGCGAGAAGGCGTTCCATGGAGTGGGCCATGCGATTGAAGGAGCGGCCGAGCGCTGCCAACTGGTCGTTTCGCGTGACCTTGATGCGATGTGCGAGATTGCCCCGATCAATCTCGACGGTGGCATCGTAGAGGTTGTTGACTGACTCCGTGATGGTGCGGTTTAACCGCATGGCCATGATGAAGGCAATCAGCTCCAGCAGGCCGAAGAAGATGGCCACGCCGATGAGGATGTTCTGAATAACACTGGCGATTCGCAGGGAGGTGATAAAGAGCCGGTTGTACAGCAGCGATGGGCGTGAGGTGACGATAATAGAAGTGTCGTGTGGCTTTCCGGAGGCCCAGTCCCTGGTTTCCAGAGGGGCGTAGAAGGTAATGGGGATGTCGTAGAAATGTTGGGCTGCGGGAAGCATTCCTCCGGCAATGGAGTTTTCGCGGATTTCTTCGCGAACGCGCTTGCGGCGGCTGAGTTCGCTTTCTACTACCTTGCTCTTTCCATCCTGCTGCTCAGGGTGTGCGGCGTCTTCTTCGATGACGGGAATCATTTCGATCCGGCCAATGCCATGGGCGACCTGATCAATCCCTGACTTATCGAGGAGCACGCTGGAGATGAGAGTGGTGGTGTGGCCGTTGATGGTCTGCGTATCCACGGCGCGCAGATAGAACCTGTTCTGGTCCCAGACGACTCCTTTTTCAAAGCCGCTCTTTACCCATGAGGGCACCTGTGTAATGTGGGCGGCATTCAGGTTTTGCGGTGTGATGGTGATGGGTTTGCCATCGTAAAAGGCCGCGACCTGAAGCCCGGCGTCGCGACTTTCCGGTGCTGTGTCCACCATTTCAGGAAGTGCCACGGTCTTTGCCTGGGGCTGCTGGGCCAGGGTATGCGCCACGTGCATGGAGAAGGCGCGGTTTTCTGCGGCAAAGTGCTCCAACTGCGAGTTCATTTCGGCGGTAGCGGCAAAGATGGCGAATTGTCCACTGAAGACATAGAGCGAGATGAGCGCCAGCATGACGAAGAGCACGACTGGCGTGAGGGCCATCAGCAGATAGGTCAGAATGAGCCGGTTGCGAAGCTTCCAGAGAAAGCGGCCGAAGATCCAGCGGAAGAACAGAGGGACACAGAAGATGATGAGCAGCGCCAGGGTGAAGAAGCTGATTCCGCTGAAGATCTGGCCGGCCAGTCCGGGCAGGAGGCGTTCCGGCATGAGCAGGAGATAGATCACCAGAAGCCAGAAGGCGAGACGATGCACTTTGGTTTGCGGCGGTTCGCGCCTCAAGGCATGGAAAACGCGAGCTTCAAAATTTCTGACCCGTCCCATAGTTCTGATGGCTGACGAGATTGAGTGTATCGCAAGGGTACACGCGAGAGGTGCAGAGCGGCGAGTGAGGGGTCAAGGGATGCGGAGGGCTCGTCCATGCCGTGGATCATTCCTGGGCTTTATAGAGGTATTTAATACTCGACTTGTAGATGAGGATGCGGGTGTGGCTACGTATCTTGATGCAGTCGCGGTCGTACCATTCGATACAGCCTTCAATGCGCTCGCCGTCCTCGAGCACGAACACCATGGGGGTCTGCGACTGGGCCTGTTTTTGCAGGTAAAAAGATTCAGCGTGGGTGCTTTCCTGTACCGGCTGCACGTCCTGGTGCCTGAGCAGGGGAGAGCCATTGCGGCGCGCAAACCCCTTGTTGAACGCGCTTGCGGACATGGGCGGCCGGACCAGTTTGCGGGGGCCTGGCGGCGTGATGCTTGCAGGGGCCGGACAGGAACCGGAAGTTTTTGTTCCGGAGGCCAGGGCAAAATCTCCGGAGCGCGTCTTCAGCGCATCCGGTAAAGGAAGTGGGTCAGCCATATATTCCCAACGCAATGCTTACTTGATGAGATGCTTTTTCGTTTGCCTGAGAACACTTGAAAAGTGGTCTCCATCCAGGGCCTCATTTATGAATAACTGAAACCCAGAGTAACTCAGAGGCGTTGCGGGAGAAAATGGTTTTCCTGCCAAAAAGTTACAAAAGGAGAGATTTCAGGCCAGTGTCTGGATTTCTCCGGCAAAAGCATCCAACGCGAGCGAACGCAAGAGGTTACGGCGCATTCCGGAGCGTACCTGCTGGATGGCGCGGGCGGTACTTTCGATCCAGGGGAGTGAAATGGAATTGGCGATGGCGGACAATTCGCTGTGTATATCGGAGTTACGGACCAGTGCAGCCTGACCGCTGAGAATCAACAGGAGATCTTCGAGCAGGCTGGAGAGTGCGCGCAACATGCCTTCGGTTTTTTCCTGTCCTTCAGCCCCGGCGCGATAGGTTTCCGTCATGCGGAAGAGGGTGGAGTGGTCGGGCTCACGGGTGGCGTAGCGGAGAAAGATGAGGGCATCCTGCCGGTAAGTAAGATAGCGTTCGAGATCAAAGCCGAGCGCGGCCCCGACAGCCCCCTGAGACATGCGTGCGACAAGGGAGCGCTGTGCCGGGCGGAGGTCCGTTCGGCGGCGGGCGATCAACTGTTCGAGCTGGTCGAAAGGCAAGGTACCGAGGCGCACGATGGCGGCGCGGGAACGAATGGTCGGCAGCAGCTCGCCTGTGTTTTCAGCAAGCAGAAAGATGCTGGCGTGGGCTGGCGGTTCCTCGAGCACCTTCAGCAGGGAATTTGCGGCTTCCTTCATAAAAGCGGCGCTGGTGAAGATGTAGAAGGCACGTTTTGCTTCTGAAGGAACGCGGTAGATTTCGCGGATGACGGTGCGCACCTGTCCCAGCTTGATGAGAAGCTGAGGAGGGTCGGGTGGGATGACCAGAACGTCAGGGTGGGTCTGAACCAGGATGCGGGTTTCTTTCTTGTCCACCTCGCGCAGTTCTTCGCGCGCAGCGATTGCTTCTTCTACGCGGGTTTCGAGCGGCATGGCCTCAGCGATGCGCGTGCAGTTGCGGCACTCGCCGCAGAAGTCCGGCAGGCCGTTAGTTTCTGGGGGATTGAGGCAATTGGCCGCCTGCGCCAGCATGAGGGCCAGAGTGTACTTGCCGGAGCCGCGAGGGCCGGCGAGTATGAGCGCATGCGGCAAACGGCCATGCGCGATGCTCTCGCGCAGATGCTGCACGACGGCTTCATTTCCGAGGAAATCCTGAAAACCCACAAGATGAGAGTAGCGAGTGGGCGGGAATGGGGCAAGTTTGGCTGTGTTTGCAGAGGTGGTTATTTGGAGCGCGCAGACGCGGGCTGGTTTGGCCACGTTAGCTTCCTCACCGCGGAACGCGAAAACCGCGCGTACCGGAGGCCCCGATTCGCGAACCTGGGTATCCGGGTGCTTCTACTACTCGGTTGCGCGAGGACTTCTAAGGTTTAGGGCGGAGGGCGGCCAGGAAATCGTTTGCGGGCCGGGTGTTGAGCACATCATTTCTTGTGAGCCAGGCGCGGCGGAGCTGGCTGACGCCGTAGCGGATTTTTTCCATGTGGCTGGTGTGGTGCGAGTCAGTGTTGATGACGATTTTGCAGCCGAGTTCGCGAGCGAGGCGTAGGTCGCGGTCGCAGAGGTCGAGGCGGTCAGGATATGCGTTGTGCTCGACGGCCACACCGAGCTCGGCGCAGCGGCGGAGAATCTGCGGCAGATTGAGCTTGTAGGCTTCGCGGCGGAGAAGGAGACGTCCGGTAGCGTGGCCGAGGATGCGCGTGTAGGGATTTTCAACGGCGCGGAGAATGCGCGCGGTCATCTCCTCTTCCGGCATGTTGAAGAGTGAATGCACGCTGACGATGACGACATCCAACTGGGCGAGAGTTTCATCGGCGAGATCGAGCTGGCCGTTGGCGAGGATGTCTACTTCCATGCCGGCGAAGATGCGGATGCGGCCGCCCATTTCTTTTTCCACCTCGCGGATGTGGCGGGCGTGCTCGATGGTGCGCTCGTCGTCGAGGCCAAAGGTCATAGCGAGGTTTTTAGTGTGGTCGGTGATGGCGAGATATTCATAACCGCGAGCGAGGGCGGCCTCGGCCATTTCGCGAATGGTGTTTTTGCCATCGGTGACGTTGGTGTGCATGTGGACGTCGCCGCGAATGTCTTTAAGTTCGATGAGTGCGGGAAGGCGGTGCTGCTCGGCGGCCTCGATTTCGCCGTTGTTTTCGCGCAGCTCGGGCGGAATCCAGTCGAGGCCCAGGGCGGCATAGATTTCTTCTTCGGTAGCACCGGCGACGAAGGAGCCGTCATCCACGCGCGCGAGGGAGTATTCGCTGAGGGTGTATCCGCGTTTGAGGGCACGCTGGCGAATGGCGACGTTGTGCATTTTGGAGCCGGTGAAGTATTGCAGGGCTGCGCCGTAGGAGTTTTCCGGAAGCAGGCGCACGTCTATCTGAAGACCTCCGCGAAGGCGAAAGCTGACTTTGTTCTGGCCTTTGGCGATGAGGTCCACGATGAGGGGATAGGCGGCGGTGTATTCGACGGCGGACTGGACTTTCCCTTCCGTGCAGGCGCGTCCGGTAACGAGGATGTCGAGGTCGCCGACGGTTTCACGTCCACGACGGAGGGAGCCAGCGGGAGTGATGACGTCCATGCCATCGAAGGCGCGGAGGTAGGCGATGAGTTTTTCAGCGGCGATTTCGGCGTCGTCTATCAGGAAGCGGCCACTGTTTTTTTTGTAGTCCTCGATGCCCTTGCGGAGTTTCTCTATCTGCTTTGTACCCATGCGAGGGAGAGAGGCAAGTTTGCCTTCGGCGATGGCGGTTTCGAGTTCGGCGATGGATGAGACCTGGAGGGCCTCCCAGAAGAGTGCGACAGATTTGGGACCCATGCCGGGGAGGCGCAGGAGGTCAAGCATACCGGGGCGGTATTTTGTGAGCAGCTCTTCGCGCAGAGGGAGGGTGCCGGTTTTCTCGATGTCCTGAATGTTGGCAGCCATGCTCTTGCCGATGCCGGGGATCTCCTGCAACTTTTTGGCGTCGTGGGCGATTTCGCTGAGCTGGATGGTGCTGGACTCAACGGCCTCAGCGGCGCGGCGGTAGGAGCGGATACGGAAGGGGTCGGCGGCGCTGATTTCAAGCAGGTCGGCGGTTTCAAAGAGGAGCTGCGCGATTGAGCGGTTGTCCATCGAGAGAGATTATCGCAAATGCGGGTGGTGGGTGGAGAGCTGTGCGACAGAGGTGGAATCCGGCTTAGTCGGGATTGCGTTGGTATGTGGCGAGTTCTTCGTCGCGTAGTGCGCGCCTTAGAATGACGGCGTTATTCTCGTTTCCTCATAATATGGAAAAAATAGAAAACCCAGCCGTGGAGGCTGGGTATCCTGGACACACCTCGTCTGCCTGGTCTTGCGCAGTGGATCAGGCGAAGCAAGAAAAAAGTAAGGGATGAGTACTGTTTGATTCAGGCAACTTCGCGTGTGCGAATTACCTGGTCTGCCTGCGGCCCTTTCTGACCCTGCACAATATCAAATTCGACTTCATCACCCTCTTTCAGGCTTTTGTAGCCGTCGAGCTGGATCGCGCTGTAATGGACGAAGACGTCTGGTCCATCATCGCGTCCGATAAATCCATAACCTTTCGCGTTGTTGAACCACTTCACTTTACCTCTGTAAGTAGACACGAGCCTTTGACCTTCCTTCTTTAAAGCAGAGTACGGTTGGGTGAGACCAACCTGCTTGAAAGTAAAGACGCATGTTTGTGTGCTTTGGTTTTCCTTTTTTCTGCGGAAATCCAAGATTGGATGCGGCGAACAGTGGTCGAGGACAGATGCGGTGGCGCAATTCAGCGCTTGCGTTTTTTGCGCAAATGTGTGAACAGCAGTACGGCGATGAGCGTTTTTCCGTCGAGGACTTTTCCTTCTTCAATTTTACCGAGAATTTCAGAGAGCGGGGCCATTGCGACTTCGAGCCACTCGTCTTCGTCCGGGGATGTATTGCCGAGCGTGAGGCCTTCGGCGAGAAAAATCTGCATCCATTCGCCGAGAAAGCCGGGGCTGGGAATGTAGCGCGTGAGCTTTGTCCATTTTTTTGCGCTGTAGCCGGTTTCCTCGCGCAGTTCGCGTTTGGCAGCGGCGAGACGGTTTTCACCATCTTCAATTTTGCCTGCGGGAATCTCCCACATATATTGGCCTGCCGCGTGGCGGTACTGGCGCTCCATGACAATGAGGGGATCTTTCTTGCTGGCGTCATCCACGGCAAGGATGACGACGGAGCCGTTGTGGCGGATGACGTCACGGCGGGAGATCCGATTGCCAGGCTCACGGACCTGGTCTACATCTACGCGAAAGAGCGGGCCTTCAAAGGCGGTCTTAGAGGAGAGGACTTCGATCTTTGACTTTCTTTCAGTGAGAACGGGCTTTTTCGGCATGGGCTTCCTCGGCATGGGTCGTTTTTTCTCTACCGTATCATCCAGACATGGAAAGAGAGATGGATGTCGCCATTGTCGGAGTGGGCAACTGGGGGAGTTCGCTGGCATACGGGTGTGTGGAAGCGAGTGTTCCGCTGCGGGAAGTGGTGGTGCGGACGACGCCGGAGGAGAAAGCTGGACTGCCCGTCGTGGGGATGGACGATGCGAAGCTGGATGCGCGGGTGATATGGATTTGCGTGCGGGATGGCGAGATTGGTGATGTAACCGAGCGCGTAGTTGCACGACGCGGAAGGCTGGATGGCCAGATTGTTGCGCATTCAAGCGGAGCGTTGAGTGCGAGTGTGCTGGAGGTTGCGAAGCGAGCTGGGGCGCGGGTGGGATCGGTGGCTCCGGTGATGAGTTTTCCAACCCGACGGCCGGTTTCGTTGCGCGGAGTAATGTTCGCAGTGGAGGCGGAGGAGGAAATTGCCGCAGACCTGGAGGTGCTGGTGCGCAAGCTGGGCGGCGAGCCGTTTCTGATCGCGTCGGAGAAGAAGGCGCTGTATCACGCAGCGGCGACGATGGCTTCTCCGCTGCTGTTGAGCGAAGTAGCTGCGGCAATGGCTGCGGCAAAGGCAGCGGGGCTTGCGGATGAGCTTGCTGCGAAATGGGTGGGTGCGCTGGTACAGACGACCGTGAGAAATTTTGCGGCGCGGGGTGTGGAAGGCAGCTTCAGCGGACCATTTGCACGGGGAGATGCGGAGACAATAAGACTGCATCTTCAGGTGCTTGGGGCGCATCCGATGCTCAAAGAGATTTATGGGGTGCTGGCGAAGTATGCGGTGGAGCATCTGCCGGTGTTACGGCGGGATGAATTGAAGGAAGTGGTTGGGTGACAGAACAGCCCACTGAAGCCTGCGGCGTGAGTGGGCACCGGTCTTTGCTCAGGATGACGAAGGAAACAGCATCCTGGTTTGGTTGACGTGAGACACTGAAAGCACGATTTCTGCTGGAGAACGAAAGCATTGCACGTGGATTGTTTTCCAATTACGGTGTTGCCGCATCTGTCGCGACTGTTTAGTGATTACGCGCAGAGCCATGCGCCTTTGCGTTATTACCAGCAGAGTCCGTATTCACGTGAGTGGATGGCGCAGGCAGCGGCGATGCCTGCGGAGAGACGTGCTGCGATTGCCGATTTGCTGCTCAGGCAGAACCGTGCGTTTGGAGCGGGCGAGAAGACGATTACGAATATCGAGCGCCTGCGGAATGGCGCGAATGCCGTAGTGACAGGGCAGCAGGTGACGCTTTTTGGCGGACCAGTGTATACGCTGCTGAAGGCGGCAACGGCCATTCGCAAAGCCAAGGATGCTACGGATGCCGGGCACGAGCATGTGCCTGTTTTCTGGATGGCGACTGAAGATCATGATCTGGCGGAGGCCGACCATGTTTTGCTGCCGGCGCGACATGAGATGCGGAAGTTCCGTCTGGAAGTGAAAGATGACGGCGCCTCAGTGGGGGCGCTGAAGCTGGGCCAGGGCATTCGTGCTGTTCTGGATGCAGTGGCGGAGATTCTGGGCGGCAGCGAGTTGTTCGAATGGCTGGAGCGCTGTTATACGCCGGATACAACTTTTGCTGAGGCCTTTGGTGGTTTGCTGTCGCGGATTTTTGCGGAGCACGGGCTGATTTTGATAGATGCTTCGGCGCGCGAGTTTCATGCGCTGGGTGCTCCGGTCTTTGAGCGAGCCATTACGGAAGTTGACGCGCTGCGCGATGCGCTGCTGGCCCGCGACAAGGAGCTGGCTGAGGCGGGGTACCACTCCCAGGTGCTGGTGACGCCGCAGAGCAGCCTTCTTTTCCTGATGGATGAGGAGACGAAGGCGCGGCAGCCGCTTCGGCGCAGAAATGGCGAGTGGGCTGCGGGGAAGAAATCGTATAACTCAAGTGACTTGCTGGAAATTCTTCAATCAGAACCTCAGCGTTTGGGCCCGAATGCTCTGCTGCGGTCTGTATTTCAGGACTACATTCTTCCTGTTTCGGTTTACATTGGCGGACCAGCAGAGATCGCGTACTTTGCGCAGTCGCAGGTGGTATATGAAAAAGTGCTGGGACGGACGACGGCGATTCTGCCGCGATTGAGCGCGACGCTGGTTGAGCCGCCGATTGCGGAAGTGATGGCGAAGCATGAAGTTGGATTGAGCGATCTACTGGCGACGCATCCGGATGATCTGGCGCAACGCCTGGGGGCGCGTTCAATGCCTGTAGAAGGCAAACAGAAACTGGCGGCGGCGGGAAATGCTCTTGACGCGGAATTGAAATCAGTGACGGAGTGGATGCGCACGCTGGATGCGGAACTGGGGCGCTCGGCAGACGTTGCGGCGTCAAAGATGCGCTACCAGATGAATCGTCTGCGCAGGCTGGCTGCGAATTTTCAATTGCAGAAAGAGGCGAGCCTGCGGCGGCATGTGGATGCGATGTATCTGGCGCTGTATCCCGGGCGCCATTTGCAGGAGCGCACGGTGGGCGCGGCGTACTTTCTCGCGCGGTATGGAGACGGCCTGGTGGACACGCTGGTGGAACATGCGGCGCAGGAGTGCCCAGGGCACAAGGTGTTCTATCTCTAACATTCTGCGAATAAAGCAGGCCCTTTGTCGCTGTGCTCCCAAGGATGACAAAATTATTTTGACTTGACTCTCAGCCTGGCCTGCTGGCGCGAGGACATTGCGGTGGCCTAGAATCTTTCTGGTTATGGCACCAAAAACACAATCAGCATTTGAAGTGGCATGTCCGGATTGCGGCGCGGTGCTGAAGATTGATCCGGAGACGCGCGCGATCATTGCGCATACGCCTGCTCCGCGGAAGAAGACCTTTGAGGACTTTGAGACGGCAGCGAAGGCCATGCGCGAGCAGGATGAACGCCGGGAGAGCCTTTTCCGGCAGGCAGTGGACGCGGAGAAGAACAAGAACGACCTGCTGGAAAAGAAATTCGCAGAAGCGCTGCGCAAGGCGAAAGAGACTCCGGATACGGGGAAGCCACTGCGCGATTTTGACTTGGATTGACGGCAGGCGGGGAGCCCGAGCAACGGGCGGTGCGCGAAATGAATCCCACATCCTTCAGGAGCTGGAATGGGTCTGACAAAGATTTCACACGAGATACAGGGAAGGATTCCTGAACCATTGGCTCAGTTTTCATGGCAGAGGACGGTTGCAGCGGGATCGCTGGTGACAGGCGCATGCCTGTTTCTGGCTGGCCGGCGTAAGACGGCGCTGGCCGTGGCTGCCGCGGGGGCCACGGTGGGTCTGCTGGAGCATCCGGAGGCGGCGCGGGAGTTGTGGGAGAGCCTGCCGCAATATCTGCGCAAAGGGCAGGATCTGCTGGTGCGCGCGGAGGACTTCATCAATGAAGTTTCGAAGCAGGCTGGGAAGCTACGCAGCACCATTGGGTGATTTTTCGCTGGTTTGAGGCCCGGGCTTCTACCCTCCTTTGATCGCTCTTTTGGGCTGAGTGGCGCACCTTTCGGTGCGGGTCCTTCTAACTGCTTGTACTTCGCTCCGGATGACAAAAATTTTGTACAAAGAGTAGTGGTTGTGGTTTCCCCACCCTTGCTCCGCGAAAGGATGGGGTACGACATCGAATCCGTCCACCCGGTACCGTACTTGGGACTGCCTACAAATTGAGGGTGGAGTTCTGGAATTGCGATCGTAACCATTTCTGTTCCTGTCCGTCGGACAACTTGGAGAGCGCGATTCGCGTCTGCTAACGTTGATACAGGCAATGACACACCTTTTTTTTGTACTCGCCTTCTTTTTGTTCCAGGCGGAACCGGATGCGGCCGCTCCGCCTGCGACTTCCAGTGGCAGCGCGATTGTGGAGATGATCCAGAACAGCGGCCCTGTGGCCATCGCTGTTCTGCTACTGCTGCTGATTGCAAGCGTTTATTCCTGGGCGATCATTCTGGGTAAATGGGGGAGCTTTAAACGCGCCCGCACCCAGAGCAGCCGGTTCCTGCGCGCCTTTCGCAAAGCCAACCGCCTGCAGGAGATTGCAGCGGTCAGCGAGCAGTTCAAGCCCAGTCCTCTGGTGAATGTGTTTGATGAGGTATATGAGACATACAAACGCCAGACGGGTGGATATGGGCCTCCAAAAAACATTACGGCGCTGGAACGCGCGGCGCACACGGCATCGAGCGAAGCGCTTACCGTGCTGGAGCAGCGGCTGACGTGGCTGGCGACGATCGGCGCGATCTCTCCGTTCATTGGGTTGTTTGGAACGATCATGGGCATTGTAGATGCGTTCCATGGCCTGGGCACGGCGGGTGCTGCGACATTGCGGGCTGTGGCCCCGGGTGTTTCTGAAGCATTGATTACGACTGCGGCTGGCCTGGTGGTTGCTGTTCCCGCAGTGATTGCGTACAACCAGTTCACGGCGCGCTGCCGCGAATTTGGCGCGCGCATGGACGACTTCTCCCGCGAGTTGCTGAACAGCATGGAAGAGTCGGAACTGGCGCCGAACCAAGACCCGTTTGAGAGGGAGGCCGCACGTGGCCTTCACAAGTAGAAGCGGACACACGCAGACTTCGCTGGCAGAAATCAACATTACGCCTCTGGTGGACGTGGTGCTGGTGCTGCTGGTGATTTTTATGCTCACGGCCCCGGTCCTGCAGTCGGGGATTGATGTGGCCGTTCCTAAGACGAAGACAGTAAAGGAAATCACTGAGCAGAGGCTGGTGCTGACGATTGACAAGGACCAGCGCGTGTTTCTTGGGGATCAGCCGATCAATCTTGCTGATCTGCCGTCGCGTCTGCATCAGCCAAACACTGCCCCGGCGCACCAGGTGATTTATCTGCGTGCCGATGAGCGGGTGCCGTTTGGAGCATTTGCTTCAGTGATGGATGCGGTGAAGCAGGCGGGAATTACGAACATCAGCATTGTGACGCAGCCATTGCAGAATGGTGCGAAGTAGTGGCAAGAGGTCGGTTCCTCATGGAGCCCCCGGGGGCCCGAAGCAGAACAGCAGGTCCTTCGACTTCGCTGCGCTTTGAGCAGGATGACAACGTATAAAGAGCCTAAGCAGTAATGAGAATAAGCGCACGATTTGATGTAGAACCTGACCGCATGGGCGGCCCCACGGCTGGTTCGATTGCCCTGCATCTTGGGATTGCGGGATTGATTGCGCTTTATATTCTGGTGGTGGGTCGCTTTCATGGAGGGCTGTGGGGGAACAATCAATCGGCTCCCGGGGCCATTCAGGCGACGCTGGTAAGCTCCGCACCGACGCTGCCTTTGCCGAGTGAGCAGAAGCCTACGGACAACGTTCTGGCGACGCAGCAGCAGAGCCCTGCGCCAGCGCCTCCAGCGCCGCAGAAGGCTGAACCGATCCCACCGCCGGAAGCGGTTCCGATTCCGCAAAAACAGAAGCAGCCGAAGGTGAAGCAGCAGGCACCGCAGAAGCAGGAGAACCCGGTAAAGCAGGCGCCGAAGACGACGGCGTCTTCGCAGAGCAAGCATCCGCAGCCGGTACAGAACCAGAAGAACCGGGCGTATTACGGAGAGGCACAGCAATCGAACATTCCGCGCTCGACGACAAGCAACCCAAACGGGAATAATCCCGTCGCAGTCAATGGGGGAGACTTTGGTTCGCGCTTCCCCTGGTACGTGGAGATTATCAAAAGAAAAACTGCGCAGAACTGGTTGTTGCAGGAAGTGGCTCCGGGAACGCCGGCCGGGGCGAGGGTGTATTTGTCGTTTGTGATTTCGCGCGATGGTTCCCCCAGCCATGTACGAGTGGAGCAGTCGAGCGGCTCACCAAGCCTCGATTCTTCATGTCTAAGAGCAGTGCAGAGGGTTGACACGTATGGCCCTCTGCCGGCTGGATACAATGGCAACTCGCTTTCAGTGTCGTACTATTGTGAAGAGCCGGGACAATGATCCTTTCCAGCTACGTATTTCAGTCTGCGGGACGGAAGAATGAATTCAGGCAGAAGGCAGTCTTTTTTTAGTTTGCGTTGTTTTTTATTTTTTGTTGCCATCCTTACATTCAGTGACCTCTGCGCACAGTCGCAGGACTGGGTACGGACAGGGACCAATCTAGGCGCAGCCAAGATCCGCCTGGCTGTGGCGAACTTCAAACCCACCACTACTGACCCTGAAACCGGCGAACTGAAGAATGCGTTTGATACGACGCTCTTTAATGATTTGTCGAATGCGGGCATCTTTGACATGGTGTCAAAGAGCATGGCACCACCGCTGATGCCAGGGTCGCCGCAGGAGATAAACCTTGCGCAGTGGTCGGCGGCACCGTCGAATGCAGACATGGTGGCATTTGGCGCGATTGGCGTGAACAGCGGCAAGGTGACGGTGCTGGGGTATCTGTTCGATGCCAAGAATCAGCAGTCACCGCAGATTCTGGGCAAGCAATACAGCGACAATGCCAATGTGAACAATGTGCGGAACATTGCGCACCGCTTTGCCGATGAGATCATTACGCGGCTGGGCGGGATTGCCGGCATTTGCGAGACAAAGATTTACTACGTTTCTACGCGTTCGGGGAACAAGGAAATCTGGGTGATGGATTATGACGGCGAGAATGCGCACCAGCTTACGCATCTGGGAACAATTGCGTTGTCGCCGCGTGTGTCGCCGGACAATTCGCGCGTGGCCTTTTCCGGCCTGGGCAAGAATGGCTGGTCCATCAAGATGTACTCTCTGCTGCTGAATCGCCTGGTCAGCTTCCCGTCACCGGGAGGAACCACTGTTTCTCCTGCATGGTCGAGTGATGGATCGAAGCTGGCGCTTTCCACCTCCATTACGGGCGATCCGGAGATCTACACGATGAGCGGCGACGGTACGGGACTGCATCGCGTGACCGCATTTCACGGGCCGGACGTCTCGCCTGTATGGAACCCGAAGACGAATGCGCAGATTGCGTGGGTGAGCGGACGGACCGGGCTGCCGCAGATCTACATTATGGACGCGGACGGCGCAAATGTGCAGCGCATGACGGACGGCGGATATGCGACATCGCCGGCATGGTCGCCGAACGGACAGTTTCTTGCCTTTGCGTGGAACCGCAAGTATGGGCCGGGCGCGCCGGGCGGGCAGGACATCTATATCATGGACATTGCCAGCAGGCGGTGGACGCAGTTGACGCATGATTCCGGACGCTGCGATTTTCCATCGTGGTCACCGGATTCGCGGCATATTGTGTTCCAACGCGAGGACGGCGGGCATTCCGAGATATGGACGATGCTGGCTGACGGCACAGAGCAACATCAACTGTCGCATGGTGGTGGCTCGAATTCCATGCCGAACTGGAGCTGGAAATAAATTTTTTAGTGGATGGATGCGGCAGGGATGTTCCTGACCGTGCTGTCCTAGAAGAAAATAAAAGAGACAACACTCCTGGAGGAGAAACGTGCAAGTCAATCATCGCAAGTACATCGCTTCTATAGTTAGTCTAGCAGCGCTTTTGACCGTTGCCGGATGTCACAAGAAAAAGGCAGTACCGCCTCCTCCACCCCCCCCAACGGCGGCCGCGCCTGCACCGACGGCAGAGATCACTGTGAACCCCACCTCCATTAATGCGGGTGACAGCGCCGTGCTGACGTGGAAGACCACGAATGCAACGGACATCTCGATTGAAGGCGTGGGGCAGGTGGCGAGCTCTGGCACGATGAATGTGAAGCCGACCGAGTCTACCAACTATCACCTGATTGCGCGTGGAGACGGCGGATCGGCGGATGCAACGGCGCGCCTGACGGTGAATGCTCCACAGCAGCAGAGCAACCTGAATGAACAGAACATGGACGACACGCTCTTCCATCAGAATGTTCATGACATCTTCTACGATTACGACAGCTATGAGATCCGTCCGGATGCGCAGCCGACGATCCAGCAGGATGCGGCTTTCCTGAACCAACATCCGAACATCAAGGTGGTGATTGGAGGATATTGCGACGAGCGCGGCTCGACGGAATACAACCTGACGCTGGGCGAAAACCGCGCCAATGCCGCCAAGCAGGCGCTGGTGAATGCGGGAGTAAGCCCGGACCGTCTGCGTACGGTGAGCTACGGCAAGGAGAAGCAGTTCTGCACCGACCACACCGAACAGTGCTGGCAGCAGAACCGCCGCGCGCAATTCAACATTGACCGGTAGGACCTTGCATTCTGTGTACTTACGGCAGCATTGCTGTGAAGGCAGTGCTGCCGTTTGCTTTGGTCTACACTTGAACTGGGGACCTTCTATGCGAAAGACATTGATGCACGTGGCCGCCTTTGCCTCTCTCGGCCTGTTTTGTGCCGTTCCGAATGCCCATGCGGCATCGAAAGAGATCATTCAACTGCAAACGCAGGTGCAGACCCTGCAGGACATGCTCCAGCGCATGCAGCAGACCAATGATTCACGCTTGGCTGTGATGCAGCACCTGATTGAACAGACGGCGGACAATGTGAACCGCATGTCGCAGACGGTGAATGGTATTCAGCAGCAGTTGCAGACGCAGAGTGAGAATGCTGTGAATGGGCAGCAGATTTCAGGGCAGATCCAGAGCCTGAACGACTCGGTGGATGAGTTGAAATCGCGGATTGCACGGCTGGACAAGAGTCTGCAGGACATTCAGTCCCAGCTGCAGAACGTGAATACACAGCCGGCGGGCGGTACTCCGGGCCAGCAGCAGGCCCCTGGGCAGGAGGATGGCGCGGCACCTGGACAGCAACAGCCGCAGCAGCCACAGGCGCCTCCTGTGGACCAGCTTTATCAGGGCGGTATTCGCGACTACAACAGCGCTAAGTATGACGTTGCGGCAGGCGAATTTGGCGATGTGCTGAAGTTTTATCCTCAGGACAAGCTTGCCGGGAATGCGCAGTTCTATCTGGGAGAAATTGCTTACCGCCAGGGTGATTACAAGACAGCCATCAAGAACTACGACGCGGTGCTGGAGCAGTTTCCGGGCAGTTTCAAAGCTCCGGTAGCACAGTTACGCAAGGCCGATGCGGAGATTGCGCTGAACCAGAGGGAAGCTGGAATTCGTGATTTGCGCAGCCTGATTCAGCGTTATCCGCAAACGCCAGAGGCGGCGCAGGCGCGCAGCAAACTGAATGGAATGGGCGTGCGCATTACTGCTTCGAAGCCGTCGGCTTACCGGTAGCAGCTCTACAACTTGTTGCTGGCGGGCAGCATCAGAAGAAGAGCTTATGCAAAATCATCACGACAGCGATTCGAAAAAAGGGGCGGTGGAGTCTGAGTCGCCCCGCGACTATTCCCGCAGCCACCTCAAAGACCAGCTTCCGCATCGCACGGCTGATCCAATGATCAAAGACCGCGATGATGATCATGACACGGATTTTCCTGAGCCGGGACGAGTGCCTGAGCACAGCGGACAGCACGAGTAAACAGGGCACGCCCTCTGAATCTTTTCGCCTGTACATTCATCCAACGCAAAGCAGGAGAGTGTCCATGGCTGCCTTTTGCGCCTGTTGCGGAGCGGAGATTACACCCAGAGCAGAGAGTTGTCCGGTCTGTGGCACTCCGCAACACGGCAGCCTGCCAGTTGGGTTTGAAGAAGTACTGGGCAGTGGTGTGGGCACCGGACAGACGGGTGCTCCGGCAAAACAGCAGAGCAACGATTCTTCTGCGGTCTGATTTTCTTTATCGAGGCATATCGCGGTGCGCTGTCTTTACGCGATAGCCTTCTTTTTCTAATCTCTTACTGATTTCTTCCGCGATCATGACGGAACGGTGCTGCCCGCCAGTGCATCCGAATGCAATGGTGAGATAGCTTTTCCCTTCATGAATGTAGTGAGGGAGAAGGTAGAGCAGCAGCTTCGTGACCTGGTCCAGAAACTCGCGCGTCTGTGGGAATTTGCGCAGATACTCGACCAATTTTGGGTGTTTGCCGGTGAGTGGGCGAAATTCAGGAATGAAGTGTGGGTTCGGCAGGAAGCGCACGTCGAAGACCAGGTCGGCTTCGAGAGGAAGCCCGTTTTTGTAGCCAAAACTGAGAGAGGAAATCAGAAGCTCTTTACCGCCGCCGGTTCCCGCGAACTTGTCCTGAATATAGGAGCGCAGTTCGTGGACGTTGAAGTTTGACGTATCAATGATGATGTCGGCGACGTTGCGGATCGGGTCGAGCAGCTTGCGCTCTGTCTGAATGGCAGAGGCCACCCGTTCCTGCCTGCCGAGAGGATGTGGGCGGCGGGTTTCAGAAAAGCGGCGCAGCAGCACGGCTTCCGATGCTTCAAGGTAGATGACTTTGGCCGGCAGGATGTGCCGGATGTGCTTGAGCATCTGCGGGAAGCGCTCAAGGCCGCTGCCTTCCCGGACGTCTACCACCAGAGCGGCCCGGGTTGTAGTGGTGGATTCTCCAATCAGATCGGCGAAACGCGGGACAAGCTCAATGGGCATGTTGTCCACCGCGTAATAGCCCATGTCTTCAAAGGCTTTGAGCGCGGAGAGCTTTCCGGAGCCGGAGAGTCCGGTGATGATCACAAGTGAACGGGACTCGTCCGCGCTATGCAGGGAAGTGATTTTTTTCTTTTTCGCGGGACCACCTGCTGACTGGCGTGCAGATCTCGATGGCATGGGCCCATCGTACCATTGTTGCGCGAATCCTTGTTAGCAGATGGTTCCATCTGCTGAACTGGCTACGGGGCCTCGATCAATTCCATCTTGCCGTCGCGCTTCCGGTGCAGGACCTTTACCTGGCCTTCATGGTCGCGGAAGACAAAGACCTCGCGGTCGCGGAACTCTGCTTCTTTTACTGCTTCCTCGAGAGTCATTGGACGGATGGCAACGGAATCAGCAGAGCGAACGATGTGCGGCTCGTGAACAGGCGTGTGCGCAGGGAATGAATGCACCGTGACGGGCACCGTCTGCCGCGCTTGGCCGTTTCCATTCGCCTTTTTCTGCAGCTGCTCTTCAGGGGCATCTTCTGCGACAGAAGCCGTACGGGCTACGCGACGCGGACGGGCCAACTGGAGTTCGGTGGCGAGCTTTTCTTCCTTGGGCTGGCGCTTGATGGCCTGGATCTTCTTTTTGCATCGAATGGCCTGCGTCTCGGCCTTGTCCAAGGCTTCGCGCAAGGCGGTCTCCATGTTGTTGGACTCGGATGTTGCCACGATGTCCTGCAGTCGGGTCTTGATGGTGACTTCAGCGAAGTGGCGGTATTTTTCCGTCGTGAGGACGACGTGTGCGCCGGTTGTTTTTCCAAGGATTTTTACGATGCGCGCGATGCATTCATCCGCAAGGGCGCGCAGAGCGGGGGTGACGGTCACCTGCCTGCCAGTGTACTCAACCTGCATGGCGAAAGCTCCCTTCCCATAGGATTGTAACGCCGGAGAAACGTCGTGTTTCCGGCGGGTTCAGTGATTCTACATTAACTCCGGACACGCCGCTGGTGCGTGCTCGGAATTCTCATATCTTCACGATATTTAGCCACAGTGCGGCGGGTTACGTTGATACCCTGTGACTGGAGAAGATTGGCGATCTGGTCATCGGTAAGAGGCTTACGTGGGTCTTCCTCCTCAATGAGTTTTTTCACTTTGCGCTTGAGCAGCATCAGGGGAGTGGCTGCGCCTTCCGGTCCGTTGACCCCTTCTGAGAAGAAGAAGCGCAGCTCATAAACTCCCTGAGGCGTGTGCACGTATTTGTTAGATACAGCCCGGCTCACAGTGGATGGATGGACGCCGATTTCTTCTGCGACTTCTTTGATCATCATGGGCTTGAGCGCGTCCACGCCTTTTTCCAGAAATTCAGTCTGGCGGCGGATGATGGCCTCGCAGGTGCGCAGGATGGTGTTCTTGCGCTGTTCGATATTGCGCATGAGCTGAAGGGCGGAGCGGTAGCGCTCCTTGACGTAGTCCTTGACTTCTTTTTCGGTACCGTCCTGGGTGATCATGCGGCGGTAGCCCTGGTTGAGGCGCAGAGTGGGCATGTCCTCGTCGTTCATCATGACGACGTATTCATCTCCACGCTTTACGAAGGCGACGTCAGGCTCAATCAGACGCGCATCGGAGCGATTGTAGCGCTGGCCGGGGCGTGGATCGAGGGTGCGGATCAATTCGATGGCCTGCTGCGCGATTTCCGGCGTGCAGGATGCAGCTTTGGCGATCTCACGCATGTCTTTGCGCTGGAGAAGGAGCAGGTGCTTGTCCGCGATTTCGCGTGCGGCATCAAAAAGCACAATGCGATGGGCCGCGCCATTTCCGTTCAGGGCATGGGAGTCGTCAGCGTCCGAAGGCAGGGCAGAGAAGTGGCCGCTTTTCTGGCGTTTATAAATCAGGTCAAACTCATGTCGCTGCGCATCGAGTTGTAGCAGGAGGCACTCGCGCAGGTCGCGTGCGCCAACGCCGAGCGGATCGAGCGTCCGGACTACGTCGAGCGCTGAGGCGAGATGGGCCCTGGCGCGAGCGCGCATGGCTTCCGGAACCTCAGCAAAATGGAGAACCTGATGTTCCTGCGGAGTGTGTTTCTCTTCGGTTTCCGGTTCGAGCTGCTCGCGCAGATACCCTTCAAGTAGTTCCTCATCTGTCGCCGTTAAGTAGCCATCTTCATTGAGGTTGCCGATGATGTATTCTGCGGCATCGCGGATGGCGGGTGACAGGTTCAGGGAACCAAGCTGCCAGAAGAGATGATCCGTCAGTGTGCCTGGTTTTGAGAGGAAGTTTTCAATGGAAGGTTTTTCTGTGACCTCAAAACTGTCCGGGGAGCGGAAGCCCGGATCGAGGTACTCCTGAAAGTAGGAGCCGAAGTCAATTTCGTCAAAGGGGTCGGCCTTTTTGAGCGTGGGATCTGTAAATTCAGTCTCGGCAGGCTGGGCGAGCTGTTCTTCACGGCTGGCGACATCGTCGAGCAGCGGAACGTTTTCTTCCATCTCCTCGAGGATGGGGTTTTCGGCAATCTCAGACTGGATCATCTCCTTTAGCTCGAGCTTGTTCAGGGCAAGCACGCTGACCATCTGCATCAGGCCGGGCGTGAGTATCTGCCGCTGAGATACTTTCAAGCTGAGTTTGGGTTGAAGAAGAGCCATTCTTTACCTATGTCTGCATTTTCAGTGGATGAGATTACCCTCAGTCTACACGCTGAAACAGGGCGTCCGATAGGGTACAGCCAAATGCAAGCCCGGGTTCCAGGTACACGAAGTGTCCTCCTGTTAATTGAGCGAAAAGCCCTCGCCCAGATATACGCGCCGCACTTCGGGGTCGCTACCTAACTGCTCTGGGGTGCCGTGGCGGAAGATGCGGCCCTCATTGATGATGTAGGCGCGGTCCGTGACCGAAAGCGTTTCGCGAACGTTATGATCTGTAATTAACACGCCGATGCCGCTGGCCTTGAGGTCATAAATAATTTCCTGAAGGTCGAGTACCGCAATGGGATCAATTCCCGAAAAGGGCTCGTCCAGCAAAATAAAGGACGGTTGAATACAGAGGCATCGCGCGATTTCGACCCTTCTGCGCTCGCCGCCGGAAAGGGCATAGCCTCGCGTCTTTCGAATATGGCCGAGGTTGAGCTGATCAATCAGCTTTTCGGTGCGGGCCCGTCTCATTTCAGGGGTGAGGGACTGGACTTCGAGAACTGCCAGAATATTTTCTTCGACGGTCAGCTTGCGAAAGATTGAGGGTTCCTGGGGCAGATAACTGATGCCATACTGGCGCGCGCGCAGATACATGGGCACGCGGGTAATGTCTTCGCCATCGGCCAGAATGCGGCCTGTATCGGGAGAAACCAGACCGACAATCATGTAGAAGGATGTGGTTTTCCCCGCGCCGTTCGGGCCGAGCAGGCCGACAACTTCTCCCTGTGAAATTTCGAGGTTAACGCCCCGTACGACCTGACGGCCTTTGTAGGATTTCCCGATCTCGTCGGTAGAAAGCTTCTGCATTTACGGATTTACTTAGGAGCGCGCGTCTTTGTGACGGCGGCTGACTGCCCCCCACTGACCTCGACGCTATCATCCTGGTCATTGAAAATCAATGCGGCGCCGGTGATTGTGCCCTTGACGGCATCCATGACACGAGGCGGATCAGATGGGGTTCCCGTGAGCACGTACCTGCCATCGGCTGAGGTGTAGACGAGTTGCTCTCCTTCTCCTTTCCTGCCCGGCTGGATCAACAGAACGTGACCGGAAGCGACAATTTTTTCAATCTGCGATTCGGGTGCTGCTGCGGTGGTGGGTTTCTTCTGGGCTTGCGCCAGAAAGAACTCCGCGCGGTCTGCACGTATGGTTCCATTGGAGGCAGTGGCCAGAACACCTCCGGTGAAATCGCCGCGACGGTCCTTATCAGAGTAGATGAGCATCCGGCTGTGGACGCGCACAACGCTCTGCTGCTTTTGGGAGCCCATCACGGAAGCGATTGCAGTATTTACGTTGTCGTCGTATGCCTTAAGCGTCTGAGAGGCGCGCGAAAGCTCAATGACAGGGGCGGAGACGGTGTTTCCTGATTGCTGCCACATGCGAGCGTTGCCGCGAAAGATGCTGTTGCCATCCACGTGACGCAGTTCCGCCTCATTCGCCACGATGTGAGTTGCGCCTTGTCCACCAAACATGGTGCCCTTCTGTGGCTGACCTTTTGCCTGGAGGTAGGTTGCTCTTACGTCTCCGGTGGCCTGGGCGTCTCCGGAATCGCGATGATAGGCAATGGCCTGCGCTGTCAGGTCTACTTCTCCGTTGTTGACGCGCGGGCTGCCGGTAAGATGTACCACCTGGTCGGCTGCGTGGTATTCGGCCTGGCCGGCGGAGGCGTTCAATGGCGAAGCAGCTTTGGCGTTCTTTGCCGGGAGCTGTTGCAGTATGACATGCCCTGTCTGGACGGCGGTATCTATCTGTGACTCCGCTGTTCTCATGGCTGCGTGCTGCTGTTGCGATGGAGTGAATGTCATATGCAGAGAATCACCGGTGGTGATGTTCGTGGTGCCATCTTTGGCGACGTCCAGAATCTTCGTGTGCCCGGCACCGTCGAGTTGCCGAATGGCGTGTCCACCTTCCAGAGTGGCAAGCAACTGGTCTCCCTGGATGGTTGTATTCTGCCCGGGTCCCTTCGATGGAATAGTGCGCAGGGTGGCTACGGCGTTTCCAGTTGCGAGGGCCTTTTGGGCGACGGCCTTTTTCTCCGGGCCTGGGGCAAAGTCGATGTCGAGCCTGGATGCTTCAATCTGGCGGGTGGTGGAGCCGTTTGGATCGTTGGGGAGTTTTTCCTGGTCCACGAAGCTGACAGCATTACGGAATTGCGCGTGTTTCAGGGTGGTATCCTGGGCGAAGGTCAAAGTGCCTTCCACAGCGTTTCCGTGCATGGTGTGAAGCGGGTCTTTGTCCACAAAATTGACTCCGCCTCCGAGGAGAGCCTGAGTGGGCCCGCTTTTTTCATCAAGGTAGACCGTGGTGGAAGCGGAGGTGGACTGGGCACCATTGTCCATGACGGTGTGGACATTGCCTCGAGCGTCAATTTTCTCTGCCGAGCCATCTTTGCGGAAATAGACGATCGCCTGATTGGCGGTGCTGCGCGTGTTGCGATAGTCGCTCTGTGCATCGAGAAGAAATGCCTGGCGCGAGTCACGCAGCAATTGCGCATGCGAGGCGCGCACAACGGCCGGGCCGCCGTTGGTGCTGGAGGTCAGCTCGACTTGCTTGTCGAGGACGAGGACGCCCTGTTTTGAGTCGTAGGCTGCACCCATAGCATGTCCGGCGGCCTTTGGCAGATGGAACTCCACATACTGGTCCGTGGTGGCAGTGCCTGTTTTCTGATTGAAGACGACCCCGCTGGCCTTGACGTGGATGGTACCTTTCGATGCGTCTTCTGAGCCACCTCCGGTGCTTTGCGGTGCCTCGAGGTCAATCTGAACTTCGCCCTTTGCTGTGGCGATGCCATTTTTCTGGTCGTAATCGAAATCGCTTCCGTAGACGCGGTCTTCGCGGTTGGTCCCGGGCGGGCCATATAGCGTTATGGATACGTCATGCAGGGTGGCGTGGCCGTTGCTGCTGAACTGCACTAATTTGGAAGCGTGGATAGTGAAAAGCGTGTGACCCTTCTGCGATTGGGAATAGGTGAATCCATTGGCTGTTCTCTGGATATTAATGCCGAGTTTACCTGGAAGGTCTTTGCCGATGTGACGGATGCGATAGCGCGCATATCCAAGGAAACCGGCGACGACTACGAGCAGAAGGCAGGCCAGAGTAATGATGACTGCCCGCAGCCGTTGGATGGTAATGCGCATGATGAGATTATCTCAGGGCCCGGGTGCCGCTCAATTGACCTGCTGCAGGCGCTGAATCAGTTTCTGGGCGAGGGTTTCACCGGATTCCGACCAGAGGAGCCGCGATGAAATGCCGCAGTGCTGCTGCACTCTGTTGGTGAAGTCTACCAGCATCTGCACATTCTGCTTCACGCGCGCGGCGGCGTCGGGATCGAGGTCCAGGTCTTCATAGAGAAAGGGCGAGTCAAGGCCGAAGTCAATGCGTATCTGGCCGTTCTGCTCGTATGCGGCTTCGTCGAATTCAGGGCCGAAGCCGACAATGCGGACGACGCTCGGCTGCTTGCGCCAGAGAGGGTCGAGACCGCCGCCGATTTCGGGGGTCCATAGCTCCCAGGTCAGCTCAAATTCGTAGGCGAAGTCCTCGTGCAGAAGCTCGAGGGCGGCGGGCACGGCTTCTTCGGGTGCTCCGGCCTCGGCCTCATCTTCGTCATAGATGCGCTGGTATTGCGGGGCCTCGTTCCAGGAAATGGGATAAGCGGCGGCGGAGCGCACCTGACGGTTGCCTCCGGCAAGGTTGAACTGGCGCATGACCCCGAGCAGGGCCGGGCCAAGAGATGTCAGGCGGAAATTGGGATACCACAGGCTCAGATAGAGTTGATCAGCCATTCCTCTATTTTAGAAGGCCGACGCGCTGCCATGTGAGCTGGACGGCGACGTTTCCGTCAGCGGAGAGAACAGGGGGAGTGCGCAGTACCAGGGTATCGCCTTCCAGCTTGTGATAGCGGAGCTGCGCGGTGCCGAGCCAGTTTGGAGAGAGGCTCACTTCGACGTGGTGAGTCACAATTTCGCCGTCCACTGTATATGGGCCAGCGTAGGCGATGTAGTCGCGCTTGCGGCGGGGGTCCCTGTCCTGGGGCCTTTCTGTGCTGGCGCCTCGGCCAGCAGCACTGAGGTTTCCGCTCATGTAGCCTTCGGCGGAGTACAGAAGATAGCCGACGACGTTTTCACCCCAGGGCTTTTCAATGCGGCCATCTTCGTACAGAAAGGTATAATCCAGCAACTTCCATGTGCCAACAAAATCTCTGGCTGTTGCCATCATGCCTCCGGAAGTACAAGTTCGTCTAATTCAAGGAACTGCCGTACCACTTCCTCCTGCGACTGCTCCATCTCCTGCATGGTGCCGAAGAAGACGGCCTTTGCCTGATGCAGAAAGAGAACGCGGTCCGCCAGTTTTTTGGCAAAGCGCATGTCGTGCGTGACGACGATGCTGGTGAGGTGCAACTGGTGCTTGAGTTTCTGGATAAGGTCGCCGAGCAGCCGCGCGATAAGAGGGTCCACCATGGTGGTGGGTTCGTCGTAGAGGATGGCCTCAGGCTGGGCGGCGAGGGCGCGGGCAATGGCGACGCATCGCTTCATGCCAGTGGAAAGGTCGGATGGAAGCAGGTCTTTCATCGGTCCCACGTCCACCATCTCAAGCAGGCCGTTTACGATCTGCTGAATCTGGTCTTCGCGCAGTTCGCCACGTTCGCGCAGCGGAAAGGCCACATTTTCGCCCACGGTCAGGGAATCAAAGAGGGCGCCGTTCTGGAAGACCATGGTGACTTTGCGGCGAATGGCCTGCATCTGCTCTTCAGAAAAGCCGCAGATGTCTTCGCCTGCGACAAAGATACGTCCAGAATCAGGTTTAAGGAAGCCCATGATCTGCTGGAGGGAAACGGACTTACCGACCCCGCTTCGTCCAAGAATGCAGAGGGTTTCACCGGGCAGAACAAAGAAGCTTACATCGTCGAGCACCTTGTGGTCGCCGAAGGACTTAGAGACATGCTCAAAGGCGATATAAGGCTGTGGCCCCTTCTGGGTGGATTTTTCTTCCACAATGATTTCAGGAACGCTGCTCAATGCTGCTCCCAGTTTCTGTTATCAGATTACCAGCGCCAGGTCGCCCGGAGTATTCACGTTCTGAAACCAGCGATGCATTTGGGAATTTCGCAAATCGTCCCTCGCTGTAACCACGGCTTCCACGCTGAATTGGTCGAGATTGTTGCCAGCGGCGTGCTGGATCACCCGAACCACTTTGTACTCCCCGGATTCGAGAGCGGAACGGATTTGTGGAAGCAGGGCACGATGATAGATGGCGCAGAGAGGCATTGCCCGGCCGGCGACCCCGGGCATGGTTGCATACGCTCCGGTCATGGATACGCGCTGCTGCAAATAACGCAGAAAGGCTGGAGGAATCAGGGGTAAATCAACGGCCAGAAACAGGTTCCATTTGCTGCCGGTTGCTGACAGAGCAGCCTCGATGCCTCCCAGCGGGCCACACGCTTCATGAAGATCAGAGATGACGGGCGCATACTGTGCGAGATCGGGGCGAGACCCAACGATATGCGGCCGCAGACCAGCTTCGCGCAATAAGCGGACTGCGTGTTCGATGAGTGGCCGGCCATGATATTCGAGTAGGGCCTTGTCGCGGCCCATGCGAGTGCTGCGCCCCCCGGCCAGGACAAAGCCGTTCATCTTCCGAGCTCTTCAAAAAAGGTAATGATGGATTCGATGCCGCGATAAAAATTGGGCAGATGGAACTTCTCATTCGGTGCGTGCAGGTTATCGTCCGGCAGACCGAAGCCCATCATGACGGTAGGTATTTTCAGGTGGCGCTCGAAGTCGCCGACGATGGGAATGGAGCCGCCAGAGCGAATGAAGACTGTGTCCTTGTTCCAGGCATGGCGGAGTGCTTTTGTGGCCGCTCGAATATAGGGGTTGTCTGTGCCGATGACGATGGGGTCTCCGGAATGGATGAGCCGGACGGACAGTTCAATGCCCACAGGCTTCAGGGATTCCACGTATCGCTTGTATTGGGCGAAAGACTCCTGAGGCGTCATATCAGGAACCAGACGCATGGAAATTTTTGCTGTCGCTCTGGCCGGGATGACGGTCTTTGCACCCGCGCCGGTAAAGCCACCGGGCATACCGTGTACGTCGAGTGTGGGACGCGCCCAGGTGCGCTCCAATACGGAGTATCCCGGCTCGCCCGTCAGTTGCGCTGAACCGACTTCGGTCTGTCGGTAGTGCTCCTCGTCGAAGGGAAGGCCCTTCCAGGTCTTCAGCTCATCTGCACTGGGCGCCTTGATCTTGTCATAGAAGCCCGGAATCAGAATGCGTCCGTCTTTGTCCTTGAGTTGGGCAATGATGTGTGCGAGCGCCACAAATGGATTGGGCGCGGCGCCACCATACATGCCGGAATGCAAATCCGTCCTTGCACCACGCGCTTCTATTTCGGTATAGATCATGCCGCGCAGGCCCACGCAGAGGGTTGGCAGTTCCGGCGCAAACATTTCTGTATCGGAAACAAGGGCGAAGTCAGCCTTCAGTTGCTCAGGATGTTCACGAACAAACTTTGCAATCGCTTCTCCTCCGACCTCTTCCTCGCCTTCGAGGATCACGCGTACGTTGAGCGGCAGCGTTCCACTGTGAGATGCAAAGAGCGATTCCAGCGCTTTTACGTGCATGTACATCTGGCCTTTGTCATCCACCGCGCCGCGGGCGTACAGGTTACCATCGCGCTCGGTGGGTTCAAAGGGTGGCGAGAGCCACTCGTCCAGCGGGTCGGGAGGCTGGACGTCATAGTGGCCATAGCAGAGCACAGTCGGTTTGCCTGGCGCATGGAGCCAGTCGGCATAAACGAGCGGATGGCCTGCGGTCTCGATCAGGTGGACATTTTCCATTCTGAGGCGCTTCAGTTCCGCGGCGAGGGAATCGGCAGCGCGGCGGACGTCGTTTTTATGCTCCGGCAAGGTTGAGACAGAAGGGATTCGCAACAGAGCTTTTAGCTCATCGAGAAAACGCGCACTGTTTGCGCGAGCGTATTCCACAGCAGTTGGCATGGCCTCTCCCAGAAGAAAGAACAGATGAGTATATAAAAGGAAAAAACAACCTGGATTACTTAAAAGAACGGATTTCCGAGCACCTGCTACAGCCTGCGGGGCTATCGGCTTTTGCCGGACCGCCACTTCCAGGCAACAAAGGCGGCATAGCCAAGCTGGATGACCCAGGTGAGAACATAGGCCAGCACAAGGTGGCGATGAAACATCGGATTCATTGGATCATCTCCAAAGCGCGAAGCGCTTCCTGCTGTTCTTTCAACTGGTCGCGGTGTGCCACCGAGTAGCGGAAGGACATCATCAAAACTCCCCATGCGAGCCACGCTGCCAGGTTCCACCAGACAGCCGGCATCATACTGGGATCAATCCCTGAGTTTGGCCCTCCGCCAAAAACCGGGGCCGGGTGCTGCGTTCTCCACCAGCGGGTAGACATGTAGACGATGGGCACATCCACATATCCGAAGATGGCCATGATGGCAGCCAGAGTTCGCATCTGCGGCCCTGCGGCAAAGCGCCGCAGCAGCAGGTACGCGACATAAATCAGGTAAAGCACCAGCGTGGAGGTCAGGCGCTCGTCCCACGTCCACCAGATGCCCCAGACAGGACGCGCCCACAAGGGGCCCGTAATCAGCACGACCGAGCAGAAGACCACACCGACTTCCGCATTTGCCAGCGCCAGCGCATCGGCCTTCAGAGCACGGGTGAGCTGGTGATTGCGCCACGCCAGATAGGCAATGGACGCGATGAAGCTGATAAAAAAGAACAGAAACGTCATCATCGCGGACGGGAAGTGGTAAAAGAAGATCCGGAAGATATCGCCCTGGTCCTTGTCCGCGGGAACAACAAACATGGCAACGCGAAAGGCCTGGGCCAGCATGCCCAGCGTAACCAGAATCCCAAGCCATCGAAGCAGCTTCATTTCTTCAGTCTATCGCTCCTCAAGCGCCTTGCGCGCCTCGGCTTCCGCCAGCCATCCGCGCCGCAGCTTCTCCATCGGCACGCTGGACATATACGGCTTGATGTCAAGAATAGGCGTTCCATCCAGCATGTCTACGCCCTTTACGTAAAGGTCTGCATTTTGCCGCCGAAGCAGCTCAACCACGGTAAGGCCAATGGGATTGGGACGGCGCGGCGAGCGCGTTGCGAAAACTCCATGGGGCCGCTCCTCAAATGGAGGCGAGCCAAGCAGCGCAAAATCAGGAGAGCGATCAAATTCCCAGATGACGAAGAGATGAGAAAAACCTTCGATATCTGTGAGCCCCAGCTCAAAATCGCGCAGGATTCTGAGCACACCCTCGGCATCATGCCGCGTATTTAACCCCTTCGGAATCTCCGAAGTGGTCTTGTACGGGCTGCTCACATAACCGATTGCTCGTGGAGTAAACATCGCGCTGCGCCTTCCTTACTCCGCGCCTTCGCCGGGTTTGGTCGGCTCAATCTGCAGGGCGTTGTTAAAGCGGTTGAAGTAGTTGAAGAGGCCAATGGCGGCCATCAGTTCTACGATCTCGCCCTCATCAAAATGCGCGCGCAGTTCCTCAAAAAGCCCGTCAGAAACATGGTTGGAATCAAGCGTCATCTGCTCGGCCAGGCGCAGAGCGGCCTTTTCGGCGGCGGTGAAGTCATTGCGATTCTCGAAGTCTTTCAGATGCACAAGCTGGTCCTCGCTCCAACCCAGGTCTCGGGCAATTTTCGTATGGGAGCCAAGGCAGTACTCGCACTGGTTGATCTGTGAGGTCCGCACGATCACAAGCTCCTTAAGCTTGAGCGGCACCGTGCCTGTCTGCAGAATCGCCTCAAAGTGGGCGATCATGGTTTCAAAGATCTCTGGCCTGTGTGCCATCGTGCGGAACATATTTGGCACATTGCCGCGCGTGCGCATGTAGCGGTCGTAAATGGCAGCAGTGGCTTCCGGCACGTCTTTGCGGCTCTTGCGCGAGATGCGTGGCGCGGTCTTGAGCATAGCTCTGGTTCCTCCGGTAAACAGATAAGATTATCAGGAAGAGCTGTGTCATATCGGAAATGCCGGTCAGAAATCGGAGCCAGAACTTTGACGCAGGTGCGGCCATTTGATATAAAAACTCCAGGCAGAAATCGCCTCCTACCGAGACACTCCTCAGTAGCTCAATGGCAGAGCATTCGGCTGTTAACCGAAGGGTTGTAGGTTCGAGTCCTACCTGAGGAGCCAATCAAATCAAAAACTTAGAGCAGATCAGA
>JAJPKO010000012.1 GCA_021323655.1 Acidobacteriaceae bacterium
CCTTCAATGAGGCCGCGGTGAATTCACCGCGGAAATAGCCCCCGTACAAGCCTTACGACTTCAGGCACTTCCACCACAGTTTGCGAGAGCCTATTCGTTAACTGACCCTCTAAAGCATAGCAACGCATGGAGGACTCCTCAACCCTTTCTGTCCATTCTAGTTATAGTCCGCGAGCGGGTGACGGGTTTTGCGTATCACCCAACCGCTCGCTGAGGCGGTCTTAGCGAGTGACAAAGACCGGATAATCGTCGATTTCTCCGTTGAGAAACCGGGCAAGCAGGCGCGCCTGGATCTCCAGCAACCTGCGATAGCTTACACGATAGTCGAACAGCGGATGGGTCACAAGCGTATCCATCCGCAGTTCGTAGGCGCGAAAGAAGCCCTTTCGCCCATTTGGTTTCAGCGCCACGGATGGCCCGGAGCGGATAAAATCCGCCGTCGTTACCATGCCACTGTTGATGGCTGTGAGCACGACTGAATCCGCGATCAAAGGCCGGAACGGTTCCATCAAGTCGAGTGCAAGAGCTGGACGCCCGAAACGGGGCTGGTGGTAAAAACCCCAGTAAGGGTCAAAACCCATCGCATAGCAGGTGATGGTCAGGTCTTTGACGAGGATGCTATATGCAAGCGAGAGTAAGGCATTCACAGGATCGCGTGGCGGACGCCGATTTCTCTGCGTGAAGTCAAAGTAAAACCCTGTTGCTCCACCTCGATGTGCGTCGTCGTTGTTGTCTCTCGACTTCAGCATTCCCGCAAATTCGCTGAAGTAAACTCGCGCGGCGGAGCCCTCAATCCCAAGCAGGCTCTCAGGCTCTGTAACTGTCTCCGCTTTTTCCGCCAGGACCTTTAGTTGACGCAAAGCTGTTTGCGGCGGTTCGATGTGGTTCCGTTGCAATAGCGTACGCTGATTGCGTATCTTGCCTGCAACCAGTTTGCGCGCCAGGCGGAGAGCAGTTGATTCATGTCCGGCGGAAACAAACTGCCGATGGCGGAGAAAGACGTTGCGTGCGTTCAGTCCATTAGTGATCCCATAGAACCAGCCTCCCTGCGAGAAGTAGCACACCGGCACTTCCGCAGAGCAGAAGGACTGCACCGCCTGGGTCGAGAGCTGAACATTCCCGAACAGATTGATCTGCGACACCTCGCCAAGCCGGATTTCCTGCTTCAGCGTATCGCCATCCTTGACCTGAATAACCTCACCGGATTTGCCTACACGAAAGCCTTGAGAATTTAAGTAGAGAGGCCTCAGATCATCTCGCGCCGGTGCAAGTTGCCGGACCTCCGCAGGGGCCTGTTCCTCTCCGTTGTCGAACAGGGAAATCTGCACTGGGCGGCGCTCTTCAAATCGAAGCGCACGAGCGCGGAGTGCGTTTGTCTCATCCGGCAGGCAGATTCCTACCAGGGAGCAGCGTGGGCATTTAGGGCTGTCCACAAGCGGTTCAGGAATCTGGCCGCTGACTGCCGTCTTGCGGGCCTGCACGATGAGTTCTTCCGTTTCTGCAATCAGGGCATCATCGATGATGATCCGCACGCGCTGTTTGGTCGTGGCGTAATAGAGGATGCCTTCGTCGCAGGAATATCCATTGTCCCGCAACACTATGGCCTGCGCCGCAATTTGAACGCGGTCCGAAGGCCAGGGGCTGAGCGCGCCGTCAACCTCACGCGGCTTGCCTCGCTTGTAATCCACCGGCCTTACGGACTTGCCGTCTGCCCCATTCGCAACACTCTCGATCAAATCGAGCTTTGCTGTCAGGCCAACACGTTCGCTCGATAATGTGACTGACCGTGAATGTATCCTCTCGCCGTCCATGTCCTCGGCGGAGGGCATCTCAGTTGGGCCTGGATCCACGCGCGTATGCTTGGCTTGCCCATCGAGCGTATCTGCGTTGTTTTCAAAGACGCCCTCCACCCACTCATAGAAAAAGAGCCTCGGGCAGTAAACATACTCATTCAGCATCCGCGCGGGAAGCAGGTCTGGCAGCTTCAGCTTGAGATGATGAACGAATTCCTCATCGACACGGACGGATTGGACACGTTGGACCCCAGCAGACACGAGAGAATTCCTTTCGGCAACTACAAAGTCAAACAACAATACAAGGGCTATCTAAATTATTCGTATAAGGTTTTCCCAAAGCCGTAATAACGCGGTCACCTCGTCCTTCTGAAGGGCCAAGATTTACAAACAGCACCTGGTCATCATCGTGATGAATGATCGCGCGTAAGGCTTCACGACAACGAACCAGGTCCGATGCCGTGAATTGACACTCAAACACGGAAAACTGAAGATGGTCCCCAAACCCACGCATCAGCTTGAAGACCTTCCGCAGCCGTTTGTCATCCGAGATGTCGTAACAAACCAGATAGGTACTGCGCATGGTGCCTTCCTGCAGCTTAGTTGCGTAGAGCATACTAACACTAACACGAATTTTGGACTTATATGTTCATGCAAAAACGGGGGGCAGCATGGTTGGCCGAAGAGCATAAAAATATTCGCGAATTACTTATTTGCGTGTGCGGAGCACGCTATATTACTATCTATCCCGTCCCCCTTTGATAACTTTGCTATATTTTCTGCTTTGGTCAGCACGATGGACTATCGGACATTTTTTACCAAAACTACCCATTTATCTGCTCCGTTTGACTATCAATTTCGCATAGCTGAGCAAGCATGGCCAGACATCCTTGATGTGCCTACCGGGATGGGCAAGACAGCAGCGGTTACGCTCGCATGGCTATGGAAGCGCGGCTGGCGTCAGGGAAATCGCAGTGAAGTAGCCGATGTTGCGACACCACGCCGCCTGATTTGGTGCCTGCCCATGCGTGTCCTGGTCGAGCAGACAGAGGAGAATATCCGCAGGTGGCTGGACACTCTGGGCATTCTTGGCCAAATAGGCGAAGGCAAGGTATCCGTCCATGTATTAATGGGCGGAGCCGACGACACCGATTGGGCTAGTTTTCCTGAAGAGGACATGATTCTGATTGGCACGCAGGACATGCTGCTTTCGCGCGCCCTGATGCGTGGCTATGGAATGAGCCGCTACCAATGGCCCATTCATTTTGCCCTGCTGCACAACGACTGCCTGTGGGTCTTCGACGAAGTGCAGTTGATGGGCGCGGGTCTTGCCACGTCCGCGCAGCTGGAAGCATTCCGCCGCAGTTTCCCCATGTCGAAAGGTAGCCGTTCGCTGTGGGTGTCCGCCACGCTGAACCGAAACTGGCTGGATACCGTTGATTTGAAGCCACATCTGGATGGCCTGAAAACCCTTGGCCTCGACGCTGCTGACCGCCAGCAGGCGGGCGACAGGCTTCACTCCGTCAAGACCGTGGCAAAACTCCCAATCGCGTTCGGGAAGGATGCCGGTAACAAAAAAGGTCTCGATGCCTATATTCAGGCTTTATGCGAAGAAGTGCTGAAGGCTCACGTCGCAGATAGCCAGACCATCGTAATTCTGAACCGGGTCGATCGTGCGCAACGCTTATTCTGCTTGTTGCGCAAGGCGCGGCCTGAAAAGGCGAACATCCTGATCCACGCGCGCTTCCGCGCAGCGGAACGCAGAAAGCAGAACCAGCTTCTGCGCGACTGCGAGAAAGAAATCGACCGCATCGTGGTCGCTACCCAGGCCATTGAAGCCGGTGTGGATATTTCCTCCAGGGTGCTCATTACCGAACTTGCTCCGTGGTCTTCGCTGGTGCAGCGCTTTGGCCGTTGTAATCGCTACGGTGAGCACAATGCCAAGGGAGCAAAAATTCTCTGGATAGATATTAACGATGACAAAGAGGCGCTGAAACCTTATGACAGCGTCCAGGTAGCGGAAGCGCGCAGGCACATGGCAAACCTGACCAGCGCCAGCCCGCAGGATCTTCCCGCAAGCGGCGAGGCCAGGCCGCTTACGGCAGTCCTGCGACGTAAGGATCTGCTGGACCTTTTCAATACCGACCCTGACCTTTCCGGCTTCGATGTGGATGTGTCGGATTACATCCGCGACAACGAACAGCCGGGCGTGCAGGTCTTCTGGCGCGATTTCGAGGGCAGTCCCAATGAACCAAAGCCTCAAGATGGCCCCATCCGTGATGAGCTGTGTCCCATTTCCATGGGACAAGCCCAAGACATCTACAAATACAAACGCGCATGGCACTGGGATGCTTTGGAGGACGAATGGGCCAGACTGGATCGCCCGCCGCGTCCCGGCATGACGCTGCTATTAAAAGCCTCCGATGTAAGATACGACGCGAAGGTCGGCTTCGATGCCCAATGGAACAATTGCGATGCTCTGGACATACTTGATGGAGGATACGACGCGGAGGTCGGCTTCGATGCCAGCTCTAAGAAAGCAGTGAGTGTTATCCCGATTGCTTCAACCAGGGAGAACTCTTTCTTGGAAGACCCGGAGTCGCAGCAGGATATCACCGTCACGCTGGTCGATCATCTCGGCCACACCGGAAAGGAGATGATGCAGCTGTGCAGCGCAATCGATGAAACCACTTATGCCCCTGTTCTGCACCGTGCGGCTCTCTGGCACGATATAGGCAAGGCTCATGAGGTGTATAGAACGCGTTGCGGCCTGGAAGAGGGCGATGTTTCGCTCGCTAAGTCCCCCAATTACAATTGGCGCGTCAAGCATAAGTCCAACCGGACGATCTTCCGCCACGAACTGGCCTCCGCACTCGCATGGCTGGCGCAGCACAATGGCGAGACGGACGCCGACCTCATCGCTTATATCATCGCGGCACACCACGGCAAAGTGCGTATGAGCCTGCGCGCCATGCCAACGGAAGAACCGGCGCCCGATGGGAGGCGCTTCGCGCGCGGCGTATGGGAAGGCGATCCTCTCCAGGCTCTGGATTTTCACGGTGAGCATAGTAGGGAAATCGTGCTCAGTCTTGCCTTGATGGAGCTGGGCGAAGGCGAACAGGGCCCGTCATGGGCGGCGCGCACATTAAAGCTTCTGGAAGAGCATGGCCCTTTCCGACTCGCATGGCTGGAAACGCTGGTGCGCCTGGCCGACAGGCGTGCTTCCCGCGAAGAACAACACATGGAAGAACAGGAGCGCGCATGAACGAGATTACTCTTGGCGGTTGCTCGCCAACGCCGCTGGCCAGCTATCTTAAAGCACTTGGGGTATTGCGTCTACTCTCCGCCAAATACCCGGAGATACGCGGTTTCTGGAGTGACGAACGATTTGTGCTTCGCACGAAGTTGGATCGCGAGGCCATTGAATATTTTTTCCTTGAAGAATATGAACCCACGGCCTTAGTTACACCTTGGAATGGGCGTGGAGGCTTTCTGGAGGGTGATGATGAGGACGGCGAGGAATCATCCCGAGCTGGCGCTCAAATGGTGCGAGCGTTTTCCAGCAAAACAGTGGCCAATCGTTTTCATCCTCTGGCCAGAATCCTGCGCTCTATTTCGGACATAAACGTTGTTGGAAACCTCAACATCGCACGAGCAGAACTCAAGCGCCTGAAAGTGAATGAGAAGACTAAAGGCAAAGATAACCTCTCGGATGATGAGAAGAATGCAATCTCTCGGCAAGACGCGCTGGTGAAAACTATTAAGGGACACCTGCTGCAAGAATTGCGCAACAGCCTGCCAGATGATGTGCTGTCCTGGTTCGACACCTGCCTTGCTCTTGTGACTGATCCGTCTACTGGAGGGAAGAAGTCTGCGCCATCGCCCTTGCTCGGTGCAGGTGGGCTCGATGGGAGCATGGATTTTGGTGTCAATTATCTAAAGCGGATCAACGATGTATTCGAGCCGGGTACTGGTAGGCCGCGCGAAAGCGCAAGGGAATGGCTCAACAATGCCCTTTGGGGGGAACTCACAGGCAGCCTGTATTCGGTTTCAGCTCAAGACAAGAAAAAGGTCTCAGTCGGCCAGTTCTCCCCATCTGATGCTGGCGGTTACAACGCAGAAAACGGTTTTTCCGGTGAGGCCCTGCTGAATCCGTGGAATACCATTTTGCAACTGGAAGGTGCAACTTTGTTTGCTGCCTCCACCGTACGTCGTCTTGAAGGTGATGGCGATATCTATTCCAGCCTTCCGTTCACTGTCGCTCCAGTGGCTATTGGAGAAACTGTTGCTCTTTCGGACGAAGTGCCCAAGGGGGCAAAGCGCAGGACTGCGGAAATGTGGCTACCGTTGTGGAGTCGGCCCACGACTTGTCGTGAGCTGGAGGGGGTATTGAGAGAGGGGCGCATGACCCTGCACGGACATTCTGTGACGAAGGGCTTCGATTGCGTTCGGGCGGTGACGAGCCTGGGTTCTTCACGCGGAATCGAGCAGTTCCAAAGGTTTGTGTTCCTCAAACGGTCTGGCGATGCTTTTTTTGCGCTTGACAAAGGACGCTTCAGCGTCAGGAGCAGCGCTTACAGCAATCTCGTTGAAGAATTGGAAGGCAGCGATCACTTTCTCTCCAAGCTCCATACTTTCGTCCGCAGCAAAACTAATTCTGGTGAATGGAAGGCCAGTGCCAGACTCAGGTCTATGGCGAAACGACTCGATAATTTGCTCGTTCACGCACTTCAAAGAGACGACAAGCGCGCTTTGCTCGAAGCGTTAATCTTGCTTGGAGAAATACAATCGTCTATTGCTTCCGGAACTGCTGCACGACAAGAAGTGCCACCAGTACCGCGACTCTCTGAACTATGGGTGCAGAAGGTCGATGATGGCACGCCGGCATATCGCATTGCTTGCGCTCTGGCCGGTATGCGCAGTGGCGATAAACTCCCGTTACCTCTGCGTGCCCAGCTTTTCCCGGTCCATCCCGACCTTCCCAGATGGAAATCCGATACAGACAAAGATAAAGATCTTAATGACGATCAGTATAAAGGCATCCGTCTGCACACGAGTACATCTGGAAGTCTTCCTCACATGCTGCGAAACCTGCTCGACCGCAGGCTCTTTTTGGCCGAAAAACTCGAGATGAAAGACAAGCCCCTGGATAGCCAGGCTGGCGCTATGCTCGACGATGTTGCAGGCTTTCTGCAAAACGACCGCATCGACCGGCGTGTCGCAGCGTTATTGCCAGGACTGAGTTTGTGCGATGTTCCCAGAGAGGACGACCGCTCGAGCGGAGACGGTTCACTTCCCCCCGCCTTTGCCCTGCTCAAGCTGTGTTTCACTCCGGATTCCATCTTGCGAAATCTGCAAGTGCTCGAACAAGACGGGCACGTTCCCGTGCCGCCCGGGATCATCACGAAACTTGCGTCCGGGTACGATCCCGACCGCGTCGTGCTCACGGCATGGCGGCGGCTCCATGCTTCGGGGCTGAATCCGGTCTTCAGCCCGGACACATTACCCTCGCTCGGAGGTTTGTCGCCTCAGCGAGTAGCGGCGGCGCTGCTCATTCCATTGCGTTACGGCGCCTATGGCAGGCTTGTGCGAAGTGTACTGAAAATATCCAATGATTCCGCTGATTCCGCCGGTAATCCGGCAGCATGGCATCTTTGATTTTTGAAAGGAATTTCCTATGAGTCTTGACATTTCTGCCCTGAACAATGCTCCCCGCCTGCTCATGCGGGCAAAGCTTCAACCGCTGCAAGGCACGCGCTTCCAGCCCACCGGCTTCCCGGAGATCGGCGCAGCAGAATACGACGGCCCGCACGGCGAAAAAATGCTGTTGGTAGAGTCCTCACAGAGTCTGGCCAACCGGATGGAAGAAGTGTGCTGGGACAAAGTCGCCGACGACTGGGTCGAACCGTTGCGCGGCCTGTCCGTCATCAAGGTCAACGATAAGAATGGTAAGCCCCTCACCAACTCGGTACTCGAAGCGCATCGCATCAATTCTCCATACATCCTCGAAGGCAAAGACAAGACTGTCTTCGATCGCCTGAAGAGCGAGTTGGCCAGCATGGAAGAAGGCTTTGTCGATCTGCGTAAGTTGGCATCTATTCTGCTGAAGCTTGATAGCAATGCCTTGCTGCACGGCGTTTTTCTGGCAAAGAAAGAGCTCGCCGGAGGCCGCCTGCGACTGCCGAGAGCCCTCTCCGGCTTCATCGAGGCGAGCAACGTCAAGACTGCCACCAGCGGCGGAGTCAAGAATGACGGAGTGAACCCTTCCGGCGATACATCAAAGGGTTTCGGCAACGTTCCCTTTGCCCGCGACGAATTTGTCTCGCCCGATATTGACGCCTTCTTCAACCTCGATCTCGCCCAACTGCGCGGCTACGGCTTTCCCCAACCTGTATACGAGCTGCTGGTGGCATTGGCGCTCTTCAAAGTTCGCGGCTTCCTCGAAGAAGGACTGCGCCTGCGTACGGCCTGTGATCTAGAATGCGTGTCAATCGAGGTGAAGCGTCCGGAAGGCTTCCAGCTCCCTTCATGGGGTGAGCTCAAGGCCGCGCTTCCCGGTTTGATTGAAGCCGCGAAGGCAGACGCTGGTTTTGAAGTCACAACCGTGACCTACACCAGCGCGGGCAAAGCAAAGAAGAGCAACCAGGAATCTGCGACCGAGACGACCGATGCCAACGACGAAGGCGATAAGGAATAAGCAATGCTGGCGCTCACATTCACTTTTCCTTCCGGACGCTACCATGCAACTCCGTGGGACCGGCATGTCAATGAAGGCGCGGTAGTCTGGCCGCCTGAGCCGTGGCGTGTGCTGCGCGCTCTGATCGCCACCTGGCATCATAAAGTCAAGCCTCTCGGCGGGCATGAAGAGTCCACATTACACGGCCTGATCGAAGCACTTTCGCGGTCTCTTCCTGAATACGCTCTGCCTCCGGCGAGCCACAGCCACACGCGCCACTACATGCCGCAGAGAGAAGCAGGCAAAACATCGCTGGTCTTCGACGCCTTTGCCGCCGTTTCGCGAGACGAACCCCTAATTATGGCATGGCCAAAACTTGATCTGCCTCAGAAACAGCTTGCTCTTCTAGACGACCTGCTGGCGGTTATGGGATATCTCGGACGTGCGGAGTCTTGGGTCGAAGCCAGCCGCTACGATGGCACATTCCAGTCCAACTGTCGTCCCGGAAGCAAGCCGTTTGCAGCGGAGTTGCCAGAAAAGTCTGCAGGCGAATCCCGGGAAGAGATCGTTTCGCTGCTCGCTCCACTATCGCCAGATGATTATGGCAACCTCCGTAAAAAATTTCTGGCCAACAAAAAAACAACGAAATATCTCGAAAAAACGCTACCGGAAAGTCTGCTGGATGCCTTATCGGTAGAAACTTCCGATCTGCGCGCTCTCGGTTGGAGCCAGCCGCCGGCCACGCGCAAAGAACTCTATCGCCGTCCCGCCGAGGCGCTTCGTCCTCAGCGTAAGCCTCAGTCGGTAAAGCCACTCACCGTCACAACGGCTCGCTATATTCTTATCGGCAAGCCCTTGCCCCGCGTCGAGGACACTGTTCGCATCGGCGAACTGTTTCGGCGCGCTGTAATGAGCGCAGCCAGAGACGTATTTGGAGAAGACGCAATCCCCGCAGTCATATCAGGCCACGGATTGCCAAAAGAAAATCGTCATCGCCACGCCTTCTACCTGCCATGGGATCAGAACAACGATGGCCACATCGACCGGCTCATCCTGCATCTTCCAGATCGCATAGATGAGAAAACACGACGCGCTATCGAAAGGCTCAATCATCTTTGGAGCCGTGATGGTGGAGAATGGCAAGTCGTACTCGAAAATCTTGGAGAAGCAGAAGCTGGTGGGTTGCTGCTGGCCACGGTATGCGACTGGAAATCGGTTACACCGTATCTACATCCGTGGTACTTGAAACGCGGCTTCGATATCGAAGCGCAGATCAGACGCGAGTGCGCCATGCGAGGCATGCCCGAACCGGTCGAGCTCACGCGGCTAGATGCCATCAAGGTCGGTATGCTGGAACGCAAGTCGCTTCACTTCCGCTGCCTTCGGGAAAAACGCAATCTCGAACAACCGGATCGTAAGGGTAGTTTCTGGCGCATACGCTTTGCCCAACCCGTAGCTGGCCCCATATCACTTGGCTCCGGCTGTCATTTTGGTCTGGGTCTATTCCGGCCTGCTGATGCGATTTAATTTCGGGGTTGTTCTTCTATTTACGAACAAATAAGCGAGGCTATTACCGAAGTTAAGAAGCGATTTCCGTCTTTAATCTTGGCTTTGAATTTTTTTAGAGAATAGACGATTGTGATGGATCGTCCAATGACGTTTTCTACTGAAGTCAATTAAGCCAGCACGTCATGCAGAATCACATTCCCCACAATCATCAAATCTACATCGCTCCCCGCAGCCTCGTCCCCTCGCGCAATCGGACCGTATAGCTTCTTAACACATCAGTTAGGGCACCGGAGCGTATACGCGAATCTCTGCTGGTTGAGAGCCTTGTCTCCGCACTGCGAGAAAGAGTCGATCCAGCTCCGGCGAGAAGAATCCCGTCCGCGCGCCGCTGACTGTTTTGATTCGTGCGAGTTCGTCGTAATGGTCAGCGTCTCGCTGGTTGAGCACAGAGATCTCGCCGTCACCTCCGATGGCGTAGATTTTGTGCCGCTTTTGATCGAAGAAAACATCATCGCAATCGCCGACGACCGGCAGGCTAACGATTCGTTTGCCATGGTCCGTGTCGAACACAATGAAATGAGCAGGAAGGCGTGTTACCACGAAAAGACGGTGGTCCTCCTCGTCCAAGGCCATCGGGTAATTGGCGAGCGGCCCACCGGTGCTCCAGGATGCCACCTCCGTTTTTGTCATTCGATCGATGACCGCAATCTTTCGGGATCGTGGCACATTGACGAAGATGCGCGATCCGTTCTTCTCTAGCTGGAATGATTCGGGGTGAGCGCCGATCTTGATGTCTGTAAGTTTGGCCCCCTCCCGATCAAACTCACCCAAAGCCCCAGAACCATATCCAACCCAAATGTGACCACTAACGGCGTCATAGCGTAGATTGTCGGCATCATCTCCGTAGGCAATCGAGTTGAGAAGTTTCCAGGACAAGGCATCGAACATACGAACTGATCCGTCTTTGCCGTTCGCTACAAAGACTCGATTCGTAGCGGGGACATAGACGATACCTTGAGGCTCGGCCAAATCCTTGATGGTATGAATCCGCTTGTTCTCTTTCAGATCAAGTACCTCAACCGAGTTGTTCCCGAGAGCCGCCACGAATAACCGCTGGCCTCGCAGATCAATCGCCAAATGATCGATACGCCCTTGGACGTCGGGCATCGGAATTGTTGCGACAAGCTTGAGAGGTTCGGTGCCGGCCTGTGCGAATGAAACGTCGGGCATCAACACAAGCGTCAGCACAACTACATTGAGGACTACGCTTTTCATCATTAGTTCCTTATCTCAGATGGCCTGAACTGAAGCTCACATGAAAGCTTGAATTACGCAGATCGTGCTGTGTCGCATGCCTGTCGGTCGCGATCTAGCCGTTCGTGGATTGTTTTCAGCCTTTACCAAATAGCCAATCAGTTCTTCAGCGAAAATACCTGGTTGCCAACCCGCCAGGGTGAAACGGTGTTCCATGTCAGTAGTTCCTTGGTTGCCCATTCCGTGGACTTGCCTGTGTGACATGAGGTACACGGATTCGGCATCTTGTATTTGTCTGTCATCGTAGGTGTGATGAATCGGAAAGTGTGGGATCTCACAAAGGAACCCGGCACACCCTGCGTTTCAATCTTCGGCATGTGGCAGGAAACGCACTGGCTACCTGGACTGCCATCCTTGTGGTGCGTGTGCTCTTCCAAACTCGCGGTATGAGGCCCGTTGGGCGAGTTTGGGCCGTGGCAATTGAGGCATAGCTTCTGTGCCGGCTCGCGGAGCTGGGCATAGTTGTCGGTGCCGTGAACATCGTGGCAGGTAGCACAGGTTACACCGTGACGGTACATCACGCTCTGCACAAAGTCATTGCCTTGCATCCGGTTCTTATGCGCTGTTCCATCAGCAAAGTGCAGGAAATCCGTTTGCCCCAGGGTGTTGTCTTCGAGTTTCCAATAGTCCGCCAGGCGAAGGCCGACATGATAACCGACCGGCCAGTCGTAAGCCTTGCCGTCGATGAGGCCAGCACGAGGCCGTCCCTGTGAATGGCATTGGATACAGGTATCGTTCGAAGCCACATCATCCATTGCGGACGGGTTCAGAATGTTGGTGCGGGTCGGGTGTGCGATATGCTCGCTGCCCGGACCGTGGCAACGCTCACAGCCAACATTCCATTCCGTCACCTGCTTGGTGTGGATGTCGTAATTCACGGAATGGCAGCCATCGCAGGTCGGCCCGGTCGGACGCTGCATATTGTCAGAGGTGTAGTAAGCTGTCCACCAATCCGCGCCTGTGTCGGGTACGTGGTACTTCATCCATCTTTTATTGCCGATGTCCCATTGCACCGGCAGAGGATAGTAGTCGTCACCGATCTTAGTAAAGTAGCGCTGCTTCCATTTGCTGCCGTATACAAACGCCACCTGATCGACAGTGAACTTGGCAATATTGTTTGTATTGATATCGGGAATGATGGCGTCCGGGTGTTGCCTGGGATCACGGACGACATTCGCCATCGGTGTCTTCTTCCAACGCTCGTAGATCGCTGCATGACACTTCGCGCACGACTCAGAGCCGACATAGTGAGCGGAGTCCATGATGCTCTTCTGAAGTGTGGCCTTCTGTTCTGTGGGAGCGCGGAAACTGCGAATGAAAGAGACCAGCTTCCAGCTCTCGGAGTCTGTCTCCGAGTGTATGCCCCGCATCGCGGGCATACCTGTAAGCTGCACACCATTCTCAATAATGTAGTGGATCTGACCGTCGCTCATCCGTTGGGTTAGGTCGGAATGCAAGTCAGGCACGCGCGGATACTCGTTTGATCCGACTACAGTGGCACCGTGCCCATCAACACCGTGACAGATGGCGCATCGTGCCATGAATTGCTCTCGCCCTTGTTGGAGTGCGGCATCGTCATTTTTGAAGGGATTGCTCCGCTTGCGTTCATCGCTGGGAATGGCAAAGTTGCGTAAGCCACGCGCCGTGCCTGCTTCGATTGCAGACGGGACCGATGAAGCACGGAACCCGCGCCATTTGATCCACAGTGCTCCGATGGCTCCAAGAGCGACCATGGCGAAAATGGCGATTACGATCATTCGACGTGCCTTCATCTCTCAACCCACCTTTCCGTCATCGTTTCGTTCTGCCCAGGAACAGATACAACCCTTACATGCGGATGCGATGGGCATGATTTTCAAGGGTCAGGAGGCTTCACATAAAGGGCTTAATCCGCAATCATATCCTTGGGAACACTAAACGTGAGAGCCATTTTAGCCTGGACTTGCACTCAATACCCATTTCACGCAGCAAATATGAGCGTATAGCGCTCATATTTTTCATCCCTACCCTTGACAATCCTTCTCGAAGTTTTCTACATTAGCAGTCGGAGAGTGGAAGTGCTAAAACCTGCGAAAGCATGCCCTCCGCTCTCGAGAACTTTACTGTAACTTCCAAATTTCAGCATTCAAAACCGCGAGCAAACCTCGCGCGAAGGAGAAGCACCGCAATGGCAACAGCAACTGCTAGTGTAGCCACTACCTTTACTCCGCTGCATGACCGCATCCTGGTCCGGCGGGTCGAAGAATCCGAGACCGTCCGCGGCGGCATCATTATCCCCGACACAGCCAAGGAAAAGCCGCAGGAAGGCGAAGTCATCGCCGTCGGCAAGGGCAAGTCCAACGATGAAGGCAAGGTCTTCCCGCTCGACGTCAAGGCCGGCGACCGTATTCTCTTCGGCAAGTACTCCGGTACTGAAATCAAGATCGACGGCGAAGAGTATCTGATCATGCGCGAGGAAGAAGTCCTCGGCATCCTCAAGAAGTAAAAACCGGGTGCCCCATGTCTTAAAGAGGACGTGGGGGGAACAACAGTTAAGGAGAGAAAAATGGCAAAGCAGATTTTGCATGGAGAAGATTCGCGTCAGGCGATTCTGCGCGGCGTGAACACTCTGGCCGACGCAGTCAAGGTGACGCTCGGTCCCAAGGGCCGCAACGTCGTGATTGAAAAGAAATTCGGTTCGCCCACCATCACCAAAGACGGCGTGACCGTTGCCAAGGAAATTGAGCTGAAAGACGCCCTCGAAAACATGGGCGCGCAGATGGTCCGCGAGGTCGCCTCCAAGACCTCCGATGTTGCCGGTGACGGCACCACTACCGCGACCGTCCTAGCCCAGGCCATCTATCGCGAAGGCGTAAAGACCGTCGCTGCCGGGGCCAACCCCATGGCGCTGAAGCGCGGGATTGACAAGGCCGTCGAAGCCATCGTCGGCAAGCGCGACGAGAACGGCGTTGTCACAGGCGGCGCTCTTTCCAAGCTGTCCAAGCCCGTTTCTGGCGACATGATCGCCCAGGTCGGCACCATCTCCGCCAACAACGACCCGACCATCGGCACCATCATTGCCGAGGCCATGAAGAAGGTCGGCAAAGACGGCGTCATCACCGTCGAGGAATCGAAGACCCTCGAGACCCAGCTCGAAGTCGTCGAAGGTATGCAGTTTGACCGCGGCTACCTCAGCCCCTACTTCGTCACCGACCCGGACCGCATGGAAGCTGCCCTCGAAGATCCCTACATCCTGATCTACGAGAAGAAGATCAGCTCCATGAAGGACCTTCTGCCTCTGCTCGAACAGGTTGCCCGCCAGGGTAAGCCGCTCGTCATCGTCGCAGAAGATGTGGAAGGCGAAGCACTGGCCACCCTCGTGGTCAACAAGCTGCGCGGCACCCTCAACGTTGCTGCGGTAAAGGCCCCTGGCTTCGGCGACCGCCGCAAGGCCATGCTCGGCGACATCGCCATCCTCACCGGTGGCAAGGCCATCACCGAAGACCTCGGTCTGAAGCTTGAGAACCTCAAGATCGAAGACCTTGGCCGTGCAAAGCGCGTCACCATTGACAAGGACAACACCACCATCGTCGAAGGCCGCGGTGACTCCAAGGCTATTGAAGGCCGCGTAAAGGAAATCCGCAGCCAGATCGAAAAGACGACCTCTGACTATGATCGCGAGAAGCTCCAGGAGCGCCTTGCGAAGCTGGTCGGCGGCGTCGCCGTCATTAAGGTCGGTGCAGCCACTGAGACCGAAATGAAGGAGAAGAAGGCCCGCGTCGAAGACGCCATGCATGCAACCCGCGCTGCCGTCGAAGAAGGCATCGTACCCGGCGGCGGTGTGGCCCTGGTTCGCTGCACCAAGGACGTGGATGAGCTCATCGCCAGGCTCGAAGGCGATGAGAAGATCGGCGCCCAGATCGTCCGCCGCGCCATTGAAGAGCCGCTGCGCCAGATCGTTGGCAATGCCGGTGAAGAAGGTGCCGTGGTCGTAGGCAAAATCAGCGAAAACAAGGATGTCAACTTCGGCTACAACGCCGGAACCGGCAATTACGAAGACCTGGTGAAGGCCGGCGTCATTGATCCGACAAAGGTGACCCGCACTGCCCTGCAGAATGCGGCCTCCATTGCCGGCCTGATGCTCACGACGGAAGCCATGGTCTCCGAAATCCCCGAGCCGAAGACTGCTCCGGCAGCTCCCGGACACGGCGGCATGGGCGACATGTACTAAAAACCAGCCGTCCAGGCACAAGCCTCGCAGCAAAGAAAAGTCCCGCCTGGCGCGGGACTTTTTCTTTCCAGAAAGAGTGAGAGTACCTCCAGTGTGTTCCAGCCGGATGCCCAAAGGTTCACGAATCGGGGGTCCCCGGTATGCGCGGTTTTCGCGTTCCGGGGTGAGGAAGCTGACCTGGGCCTATCCAGTCTGCGTGAAGCGCACTCATTTTTTCATCCTTGGTGGAGGCCCGAACCAGACAACACCCGCTACTTTCCCTCCCCGTACTCCATCTGAAGTAAAGTAATTTCATTGTGATCATCAACCTCGCGCGCCGCGCCCACAATCACAACTGGGAGCTGGACCCCATCACCCGCTCTCTTCTCGACACAGACTTCTACAAGCTCCTGATGCTCCAGTTCATCTGGAAGCGGTTTCCCGAAACAAAAGCGTCCTTTTCCTTTATCAATCGCTCCACACACGTGCGCCTGGCAGACTCCATCAACATGCACGAACTACGCGAGCAACTGGAGCACACCCGCAAGCTGCGCTTCCACAAATCAGAACTCATCTGGCTGGCTGGCAACACCTTCTACGGCCAGCGCAGCATCTTTGAGCCTGCCTTCCTCGACTGGCTTGAGCACGGCTTCCGTCTCTCCGACTACGAACTTTCGCAGAAAGACGGCCAAATTGTCCTCCACTTTCATGGGCTGTGGAAAGAAACCACCATGTGGGAAATCTATGCCCTCACTCAGATAAGTGAGCTCAAAACGCGGTCCAGTCTCAAGCATCTGAGTGAACTCGAACTCGACATCCTTTACGCGCGCGCAAAGACCCGCCTGTGGGAGAAGATGGCGCGCCTGCGCGGTGTCCCCTGCCTCAGCCTCAGCGACTTCGGCACCCGCCGCCGCCACAGTTTTCTCTGGCAGGAATATGTCGTCAAAGCCATGAGCGATGTCCTCGGTAACATCTTCAAAGGCACCTCCAACACCTATCTCGCCTACAAGCATGATCTCGAAGCCATCGGCACCAACGCGCATGAGCTGCCCATGGCCCTCGCCGCCTTGTCCGGTTCCGATGAAGAACTGAAAGCGTCTCAGTACCGCTTGCTTGACCTGTGGCAGCAAACCTATCAGGGTGAGCTTCTGGTCATGCTGCCAGACACCTTCGGTACTACCCAGTTCCTCCGCGATGCGCCAGACTGGGTGGCCGACTGGACCGGACAGCGTGCCGACAGCAAAGACCCGTTCATCGCAGGCGACGAATACATTGCCTGGCTCCAGCAGCGCGGCCGCGACCCGCGCAAAAAGCTCTTCATAGCCTCCGATGCTCTCGATGTGGACGCCATCCTCGCGCTGCACGCCTGGTTCTCAGGGGAAATCCAACACGGGTTCACTCCCTATGACTTCCGCTCTGCCAGCGATTTTCTTGATCGAACCAAATGGAAGCCCGAGCGCCGTATCCGCTTCAGCGCTGGCTGGGGCACGCTCCTCACCAACGATTTCCGCGACTGCAATCCACAAGGCCACGACGGATTCGACCCGCTCAGCCTCGTCTGCAAAATGAACGACGTAGACGGACACCCGGCCGTAAAGCTCTCTGACAATTACGAGAAGGCCCTCGGCCCCGCCGAAGAAGTCCAGCGCTATCGAAACGTCTTCGGTAGCGCGGGCGTGGCCCATCTGCCTTTGACGATATAGCCCAGGCCCGCAAACCAGCATGACCCGAAGCCTCTATAATTTTTGTTTGCGGCCCGCAAAAGAAAGGTGAGAAGAACTGTGCCCACTTTGGAAGGAAAAACAGCGCTCATTACCGGAGCTTCCCAGGGAATCGGCCGCGCCTGCGCCCTCGTTCTTGCCCGCGCCGGAGCCACCGTTGCCCTCGCTGCGCGCAATGAATCAAAGCTGAATGAAGTCGCTGCCGAGATCGCCGCATTCGGCGGAACAGCAAAGCCCTTCACCCTCGACGTCTCCAGCGAAGAGTCCATCAAGGCCACCGCAAAAGCTGTTCTTGAGCACTTCGGCACCGTGCACGTTCTGGTAAACAATGCTGGCATCACCCGCGACACGCTTCTTCTTCGCATGAAACGCTCCGATTGGGACGACGTCATCACCACCAATCTCACCGGGACCTTCCTGCTCACGCAGGCGCTCATCGGCCAGATGCTGAAGGCGCGTTGGGGCCGTATCATCAATATCTCAAGCGTAGTCGGTCAGACAGGGCAGGCCGGGCAGGCCAATTACGCCGCCAGCAAAGCAGGACTCATCGGCTTCACGAAGTCGCTCGCCCGCGAGCTGGCCTCACGCCATATCACCGTCAACGCAGTCGCCCCCGGATACATCGAAACTGCCATGACCGCCGTGCTCGACGAAAAGCAGCGCACCGCCATGCTTTCACAGATTCCTCTGGGCCGCCCTGGATCTGACGACGACATCGCACACGCTGTCCGCTTTCTCGCCTCCGATGAGGCCGCCTACATCACCGGCCACGTCCTGGATGTGAACGGCGGCATGTACATGGGATAGGCCAGCTCAGCCACGACAGCATCCTCTTCTTATTTCTGACCGCACAACTCACCTTCCCGTCTTCTTCTCTAACGCCAGATGGAAGACACGAGCTACTCCGGTGCGGCCTGTTCTGGGCCTTCGCTGTCCTCGCAATATTGGCCTATGGGTACGAACCGGCGTGCATCAGGAAAAAGAATGCTGCCTAGATGTTCCCCTGTCGCATCTGTTCAGCCAGATACTCAGATGAACGCATCGCCAGCGCCAGAATCGTCATGGTTGGGTTCTGCCATCCGCCACTCACAAAGCAGGCCCCATCCACCACAAACAGGTTCTTAATGTCGTGGCTCTGGTTCCACTTGTTCAGCACGCTGCTCCTGGGATCATTCCCCATCCGGCAGGTGCCCAGCTCATGAATGCTATACCCCGGCGGGTTCGGATCATAATTCTTCGTGAGCACCTCAAAGCCCGCCGACTCGGCCATCGCAACGCTCGTGTCCACCGCATCGCGCGCCATGTTGAATTCGTTGTCCGTGTACTTCGTATCAATGTGCAGTACCGGAATGCCCCAGGCATCCACCACGTGCGGATCAATGCTGACATGGTTCTCATACCGGGCCAGTACCTCTCCCATAATCGAAGTGGCAAATGTGCTGCTGTGGTAGCTCTCCAGCTTCTTTTCCAGCTCCTCGCCGTAGGCCGCAAAGTTTCGCGGGTCCATCGGTCCCATTCCGCTGTACACATTCAGCGCGTATCCACGAATAAAATTCGGCGCCTTTGTATCAATATTGCGGAAGCGCGGCACCAGCGCGGACCCACCTATCATCTCCGGAGTCGCTTTGCCATCGCGCGCCTCGGGCACCGAACACACAATCCCAGGCCCATACACCTGGTCAATCAGATAATGGCCCATCACGCCGCTTGAGTTCGCCAGTTTTGAATTCAGCAGCAGGCGCGTGCTCTCCAGCGTTCCCGCGGCCAGCACCACCACGCGCGCCTTCACTGACATCTCGCGCCGCGAATGCCGCTCCACAAAGTGCGCCTCATTCACCAGGCCCGTATTCTTGTCCACGCTCAGTTCGCGCACAACCACATTGGGGACCGCCTTCAGCTTCCCCGTCGCAAATGCGTCCGGCAGCAACAGATTCACTGAGCTGGCAAGCCCATTCACTCCCAGCGCCCGCCGGCTCTTATACACCGGCACTCCCAGCTTTTTGCCCGCGGCAATAAACCGCTTCATGCACTCGGTCCACGGCGAGGTGTCCGGAACAAAATTGCCGTCCGGATATTGCGGAACTCCCTCCTTCGTTCCGGTCACGCGAAAAATCTCTTCTACCCGCGAGTAGTAAGGCGCCACATCCGCCAGGCTGATCGGCCAGTCATCGCCATAGCCATCATGCGACTTCGCCTTGAACTCGTAATCGCTCAAACGAAAGGACTGCCGCGACCAGAAGAGCGACCGCCCGCCAAACAACCTCACCCGCACCCAGTTGTAAGGATGCTCCGGGTTATACGTGTAAGGAACTTCCTGCTCATCCACCCACGTATTGGCGTTGAATTCATTCGCCTGGAAAACATGCGGCACCTTGCCCGGTTCCTTAAAGCCGCGATACGGCAACGTGTATGCCGGTTTCCATTCCGTGTCCTTGCGCGGATCAGGAATCGGGCCTGCATTCAGCATCAGGCAGGAGATCCCCTTTTCCGTCAGCACCTTCGCCGCCATTCCGCCAGAATGACCCGAGCCGATAATCAGCACATCTACTTTTTTTTCTGCCATTCGTTCCCTCAGCCGTTTGTAACGCGGCGCTTTTTCCCTGTTGGCTGACAAGCCGCATGTCCTTCGCGGCGCACATCAGGATCTACCGGATACCAGAAAATTCCCTCATCCGGCGGCTGCTGGCCCTGCTTCTTCGCCGCCTCGCCCCACGCCTGCGAGTTCACCGTCGCCGTGCGCAGGTCGCTATGGACCACATTGATGAAGCGCTCATACGGCTCCTTCGGCGGATGGTCCGTCATCCACGTCCTCAGCCACGGACGCACAAGTTGATCGGCCTCCGTTGCATTCACGGAAGCAAACGGTTTATTGAAGCGGTGTCTGGCTTCCGCCTCCAGCCTGTCCAGCCCCGACTGGTACATCTGCTGCTGGTCCTGCGGCGAGGCCCCAATCAGGAAATCCAGAAACTCCGGCGCGCCCGCATCTACTGCGCTCGGATATCCCTTCATCGCAGGCACCAGCACTTCGCTCAATCGCCGCAGCGTCGCATATTGCGTATCCGTAAAGAACCGCGCATAGGTCCCAGCCACCGCATCAGGAGCAATCTGCTTAATCGCATTCGGTTGGATCTCCGAAAGCCCCCGCATCCACGGCACCGGGCCTGGAGCAGTCGGGACCGGCGGAGGTGTGGAAGGCGCTACCGGACTCGGCTGCTGGCCCAGCATTGCCTTTGCTCCAACTGAGGCCGCCATCAGCCCCTTCATAAAATCACGCCGTTGCATGAGTACCCTTTCTCCGGAAAAGCATGGAGACACTCCCTTGCTTGCGCCTCAAAATTTCGGCGCGCGGATTTTCCGAATTGTTTCTTTGGTTGATGAGGTTAAAAGTATTCAGACTGAATTGCAAGCGCTTCCTCGCTCCCAGGACGCCGCCATCTCCGCGCCTCTGGCTTCTCTGCCAAACGCCGTCACACACACCAGGTACACAGCCACAATCACCACCGTCGCCGCCAGCACCCACGCATACCCGCCATAGTGTTCCGCGGCTTTTGCCTGCACTACTGCATTGCGTGAGGCCAGCAGATTGCCAATCTGATAAGCAAGCCCGGGAAACGTGGCACGCACCGGCGCTGGCGAAAGCTCCGTCAAATATGCAGGAACTACACCCCACGCTCCCTGCACCATAAACTGCATCAGAAAGGCTCCCGTCACCATCGCGCCTACTGATCCGCCAAACGCAAACAGCGGCACCACAGGCAAAGTCAGAAGCGTCGCTGCGATAATGGCCCGTTTGCGTCCAAACCGCTCAGAAATGGCCCCAAAGAGGACCCCTCCCAGCAATGCTCCAACGTTGTAAACAATCGCAATCGTGCCCGTAAGCGCGGCGGAGTAGTGGTGGTCTTTTTGCAAAAACGTTGGATACAGGTCCTGCGTCCCATGCGAAAACGAATTGAAGCCCGTCATCAGCAGCACAAGAAAAAGAAAAGTCAGTGCATATTTGCGCAAGTCACGCGCAGCAATCAAGCTGCTTCCACGCGCGCGCCGCCCTTCACGCCATACCGGCGATTCTTCCACCTTCATCCCGATATAGAAAATCACCAGCGCCGGCAAAGCGCCCACCACAAACAATCCTCGCCAGCCCACCATGTGTCCATGCCAGCTCAAATGCGCAAAAACCCGGTACAGCGAGGCATAAGCCGCTGCAGCCGCCAGATATCCAATCGCATACCCTTCCTGCAACAGCCCGGAAAAAAATCCCCTGCCTTCCTTCGGCAGAGATTCAAATGCCAGTGCCGCTCCGACACCCCACTCCCCGCCCATCGCAATTCCAAACAGCGCACGTAGCACCAGCAGCGCGCTTAAAGAAGGCGCAAATGCGCAGGACAGTTCCAGAATCGAATAGCACGCGATGTTCAGCATCAGCACCGGCCGCCTCCCAAAGCGGTCTGCCAGCGCCCCAAACAGAAACGCCCCCACAGGCCGAAACGCTAGCGTCAGAAACAGCGCCTCCGCGACAGCCGATGCGCGCACATGGAAATCCGCAGCCATGGCTGGAATGCAGAAGACCAGCAGGAAATAATCAAAAGCATCAAGCGACCACCCCAGAAACGAGGCAAAAAAAGCATGCCGCTGGGCCGCCGTCAGATCACGAAAATGCGAGAAAAACCGCGTCTGCATCTGAAATCAAGAGAGTAGCAGAACAAAAGCAAAAGCGCCGACCAATGAGCGCAGCACTCTGACCCGGCCAAATGCGGCAGACAAACCGGGTGCCCCATGTTCGCAAAGTCGAAGGCGCGCTAACATGGGCCTGTCCAGCCTGCGCGAAGCGCACTCCATATTCCACCCCTAGAGCGCCGCAGCAAACTCAGGAAGGACTCGACAGCACACTCCCAAGTCCGGCGATACTGTCATTGGCGACGACGTAAAGGTCGAACTCGACATCGAACCCATTAAGCAGTAAGTCCCGGGGCGCCGCTTTCCCGTTGCGCCCCTCTTTGAGTTATAAAAGGCATGTATGGTCAGCAGGTTACAGGAAGAAATCAGGCAGACGCGTCCCTTCTCCAGCCTTGAAGACGAGGCCTTGCTCAACATTGTCCGCACTGCTGACCGGCTTCAATACCACTTTCAGCAGGCGCTGAAGCCCCATGGCATCACGCCGACCCAATATAACGTGCTTCGTATTTTGAGAGGTGCGGGAGAGGCCGGCCTTCGATGTTCTGATATCGGCGAGCGTCTCATCAGCAGCGACCCCGACATCACCCGTCTTCTGGGCCGCCTCCAGAAGCTCAGACTCGTGCGGCGCCGACGCAACGCCAAAGACCGCCGTGTCATCTACGCACGCATCTCTCCCAAAGGACTGGAGCTTCTTGAAGAGCTCGATCCCGTCGTGAAGAAGCACACGCAGGAAATGCTGAAAGGCTTCAACCATGACAGACTCTTAACCCTAATCTCTCTTCTGGAAGAAGTGCGCGGCCAGCTTACGCAGGATGGGTCCGCAGCCTCGCGCCACGGCTAATTCTTGAACAGGTTTCGCGCAATAAACAATGCGTTCGCAGGTCGCTCCGCCAGCCGCCGCATAAAGTAGGGATACCACTCTGCTCCAAAAGGCACATATACCCGCATCTTGAACCCTTCCTTCACCAGCGATTTCTGTAGATCACGGCGTATCCCATACAGCATCTGGAACTCGAAACACCCGGGATCCAGCTTGTGCTCCCGTACAAACTGCTTCGTCGCCGCAATCATCTGCTCATCGTGCGTGGCAATTCCGTGATAGATGCCGCTCGTCAGCAACACACGCATCAGCCTTACAAAGTTCGCATCCACGTCCTTCTTTTCCGGAAAAGCAATGCTGGCCGGTTCTTTATAAGCGCCCTTACACAGCCGGATACGGATACCATCTCCCGTCAGCGTCCGAATATCATCCGCACTGCGGAAAAGATACGCCTGGATCACCACCCCCACGTGGCCGCGGTTTCCCGGGACCGCATGCAGCCGCCGCACCATATCAATCGTCGCCTGCGTGTACTCGCTGCCTTCCATGTCCACCCGGACAAACGTATTCGCGGCCACCGCATGCTGCACCAGTTCTGCAACAATTTCCTCCGCCAGTCCAGGATCAAGGTACATCCCCATCTGGGTCAGCTTCAGGCTCACATTGGCGTCCAGTTTCTGGCTCTCGATAGCATCCAGCAGGCGGTGGTACACCTCTGCCGAGCGGCGCGCCTCATCCGGAGTCGTAACATTCTCGCCCAGGCTGTCCAGCGTCGAGGCTATTCCCAGATTACCCAGCGCCCTGGCCGAGCGCACCACTTCCTCAATGTCCATTCCGGCCACAAAGCGCGAGGACATCCGGCGGCCCACCGCCGACCGTTCCGAGAATTTTCTTATAGATGAATTACGCGAAAGGGCAATAAAAAAAGAGCGAAGAATCGGCATATCTTTACTGGCTTTTTAGACGAACTTTTTATTTTCTCACACTGCTCCATCGGCAAAGCTGGTAACTCTTTCCTGCTTCGGCAGAAAATTCTCGCAATTTTTACCGCTTAAGAAACCTCATTGTCACAGGCAGGCATCAGAGTTAGTGCAAGAAAGCTGTATGCCGCTGGACAGACCGGGTCCTCCAGCGATTCCAAAACAATTTTGCTCATCTGCGCAGCTCACCAGCGCAGATCTTTTTCGGGGAGAAGGTTATGGTCAACAATTGCGCGAACCCTGAGTGCGCAAAGCCACTACTTTATCTGCGCGAAGGCAGGATCTTTGTCTTCGACATCACCGGCAAAACAGACGGTGCGCCCCGCCGCCTGGAACACTATTGGCTTTGCGGCCCATGTTCTGAGCACTTCATCATCGAAAGGGAAGCCGGATCTGGAATCCGCCTGGTGCCCCGCCGGGCCGGTACAGGGCACCTCCACCCGGAGGTCATGGCATTGGCTTCCTGAAAAAGGCACGCTGAATCAGAAAAACGCCCCCTCAGAAGGGGCGTTTTTCTTTGTCAGCGCTGCCCTTTCGCCACAGCCACCGGAGGCGCAATGTCCTTCACCTGCCGGTCATACACTCCTGTAAACGCGTTCCAGCGGATATACACCAGCTCCTCCAGCATCTGCACACCATCTTTCAGATAGCTGATCCGGGTCCGCTCATCATGTCCCCAGGTCACCGGAACTTCCCGCACCGTATATCCCCGCTTCAGCGCGATAAAAAGGATCTCTGGATCAAATCCCCAGCGCTCAATCTGCTGCAATTGAAAAATGGTCTGCGCCGCCTGCCGCCGGAATGCCTTGAACCCGCACTGCGTATCTGCAAACGGAAGTCCCATGATTAGCCGCGTCACTGCATTAAAGCAGCGGCCAAAGAACCTGCGATACAGCGGCTGTTGGATGGTCTGCCGTTTCCTCTCCAGCCACCGGGAGCCAATCGCAATGTCCGCACCTTCCCGGATCGCGGCAAAAAGCTGCTCCGCCTCATCCATCGGCGCGGAAAGATCAGCGTCCGTAAACATCACAATCTCGCCCGTAGCATGTAGAATTCCATTCCGCACGCTGAAGCCTTTGCCCCGGTTTCCCGGGTTCTCCACCAGCTTGATCATCGGGTCTTGTGCCGCAAATGATGCAACAATCGCAGCCGTATCGTCCTGCGATCCATCATTCACAACCAGCACTTCCGCATTCCAGTTGTGCCTGCGAATACACTCGAGGACCTCAGCAAGCGTATTTCTGATCCGGGCACTTTCGTTGTACGCCGGAATGACGATACTGTATTCGGGATTCACTGGAAAATCGCGCAGCCTTCTTCCGTAATCATATTCGGATTTACACCGTTTTCATAGAAAGGCCCGCGATTAACTGCCTCCTGCTGCTGCGCTTACGGCCCTCAGACCACGCTATCGTGTGCCAACTCAGATAACTCCGGAGAATCTTTTTCCATTTCCCCCGCATCGCTATACCGTTGTAGGATGTCGAACAGCAAGCCAGCCTGTGGAGGATGAACAATGGGCCTAAGTGAAGCTGGCAATACCCCTGAGCTTCAGCAATCGCACTTCGATTCTCAGCAGACCCCGGAAGAAATCCAGGAAGAGCAGCGAAAACTCCGCCGCCTTCAGATGATCATGAACATGGTCATGTCCGTCATCAGTCAGGACACTTCCCTCACCATAGACGAAGCGTCAGAAATGGTCGCCGACACCCGCCGCGCTGCGCTCGCCATGTTCCCCGGCAAAGAACTCGCCTGGGACATCATCTACCGGCCCCGCCTCCAGCGCCTTATGCGCGAGCGTTACCGAATCCAGTAGTGCTTACTTCGGGTCTATGCTCGTCAACTGGAACGTAAGGGTTCCCCAGAAAAGCCGTGCCCGCATCTGCACCGGAATGTGCCGCTCATCATCCGTGTACCAGATCCAGATGTTCCCGCGGTTCTTCACCACGCCAGCATCCGCCGACGGCTGCACCCGCACCGTCTGGTATGTCCCCGAAGGTGTCCGCAATGACTCCCTGCTCTCCACCTTCATCGTCACCGGCACCGTTCGCATCGCATCATACACCGGGACCTGAAAGCTCCGCCCCACCTGCAGGGGCTGTGAAGCGGTATAGAAAATCGCCGAAAGCAGGTCGCTTACGCACGCAGGTAGCGGCGCCTCCTGGTGCTTCGTAATTCCTGACACCAGGTTCTTTTCATCCAGAACAGCCTTCTTCTGCGCATAATTAAAATCCAGCGTGCTGTTCACCTGCCGGTGCCCTTCCTGCAACTGCTTACTGAAGGCAATCGAGCAGCCCGTCCTCCGGTTAAACGACGACTGGAACCGGTCGCTCACCCGGTAAATCAGGTTGACCGCCCCAATCGAATCGCCCACCACCGTAATGTGCTGCGTGTCCCCTTCCGCTTCCTGATGAAAGCTCACCACGCCCGCCGGAAACACACGCCAGTCCACGCTGTAATTCAGCGTCTGCCTGGCCGGCAACCCGAACCCCGGATGGGGCTCCGACAGCTGCGGTACGTTCTGCGGAGACTGCGCCTTCACCGCCGCAGGCAGCAAAAAGCACAACACAGGGGGGAGCAATCGTAAACGCCAGGTCAAAATATGGGCTCACTCGTCAATGAAAATAGATAATTCTGAGGGCGAGCACTGCATAAATGGCCGCCGCTCCTATGAGTGCATTGTACTCGCGGTGTTTCCTGTACAACGCCAGCGAAAACTCTCCCGCACCCGCCTCCCGAAATCGCGCCGGGCGCAGACGGGGCAACAACCGCGGCACGCTCGCCGCATATGCCTCAAATCCCGCAAAGGCCCCGCGCAAAAAATTTTCTTCTGACCGAATCACCGGAACATAAATCACTGCAAACAACACCGCCAGCAACAGCACCACCACAATGCTTCTTGATGCAGCCGCAAAACCAAACGCAATCAGCATGGATCCCAGATACAGCGGATTCCGCGTGTACGCATAAGGTCCGGTCACCGTCAGCTCCGCGTTCTTCTTTACATAGCCTGAGGCATAGGCGCGCAGCCACAGCCCCGGAACCACCAGCACCAGGCTCCACATCGCGGAAGCAATCGTGGGCCGCGCCAGCAGAATGTACACCACGGCAAACACAAACCCCATCGGCACACGGATGCGCCGCGCAATTCGGCCCCAGTCAGCGGCCATCTGTAGCGGCCTCCTTCAAAAGATCTTCAGCCGCAGCCAGCACGTCCTCCGCCGAGATCGTCAGCAATCCGGCCTCCGGCTCGGCCCTCCGGCTATGGTCGCGCCTGCTCTCCGGGTGCCGCAATACCCGAAATCTCCCACCAAACGGTCCATTCCGTGCCGGGTCCGTTGGACCATAGATTCCCACCACTGGAACACCCAGTGCCGAAGCCAGATGCAGCGGCCCCGTGTCTCCGGCAATCAAAACACACGCGCGACGCGTAAGCGCAATCAGCTCGTCCAGCTCTGGAGAAAGCACCTCGGCCACGCTGCCACTGGCCGCATTCACCTCGTGGGCCAGCTTTTCTTCCCCCGGCCCTGCATTCATCACCACACGAAAGCCTTTTTCCGCCAGAGTGCGTGCCACCACGCCATAACGCTCCGCCGGCCAGCGCTTCGCTCCCCATCCAGCTCCCGGATTCAAAATCACCAGCTTCCCGGCCATCGCCCCAAATCTGCGTTCGGCCACACCACTCACCGGAAGCCATGGCTTCACCAGCGGAAGCTGCTCGCCCGCAACTGCGTTGGCGACCTCCACGGCCTGCTCAATCACATGCACGCCCTGCGTCTCTACCCGTTCATCAAACAGATACTGCGCAGCCCACTCGCGCGGCTTCGCTTCCCCAATCAGTCTCGGCGAATACGCCCACTTCCCCAGCACCGCCGAGCGTACCGCGCCCTGCAGGTCCACGCATACATCGTATTGGGATTCCCTCAATTCGCGACGCACGCGTCGGATATCGCTCACCGTATCAGCGCTCAATGGGCTTCTGCCCCACTGCTTCGCAGGAACAATATGGATACGGTCGGCCACAGGCATCGCAGGGCCTCGCGCTACTGCGTCCTTTGCCGCCAGCAACCCGCGCCATTGCGGCTCAACCGCCCAGCCCAGAAACCATTCCGGATGCGCCGCGCGCAACGCCGTAACGGCCGGAAGAGCATGCAGAATGTCTCCCATCGCGCCCAGTCTTACAATGAGCACTCTCAATGGCTGAGTATCAGTTGGCAAATATTGATTTTCTCACGGGAGTGGCGCGCCCGGAGAGATTCGAACTCCCGACCTAATGCTCCGGAGGCATTCGCTCTATCCAGCTGAGCTACGGGCGCGTATGTCTAGGATACTATACCTCTTTGACAGAACGGCGACGCGGCGCTTTCATAGAAAAGCAGTCCAAGGAGGAAGCACATGATGCAACGCAGGAATCTCGCCAAACTCATCTGTAGCGCATTGTTCACAACCATTCTCACCAGCACCGCCTTTGCTCAGAACAACGGCAAGCCGCCACTCAGCCCACCCGCGAAGGCCAGCGTCAGCCTCAACGGCCGCACCGTCACCATTGATTACAGCGCCCCCTCCATGCGCGGACGCAAAATCTTTGGCGGGCTCGTGCCCTGGGGCCAGGTCTGGCGCACTGGCGCAAACGCCGCGACTACACTCAAAACAGACGTAAATCTCAGAATCGGCACCCTTGGCGTCCCCGCCGGGACCTATACCCTCTACACTGTCCCCGAAGAACATGGCTGGACACTCATCGTCAACCGCCAGACGGGCCAGTGGGGCACACAATATGACCAGAGCAAAGACCTGGGCCGCGTAAAAATGTCAGAAGGCGTAGTCCCCAGCAGCCCGGTTGAAACCTTCCAGATCAAGTTTGAGAACACCCGCGGCAACTCCACCGAGCTGCATCTGGAATGGGAAACCACCAACGTCTTTGTCAGCGTGACGGCTGTCCCCTGATCGGCTCCCTGGCCTGTTCCAGCTCCTGCATCACTGACTGGATCAGTTCCTTCGCGCCGTTGATCCTGCCCATCACCGTTTCAAGATCGAGGGCAGGCTTCGCCGGATTGTGGTTCGACGTACAGTAGACCCCATGCTGACCGATGAGGATAAGTGCATCGGTCAGCGCATCCAGTGTCACCGCCAGCCTGCCGCGGGCCGTACCCATCATGAACTCATACTTTTCCAGCTCGTCCCTGCGGTCGTGAAAAATAGACATCTGCTCTCCTGAATCTTCAGCATACTTCACGCATAGAACCCGCCAGTCACCGGCTATCGCGCCTTTTCGCCGGCCCGGAAGACGGTTGCAGCCACCTTCCGGCTCTGGCCTGGTTCAACAACAAATTCGGCTGATTGCTCTCGACTGTGCGGTGAGTGATGGCCCATTCGATGGCCTCCTTGAAACTGGATTGCTCAGCACAATCAGCTTCTCCGGCTCCCTTTCAAAATGGACAGCCTCTTGAAATCTCACAGGTCTCAATCCTTCGTGCAGCAAAGGGTGGGAGACCACAACTGCAAACCCTTGAACAAAACTTGTCATCCCTGATCAAAGTCGAAGGCGCACGAACGTGGGTCTATCCGATCTGCGCGAAGCGCACCCCATATTCCCACCAGGAAACCTCACCGATGACTCGGCAGCACACTCCAGATCGAAGGGTCTTCCTGCCCCAGTACCCAAGAGCAAAATCCCTCGAGCCCGCGCTCTTTCACCAGCTCATACCGCTCACGGAAAGTGCGTTCATCTGTAAAGAAGATCCACTCCCTCATATCGTCGCGGTAGAACCAGGTCCACGCTGTACGGTCTACCGGGTCCCACTGGATCCTCCCGCCATAGGCCTTCGCCAGGTCCAGTGCATCCTGCCCGCCAATATATTCCGCACTCGGGTTCGGCTTGTCATTCTGGGGAGGTCCGGCAAACCAGTGATACCCATAAAGCGCAATCCCAAGCGAGAGCTTCTCTTTCGGGACCACCTTCAGCGCGTAATCCAGATTTTCCACCGTCCAGCCCCATCCGCCCACCGGACCCGGCGCCGTCCAGCGCGTGTGCTGGTCATAGGTCATCAGGCAAATCAGGTCTACCGATTTCGCCAGCGCCTGCAAATCGTAAGCTCCGCGCCAGTTCGCATAAATCCATGCCGAAAACGCACTCTGCCCCGGCGCCCCCGGAGCATTCGGCACCGTCGCAATCGAGAGCTTCAGCCCCTCCCGATGCAATGCCTCCGCCGCTTCTGCAACAACGTGGCTCAGCGTGTCCCGGTCCGTCCACGAGATGTTTTCAAAATCAAACTGAAAGCCGGAGTAGCCGTTCTCTTTGCTGATAGCAATCAGTTGCCGGACCATATGGTCCCACGCAGCCGGGGTCGTAATCAGCCGATGAAACGGCGCCTGCTGAAAACCGCTGCTGGCAACAATCGGCATTACCTCCAGGTGGTGCTCTTTTGCCGACGCTAACACCGCCGGATCAGGCCCTCCGGACACCAGCCCCTCTCCATCCACGTCGTACCAGGTGGGCACAAGAATATCAATCTTGTCCTCATGCGCATAAAACGACCGCACGCCATCTGCACTGCGCGTCAGATAAAACAACGCCTTCGGTTGCTGCGCAAAGAGCGCAGCAGAAAAAAGCAGGACCACAATCAGCAAGCCAGATTTCTTCATAGGTGGAACGATACCACGCCGCGGCGGCAGACCGTTTCAACGGTAAACTGGAAAAGCCCCATCATCTTTCTTCAGGAGCCTGCCTTGCCATTTCGCTTGATGTGCATCACCGCGCACCCCGATGACGAAAGCGGGGCCTTCGGAGGCGCGCTGCTCATCTCCCATGCCCAGGGCGTCCAAACCACCGTCATCTGCCTCACCGAAGGCTCTGCCGGAAGCTTTCGCGGTCAGGGCGTAAGCGATGAGGACCTCGCGCGCATACGCCGCGCTGAACTCGAAGCCGCCTCAAAGGTGCTTGGCATCACCCACACGGAAGTTCTCAATTATCCCGACGGTGCGCTCGACCAGCAAAACTTCTCCGCCATCGTGCAGGTACTTGTCGAAAAAATCCGTACCCACCGCCCCCACGTCGTCCTCACCTTCGGAGCAGAAGGCGGCGTCAATCTCCATCGCGACCACACCATCATCTCACTCGCAACCACAGCCGCATTCCACTGGGCCGGTCGGGCAAAGCTCTTCCCCCGGGCTGGCATGCCCTACGCTCCGCAGAAGCTCTACTACTCCGTGCCGCCCTTTATCTCAGTATTCAATTCCAATGAGGGTGAAAACGCCGCACGCACGCCCCACTCGCTCACGCTCGAACTCGGCAAATGGAAGGAAACAAAATTCGAGGCCTTCGGCCAGCACGTCACCCAGCACGGCGTCCTCGAGCGCGTCCGCGACTTCGCAGAAGAAGCCTTTGGGTACGAACGCTACCTGCTGGCCGCCTCGCGCAACGGCTCACTTCAGAAAGACTCCGGCCTCTTCGCCGGAGTTGTAGAGGATTGATCCCGCAAGCAGTGGAAATGCAGCTCCCAGCTGCACCACCCCGCAACGCGAAATCACAAAACTTGTCACCTCAAGGAGAAGAGCGATGAAGAACCCGCCTTTTCCACCCTTACCCCGGGGCCCTGTACTTTGAACCTCGGGTTCCTGCTTAATAGATCCGGAAGTTCACTTCCACATTCACTTCCACCGCTACAGGATGCCCCTGGAACATGGCCGGCTTGAACTTGTACTGTCGCACTGCCTCGACTGCCTTTTCATCCAGACCCATGCCCAGCGGACGCACTACATGCACGTTCTGTGGATTCCCCTGCGCATCCACAATCAGCGCCACCACGCAGATGCCCTGATACTTCGCCCGCCGCGCTTCATCAGAAAACTCCGGATCCGGCGCATAAATCACCTGCGGAGCAGATACACCACCGCCGGGATGATACACCCCGCCACCTGTTCCGCCGCCCGAGCCAGGCCCAATACCAGCACCGCTTCCCGGCCCGATCCCGCCCCCATTGCCCCGGCCAAAGCCCGAGCCCGAACCCTGCCCCTGCGACGCCAGCGCCACTTGCGTGGACTGCGGCACTCCCAGATTTGGCATGTTCGCGTCCGGCATCTTGATGTTCGGCATCACCACTGTCGGCGGCACCGGAATCTTCGGCTTGTCTACCAGCAGTTTCTGCGGAGGCGTAATCTGCTGCTTATCAAACTTCGGCAGCTTGCCCTTCGATGCGTCCACCAGCTCGTGGTTTCCGCCGCCACCACCGCCCCCCATCACATTCTTCGCCGGGGCCATCGGAATAAAAGGCGATATGTCTACCGGAGCCACCTGCGCTCTTTGCACCGGCTTCGAGTGGATACGCATTTCAATGATCGCCAGCACAATCAGACCTATAATCAGCACGTGCGCGGCAATCGAATAGGCGCTCGATTTCGGGTCCCGCTTGATGGTCAGCAGCGCCGTCGTCTCCGCCGGCTTTGAGGTCAGTTCCAGCGGCGGCAGCTTTTTCGGAAAGAGCGCATCCTGCAGGTTCGCCCACAGCGATCTCCAGATCGGCTCTTCTTCTATCGTCTCCACCAGCTCGCTGTTCGCATCTGGCTGGGAGGTCAACTGCAAAGGAGGCTGTTTAGAGGAAGAAAAGGCATCGCGCAGGTTTCGTATTAGCGACTGCCACATCGAACCGTCAGCTTCTACCAGAAGTTCGGGCTCTTCTTCCTGTGGCCGGCTCTTCCCTGGCTCCAGTCCCGGTGGTGTCAAAACCTGATTGCCCATAACACTTCGCAGTCAGATAAAAAGTGATTCTGACTGTATCTCTCCATTATGGATGACGTGCGCACCGCTTGTCTTCTCGTTTAGAAGTTCTCTTCAGTGGTCCTTCTCTTCGTCACCCTGACGGTGCGACTCGCGCGCGCCGCCTGTCACCGGCCTGATTTCTTCCAATATAGACGATGTGATGCTTACAAAGTCACGCCCTTAAACAGATACAATAAACTTTTGCGCTTATCAAATTATTTCCGCGGGAGAAGTGATGTCCTCCAGGTCCGAATCCGGCAGTCCCTACCCTCCGTTAAAGGAGACCCTCACCCTGCCGAAAACCGATTTCCCCATGAAGGCCAACCTGCCTCAGAATGAGCCTCTGCGCCTCAAACAATGGGAAGAAAGCAATCTTTACCAGCAAATTCGCGGGTCCCGCAACGGTTCATCCCGCTACCTGCTCCACGATGGCCCGCCCTACGCCAATGGCCCCATCCACCTCGGCCACGCACTCAACAAGTGCCTCAAAGACTTTATCGTCAAATCGAAAACCATGGCAGGCTTCGACGCCCCCTACGTCCCCGGCTTCGACTGCCACGGCCTGCCCATTGAGATCAAAGTAGACGAGCAGTTTGGCCGAAAAAAGCTGGAGATGTCCTCAACCGAATTTCTCCGCGCATGCCGCGAATACGCGCAGAAATATGTGGACCTCCAGACCAGCCAGTTCGTCCGCCTGGGCGTCTTCGGGCGCTGGGATGATCCCTACCTCACCATGTCCAAACCATACGAGGCCAAAACGCTCGAAATCTTCTATCGCTTCTTCGAGCAGGGCTTCGTCTACAAAGGACTCAAGCCGGTCTACTGGTGCATCCACGACAAAACCGCCCTCGCCGACGCCGAAATCGAATACGAGATGCATACCAGCCCCAGCGTGTATGTGAAATACATCCTCACCAGCGATCCGGCGGCACTTGACGCTGCCCTGGCTGGGAAAAGCGTCTCCACCATCATCTGGACCACCACCCCCTGGACGCTACCCGCCTCCCTCGCCGTCGCCTTCCATCCCGAACTCGACTACGTCGCCCTCGAGCACGACGGGCAGACCTACATCGTCGCCGAAGCGCTCGCCGCCTCAGTTCGTGAAAACTGCAAGCTCCAGGAGGCAAAAGAAATCACCCGCTTCAAAGGAGAGAAACTCGAGCGCGCCACCTTCCAGCATCCGTTTCTCGACCACAGCATCCTCGGCGTGCTCGCCGACTATGTCACCACCGAACAGGGCACCGGCGCCGTCCATACCGCTCCCGCCCACGGTGCCGACGACTTCTATACCGGAGCAAAGTACGGCCTCGACCAGACCTGCAACGTAGACAACGCCGGCCGCCTCCGCAACGGACTGCCCGAGTACGACGGCCTCACCGTCTTCAAGGCCAACGGGCCCATCATCCAGCTGCTTGAATCCCGCGGCGTGCTCATGGGCCGCACCGACATCTATCACTCCTACCCGCACTGCTGGCGCTGCCACAAGCCCGTCATCTTCCGCGCGACGGAGCAGTGGTTCATCGCCATTGACACACCAATGGGCGAAACCACTTTCCGCCAGCGCGCGCTCGACCAGATCCGCAAGAACATCCAATGGGATCCCGCCTGGGGCGAAGACCGCATCGCCAACATGATTGAGACCCGCCCCGACTGGTGCATCTCACGCCAGCGCATCTGGGGCGTACCCATCGCCGTCTTCCTCTGTAACAAGTGCCACGAGCCGCTCAAAGATCCGGCGCTCAACCGTGCCATCCTGACCCTGGTCGAAAAAGAAGGCATTGACGCATGGCACACCCGCAAAGTCGAACAGCTTCTCCCCGCCGCAACAAAGTGCCCTTGCGGCAGCACAGACTTCCGCAAGGAAATGGACATTCTCGACGTCTGGTTTGACTCCGGCGTGAGCTGGCACGCCGTCCTGGACGCCGAGCCAGGACTCGCCCCACCCGCCGATCTCTACTTCGAGGGCGGCGATCAGTACCGCGGCTGGTTCCACACCGCTCTGCTCACCTCCGTTGCCGTCAGCGAGAAACATCAGGCCCCTTACCGCATGGTTGGCACCTCTGGTTGGACCCTCGACGAGCAGGGCCGCGCCATGTCCAAATCACTCGGCAACGTCGTAGACCCGGTAGATATCGCCAACCGCCTCGGCGCCGAAATCGTCCGCCTCTGGGTCGCTTCCGTGGACTTCCGCGAAGACGTCTCCGCCAGCGAAAACCTTATGCAGCGCATCGCGGACAATTACCGCAAGCTGCGCAACACCTTCCGTTTCCTGCTCGGCAACCTGAACGGCTTCCATCCCGCCGAGCACGCCGTGCCTTATAACGATCTGCTGCCGCTCGACCAGTACATGCTGGCCCGCACCCGCGAACTGGTCGAAAAAATCTGCGGCGTAGACGGCAGGGGCGGCTGGTACGGCGACTTCCAGTTCCATCGCGCCTACCACGCCATCAACGAGTTCTGCATCGTGGACCTGAGCGCCATCTACCTCGACGTGCTCAAGGACCGCATGTACACCTTCGCGCCCTCCAGCATCGCGCGCCGCTCCGCCCAGACCGTGCTCTGGAAAATCGCCGAAGCGCTCGTCCGCATGGTCGCCCCGGTCCTCAGTTTTACCGCCGACGAAGTCTGGCAATACCTGCCGCACATAAAAGGACGTCCGGCCAGCGTGCACCTGGCGCATTTCCCAAAACCAGACGAGATTGCGCCGCCTGCTCCTTTGCTGCTTGCAGACTGGGAGAAGCTCTTCGCCGTCCGCGATGAAGTATTGAAGAGCCTGGAGGCCGACCGCAAGGCAGGAAAAATCGGCAAAGCACTTGAAGCCAAGGCCATCGTCACAACAAACGCAGAAACCGCAGCCGTACTCCATAAATACGAATCCAGCCTGAAAGAACTCTTCAATGTCTCTCAGGCAGAAATCAGGGCCCACTCAGCGGAAACCATCGAAGTGGCAACTCTTCCCGCCGACGGCAACAAATGCGAGCGTTGCTGGAACTACATGCTCGACGTGGCCGCCTTCGGCCCATGGCCCAACGTCTGCGGACGCTGCGCCAGCGCCCTCGAACAGATGGGCTACAAACAAACGGTGGGAGTATAAAGAAATTCCCGCCCTTGTACCGGCAGAATTTTTTCCGTTTTGTCATCCTGAGTGGAGCGCCCGAAAGGAGCGAAAAATCGAAGGACCTGCATCGCAACGCGATGCCATTTGAAATCCTGATCCAACAAATCAAGGAAACCGCTGACAGGCGCGAAGCGCCGCCAACAGCTTGCGAAACAAGCGCTAACTGCTAACCCCTGACTACTGATATGAACAAAGACCGCCGTGGCTACCTCCTCCTCATCGCCGCCCTTATCATCGCCCTCGACCGCTGGACAAAGGTCCTCGTCACCCGCCACATCCCCGAAGGGGAGATGCGAAACGTCGTCCCCGGATGGTTCTGGATCTCGCACGTCCTCAACCCCGGCGCGGCCTTCAGCCTCTTCGCTGACTCGTCCTCACCCGAACACACCCGCTGGCTGCTTATCGGCTTTTCTCTCCTCGCCGCCATCGCCGTCTTCGCCTATCTCGTAGCCAGGGCCCGCCGCTTCACCCTCACCAACTTCGCGCTGGCCCTCGTCCTGGGAGGAGCCATCGGCAACGCCTGGGACCGCATCCGTTACGGCGTCGTCACCGACTTCTTCATGGTCAACCTCCACTTCGGCCACTGGAGCTACCACTGGCCCGACTTCAACCTCGCAGACTCAGCCATCACCTGCGGCGCCGTCCTCATCCTGCTCGACTCTCTCTTCAAAAACAATCAAAGGGCTGCCTGAACTCCGGCTTCGGAATTCGGGCTGTCAATCCCCCTCCCCGCCCTTCCTTCTCGTAACTCCTTGATTCCACTAGATACTCGTTTCAACAACTATCTGCCGATAATTTCTCTCCTGAATGCTATTCTGGAAACTGAGCAGAAAAAATCACGAAAGGAACTCGGCTTTCCTGGGCCCGCGGATGTTCTTCAGCTTTAACAGGGTTCGTAAGGCATGTCGTTTCTGCGGGTTTAGCCACCGAGGTAAAGAAACATTTGTCGAAAAGCAGGGCCCCTTCCAGGCTCTGGACAGCGTGCTTTTTCAGGTTGAATCAAAGGCGCACACCTACGTATCCCCCGTAAGTGATTGAAAACACTAGGGGCACATTAAATACTTCAGAATCAGCAACTTAGAGGGGGATGATCCCCCTCTAAGTTATTGAAAAATATACAAAACAGAAACCCACCGGGGGAGGGGGTCCTCTCCCGCCGCGCCTTATAATCAAAATGGCACTTCCCATACATATTTGCCTGGGGCGCACTGTATTGACTGACCAGATCATCATCCGCGGAGCGCGGGTCCATAACCTCAAAAATATTGACTGCGATATTCCGCACGGCAAGCTCACCGTCATCTCCGGCGTCTCAGGTTCGGGCAAGTCCTCGCTGGCCTTCGACACCATCTACGCCGAAGGCCAGCGCCGCTACGTCGAGTCCCTCTCCGCCTACGCCCGCCAGTTCCTGGAGCGTATGGAAAAACCCGACGTGGACCTGATAGACGGCCTCGCCCCGGCCATCGCCATCAAGCAGAAGAACTCCACCCGCAATCCCCGGTCCACCGTTGCGACAGCAACCGAAATCTACGACTACATGCGCCTGCTCTACGCGCGCTGCGGCACCGTCCACTGCATCATCTGCAACGGCATCGTCAAGCGCGACACTGTGGACGAAATCGCCACCGCCATCCTGGCCCTGGGCGAAGGCACACGCCTCCATGCGCTCTTCCCCGTGCAACAGCCCCAGGCCCAGCCCGTATCTCCCGCGCCGGAAGCGAAACCAAAGCGCGGTCGCAAAACAAAAGCGGAAAACCCGGCAGAGTCCCCGCTCACCGATGCACTTAAAGAGCGCCTCACAGACCTGCGCAAGCGCGGATTCAACCGCCTCTATCAGAACGGCAGTATCTATGAGTTCTCCACGCCCGAGTCGTTGCTCGAAATCAACTTCGCACTGCCCGTCTACGTCCTCGTAGACCGCATCGTAGTCAGCGCCGATAACCGCGCTCGTATCGTGGATGCCGCAGAAATCGGCTACCGCGAGTCCGGCGAAATCGTCTTCGAGATTGTCCCCCGCGACTCCGGCTCGCCACAAAGAGAACACCTCCGCTTCTCCGCCGCCTTCGAATGCAAGACCTGCCATCGCCCCTACAAAGAACCGGAACCGCGCCTCTTCTCCTTCAACAACCCCTTCGGAGCGTGCCCGCGCTGCCAGGGCTTCGGCAATACTATTGACTTCGACCTCGACCTCATCATCCCGGACAAGTCGAGGACCCTCGACGAAGGCGCCATTGACCCATGGACCCGCCCCAAGTACCGCACCTACTTCACTGAGCTGAAGCGCGCCGCAAAGCAGCACGGTATTCCCATGGATGTGCCATGGTTTGACCTCACGCCCGATCAGCAGTCGTTCGTGCTCGACGGTCACGGCGACTTCCTCGGCGTCCATGGCTTCTTCGAACTCCTGGAGCGGAAAAAATACAAGCTGCACGTCCGCGTCATGCTCAGCAAGTATCGCGGATACGCACCCTGCCCGGAATGCAAAGGCCAGCGCCTCCGCGCCGAAGCGCGCGCCGTCCGCATCGCTGGAAAGAACATCTGCGACGCTGCGGCCCTCACCATCAGCGATGCCAACCGCTTCTTCTCCGCGCTCGAATTGACGCCCATGCAGGAAGAAATCGCCGGCAGCGTGCTCAAGGAAATCCGCCAGCGCCTGCACTTCCTCGATGCCGTCGGCCTCGACTACCTGACGCTCGATCGCCTCGCCTCCACTCTCTCCGGAGGCGAATCGCAGCGCATCCAGCTTGCCACCTCGCTCGGCTCGCAGCTCGTCGGCGCTCTCTATGTGCTCGATGAGCCGTCCATCGGCCTGCACACACGCGACACGGCCAGACTCATTCGCATCCTCGAAGACCTGCGCGACCTCGGCAACACCATTCTCGTCGTCGAGCATGACCCCGACGTCATCCGCTCCGCCGACTACCTGCTCGACCTCGGCCCCGGCGCTGGCGAATTCGGTGGCCGTCTGCTCGCCGCCGGAACAGTCGAAGAAGTCGAGCGCAACCCTGACTCCCTCACCGGGAAATACCTCAACGGACATCTCTCCATCCCCGTTCCCACGCGCCGCCGAGAACCGGGAAAAGAGTGGCTCCGCCTGCGCGGCGCACGCTCCCACAACCTCAAAGGCGTAGACGTGGACATTCCCCTGAACATGCTCGTCTGCATCACCGGCGTCTCCGGCTCCGGCAAATCCACGCTTGTACACGATGTCCTCTACCGCGCCGTCGCCCACTCACTCGGCAAAGGCGAAGGCGCCGATCCGACCAACCTCTTCAAAGAACTGAAGGGCACCGAGCGCCTCAATGACATCGTCCTCGTAGATCAGAGCCCCATCGGCCGTACGCCACGCTCCAACCCGGTCACATACATCAAGGCCTTCGACGCCATCCGCGAGCTGTTCGCCGCGCAGCCCGAGGCGCAACGTCGCGGCTACTCTGCCGGACACTTCTCCTTCAATGTCCCTGGTGGACGCTGTGATGTCTGCGAAGGCGATGGCACCGTCACCGTCGAAATGCAATTCCTGGCCGACGTGGAGCTGCCCTGCGAAGAGTGCCACGGCACGCGTTACAAAGCCACCACGCTTGAAATCAGATACAAAGGCAAGAGCATTCATGAGGTGCTGAACCTCACCGTAAAGGAAGCGCTCCGCTTCTTCTCCGGACAACCAAAGATACAGGAAAAACTCGCCGTCCTCGATGAAGTTGGCCTGGGCTATGTTCGCCTCGGCCAGTCCGCCACCACGCTCTCCGGCGGCGAGGCACAGCGCGTCAAGCTGGCTGCGCATCTCGGAACCGTCCGCGCCAGCACCAGGAGTCGCGTGCTTTACATCCTCGACGAGCCAACCACCGGCCTTCATTTCGACGACGTAAGCAAGCTCCTTACCGCCTTCCGGAAGCTCATAGATGGCGGCGGCTCTCTTCTGGTCATCGAGCACAATCTCGACGTAATCAAGTCCGCCGACTGGATCATTGACCTCGGCCCTGAAGGTGGCTCCAAAGGCGGCCAGATAGTCGCCACCGGAACACCCGAACAGATCACGCAAAATGGACTTTCTCACACCGGGTACTGGCTGGCAAGAGTGCTCTCATCCCGCACAAGCGCGCGTCCAAAAGAGAAAGCAGAAAGCGAAGTAGCAGTATGAAGTTGTGCCGCAAAACACCTCTCATCCTGAGCGGAGGCGCGCAGCGCCGCAGTCGAAGGACCTGCATTTTCCTCCTTTTCATCGCATTCCTGAGCATTTTTCCGTGGCCCACTGCTGCACACGCCCAATCCGCCCCACTTCCCCCGGGAACAAGCCTCGACGAGCCATCCAACAACTCCGGCCCGCTCGCCAAAGTCGAAGAAGCCATCTCTGCCAAAGACTTCGATCAGGCAAAGGACCTGCTCGACCCCTATATCTCCGCGCATCCCAGCGACGCGCGCGCCCTGTTTGACCGTGGGTTTATCGAAGACTCTCAGGAGCGCGACGAAGCAGCCGCCAGCTACTATCAGAAGGCCATCGCCGCCAACCCAAAGCAATTTGAATCGCGCCTCGCCCTCGGTCTGCTCCTCGCCCGCCAGGGCAAGCAGCAGGACGCACGCGAGCAGCTCAAGGCCGCGATCCAGCTTGGGCCAAACCCGCCCAATCCGTCCGCCAAAGCGCAGGCCTTCCGCGCCCTCGCCCAGTTAGACCGCAACAGCGACCCCGATGCCGCCAAACAGGCTCTGATTCAGGCCCTTCAGATCAGCCCCGAGACCCCCGACGACATCCTCCTGATAGGCGAAATTGCTGAAGCTGAAGGCGACCTGCCCTCCGCCGAAACCGCTTACCGCCGCTCCCTCCAGCGCCAGCCCGAGTCATCAGCCGCCACCGCCGGCCTGGCCCATGTCCTGATCGCCCAGAAAAAATTCTCTGACGTCGAACCGCTCATCAAAACCGCTCTCAGCCGCGACCCCGACGATCCCGCCCTGAACACCCAGCTTGCTCTCGTCCTTAATGCCGAAGGCAAGCAGTCGGAAGCCATCAGCGTGCTTGAAAAGCTGCACCAGCTCAAACCCGCAGATGCCTCCATCAGCAAAATGCTCGCCGACGCATATACCCAAAGCCAGCCAGACAAGGCCGACGCCATCTATATGCAGCTTCTGAGTGCCTCGCCCAATAGTCCCGGCCTGCTCGCGGCCCATGGAGACGCCCTCGTTCGCCAGCAGAAATACGCAGAGGCCATGCCCGTCCTGCAAAAGGCCGTTCAACTCAATCCCAGTGACGGAAACGCCTGGAGCGGCCTCGCCTTCGCCGCCTCTCAGCAGCATCAGTACCAGCTTGTGCTCGATTCTCTTTCCGCCAGATCAAAATATCTCGAAGAAACTCCTGCTACCTATTTTCTTTGGGCAACAGCTTACGATAATCTTCATCACACAAAGCAGGCGGCCGATTATTACAAAAGATTTCTGGCCGCTGCCAACGGACAATTTCCTGACCAGGAGTGGCAGGCAAAACATCGGTTGATTGCTCTTGGTTACAAGTAGTCCATAGCGTTCCCGTGGCGCCGTAAGGAGGTGCTCCATGAGGTCTCTAGCCGTCATAGCAGCAACGCTTCTCCTCCTTCCGTGTAGCCACCTCCGCGCAGCCACGGAGAAGATCCCCGACCCGCAGGCCCTTCAGCAATTGGAATTGAAGGCCGACCACGCCTCACCCAAAGAACAGTGCTTCCTCTACGCAGAAATCGTCCACGACATGACAGAAATCGCCGGACAGGAGTTCTCCAATGGAAACTTCGCCCAAGCCTCTCAGACGCTCAAAAGCATCCAGGCCTACGCGCAGAAGATTCAGATGAACATGGCCGACGACACAAAGAAGCTCAAGAACGCCGAGATACTGATGCGTCACACGGCCTTCCGGCTGAATGAAATCCTGCACAGCGCCTCACTCGATGACCGCCCCACTCTCGAATCCACGCTGAAGCAGTTGGACAAAGTACAGTCAGAACTGATGATGCAGGTCTTTAAGCACTAGTCATAAAAGAACACAGTGGCTGATTTTTATCAGCCGGAGCGGAGCGAAGGACCCGCTTTTTCTTCGCATGATAAAGAAAGCTGGCACACTACGGTTCTGTTGAGCACTCTATGTGCTCTCCCGCAAGCAAATCCATCCGGCAGTCATTCCGAGTTAAGAAATCGCAAAGCGCGGAATTTCCGCTCCCGCAACCTCGGGCTTCACAACAGGGACGTCCGCTTTTACGTAGGCAATTTTGCCTGCGGCAATCTCTTCCTGCGCAATGCGGCAGGCCTTGCTGGACTTGGTTGAAACCAGCGGGGTTGATCCGTTCTGCAATTGACGGGCACGGCGAGCGGCCACCAGAACATAGCGGAAGTTGCTGTCGAAGGTCTGTTCCACACTCATTGCCTGGTCCTCCAAAGGGCTTACAGTTTGGCGGTTTCTGGCGCAAGCAGTCCAAAAGCGGCAAGCACCGGCCTTACTCGCTCATCCGCATTCTGCTGTCGGCAACCCTCTGCCAGTTTCACCAGCCGCTCTTCTTCCGGGCCAGGCCTGCGGCCTTCCCGCCGGAGACGCTCGCTGGTAACAATGGCCAGAAGCTCCTCTTCTGCCCGGGCCAGAACATCGTTGACCAGAATATAGCCGTATTCGCGGTAATTCTCAATCTCCCGTTTTGCTTCCGCCAGCCGCCGCTCAATCACATCTTCCCGCACGCTGCCTTCTGCCCGGCTTCGATTGCGCAGCCGCGTCGCCAGAACATCCGGGCTGGGCGGCATCACAAAAATGCTCACGGCATCCGGCACCCGCTGCCGCACCTGGGCCGCACCTTTCACATCAATGTCCAGCAGCAGGTCTTTTCCATGGGCCGTGGCTTCGGCCAATGAGCGCCGCGCCGTGCCATAGTAGTTCCCAAAAACATCTGCATGCTCCAGGAACTCGTCCTTCTCGACCATTCGCTCAAACCCTTCGCGCGTGATGAAGTGATACTCCCGCCCGTCCTCTTCCGATCCTCGCGGAGCACGCGTCGTGTACGAAACAGAAAACTCCAGGTTGTCCACTAGCGAACGAATCTGGTTCACTAGCGTGGATTTGCCTGATCCCGAAGGCGCCGAAATGATGAATAAAATGCCTGCCAATTTTCCTGACCTGATTAAGAAAGTCTTTGTTCCGTTCTCTTATACAGCGCCTAACAGGAGCGACCATAAACCCGGCTCTCCGCCAGCAGCAATGGCTCGCGAAGCGAGGGCTGCCCTGATGGCAAGTCACTGCAGATTCTGCACCTGCTCCCTTGCCTTCTCAATCTCCGACTTCATCCCCAGCCCGATCTCCGTAATCTTTGCACCATTGCCGGAAAGCCCGCTCGTTTTCGACAACAGTGTATTTGCCTCGCGATTCATCTCCTGTAACAAAAAGTCGAGCTTCTTCCCAATCTCGCCTCCCTGGTCCAGCAGTGACTCGAAATGCGCAATATGCGTCCGCATCCGCGCAATCTCTTCCTCTACATCGCTGCGCTCCACCAGAATCGCTGCTTCCTGCAAAATGCGCTCGCGGTCAAAGCTGGCGCCCGCCATCTCTTCCAGACGCTGACTCAGCCGGTCAAAATACGCCTTCTGCACGTCCTCCCGGAAGTTCGCCACCTGGTCCACATACTCGCCCATCCGTTTCAGCCCTTTGCGTAATTCATCGGCAAGGGCTTGCCCTTCGGCAGCGCGCATCGTATTCAGTGCAGCGATCAGTCCGTCCATCTGCTGCATCACGGACTCTTCCACCGCCGCCATCTCTTCTTCCGTGTTGCGCGTATCTCCAGTCAGCACGCCCGGCAGACGAAAAATGGCATTCAGGTCCGGCTCGCCGGAAAGTCCATGCTGCGCAGCCGCATTTCGAAATGCCGCCACATACGCCGCAATAATGCTGGCATCGTATTGCGCTTCGGCCTTCACACTGCGGTCCATCGAGAGCGTCGCTTCCACATGCCCGCGGGCCAGCTTTTCTTTCAGCACCTTGCGCAGCCGCATTTCCAGTGTCTCCGTCCCCGACGGAAGCCGCAAATGAAGATCAAGAAAACGATGGTTTACGCTCTTCAGACTCAGCGTGTAACCCAGCGCGTCAGAAAGACGCACAGACACGCGCGCAAACCCCGTCATGGAAAAGACTTTTGCTGGATTCATATCTTCGTCATCCACACACTACTGCAATGCAGCAGCAGGTTCGTCCATAAACTGCAACTGGTACAGCTTTTGATAGGTCGGCGAAATCCGCAACAATTCCTCATGCGGCCCAATCGCCGTAAGCCGCCCATGCTCAATCACCGCAATGCGATCGGCCCTACGCACGGTAGAAAGCCGATGCGCAATTACCACCACCGTACGCCCCTGCATCAGGTTGCTCAGCGCCGCCTGCACCAGCGCTTCACTCTCAGTATCGAGCGCGGAAGTGGCCTCATCCAGAATCAGCACAGGCGCATTCTTCAGAATCGCGCGCGCAATCGCCAGCCTCTGCCGCTCTCCGCCTGAAAGCCGAAAGCCCTTTTCTCCAATGATGGTGTTGTACCCATCCGGCATCCGCATAATAAAGTCATGCGCCAGCGCCGCCTTCGCCGCCTCTTCCACACGATGCATCCCTACATCCGGCTGCCCATAAGCAATGTTGTTGCGCACCGTGTCGTTAAACAGGATCGTCTCCTGCGTAACCTTCCCGATCTGGTCCCGTAACGAGCGCACACTCACATCGCGCAGATCATGCCCGTCAATCAGAATCCGCCCCGAGGTCACATCAAAAAAGCGCGGAATCAGGTTCACCAGCGTTGATTTCCCTGCACCACTCGGTCCTACCAGCGCCACCACCTCGCCGCGCCGAATCTCCAGATTGATGTCGAACAGGACCTGCTTCTCTCCCTCATCATCGTGGTACGAAAAATTCACGTTCTCCAGCCGGATCGAATCCTGAAATCCCTTCAGCACGTAGGCACGATGTTTCTCCACCAGCTCATCCTGCGCATCCATAAAGTTGAAGATCGCCGATGATGCACCCAGCGCCTGCTGAAAATTGTTATAGAAAATCGCAAACCGCCGCACCGGATCGTACAGTTTGAACAGCGCCACAATGAACGCAAAGAACGTGCCTTCCGTCATTGCCCCGCTTTTTATCTGCCCGCGTCCGACCAGCAGCAGCAGCGCAATCGCAATCGCCCCAATCGAATCCATCAGCGGAGAGCTGATCGCCTGCGCCCTCACCGACCGCAGATTCGCCTTCAGCAGCCGCCGCGCCGCATCCCGGAAGCGAAGCAGCTCCCAGAATTCCATATTGAAGGCCTTCACGATGCGGTTGCCGGTAATCGTCTCATGCAGAATGTTCTGTATCTCTGCCAGCCGGTCCTGTCCCTTCCGCGTCGTCTGCCGCACATCGCGCCCAATGCGCCGGATCGAGCCAATCACAATCGGCACAAAGATCAGCAACGCCCACGCCAGCTTGCCCCCAAGCGCAATCACCACGCCCATGGTGAAGATCAGCGTAAACACCTGCTGCAAAAATTCCGACAGTACAGATGACATGGCATACTGCACCCGCTCCACATCGTTAATCAGCGTGGAAAGCAGCGTGCCCGTCGCATGTTTCTGGAAGAACGAAACCGACCGCCGCAAAATGGCTTCGTACAGATCATCACGCAGGTCCGTAATCATTCCGAACCCGGCATAATTCACCAGATACGTTCCCGTATAGTCGCAGATGCTTTTCAGCAGCGTAGACGCCACCAGCGCAAATGCCACAATGGTCCACTCATTATGAAAGTAGTGGGGAACAAACTGTTGAAGTGTGAACTGGTAGTGTGTGCCTGGAACTCGGTAAAGAAGTATCTTCTGGCCAGCGCCGCCCGGGTTCAGTACGTGATCAAAGATCGGCTTGACCAGAAGCACCCGGAACGCCTCCAGCCCCCCAACCGCCGCCATCAAAACAATGGAGGCCAGCGCCTGCCACCAGTAATGGCGCACATAAAACAGCAGACGCAGGATGCGCTTCATTCAGGTATCATACCTGCCTGCCGAAATTCTTCCATCCAGTTATTTTACCGCCCGCTCCTTTTCAATCTTCAAAACGCGCTGTTCTAAGATGAATGGCATGAGCACCGCGACCGAAAAGCTGCGGCTGAGCGAAATTTCCCCGCGCATCATCCAGTCTGAAATCCGCTCCATGACCGTCGAATGCGACCGCCTCGGCGGAGTAAACCTAGCCCAGGGAGTCTGCGATACCGAGATCCCCTCCCCGGTCGTCCAACACGCCATTCAGGCCATCCGCGATGGCCACAACATCTACACGCGCCTCGACGGTATCGCCCACCTGCGCTCCGCAATCGCCCGCAAGCTCGCGCAATACAATAAAATCCACGCCGATCCGGAATCTGAAATTCTCGTCACCTCCGGCGCAACCGGGGCCCTCTACGCCACCTGCCTTGCGCTCTTGGATCCAGGCGACGAAGTCATCCTCTTCGAACCGTTCTACGGATACCATGTCAATACGCTGCTCAGCCTTCGCGTCCAGCCCCAGCCCGTGCCGCTGGCCATGCATACATGGCAGATTGATTTCGACGCCCTCCGCTCTGCCATCACACCTCGCACCCGCGCCATTATCGTTAACTCGCCCTCAAATCCCTGCGGAAAAGTCTTCACCCGTCACGAGCTCGAGCAGATCGCATCACTGGCCGAAGAGCACGACCTCTTCATCCTCACTGACGAGATCTACGAATACTTCCTCTTCGATGGCACAGAACACATCTCCCCCGCGTCACTTCCCGGAATGGCCGAACGCACCATCACCATCTCCGGTATCTCCAAGACCTTCAGCATCACCGGATGGCGCATCGGCTATCTCGCCGCCCACAAACGATGGCTTGGCCCCATCGGCTACTTCCACGACCTTACCTACGTCTGCGCCCCCTCGCCCTTCCAGTACGGTGCCGCTGCCGGACTCACCGAACTTCCCGACAGCTTTTATCAAGGCCTCTCCGCCGAATATCAGGCCAAACGAGACATGCTCTGCAGCGCACTCTCCGATGCCGGACTCACCCCATCCGTTCCACGAGGAGCATATTATGTGCTGGCCGACGTAAGCCGCGTCCCCGGCGCTACCGCCCGCGAAAAGGCCCGCAACCTGCTCGCCGCTACCGGAGTCGCAGCCGTCGCCGGCACTGCATTCTTCAGCGCCGGACGCGGCGAAAATCTGCTCCGTTTCTGCTTCGCCAAAAAAGAGGATGACCTCCGCCGCGCCTGCCATCTGCTGCAACACTTTCAGCCATAACAAACCCGATGCAACCACTGGGACCAAACACGGGTGTCCCCACGTCTCGCAGAGATGTGGAATACACCACCCCACCCGCTCCAACCCAAAATTCAGCATCATACCCTGTGGAGTAAAACAGGAGCATATGGAAGACATCATTACCGTTGCCACCTTCACTGAACCTCTCGAAGCGGAAATGTCAAAGTTGCGCCTCGAGTCCGCGGGCATCGAAGCCTTCCTTGCGGGAGAAAATGCCCGCATCATGGAGCCAGGCCTCGGCCCCCTCCAGCTTCAGGTCAACGTAGCCGATGAAGCCGACGCACGCGCCATCCTCGCCGACCCAGGTACCGGAGACACCCACGTCCCCGCTCCAGATGTAAATATGTCGTAATACGAGATAATCGTGATACGATACATTTATGGTATCTGCTACCCCGCAGTTGGCCCCTGTTCCACGCAAAACGTCCGGCACCAATACCAGGTCTGCCGGCCTGAGCGTTGAGCAGTTCCAGCGCCTCGCTGAGTTCCGCTTTCAGTTGCGCCGTTTTCTGCACTTCAGCCATCTGGCGGCAGAAAGCGCAGGCGTCCGGCACCAGCAGTATCAGTTGCTCCAGTGCGTCTATGGAATGCCAGGGGAGCTGGACCCCACCATCGCCAATGTTGCGGCCCGCATGCTGCTCAAGCACAACAGTGCAGTGGAACTCGTGGACCGCACCATCGAGCAAGGTCTGCTGCGCCGTTGTCCGGACCCGACAGACCATCGCCGTATCCTGCTGCGTGTCACCCCACTGGGCGAGCGCATTTTGGCATCACTTGCCGACTACCACCTGCAGGAACTCGAGCAGGCCGGGCCGGAGCTGATCCGCGCCCTGCGCCGCGTGGTGAGCATGAAACAAACTTCAAATGGAAAAAGGCCATCAACGCAATGAGTGCTCCAGGCAAGACCGGGCATCCTGACCGAAACATCTCTGCTTTTCGTTCGCATCTCCGCGACTTCACTGCAGATTCCCGCATGCTCGTCCTCAGCGGCCTCGCCCTCGTTCTGGGCGCGGCCGGAGCAGCGCTGGCATATCTGCTTCTGCATCTGATTTACGTTGCTACCAACCTTTTCTACTTCCACCACCTGAGCTGGCAGTTCATTTCTCCAGCTGCGAACCATCTCCACTGGCTGGCCGTCTTTATTCCCATCATCGGCGGCATCATGATCGGGTTCATGGCCCGTTATGGCTCTGACAAAATCCGCGGTCACGGAATGCCGGAAGCCATCGAGGCCATCCTCATCAACGGTGCAAAAGTAGATGGCAAAGTGGCCTTCTTCAAGCCGCTTTCTGCCGCCATCGCCATCGGTTCCGGTGGCCCGTTCGGCGCGGAAGGTCCAATCATCATGACCGCGGGCTCCGTCGGATCGCTTCTCGGCCAGCTCTTCAAACTCAGCGATGCCGAACGCACCACCATGCTCGTCGCCGGCGCCGCTGCCGGTATGACCGGTGTCTTTTCCACCCCGCTCTCGGCCGTGCTGCTCGCCGTCGAGCTGCTTCTCTTCGAGTGGAGACCGCGCAGCCTCGTTCCCGTGGCCGTCGCCGCCACCACTGCGGGGGTCCTCCGCCGCCATCTGCTCGGTCCAGGCCCGCTCTTTCCCATGCCGCTCTACAGCATGACCGTTGAGCCGCGCATGGTCCTCGCCGCTCTCGTACTTGGCCTTTTAGGCGGAGTCGCTGCCCTGGCCCTCAGCCGCGCCGTCTACGCCAGCGAAGACTTTTTTGAAGAGCACCTGCCCGTCCACTGGATGTGGTGGCCCGCCATCGGTGGCGTCGTCATCGGTATCGGCGGCCTCATCTTCCCCCGCGCCCTCGGTACCGGATATGACGTCATTGACTCACTCATCTCCGGCAATACAGCATGGCAGTTGATCGCGGGCATCCTCATCGTAAAGAGCATCATCTGGGCCTTTTCCCTCGGCTCCGGGACCTCCGGCGGTATCCTTGCCCCTCTGCTCATGATCGGCGGAGCACTCGGCGCCCTTCTCGGCCACGGTCTGCCCTTCATTCAGATCGGCGCTTGGCCGCTGGTAGGCATGGCCGCCGTGCTCTCCGGCGCCATCGGCTGCCCGCTCACCGCCGCCGCCCTCAGCATGGAACTCACACACAACTACGGGCTGATGCTTCCCCTTCTGGCCGCTTCCGTTGCCGCGCACGCCTTCACCGTGCTCTTCCAGAAACGCTCTATCCTCACCGAGCGACTCAGCCGCCGCGGCTATCACCTCAGCCGCGAATACAGCGTCGATCCGCTGGAGATCATGACCGTCTCTCAGGTCATGCGCTCCAACGTCGTGGCCCTCCCCGCCGATGCACGCGTCGCCGACGCAAAGCGCTGGATTGAAGACCGCAGGTCTCCCGACAAGACACCCGAGCCCGGCGACATGCGCAGCCGCCGCGGACAAAGGCTCTACCCCGTTGTGGATGAAAGCGGAAAACTCGCTGGCATCGTCACCCGCCGTATGCTTGAGTACTTCGCCGAGAGCCACGATCCGAATCTTTCCCTGCCCTTCACCCAGGCTGAGGTCGCATACCCTGACGAAACTCTGCGCGCCGTAGCCGAACGCATGGCTACCCTCCGTATCTTTGCTCTTCCCGTCGTCGTACAGGGCACAGGAAAGGTCGTCGGTATTCTTTCCCTCGAAGACATGTTGCAGGCCCGCTTCCGTTCCCACGAGCGCGAAACCAGGCTCGAACGCGTCCGCCGCCTCAGAATGCCCTTCCGTGCCGCGCGCCTCAACCAGACCACGGAGGGCCTGGAAACCGCGCCTTAAATGAAATTCACAAACATTCCACCAGCGCGTCTGCGAGTTCTTTGCCTTGCGCAAGCAAGACAAAGAACATCAGCAAAAACTGGCCTGCATTACTGCTATTCTGAGCCAGGCGAAGAATCCAATACGTCAGACAACAAATTTGCCAATGGCTTCTAATCCCCAGAAATCCAAAAACTCGCATCCCCTCATCCCGGGAGAAATAGCCTGCGACCTAACCCATCAGGAAAGAATCTGATTCTCAGAACATAAAATCGGTATATGCTCCGGAAACTCCAGCCTCTCTTCCCTTACCTGCGCCGTTACCGCAGAGGATTCTTCTGGGGCGGGGTCTCCGTTGTCCTCAGCAATCTCATCTGGATCTTCTTCCCTCAGGTCATCCGCATCGCCATTGATGACCTGAACCACGGCGTCACGGAAAAGAAAATCTGGCTATACGCCGGTCTGCTCGTGGCCGTTTCGCTCGCCAAAGGCGTTTTCCTGTTCCTCACCCGCTGGATCATCATCGGCCTCTCACGCGACATCGAGTTTGACCTGCGCAACGATCTCTTCCTCCAGCTCGAAAAGCAGTCCACCGCCTACTATCAGCAGCATCGCACCGGCGACATCATGGCTCGCATGACCAACGATCTGAACGCCGTCCGCATGCTGCTCGGCCCGGCCATTATGTATAGCGCCAACACTCTGCTGTTCTCCATCGGAGCGCTGTACTTCCTCCTCAGGATCAGCCCCTTCCTCACTTTGGTCGCACTCGTGCCCCTGCCGCTCGCCAGTGTGCTGGTACAAACCATGGGCCGCAAAATCCATGAGCGCTTCGAGCGCATCCAGGCCATGTACTCTGACATCTCGGCCCAGGCGCAGGAAAACTTCTCCGGGGCCCGCCTGGTCCGCGCCTTCGCTCAGGAAGAAGCGCAGATCGCTGCTTTCGAAAAGTCGAACCAGGAATACATCCGGCGCGGCCTCCGCCTCGTGCAGCTCATGGGCATGCTGTGGCCCACCCTTGAATTTATTCTCGGCCTCGCCCTCGCCATCACTCTCCTCGTCGGCGGACACGAAGTCCTCTCGCACCGCATCAGCGTCGGTGATTTCGTGGCCTTTAACACCTACATGCTCATGCTCACATGGCCTGTCATCGCCCTCGGCTGGGTCGTCAATCTGGTCCAGCGCGGCACCGCGTCAATCGTGCGCATTGACGAACTGCTAAAGGCAAAGCCAACGATTGATGACCGCGACGCCGACCGCTCCATCCCACAGGACGCAAAGCTGCGCGGCGAAATTGAGTTCCGCAATCTAAGCTTTTCTTACGAAGGCGAGAATGGCCGACCCATCCAAATACTGCGCGACATCTCGCTCAAAATTCCTGCAGGCAGCAGTCTGGCGCTCGTTGGCCCCACCGGCTCAGGCAAAACAACCCTGGTCAACCTGATGGCCCGCATCTACGACGCCGAACCCGGCAGCATCTTCATAGATGGCCGCCCCATTCGCGAATATCCGCTCGAAGTCCTTCGCGCCAACATCGGCTTTGTCCCGCAGGAGACATTTCTCTTCAGCGAGACCATCCGCGAGAACATCGCCTTTGGCGTGTCCCATGCCACTGAAGAAGAAGTCCTCCGCGCAGCCGAAATCGCCCACATCCGCAAAGAGTTCGAGGAATTTCACCGCGGATTCGAGACCATGATCGGCGAACGCGGCGTTACTCTTTCCGGCGGCCAGAAGCAGCGCTCCTCGCTCGCCCGCGCCATTCTTCGCAATCCAGCCATCCTCATTCTCGATGACGCCCTCGCCAGCGTAGACACTTATACCGAAGAGCGTATCCTCGAAGAACTCCAGCGTGTGATGGAAGGACGTACCACCATCCTCATCTCACACCGCATCTCCACCGTGCGCCACGCCGATCAGATCGCCGTGCTCATCCACGGCCGCATCGCAGAACTGGGTACCCACGAGCAACTGCTCGCCCGCAACGGACACTATGCCAGCCTCTTCCAGAAGCAGCTTCTGGAAGAAGAGCTAGCCGTCACCCGCTGATCTATACCGCCGTCCATCCAGAGGCCCTCACACTCGCTTCGGCCAGCGCTGCAGGCGGCGCATACATCGCCCTCACTTCCGGGTCCTGCGCCACCTGCTGCCATGCTTCGCGAACATTCAGCACACATCGCACAGCTTCCTGAAAACGCTCCGCAGAAGACAGCCGCGATCCCTCAAGACACAGCGCAAACACAGCCGCATAAAACTCTGACAGTGATTTCGCCGGACCGCCCACATCCATGCGCAGACGCGATTGCAGGTGCATCAGAATGTCCAGCACGCGTTTCACTGCAATGCGCCGCGCATGCACGTCTCCCGCTTCGGTCGCGGCAATGGCCTGGTTCAGAAAACGCACCATCCCGTCGTACAACGCAATCACCAGTTCTACAGGATTCATCCCGGCAAGAGACTGCTGCTGATAATTTCTCTTCTGCATGGCCCGCCTCTATCCCTTCTGCTGCCTATAGCCGGTAATGGCGCTGTAGATTTCGTTGATCTGGTTAATCTCCTGCGGAATCTCCGTCAGGATGTAATTGGCCTCGTTCAACTGCGCCGTTAATTGGGCCTTCTTCGTGCTGATCACGGCCTCTTCATTGCTGATGTTCGTCTTTAGCTGCGACTCAACCTGCGAATTCTGCTGGAGCGCGAGGCGAATAGCACCTGTGGTTGAACTGCTCCCCAGGCTGTTCAGCGCTTTTGTAAAGTTGCCGCCAAATGAGGTAAAGTACCCGCTGGGTTGAAGAAAATTCACTACGTCCTGGTAGTTCGTGTCCAGTATGCTGCTCAACGTGTCTGTGTTCAGAGACAAAGTGCCGTCATTGTTCACCGTGATGCCGAGCTGCGTAATGGATGTCACCCCATTCGATAGCCCCGAAGCAAAATTCACAGCACTGCCCGTAGTTGCGTCCGTCAGGTTGCTGCTGTCCACTGCAATTGCGCCAGCTGACCCAGACGTACTGCTGCTCAGGCTCAAAGTTGAACTGCTTCCCGACTGGATGATTGAGGCCGCGACGCCCAGATTGGCCGAGTTGATCGCTGCTGCCAGCCCAGCCAGGTTCGCATTGCTTCCCGTTGGAACATTCACCGTCTGTGCCTGTCCTCCGCCCACGCTGATGGAAATACTGCCGGAAAGCGTGTCCGAGCTGCCGACCGAAGAACTGGTTGCAGCCGCATTGGCGGGTTGAATGTAAGCCAGCGCCGACTGAAGCGAAGACTGCAAGGTTGCCAGCGTAGGATTGCCAAACAAAGGCTCAGGATTCCCGCTTGCGTCTCTGCCCTCCTGCGCATTCAGGTCGCCGATAACTTTGTTGTAGTCCGTCACAAACGTGTTTATGGCGGACTCAACCGCCAGGTTATTGTTCGTGATCTCTACCTGGATGCTCTCGCTCGGAGCCACACTCAGCAGCTGCAACGTAACGCCCTGAATGGCATTCGTTACAGTATTCGAAGAACTTGTTACAGCAACGCCGTCCACTGTAAGCTGCGCATCAGCCCCCGCCTGCGTCTGGGTGAAGCCAATCGCAGAGGAGCCATTGCTCGCGTCTACCAGACTGCTTGAGACCGATATCTGACCGCTCGCGCCACTGGTCCTGCTCACCAGGGAAAGCCGCGACCCCGACGAGTCCGTGATCACATTCGCAATCACGCCATAGCTTCCTGAATTAATCGCGCTAGCCAGAGAGGCTAGCGTGTTATTGGAAGATCCTATACTGATTGTCTGTCCGTTAATGGTAAGGCTGCCGCCCAGAGTGTCGCTGGCGTGCGAAATCGTGCTGCTTACATAGGAAGAGGTCGTCGCCAGCTGCTGCACGGTGATCGTATGGCTCCCGGCAATGGCTGACGTTGACGCCGAAACCAGTTGCAGCACATTCGTATCAGAGCTCGAGCCCTGCTTCTCTGAAAGTACCCCCTGAAAGTCAGTCAGCGACAGCAGGGCCGTCGAAAGCGAACTCAAGTCCGTCCCTATGCTGGTCAGCGCAGTGTCCTGCGACTGCAATGCAGAAAGCTGGTTCTTCCACGGAGCCTCCACCGTCTGCATATTCGTCACAATCTGGTTGACCGTGGAGGTTACATCAAAGCCTTGCCCACTCGTGGGCGACCCAAACGAAAGCCCGACTGTTCCCATGTCCTCGTTATCGGCTACGCGGGAGACAACTTGAATCAATGAGATGACCGGAACTGTTAACGCAGCGCCTGCGCCCTCTGCTGCGCCTTGCCCAGAGCGCCAAGCACAACACCCGGCGTCAGCACTTCAGGCAGGACCTGCGGCGGGTCCTGTGGCGATGGAGAGTAAACAGCATAGGTAGGAACTCCACTCCGGCCCAGCGATTGAAGCGCCTTCGTAATTGCCTCATCGCTGTTCGTCCAATCCGCGCGCACCAGCGCAAAATTCCCCTCGCGGAACTTCTGCTGTACATCCGCCCGGTCCAGAATCACGCGCTCATTCACCTGGCAGCTCAGGCACCACTTTGCCGTGAAGTCCACAAACACAGGCCGCCCCTCACCACGGTATTTCTCCACAATATCTGGTGCAAAAGGCTTCCAGTCCGAACTGGCCACAGCTGCAGCCGCAGGCGCCGCGCTCAGTTTCTGCGCGGAAAACAGTGACACCGCAACCGCACAGGCCAGCACAATCCCCGCCGCTACTGTGGCCGGGGCCTTCGCCGGCCAGCGCCCCAGGATCCATCCCGCAATGGCAAGCAGCACAAAGGCGCTCAACAGACCCACAAGCGCGTTCGCCCCCGTGGTCTGCGCAAAAAGCCACACCAGCCAGATGACCGTCCCGAATACAGGAATCGAAGTTGCCTGCTTCAGCACTTCCATCCACGCGCCTGGACGCGGCAGAACACGCGTCCACGCGGGCTGAAACGCCAGCAACAGATACGGTGCAGCCAATCCCAACGCAAGCGCCGTAAAGACAAGAAAGCTGATCAGTGCCGAGTGCGCCAGCGCATAGCCAATCGCCGCGCCCATAAACGGCGCAGTGCACGGCGTAGCCACAATCACCGCCAGCACTCCGGTAAAAAAGCTGCCCGTATGCCCGTGCTTTGCCGCCAGATCCGAACCTGCGCTCGTCAGCGAAAGGCCGATCTCAAACATTCCGGCAAGCGAAAGCCCCAGGAAGAAGAGCAACAAGGCCATGACCGCCACAAACCCCGGCGACTGGAACTGGAATCCCCATCCCAGCCCGCGCCCGCCTGCTCGCAGCAGCAACAGCAGCCCCACCACAACCCAGAACGAAACCAGAATGCCCAGCGTGTACACAAGCCCGTGTGCGCGTAGCTTCCGCCGCTCCTGCTGCGAAGAGTTGAGCAACGACAGCCCTTTGATAAAAAGGACTGGAAAGACGCATGGCATCAGGTTCAGAATGATTCCGCCAGCAAACGCAAGCGCCAGCACCTGCACCAGGGCCGCACCACCGTCGTCTCTTGTTGCCGGTTGCACCGGAAGCGCGCCTTCCGCCGCCCGCACTTCAAATGCCCGTCTATCTGCCAGCACAACAAGGCCGTGCAGAACACCCGGCGCCTTCTGCAGGTTCTCGTCCTTCCTGATATCAATCCTCACCCCGTTCTTCAGCGGAGTCACAACCTGCGGCGCAGCATTCGCAATCTCGTTCTGGTCAAAAGGGAAGAACTGCGCCGTCGCCTCACGGTTCCCGGTCAGAACAGTCAGCGAAAATCCAGCCGCTGTCGGTACAAACTTCGACTGCATTCCTGGCGGAAGCGGCTTGGGCAGTGTATCTTTCAACCGCGCAATCAGCTGCTTGTCCGCATCCACAAATGACGGCGAAATCGGCGGTGCAGACATTGCTTTGCGCTCCACATCCAGCTGTGCTTTGCCCGGGATGCACACCTCGCGGCAAACCAGCCAGTCAACCTTCGCGTTCAGAACAGCCTTGCCATTTGCCGGCGGCCTGAAGTCCGGCCCAACATGCATCGGTATGGGAAAGAGCACTTCGTTCTCATACCCGAAATCCATGAGCGGCCCAAGCGGCAGACGCTTCGGTGCAGGAAATTGCATCGCATCCGCGCTCACACCCTTCGGCAAGGTCCATTGCATGCGTGGCGGCTCGCCCGAGTCTCCGGCATTGGTCCAGTAAACATGCCATCCCGGCTCCAGCTTGAAGTAAAGGCCCGCCGTGAAGTCTTGTTGCGGATAAATCTCCGCCGGAGGCACAACCAGTTGCACATTCAGGTGAGGAGCATTCGCGCTCGAAGCAGACCATCCGGTTGCCGCCGTCAGCAGCACCAGCCAGAGCAGAAATAAGTTTCTCGAGCGCATCTCTATGCCTTTCATTGTAGGACGAAGCACCCACCATCTTGGTTACAACAGGCCATGGTTCACTCCCAGCCCGCCGCCATGCGCTCCTTCAAAATGCATCGGTCCATCACCACCTTGATGCCTGCATTTTCCGCCATCTCCGCGGCTTCGTCGTGGACCACTCCTTCCTGCAGCCACAAATATGGAATTCCCAGACGAATTGTCTCCTTCACCACCTCAGGAACAAACTCCGGCGCGCGAAAGACATTCACCAGATCAATCTTTCCCGCCCCTTCAGCAGCTGCCTCGATCGTGGGATACGCCCGCTCCCCCAAAGAGCTCTCAATCAGTGGATTCACAGGAATAATGCGATATCCGCGGCCCTGCATAAAGCGCGATACACCATAACTGGCCCTCCCTTCTTTATCGGAAAGACCAACCACAGCAATCGTCTCTGTTTCATCCAGGATTTCGCGAATCACAGAAGGTTCATTCATTCCCTCTATTATCGCGGAAAGTCCCGCAAGCACGCTCCCCATGCCTCTGTGCATATACTTTTTGACAAAGCCGTACGCCTTCCCTATCCTCCAGACAATATGGGCCTCACTTGCCATCCGGTACAAGATCCTCGTCATGGCTACAACTCGTGTTGCCTGTAATCCTTCCCATTACCACCAGAGCAAAATCACCTGATTGGCCTGACCCCTAAAGGAGATCCGTTTCATCCATGCCAGAAATTTCTGAAAGCCGTCGCGCCTTCCTGAAAAGCTCCGTAGCCGCAGCCGTTGCAGCCGCCGCCCCCGCAAGCATGACTGCTGAACAGAACACCTCCGCACCCAAACCAGCACGCAAACCGAACATCATCTATTACGTTGCCGACCAGATGCGTTGGGACTTCCTCGGCTCGCAGGGCGAAAATCCGACCACCCTCACGCCCAACCTGGATGCCATCTCCGCGCGCGGCACCCGGTTCGCCACCGCTGTTACCAACCAGCCCGTGTGCTCGCCCTCTCGTTCCGTCATGCTGACAGGCCGGTACGCAACAGAAACCGGCGTCTGGAGCAACGCCCGCGCCATTGATTCTTCTCTTCCCACGCTCGCCTCCGTGCTGCGCCAAAACGGATACACCGCCAACTTCATCGGCAAATGGCACCTGGCCCCCGGCACTGCGGAAGAAGGCGGTGGACACGGACAAGTCAAGCCCGAATTCCGCGCCGGCTTCCTCGATTACTGGGAAGGCGCAAATGAATACGAATGGACCACGCATCCCTATGAAGGAACCATCTGGGACGGCGATGGAAATCCCATCACCTTCAAAAATCAATACCGCGTAGATTTCCTCACCGATCGCGTCGTCAAATTCCTGCAAAAGGACCACGACAAGCCATTCCTGCTCTTCGTTTCCCAACTCGAACCGCACTTCCAGAACGACGTAAAGCACTTTGTCGGCCCTAATGGCTCAAAGGACAAATTCGCAAACCCATTCGTTCCTCACGATCTGAGCGGCAAGCTCGGCGACTGGCAGGGCGAGCTGCCCGACTATTACGGCTGCATTGCCGCTATTGACCAGTCAGTCGGACGCATTCTGAAGACCCTCGAAGAACAGGGCCAGCTTGAAAACACCATCTTCATGTTTTCCAGCGACCACGGCTGCCACTTCAAAACTCGAAACCTCGAATACAAACGCAGCCCGCACAATGCCTCCATCCGCATTCCTCTCATCGCCCAGGGCCCTGGCTTTGACAATGCCGCTACCGTGCATGAAGTGGTCGGCAACATCCACATCACGCCCACCCTCCTCGATGCAGCAGGCGTCCCCATTCCCCAAAGCATGAAAGGCAAAAGCCTGCTGCCTCTGGCGCAAAATGCATCCTCGCGCAAACAATGGAAAAACTGCGAACTCATCCAGATCAGCGAAGCCATGACCGCACGCGCCCTTCGCACAAAAGACTGGACCTATAGCGTCTTGGACCCATCTGCCGACGTAAGAACAGACAAGTTCGGGAAAAAGTACCAGGACTACCTGCTCTACGATCAGCGCGCCGATCCGTATGAATCAGTGAATCTCATCTGGCGTCCTGAACACAAAGAAACCGTGAACAAGCTTCGCACTCAGTTGCAGGAAGAAATGAAATACGCCGACGAACCCGAAGCAGAATTTGTCCCCTCCCGCCTTTTTTATTAAAGACAGAGGGCGATCCATCTACGCGTGCAAAACCAGCACCGACAACACCAAAGAGACCGGCATGACCACCATGCCGGTCTTCAGAAACTCCCACGCCGTAATCTCTGCATCATCGCGTCGTAAAACAATCAGCCAGAGAATCGTCGCCAGAGACCCGGTCACCGACAGATTTGGCCCCAGATCAACTCCAAGCAGAGCAGCGTGTGACAACCCGCTCGCACTATGCACCCGCTGCAACGCTCCGCCAACCGCAAGCCCCACCGGAAGATTGTTCATAATGTTCGAAACAAGAGCAATCGCCCCTGCCGAGATGAATCTCCCATACCCGTCCGGCACATGAGACAGCCACGCAAGGCCCGACTGCATCAGTCGCAACATTCCCGCGCGGTTCAGCGCCGCAACAATCATGAACAGGCCAGCCACCAAAGGAAGAACACTCCATGAGACGACCTTCCCTACAGTCTTCAATGCCCCGCGGTTGCGAAAGGAAATAAGCACCAGCGCAAACACACCGGTCACACAGGTCGGCAGCCCTAGTTGCAGACCCATCCCGGAGCAAACAAGAAGCACCACCGCGGCAACACAAATTCCCAGCAGCGCCAGCCGCCCCTCCGCCGTAAGCGCCGCTCCCTCCGCAATGGAGTTCATCTGCCCCTGAAGTGCCTTCCGCGAGAGCAGCCACAGGCAGACGAATGTGCTTGCAATCGAAAGCACGGATGGCAGCAGAAAAATGTGCAACCAGGGTCCAAGCGCTGGCAGACTTCTCCCAAAAACAACCAGGTTCGCCGGGTTGGCAATTGGAAGCACAAAGCTCGCCGCATTCGCAATCATTGCGCAGGCCAGCAGATAAGGCTTCAATTCCACCCTCGCGCGCCGTACAGCCGTCAGCACCGCCGGAGTAAGTACAACCGCAGTCGCATCGTTAGATAGAAAGACCGTCACCGCGGTCCCTGCTCCATAAATCAGCAGAAACAACCGCCTCGGCGAGCCGCCGGAATTCCTCACCGCAAGATCGGCCACCCAGTCAAACACACCCTCGTGCCGGGCCAACTCAGCCAGAATCATCATGCCTGTCAGGAACAGATACACGTCCAGGCCTTCATAAATAGCATGCGCTGCATCAGACAGCGGCAGCAACCGCGCCAGCACGAGCGCAAGTGCGCCCAGGCAAATCCATATGTACTCGGCAATGCCTTTCGGCCGGAACAGCATCAACAGAATGCTAGCCAGCGAAATGACCCAGATAAGGATGTCAGTCCAGTGAGAAAAGTGCATCCGGCTTTCTGGATTGTCTTACACATCCACATCGAACAGCAACGGATGTACCAGACAAAACAGGCGAAGTGGCAGCACAAAAGCCGTCCACTTCGCCGACAGTTACGGGAGTAAGAAAGTCAGAAAGTATACTTCAGCGACAATTCCACAATGCGGTTATAACCCGCACCTGAATACGCCGACTTCTGGTCCATCACGCCCCACAATGAAGTTGAGGTAAGCCCCAGAGTGCTTGCATCCGTCAAGAACGTATGTCCCCGGTCCGGCGTGTTGTACTTCAGTGTCAGCAGATTGTTGCCGCTGAAACCCCACAGCGGATGGTTCATGAAGTTAAACGCCGAGGCACGGAACTGCACCTTCTGACGCTCAGTAATACTGAACGTCTTATACAGACTCAGGTCTGAATCCGTATACCACGGTCCATTGAAGTAAGGATGGAATTGCCTTACTCCCTGCTGCCCGATCTGTGGCGCGCTGAAGCAGGAGAGATTCAGCAGCTGATGCGACCTCAGATTGCTGCGCGGATCGCACGTGGCAATCGGCAGAATCGAATTTGCATCGGTTCCAAACCACGTCTTCGAAGTGAGCTGTTCCGTGTTCCCATTGGCATCTTTGCCATAAATGGTCAGGCCCAGGTTTTGTGAAGAATTCGACTGCAGGTTCGCACCTGACTGAAAGGTATTTATGCCGGAAACCGTCCATCCATTGGCAACGCCCCTCAGCAGAAAGAAGCCACCGCGATACAAACTGCCCACGTCATAGGCCCAGGAGGCGTTAAAGACCTGCGGGCGGTCAATGGCCACAATACCGTAATTTCCATGCACGTGAAAGGCGTCCAGCGTACTGTTCACAATTCCCAGCGTCTTTGACCACGTGTAGTTGAAGTCAAACGAAAGCCGCCCCGTCTGCTTGAGCCACGCAATCTGCAGCCCATTGTAGTTGGAGTAGCCCGTATGCTCATGCACCGTCAACTGGTTCGTGCCATACCCATAGCATTTACCCGTGGCAGTGCAGCCCGAGTAAGGCAGATAGTCCGCAATGTTATAGCTGCCCGTGTTGTCCGGATCAGCAGGCGCTGCCGCTCCACTCACCGGGTCTGCCTTGAACAAACCGCCCAGCGGCACTTTGTTCAGGTTTGAGAATTCCGAACCGCCAATGCCTGAACCATCGCTCTGGCCGCCCATCAGCAGATAATTTGATCTGTTCCCCACATATGCCATTTCCAGCATGGTCTTCCATGGCAACTGCTGGTCCCAAGTCAGGTTCCATGAATAAGTCAGCGGCACCCGGTGGTCGTTATAGTCCATCGCCGTCACGCTCCCGGCTGGCACCGCATTCCTCGATGGAGTCTGCAACGCAATCTGTGAAAGCGTAATGGCCTGCCCACTCGGCGAATTGTAGGTCTGCATGTTCTGCGCAGTGCTCAACGCGCTGGCTGCGGCAGGCTCGTCATTCCAGCGGTACTCCCCCCATCCGCCGCGAATCACCGTGTTTCCATTGCCGCTGAAATCATACGCAAAGCCAAAACGCGGCTCCACATAGGCCCAGTCCACAGGCGACCCGGCATTGCGAATGCTCTTGTCTATCCCATGCCAACGGATGCCCGGATACTCTGCAGCCATCCCTCCAGCAGCCTGGTTCGCAGCAATGTCTTGCTGATACAGCTGCGGCAGCCAAACGGCAAGCCCTGTGCCGGAGCGGTCATACCAGCGGCCAATATGGTCAAAGCGCACACCCAGGTTCAGGTTCAGTCTGGAATTCACGTGCCAGTTGTCCATGATGTACCCGGCCGTCGTGCGATACGCCATGTCCTGCACAGGAAGATAATTGTTCTGTGTAAAGGCGCTGGCAACTCCCATTACCAGGTTTGCTGTCGGGTTCGATGAGCCAATCTTTGTACCCGCAGGCACCTGCGACCCGGCTACCTGGTTCGATTCCGGCGCGCTGCCAAATGAGAGTGCGCCATTGGGATAGGCCCACACACCTTGTCGGTTTCCCACCAGCTCAGTAAACGCACCCAGCTTGAACGTATGCGAGCGCCACACCTTCGTCACGTTGTCTGAAAATGAAGGGATCGCCTTACGTTCCGGATAGCTCCCGGTCGGTCCAAAGAATGCTGGTTGGGAAATGTCCGGGAAGGTCTGCGCCCCCGCGCTGTTCAGAGAAGGCGCAACCAGCGATGCCGTGTTATAAACCGTCGCATATGGGTATCCAAGGGCCGATTTATAAATCGCGCTCAGCTTTGTCGGATTGAAAGGACTGTCGCTCCATCCCCACCCAAAAACAAATTCATTGGTAAGAGTAGGAGAAAGAATGTTGACCAGGTTTGCCGTCACCACACGCGAAGTTGTGGGACCTTCAATATTTCCTCCAGGGTAAGGAATCGCATTGGAAGGTGTCCACCATACGTGTCCCGGAGTAATAAATGTGGTGTGTCCCTGCTGATATGTCGCAAATAATTTTGCACTGTCGCTCAGGTTGTAGTCCACACGCGCGCGGAACACATAGCCGTTCTGCTGGTTCGTGATCGGCTGCACGTAGTTGTATCCGCCAGGTGTGGTTGCCGGGCTCGCATTCGGCTGAGGGAACATCTTCATCAGCGCCGCCGAGCCCGGATCCAGATACTTCTGAGGAATCACTCCTCCTGTAATTGGTGTGCCATCCGGTGCCGTCGCATTGCTCAGATCGTTGCACCAATTGTTTGCATTCGGGCTGAACCCATTCGGGCACAGCGCGGCATTGCCATCACCGCTGGGTGTGAAATTTCCTGCCATCATTCCAGCGCTCGGAATATACGACTCAAACGGCTGCGCAGCAGGCAGTGTCTGCTTGTAATACTCGTAGCCGGCCCAGAAAAGCAGCTTGTTGTTCCTGTTAAAGTCCAGCCCCGGTATCTTCACCGGACCGCCAATGTTGCCGCCTGGATAGTAATACTGCCCATCCTGACGCTTGATGTTGGCGTTGTTGTTCAGCCATGTGTTCGCATTCAGCGTCTGGTTCCGCGCATAAAAGTAGCCCTCGCCGTGATACTGCGATCCGCCCGACTTGCTGATGACGTTGATCACCTCCGGGCCATTCGGGCTGTCTGCCCCGAAGGAGCTCTGGACTTTTACCTCTTCCGTCATGTCCGGGTTCGGCACTGCAATCGAATAACAATTGCAGCCGGGATCAATAATGTTGGCTCCGTCCAGCAGATATGCACTGCCTCCACGGTACGGAGCACCGCTGGTTGAGATTCCGTTGCCAACAGCGCTCCCTACCGGCGCCGAGGCGGAAAAGTCCATCGAAGACCCACCCTTGGTGCCGTTTGCATTCGTGCTCACTCCGGGCAGCACCTTCAGCAACTCAGAAATGTCACGTCCCTCCAGCGCAAGGCGCTGAATGTCCTTACTGCTCAGAATCGCCGCGCGCTCTCCCGAGTCCGTAGGCAGAATCTGCGCCGCTGCAGCCTGCACCTCCACGGTTGTGCTGCCGCCGCCAGTGGTCAGGCTGATTCCTGAAACCTCGCGAATGTCGCCCGGGTTCATCGGAATCCCTGTCTGCTTCCAGGTATTAAACCCATTCGCGTCTACGGTCACCGTATAGCTGCCTGGCTGCACTGCGGCGAAGGTAAAATAACCGGCGCTGTTGCTCGTGCTCACCCGGATATCATGCGAGGATTCATTCTGCAGAGTAATTCGCGCATTCGGAACAACCGCTCCCGTGGAATCGTTTACCGTTCCGGAAAGGCTCCCCGTCGTTAACTGCGCACGCATCGTTGCAGTAAACAGCAAAGCCATGCAAATCAGAACTACCGCGACCCTGCCTGCCAATGAGTTGAAAAATAAGCTAGATGTGGAAAGCGCGCTAGGACCTCTGGACGCACCGCTTGTCGGCGTCTGTTTCATTTCCGGCCTCCCTTGTAAAAGCAATTCATGGTATTGCGTTTCAGAATCCAATCCGCTTTAAGAAAACGATTTCGCATCTGAACAGGCTGCTGAATCACTTGGTCCAATCAGCACAGCTCAAATAAATCGTTTTATTTCATTACTGCGAAAAAGGTATTCAAAAGCAGATTCAATTGTCAAGAAGTGAATTTCGCTGATGAAATGTCTTTCTTTTTCAATAATTTATGAATTAGTTACTCTTAGCGACACACGGCCGAGCCTGTCATCGGACGCTGCCTAGCCAGGATCCCCGTCAGGGATTGTGTTCATCACCCTCCCTCAAAGGGACCTTCACGTCCGGCTGAACACACTGCGGACCAGCTCCAGTCCCTCTTCCGTAGTCTGAATACGCCCTTCCAGTTGGGCATCCTCAGCCAGAGAAAGCATCTCCTTAAAACTGGGACCCGGCGCATACCCGGCAGCAATCAGGTCCGCGCCCGTCACCAGCAGCCTGGGCCTCACTGCCTCTTCCGGAATCGTTTCGTAACGTTCTTTTGCAAAGTGGTAAAGACTCAGGTCCCCATGGCTCGACAGGCAATCCATGCGATGCAGTTCCAGATGTTCCGCAAATTTTGGCAGCCGCAGGAAGCGCTTCAGTGTAGACTCCTTCATCCGCATCACGTCGCCAAAGCGCATGTGGTTCTCAATCAGCGCCAGCACCTGCGCCGTCTCTTCATTCGAAAACCGCAGCCTCCGGCATATCTCTGCGGCAATACGCGACCCCACTTCCACGTGTCCATGGAAGCGAATGCGGTCCGGCGCGCGCTCAAAAGTAGCAGACTTGCCCACATCATGCAGCAGCGCGCCCCAAGCCAGCGTTGACGAAGCCCCGGCAGGCAGCTTCTCCAGCAGCAATAGCGTGTGCACCCACACGTCTCCCTCCGGATGATATTCCGGCGGCTGCTCGACTCCATGCAGGCGGTCTATTTCCGGCAGCACCTGTTTCAATAATCCAGTCTCATCCAGCAATTCAAAGGCGCGGCGCGCGTGGCCTTCTGTCAGCATCCGCGTCAGCTCATCGCGCACCCGCTCATCACTCACCTGCGAAATTTCTGCCGCATGGCAGCGAATCGCAGATGCAGTCGCTGGCTCAATCACAAATCCAAACCGCGCTGCAAAGCGAACAGCCCGTAGCATCCGCAATTTATCTTCTTTAAATCGCCTCTCCGGATCACCAATCGCCCGCACCAGCCCTGCCGCAAGATCAGCACGTCCGCCCACATAATCCAGCGTTGCTTTTTCCGGGTCGTCGCCTTCCTCGAGCACCATTGGATCCAGCAACATCCCATTGATCGTGAAGTCGCGCCGCAGTACATCTTCTCTGGCATCCGTTGAGAAACTCACCCGGTCTGGCCGCCGTCCATCCGAATAGCTGCCATCATTGCGAAATGTGGCCACCTCCGTCACAATCTGCTCGCCTTGGATTTCATCGGCCACTAACACCACGCCGAAGTGTGCGCCCACCGCAAATGTTCGCGGAAATAGATCCAGCACAATCTCCGGACGCGCACTCGTCGCCACATCAAAGTCCACCGGAGCCTGCCCCAGCAGCAGGTCGCGCACGCATCCCCCGGCAAAGTAGGCGTCAAACCCCTCGGCCCGAAGCCGTTCCACAATCCGTTCCGCCGCAATCTGCGCGTTCGCTTTCATACGATCTGCTTTCATGCTACCCACATGCCCCAACCAGCGCGATCGAAGTCCCATGACTCGATACAGTGGCTATCATAAGAAAAGATGCGCACTGGACTCATTCTCGGCATTGAAAGTTCCTGTGATGAAACCGCTGCTGCCGTCGTGCGCGAAGGGCGCGAGACCCTCTCCAGCATCGTCGCCTCGCAAATCGCCACCCACGCGCGTTATGGCGGAGTCGTGCCCGAACTCGCCTCGCGTGAGCATCTGCGCAACATCATGCCAGTGGTCCGCGCCGCCCTCACTGAAGCCAATATCACCTTGGATGACCTGGACGCCATCGCCGTCACTGAAGGCCCAGGTCTCGCCGGAGCGCTGCTGGTCGGCATCAGCTACGCCAAGTCCCTCGCCTTTCCTCTCAATAAGCCGCTCATCGCCATCAATCATCTTGAAGGCCACATCCATGCCGTTCTGCTTGAGCAGGCCCAGATTCAGGGTGACGCGCTGCCCCTGCCTGCGATCGCGCTGGTCGTCTCCGGCGGACACACGCATCTTTACCTCGCACGTCAGCAGCACAAAAGCTGGCATTACAAAAACATTGGCCACACTGTAGATGACGCCGCCGGCGAGGCATTCGACAAAGTCGCCAAGCTCCTCGGCCTTGGCTACCCCGGAGGTCCGTGGATAGACGCCCTTGCCCCTCACGGCAACCCAGCCGCCGTCCCCTTCTCCTTTGCGCAGATCAAACCCAAGGTTTACCGCAAGGAAACGCAGCGCCATAACTTCAGCCAGCAGTTTTTCTTCTCCTTCAGCGGAATCAAAACTGCTGTCCTGCGCTATGTGCAGACCCACGAAATGGCCGCCTCCATTGAGGCACGCCGCAGCACACTCGCGCGCATCCCTAATCCCAGGGCCGCCGACGCGCTCCCCTTGTGCGACGAGCAAACGCTCGGCCTGATCGCCTCATTTCAACGCGCCGTCGTCGAAGACCTCCGCCGCAAAACCTTCCAGGCCGCGGAAACATTCGGCGCTGCCAGCATTCTCGTCTCTGGCGGAGTCGCCGCCAACCGCGAGCTGCGCGTGCGCTTCACAGCCGAGGCCGCCGACCGCGGTCTGCCCGTCGCCTTTCCCTCGCTCGCGCTTTCCACTGACAATGCCGCCATGATCGCCGCTGCAGCATGGCCAAAGCTCCTCGCCTCAGAATTCGCCAGTCCCGAACTCACGGCCGTAGCTTCGCTGCCCTTGGGCACGTAAGCCTGCAATCGACAATCTGGTTTTCTCATTGCTTGGTGGCGGCGGGTGGGATCGAACCACCGACCTTAGGGTTATGAATCCTACGCTCTAACCATCTGAGCTACGCCGCCAGTTTCAGGTGGGAAGCTGCGGAACCGCAGCTGTTTCTAATGATACGGGCGATGATGCAGCCGGTCAATCTCCGCGATTCATTACACTTACCTTACAGGAGTCTTCCTTGCCAGAAAAACCGCGTATTCTGGGCGTCATCCCTGCCCGCCTTGCCTCTACACGCCTCCCGCGCAAAGTCCTGCGCGAAATTGCTGGCGAACCCATGCTGGCCTGGGTGTACCGCGCCGCCCGCGCCTGCTCCCAGCTCGACGAGGTCCTCATCGCCACTGACTCCGACGAAGTCATGGAATTTGCTCACGCGCGCAGCTTCCCTGCCATCTTCACCCCGGCAGAGTGCGCCAGCGGCTCAGACCGCGTGCATGCCGTCGCCCAGTCCATTCCTGCGGACATCTATGTCAACATTCAGGGCGACGAGCCCCTGCTGCGTCCCCAGCATCTGGAGACACTCCTTCAACCCATGTCACGCCCAGAAGTAGAAGTAGCCACCATCTCCACCCCCTGCACCTCTGAGCAGGTCCACAATCCAAATGCAGTCAAAGTGGTGACCGCCGCCAACGGACGCGCGCTCTATTTCTCCCGCTCCACCATTCCCTTCGACCGCGATCACTTCGGAACGGTCGCGCACCACAAGCATCTGGGCATCTATGCCTATCGCAAAACCGCGCTGGACAGGTTTCCCACCCTCCCATACCGCACGCTGGAACAGGCAGAAAAACTGGAACAATTGCGCTTCCTCGAAAACGGAATTGACATCTACGTGACCTCCACGCCCTTTGACACCATTGGCGTGGACACGGAAGAAGACCTCCGCGCCGCAGAGAAGTTCCTTCTTCACCAATCACTGCACCAGCGAGCACCTGTCTCTTAACAAGTAAGCGGATGCCCCACATTTCGATTTTGAGACGTGGCGGCAAAGAAATCCTGCATCCGCACCGCCAGCCAGTGAATCTATGCACAGTGTAACAGGCAATTACCTGTTATAACAGATGATTTCCTCGCATCGAACACTGACCGTCGAATTCTGACCAGCTCAGACGTTCATTACCAGGGACCAGATCTTCAGGGAGCATGAATATGGCAAATTTATTGTTAATTGAGTCCAGTCCGCGCGCTGCCTCTGTTTCCAGTGCTGTCGCGCGGGAGTACGTTACAAAGTGGCAGCAACAGCACCCACAGGGGACGGTCGTGACCCGCAATGTCGCTCTCAACCCCGTTCCGCATCTCACCGAAGCATGGGTCACTGCGGCCTTCACTCCGGAAGAAAACCGCGCCCCGGAGCAAAGGCAGTTGCTTGCATTGTCTGACACTCTCATCGCTGAACTGTATGCCGCCGACACGATTGTCATCGCCGTCCCCATGCACAATTTCGGAATTTCAGCCCATCTGAAAACGTGGATTGACCAGATCGTGCGCGTCGGCCGCACCTTTACTTACACCGCCAACGGATCCCAGGGCCTCCTCGATGAAAACAAAAAAGTCATCGTCGTGACCGCTCGCGGTGGTGCCTATCCTGCGGATTCACCTGCCAGCGCCTTCGATCAGCAGGAGCCTTATCTGCGCACAGTCTTCAGATTCATTGGCTTAAAGAACGTTCAATTCATCCACACAGAAAACCAGAGCCGTGGGCCCGAGGCCGCAGAGAAGGGCTTCAAGACCGGAGTCGAAGCAGTCCTCGCCTTTGCCTGATTCAAAAAACGGCGATGCAGTCCTTCACTGCATCGCCGTAGCTTCTCACGTTGAAGGACCCGCCTTCACAATCTGCATAGGCTCGTAAGGACATGGCTTTCAGCCATGCCGGAAACCACTGCTAGCACCTGCGGCTTTGGCCGCTGAGGTAACAAGATATTTCCAGAGAAAAGGCCCCGGGCAGCATTTCCACAAAAGCTGCGAATATAAAGTAACACCACCACGCGATTGGATAAGAATTCAATACTCGATCTTTGCCGGATTATCTATCCAGGCCTGAAAACTCTCCCATGCCTTTTCACGCAGCATTTCCTGCTCCGGAATCGCGCGCTTCTTCCGTGGAAGCGCAATCTGCTCATACAGAAACGCATCCGCAAAATTCACGCGGGCCGCGTCTTCCGCTCGATTCCCAAAATAAATGGCTCCGATGCGTGCCCAATACGAGGCCGCCAGACACATCGGGCAAGGCTCGCAGCTCGTATACAGTTCACATCCGTCCAGATGAAAGGTCCCCAGGTTCCGGCAGGCATTCCGGATCGCATTGATCTCCGCATGGGCCGTGGCATCAATCGTAGCTGTGACCGTATTCACACCTTCGCTCACAATTTCGCCGCCTTTCACAATGACGGCGCCGAACGGCCCTCCGCTGTTGCTGCGTACATTCTCCGTGGCCAGGGCAATCGCCCTCTTCATAAACCGTTCTTTCATCTCAGACATCATCTTCTTCATCAATACAGCAGCGCATGTCCCCGCCTGCTCTCGAACTGCGCAAGCTGATCACGCCAGCTGTCAGCAATTCTCTGCGGGTCCACTCCACTGTGCAGCATATCAAGTACATGCTGGTTGGCAAGCAACGTCTGCATCCGGTCCAGCTTGTAGTCTTTCGGATAAAGCTTATGCAGTGCCGCCGCAATTTCAATACCCAGCTCAGGTGAATCAAGAACGTCGCGGTCCGTCAGCAACACCCGCACACCATGGCACAGCTCTTTGCTGTATGGATACGGCTCCTGCGGCGTAAACTCCACTGGCACAAACCGCACACCTGGCAGCAGCCTCTTGTTCAGGTAGGATGCAAGCGCCCGCCCATCTATCCATGGAGCGCCAAAAATCTCAAATGGAGTGTCTGTCCCGCGGCCTACTGAAATGTTCGTGGATTCAACCAGCCCCAGCGCCGGATACAGCGCTGCCTCTTCCAGATCGCGCAGATTCGGCGATGGATTCACCCAGGTCAGCCCCGTCGAGTCATACCAGTCTCCCCGCTGCCATCCCTGCATCTTCACCACGGTCAGCGGCGCATGAAGATTGCGTTGCTCGTTAAAGTACCGCGCCAGCTCGCCCATCGTCATGCCATGTCGCACTGGCAGCGGCATGTAATGCACGTAACTCTCCGCACCTTCATCGGACAATGGCCCCTGTACAAACGATCCGTTGATCGGATTCGGGCGATCGAGCACAACAATGTGCGTACCCGTTTTGCCCGCCGCCTCCAGAAAATAAGCCATCGCAGTTTCATAGGTGTAATAACGAACACCCGCATCTTGCAAATCAATCACCACTGCATCCAGTGGGCGAAGCATGTCGGGTGAAGGCCGCCTCTGCGCCTCTGTCGCGCCATACAGGCTTACCACCGGGATGCCGCTCTTTGCATCCGTTGTATTGCTGATGTCCGTCGTGTCCTGCGCGCCGCGAATTCCGTGCTCAGGACTGAACAGCGTCTTCAGCTCCACACCTTCTGCATGGTCCAGAACATCAATCGTGCGTCGTCCAGAAGCATCTACACCCGTCTGGTTTGTAAGCAGGCCAATACGCACAGGACCATCGTGTTTGTGCGCCAGTGCCCGCAGCTCAGCAAAATTATCGGCTTCGAGAACATCAATCCCGGTTTTTACTTCTGCATTGCGAGCAAACCAGCGCCGCATTCCGCTGAGCGACTCGTTATATCCGGTCAGCCTGGACGACAGTTTCCCATCATCCGGCGCAATGCCGAGCGCGATCGCCGCAGCATTCGCAATGGCCCCGCGCAATGCGGTGATGCTTTTCGGCCCATCCGGATGGACAGCATTCGCCAGAACAATCACGTAGGTGTCGGAAACAGGATCCATCCAGAGCGACGTACCCGTGAACCCGGTATGCCCAAATGACCCAACCGGAAAGATCGTCCCGCGATTGCTCGAATAAGGCGATTCAATGTCCCATCCGAAACCACGTAGCGCCGTTCCTGTTGCCGGCTGCTCCGGAGTCACCATCTTCATCAGTGTGGCGCGCGATACGGGAAATTTACTCGGCCTGCCCGCAAGCCGGTCGAGAAGGTTCTGCGCATACACCGCAACATCGTCCGCCGTGCTGAACAATCCAGCATGTCCGGCAACTCCACCCATCCGCCGCGCCGTTGGATCATGCACCACACCGCGCAGCATCACTCCATATTCATACTGTGTGGGAGCAATCATCGGCAGCCAGTCTCCCGGAGGTACATAGCGCGTATGCTTCAGCCTCAGCGGCTGAATAATGTTCTTCAGCACATACTGGTCCTCTGACATGCCAGACAGCTTCTCCACCAGCGCTCCCAGCACGATAAAGTTGATGTCGCTGTAGACAAATCGCACACCCGCTGGATGGTCCGGTTTAATCGCAAACGCCTGCCGGAATGCCTCGGCCTTCCCTTCCCATGGCTCCGTCAACGAGAGGTCGGGGGGCAACCCGGAATAATGCGTAAGCAGTTGCCGCAGCGTAATGTCTTCCTTGCCGTTCGCTGCAAACTCCGGCAGATATTTTGAAACTGGATCGTTGAACCGCAGCTTGCCTTGATCAAAAAGCTGCATCACAGCGGTTGCTGTCATCAGCGGCTTGGTAAGCGACGCCATGTCGAAGATGGTGCCCATCGTCATCCTCTCTCGCGCGGGCTCCAGCGACCGCTCGCCATACGCTTTGCGGAAGACCACTTTGCCATCATGACCAATCTCCACCACCGCGCCCGGAAGTCTGTGCTCAGCAATCGCCTGGTTCACCAGCTGATCAATCACCGCAAATTTTTTGGCCTGCTGCGCAAACGCCGCCGACCAGCAGAGACATATCAAGACGAGCAAAGACCTCACAGTTCACTCCTTCGACCAAGACTGAAGAGATACCCAATCCCAAACGTCACAATGGCTCCGATGAACACGTACCATGTCCACGCAATCTTCGGCACAGCCAGCCATCCGGCATGGACAGGCTCGCGTTGCTGCCACAGAAACAGATTCAACACACACCCGGCAATAAGGCCAATCAGTGCCCCCATCTCCGTCGCGCGCCGCGTCAGCGTGCCCAGCAGAAACACGCCCAGCATCCCGCCATAAAGCACCGATGCAATGGACAAGCCAATCTCCAGCACATGCCCTCCGCTGCGCGAAAGAATCGCCAGCACCAGAAGTACAGCGGCCCAGCCCAGCGTCATCATCCGCGAAATCCGCGTCTTCTGCGCCTCGCTCAAACCTTCTTTGCGCGGCAAATAAAAGTCAACCATGGAAGTCGAAGCCAACGAATTCAATGCAGCGCTCAGGTTTGACATCGCCGCCGCAAGAATCGCAGCAATCATCAGCCCTGAAATTCCAACTGGCATCTCATGCACGATATACATCGGAAAAATGCGGTCTGCACTGGGCACATGCGGCGACTGCCCCGTCATCCGGTAGTAAACAAACAGCCCGGCCCCAATCAGCAGAAAAAGCGAGAACTGCACAAAGATCACTACGCCGCTCGCCAGCAATGCTGCGCGCGATTCGCGCAGGTTCTTCGCTGCCAGTAGCCGCTGCACCATCAGCTGGTCCGTTCCATGACTCGCCATCGTCAGGAAGCACCCGCCAATCACGCCCGCCCAGAAGGTGTAGGTCTCCGCCAAAGACCACGCAAAATGGAAGACAGTAAACTTGTGCGCGGATGAGGCCACCGCATACAAAACGTGCACTCCGCCCGGAATGTGCGCCGAAATGCTCCACAGGCTCACAATCGTACCGGCCACATACAGGCACATCTGCAACACATCGGTCCAGATGACCGCCTTCATTCCGCCTTCGAACGTGTACAGTAGCGTCAGCAATGACAGGATCACAATCGAAGCAATATCGCCCGTTCCCAACGCGACACCTACAACAATGGCAACAGCAAAGACGCGCACGCCCTCTGCCGCCGCCCGCATCACCAGAAAAAGAAATGCCGTCGCGCGATGCAGCCGCTTTCCAAACCTCTCGCCAATCACCTGATACGCCGTCATCAACTCACCACGAAAATATCGCGGAAGAAAGATGAGGCAGATCACCACGCGCCCCAGCAGATAACCCATCACCAGTTGCAGAAATCCAAAATCGCCAGTGTAGGCAATTCCCGGCACACTGATGATGGTCAGCGTGCTCGTCTCTGCCGCTACGATGGAAAGCGCAATGGCCCACCATGGAATGTTGCGGTCCGCAAGAAAATAGCTCTTGATCGAGCGTTCACCGCTCTTACGGAACCGCAATCCAAACCAAGTAATCCCAATCAGATAGAGAACAACAATAACAAGATCAACCGGGCGCAGAGGTATGTGCATTAATTCGCCTGCACTATTCCCATGGATTCAGGTGTGGGCAACGTATGTGTGGCCGCCCATTGCTGCCGGGCGGCGCGGATCTTATCAGCGCGCGCAATCCATAACTGCATGGCCATATCGTATTGCGTCAGCACATTGTCCAGCCAGTACAGGCGGTTCTCTTTCAGCCACGCCTGCTGGTACAGATTGCGAATATAGCCATATCCATCGCGCAGGTCTTGGCATCGCCCATTCACTCCGGACAAGTTCCACAGATCGCGCGAAATGTGTTTTCTCACTTCAACATCATTCTGGTTCTTGTACAGCCTCAAATATCCCTCAGCAATGTCGCTGGCCGTCTGAAATTTAAAGGCAATAAAGTCCATGCGCCGCGCACCCAGTTCCATCGCATCAATCGCATCGTTCTCGCGCAGATTTCCCATCCGCCGCGCTTCTGCAATCAGCGTCAGCGCGCGTTCTGCGTTCAGCCGTACATCCACCAGCGCTGGCTTGATCTTCGCCGCAACCTCCTGCCCTTCCGCACTCCATGGATCAAGCCAGAAAAGCGAATCACGCAAATCACTCAAGCCCGTCTTTTCCATCGCCTCATGCGCAGCCATTAACGCAAGCTGTGCCTGGTCAAGATCACCGCTGGCATCCCCATGAAAGACACGCCCATAGCTCTTCTGGAACTCCGCAATGTCGCTCTTCCCCGGCTGCCATGCAGCCGCCGCTCCAAATAAAACGCCGTACCAGTCTTCCGCAAACAGGCCTTCGCCATCGTCATTCCAGATGGTATTCAGCATTCCCGTGCTGCCGGCCTTCTGCCCATCTGCCACAAAACCCTGGATGTTCCCAAGCGCCAGTTCATTGTTCGGATACACGCGGTTCCAGTTGTTCACACCGGGCGACACCCACGTCTCCATCCCCGCGTTTGTGTATGGCTCCAGCCACTTGCCAAAGCCTGTTGGCTCCGGCTCATAGTGCCACGCCACAGCGATCATGTCTTTCGGCAGCGCCTTGACCTGCTCCGGATCATTCATCGCCACATCGCCCCAGAAAAGCAGCCTGCGATGCAGCGGTGCAAGCTCATCATGAATGCGCTTCAGAAAATCTACATACACCGCGCCAAGTCCGCGCTGTTTTACATCCTCTGCCGTCTTGCCCTGTCCCAGCTCAAAGGTTTCGTCTGCTCCAATATGCAGAAACGGCCCAGGAAAGATCCCCGCCAGTTCCGTAAACCACTGCTTGATCAGCGCCAGCGATCCCGGCTCTCCCGGAGCAAGCACCGCGCCTACCGGCACTTCCGCAAGCTTGGAATACTCCTGCCAGGTCAGCACATGGTGCAGATGCCCAAATGCCTCCTGCTCCGGAACAATCGTCACATGATATTGCTTCGCGTACTTCACCAGCTCCTTCGCATCCGCCTGCGACATGGAACCGGCCGGCAACGCCGGCAGCGGGTTTGACGCATACTGCAACGTGTTCTCAAAATAAGGCGAGTACACGTTCATCTTGTATGCCGCAAACGTGCGAATCTGCTTCTTCTGGAACTCCAGTGTCGGCACCGGTCCGCGCGACAGATCGTCATGCACGCCGCGGTATTTCATCGCAGGCCAGTCACGAATCACACACCCGTGCAGCACCGCATCATCGCCCGTCCCGGAAACCAGCTGCTTTACCGTCTGTGCGCCATAGAAGACACCGGCCGCGGTATGCCCAATCACATACACATCGCGCTTCAACGTGATCAGAACATAGCCTTCATCCCTCATCGGAGGCTCAAACTGCTGCTTCATCTCTGACAGAACGCGCTTGCTCGCAACGGAAGTGTCCCGCAACAGAAGAATGCGCGCTGCTCCCGCCCTTGCCGGCGATACAACGCCTCGAGCCTTCAGATCATCCGTAAGCTCGCGCGCAGCAAATTTGTCTTCCGCGTTACCACCTGGCGCGGAAACCACAACGCCATGTGCAAGAGATATCTCCGGTTTGTCCTGAAATTCTCGCGGTTGAGGAATGAGGGCCGGACGGCCCGCCTGCGCCAAAGCGGAAAAAAACGCGGAGAAAAAAAACAGCAGGAATACAGTATGCCTTTTCACGCAAAATCCTCTGGGCCTCTCCATGCGCGAGAGGCCCGGGTGTTTATCCCTTTGGTTTTGATCAGAACACCAGCTTCAATGCTAACTGCATAATGCGTGGGTCACGTGTTCCGGTCACTTGGCCGTACGAACCGGAAATCAGAGACGTGCTGATCGTGTCAAAATTTGTGTGGTTGAAGGTGTTGAATGTCTCTGCCCGGAACTGAAGCGAGGTGGATTCGGTAAATGCAAAATTCTTGTGTAACGCCAGGTCCCATCTCTGGAAGCCAGGCGCATTGATGGTATATGGCCGTGCATTTCCCGGTGCAACCACTCCAGCAGGAACGTTGGCAAACGCAGCCGTATTAAACCAGCTCAGCAGCTTGTGCGGCGCTCCCTTGTTCGGATTACCCACCTGGTTCGGCCGCGCTCCGGCGCTGCTTCCGCTATCCAGCAGGCCGAGTCCCGCCGGGTCCTGCGACGTGCGGGCAGTCGCTGGCAGCCCTGAATTGGCCAGTACCAGCCCCACCAGTTGCCAGCCCCCAAGCACGTGGCCCGTAAAGCCTTTCTGCTCACGGAAGAAAGGCAGCATATACACAAAGTCCACGTTAAAGATGTTGCGGCGGTCAAGCGCTGCCCTTCCGTACTCCGCCGGAATATCGTAAACATTTTGCGGAGGGTTCGAGCGGTCCGACCCGGCATTCGTCAGCGCTTTGGAAAAAGTGTAGTTCGCCTCAATCAATGATCCATCTTTAAAGCGCTTCTGAATCGAAGTCTGCAGCCCGTGATAGTTTGACGTAAACCACGGCTCCAGTTCGTTGATGGCATCGTAACCCAGATAGGGTCGAATCCGGTTCAGCATGACCGTATTCTTTGAAGTAATACCGCCCGCCGGCGCGATTCCGGCAGCCACATAAGCACCGGGGTGGGGCTGGTTAATGTCCGCAATACCCAGCAGATGACGGCCCAGCGAACCGACATAGTCAATCTCAAAAATAAAATCAGGCAGAATCTGCTGCTGAACTCCAAGCGAAAACTGCTGTGAGTATGGAATCGCATCCTGATACGGCGTGCCGTGCAGCGCCTTCGGCAATGCGCTCAATTTCGGCGTTCCCGAGGCTGGATTATCGAGCGGCGCGCTGTTGATAATCACACTGTTTACATACGGTGGGTTCTGGAAGATGTTTTGCTCATATACGCCAAAGAGCGATGAGTCGTAGGCAATACCATACCCTCCACGCAGTGACGTCTTGCCATCTCCAAACACGTCCCAGGCAAAACCCGCGCGCGGTGCAAAGTTGAGCCATTTCTGCGGCGCAACACGCGAGTGCCACGGCGAATTCACGTCCGCAATCACAATCCCATTCAGCGGATCATAGTTCGGGTTCGGAGTGCCTCCGCCAGCACATGGTGCCGTGGTGCAAATTGACCCCGAGGAATCAATCACCGGAGCGTTCGCCGGATTAAACCGCAGCGGATCAAAGCTCGTCATCTGATGATTGTTATCAATCGGCTGCTGGAACCAGGAGTAACGCACACCCACGTTCAAAGTCAGGCGTGATGTGGCCTTCCAGTCATCCTGCGCATAGCCTTCTGCCTGATTGGTCGTAACGTCCGGCGTAATGTCATACGAGGCCTGCGTGAAACTGGCTGAATTTCCGGCGATAAAATTTGCAAACGACTGCTCAAACGGTGTGGGCGCGTTCGGAGTTTTGGCCGTGGCACTAGGAGCATTCGTATTCGTAAAGCTGAAGCTGCCCGCATTCGATCCGGCATTGTTTTCGGTCTTCTCGTAGTGATGATAGGTAATCCCAAACCGAAGAGAATGCTGCCCGGCAATCTTGCTCAGATTCATGAACACATTGTGGTCCCGGTTATAGTCCCGGTACGGCCCATAAGAGGTAAGCGCTGTGCCTCCCGTAAACGAAAGGCTGGGAACACGCGGCAATGTCGAAGCGAATGGCAACACCGGATTCACATCCGGCGAATTCTTTTTTGCCATCAATCCAATCGGATCACTCAGGATCGCACCCCGCGAAAAGGCATATCCCATATCAAAAAGGAGCGTCGGCGAAAACGTATAAGTCACATGCCCCAGATACCCTCGTCCCGGCGCATTCGTGCTCGTCGTGTTCACCCCTTCGAAACCTGATCCCTGAAACAGTCCGCCCGGCTCCACCGTCGGTATCGCGTCATTCTCAAAGCGGAAGAAAGCTGCAAGCTTTGGCGTAAATGTCTGGTCAATGCGCACAATCTGCTGGTTGGCGTTGTATACATTGCGTTCTGTCACAATCAGCCCATTCGGATCACTCGGGCTGTTCGGCAGCGGCACCTTCGACCAGATATCTTTCAGGTAAGCCTGCGTGGTCGGCGAGGTGATAGGAATCGTGTTTGTGCCCGTCGTACACCCGGAAAGCGTTGGGCAGACTGCGTGAGGAAAGTTCCCCTGCCGCTCCTCGGCCGTAGGATCGCCAACAAAAGTCAGCGGCGCATACGTAATCACACGCCGTACTTCCTGCGAAAAGAAGAAGAAGGTCTTATTGCGCTCCGTGTTATACACCCGCGGAACCCAAACCGGCCCGCCAATGGAGTAGCCGAAATCGTTATAGCGAAGCGGCGGACGTGGCTTGTTCGCATAATTCGTGAAGAACGAATTGGCATTCAGCACATCGTTGCGGAAAAACTCATACACGCTGCCATGGAAATCGCGTGTGCCAGACTTCGTGATGACATCAATCTGGCCGCTGGCGCTCCGTCCAAACTCCGCACTGTACGTATTGCGAAACGTACGAAACTCGGCAATCGCATCCACGCTGGGGTACATCAGCAGCGTCAGGTTGGACCCGCGATCTACGTTGTCCGCGCCATCAATCGTCCAGTTGTTCGCGCTGTTTCGCTGCCCATTGATCGAAAAACTCACAGCATTCGTCTGCCCTGAAGGGTTCGACAAACCAATATAAAGCTGGTCGCCGCCGCCATAAGAAATACCCGGCTGCAACTGTACCAGTTGCTCATAATTGCGGTTGTTCAGCGGGAGCTGCATGATCTGCGTCGAGTTGATCAGCGTCGAATTGGAGGCGTTTTCTGTATTCACCTGCAGCGCCGATGCGCTTACCGTGATGGTCTGGCTCGCATTGCCTACGTTCAGCGCAGGACTGATGTTCAGGTTGTCCCCCACATGCAGGTCAATGTCCTTCACCTCCTGCGGCTGAAACCCTGATGCCGACACAGAAACCGTGTAGTGCCCGATCGGAAGTTTGGGCGCAGTGTAAAAGCCGTTCTCGTCCGTCGTCAGGCTGCGGACCACCTGGTTGCGGTCCGTATTTGTAACCGTAACGGTTGCATTTGGCAGGACCGCCCCCGACGAATCATGCACCGTCCCGCTGATTGTGCCTGACGTGTACTGCCCATAAGCGGCCGTAAAGGCGCCGAAGAACAGGCTCACACATAAAAAGAACACCGCCCGCAGTTGACTTGGCCTCATAAGTCTATCCTCGTACCGGGCATCTGCCCGCACTCAGAGGAAAGTCCCCCAGAAAGAAGGCATCCTCTGATCTGAATGTCTACTTAGATAGATGACTATACTTCGAGAGAACTACGACCGTCAATGAAAAGAAGCGGGGCCCTGTCATTTCCCGCCGCTGCCGGCTTGCAGACTCCGAATATACGCCTGCAGCCCCGCTACTCCCTGCTCGTAGCTGTGCTCGTCCACAATTCGCAGACTGGCCTGCCCCATACGCCGGCGCAGTTCCGCATCGCCTGCGAGGGTCTCCAGAATCTCACTCAATGCCGCAATGTCCCCTACGCGATAAACATGGCCATTTACGCCGTTTTCCACCAGGTCCTTCTGGCAACCCACCTGGTCTGTCACTACTACCGGACGGGCCGCATTCATCACTTCATTCACGATCAGGCCCCAGGGCTCATTTTCGCTGGGCAGCACGAAAAAGTCGCAGACCGCAAACAATTCAGGCAATTGACTCTGATTTTGAAAACCAAGGAATTGGACACGTGCCAGCCCGCTTTCCTGCACCACCTGCTCCAGCGACTGACGTTCCTCTCCATCCCCAGCAATCAGCAAATAAGGTGGTTCCCGGTCCCGGGTTCTTCCCAGCAGCTCTTTATAGGCCAGGACCAGGTCCATGCATCGCTTACGCTTCTGCAGTTTGGACGCATACAGAATGACCGGAATACCCTCCACAATCCCAAGACGGGACTTCACTTCCGCCACATTCACACGCGCCACACGCTCACGGAAATAGGCATTGTCTACCGAATACGGAAAAGGCTGGTAGATCATCCTGTCGCCAAAATAGCGCCGCCAGTACGCCTGGTTTGAGTGGCCCGCTACAAAAGTGCAATCCACCAGGCTCCGCACCAGGCCCATATAGATGCGCTTGGCGGCCTCTTTCATCTGGCTGTTCTGGTTGACCAGCGAACTGGAATCCGCATTCAGAAGTACCTTGGCCCCAAACCACTTTGCCGCAGCCATCACAACAAGTGAGTTCAGCGTCGCATATCCGTGCATCCACACCAGATCAAACTTCTGCTCTCGCAGCACGCGGATGATTCCGCCATTCAAAGGACGAAAAAAAATCCCGCTGTTCGGTTTTTCTTTGAGCAGCTGCGGTAAAAATTCATGCTTGTACCCTCCCAGCAAAGGAACATCCCATTCCACCATGCGCCCAAATCCAGGGTCCCAATAACCTCCAACAGATTTGTCGCTGAAAAAAAATGCCGTCACATCCAGGTTCTCTTCCTGTTGCAGACGACGCAGCATCGGCGCCTGATACTGGATCGGATGACTGGCAAAATAAGCCAGTTTCAGCTTTCGGCCAGGACGGACTGGACTCTCAAGTGCGCTCATAAGCAAGTGCTGTCTCCACGAACCACTTTCAAGATAAAGACAAAAAGCGCCCAACAAGGGCGCTTCTGTCGGAAATTACATCGAAAATTTATCGAGCACCCGATCCCGCAGACCTGCTCTGCGTAATGCTGTTCGCGCTCGTGCCGCTGCTCCCCGCATATTGCGTACTGGTGTGGATGTCCACCCCATTGCCCTGCAGCAAAATCGAGGAAGAAACAATGTCTGTGTCCGTACGAATCACAGTCACATATGGGCTGTTCTGCGCCACCGTATAGACCTTGCCAATTGGATAATTGAAGGTCGAAGCAATCGAGCGTGGATTGCCATTCACCGGAATGTTCTTCTCTACCGTAAAGCTCGAGAGGTTGATGACGCTGACCGTGCCATTCCCTTCATTGGCCGTGTAAGCCCGGCTGCCGTCCTGCAATACAGTCACCGCTGCCGGATGGCTCCCCGCGGGCAGCTTCACCGTCGCCAGCACATGCCCAAAGTTCGCCGTGTCCGTATACCCCTGTACCGCGCCGTTGATGCTCACATCAATAATGCTTACCGAGTCATCGTCGTAATTCGCCGTCACCAGCAGCGCCGACGGAGCATAAATGTCCGCATGCACAGGTCCGGCGCCCACCGGAATCGTCGCATTCTTCATGTACTGGCTTGCCGATGCCGTGTCCAGCGTGTTCTTCGCGCTGTCAATCACCGTAATGGTGCCGCTGCCGCGGTTCAGGATGAACGCCCTGCGCCCGTCTGCCGTCATCAGGCCATATACCGGGCACACGCCCACCGCAAGCTGGCTCGTCACCGTATTGGTTCCAACATCAATTCCATCGGCCTCGCCGTTCGTGCTTACAGAAGAAGGCGTATCGCACTGTCCCCAAGCCACATTCCCGCCACCCGAATTCCCTTGGCTGATGGCATAAATGCGCTGCCCGCTGGTGGTCCCAATCGCATTCACCAGTCCCGAAGCTACCGGAATCTCCAGCTTCAGCGACGGCGGGCTTCCCGTCAGCACGCCAATGGCAGGCGCGCCGTTCAGGTCAGAGGTAAACGGCTCCACCACATACTGGCCGGAGCTGGTCGTCAGAATGTTCGTTGGAACAGTCGCCACGCCGTTGCTCGCAGGCAGCGTCGTGTTCTGCACTTTGTTCGATTGCAGGTTCGTGCTGAGCGGGACCGTGCTGAGCGTGCTCGTGCATTGCCCCGTCGGCGTCCCGTTGCTGTCCGTTTCTTCCGTCACATTCACGCTGTACGCAGTCGAACCGGAAGGGTCCAGCGCAAACGTCAGCGGGCCCGCGCCCACATTGGCCTGCGCCATAATGCTCTCGCCGGAAAAATCAATCAGCGTCACAATTCCCGCGCTGTTATATTGCTTCGCCGTCGCCGGGCACAAAGACTGCGGCGAAGTTACCCCGGAAGTCGTGCCATACGGCACCAGGTTCGGCTGCGAAAAGGCCACCAGAAATGCCTGCGGCTGTGAAGCCGGGCCAGATGGAGTAACCGGGGTCACAACCGGACGGTACTGGTTTCCGCATCCAGCAGCGGCAAGCAGGGCGAGCAGCGCCCCAGCGGCAAACCATGGGCGCTCAGGCCCTGTCACACTTCGCACTCTTTGATACCTCACTCAGCAACAAATCCTGTTTTTAGGAAAAAGCAGCAGGTTTCCTGTTAAGAATTAGATTGTAAATCACTCACCTACATCCACATGCCCCAGGAACCCCGTCTCCGCCCGCCGCTCTACTGGCAGTCGCAACTGCTCCTCCTGATTGTAGTGCCTCTCGCCTGCATGTGGATATTCTTTCAGACGATTGACGCGTGGGAACGTCGTGATCCAATCCTCATTCAGGCCGCGGGAATCTGCCTCGTCTTCGGCCTCATCGTCTGGCTCACCCGCGCCGGCACCACTCCGGCCGTCTTTACCGGGACGCTCATCACTGGGTGCCTCTACCTCCGCACCCCCGGATGGCATACCGCCCTGTGGCCGCTCATCGCCATGCTCGCACTCACCCTCTCCGCCACCCGTTTCGGAGGCAGCCGCAAGCAAGACCTCGGCCTGGCCGAAAGCCACTCCGGGCGCTCCGCTTCTCAGGTCGCCGCAAACCTCGGCATCGCTGCCCTCGCCTGCATCCCGGCCCATTCCCTTCTCATCGCCGTTGCCGGAATCTCCGCCGTCCTCGCCGAAGCCACGGCCGATACCCTCTCTTCCGAACTCGGCCAGGTCCTCGGCGGCCAGCCCCGCCTCCTCACCACCTTCCGCCCTGTCCCTCCCGGAACCGACGGCGGCATCACCCTCGCCGGCACAGCCTCCGGCTGTATCGGCGCAGCCATCATCGCCGCCCTCTCTGCCGCAACCTTCCACACCGGACTACCCTTCGCCACCATCATCTTCTTCTGCGGCGTCCTCGGTCTCTTCGCGGATAGCCTCCTGGGCGCAACCCTTGAAAGACAAGGCATCCTGAATAACGACGCCGTAAATTTCCTCTCCACCTGCATTTCCGCATCCTCTGCGGAATGGCTGACTCGCCACATCTTCTAAACACCACCCCGCCCCAACCCAGGTCTAAGAACAACTACCCATTGCGACGATCGCCCCACATTTGTTATCCATCATCCAAACAAGGTGGCGGAAGATTCTCATGGACTTCTCCAGGCCCCGACAAGCAGCCCGTTACCTTTTTTCGGTTCTCTTCCTGCTCGTCCTCACCTCCTGCGGATTCTCAACCCACCTGCCCTCCGGCGGCAGCACTGGCCCGCAGCACATCCAGAACGTCTTCATCATCATGATGGAAAACCACAACTGGACGGGCGCCGGCGCCAACAGCATTCAGAACAATCCCAACGCGCCTTACATCAACAACACGCTTATTCCCATGGGAGCGCACGCCAGCAACTACAACAATCCGCCGCACATGCACCCCAGCCTGCCCAACTATCTCTGGCTCGAAGCCGGAACAAACTTCGGCATCCTCAACGACGGCCCTGCCACAGTCCATAGCCAGAGCACCACACTTCACCTCGTCACTCTGCTCAAAAACGCCGGAATTTCATGGAAGGCCTATGACGAAGGAACCGATGGCTCCCAATGCCTCTTCATTCACTGGCATGTTCCCTTCGTCTTCTTCGACGACGTAACCAACAATCTCGACCCGCACTCGCCCTACTGTATCTCTCATATCCGGCCTTTCAGCGAGATGTACAACGACCTGGCCACCAACAATACCGCTCGTTACACTTTCATCGTCCCCAACGACTGCCACAGCATGCACAGCCCCTGCAATGGTGGAAACCAGATCGCCCAGGGCGACGAATGGCTCAGCCAGATCGTCCCCCAAATCCTCGCCTCCACCGCTTACAAAAACGGCGGCGTCCTCTTCATCATCTGGGACGAAGCCAGGAAAGGCGACGGCCCCGTCCCCTTCATCGTCCTCTCACCCTTCGTCAAGCCCGGATACACAAACAACATCTACTACAACCACGGCTCCACTCTCCGCACCGTAGAAGAGATCTTCGGAGTACAACCCATCCTCCGTGACGCCGCCACCGAAACCGATCTCAGCGACCTCTTCAAGCAATTCCCCTGATACGCCACCGGACCTGAGAGAGATGCGCCTTCACAGTCTTGCTTTGATCAGCATGTTTTGCGAAAGAATCGCTGCACTGGTGCCCGTTTCGGCCAGCAGCAATGCGCGGTGCGGAAGAGTACCCGCGCCCCAGATCATACGCCGCACCAGGCTCTTCAACCCGTGGACCACAGGCTTGTCTTCATAGCAAGCAACTTCGCTGAATCCAAGCGCAAGAAAAAGCTGACTGGCAGACTGCGCTGTAAATGCCTGCTCATGGGTCAAATCTCCATACCGGATACGCATGCCATAGATGCCCTCAGCATTAGGAACATGGGCGATACACAATCCATTGCGCTTCAATATCCGGCGAATATGGTCCACTGTCTCAAACAGTTCTTCGTGATTCAGGTGCTCCAGAATGTCCATCGCCAAAACAACATCCACACACCCATCGCGCTCGCTGCAAAGAAAATCTTCCAGCCGTCCCTGTTTCGCTTCAGAAATTCCCAGCCGCTGCGCCAGCTCGATCTGTTCTGCCGACACATCAATGCCCTTGATGTTCCTGTATCCTGCTTTCTCCAGAAAATAGAGAAATGCTCCATGCCCACATCCCAGATCAAGGATGTAGGCACTCCGGTCTGCGGGAAGATATTTCGAGATGATGGAATTGATAAATGCCTTCCGGGGATGGAACATCTCCTCAGCAGTGGGCCTCAACTCAAACGCCGCCTGGTGGCTAGATACATAGGAGTCATAAAGACGGGACTTCCAGAAAACACCGGTTCCGTTTGCCATGGACGGATGCTCCCTTTAAAGTGACGGTGCAATTGTAGCTTTCCACATGGACTTCCCGCTTATTGCAACTTTCGTTTAAAGAATTCGGCTCCCCTCGAGTAAGCGGCAATCCAGTCCCTGTACAACAGAAAATCATGAATTTCATCCGGAAAAACGAGCTCCTCCACATCCACCTTCTGCCTGCGCAGCGCGGCGGCCAGCTGCACCGTCTGCGAGAACTGCACGTTGCGGTCATCGTCCCCCTGAATCAGCAACACCGGCGAACGCCACGTATTCAGCGACGCCATCGGCGAAGAATTCCACGCCGTCCTCGCCCCCTCCGGATCAGCCGCCGGATCATACGCCGGAAGCCAGTTTCCCAGCTCCAGGTTCCAGTCGTGGACACCATGAAAATCCACGCCCGCTGCAAATAAATCCGACGCGCGTGCCAGCGCCAGCGCCGTCAGATATCCACCATAGCTGCCGCCCCACACGCCGATACGCGCAGGGTCCACATCCGCTCGCCCACGCAGATACAACCCCGCTCCCAGAACATCATTGAACTCGCTCGCTCCCGTCGCGCCATAATTCAGCGCCTCCCGGAACGGCTCGCCATACCCAATCCCGCTCCGGTAGTTCACCGACAAAACAACATACCCCAGACTCGCCAGATACTGGTTCATCGCATACGCATTGGAGTAATACTGCATATAGTGCCAGCCCAGCAGCATCTGGCGCCGCGACCCTCCATGAAAGAAAACCACCGCCGGATGCCGCTTGCCCTCACCAGTCTGCGGCAAAAACAGCTGCCCATGAATACGCAGCCCGTCCGCGGCAGAGAAAATAACCTGTTGAGGCACAACAAAGCTCTTCGCCGGAAAATCAGCCGGCACCGCCTGTGGCGCAAGGTCGCGCAACGTGCCATCTCCTTCCACCACCGCAGGACGAATCGGCACACGCGCATCCGATCGCAGCGCAACAATCGTCTGGTTGTCACTCCCCACAGCTGGGTACGTCTCGATTCCCTCTCCATGAGTCAACTGCGTGACCTCCCCTGAAGCCACATCAATCTTCCAGATATGTCTGCGATCTATATCATTCTGGTTCGACGAATAAACAATGCTCTTCCCGTCCGGACTGCTGCTCACTGCATCCACTTCAAACTCGCCGGGAGTCAGTAGCTTCGCCTCGCCCCCATTCTCCGGAACCGCATACAAATGCAGCCACCCGTCCCGCTCCCACGGAAAAAGAATCGTCCGACCCGACCAAAAGAGCTGGTGCTCGCTCTCCGTCGGCTGAAAGACGCTCCCCATGCCTTCTTGCGCGCGCCATATCTCCCGCCCCTCGCCCGTCTCCACATCGGCCACGCGAATAGACCACGGATACCCGGTACGCTTCGGCCCGAAGATCTCTTCATGCTTGTTGTAAGGAACGCGAACGAAAGCCACCTGCTTGCTGTCTGGCGACCACACCGGCTCGCCATCATGGTCCGTTCCCGGATCAAGGTAGCGCAGTGTCTTCGTGTCCTGCGCATACACGCCAATAAAACTGTGGTCCTCCCTGTGGCTCTCAAAAGCCAGATATTTGCCATCTGGCGACCACAGCAGCGATGACGCCCGCCCTCGCGTGTGCAGCAGTTGCTCCGGTTTTGCATTCGGGTCTTTCAGCGAAACACCCCATATCTGCCCCTTGAGCACATACGCCACCAGATCGCCCGCAGGAGAAACAGCCGGAGCGCCGCCCTCCGCCAGTTTGCGCGGACTCCCACCTTCCACAGGGACAACCCATATCTGTTGCTTCACACCTTCCGTCAGCAATGCCGGATTCGGTGCTGGCTTCTCCGGAAACTCCGAATCACCTCCGCGCACATAGATCACAGCCTTGCCATCCGGCGTCCACAAAAGCCCACTGATCTCCTGCCCATCATCGGCAGAGTACTGCGTCGCTTGTTTTGCGGAAAACCTGCCGCCCTCTTTCACCGCGATCCATACATTGCGCTTCCCATGTGCATCACTCACCCATGCAAATTCATCCTGGGCCGGAGCGGCCGTCAGTTGCGAATTGAAGGGTGCACTCATCGCCTTTTCAATCGTGAGGCTCTGTGCCAACCCAAGCGGCGTCAGTATCCACAGAGATATGGCCATGCATTTGCGAAATACATCCACGGGGTTTCTCCTGAAAACCGCATCATACAGGAAGCAGTTACGTCGCAGTTTGGGTTTGTTTTGAAAGAGCACGACTCAAGTCGTGCCATAAAAACTATGGCGCCAGCGCGGCTTTGGCCGCTGAGGGATCGCCTTTAGCATTTTCATTATGCTTGTCAACAGTCTGAAGGACAGAAATTTGGAACTTAAACTGAGACACTACTCAGCAACCAGCACAGACGGCAATTTGCCAAATCCTGATATCTTAGTCTTAACTTGCGTCTGTGTGGCTTGAGGATCATTTTCAAAGCCGGCAAGTATCGTTAGGGCATCGCTTCTTCGCCATGCGACGACACTTTTAGTCAAATCGAGAGACTGAACAAATTATGCGAATTCTGGTTACCGGCGCAGCAGGTTTTCTTGGATCTCACCTCACCGACGCACTCCTTGCGGACGGCCACTCTGTCTTGGGCGTAGACAATCTATGTACCGGGTCACTCAGAAACCTCGACCACCTCAGGAACGAACCCCGCTTCGAGTTCCGCGAGCACGATATCTGCCTGCCATTCGACTTCGGCAAAGTCGAGTACGTCTTCAATTTCGCATCACCCGCCAGCCCGCAGGATTACTCCCGCCTCGGCATTGAAACTCTGGCCGTCGGCTCGGATGGTACGCGCAACGCCCTCGATGTCGCGCACAAATATCAGGCCGGTTTTCTGCATGCCTCTACATCCGAGTGCTATGGGGATCCGGCCGTGCATCCTCAGACAGAAGATTACTGGGGCAATGTCAATCCCATCGGCCCGCGCTCTGTCTACGATGAAGCCAAACGCTTTTCTGAAGCGCTGGTCATGGCCTATCACCGCTATCGCAAAGTGGATACGCGCCTGGTCCGCATCTTCAATACTTACGGCCCCCGTCTCCAGGCCAATGATGGCCGTGTCATCTCCAATTTTGTCGTACAGGCACTGCAGGGCCAGGACCTGACCGTCTATGGCGACGGTTCGCAGACACGTAGTTTCTGCTATGTTTCCGATGAGATTGATGGCATTCTGCGCCTTTCGCGATCAGATCAACATCTGCCCGTCAACATTGGCAACCCAAATGAATGGACCATCCTCGAATGCGCGAAAACCGTCCTTCGCATCACTGGTTCGTCCAGCAAAATCATCTTTAGCCCCCTCCCAGTGGATGATCCTATGCAGCGTAAGCCTGATATCACCCGCGCGCGCAAATTTCTTGGGTGGGAACCCAAAATAGATCTCGAAACAGGACTGAAGCTGAGCCTTGAATATTTCCGTGAAACCTTGCCACTGCGCGCTGGCCTCGCAGAAAAATAGGCCATCAATCTGGGTAAGGGCAGGAAAACCCCACCTGTCCTCCCCGCATCTGAGTAGAAAATGTATTAATCCCTGGGGGCGCACGAACTGACAATGTGTTCCACGATTCTGCTCTTGGATGATGATCCCGTTCAGGCTGCCACCAGAAAAGCCATTTTGGTCAGCGCCGGAAATGATGTTCTGGTTTTGAAAGACCCTCAGGAGGCCCTGACCACTCTCTCCGAAATGGGCTCTCAGATCGGTTTTGTCATTACCGACCATTTCATGCCCGGAATGAATGGCCCGCAGTTCGTCTCTGAACTCCGCAAAAAAGATGTCACCATTCCCGTTCTGGTCTTAAGCGGCATGCCCGGCGTCGAACAGGACTACAAAGGTCTGAATGTCCTTTACAGGCTTAAGCCCTTCGCTCCAACGGATCTGATCGAACTTACGCGCTCGATTCTGGGGCCCCGACAACGCCTGAGCCGCACCGCGTGACCCGCTCCCGTTGCTGCTGATGTTCTTCTGCGGTGCATTCCCTTCATTTTTCCCTTGACCATCTTCTGCCCGGGCCATAAGACTAGCTACTTAAACAGTTGTTTGCACTGCCTTGATACCCTGCGTATAAGGCTTTTTGTTGTGTGCCAGAGTGGTTTTTCTTGCTGGGAAAAAGCTGAAAACTGTCCATGGATCATGCCAGACATCGTTGTCCTAATTGCCACAATATGACTGTTGTCCGCATCTTTCGCCGCGGATTCCTGCAGCAGCAGGTCTTCCCCAAACTGGGCCTCTACCCGTGGGAATGTCAGTTGTGCCGCGAAGTATTCCTCATGAGAAGCCGCGGAACCACAAAGAAAAAGACATCGCACAAAAAGCCCTAGCTCTGCTTCTGCGGCGTCCATCCTGAACATCACCTGGCCGCTTGCCTAACCGCCTGTGACCCCACGATGGTAAGCATCTGCTCTGCTCCGGACGCAGTTTCTCCCGGCTGCGCCCCGCCCACAAAAACTTTGTAATCGCCCGCAACCACAGCGCGCTGTCCTTTGGCGTCCACAACGCTCAGATTGCGCGCATCCAGATCAAAGGCCACATGCGCCGTCTCATGCGCCGCAAGATGCACGCGCCTGAATCCTGCAAGCCAATGGTTCGGTGCGCCCGGTGCCGCAGGTGGAGTGAGATAAAGCTCCGCCACTTCGTCCCCGGGAACATCGCTCACATTCTCTACATCCACAGTCACATGCAGTGGCGCCCCCGCATTCAGATGGTTCGATGACAAGCGCAGGTTGCTGCAAGTAAATCTGGAATAGCTCAGACCGTACCCAAATCCATACAGCGGCTTCTGCCGGAAGTAGCGATACGTACGCCCCTCCATCCTGTAATCATCAAACGGAGGCAGTTGGTCCACCGATTGATAAAACGTAACCGGCAATCTACCCGCCGGGTTGGCCGTGCCACTCAGAACATCCGCGATCGCCGCACCCCCGGCCTGCCCCGGATACCACGCTTCCACAACCGCCGCAACGTGCTGCTGCTGCGCCCAATCCACGGCCACAGCACTGCCGTTCAGCAGGACCACCACCAGCGGCTTTCTTGTCTGTGCAACAGCTTCCAGCAGCGCGCGCTGCGCCGCGGGCAGGGCGATGTCCGTACGGTCCCCGCCAGAAAATCCCGGAACATGCACCGGCATCTCTTCGCCTTCCACTTCCGGAGACAAGCCCACAAAAGCAACAATCACATCCGCCTGCCGCGCCGCCTGCACCGCCTGCTTCCGCAACTGCTCCTGGTTTGGCTGCCACTTCAGCGCAATGCCGCCCCCATAATCCGTGCCTCGGCGTGCATACTTCATCTCAAATGGATGAGGCCTGGCATCGCCAAAATGCACCGTAAAGGTCAACGGATCATCCTTCTGCCGCGGGTTGTCATCTGTAACCTGTGCAACCACTTTGCCGTCAAATGAAACGCTGTACGAATAAGGCGAAGCACAGTAAGGCTCGCACCGGGCCGGCTGCACCGTAAAGGTCACGTCTCCCGCGGCAAGCGGCTGGAAATTTCCGCTCCAGCGCACGCTGAAGTTCTTCGCGCTGCGCACAGGAACAGGCGCAACACGGTTCCAGTCAAAGTCAATCTGCGCATCGCGCTGCCTTACCGGAGTACCGCTGAAGTCCGCATTCGCAAAATACTCTGCCATCAGCCCGCCAGCAAAAACGTGGCTCGGCACCACCACCGGAAGCTCAGCAACCAGCGGCGACCCCTGCGAATAAAGTACCTTTGCGCCTTTGAACTTCTGCTCAATGCCAGCCAGCGGACTCTCCGGATGCAGCGCCACTCCGTTGTAATTGCCTTCCAGAGAAACCAGGGACTCGGCATTCGGACCAACAACCGCGATCGTCTTTACGTCTTTCGCGAGCGGAAGCGCGTTGTGATCATTCTTCAGCAGGACAATGGATTCCTCTGCCGCCTTCAGCGCCAGATTCGCGTGCTCCGAAGTTGCGTTTTCACTCGGCGCAATCCGCGAGTACGGATTCGACCCCGCCGGATCAAACAACCCCAGCCTGAATCGCGCCGTAAACAGCCGCACCACTGCCTGATCAATTTCCTTTTCGCTGATCAGCCCCTGATGCACCGCATCCACCAGCGCCGCATATTCGGTACCGCAGCTCAGGTCTGTCCCCGCCCTTACACCTGCAACCGAAGCGTGCACCGTATCCGGCGAAAAATGGTGCCCATACGGCGTAAAGAAATCGCTGATGGCCCCGCAGTCTGAAACCACATAGCCCGCAAATCCCCATTTCTTCCGCAGCGTCTCATCCAGCAGAAACTTGTTCGCACACGCCGGCTCACCATTCACGCTGTTGTAGGCACACATAATCGAATCGGCCTTCGCATCCACCACCGCCCTGCGAAACGCCGGCAGGTAGGTGTCTTCTACATCATGCGCAGAAGGGTCAATGTTGGCTTTGTGCCGCGAAGATTCTGGCCCGCTGTGGACGGCATAATGTTTCGCCGTCGCAATCGTCTTAAAAATATGCGGGTCGTCCCCCTGCATCCCACGAATGAACGCCGCTCCCATCTGCCCCGTCAGAAACGGGTCTTCGCCATACGTCTCCTGCCCGCGTCCCCACCGGGGATCGCGAAAAATATTGATGTTCGGCGACCAGAAGTCCAGCCCGCGATAAATACTGTGGTCGCCCTCAACCTGCGCTTCATTGAATTTCGCCCGGGCCTCGGTCGAAATCACATTCGCAATCCTGTACTCCAGGTCCGTGTCCCACGTCGCCGCCAGCCCAATCGCCTGCGGAAACACCGTCGCATATCCGGCACGCGCCACTCCATGCAGCGCCTCACTCCACCAGTCATATGCAGGCACTCCAAGCCTTGGAATCGCCACCGCGTGGTTCTGCATCTGCGAAACTTTTTCTTCCAGCGTCATCTGCGAGACCAGCTCAGCAGCATGCCGTTCCGCCGGTTGAGACGGATCAGAATAGGCCGGTTTCTGTGGAATAGACTGACAGAAGCCAGACATGACGCACACCAGCAACGCGGCAAACAAATGGATGCGAATCATCTTCATCGGTCCCTGCATCAGTGTACTAAACCGATTTTCCATGTTTCTGATTGGAAATAATGTTTCTATTAAATTAGCATCGCTACAATCATATAAGCATATAAGGACTACTCCCGTGCGGATCTCACTCTTCATCACCTGTTATAACGACACTCTCTTCCCCGAAACAGGCCAGGCCGTCGTCCGCCTCCTCGAACGGCTCGGCCACCAGGTTGACTTCCCGCTCGAGCAGACCTGCTGCGGCCAGATGCACTACAACACCGGATATCAGCAGGAAGCCATGCCGCTCATGCGACGCTTCGTCGAAATCTTCTGCAACGCGGAAGTCATCTGCGTCCCGTCTTCCTCCTGCGCCGCCATGGTCCGCGACCACTACCCGAAGATGGCCGAGTCCACAGGTGACACCGCATTGATCCAGGCCGTGAACAATCTCCTTCCGCGCGTCTATGAACTAGCGGAATTGCTCGTTCACAAGTTGGGCCTTGAAGACGTTGGCGCCTACTACCCGCATCGCGTCACATACCACGCAAGCTGCCACTCCCTGCGCAGCCTTCATCTCGGCGATTTGCCACTGCGACTGTTACGAAAAGTGCGCGGCTTGGATTTGGTCGAACTCCAGGACGTAGACCAGTGCTGCGGTTTCGGCGGCACCTTCGCCGTAAAGATGGGCGATGTCTCCGCCGCCATGCTCGCCGACAAAATCCGCTGCGTGGAAGACACCCGCGCTGAAGTCTGCACCGCTGTAGACAACTCCTGCCTCATGCACATCTTCGGCGGCCTCCACCGTCTGCGCGCCGGCGTCAGGACCGTGCATCTGGCCGAAATTCTCGCCTCTAGTGAAGAAGGAGCAGGCCAATGAGCATCCGCGTCGGCCAGGCCGCCGAAGCCCCGCCGTTCCAGAAAGCAGCCTTGCCCCTGCTCGATGACACACAGCTCCGCAAGAACGTGCGCCACGCCACCAATGTCATCACCCGCAAGCGCGCCGCCGTCGTAGGCGAGCAGCACGACTGGCAGCAGCTCCGCGCCTCAGCCAGCGCCATCAAAGAGCACACGCTGCGCCACCTCGACCGCTACCTTGAGCAATTCGAGAAAAACTGCACCGCTGCTGGAGGCCACGTCCACTGGGCCGCCGATGCCGACGAGGCCAACCGCATCATCCTTGACCTCATCCAGCAACAAGGCGGCAAAGAGATCATCAAGGTCAAGACCATGACCTCCGACGAGATCAGCCTCAACCCCGCCCTTGAAGCCGCAGGCATTCACCCGCATGAAACCGACCTCGCCGACATGATCATCCAGCTCGGACGTGACAAGCCCTCGCACATCGTAGTCCCCGCCCTGCATAAAAACCGCCAGCAGGTCCGCGAAATCTTCATGCGGGAAATGGGCCTGAACGAACTCGGCGACCGTCCCGAAGACCTCACCACTGCGGCCCGCAATTATCTGCGCGAAAAATTCCTCAGGGTAAAAATCGGCTTCAGCGGCGCCAACTATCTCATCGCTGAAACCGGAGGCGTCTGCGTCGTCGAATCGGAAGGCAACGGCCGCATGTGCCTCACCCTTCCTGAAACACTCATCACCATCGCCGGAATCGAAAAGGTCATTCCCACCTTCCGCGACCTTGAAGTGTTCCTTCAACTGTTGCCGCGCTCCGCAACCGGCGAGCGCATGAATCCATACAACTCGCTCTGGACCGGCGTCCACAAAGGCGAAGGCCCCCAAAACTTCCATGTCATTCTGCTCGACAATGGCCGTACGCGCATCCTCTCTGACCAGGAATCACGCCAGACCCTGCGCTGCATCCGTTGTGGCGCATGCCAGAACGCCTGCCCCGTCTACCGCCAGACCAGCGGCCTCGCCTACGGATCCATCTACGCTGGCCCCATCGGGGCCATCCTCACGCCGCAACTCTTTGACATGCAGCACGCGCAGACTTTGCCCTACGCATCCTCACTCTGCGGCGCCTGTTATGAAGTCTGCCCGGTCAAAATCAACATCCCTGAAGTGCTCATTCATCTGCGCGGACGCGTCGTTCGCGAGCAGCAATCCAGCGCAAACCTTGAAGCCATAGGCATGAAGGTCATGTCGCGTATTTTTTCGAGCCGCCGCACCTTTGAGTCCGCACAGCGCCTCGGTCGCCTTGGCCAGTGGCCCTTTGTCTCCGAAGGATGGGTCAAACACCTCCCCGGAATGCTCGGCAACTGGACTGAAGTGCGCGACCTCCGCCCCATGCCCGCCCAGACCTTCCGCACATGGTGGAAAAACCGCCAAAAACAGAAGCTGAAACTCGAGGATTCACCGGGTACCCAGGTCTCGCAGAAACCTGGGTTAAAAGAGAACCATCATGCCTGATACGACGAACACACGCGAAGCCATCCTCCACCGCATTCGCACCGCCAATGCCGACGCGCCCTCCTCGGACTATGCCCTGATTGAGCGTGCCTACCAGCAAAGTGCCAGCATGGACCGGGCCGAAATCCTGAAGACCTTCGCCGACCGCCTGCACGAATACGACGCGCACGTCACCGAAGCCACCCAGCAGACTGTCCCCGCCGCCATCGCTGAAGTCCTCCGTCGCAACCACCAGCACTCCGCCATCGTGGCCGATGGATTCCCACCGTCATCCCTCCCCGAAGGCGTTCACTGGCAGCAGGAGTCCGAGCTCAACACCGCCGAAGGCGCAATTTCCGGATGCGAAGTCGCCATCGCCCACACCGGGACCATTATCATCAAAGGCTCACGCCGCATCACTCTGCTCCCCGAACGCCTCCTTTGCGTCGTTTATGCCTCGCAGGTCGTTGAGACAGTACCGGAGGCCTTCGCCCGCCTCCAACCCCTTGCCGCAGAACCGCTTACCTTCATCTCTGGCCCCTCCGCAACAGCAGATATTGAGATGACCCGCATCCGCGGGGTCCACGGTCCGCGCTTCCTCGATGTCATCCTGCTCCAGGACTGAGTTCGCAGGGCCAAAGTGTAAACTGGTACTGAGGATTGTATGCCCGAAATTCACCGCAGAAAGACCGTTACCGTCAGGATTGGTAATGTTCGCGTCGGATCTGAAGCCCCCGTCGTCGTCCAGTCCATGACCAATACTGACACTGCCGACGTGCAGGCGACCATTCAACAGGTAGCCGCGCTCGCCTCCGCCGGGTCAGAGCTGGTCCGTGTCACGGTCAACAACGATGATGCTGCGAAGGCCGTCCCTCACATCGTCGAAGGCCTGACCAAAATCGGCATCCATGTCCCCATCGTCGGCGATTTCCACTACAACGGACACATCCTCCTCAAGAAATACCCCGACTGCGCCAAAGCTCTGGCCAAGTACCGCATCAATCCCGGCAACGTCTCCATTGGCCGTAAAGACGACGACAACTTTCGCACCATGATCGAGTGCGCCGTCGAGAACGGCAAGCCCGTGCGCATCGGCGTCAACTGGGGCTCGCTCGACCAGGCACTCCTCACCCGCATGATGGACGAAAACTCAAAGCGTCCCGATCCTCTCGACGCACGCGACGTCATGATGGAAGCTATGTGCCGCAGCGCGCTCGACTCCGCCGCCGCCGCCGAACGCTACGGCCTCGGGCACGACAAGATCATCATCAGCGGCAAGGTCAGCGGCGTGCGTGATCTAATTGATGTGTACGAAATGCTCGCCGCGCGCTGCAACTATCCCCTGCACCTCGGCCTCACCGAAGCCGGAATGGGCATGAAAGGCATCGTCGCCTCCACCGCCGGACTCGCCCCGCTCCTGCTCAAAGGCATCGGCGACACCATCCGCGTCTCGCTCACGCCGAAACCGGGCGGCGACCGCACTGAAGAAGTACTCACCGCGCAACAGATTCTGCAATCACTCGGCATCCGCAGCTTCACCCCGCAGGTCACCGCCTGCCCCGGCTGCGGACGCACCACCAGCACCTTCTTCCAGGAGCTGGCACAGCAAATCCAGACCTACCTTCGCGACTCCATGCCCGCCTGGCGCCAGCGCTACCCCGGTGTGGAAGAGCTGAAGCTGGCGGTGATGGGCTGCGTCGTCAACGGCCCCGGAGAATCCAAGCACGCCAACATCGGCATCTCCCTGCCCGGCACCTTCGAGGAACCCAAGGCCCCTGTCTACGTAGACGGCCGCCTCCTCACCACCCTCCGCGGCGACACCATCGTCCAGGACTTCAAAAAAATCCTCGATGACTACGTCGAAACCCGCTACGGCACCAACTCAGCAAAAGAAGAACTGGTCTCCGTCCACTAGGGTCGGCGGCCAAAATCCCCCTAACCGTCACCCTTTGAATACTTTACACGCAAAGTAGGGGTATCAGGATCCGCTTGCTACTTGTAGCCTGAGCTTTTCCATCCGCCGGTCATGTCGGTACTTCCATATCCCAAACAGAATGGCTGCAGCCAGCAACCCAAGAAAGACCCACAAAATCACGTCCGCCCATCCCGCAAGGTAATGCGACCACATTCGCAGCACATGGCGTCCATAGGTAGCGCCCAGCCACGCCATCAACCCATAGCGGGCCGTTCTCGCGCAAGTGAACGCCCAGAAGAACTGCCGTCGCGTCACGCCCAGAGCACCCGCCGCCAGCAGAAACGGCAGCAGCGGAATCGGCGGCGGAAGAACAGCGGCAATCGCCACGCTGGAAATTCCATGTCCCTTCACCCAGCCCGTTAACCGTACCAGGAAGCGTTTCGGCACATATTTCGCAAGCATCGCCTCGCCGCCCTTTTTGCCTGCGCTCCATGTCAGATAGCCGCCAAGCACGCTGCCGCCTGCAGCTACAACTACCAGCAGCCACGGCAAACTATGCCGCGCCGCCAGCAGAAGCACCAGCAGGTCCGTGCTTCCCGGCACAGGCAGCGGAATCAAAGACGCATCCAGCGCCGACACGCCAAACACGCCGAGCACCCCAAACTGAATCAACCAGTGCGGAATAGGAGAATGGTGCCTGTGTGCGTGCGCGAAATAACTCACGCACTGTAGGACGCGAGTTTCCGCCCTCAGGACTTCGTTGCAGAATGAAAATCAGGAAGCAGCCTATTTCATGTCAGGCTGCGCTGGAGCAGGCCCCGTATCACCGGTCTGTGACCTCAAACCCGCCCCCTGCTGCGTAGGAGCCTGGGCCGGAGCATACTTTGACGCACACTTGGCCTGGAGCTGGTTCGCATGAAAAACACCATCCCTTCCAAAGGTCCCAATGGCCAGTGCCTGAGAATTGTCCTTGAACGTGTCCGGCGGTGGCTCGTCCCCTTTGTACGTCACCGGCAGGGTCAGATCGTTCTCCACCAGCACAAACCTCGCATCCGATCCATTGCGCTGGATGGACCCAGGCTGCACAAATCCGGCCACGCGTAGATGGCGGGCATAGGCCTTATCGCCCATTCCGTGAAGTTCCTGAATGGTCACGTAATAGCTCTTGTTGGCCTGGACCCCGCTGACCGCGAGATAGATGATCGCTCCAAGTACGACAATAATCGCAATGGCTATCCGGGTGCCCTGATTGTTTCTCATGACTGTGATTTATTTTACCCGGAATTTATAATCCCCTCAGGATTCATCCACTATTCATCGTCAGACATCTAACAGCAAAACGACTTCATACGAGGTGATTATGAGCACCAACGGCATCAGCACTCCGCAGTCTGCAACTGAAATTCTCAGGCCGCGCGCGGAGTGGATCGCAAAACGGAAAGCCGAGGCCGCGCGTACCGGAGACGACAACATCTCCCAAATGCACTTTGCGCGCAAAGGCATCATCACCGAGGAAATGGAGTTCGTCGCCAAACGCGAAAACCTCTCCGCTGAGCTCATTCGCTCGGAAATCGCTGCAGGCCGACTCATCATTCCGGCAAACATCAACCATCCTGAGCTGGAACCAATGGCCATTGGCGTTGCGTCCCGGTGCAAAGTCAACGCCAATATCGGCAACTCTGCCGTGACCTCCAACATTGATGAGGAACTCCGTAAGCTGCACATGGCCGTACAGTTTGGCGCCGACACCGTCATGGATCTCTCCACCGGCGGCAACATTCCGGAAATCCGCGAAGCCATTCTGCGCCATTCCCCCGTTCCCATCGGAACAGTGCCCATCTACGAGGCCCTCAACCGCGTCAAAAAGCTCGAAGACCTGAATATTGATGTCTATCTTGAGGTCATCGAAGAGCAGGCCCAGCAGGGCGTAGACTACTTTACCGTCCACGCCGGCGTCCTGATTCAATACGTCCCCATGGTCGCAAAGCGCATCACCGGAATCGTCAGCCGTGGCGGCGCCATCCTCGCCCAGTGGATGACCCACCACCACAAGCAGAACTTCCTGTATGAAAACTTCGACCGCATCGTAAAGGTCATGGCGAAATACGACGTCAGCTTCTCCCTCGGCGATGGCCTGCGTCCAGGCTGCGTGGCCGACGCTTCCGACGAGGCCCAGTTTGCCGAGCTCAAAACCCTGGGTGAACTCACCCAGAAAGCCTGGGAAAGCGACGTTCAGGTCATGATCGAAGGCCCTGGCCACGTTCCGCTCGACAAAATCAAGGAGCAGGTGGATAAGGAAGTCGAATACTGCTACGGCGCGCCCTTCTACACTCTCGGGCCTCTGGTCACCGATATCGCTCCCGGCTACGATCACATCACCTCCGCCATCGGCGCGGCCCTCATTGGATGGCACGGCGCTTCCATGCTCTGCTACGTCACGCCCAAAGAGCACCTCGGCCTGCCCAACGAGAAAGACGTAAAGGACGGCATGATTGCCTATAAAATCGCCGCACACGCCGCTGACATCGCCCGCCACCGCCCCGGTGCCCGCGACCGCGACGACGCCATCAGCTACGCTCGCTACACCTTCGATTGGGAAAAGCAGTTCGCCCTCTCCATTGACCCGGAAACAGCCCGGTCCATGCACGATGAAACCCTTCCCGACGACTACTACAAGGAAGCCGCCTTCTGCTCCATGTGCGGACCCAAGTTCTGCTCCATGAACTGGTCCAGCAAAGTGGACGAATACAACAAGACCGTTCACGGTCTTGAGAAGGCCGACCTCAGCAATCTCGTCACCTTGCAGGCCGGTCAGTTGGCAGCCAGGAGTTAGAACCATATGTCCACCGAAAGACAGGGGCGCCTCCGAGCGCCCCTGTCTTTCCTTTTTGTTAAACTATTCCTGAATTCAGTGTGGTGAAGGAGTTCACCCTTAACCGCTGTCCATCCTCAAGAAAGTGCCGGGGACAGATGATGACTCCTGACAGGGGACCCTGTCCAGGAGCATTCTCCACCGCCCTGGCTCCCCTGAAAAAGCTGAACACCAGATGCCAGCCTTACCAAAGACTGTGCGTCAGAGGGGATGAACGAATTGCAGAAATACTTGTGCATCGCAATCGGAGGCGCGCTCGGCTCACTCACACGTTACTGGGTCGGCGTAACCATCGCCGACAGGTTTGGCTCAAAATTCCCTTATGGGACCTTCGTCATCAACATTACTGCCTGCTTTATCATCGGCTTCTCCCTCACGTTTCTCGGCAAGCGCGCAGACGTAAGCCCAGCGTGGAGATTTCTGGTTCCCATCGGCTTTGTTGGCGCGTACAGCACCTTCTCCACCTTCGAATGGGAAACATTCATCAACCTGCAGGCAGGAGCATTCCTCATTGCTGCCCTTTATGTCGGGCTCAGTTGCCTTTTAGGACTGGCAGGCGTATGGTGCGGCGTGCTGGCAGCCAAAGCACTCTCATAGTTGGAGGAAAATATGACGTTACCCGCCGGAAAGGCACTGAAAGTTTCTATCTACCTGAGTGAAGGAGCAACGTATCATGGCTCATCGGCCTACTCCAGTATCCTCGACTATCTCTTCTTTCACGGAATTTCCGGCGCAACTGTGCTGAAAGGCATCGCAGGCTTCGGCTCCGATCATCACCTGCACTCAGCAGGCACGGTCGAAATCTCCGACAAACTTCCCGTAAAAATCGAATTCATTGAGTCAGAGTCACGGGTCGAAGAGATTCTTCCACGCCTTCGCGAGCTGGCAGGCACAGCCATGATCGAAGTTCAGGAAACTACCGTGGTCAAGACCGCCGACGTTCCCAAACCCGCGAAGCAGCCCGCACCACAACATGTAAAGATCGAGGGCCGCGCAAAACTCATGCAGATATTCATCGGAGAGAGCGACCGCTGGCAAGGCAAGCCCCTCCATGCGGCTTTGGTCCAGGCCATGCGCGCCCACGATCTGGCCGGAGCTACCGTGCATCGCGGCATCCTTGGATACGGCGCCCACCGGCGCGTCCACAAAGACAAACCCTTTCATCTCTCCGGCGACGCCTCTCTCACCATCACAGTGGTAGATACTGAGGAGAAGCTCAAGGCATTTCTTCCCGTCGTGGATCAGATGGTGGCAGAAGGACTCGTCACCCTCTCCGACGCCGACATCATCAAGTATGCCCACCGGGCTGAGGACGTTTAAGCACGTAAACGCGATAGGCCGCCCACTCCGCCGGATGGCTCCACCACCGCACCGGTCCGGCGGCTGCCGTTGCGCCTCCAGCGAGTAGTTTGCTGCCAGAAAGCTTCTGAACTCCGGCCACAAATCCAGCTTGCTGAAGTCATTCGATTGCGCCGGATGCAGATAGCTGGTTACAACAATCACGCGTGGCGGTTCCTGCTGAATTTCATTCCAGAATGTAGCGCGCGTTTCCTTCACCGCCGGTACACTCTCCGGACTAAAAACAGTTTCTGCCCGCGGAGCGCTGTGAATAAATAACGCTGGGTATTACCCGAGCATCGCCAGCAGCTTCTCCAGATTCACCTGCGACGGAGAAACCACCCCGCGCGGCAGCGCCGGCCCAATGGCTACAGCTTCATTCTTCCCTTCAAACCAGGCCAGAAAGCTCCCCTTTTCCGCGCCTGACAGCCTCTGTTGATTGATCCAGGTATAGTATGCGCCCATCTCCGCATCAATCAGCGATCCGGCAGGATCGGTTTCATTGGTGGGATGCTGGCCGGAAAGGAGCTCGTTCATGGGAAGCTGCCTCTGGCGCGGCGCAAACCGCACCAGCATGGTGACTGGTTGTGCCCGCCGCAGCGCTTCACGCGCGGTCCACTGCGCAAACGTTGTACTGAAGATCTGCGTGCCGGATCCCTCTGTCAGAATGCTCGTCTTAAAGTGTGCAAGCGTGGCATCGCTCTTCGAACCCAGCCCTATCTCCTCCGGACGCATCTCTGCCAGCAGCGTCCGCAGCGCTTCAGGGCCGCCGCTGCCGCTGTTGATCACTTCCTGCATCCGTTTCAGAATGGCACGCCGTACTGGAGCAAGTTCAGCATAGGAGATGACAGAAACCTGCGCACTTTCCATCGCAGGTTCGCCACCGTCAATGTACCAGTGCTGATATGGCTCCCGGTGCTTCGCCGCACGCGCCTCCAGTGCCTCCGTCAGGATCGCCAACCCTTTCGCAGGGTCAACGTTCGGGAAATAAGTTCCGTACGGGCGGAGCTTGCGAAAGATCGGATGCGGGCTGTGATCACATCCCTGCCCCGCCAACACAATCCCGAGCCGCGGAATGGGCGGCTCTCGATCCGGCTTCGCTTTACGCCACGCCTCAGCATAAGCATCGGCAGCGGTGCGGAAGGCGTCCATCTGGTGCGTGGCCCATAGATGCGCCGTCAGCGCTTCGCTGAATGCCCGCGGCTGCCGCACCCAATCTATGGCCGCCAGCGTTTCTGTAACTTCGATTGCTACGAATCCATGCAGCAGATTCTCGCGCTGTTCAGCCGGGAGCGAAGCAAGATATGCAAACTGGTCATCCAGCATACGCTGCTCAGCCGGAAAGCGAACATCATAGGCAATCACTTCACGCAGCAACAAAGGCAGAAGCGACAAAGGCAAGTTCTGCAGCAAAGCAAGATGCTCCACAGCCACCGCCCGTCCTTTCGTCGGATACGAGACGAAACTGGCAGCAGTCAGTTCACGTGGCTGCATGGCTACGCAATCTCCGTGAGAGGAGTGCCTTTGCTGAAGCGCGCTGAGAACCCAAGGCGCGCTCCAATGGTTGGCGCCAGGTCCACAGATTCCACCGGACGGTCAATCACAACCCCCTGCCTCACCCCAGGCCCAAGCACCATCATCCACGTCGTGCGCGAAAGCGGGTCGCCCGTGCGATGATGCTGAAATCCATTCCCGCCCGCATCTACGTCCGAATCGCGCCCAAAATCCGGCAGGATAAACATCGTTGTTCTGCCCTTATATTCCGGATTGCTTTCAATGGCATTCCATAATTCAAGGCACAGACGGTCCGATCGCTGGATCCCATCAATGTAGAGCGAATAGGTCCCTGAGTGCGCAATATCAATATCGTGCAGAGTAATCCAGAGCAGGCTCGGCGCCATCTGCCGCATGAGTTGCTTCGCAATATAGACTGACAATTCATCCGGACTGCTGAGACTCATCGCATGATGCACAAAATCACTCACTGAGAACTTCAGCACATCTTCCAGTTGCCGCATCTCTACTTCGCTGCCCGCCAGCTCCGGCGTGTAAAACGGGGTTTCGTAGTTATCTCGCAACAGATGCGCGTAGTCTATCGAGCCATTTGCAGGTAGCGCAGCCTGTAGTAAATGCTTGGGCAGAATCACTCCCGCACCCAGGCCCTCTCCATACGCGCGGTTGCCGCTCTCCCCAATGTGATTGAACCCATTGCTTGGAGCCACCACCCAGGCATCATGCAAGGGCCGCTTCCGGTCCTTGCGAAAGTACTCGAAGACCGTCGGATTGTCCGGCGGTACCGTAGCGAAGTTATTAAACGTCTCATAGACTCCCGTCGCAAGGCTCGCCGTCGCCACGTAATGCCCCAGAATGCCTTTATTCACCACCTGCGCATAAAACGTGGACTGCGGAAAGAGCGTCTTCACCATGTTGGGGATGTTCTCTTGCCCTTCCGGAGCAAAGGTCTCTTCGTCCCGCGCGCCCCCGCCAAACGTTACGACCACCACCTTCTGGTTCTTCAACTGCGCAAGCGCGCGCAAAGGCGCAAAACTGAAAAGCGGCGCGGCACTTGCCACGCCCGCCGCAGATCGCAGAAAATCGCGCCGGCTCCAGGCGATGCGCCTTGCCACCTCACGCGAGTCGATCTGGTCTGCTCTCATCAATTCTTCGATACCAGGATGGTTGTTACTTGTTTGAATTTTGCATTCAGTTCATCTTTTTCCTGCTGGCTGTACTTCTGCTGCAAGGCAATCTCTGCCTGCGCCTTTTCGTGCTGCCCGGTATGAGAATACGCCAGCGCGAGCCGATAATGCGCCTGAGAATAGGCCGGCTTCAGGGTGATCGCTTTTTCCAACGGGGCCATGCTCGCCTGCCAGTCTCTCTTCTGTTGCTCAAGAACGCCGAGATGGTAATACGACTCAGGAAACTTCGGATCTGCCGCAATTGCCTGCTCCAGTAGCTTCTGCGCCAGTGCCAGGTCCTGCTGGTCGCTTGGACGATGAAGAATACTTGCCGCGGCGTATGTCGCCACTGGCGCATTCTTCGTATGCCTCTCTGCAAACTGGATCAGGCTTGAACAACCAGGACTGTCATCCGGCATCAGGCTGCAATCATGCCCAAGCAGGCTGGCGACAAACTCGTTGTCCGGGTCAGTATTCAGAAGTTGCGCAAAGATGGGTGCCGCTTTATCAAAATCATTGTTCGAATAGCGCGCAATGCCCAGTGCCAGCAGCATCTGCTTGCTTGCCGGGTACTGCTTCACGCCATATTCGAAATACTGGATCGCCGGAGGGAACGTCCAGTGCCGCATAAATTCAATTCCGGCTGCATAAATGTTCTGCTCGCTCGGATCCATCTTCGCCGCATTCACATAATGCGCCGCTGCCTCTTTGTACAGCTTCTGTCTTTCGCTGATGTCTCCCAGCAAAGACTGCGCCGCCGCCGAAGTCTCTACATTAGAAGCGCGCCCGAGCACTTTGCCCGCCTCGTCATACTCGCCTGAATCAAACAACGCCAGCGACCAGTTATAAAGCAGATCGTCGCCCGGAGCCTTCACTTCTGCGGACGCCGCAAATGCTTTCGCCGCCTCCGACGGCCGCTTCACCTGCATCAGGGCCAGCCCATAATTCGATTGCGTCGCCGGATTCTTCGGATCCAGCAATGCCGCACGCCGCAAAACCCGTACCGCATCCTCATTGCGATTCAGCTTGAGATATACCGCACCCAGGTTCGCCAGTACCGGCACAGAAGAAGGCCGGACCTTCGCTGCTGTTTCCAGCCATGGCACAGCCCCGCTGTAATTCGCCTCTTCAGCATAGATTTCCCCCAGCGAAGCGCTTACTTCAAAGTTGTTCGGATATCTGCGGGCCAGTCCTGCAAGCAGCCTTTCGGCATCTTGCATATGGCCCTCGTCCTGGGCTTTCGAGGCTGCTTCAAAGGTGTGCCGGTCTTGCGCAGAGAAACTGTGCTGCGCAAACAAAACAGGCGCAGTTGCTCCTGACAAAACCATGAAAATGAACGCGGAAATAAAAGGCCGGAAGACCACGTGAATTGAAAATCTCCGGCGGACAGATGGTTGTCTGTCCGCCGAAGCTAGTTTAGCTCTTAGAAGTTGTACTTCAAAGAGAATTGGAAGAAGCGCGAATCTGGAGTATAGCTCTGGAAGAACCGCGCCCCGGTAATCTGACCGCCGTTTGGTCCGATTCCCGTATTCGATGGCTCCCCATACCCAGGAGTATTGAGCAGGTTGAAGACATCAGCACGGAACTGCAGGTTCTGCTCATGCCATGTTGGAAACGATTTAAAGAGCGAAGAATCCACCCTCGTATAACCCGGCCCCGCGATCTGGTTACGGGATGAACCGAGATACGGCAGAGCAGCCAGACCACTCACAGTATTCGGAGTACCATCCCCCTTATAGGTGATGTCGCTGGCCTTCGGATTACGGAAAGAGCAAGGATTATACCAGTTTTGGAGCGTCTTCACCTTCGTCGGGCAGGTAAAGCTGCTTCCATAACTGGGATCAGGTGTGCCACCGCCCTTGAACGGATCAGCGACACGAACAGCGCGAGCACTGGCTCCAGACGGATTGGTAATGTTGCTGCTGTAGACGGTGAACGGCTCGCCTGTTTGGGCGCGGAAGGTCAAGCTTGTGGCCCAGCCGCCAAACAGATAATCAGCTACTCCACCATGGTTCAAATACTGTCTTCCTCTTCCAAACGGCAGTTGATAGTTCCCATTGAACGTCACGCGATGCCGCACGTCAAAGGGCGAACTCGCATAGTCGTAACCAATCGGGACGATGTTCGTACCTCGATAGCCGCCGTCTCCCGTGCTACCCAACGGTGTCGGTGCGTCATCAAGAGAGTGCGCATAAGTATAGGTGGAAAGAAAACTCAGTCCATTTGAAAAGCGGCGTTCGAGCTTCGCCTGGAGCGAATTGTAGTTTGACACGCCCTGATAGGAGTTATAGGCCACACCTCCAAAATCAGGGAAAGGCTGAAGCGGGTTTGGAGATGGTCCATAGCCATTTGGAGCCAATGCCACCATTCCATTGGGATTGGGGAAGACAAGCAAATGACGCGCAAGTGATCCCACATAACCGACACTCACCACCATGTTGTTGCTGATGGAGTATTCAGTCGTGAGGTTGAACTGTTCGCTATATGCTGTCTTGGCGTGCAGATCACCTCCGCGCAATGCCGGTGTGTTAATCGCGTTTTGCAGTCCTTGTGCAATCGCGTTGCTGAACCCCGTCTCTAAGGTAAAGCCATTCGTCGGGCAGCTTCCTCCGGTGGTGCAGCTCGTCGGAGAGTTAAAGCTGGAATCAAATTCGAAAGGATAGTTCTCACCCAGGTTCGGGTAATATCCTGCGCTTTCCAAACCACCAAAGAACAGGCCGAATCCGCCACGAATCACAGCTTTGTCAGAAGGACGGAAGGCGAAACCAAACCGCGGAGCAAAGTTCAGGTTTTGTCCATGCACCAGCGGGTTGTAGTTGCTGTACTCCAGGCTGATGTTGTCCTTGGCCAGCAAATTCAGGAACTTCGGCGCCAGCACTACATTTCTGCTCTTCGCCGGAAGGAGATACACGCCCGTTCCACCACCAGCGGTCGGTGCATTCGTCGGATAGAACAGCGCCTGATGTCCATGCCGTTCTTCGTAGGGCTGAAAGTACTCATAGCGTATGCCCAGATTCAGTGTCAGCTTCGGAGAGACAGTCCAGTCGTCCTGAAAATACCCGGCGTTGTCCCACCTTACGTCATCACTGTTGAACACGTTGGAAATGGCAGAGCTGTTCATCAGGTTCAGCAGGAAATCAGCTGCGCCAAAACCAGTATTAGCTGTACCGACCTGTGATGTGTATACGCCCGTATAGTTATAAGTTCCACGTGGCTGCGTGGGCTGAGTAGTGGAAAAACGAACATGCTGGATATCAATGCCCATCTTGAGAGCATGATTGCCAGCAATCTTCGTCACATTGTCCAGCACCTGCCACACATTGTCGTATTCATTCGATATGTAAAACTGTGGCGAGCCAAAATGAGACAACCCGCCTACATTCACATAGGGAAGCCCGCCATTGCCTGGATTGTAAGGAATTCCGCCAAAGCCAAGCGACGTGGCAAAGTTCGGATCATACGCATGGAAGTTCTGGAAGCCGAAATGGCCATAGTTGTAGCCAAACCGAAACTCATTGGACAACGTCGGGGTGAAGACATGCGTTTCGCTGAATGCAAAGTTTTCACCAAGATTAATGATGTTCCCGGTATCACCAAAGCTGCCGCCATCCAGTGTCAGGTTCAGAGGAGCAGGATGCACGGCTGGATCATGCATATAGCTGAACCGCGCGAAAGTCTGGTCTTTTGAACTTATGTTCCAGTCCATACGCGTGTCCCATTGCCACGTATTGTCCTGAGCATTGGCTTGACTGGTGTAGTTATTGTAGGTTTGACCCGCTGCTCCTACGTTTGGCAAGGGATACAGATTAAGAATGTTTTGTGCCACTGCATCAATCTGGTTGGAGCACAATACGTTCTGTTGACCATTGCAGGACATCAGTGTTGTACCTGCGCTTGTCGTGCTTGGCTCGTAAAGCGTGATTGCCCTCCCGCCTGAATTCAGCGCCGGATTCAGTAACTCGCTGAAGTTCCCCTTCCTCATCAGTGCAGTAGGAACGGTCTGTCCGGAATGCGTCTCGCCGAAAATAATGCGGTTCGCCTCCACATCGCCAAAGAAGAACAGCTTGTTCTTGATAATCGGAAAACCAAGCGTTGCGCCAAACTGGTTTTGACGGTACTTCGGCACGACTCGGGCGTCGCATCAAAATCGTGAATATCAAAGGCGTCGTTGCGGATGTACTCCCAAAGATCGCCGTGGATGTCATTCGTACCACTCTTGATGCTGGCGTTAATGACCGCGCCGGCAGAGTGTCCAAATTCCGCGCTGTACGCGCCAGTCTGTACCTTGAACTCCGCCAGAGCGTCCGGTGGAGGCCGCACGATAAAGCTGGCGCCATTCAGAAAGTCCACCACGTTGTTGTTGTTGTCTACTCCATCCAGAATGAAATTGTTCTGCTCAGCGCGCTGACCGTTCGCGTTAAAATCGCCCTTCCCTGCACCGCGTGAGCCGCTTGGTGGCGCTGCACCTGCCGCCAGCTGAGCAATAAATACCCAGTTGCGGCCATTCAAAGGCGTGTCATTGATGGTCTTGGTGTCCATCACCTGACCGGTCGAACCCTCTTCCGTCTGCATCAACGGAGGCGCTGCAGTCACTTCTACCGTTTCCGTTGCTTCGCCAGGTTGAAGCTGCACATTCACTGCAAGCCGCTGCTGCACGTCAAGGTGCAGATTTGCCTGCGTCGTCGTCTGGAAGCCAGGCGCTGTGACTGAAACCTGATAATTGCCAATTTTGACGGGCGAGAAAGTATAGACACCGTTCTGGTCGGTCTTCGTTTGCAATTCAAGACCGGTATCGGTGCTCTTGAGGGTGACCTGCGCATTCGGTACGACCGCTCCGGTCGTGTCCTGCACAATGCCTGTGACTGAGCCCTGGTCCATCTGCCCAAAAGCAAAACACGGAACCAGCAGCAAGAAAACGATTGCTGGAAAACTTTTGAAAAATATCCGCCATATCGCGGAAGTCGCCTGCGTAAAACTTCGCATACACTTACCTCCCTGAAATTTACTGTCGGGAACTGCGTACCACTTCATGCATCGTTGTGTTTGTTCTCAAGCGCAGATCCCTGCGCCTGTGCTTTTTGGTAAAGCGTCCCTCGAATTTTGTTAAGCTCTCAAATTCTTAAAGCGTCCTCCTCCCAAAAGAGTGAATTGATCAGGAGTAAACGGATACATTTCGCATGGACTGGCCCGATCTGAATTCAGGTTCCCAACTCAAAATGAAACCGTTAACATTGCCGGTACTGTGTGTATTCAAATCCAGACACAACTGTCAACAGAATTTTTCTACCCTTACCAAAAAAGTAAACACGCACTGCTCACCTTCGCAGGATGCATGCACCCCGAAAATTTTGTTGCCCTTGTTAATCTGCTCAATTTTCCGTTTGCATTCTGGGCAAGGCCGAAGGCCCTATCGCAATGCGCGCCGCTCGCCAGCAACAACCTTTCGCAGCATGCACAAAGCAGAACACCGCCCCGGGTGCCCATCCTTTGCTCACCGGATCCCCAAACGCGCTGTGTTCGCGATCAGGAGGGTGGAAAGCAAAAGGTGGAGAGGCTATTGGGAAAAGACAAAAAGACTCTGTCAAGTCTTACGAAGGTAACACCCGCCCTTAACTTCTCCGGAATCATCTACATACCCCACCCCCCCAGGGCCGGAAATTCCCCCTCCACCTGCTATTCTTGTACTAGAAGAAAAAGGCGTGGCCCAAAAGCCATGCTTTTTCCCTTCAGAGCACCTCGTCGACTTGGAAGCGTACCCTGTCTGGCGTGAGACCCCCTCGTAAGTAATTGAAAACACTAGGAAGAACCTAACTCCAGCAGAATCAGTAGGATAGCAGGGGATGATCCCCCGCTAAGTGATTGAAAATAAAGAAAAGGATACCGACAAGGGGAGGGGGGAGGGGAGGGGGTACTGGTGGTATGAACCTGGGAGATAGCTGACAGAATGAACCAGAGGAGATCTGACACTGCGAAAGTGCGATACCTTTTTGAGCGAAATGCTGTGGAGAGAGCCATTGGGCTGGGAGCCGTCCGACGACGGCCTCTTCGCCGTCTACTTCGCCCATCTGACGTTGGTGCAGCTGGATGAAAAACAGGTAGGCTGTCAGGGCTGAAGAGCACTGCCTGAACTGTCAGGTGTCTCCGTTCAACACACTTGACCTTCAGCTGCTTACAATCTCCGAGAAATCGGCGATGGATGAAAATCCATGCAACACCCACGCCAGCAAAGTAAGCCGATTCTGCCGAACGGCGGGATCCTCCACCATGACCATGACCTTATCGAAGAACAGATCCACATGTGGACGCAGCGTAGCAATCTGCTCCAGCGCCTCCTGATACTTCCGCTCAGCGCGCAAGGATTCAACTGCTGGCACAAGTTTCTCTGCTTCAGAATAAAGTGCCTGTTCCGGAGCATCTACCAGAAGCTTCTGGTCTACGCGACCTTCCCCTCCCGGACGCCCCTGCTTCTCCCCTGCCTGTCGCAGAATATTCTTGATCCGCTTGAACGCTGCCGAAATGGCCAGGAAGTCCTCAGACCCACGCACCGCGCTCAGCGCTTCGGCCCGCGCAACTGCATCACGAACGTTTTCATGGTCGGCCGCGATCACCGCTTTCACAACGTCGTAGTGGAAGGCCCTGACATCACGAAGGTAGAATTCCACGCGCTCCCGCAGAAATGCGCTCACTCTATCTGCAATCCGGGCCTCGTCTTTCCCGGGCATCGCAATCATGTCCGCAAGAGTAAGTGGCAAATCCGATTCAGCCAGAATCTTCACCACGCCATTCGCCGCCCGCCGCAGTGCAAATGGGTCCTTCGATCCCGTCGGTTCAAGCCCAATCGCAAACATCGCAGCAATGGTCTGGATGCGGTCCACCAGGCCGAGAATCTGACCTTCCACTATGTCCGGAATAGCATCTTCCACCGAAGCAGGAGTGTATTGCGCATAGATGGCCTGCGCGACTGTCTCCCCCAGGCCCTGGACGCGCGCATACAAACCGCCAACAATGCCCTGCAGCTCGGTAAACTCCTTCACCAGTTCCGTCGTCAAATCCGTCTTCGCCAGCCGCGTTGCCGTCAACAAAGCATCGCGGTCCAGAGCAACTCCTCGATTGGCGGCAAGGACAGCAATCTCTTCTGCGATCCGCAGGTTGGCCTGCGTCTTGTCATAATAGCTGCCCAGGTCTTTCTGGAACGTCACCGACTTGAGCATCTCCACCCGGTCCGTTAATAGAACCTTCTGGTCCACGGTCCAGAAGAAGCGCGCATCGTTAAATCGCGCCCGCAGCACTCGCTCATTCCCATGTTGGATGACGCCGATCCCGCGCTCATCTGTCTCCGTATTCAGTACCGCAAGAAAGTGCGGCGCAAGCTTGCCGGAAGCATCCTCAACCGCAAAATACTTCTGGTGGTCGCGCATCACCGTCACCAGCACTTCCTCTGGAAGCGACAGATATTCAGGCTCAAAGTTACCCAGCAACACCGAAGGCCATTCGGTAAGGTGCGTTACGGTTTCCACCAGCGCCGCATCCTCGCGCCACCGCGCTCCAGCCACCGAGCGTGTCGCCGCATCCAGCGCCTTGCGAATGCGCTGCCGCCGCGCATCCACATCCACCAGCACCTTTGCGGCCTCGAGCGCACTTACATACTCTGAGGGCTTGAGGATCGTGACCGCCTGCGCGCCATGCAGAATACGATGTCCATAACTCAGGTTCGACGCACGCACTCCGGCAAACTCCACAGGAACGACCGCCTCATCCAGCAACGCCACAATCCATTTCACCGGACGCACGAACCTCTCCGGCTTGCCAGCGCGCCAGTACATGTTCTTCGGCCAATACAGCGCTGCGAGCTCCTTCGGTAACTGCTCCGCCAGGACCTCAGTAGCGGCGCGTCCACTGCGCGACACAGTCGCAGTAACGTACTCCCCTTTGGGAGTCACAGTCTTTTCAAGCGCTGAAACCTCAACACCGGCCTTTTTAGCGAAAGCGAGCGCGGCAGGCGTAGGCTCGCCATTTTTGAAAGCGACGCTCCACGACGGCCCAGTCAGCTGTTCTTCTGTATCAGCCTGTTTAGGAAGCACTCCGGGAAAAACAACAGCGATCCGGCGCGGCGTTGAGTATGAGCGGGACTCGATCGTAGCACCCGATACCAGCCGCTCGCGATTCAGCAATTCAAGCACGCGGCGATGCAGCTCTTTCTGTGCCGCCGCAATCATCCGCGCTGGAATCTCTTCCAGTCCAATTTCGAAAAGTAAATCTGACATATTTTTATTGATCGCTGTTGACTCTTAGCTTCTGACTACAGTTTCGAGTGATCGTGTGACTTAGCCGGTTTGCAACAAGAGACACCAGGTCAGGCACGCACAGCAAGCGGCGGCTTCTCTTGCTGCGCCACATACGCCTTCGCCACACCTACGGCCAAATTCCGGATACGCGCAATAACGCCCACTCGCTCTGTCACAGAAATGGCCCCTCGCGCATCCAGTAGATTAAAGAGGTGTGAGCATTTCAGACATAGGTCGTAAGCACCAAGTACTGGAAACCGCTTAATCTGCCTTTCAACCTCATGCTCTTCGTGCACAGCACGCTCGTGGGCCTTCTCGTGTTGCTGAAGCTTCTTCAAATCCTGAAAGCTCGTCAGTAGCGCCTGACACTCGGCCTCATACATTTGCAGGTGCTCCCAGAGCTTTTCTATCTCAGCCGCCTCAAAGTTATAGACTGAAAACTGCAGCTCTTCTTCCAGCCGCACCTCACCATATGTGATTTGCCGTCCCGTGACAGGATCGCGCGCCCACACAATGTCATAGATAGAGTCCACATCCTGCAGAAATGCTGCAATCCGCTCCAGTCCATAGGTTATCTCGCCGGAGATCGGATCAAGATCAATACCACCGCATTGCTGGAAGTAGGTAAACTGCGTAATCTCCAGACCATCCAGCATCACCTGCCAGCCAATGCCCCAGGCACCGAGCGTCGGCGACTCCCAGTTGTCTTCCTCAAACTTGATGTCATGCTCACGCAAATCAATGCCAATCGCCCTCAGCGATTCCAGATACAGATCCTGAATGTCCGCCGGAGGAGGCTTCAGAATTACCTGAAACTGCGTGTGTTTATAGAGCCGATTCGGATTCTCGCCGTAGCGCCCGTCCGCCGGGCGCCGCGATGGTTGCGCATATGCAATATGAATGGGCTTCGGCCCGAGCACGCGTAGAAACGTGTCCGGTGACATCGTTCCTGCACCCACTTCCACATCGTAGGGCTGCTGCAGAACGCATCCCCGCTCGGCCCAGAACATCTGGAGCCGGAAAAGCAGCTCCTGAAAAGTTAATGGCATGTGTCTAGTTGCGACGAAGGCTGGACCCACTCGAAAGTCTCTCTATAAAAAAAATAAAAAATGAATACTTTGTTGATTCTAATGGATGAGAACCAATTTGACCTGCTCAGAGGGCAAATATCCGTGCACTCACCCGCCGAGTTTCATCAGAGCATGGACTGACGAAAGCTTCCTCTCCAGGTGCCGTTCCAGCCCTTGGGTCGCAAACCGCCGCAGATCAGTAGCCCGGTTTCGCGGCCAGTCTTCCAGGGCGAATGCGGAAACAGGCTGGCGGAAAATTCTCACTGCAAGTGACTGTGACTCGGGGGACAACGTCGAACTCGCCAGCCGCTTGTGCTCCGAGCACACCAGCCCGTCAGCATGTGCGTGCCAGTATGCCGGACGTCCCGCAAACGACTCGCCCCCGATCGTGCAATGCAAAATGTCGGGCATCCAGCCCATCAGGCGCAACATCCACAGCGCAAAATAGGTGACCGGCATCCAGGTCCTCCCTGTCGTAGTCTGCTCCAGCACAGAAAGCAACAGGCGAAACACCGCATCATGCGGATCAGAATCCGGCAGACATTCTTCCAGCACTTCTGAATAGAAGGCCAAAGCTGCGGCACGCTCATAATCTACCGGCTCAAATAAAGGTGAAGAAACAATTTCCAAAGAATCGAGCCGCACAAGCTCCTGTCTGGGCTTTATGGCATAGTTGGCCAAAACATGCGTCATCGGCTCCAGCGCGCCACCAAAGCGGCGCCGGCTCTTGCTCGCCGCCTTGGCGATCCCCTTCACCTTTCCGTACCGCCGGGTAAAGAGGGAAACGATCAGGTCGGCCTCATGCACGGGCCAAGTCCGGAGAACAACGGCTTCTTCCTGGTGAACAATCAATCAACTGCAGAATACTATTGCCGGCGGGCGTAGAGGCCCGTCAACGTCCCTTCTGCCAGAACATGGCCGTCGAGCGCGCTCTCTACTTGTTCTCTTGTGGCTCCTTCCGGCAAATCGAGCCCGCTATCCAACGCATAAATATGAAAGATGTAATGGTGTGGGTTTCCGGGCGGCGGACATGGCCCTCCATATCCATTCTTCTGGAAGTCATTCTTCCCCTGTTTAGCGCCTCCAGGATTTGCTCCTTCCGCCAGATCGCGTGTCTGCACAGGTAAATTGAACAACACCCAGTGTGTAAACGTTCCGCCAGGCGCGTCCGGATCTTCCATGATCAGCGCAAGGCTCTTTGCTGCCGCCGGAACGGACGAAATGCTGAGTTGCGGAGAAACGTCCTCTCCGTCACAGGTAAATTTTTTCGGAATCTCACCGTGATCTGGAAAATTCAGGCTGCTCACAGTCAACATGGATTCAGCTCCCACCTTAGCTGGGATGCGTGAACCCTGCTTCGCATGTTTCCAGAACAAGAGGCACGCACAGACCACTGCCGTAACAATCAGTATGAGTATCCATAATCGTGACTGCGTGCCAATTTCCATCGCTGCCTCTCATCCTGAGGTTCAGGTAAGCCGGCTTTTCACAAAATTCACAACTTCAGGAGTGACATAACTGGGAGGTGTGATGATGAATTGCAGGCTGCCTTCTCTCAGCCGCCAGTGCGGCACCGGCCTGGCGACGCCGAGCTTGATCAACACAGCATCAGCTTGGCCGAGCCACTGTTGTGCCGGGCTTTTGAAGTCAGCTACAGCCGGGTCCAGGATGGAAAGGTATATGTCCGGCTTTATAAATTCCAGAATGCTGTTCGATTCAATAATGGCGTTTCTGGCCTTGTCGAGTTCTTTACGAATGTCCGGCATTGCTGCTTCCATGCCTTCAACAGGGACACACACCAGGAAGGCCTTCTTTGCTCCTGCGACCAGAAAGCGCGAGGTGTCCGTGTTTCTGTCCCGGCTCTTTTCTTCGACAATCTGTAAGTCGTCACCGCAATGAGCATGCGGTGTAATTTTGAAGGCCATCCAGTTGTACTCAATAAGATGCGAAATCAAGCCAGAGATCACGGAAGTCTTGCCGACCTTGCGCGCATTGCCGCCCACCACAATGATGGCCATACTCTTTATTTTTCCCGCGCCAGGCGCGCCAACACTGCCAGTTCCTTCAGATATTCCTTGATAGGCCGGGCCGGTGTCCCCCAGAAAACAACTCCTGGTCCGCGTATTTTCTTGCGCGAAGGAATTCCTGACTGTGCTCCCAAAATCGCCCTCTCGCCTATCTCGACATGGTCGGCAATTCCCACCTGTCCGCCGACAATCGCGTCATCGCCAATGGTGCTGCTGCCGGATATTCCTGTTTGCGCCGCAACGACTACATTCTTCCCAATCCGGACGTTATGCCCCACATGGACCAGATTATCCAGTTTGACCCCACGCGAGATGCGTGTTTCTTCGAGTGCCCCGCGATCAATCGTCGAATTCGCACCAATCTCGACGTCATCTTCAATCACGAGCGTTCCCTGCTGCGGAAATTGCAGGTATTCTCCCGTCTCCACATCCCGGACATAGCCAAACCCATCTGCACCGAGCACCGCTCCGGCGTAGACTACCACGCGATTCCCCAGCGTCACGCCGGAATACAAGACCACGCGTGGATAAATTCTGCATTGCTCGCCAATGATCACGCCCTTGCCAACAATCGCACCGGCGCCAATGCTCGTGCCCTGACCGATCTCGGCACCGTTCTCAACTACCGCATATGCACCGACGGAAACATCTTCGCCCAGCCGGACGTTGGATGCAATCGCTGCCGTAGGGTGAATACCGCTGTGTCTTTCCTCGGACTGAAGCATGCGCGCCACCCGCGCAAACCCAAGTCGAGGCTGTTTCATCACCAGAATCGCCTTCGTACTGCTCACACCTGCGGCGAGATTCTCCGTTGTCAGGACGGCAGCAGCGGAAGAAGCAAGCGCCTGCTGCAACACAGTTTCGTCTTCGGCGAAGACAATGGAATCTGGGGTGGCTCTGGGGATGCTCGAGACACGAACCACCTCGGCATCATTGCCATGACGCAACTCTGCCCCAATGGAGTTAGCAAGATCATGCAGCTTCATAGCGGTTTTCCTACCCAGACCGGCTCCGGCTCCAGGTGAATGGCGAATTTTTTTTCCACTGTCGCAACGATCCGGTCGCGCAAAGCGACGATGTCCTTCGCGGACGCACCGTTACGGTTGATAAGGGCAAGCGTGTGCCGGCTGGAGATGCCAGCCCGTCCCATCACATATCCTTTATGGAATCCCGCCTGGTCCAGCAGCCAGGCTGCCGGCACTTTCACCTGTTCGCGACCTACGGGATAGTGCGGCACATTTTGTCCACCAACGAGTGAGACGATCTTCGCGAAATGCTCAAGGCTGATCACGGGATTCTTAAAGAAACTGCCAGCGCTTTTGCAGTCTGGATCGCCGTCTACAATCAACATTCCCTTGCCGTGCCGAATCTCGCGCACTGCGTCGCTGACTTGTTGCAGTGTTGGAGGAGTGTTTGCATCCTGAAAGTATTGCTTCAGGTCCGCGTAGGAAATTGCTGGATCACCGCCAGGGTTCAGGCCGTATTCGACGCTCGTTACGATGTATCGCCCGCGAGCTGTGGTGTTAAACACACTTTCCCGGTAACCGAATCCACACTCATCGGCGCTTAGTGTGACAAATCTATCAGACTTCGTATCGAAGGCCCTGACGGAACGGATGGTGTCAGCAACCTCCTGTCCATACGCTCCGACATTCTGCACGGGTGTCCCACCGACGCTCCCCGGGATGCCTGCGAGGCATTCGATACCGCTGTAGTTTTCCGCCACCGCTCTGGAGACGAATGCGTCCCATGGCTCTCCGGCGGCAACGGAAAAAATATTTCCATTCTGCTCAATGCCGCTCAGCGCAATTCGAAGTACAACTCCAGGGAAGCCTTCATCGCTCACCAGCAGATTGCTTCCTCCGCCAAGCACAAAGAGTGGCGCTGAGTGTTCGCAGGCAAAGCGCACTGCATCCAGCACCTCATCCTCACGGTGGGCTTCCACAAACCAGCGGGCAGGGCCGCCAATGCCAAAGGTTGTATAGGGAGCGAGCGGGACATCCTCAAGCACACGCATCAGCTTCAAGATATCAGTAGAATAAGAGCAATGGCCGGACAGAATGTCCGGAGCGGAGGAGCAAAACAGTGTATCCCGAAATTATGGTGATTCCCATGCGCGAAGAACTGACCCGCGCTGGCATTCGTGAGACGCGCACGGCGGAAGAAGTAGATGCCGCGCTGGCGAAACCTGGAACGACGATGGTCGTGGTGAATTCGATTTGCGGCTGTGCGGCAGGAAAGATGCGCCCCGGAGTCCGGCTTGCGCTGCAGAACGCGGTCGTTCCGGACCAATCCATCACCGTATTTGCCGGGCAAGACCGCGAAGCGACCGAGCGCGCCCGCTCCTACTTTGAGGGGAACCCTCCAACCTCTCCAGCGATTGCCATTTTGCGCGATGGCAAACTGGTCTATTTAATGCAGCGCTTCATCATTGAAAACAACACAGCGCAGAGCATCGCACAGGAGCTGGTTCGCGCATTCAACGAATTCTGCGCCAAAACCACTGCCTAACTTCCCCCTCAGTGATTCCCGCCCGGTGCAGGAATTGCGGACCCCTCCCCTTCCTGTACGGGGGTCATTTGTTTTCAATAGCTTAGCCGCGATTTCTCACGGGCAGTAGGCAAACAGTAAAGGTTAGGAAGAAAAAAGTAGCAAAAGGTCGCTGAATTCGTGGCATAACTGCGTTGTCTGTGCATAGTTAAATGCCTTGAGAAAGGAGCGGCCTTTAATGACAGAGTGTATCCAGGAAACGTTTCCGTTTACAGCCCATTTTTCGCGTCGAGTGGAAGCCGGGTTCACGGCTGGTCAAGTATCCACGGATGGCGGGGCGTTGCTGTTACGGGAAGTGGGTCGCAAGATCAACCTGCTGGGGCGTGTGGCCAGTTGCTTCCTGGACGGCCGGTCGCCATCGCTGGTTACGCGCCAGCTCTCAGAAATGCTCTCGCAGCGGATCTACGGGCTGGCGCTGGGCTATGAAGATCTGAACGATCA